>NZ_CP134400.1:2729361-4094041 GCF_002968285.2 Mycobacterium sp. ITM-2016-00318 | reverse complement strand
GGGCGAGTTCACGCCCACCAATCAATCGCCCGATCCCGTCCTTCGGGAAGCTTTCGGACCTCCGAACGGCAGGGGCGACTCGTTGCAGCGCCATCCCGCCGATATCGGCGCGCTGGAGGCCGAGCGCGAGAGGCAGAAGCCGCAGGAACCCGACGATCCATGGCGCGATCCCAACGCCGCTGCCGCACTCGGCACACCCGCCGTGCAGACGCCCCCACCGGCACCTGCAGCCGCACATGTCGGCAAGCTCGGTGTGCGCGACGTGCTCTTCGGTGGCCGGGTGTCCTACGTCGCGCTGGCCGTGCTGGCCATCATCGCGCTGGTGATCGGCTTGGCAGGCGGCTGGGTGGGCCGCAAGACGGCAGAAGTCGTGCAGGCGTTCACCACGTCGAAGGTGACGCTGTCCACCGACAGCGGCGCCGAACAACCGGAGGGCCGGTTCGCGAAAGTGGCTGCGTCGATTGCCGATTCGGTGGTCACCATCGAAGCGGCCGGCGACAACGAAGGTGCGCAGGGCTCCGGTGTCGTCGTCGATCCGCGCGGCTACGTCGTCACCAATAACCACGTGATCTCCGAAGCGGCAACCAATCCCAGCCAGTACAAGCTGTCGGTGGTGTTCAACGACGGGAAGGACGTGCCTGCCAACCTCGTCGGCCGCGACCCGAAGACCGATCTGGCCGTGCTGAAGGTCGACAACGTCGACAACCTCAGCGTCGCGCGCCTCGGCGACTCGGACAGGCTGCACGTAGGCGACGAGGTCATCGCCGCCGGCGCCCCGCTTGGCCTGCGCAGCACCGTCACGATGGGCATTGTCAGCGCGCTGCATCGGCCCGTCCCGCTCTCCGGCGAAGGTTCCGACACCGACACCGTCATCGACGGCATCCAGATCGACGCGCCCATCAACCACGGCAATTCGGGCGGCCCGCTGATCAACATGAACTCCGACGTCATCGGCATCAACACGGCCGGCAAGTTGGGGGACGGGGCCACTGGGCTCGGCTTCGCGATCCCGGTCAACGAGGTGAAGAACGTCGTCGAGGCGTTGATCAAGGACGGCAAGATCGCGCACCCGACGCTGGGGCTGACGGCGCGGTCGGTGAGCAACGATCTCGCCTCGGGCGCGCAGGTGGCCAACGTCAAGGCGGGCGGTCCCGCGGAGAAAGCCGGGATCCTGGAAAACGATGTCGTGGTGAAGGTGGGTGACCGCACGGTCGCCGATGCCGACGAGTTCGTCGTTGCGGTGCGGCTGTTGAAGGTCGGCCAGGACGCGACCATCGAAGTGGTCCGCGACGGCCGCCGTGTCACGCTCACCGTCAATCCCGGTTCCGACAACAGCGCGTAATGTTCGCCAACGTCGGCTGGGGCGAGATGCTGCTCCTGGTGATCGCCGGGCTGGTGATTCTCGGGCCGGAGCGGCTGCCCGGCGCCATCCGATGGACGTCGGATGCACTGCGCCAGGCCCGCGACTACGTCAGCGGTGCGACCAAGCAGCTGCGCGACGACCTCGGGCCCGAGTTCGACGATCTACGCGAGCCCCTGAGCGAGCTGCAGAAGCTGCGCGGGATGACGCCGCGCGCCGCGCTGACGAAACACCTTCTGGACGGCGACGATTCGATCTTCACCGGCAAGTTCGACGACAACCCTGCGGTGCAGCCCACCGTGGACCCGACGACACCGTCGACGCCGACAACCCGGCAACCCGGTGTGACCCCGTTCGACAGCGACGCCACCTAGGCTGCGGCCCGCGCGCGCACGGCCCGGTCATTGTGCGATTCGGCCCAGTAGCGCAGGCCGACTCCCCACCCCACCCACGCGACGAGCGCAACGACGTTCGACGGCAGCACTCGTGGGTCTTCGAAGGCGCTGACTGCGATGACAACGATGACCAGCGCGAGGAAAGCCAGCCAGAGCCAGTACACGACTCGCACCATGCGCGCGCGAATACCGGTGAACCGGTACAGCAGAAACGCGTTGCGCATCGTCAGTCGCCGCTGCGGCGCGTCGGTGTGCTGCGCGTGCTCGACGCGCACTGCCCACAGGCGGAACCCCATCGCGACCACGGTGTACAGAGATATCCCAATTAGGTCGGCGTAGATCAGACCGCTGGAGAAATAGTTGGGCACACCAAGGGTGTCCGTTCTGCCAAAGGCCGACGCCAGCGCCCCGGAAACCTGAAGAGCGGCCACGCCGAGGAAGAAGTAGTAGAAGCCGCGAAGAACCCGCGCGCCTCGGCGGTGCATCGGATAGGCGAGTAGCAGTCGGCGTGCGGTGACCGACTGCTTCTCTTCGTCGGGCGGCGGCGGTTTGGTATCGGCGACCAAGCCCGAGGCCTCGTCGAGCCACGCCTGCGCTCGCGCGGCCGCCTGCTGTTCCTGCCCGGGTGCGATCTCCTTACTGGCCTTGAACCAGCCGGCGGCGAATTCCACCTGCCTGCTGGCGTCCTCGAAAGAGAGCTTGCGAAGCCCGTGCTTGGTTCGGCGCTCGCGCCAGTCGCCGATCACCAGCGCGGCGATGCCGATGCCCGCCGTCAGGATCGGGGTGATGACCGTCAGCGCGATGCGGATGATCTGTTCGGAGTCCATCGAGCCTCAGTGTGGCCGCGAAACGGCATTCCGGCAGGAAAACTTCGAGTAGAGGCCTGCAGGAGGGCAGTCTCGCGGCGAAGTACCTAGCGGCCGCTGGGGTCGAGGCCCAGCGACATCCCCGCAAGCCCGCGCTTGCGGGACGACAGCGCGTCGGCGATGCCGCGTAACTCCTTGCCCGCGGCCGAATCCGGCGCGCTGAGCACCAGCGGCACGCCGGAGTCGCCCGCGGAAACGAGCGCGGGATCCAGCGGCACCTGTCCGAGCAGCGGAACATCCGCGCCGACCGCGGTCGTCAGCCTCTCAGCGACCTGACG
Organism: Mycobacterium sp. ITM-2016-00318; assembly: GCF_002968285.2. Taxonomy (NCBI): domain Bacteria; kingdom Bacillati; phylum Actinomycetota; class Actinomycetes; order Mycobacteriales; family Mycobacteriaceae; genus Mycobacterium; species Mycobacterium sp. ITM-2016-00318. The sequence goes on along the minus strand of NZ_CP134400.1, from coordinate 4,091,142 downwards.
GCCGCCGCCTTCGCCGAACACAGCCATCGTGGTGCCGTCGGGCAGTACGAGCCCGGACATGTTCTCGACCACCCCGACGATGCGCTGACGGGTCTGCAGCGCAATCGCACCAGCGCGTTCGGCGACCTCGGCTGCGGCCAGTTGCGGCGTTGTCACCACCAGGATCTCGGCACCGGGGATCAACTGCGCCACCGATATCGCGACGTCGCCGGTGCCCGGCGGAAGGTCGAGCAGCAGCACGTCCAGATCGCCCCAGTACACGTCGGCGAGGAACTGCTGAAGCGCGCGGTGCAGCATGGGGCCGCGCCACACCACCGGCGTATTGCCCTGGGTGAACTGCGCTATCGAAATCACCCGCACGTCGTGGGCGATCGGCGGAAGGATCATCGACTCCACCTGGGTGGGCCGATCGGTGGTGCCCATCATCCGCGGAACCGAATGCCCGTAGATGTCCGCGTCGAGCACGCCGACCGTCAGCCCGCGGGTCGCCATCGCCGCGGCGAGGTTGACCGTGATGCTGGACTTGCCGACTCCGCCCTTGCCGGATGCGATCGCATACACCCGCGTCAGCGAACCGGGCTGGGCGAACGGGATCACGGGTTCGCGGGCGTCGCCACGCAATTGCTTACGCAGCTCGGTGCGCTGCTCGTCGTTCATGACATCGAGGCTGACCTTCACCGCGCCGGTGCCGGGCACATCGGCGACCGCTGCGGCCACCCGCTCGGAGATCTCGGCCTTCTTCGGGCACGCCTCGGTGGTCAGGTAGATCCCGACGTGCACGCCGCGGTCGGCTTCCACATCGACGCTCTTGACCATGCCGAGCTCGGTGATCGGCCTGCGTAACTCGGGGTCGATCACCTTGGCGAGGCCGGTGCGGATCGCGGATTCCAGCTCAGTACGGCGTTCTGACATCACCGCCGAGTGTAGGCGGAGCCGATCGGGCGGATCCGCGCCCGGGCTCGGTCAGGCCGGTGGCGGGCCCGGCGCCGGTCCGACAATCGGCGGCTCGGCGGTCGGCCCAGGTGCAGGTGGTGGCGCTTCGCCAGGGGCCGGGGGTGGCGGTCCGGCCATCGGGGGAGGCGCGATGTCGAGCGGCGCGGCGGCCGGTGCGACGCCTGGGGGCAGCGCTTCCGGCGGCAGCTGCGGCTGCACCGGCGCGGGTGCGTTCGTGCCGATGCAGAACACCGCACAGTTCTGCTGCGGCGGCTGCTGGGGCACTTGCTGCTGGGGCACTTGCTGCTGTTGCTGAGCGGCCTGCATCCACGGCGGCATCCACGACGGAACGTTTTGCGCGGGACCGGGCTGCGCCATCATCGGCGCGCCCTCCTGCGCAGGTCCGGGCAGCGGACCGAATTGGCCGTTGAGCTGACTGGCCACGTCGGTGCGGGTCTGATCCATCAGCGGGACCATCGCCAGCGGGTCGTTGGCGGGCAGACCGAGAACGTTCAGCGGCGACCCGGGGCCAAGGCCCTGGTACTTATCCAGGTGCGTGTCGGCGATCGGCGGGATCGGCCCGGTGATCGGCGGCAGATCGATCGGCACCACGCCCGTGGCGTACGCGGCCGCCCAGCCGAGCACGTTCTGGGCGTAGGCCATCGAGTTGTTGTAGCGGAGGATGGCCGTGATCACCTGCGACTGATCGCGCAGGTTCAGCCCGCCGCTGCACAGATAGCGGGCCGCGGCCAGGCTGGCGTCGAACACGTTCTGCACATCGGCTTTGCCGTCTCCGTTGCCGTCCGACGCGTAACGCGACCAGGTGCCGGGCAGGAACTGCATCGGACCAAGCGCGCGGGCATAGGTCACCCGGTTGGCGTTGCGGCTCAATTCGATGACTTCGTTGCCGGGCAGGGTGCCGTCCAACGAGGGGCCGTAGATGGGCCGGGCGGCTGACCCGGATACGTCGGTGGCGCCGCCGTTGGCATGCATCGACTCGATGCGCCCGATGCCGGCGAGCAGGTTCCAGCTGATGCCGCAGCCCGGGAAGGACGCCGCCATCATCCGTTCGGCGTTTTGGTAGGCGTTCAGCGCGATCATCGGAATGCGAAGTGTGCCAGGCGAACTCACCACTGCCGAGGGCGGCGGGCCGGAGATCCCTGCGGCCGAGGCGATATGGAACGGGGTCGGCGTCTTGGTGGCTGCGACGACAGAGGCGCCGTCAGGGTTGATGGGCGATGGGGCGACGGCCGCAAGCGGTGTGACAGCGGAATCGCGGATGGGCGAGATCGTGCCGGGCGAGGCCGCGACTGCGCCTGCGAAGACGATCGGGGTGATGGCCGCAATGCCCAAAACGGGTGAGCGCATGGCCCGCGCTGCGCAATTCCGCACTGCTTCCAGCGCGGCTCCTCCCCCTATGTGCACTCGACCGTCCTAAGTTTGCGCCTGCCTTGTGAACCAAGTCACCATACCTAGTCATCGCGGGCCGCGTGACAACAATGCCTGACCTGGTTCAATTCGACTTTTTGGATCGACGCTCGCCGCTATGGGTTTTGCCCGGCCCATCCTTGCTGCCGTCGGAGGACTGCGAAGGCCGCATGTCGTGCAACATGTCCCGCAGCTCGTCGAGCTCGCGGCGCAGGTAGTCGCGGGTGGCGACCTCGCCGACGGCCAGTCGCAACGCGGCGAGCTCGCGGGCCAGGTACTCGGTGTCGGCCTTGGTCTGTTCGGCGCGGCGGCGGTCCTCTTCGAGCGAGACCCGGTCGCGGTTCTCCTGGCGGTTCTGAGCCAGCAGGATCAACGGTGCCGCATAGGCGGCCTGCGTCGAAAAAGCCAGGTTGAGCAGGATGAACGGGTACGGATCCCAGCGCAGCTTGACCGCGAACAGGTTCAGGGCGATCCAGACGGCGACGAGGATCGTCTGCCACATGAGGAAGCGGCCGGTGCCGAGGAACCGGGCGATCGACTCGCTGAATTGTCCTACCGTCTCCGCGTCGACGGTGAAGGAAAATCGACGCCGTGAGGTGCCGGGGGTATCGAGCCGCTGACGCGCCGTCAGATCGCTCATGTCACCCCCTCGGCCAGTTCCGGTTCCTCGCGCTCGCGCCAGTCGTCGGGCAGCAGATGGTCGAGAACGTCATCGACGGACACCGCGCCGAGCAGGTGGCCTTCTTCGTCGACAACCGGACCGCAGACCAGATTGTAGGCAGCGAAATATCGGGTGACGGCCGTCAGCGGATCCTCGGGCCGCAGACTCGGCAGGTCGGTGTCGAGGATGCCGCCGACGAGCGACGCAGGCGGCTCCCGCAGCAGCCGCTGCAGGTGCGCGCACCCCAGATATCGGCCGGTCGGAGTGGAGGTCGGCGGGCGCACCACGAACACCAGCGACGCCAGCGCGGGGGTCAGGTCCGGGTCGCGAACGCGGGCCAGCGCCTCGGCGACCGTGGTGTCGGGTGCGATCGCCACCGGTTCCGACGTCATCAACCCGCCCGCGGTGTCCGGCGAGTGCGCCAGCAGGCGGCGCACGTCCTCGGAGTCCTCGGGGTCCATCCGGCGCAGGAACAGCTCAGCGTCGGCAGGGGTCATGGTGCCGAGAAGGTCGGCGGCGTCGTCGGGATCCATCGCCTCCAGCACGTCGGCCGCGCGTTCAGGCTCCAACTGGCGCAACACGTTGGCCTGTTCGTCTTCCGGCAGCTCCTGAAGCACGTCGGCGAGTCGTTCGTCGTCCAGCGCCCTCACCACTTCGAAGCGGCGCTTCTCGGGCAGCTCGCGGATCGCCTCGGCGACCTCGATCGGGCGCTGCCCCGAGAACTGCTCGAGTAGCTGCGCGACGCCCTGACCGGGCATGGCAAGGCCCGACGGCGTCAGTCCATGCACGCGCTGCCAGTCGACGATGTCGATGTTGCGGCGGCGGCCGAGCCGGCGCCCGAGGGGCCGCACGGCGACCTTGGTGACCAGCCAGTCACGGGTCCTGCTCTGCTCGACGCCGAGATCGATGACGACGACGTCCACCCCGGCGAGCTCGGGCAGTTCGGGATCATCGACGCGCACGCGGGTCTCGATCACCTGACCGAGGACCAGCACCTCGCCCGGCCGCTGCGAGAACTTCCGCAGCGAGACGTTGGCGGTGGTCAGCGTGACGGCGCTGGGGTCGATCGCCGTTACCCGGCCGATCGGCACGAAGATGCGTCGTCGGGTGAGCAGTTCGACGACCAGGCCGAGCACCCGTGGTTGGTGGCGGACGATGCTGATGCTGATCACCACGTCGCGGACACGGCCGATGGACTCGCCGTCGGGGCCCAAGACCACCATTCCCGCGAGTCGGGCCGCATAGACCCTGTTCACCGCCGCCATGACTCAAAGGGTAGAGAGTGTGGTTGTGGAAAACCGGTATCGACCCCGTCGGACGATCCTTTCCGTCCCGGGCAGCAGCGCCAAGATGATCGAAAAGGCCAAGACTCTGCCCGCCGACGAGGTGTTCCTAGATCTGGAGGACGCGGTCGCGCCGGACGCCAAGACCGAGGCCCGTACGCAGGTCGCGACGGCGCTGGCCGAATCGGGCTGGGCGGGACAGCTGCGCGGCGTGCGCGTCAACGACTGGACCACTCCGTGGACGTATGCCGACACCATCGAAGTGGTGTCCACCGCGGGCGCGTCGCTGGACGTCATCGTGCTGCCCAAGGTGACCGACGTCTCCCACATCACCGCGCTCGATCTGCTGCTGACCCAGTTGGAGACCACCCACGGCCTACCCGTCGGCCGGATCGGCGTCGAGGCGCAGATCGAGAACGCCAACGGGCTGACCAACATCGACGCGATCGCGGCGGGGCCGCGGGTGCAGGCGCTGGTGCTGGGCCCGGCCGATATGGCGGCCAGCCTCAATATGCGCACGCTCGAGGTCGGTGAGCAGCCAGAGGGCTACGACATCGGCGACGCCCACCACCACGTGCTGATGCGCATCCTGATCGCCGCGCGGACCCACGGCGTGCTCGCGATCGACGGCCCGTATCTGAAGGTGCGCGATGTCGATGCGTTCCGCCGCGTTGCGGGTCGGTCGGCAGCGCTGGGTTACGACGGCAAGTGGGTGCTGCATCCGGACCAGATCGCGGCAGGCAACGAGCTTTTCAGCCCACGACAAACCGACTACGACCACGCAGAGCGGATCCTCGAGGCCTACGAATGGCACACTTCGCAGGCCGGGGGCGCGCGCGGTGCGGTGATGCTCGGCGACGAGATGATCGACGAGGCCAGCCGCAAGATGGCTCTGGTGATCGCCGGCAAGGGTCGCGCGGCAGGCATGATGCGCGAGGCCGAACCGTTCCAGCCGCCGAGCTAGCCGTCAAACCTCATGGCGCCCATTGCCATCCGCTCGCTGCGATGCCGATGACGAAGACGAAGTAGAGCACGACCAGCGCGGTGACGAGTGCACCGACGATGGTTCCGGCGAGCGCGAGACCGTAGCCGTCCTGGCCGGTGCGCTTGCATTCCCGCATCGCGATGATGCCGAGGATGAGGCCGGCGATTGACGGCAGGCCACAGAACACCAGTCCGGCCAATGCGGCGACCAGCGACGCGATCGCCTTGCCGTTGGTGCCGAGCGGCCTGCCCTGTTGGTAGGGGTCGTACGGCGGATAGCCCGGATACGGGGGCGGATACCCGCCGCCCTGCGGGTAGACGGGCGGTGGCAGCTGCGGATACCCGGTCGGGTAATCCACAGCGGCGTACGGGTCCTGTTGCGGCGCAGACTGTTCCAACGGCGGGTACTCGCCGCCGCGGTACGGCTCGTGCGGACTGCTCATGTCAGGCGCTGAGCGCGAACACGGTCCAGATGATGCTGATGATCAACGTCGCGATGCCGACGGCGATGCCGGCGATCGCCAACCCGTGGCCGCCCTGACGGTTCTCCTTGATCTGGTTCAGCGCGACGAACCCGAGGCCGATCCCGACGAGCGAGCCAAGGGTGCAGAGGATCCCGATCAGCGAGGCCACCAGCGACCAGATCGCCAGCTGGTTGGTTTCCGGCTGCGGCTGCCCGTAGCCACCGCCGTACCCGCCGGCATACCCCTGTGCCGGATACGACGAGGGCGGCGGCGGATAGCCGGTCGGTGCGGCGCCGTACGGGGGCGGCGGGTAGGACTGTGCGCCGTATCCGGGCTGCCCACCGAACCCCGACGGGTCGGGGTAAGGCGGCGGATAGCCCGGCTGCTGTGCACCGGCTTGCGGGAAACCGGGCGGAGGCGGCGGGTAGGCCGGTGACGGCGGGTAGGGCGGTGATTGCGGGTAGGGCGGTGCCTGCGGGTAGGGCGGCGGGTAACCGCCCTGGCCGGGATCCGGAGCAGGCGGATAACCGGTCGGCGGTGTGTCGAAAGCCGACGACGCGGCGTGTCCCGGAGTGGACTGTTCGCCTGCCGGCTGCGCAGGCGGGACGTGCTGCTCGGCAGGCGGGGTGAAGTGTTCGGTGGCGGGCTGCGGCGCCGACTCGTCGTCCCGCTGCTGCGACTGCTCGATCGACGGCGCTTCGTACGCGCCCGATGTCGGCTCCGACGAGCTTGAACCGGTGTCGGATGTTGGCGTTTCGGAGGAGTCCCCACCCGGATTTGTCATGCTGTTCAACCTAGCGTATGCGCTGGTACCCGAGGTGGGGCACCAACGCCCGCCGCCGAACGTTGAGCTTTGACGGCGTCGAGAATTCTCGGTTCGAATAAGGGAGAATGAGGATCCATGACCAGCCCCTTCCAGCCCGGGCAAACCCCCGGCACGACACCGGGAGCGCCGACGACTCCGGCCCGCGGACCTGCCGCCTTGCCGACGCCGCCGAAGGGCTGGCCGATCGGTTCGTATCCGACCTACGCCGAGGCGCAGCGCGCGGTGGACCATCTGTCCGATGCGGAGTTCCCTGTCCAGCAGGTGACGATCGTCGGCGTCGACCTGATGCAGGTCGAACGGGTCACCGGCCGGCTGACCTGGCCCAAGGTCCTCGGCGGCGGCGTGCTCACGGGCGCATGGCTCGGCCTGTTCATCGGGCTGATTCTCGGCTTCTTCAGCGAGAACCCGTGGGCGTCGCTGATCACCGGCCTGGTCGCGGGTGTCTTCTTCGGCCTGATCACGTCGGCGATCCCGTACGCGATGGCTCGCGGCACAAGAGATTTCAGTTCCACGATGCAGCTCGTTGCGGGCCGCTATGACGTGCTCTGCGACCCGCAGAACGCCGAGAAGGGCCGGGAACTGCTGGCGCGCTTGGCCATCTGAGCCTGACGAACAGCGCGCCGTCGCAGGTCACGATCATGCTGCGGCTATCGACGCGCCGCTGCGAAGTGTTGCAAATCACGCACAGCTAGCTCTACGGTTCTGGCGCGGGACTTCCCCGCCGGAGCCGCTCCGGCGGCGACATCGGACGCGGACAGGAGGCTCGACGTGCGCGCACGTCGACTGTGTGCAGCGGCGTTGGCGGCTGCGACTACGGCATCCGTGGTGACGGCATGTGGTTCCGGCGGTGGCGGGCTCGTCATCAACTACTACACGCCGGCAAGCGAGATGGCGACGTTCACCGCCGTGGCCAAGCGCTGCAACGACGAACTGGCGGGCCGCTTCACCATCCAGCAGATCAGCCTGCCCAAAGAGGCCGACGCGCAGCGCCTGCAGTTGGCACGGCGGCTCACAGGCAACGACAAGACGCTTGACCTGATGGCGCTCGACGTCGTGTGGACCGCCGAATTCGCCGAGGCCGGTTGGGCGTTGCCGCTGTCCGACGATCCGTCCGGGCAGGCCGAGGCCGACGCCACCACCAACACGCTGCCGGGGCCCTTGGAAACAGCCAAGTGGCAGGACAAGCTCTATGCCGCGCCGGTCACGACCAACACCCAATTGCTCTGGTACCGCGCGGATCTGATGAACAAGCCACCGAACACCTGGGACGGCATGGTGGCCGAGGCGACCAGACTGCACGCCGCAGGCAAGCCAAGTTGGATTGCGCTACAGGCAAAGCAGTACGAAGGTCTGGTGGTGTGGTTCAACACCTTGCTGGAAAGCGCTGGCGGTCAAGTGCTTTCCGATGACGGGAAATCCGTCACGCTGGTCGACACCCCCGAGCATCGAGCGGCGACGGTCAAGGCGCTGCAGATCATGAAGGCGGTGGCCACCGCGCCAGGCGCCGACCCGTCCATCACCCAGACCGACGAAGGCACCGCACGACTCGCTCTCGAACAGGGCAAGGCCGCGCTCGAGGTGAACTGGCCGTTCGTGCTGCCCTCGATGTTGGAGAACGCCGTCAAGGGCGGGGTGAGTTTCCTTCCCCTCGACAAGGACCCCGCGCTGGCGGGCAGCATCAACGACGAAGGCACCTTCTCACCCGACGACGCCCAATTCGACGCGGCGTACGACGCGAGCAAGAAGGTGTTCGGGTTCGCGCCCTATCCGGGTGTGCAGCCGGGCGAGCAGGCGAAGGTGACGCTGGGCGGCCTGAACCTCGCGGTTGCCCGCACCACCCAGCACCGTGCCGAGGCGTTCGAAGCGATCCGGTGCCTGCGCAGTGTCGAAAATCAGCGCTATACGTCGGTCGAGGGTGGCCTGCCCGCGGTGCGCACCTCGCTGTATGACGACCCGGCGTTCCAAAAGAAATATCCGCAGTACGCGATCATCCGCGAACAGCTCACCAGCGCCGCGGTTCGCCCGGCCACGCCCGTCTACCAGGCGGTCTCGACCAGGATCTCCGCGACGCTCGCGCCGATCACCGAAATAGACCCCGAGCGGACCGCCGACGAGCTGACCGAAGCGGTTCAGAAGGCCATCGACGGTAAGGGGCTGATTCCATGACGGCCACCTTGGAAGACCACGACGCATCCAAGACCCCGGCACCGTCTGCGGGGGGCGCAGGCGACGACAAGAAGTCCGACCGCAGGCTGGCGTACTTGTTGATCGCGCCCGCGGTCATCCTGATGCTGGCCGTCACCGCCTACCCCATCGGCTACGCGGTGTGGCTGAGCCTGCAGCGCTACAACCTGGCAGCGCCGGACGACACCGCGTTCGTCGGGTTGTCGAACTACCAGACCGTTCTCACCGACCGGTACTGGTGGACGGCGTTCGTCATCACCCTTGTCATCACCGTCGTCTCGGTCGCCATCGAGTTCGTGCTCGGCATGGCGCTGGCCATGGTGATGCACCGGACCATCTTCGGCAAGGGTGTCGTGCGCACCGCGATCCTCATCCCGTACGGCATCGTCACCGTCGCCGCGTCCTACAGCTGGTACTACGCATGGACACCGGGCACCGGTTATCTGGCCAACCTGTTGCCGGAGGGCAGCGCGCCGCTGACCGAGCAGCTCCCGTCGCTGGCCATCGTCGTGCTCGCCGAGGTGTGGAAGACAACGCCGTTCATGGCACTGCTGTTGCTCGCCGGCCTTGCTTTGGTGCCGCAGGACCTGCTCAACGCCGCGCAGGTCGACGGCGCAGGCGCGTGGAAGAGGCTGTTCAAAGTCACTCTGCCGCTTATCAAGCCGGCGATTCTGGTGGCGCTGTTGTTCCGTACGCTTGACGCGTTCCGCATCTTCGACAACATCTACGTGCTCACCGGCGGGGCCAACAACACCGGGTCGGTGTCGATCCTGGGCTACGACAACCTGTTCAAGGCCTTCAACCTCGGCCTCGGGTCGGCGATCAGCGTGCTGATCTTCCTGTCGGTGGCGATCATCGCGTTCATCTACATCACGCTCTTCGGCGCGTCGGCGCCCGGGTCCGACGAGGAGAGGCGCTGACGTGGCTGAGCGTGTCGGCGCGGGCCGGGCAACGGGATGGACCGTTGTCAACATCCTCGTGGTGATCTACGCGCTGTTCCCGGTGCTGTGGATCCTTTCGCTGTCTTTGAAGCCGACCTCAACGGTGAAGGACGGCAAGCTGATTCCCAGCGAGATCACCTTCGACAACTACAAGGGCATCTTCTCCGGGAATGCGTTCAGCTCGGCGCTGATCAACTCGATCGGTATCGGGCTTATCACCACGGTGATCGCCGTCGTCGTCGGCGGTATGGCGGCCTACGCGGTGGCGCGGCTGTCCTTTCCGGGTAAGCGTCTGCTGGTCGGCGTCGCACTGCTGATCGCGATGTTCCCGCAGATCTCCTTGGTGACACCGATTTTCAACATGTGGCGCAGCATCGGGCTTTTCGACACGTGGCCCGGCCTGATCATCCCGTACATCACGTTCGCGCTGCCGTTGGCGATCTACACGCTGTCGGCGTTCTTCCGGGAGATCCCCTGGGATCTGGAGAAGGCTGCCAAGATGGACGGCGCCACACCGTCGCAGGCGTTCCGTAAGGTGATCGCGCCGCTGGCGGCGCCCGGCATCGTCACCGCGGCGATCCTGGTGTTCATCTTCGCGTGGAACGACCTACTGCTCGCGCTGTCGTTGACGGCCACCGAACGCGCGATCACCGCGCCGGTGGCGATCGCGAACTTCACGGGCAGTTCGCAATTCGAGGAGCCGACGGGATCCATTGCCGCGGGCGCAATGGTGATCACGGTTCCGATCATCATCTTTGTTCTCATCTTCCAACGACGGATCGTCGCTGGATTGACGTCCGGTGCGGTGAAGGGGTAGTTCGATGGCCGAGATTGTGTTGGATCGGGTGACCAAGAGTTACCCCGACGGCGCCACGGCCGTGAAGGATCTCTCGGTCACGATCGCCGACGGCGAGTTCATCATCCTCGTCGGCCCGTCCGGCTGCGGAAAGTCCACCACGCTCAACATGATCGCTGGCCTGGAGGAGATCTCGTCGGGCGAGATGCGCATCGGCGGCGAGCGGGTGAACGACAAGGCGCCCAAGGACCGCGATATCGCGATGGTCTTTCAGTCCTATGCGCTCTACCCGCACATGACCGTGCGCCAGAACATCGCTTTTCCGCTGACGTTGGCGAAGGTGAAAAAGGCCGATATAGCCACCAAGGTCGAAGAGACGGCGAAAATCCTCGACCTGACGGCGCTTCTGGATCGCAAGCCGGCACAGCTGTCGGGTGGCCAGCGCCAGCGGGTGGCGATGGGACGTGCGATCGTGCGCAACCCGAAGGCGTTCCTGATGGACGAGCCGCTGTCCAACCTCGACGCCAAGTTGCGCGTGCAGATGCGTTCGGAGATCGCCCGGCTGCAGAACCGGCTCGGCACCACAACGGTTTACGTGACCCACGACCAGACTGAGGCGATGACGCTCGGCGACCGCGTCGTCGTCATGCGCGCGGGGATCGCTCAGCAGATCGGCACACCCGAGGAGCTCTACTCGAGGCCGGCGAACCTGTTCGTCGCCGGTTTCATCGGATCGCCCGCGATGAACTTCTTCCCGGCGACGTTGACCGATGTCGGGGTGAGGCTGCCGTTCGGCGAGGTGACGCTCACCCAGGAGGTGCACGACGTGCTTGCCCAGCACAAGAGGCCCAACAACGCGATCGTCGGGATCCGGCCCGAACACATCGAGGACGCCTCGCTGATCGACACGTACGCGCGGATCCGGGCGTTGACCGCAGAGGTGACGGTCGAGTTCGTCGAATCGCTCGGTGCGGACAAGTACGTGCACTTCAGATCCGAGGGTGCCGGTGCGCGGGCCGCACAGCTGGCAGAGCTCGCCGCAGAGTCGGGCGTTGGCGAGAACGAGTTCGTGGCACGGGTTTCGACCGAGTCGAAGGTGACGGCGGGAGGCACGGTGGAACTCGCCTTCGACACCACCAAGCTGCTCATCTTCGACGCCGACACCGGAGCCAACCTCTCCATCCCGCCGCCGGGAGCGCGCGAGCACGCCGCGTCGTCGCCACCTGCGTCGCCGCCCGCGCCGCAGGAGGAGCGGACCTTCACGCCCGACGAGCAGACGTCGCCGCCGACCGGGTGACAGTCCTTGCGGATGTTCGCGCTCGCCTGCTCGCACACTTCGCTTCCGAGCCCGACACCGCGACCGTGACGTTTCTGGGCACGCAGTCGTTCGACGTGCTGCGGTTCGGACCCGATGCCGACGGCGTCATCCACTATGTCTCGCTGGGCTGTTCGCGCGAGCCGATGACCGATCCCGCCGAGTTCGCCACCGCCGGAAGAACGGTGCGCGGACCCCGCGCGGAGGTGGCCGTCGCATTGCGCGTCCCGACGCCGACGGGCCTGGCGCGCAGCGTGGCGGTGCTGGCGGCCGCACCCGCCGTCGAGGGGTTGGTGCTGGCTCCCGATGCGCTGGTCGACCTCGGGTCTGCGCTGTGGGATGGTGCTGCCTTCACCGCATTCCTGTTGGGCCGCAGCGACATCGGCGATGTCGAGCTGCCCGCCCCCCACGATCCGGTGGTCGTGCTTTCGGCCATTCCGATCACGCCGACGGAGGCAGCGTGGGTGCGGCTCAAAGGGGCCGAGGCCATGCGCGAGGCGTGGCGCAGCGACGGCGTCGACGTGCTCGACCCGAACCGCAAGGCCTCAGCGCCCAGTTAGATTCTCGCGAAATTGCATTCCGGCAGAGGAAGTGCGAGAGAGGGCCTGCAGGAACGCAAATTCGCGGTTGATCTAGAGCCAGTGGCTGTGCCGGAAGGTGCGATACAGCAGGAAGCACACACAGAACATCACCGTGAGCACGGCCGGGTAGCCCCAGGTCCATTGCAGCTCGGGCATGTGCTCGAAGTTCATCCCGTAGATGCCCGCCAGCGCCGTGGGCACAGCCGCGATCGCCACCCACGCCGAGATCTTGCGCATGTCGACGTTCTGTTGCATGGCGACCTTGCCGAGGGCGGCCTGCACCAGCGAGCTGAGCATTTCGTCGTAGCTCGTGATGCGGTCGGAGGCCTGGATGTTGTGGTCGAGCACGTCGCGCATATAGCGCCGCACCTCGACCGAGATGAGGTCGTTGTGGTCGGTGTGGAGTCGCTGCAGCGCCAGGGTCAACGGGTTGACGGCCCTGCGCAGTTCGACGACTTCCCGCTTGAGCAGGTAGATGCACTCGATGTTGGTGTGGGTGACGGGCGAGAAGATGTCCTCTTCCATCGTGTCGATGTCCGTCTCGATCAGATCGGTGACGTCGAGATAGCCGTCCACCACATGGTCGGAGATCGCGTGCATGATCGCGTAGGGCCCCAGCTTGAGCAGAGCGGGTGAGGCTTCGAGGTTGCGTCGCACCCCGGCGAGTTCGCCGTGTTCGCCGTGGCGGACCGTCACCACGAAGTCGGCGCCGACGAACACCATGATCTCGCCGGTCTCGACGATCTCCCTGGCCTTGGCCACCGATTCGTGCTCGATGTAGTTCACCGTCTTGAGAACCATGAACAGGGTCTTGTCGTAGCGCTCCAGCTTCGGCCGCTGGTGTGCGTGCACCGCATCCTCGACGGCCAGTTCGTGCAACCCGAACACGTCCCCGACGGCCTGCATCTGGTGTTCGTCGGGTTCGTGCAGGCCGATCCACACGAATGCGTTCCTGCCCTCGGATCCCAACTCGTGGACCTTGTTCAGCGCCGCGGCATGGGTGTACTTGCCGGGTAGCCGCTTACCGTCGACGTAGATGGCGCAGTCGACCATCGCCCGTGCGACCGGCACGTGGGTGGACTTCGCGTCGTGGCTGTGCCTGCTTCGCGCAGGCCGAAGGGCGGGAGGCAGAGCGCCGCGGAACGAAGGCATCTCCGGTGACCTCCTGTCGCAGCGCAGGCCCGATTCGGCCCCGGACAATGCTACGCGCGGACGGTTGCGGACCGCCCGATTCGGGAACTCGCCGGTGCGCTAGTTTCGACCACGGAAAACCTCTCTGCCCAAGGAGCCTGAAGACGTGAGCACATCTCCCCTCAAGGTCGCGGTCACCGGAGCCGCCGGCCAGATCTGCTACAGCCTGCTGTTCCGCTTGGCGAGCGGCTCGTTGCTCGGGCCTGACCGCCCGGTCGAGCTGCGTCTGCTCGAGATCGAGCCTGCACTGAAGGCGCTAGAGGGTGTCGTGATGGAGCTCGACGACTGCGCGTTCCCGCTGCTGTCCGGCGTCGAGATCGGCGCGGACGCCAACAAAATCTTCGACGGCGTGAACCTCGCCCTGCTGGTCGGCGCACGGCCGCGCGGCCCCGGCATGGAGCGCGGCGATCTCCTCGAGGCCAACGGCGCGATCTTCACGGCGCAGGGCAAGGCGCTCAACTCGGTGGCCGCCGATGACGTCCGTATCGGGGTGACCGGTAACCCCGCCAACACCAACGCGTTGATCGCGATGGCCAACGCGCCCGACATTCCGCAGGAGCGGTTCTCCGCGCTGACCCGCCTTGACCACAACCGGGCGATCTCGCAACTGGCCCGCAAGACCGGCGCGAAGGTCACCGACATCAAGAAGATGACGATCTGGGGCAATCACTCCGCCACCCAGTACCCCGACGTGTTCCACGCCGAGGTCGGCGGCAAGAACGCCGCCGAGGTCGTCAAAGACCAGGACTGGATCGAGAACGACTTCATCCCGACCGTCGCCAAGCGCGGCGCGGCGATCATCGATGCGCGCGGCGCCTCGTCGGCGGCCTCGGCCGCGTCGGCCACCGTCGACGCCGCCCGCGACTGGCTGCTCGGCAGCCCGAAGGACAATTGGGTCTCGATGGCAGTGGTCTCCGACGGCAGCTACGACGTTCCCGAGGGTCTGATCTCGTCGTTCCCAGTGACGACCAAGGACGGCAACTGGTCGATCGTCGAGGGGCTGGAGATCGACGACTTCTCCCGCGGCAAGATCGACAAGTCGACGGCCGAACTGGCCGACGAGCGCAACACCGTCAAGGAACTCGGCCTCATCTGAGGCGATTAGGTTACCTACCAGTTCGTCGTTACCCTTTTTGGTTGTGCCTGATCAACCGGAAAACCCGCAGCTCATCGTCACTGACGAGGAGATCTTCGAGGCGCACGTAGCAGGCAAGCTCTCGGTGGAGTTGAAGGCGCCCTTGGATACTCAGCGCGCCCTGTCGATCGCCTACACCCCGGGTGTGGCGCAGGTGAGTCGGGCGATCGCCGCCGACCACACGTTGGCCGCCCGCTACACCTGGGCCAACCGGCTGGTCGCCGTGGTCAGCGACGGCAGCGCGGTACTTGGCCTCGGCGACATCGGACCGGCCGCGTCGCTGCCGGTGATGGAAGGCAAATGCGGGCTGTTCAAGGCGTACGGCGACCTGGACGCCATCCCGATCGTCCTGGACACGAAGGATCCCGACGAGATCGTCGAGACCCTGATCCGGCTGCGGCCGACGTACGGTGCGGTGAACCTCGAAGACATCTCGGCGCCGCGCTGCTTCGACATCGAAAGTCGCCTCATCGAGGCTCTGGACTGCCCGGTGATGCACGACGATCAGCACGGCACCGCGATTGTCGTGCTCGCGGCGATGTTGGGCGCGACGAAGGTGCTCGACCGTGACCTGTCGTCGCTGCGGGTGGTGATCTCCGGCGTCGGCGCGGCGGGTGTGGCGTGCGCGAACATCCTTCTCGCCGCGGGTATTTCGGAAATGACGCTGCTGGACTCGCGCGGCATCCTGCACAGCCAGCGCGAAGACCTGACCCCGGTCAAGGCCGATCTGGCCAAGCGCACCAACCCCGATGGCCGGTCCGGCGGCATGATCGAGGCGCTCAAGGGCGCCGACATGTTCCTGGGACTCTCGGGCGGTGTCGTGCCCGAGGAGTTGATTGCGACGATGGCGCCCAACGGCATCGTGTTCGCACTGTCCAACCCCGACCCCGAAGTCCACCCCGAGGTGGCCGCGAAGTACGCCGCCGTGGTGGCGACGGGGCGCAGTGACTTCTTCAACCAGATCAACAACGTGCTGGCATTCCCCGGAGTGTTCCGTGGGGCGCTGGACGCAGGTGCGCGCCGCATCACCGAGAAGATGAAGGTCGCCGCCGCCGAGGCGATCTTCAGCGTGGTGGGCGGCGACCTGGCGCCCGATTTCATCGTTCCGAGCCCGCTGGACCCGCGTGTCGGGCCTGCCGTGGCCGCGGCGGTCGCGGCCGCCTCAGATTGGACGGACTGACCGCAGCGATGGCGGCACGAAGACTCGTCGTCGCGGTGCTCGCTGCGCTTCTGGTTGCCGGCTGCGCGGCAACGACGACCGGCCCGTCAATGGCCGTCGGCGCCCGCAAAGACGCCCAGTCGAGACTGCTGGCGTCGCTGTACGCCGCGGCTCTGCGCAGCTACGGAACGCCCGCGCACGTCGAGGTCCTGCCCGACCCGTTTACGGGACTGGACTCGGGCGACGTCACCGTCGTGGCGGGCTTCACCGGCAGGCTGCTCAACACCTTCGCGCCAGGCGCCAAAGCACGGGCCGCGACTCAGGTGTACCGCGACATGGTCTCGGCGCTTCCCGAGGGCGTGGCCGCGGGTGACTTCGCCGAG
Organism: Mycobacterium sp. ITM-2016-00318; assembly: GCF_002968285.2. NCBI lineage: Bacteria > Bacillati > Actinomycetota > Actinomycetes > Mycobacteriales > Mycobacteriaceae > Mycobacterium > Mycobacterium sp. ITM-2016-00318. The sequence continues at coordinate 4,074,878 of NZ_CP134400.1, read as the reverse complement.
GCCGCGGAGGACAAACCCGCGCTCGCCGTCACCGAAGCCACCGCCGAAGCATGGCGTGGACGGGACGTGACGGCGGCGGTGCGCAACTGCGACAAGCTCGAGGTCGGGCACGTCGCCGACGCTCCGCCGCAGACCACCGTCGGCACCTGCACGGTCAAAGCGAATGACTATCCCAGGGCGGCAGAGCTTTTCGAGGCGTTGCGGATCGGGCGGATCAACGCGGCGTGGACGTCGACGGCCGATCCGGACATCCCGGCCGACACGATAGTCCTGACGGACCGCACGGCGTTGATTCGCGCCGAGAACGTCGTGCCGTTGTACCGTCGCAACGAGCTGTCCGAGATGCAGGTGCTCGCGCTCAACGAAGTGGCGGGGGTGCTGGACACGGCGGGACTGGTGCAGATGCGCCGTCAGGTCGAGGCGGGAAGCGATCCTGCACACGTCGCCGACGAATTCTTCGCCGAACACCCGCTCGGCGCAACCAGCCGCTAGGGGTACTCGACAGCGCGGTCAGGCGAGCGTGCTGGTGGGTCCCTGCCGCGAGGTCACCGCGGCGACCACCCGTTGATAACCCGAACCGGTGACCCGCGCGAGCAGATCAAGACCCTTGGCGTCGTTGCCGACGAGCACGCGGGCCTTGTTTCTGCGGACACCGTCGAGGATGACCCGCGCCGCTTTCTGGGCGGACGTGGTGGCGAGCTTCTTGTCGAAGAACTTCGCGAGCTCTTGCTGGTCGATACCCTCGGCGGCCGCGGAGTTGCGGGCGATCGCCGTCTTGATGCCGCCGGGATGCACACAGGTCACCTTCACCGGATGGCCCGCGACGATCATCTCCTGGCGCAGCGCCTCGGTGAACCCGCGCACGGCGAACTTGGCTGCGTTGTAGGCACCCTGCCCCGGCACCGCAAGCAGTCCGAAGACACTCGACACGTTGATGACATGTCCGTCACCCGACGCGATCAGATGCGGCAGAAACACTTTGGTGCCGTTCACCACGCCCCAGTAGTCGACGTCCATGACCCGTTCGATGTCCTTGAACTGGCTGGCCTCGATGCTGCCCAGGAACGTGATGCCTGCGTTGTTGTAAATCTGGTTGACGGTGCCGAAGTGGCCCTTGACTTCATCGGCGTACAGCTCGAACGCCTCGCGCTCGGTGACGTCGAGCCGATCGGTCTTCAGCGGCGCGCCGATGGCGTTCAGCCGCTCCTCGGTCGACGCGAGACCATCGGTGTCGATGTCGCTGATGGCCAGCTTGGCGCCGGCGCGGCCGAGTTCGATCGCCAGCGCCTGACCGATGCCCGACCCCGCGCCGGTGACGACGGCGACTTTCCCGTCGAAGCCCTTCATGTACGCACCCCCAGGATTGGACTGACTCGCAAAGAGGCTAGTCGGTACCGCCGGTAGCGAGTACAGCGGGCTACAGCTTCCTGAGCCGCCGGAGGACCTGTATGAATGAGGGCCCCGAAGCCAGACTGTTCTTCAGACTGGGTTGCATGAAGCCGGCGTTGGCGAAGACTCCGTACTCGAGGCCGAAGCCCCGCCACTCGGCCACCTGATCGACTATCTCGTCGGGTGTGCCGGTGAGCATGCAGTCCCTGAGCAGAGATACGGGGACGTCTGCGGTATAGGAGAGCACCGTCTGCTCGTCGAGTATCTGCGGAACGATGTCCTGGAACCCGTTGAAGTCGTCGCCCATCGGGTGGCGCTGGCCGTGCCGCTGCCAGTCCGCGGCTGGGATCAGAAGCCCGAAGGTTTTCATCGCGACCGATTCGAGCGCTGCGTCCACCTCGTCGCGGCTTCGGCCGGGAACGACGAAGCAGAACTTCGCGGCGCGGATCGACGCCGGATTCCGTCCAGCGTCCGAAGCGGCGGTGCGAACCACGTCGAGGGAGGCCTTGTAATCCGGGCGATTGAATATCGCGCCGGGAAACCACCCGTCGGCGTACCGCCCGGTGGCGCGGAGCATGCGCGGGCCGTGTGAGGCGATCCAGATCTCCGGCCACGTTCCCTTATACGGAGGAAGGTCGAAGGTGGCGTTGTGCAACGGGAAGAACTCCGAGTCGCGCGTGATGGGGGCACCCTTGGAATCCCATAGCGCCCGGATCGTCGCCATCGCCTCGATGAAGCGGCCCACGGGTTTGGACCAATCCACCCCGTAGGGCTCGTTGCCCTCTCGCTCGCCGGTTCCGATGCCGAGTATTGCCCGCCCCTTCGTCAGCAGGTGCAGCGTCGCCGCCGCCTGAGCGGTCACCGCGGGGTTCCGTCGGCCTGTGTCTGTCACGGCCGTTCCCAGCTTCAACCGTCGGAATCGATTTCTGGCGGCAATGTGTCCGAGCATTGTCCACGGCTCGAGGCATGCATCGGGTGTCGGCAACATCGCTGCCGCACCCAGATACGGCTTCTTCATGATCGAACGGGGGAACAACGAATTCAGATGATCGATCACCCATAGCGAATCGGCCTGTGCCGCCTGAGCTGTCATCAGGCTGTTCCGCACCATGGGAGTGGGCCCCAACCGGCTGTTGACCAGCATTTCTACGACACCGATGTCGAGTCTCGCCATAGCTCACCGCCTTCGCTCGTCGAACATGATTGTGCGACGGCGGGGCCGGGGCCAGGGTAAGTAGTCGACTACTGCAATGCGCGATGATTGAATCGGCCCGCGAACTCCGCGAATGTGTTACTCGGCGAACGCCTCGTCGATGATCTCCTGCTGCTCGACGGCATGAACCTTCGACGAACCCGACGACGGCGCCGACATCGCCCGTCGCGAGATCCGCTTGAGCCCCGTCAGCTTTTCGGGCAGCAGCTCGGGCAGCGTCAGGCCGAACGTGGGCCACGCACCCTGGTTCGCAGGCTCTTCCTGCACCCAGAAGAACTGCTCGGCGCTGGGATAGCTGTCGAGTGTCTCGTTGAGTCGCCGCCTCGGCAGCGGCGCGAGCTGTTCGATGCGCACGATCGCGACGTCATCGCGCTTCTCCTTGGCCTTGCGCGCCACCAGCTCGTAGTAGATCTTGCCGCTGGTCATCAGGATCCGCTTCACCTTGCCGCGGTCGCCGTCGCCGTCGGTGTAGGCCGGCTCCTCCATCACCGAACGGAACTTCTGTTCGGTGAAATCGCGAATGTCGCTGACGGCCGCCTTGTTTCGCAGCATCGACTTCGGCGTGAACACGATGAGCGGCCGGTGAATGCCGTCCAGCGCGTGGCGCCGCAACAGGTGAAAGTAGTTCGCCGGCGTCGACGGCATCGCGATCGTCATCGAGCCTTCGGCCCACAGCAGCAAGAACCGTTCGATGCGGCCCGATGTGTGGTCGGGACCCTGGCCTTCGTGGCCGTGCGGCAACAACAGGACAACGTCGGAGAGCTGACCCCATTTGGCCTCGCCCGAGCTGATGAACTCGTCGATGATCGACTGCGCACCGTTGACGAAGTCACCGAACTGCGCCTCCCACAGCACAACCGCTTCTGGGTTGCCCACCGAATATCCGTACTCGAAGCCCACCGCGGCGTATTCGGACAGCGCCGAGTCGTAGATCATCAGCTTGCCGCCGGTCGGTTGTCCGTCGCCGTTGGTGGCCAGCAGTTGCAATGGGGTGAACTCTGCACCGGTCTTGCGGTCGATGATCACCGAGTGCCGCTGCGTGAACGTGCCACGCCTGGTGTCCTGGCCGGAGAACCGGATCAGCTTGCCCTCGGCGATCAGTGAGCCGAGCGCCAGCAGTTCGGCGAAGGCCCAGTCGACCTTGCCCTCGTAGGCCATCTCGCGGCGCTTCTCCAGCACGGGCTTGACCCTGGAGTGCACGGTGAAGCCGTCCGGCGCCGCGAGATGCGCGTCGCCGATCTGCGCGAGCAGAGACTTGTCGACGGCGGTGTCCATGCCCGCCGGGAGCATCTGGTCGCTCTCCACCGACTCGCTGGGCTCGATCTCATGCTTCTCGAGTTCACGGACCTCGTTGAAGACCTGCTCCAACTGGCCCTGATAATCGCGCAGGGCGTCCTCGGCTTCCTTCATCGAGATGTCGCCGCGGCCGATCAACGCCTCGGTGTAGGTCTTACGGGCGCCACGCTTGGTGTCGATCGCGTCGTACATCGACGGCTGGGTCATCGACGGGTCGTCGCCCTCGTTGTGCCCGCGTCGGCGGTAGCACAGCATGTCGATGACGACGTCCTTCTTGAACTTCTGCCGGAAGTCCATCGCCAGTTTCGCCACCCACACCGCCGCTTCCGGGTCGTCGCCGTTGACGTGGAAGATCGGCGCGCCGATCATCTTGGCGACGTCGGTGCAGTACTCCGACGACTTGGCGTCGGCGGGCGAAGTGGTGAAACCGATCTGGTTGTTGACGATGATGTGGATCGTGCCGCCGGTCCGGTAGCCGCGCAGCAGTGCCAGGTTCAGCGTCTCGGCGACCACGCCCTGGCCGGCGAACGCCGCATCGCCGTGCAGCATCAGCGGCACGACGGTGAAGCCGTCAGGCCCGTCGCCCTTGTCCAGCAGGTCCTGCTTGGCGCGCACGATGCCCTCGAGAACGGGATCGACCGCCTCGAGGTGAGACGGGTTGGCCACAAGCGAAACCGCAATGTCGTTGTCGCCGAACATCTGTATGTACGTGCCGTTGGCGCCGAGGTGGTACTTGACGTCGCCGGAGCCATGGGCCTGTGACGGGTTCAGGTTGCCCTCGAACTCGCTGAAGATCTGCGAATACGGCTTGCCGACGATGTTGGCGAGCACGTTGAGCCTGCCGCGGTGCGGCATTCCGATGACGACCTCGTCGAGCGCGTGCTCAGCGGCCTGGTCGATGACAGCGTCCATCATCGGGATGACGGTCTCCGCGCCCTCGAGCGAGAACCGCTTCTGGCCGACGTATTTGGTCTGCAGGAAGGTCTCGAACGCTTCGGCGGCGTTCAGCTTGGACAGGATGTACTTCTGCTGTGCGACGGTCGGCTTCTCGTGCTTGACCTCGACGCGATCCTCGAGCCACTTCTGCTGGTCGGGTTCGAGGATGTGGGTGTACTCGACGCCGACGTGCCGACAGTAGGAGTCGCGCAGCAGGCCGAGCACGTCGCGGAGCTTCCTCTGCTCGCCACCGGCGAAGCCGTTGACCTTGAAGACGCGGTCCAGGTCCCACAGCGTCAGCCCATGGGTGGTGACGTCCAGGTCGGGGTGGTTGCGGAACCGACTCTTGTCAAGTCGCAGCGGATCGATGTCGGCCATCAGGTGCCCGCGGTTGCGGTAGGCCGCGATCAGCTCGATGACGCGCGCGTTCTTGTCCTCGATCGAATCGGGGTTGTCGGTGCGCCAGCGCACCGGCTCGTAGGGGATGCCGAGCTCGCGGAAGATGTCGTCGAAGAAGTCGTCGGAGAGCAGCAGCTCGTGCACGGTGCGCAGGAAGTCACCGGACTCCGCACCCTGGATGATGCGGTGGTCGTAGGTCGAAGTGAGCGTGATCAGCTTGCCGATTCCCAGGTCGGCGATGCGTTCTTCGCTGGCGCCCTGGAACTCGGCCGGGTACTCCATCGCACCGACGCCGATGATCGCGCCCTGGCCGCGCATCAGCCTCGGCACGGAGTGCACGGTGCCGATGGTGCCGGGGTTGGTCAGCGAAATCGTCACCCCCGAGAAGTCTTCTGCGGTCAGCTTGCCGTCGCGGGCGCGCCGCACGATGTCCTCGTAGGCGGCGATGAACTGGCCGAACCGCATGGCCTCGGCACCTTTGATGGCGGCGACCACCAGCTGGCGGGAGCCGCCCTTGCCCTGCAGGTCGATCGCCAATCCGAGGTTGGTGTGCGCCGGTGTGATCGCGTTGGGCTTACCGTCCACCTCGCTGAAGTGGCGATTCATGTTCGGGAACTTCTTGACCGCGGCCACGATCGCGTACCCGATCAGGTGGGTGAAGGAGATCTTGCCGCCGCGGGTCCGCTTGAGGTGGTTGTTGATGACGATGCGGTTGTCGATCATCAGCTTGGCGGGAATGGCACGGACGCTGGTGGCAGTCGGCACGTCCAGCGACGCGGACATGTTCTTCACGACCGCGGCGGCCGCGCCGCGGAGCACCTGGGCCTCGTCCCCGTCGGCGGTCGGCGCGGATTTCTCGTCGGGCTTCGAGTCGGCCTTGGGCTTGGCAGAAGCGACATCGGTCTTGGCTGCCGGCGGCGGGGTGACGGCGGGCGGCGCTTCCTTCTTCGCCGGGGCCGCCTCGGCTTTCGCGGGTGCCGGCTCGGGCTCGGCTTTCGCGGGTGCCGGCTCGGGCTCGGCCTTGGCGGGTGCCGGCTCGGCCTTGGCGGTCGGGGCGCCGTTGCCCTGCGTGGCGGGTTTCGGTGCGGGGGCGGGACCTGGCTCGCGGGGCGCGGTCGGGGCCGACGTGGACGCGGGGCCGTTGCCGGACCCGGTCGAGGTGGCTGCCGACGATTCGGGGGAGTAGTCGACGAGGAACTCGTGCCAGCTCGAATCCACGGAGGAAGGATCCTCGCGGAACTTGCGGTACATCTCCTCGACCAGCCACTCGTTCTGACCGAATGGTGAAGTTGAACTGCTCACGGCAGCTACTCGCCTCGATTCCTTCTTTCGGCAGAAGTCCGAACGGACGCCTGCCCGTCTGCTTTCGTTCCAGACTGCGGTTACCCCGCATCTACGCCGCCTAAAGGCTAGCGCTTACGCGCAGAAGCGCACGCCACAAGAGTGCTAATCCGCAGGTGACGTTTTCGTGCCAGGAGGCGCGGGCAGCACATGGATTTTCGACGGCCAGCGTGGCGGCGGAGCGCCGTACGCCATTCGCGCGTTCTCGATGATCCGTTTACCCATCATGCGGTTGCCGACGCCGCCGACGACCGCCCCGACGCCCACGGGCAGCAGCTTGCCGAACGCGATCGCTCCGCGTCTGAGGGCATAGCGCTTGACGAAGTAGCGCAGCAGCCGCGAATTGAGCTGAGACACCGCGGGCAGCGGCAATGTCGCAGCGCCCTCGCTGAGCCACGCGCCCTTGGTCCGCCCGGGACCGAGGAGATCGGCGACGGCATGCTTGCTGTCCTCGCCGACGAGCACCGCGAGAACAAGTGCGCGCCTGCGTTCTCGATGCTCGGCCGGTATGCCGTGCACCTCGGCAACGGCGAGGGAGAACACCGCCGTCGCCTCGAGGAACACCACGGTTTCGCCCGCCACCGCGGAGAGCGCCGCGAGCGTGCCGATGCCGGGAACTGCCGCCGCGGAGCCGACGGCAGCGCCGCTGGCCATCACCGCCGCCAGATACTGCTTCTCCAACTTGGTGACGATCTCGGCGGGCGTGGCATCCGGGCTGCCGTCGCGAAGCCGCTGGACGTATGCCCTCACCGCGGGGCCCTGCACGCGTGCGCCGCGCTCGATGATCTCCGACAGCACACGCGCGGCGGCACCGGGATTTTCGTCGACCGTTGCCGGCACCTGGCTCTTGGCCTTGGACCGAGCCCTCATAGCGGCCTCCTGGTGTGGACGTAACCGTTCCTTCAGGCTAACGGTTGGTCAAACGAACGGCCGGTGCCCGTGGTTTCCGGTGCTGGCGTCAGCAGCGGTGACGACCATCACCGATTGACCGGGGAAGAAATTATTGATTTAGCGTGCTAACCACTTGCATGGCAACATCGCCCACTGTGGACGTCAAGACACCTTCCCGCTGGCGCATGATCGTCGTGCTGGGTGTCATGGTCGCTCTCGGTCCGCTGACCATCGACATGTATCTGCCCGCGCTTCCCAAGATCGCCGACGATCTCTCGGTGTCGTCGTCGGTCGTCCAGCTGACCCTGACGGGAACGCTGGCCGGGTTGGCGCTCGGACAGTTGATCGTCGGCCCGCTGTCGGACTCGCTGGGCAGGCGGCGCCCGCTGATGGCCGGGATCGTGTTGCACATGGTGGCGTCGGTCATCTGCATGCTCGCGCCGAACCTCGTCGTGCTCGGCCTGGCCCGCGTCCTCCAGGGCGTCGGGGCGGCGGCGGGCATGGTGGTGGCGATCGCCGTCGTCGGTGACCTCTTCTCCGACAGCGCCGCCGCGACGGTGCTGTCGCGGCTGATGCTGGTGCTGGGTGTCGCGCCGGTCGTCGCGCCGTCGCTCGGCGCGGCCGTGTTGCTGCACGGCTCATGGCACTGGGTCTTCACCGCGCTGGTGGTCATGGCGGGCGCCCTGCTCCTGGTGGCGGTTTTCGCGCTGCCCGAGACATTGCCGCCCTCGCACCGCAGGCCACTGCGAATCGGCGGTATCGCTGCGACCTACGCAGAGCTGCTGCGCGACAGGAGGTTCGTCATCCTGGTGCTGGTCGCCGCGCTCGGCATGTCGGGATTGTTCGCCTACATCGCGGGGGCTTCGTTCGTGCTGCAGGGCACCTATGGGCTCGACCAGCAGGCTTTCGCGCTGGTGTTCGGTGCGGGCGCCGTCGCGTTGATCGGCGCGACCCAGTTCAACGTGGTGCTGCTCAAGCGGTTCTCGCCGCAGGCCATCACCTTGTGGGCCCTCGCCGCGGCACTGCTCGCCGGCGGCGTCTTCGTCGGTCTTGCCGTGGCTGGCGTCGGCGGTCTGGCCGGGTTCGTGGCACCGGTGTGGGCGATCCTCGCCGCGATGGGCCTTGTCATCCCGAATGCGCCGGCAATCGCGTTGTCCCGCCACCCCGAGGCCGCAGGAACCGCTGCCGCGCTGCTCGGCGCCGCGCAGTTCGGCCTTGGTGCCGCGGTGGCCCCACTGGTCGGCGTGCTCGGCAACAACGAGCTGGCGCTGGCCGCGGTGATGGCCGTCAGTGCGCTGGTGGCACTGCTTGCACTTTTAGCTGTCGGGGTTTCGACCAGCGTCGACGCCCTTGAAGCGGTCTCCCAGGAGGCGCTGGCCGAGCCGGCGTAGTTGTCGCGCTTGTTAACGGCCCGTAGCGTCGGGGCGAATCACTTCACGAACTGGGGTAGTCGGCGGTAGGGCTGTTCTTCGTCGGCCTGCGGCAACGCGGGCCTGGTGACTGCGAAGTCCCTAAGAACAGGCCGAATGCGGTGGCGACGGGCACGGTAAGCCGACACCATCGATAGAACCCGAGACGAGGTGGGGATATGACCACGGCGCTGCGACGCCGACCCGCGGCGGGAGCCGCGTCGGTCGCCGACCCGTGGCATGCCCTGTGGGCCATGATGGTCGGCTTCTTCATGATCCTCGTCGACGCGACGATCGTGTCGGTCGCCAACCCGTCGATCATGGAGCAGCTGGGCACCGGCTACGACGCCGTCATCTGGGTGACCAGTGCCTATCTCCTCGGTTTCGCGGTGCCGCTGCTGCTGGCAGGCCGGCTCGGCGATCGCTACGGGCCGAAGAACCTCTACCTGCTCGGCCTGCTCGTCTTCACCGGCGCATCGCTGTGGTGCGGGCTGTCCGGCACCATCGGCATGCTGATCGCCGCTCGCGTGGTCCAGGGCGTCGGCGCAGCGCTGCTCACCCCTCAGACACTGTCGACTATCACCCGCATCTTCCCCGCGGAGCGGCGCGGCGTCGCGATGAGCGTCTGGGGCACCACCGCAGGCGTCGCCACACTGGTGGGTCCGCTGGCCGGCGGCGTCCTCGTCGACCAGCTCGGCTGGCAGTGGATCTTCTTCGTCAACGTGCCGATCGGGATCATCGGGCTGGGGCTGGCCTTCTGGCTGGTGCCGAACCTGCCGACCGAGAAGCGCGGCTTCGACCTGATCGGTGTCGTCTTGTCGGGCGTCGGCATGTTCATGGTCGTCTTCGCCCTGCAGGAGGGGCAGGCGCACCATTGGGCGCCGTGGATATGGGGCACGCTCGCGGGCGGCCTCGGCGTGATGGCGGCCTTCGTGTTCTGGCAGCAGGCCAACCGCGGCGAGCCGTTGATCCCGCTCGCCATCTTCCGCGACCGCGACTTCAGCCTGTCCACCCTGGGCGTCGCCACGATCGGTTTCGTCGTCACCGGGATGTTCTTGCCGGTGATGTTCTACGCCCAGGCGGTGTGCGGCCTTTCACCGACGCGCTCAGCGCTTCTCACCGCGCCGATGGCGATCGCGACCGGTGTGCTCGCGCCGTGGGTCGGCAAGATCGTCGATCGCCACCACCCCCGGCCGATCATCGGTTTCGGCTTCTCGCTGTTGGCCGTCGCACTGACCTGGTTGTCGGTCGAGATGACCTCGACCACCCCGATCTGGCGAATCGTGTTGCCGCTGACGGCAACCGGCGTCGGCATGGCGTTCATCTGGTCGCCGCTGGCCGCGACGGCGACGCGCAACCTGGCACCAACCGTGGCGGGCGCAGGCTCGGGTGTGTACAACGCCACAAGGCAGGTCGGGTCGGTGCTGGGCAGCGCCAGCATGGCGGCGTTCATGACGACACGGATCAGCGCCGAGATGCCGCTCGCCGCCGACGGGCCGAGCGGGGAGGGATCGGTCACCCAACTGCCCGGCTTCCTGCACGAGCCGTTCGCCGCAGCGATGTCGCAGTCGCTGCTGTTGTCCGCGTTCATCGCGCTGTTCGGTGTGGTGGCCGCGATGTTCCTGCTCGGCTTCGCCAGTTCCCCCGCCCCCGCGACCCCGCAGGCCGAGCAGACCGACGAATACTGGGACGACGACGAGGACATCGACGACGACCACTATGTCGAGTTCACTGTGGTGCACGACGAGCCCGCCGAGGTTTCGGCTGCCGAGACGCCGACGCGCACACCGGCGTCGTTCGCTCCGATCGTGGCCGATCCCGTCGTCGTGCCGGTCGAGGATGACAGCGACACGGAGCCGATGGCGGCGCGACGCGAGCCCGTTCTGACGCCGCCTGCCGACACCTGGCGTGACGAACCGGTCGAGCGGTGGCACTCGCTGCTGGCGCCCGACGGCGTCGAGCCCGCGCGGGCAACGGACGGCGCGTCACCCGTCGAGCCCGAACCCGCTCCAGCCGAGTCGACGACACCCGTGTCCGATCCGCTGCCACCGCCCGATCATCGACGCGAGCCGGTGCGCAGTCTGCACGAATTTCTCTCCGATGTGCCTCCGCCGTCGCCATCGTTGGAACCGATCGGCTTCGCTCACAACGGCTTTCACACCGACCAGGAGGAGCGCTTCCAGCCGCTCAGCCGTTTCACTCCGCGCGAGGAGGAACCGCGGGCGGCGGGCCCCGAGCCGGACATCCTCAGCCCCGACTACCCGTTGGACATCGGCAGCCACGCCCACTTCGAAAGCCCCGACGAGGCTGGTTCCGAATTCGAGCCGCCGTCGCGGCACGCTTTCGTCGACGACGAGACCACGTCCAACGGCAGGCATTCGCGCGCAGAGGCCGACGACGCGCCGAGCTACGGACGGCGCGGGCGGCACTGGCGCCCCGGTGACTAGTCGAACAGTACGGCGGGGTTGAGATATCCGGCGGGGTCGAACGCTTTCTTGACCGCGCGCATCGCCGCGATGTCGGCGTCCGTGCGCGACATACTCATGTAATTGCGTTTGCGGCTGCCGACGCCGTGTTCGGAGCTGACGTTGCCGCCGCGCCGGGCGATCAGCGTCATCATCGCGGAATACAGCGCGGCCTCACGATCGCCGTCGAGGGCGCAACGCAGCACATTGAGGTGTAGGTTGCCCTCGCCGATGTGGCCGAACAGCACAGGGATGGCATCGGGTGCGTGTTCGGCGATCAGCTCACCGGACTCGCGCGCGAACGTCGCGATGGCCGACAACGGCAACGACACATCGAATTTCAGCGGCGGCCCGTAGAGGCCGAGAACCTCTGCGACGGATTCGCGCACCTGCCACAGGCGCTGCTGGGAGTTGACGTCGACGCCCACCGCGGGCTCCCCGGTGAGCCGCGCATGTTCCAGCGCATCGGCCAACTGCTCGGTCTGGTCGGTGTCCGCGGCGAGTTCGATCAACAACTGCCAGGCACCTTCGACCGGCGCGGCGACACCCAAGTGCTCGGCGGTCAGATCGCTTGCGCGGGAGTCGATCAACTCCAGAGCGGCGATGCCGTCCATATCGCGGAACTCACGGCCTGCGGCGACGAGATCGTCGAGGTCGGCGAAACCGCAGACCGCGGTCACCCTGTTCGTCGGGGTCGGGTGCAGGCGCAGATCCAATCCGGTGATCACGCCGAGCGTGCCTTCGGCGCCGACGAACAGCGATGCGAGGTCGTAGCCGGTGTTGTCCTGCCGAACGTGGCTGTGCCGCGCCACGATCGATCCGTCGGGAAGCACCACATCGAGGCCGATCACCTGCTCGCCCATGTTGCCGTAACGCACGGTGCGCAGTCCGCCGGCGTTGGTCGACGCCATGCCGCCGACGGTGGCGGAGTCGCGCGCGGCGATGTCGACGCCGAACACCAGGCCGGCCTTGATCGCTGCCCGCTGGACTGCCGCCAGGGTGACGCCCGCGCCCACTTGAATGCGCCGTTCGACCGCGTCGACCTCACCTATATCGGTCAGCCGCTCGGTGGACAGCAGTACGTCGTCGTGTTCGGGAACCGTTCCCGCGACCAAGGAGGTGCGGCCGCCTTGCACGGTGACGTGCACACCAGCCGTCCGGCAGACGCCGAGTACAGCGGCGATCTCTTCGGCGCTGCCGGGTCTGACGAGAACGCTGGCCTGCCCGCGGTACCGGCCGGTGTGGTCGACGATGCGACTGTCGAGCACATCGGGATCGGCGCTCACGTGCGTCGCGCCGACGATCTCAGCGAGGCGGTCGCTCAGCGGTTCGGTCATCGGAGAGGGTGACCACACGACGCGAGCGACAGGAACGCACCCAATTCGATCAGCCGATCCGGTGTGGCGGGCAGGTACTCGGTCAGCAGCGGCGAGCGTACGATGACGCACAGGTACTTTGCCCGGCTCACGGCGACGTTGAGCCGATTGCGGTTGAGCAGGAACGCGATTCCACGTGGGACGTCATCGATGGACGACGCGGTCATCGACACGAAGACCACCGGCGCCTGCTGGCCCTGGAACTTGTCCACGGTGCCGGCGCGGACGGAGTGGAGTCCGGCCGCGACGAGTCGTTCGCGCAGCAACACAACCTGAGCGTTGTACGGGGTGACGATCAAAACGTCGTCCTGTGTCAGTGTCCGAGTGCCGTGCTCGTCTGTCCACGACGCGCCGATCAGCCCGCCGATCTCGGTGACGATGGCGTCCGCCTCTTCAGGACTGTCGGTCGAGTTGCCGTCATGTTCTACGGTCAGCACCCGCACCCCCGGCTGGTGCCCGTCGAGCCTGCGCGCCGCGGTGACCTCGTCGACGGAGCGCAGCCGGTCGTCGTAGGACAGTCGCGACACCGCCGCGCATAGATCGGGGTGCATGCGATAGGACAGGTCGAGGAAGTATCCGAGTTCGGGCGGCAGCGTGTGCCTGCCGTCGATCAACCAGCCCAGCGCAGACGTATCAACCGGTTCCGGATGGGTGCCCTGGCTAACCTGCGGCAGCTGTTGGGGATCACCGAGCAGGAGAAGGTTCGTCGCGGCCGACGCCACCGCGATGGTGTTCGCCAGGCAGAACTGGCCGGCCTCTTCGACGACGAGGAGGTCCAGGCTGCCGCGCGGCACCCGGCCGGCGTTGGCGAAGTCCCACGAGGTGCCGCCGACGACGCAGCCGTCATGGTCTGCGATGAACCCCGGATACTCCTTCTCGTCGATCTCCTGCCAATTCGCCCCGGCGCCGTGCTTCTTCTTGGCCACCAGCGACGGATCGACTCCTGCACCGATCACGTCGCGGAACAGATTTTCGACGACGGCGTGGGACTGGGCGACGACGCCGATGCGCCAACGGCTTTCGGTGACGAGCCGATGGATGACGGCGGCCGCGGTGAAGGTCTTACCAGTGCCGGGCGGGCCGTGCACGGCAAGGTAGGACGAGTCGAGATCGAGCAGCGCCGCCGTGATCGACTCGGCGACATCGGCACCACGTGGCAGCGGTCGGCCGCTGCGGATGCGCGGTGGGTGGCGCAGCAGAATGTCGATGACCGGGCTCGGCGGCAGATGCGGCAGACCCGCTGCGATGTCGGTTGCCGTCGCCTCGATGGCATCGCGCAGGGGACCGGTCGGAATCGGCGGTCCCGGTGTCAGCGCGAAGGGCAGTTGATGAAAGGGTCCGCCGTTCTTGGGTTCCCGTTCGACGACGGTGACCTCGGTCGGCGCGGCGGGGTCGTCGCAGTCGACGACGGAGACCGCCCCGAACGCCCTTCGTTCGGTGTCATCGGTCAATCCCGCGGGGGAGGGTGGCTCGTAGAGCGCATACATCGACCTGCTCAGCTCACCCGCTGCGATGGTTCCGGCGAGGCGCACCCGACGTTGCAGCTTGCGCGCCTTCGGCGGCATGTTCCATTCGGTGTCGACCTCGGCGTGCTCGGCGATGAAGACGTCGGTGCAGTCCCCCCATTCGTCGACCGGATTGTTCAGCCGGTCGAAGTGGCCCCACCAGAACGGCTTGTCCTCGCGGCGGTGATAACCGCGTGCAGCCGAAAGCATCGCCACCGCAGTCTGTTCCGGCCGGCGACCGGCCGGGTCGTCGCCGACGAACTTCGCCAGTCTGCGGGCCAGCTCGTCGTCGTCTTCGATGGCCACGCCATCCTGGACGGCCAGCGCGCCGACGGGCGGCACCGCGGAGTCGATAGCCCGGCAGATCAGCCAGTCCCGCAGCTTGCGCGTCGACGTGCAGTCGTACCGGTTGTATTCCTCGATCTCCTTCAACATGACCGCCGCCTCGTCGTCGCGTCCGGTGGCGCGCAGCTCGCAGTATTTCGCGTACTGGGTGATCGAATCGGTCGCCGTCGTCACGTCGCCGGTGCGCAGCTGACCGCCCATGTACAGCGGTTCGAGCGACTTCAGGCTGTAGTTCTCGGTGCCGACCCTGATGCTCTTGCGCACCAGCGGATAGAGGTCGACGAGTACGCCGTTACGCAGCAGATCGTCCACCTCGTCCTCGCCGACTCCGTAGCGTCCGGCGAGCCGCAGCAGCGCCGTCTTCTCGTACGGCGCGTAGTGATAGATGTGCATGCTCGGATACCGCTTGCGGCGTTTGCGCACCATCGTCAGGAAGTCGCGCAGCGCTTTTCGCTCGTCGGCACGGTCGTGCGCCCACAGCGGCCGGAACTCATCGGCGATGTCGAGCACGCCGAACAGATACTCCAATCCCCACTCGCGACCGTCGGCCGTCCACAGCGGGTCGCCCTCGAAATCGAAGAACAGGTCGCCCTTGTCGGGCTCGGGCAGCACCATCAGGGGTTGCGCGTCGGCGACTTCATAGGGCGGCTTGCCGTCGACGCGTGGCGCGAGCTGCAGCCGGGCCTGCGCCGACAGCGATGTGACGGTGCGGTCCGACAGCTCGGGCACAGAGCCGTCGTGCTCGGCCAGCCCGCTGATGGTGGTGATGCCCGCGTCGATCAGGCGAGCGCGCTGGCTGGCGCGCATACCTGCGACCAGAAGCAGGTCATCGTGTTCGCGAACCTGAATCGCGCACTCCGGACACCGGAAGCACGCACGGACATCTTCGTCCTCCCAAGTCACCGGCTTGCCGCAGGCCAGGTGATCGTCGAGCAGCTGCTGCAGGGCGGCGCGGCGTGGTCCGTACACCGGCAGCAGTTCGTCGACGCGGTAGCTGGCGGTGACGCCGTCGCCGAGCACCAGCTCGACCTCCGGCGCCACCGGAACGCCCGCCTTCGACAGCGTGTCGGCGTAGGCGGCGAGCTGCAGCAGGGCCTCCACCTTCACCGAGCGCGCGAGCTTCGTATCGCGCAGCCGGTAGCGCTGCCCGTGGAGCAGGAGAAAGTCGGCGAACCCCACGAAACGGCCGTCGAACATCGCCGCCTGATAGATGAGCGGCGCGCGCCGCTCGACCGCGTCCATGGTCGCCTGTGCGGCGGCGGTGAGGCCACCGACGGTATAGCCGGGCCGCCCGATGATCGCGACGTTGTCCGGCGACAGCAGGCGGAGCTCCCCGAGGTGCCGCTGCTCGTGGTCACCGCCGAGTTCTGCGGTGCGCGCGAGCAATTCGTCCTCGACGGCGACCGGCGGCCCCCAGTCGAGGCGTGCGTCGAAAGAGCGCAGCAGCGCGTACTCGCAGCGAGCCGCGGCTGCGAGGTCGGAGGCGCTGTAGATCACTCGATCGTCGACGACGAACACGTGCCCAACTGTATGCCCGCCCCCGGACACAAATGGCCATCGAACTACGCCGAAACGGACAATTGGGCGCGATGTCGCGGCGTGTCGTCGCCCAATTGTCCGTTTCGGCGAGAGGTCAGCTCAGCGGCCGGCCCTCCGGACGCGACGTCTGCGCAGTGGAACCCGCGATTGGCGTGGACGGGTTCGGCCCGGCCATAGCGCGACTCGACGGCTCGGATGAGGGCACGGCACCTGCGGGGACGACCGTTGTGTCTGCGGGTCGCCCGGCCCTGCGGTCGCGGAACTCGCGTCCTTCGCGCTCGGCCCGGGAGAGGTAGTCATCCCACCGCTGCTGCATCGGCTTGATCAGGCCTCCGCCTACGCCGACGATGAGTATGCCGCCCACCGTGCCGAGCACGGCGATGAGGACAGGCAGTGTCACGGTAAGCGCGATACCCACCTGGTTGAGGGCCGCAATGATGCCGAGCGCGAGGATCGCGACACTGGCGGCGGTGGCCAGGGGCCTGCCGTACGAGAGACCGCTGAGCGCGTTGGACACGATATCGCGCACGGCCGCCGCGATCGCCGCTGCGACAACGATGATCACCAGAGCCACGAGCAGTTTCGGCAGGAACGCGATGACGCCGCTCAGCAGTGCGCTGACCGGATTCGGGCCGAATACGCCGAACGCAAGCTGCAAGACGAACAGCAGGAGCGCGTAGTAGACGATCTTGCTCACGATCGTCGATGCGTCGTATCTGCTGTTCTGCAAGGCCCTTCGAATGCCTCCACGTTCGACGGCCCGGTCGAATCCGACCCGCTCGAGTACTTTGTCGATCACCTTCGCGACGACACGTGCGACGATCCAGCCGATCACCAAGATCAAAACGAATACAACGAGTTTAGGGGCGAAGGTGGCGATCGAGCGCCACATGTCCCTCAAGGCATCTTCCACAGTCCCACTTCCTCGGTGACGGCAGTAGCCGCTTGGCATTGACGCTGGCGTCATACCCGTTGGGGGGTGGATTAAACGGCGGCGATCGAGACGTCAGCCGGGCGTGTTGCCGATCAACTCGACGCCCGCACCGTTCCAGCGGAACTTCACCACGCTCTCCAACCCCGACGTGCCGCTGGAGTACACCAGCGCGACGGTGTCACCGGTGCTTTCCGTCGGTTCGATGCCGTTGAAGCCGTAGGTGTCCGGCACCCCGGTCGGGATGTACTTGCCGAGGTGGAACAGCACTGCGCGGGTGTTGGGGTTTTCGGCGTTGGTGTTGGCCTTGACGATGATCGCCGACAGCTGGGCGCACTCGTTGTAGGTGCCCGCCAGCGGTTCGGAACTCCACGCCTGCCCGCTGCGGGGGTCGCGGGGCAACTCGGAGACGGTCTTGGCGATCTCGGGGGCCGCCAGATTCACCGCGCAGGGGTCGGGCGCCGGGGCGCTCGGAGCGGGGGGACGTGGTGGCAGCACGGTCGCCGGTGCCTGCGCGGCGGTGGCTGCGGTGGTTGTCGCCGCCTCCGGGGTCTTCGACACGGTCGAGTCGCTCGAGCCGCAACCCGCCAGCAGGGCGACGCCGACCGCGGCAGCGGCGATCGCGGGATGTCGCGGGCCGAGCAGCTTGGTGACCCGATGCACAGTTGCGCAACCTACCGCCTAGCTCCTCGACGACCCGGCAGGCGGCACGGCGGGTCGGAAGGGGCTCGACCACTAGACTGGCAACCCCATGACGACGCCTGATCCGGACGCGCCTTCTGCGCAGCCAACCTTCGCCGACCTGCAGATTCACCCCGCGGTGCTGCAGGCCGTGTCCGACGTCGGCTACGAGACGCCCTCGGCGATCCAGGCGGCGACCATTCCGCCGATGATGGCCGGGACCGATGTCGTCGGGCTCGCGCAGACCGGCACCGGGAAGACCGCCGCCTTCGCCATCCCGATTCTGTCGAAGATCGACACGTCGAGCCGTATCACCCAGGCATTGGTGCTTGCGCCGACGCGGGAACTCGCCCTGCAGGTCGCCGAGGCGTTCAGCCGCTACGGCGCACACCTGCCCGTGAACGTGCTGCCGATCTACGGCGGCGCCGCCTACGGGCCTCAGCTGGGCGGGCTCAAACGCGGTGCGCAAGTCGTCGTCGGCACGCCGGGCCGGGTCATCGACCACCTGGAGAAGGGCAGCCTCGACCTCACACACCTCGACTACCTCGTGCTCGACGAGGCCGACGAGATGCTTCAGATGGGCTTCGCCGAGGACGTCGAACGCATCCTCGCCGACACTCCCGAGTACAAGCAGGTTGCGCTCTTCTCGGCGACCATGCCGCCCGCGATCCGCAAGATCACCAGCAAGTACCTGCACGACCCCGTCGAGGTGACCGTCAAGTCGAAGACGCAGACCGCGGAGAACATCACACAGCGCTATATCCAGGTGCACGGCCCACGGAAGATGGATGCGCTCACCCGGCTGCTCGAGGTCGAGCAGGGCGACGGGATGATCGTGTTCGTCCGCACGAAGCAGGCCACCGAGGAAGTCGCCGAACGGTTGAAGGCGCGCGGGTTCGCCGCGGCCGCCATCAACGGCGACATCCCGCAGGCAGTGCGCGAGCGCACCATCGCGGCGCTCAAGGACGGCACCATCGACGTCCTTGTCGCAACGGACGTCGCCGCACGCGGCTTGGACGTCGAGCGCATCTCCCACGTACTCAACTACGACATTCCGCACGACCCGGAGTCCTATGTGCACCGGATCGGTCGCACTGGCCGGGCCGGACGGTCGGGAACCGCGCTGTTGTTCGTCACGCCCCGCGAACGTCATCTGCTCAAGTCGATCGAGCGGGTGACCCGGCAGAAGCTCGTCGAATCCGAGCTGCCGTCTGTGGACGACGTCAACGCGCAGCGGGTGGAGAAGTTCCGCGGCTCGATCACCAACGCGTTGGCATCCCCTGGGATCGACCTGTTCCGCAGGCTGATCGAGGGGTACGAGCGCGACCACGATGTGCCGATGGCCGACATCGCCGCCGCCTTGGCGCTGCAGAGCCGCGACGGGGAGGAGTTCCTGATGACGGAACCCCCTCCGGAGAAGCGCCGTGAGCGTCCCGACCGCGGCTCACGCGACGACGGGGCGCCGCGTAAACGGCGTGAGGTCCGCGACGACCTGACGACCTATCGCATCGCCGTCGGCAAGCGGCACAAGGTGATGCCCGGCGCGATCGTCGGCGCGATCGCGAACGAGGGGGGCCTGCACCGCAGCGATTTCGGGCATATCAGCATCCGGCAGGACTACTCGTTGGTCGAACTGCCCGCCAAGCTGTCCAAGCAGACGATGAAAGCCCTTGCCAAGACCCGGATTCAGGGTCAGCCGATCGACCTGCAACCCGATCGGGGTCCGAAGAAGCCGCACCGCAAAGCCAAATGACCGCCTCCAAGGGTGTCGCCGGCTCGGAGGCGCAGGGCGGTCTCGAGTCCGTCGCGGCCCCTGAGCGGGTGGCATCGCTCACCGGAATCCGCGCCGTCGCAGCTATTCTGGTGCTGGCCACGCACGCCGCGTACACCACCGGCAAGTACACGCACGGATACGCCGGCCTGGTTTATGCGCGCATGGAGATCGGGGTACCGATCTTCTTCGTCCTGTCCGGTTATCTGCTCTTCCGGCCATGGGTGAAAGCGGCTGCGGGCGAGGGTGATTGGCCGTCGGCGCGTCGCTACGCCTGGCACCGGGTGCGGCGCATCATGCCTGCCTACGTCGTCACCGTGCTTGCGGCCTATCTCGTGTATCACTTCCGCACGGCGGGGCCCAATCCCGGCCACACGTGGATCGGACTGTTTCGCAATCTCACGCTGACGCAGATCTACACCGACCAGTACATGTACTCCTATCTGCACCAGGCGCTGACCCAGATGTGGAGTCTGGCGGTCGAAGTCGCGTTCTATGCGGTGCTGCCGCTGTTGGCCTGGCTGTTGCTGACGGTTCTGTGTCGGCGCCGGTGGCGCCCGCTGCTGTTGCTTGTCGGTCTCGCGCTCTTGACCGCGGTGACACCGGCGTGGTTGATCTTCGTCCACACCGTCAACGGGTTGCCCGACGGGGCGCGCTTGTGGCTGCCGACATACCTGATCTGGTTCGTCGGGGGCATGCTGCTCGCGGCGCTGTCCGTGATTGGTGTGCGCTGTTATGCGTTCGCAGTGCTGCCCGTTGCGGTGGCGAGTTACTTCATCGCCTCGACACCGATCGCGGGGGAGCCGACCACGTCGCCCTATGCCTTGGCCCCTGCGATCTGGAAGGCGGTGTTCTACGCCGTGATCGCGACGCTTGTCGTCGCGCCGCTCGCGCTGGGTGACCGAGGCTGGTACGCGCGTGGGTTGGCCAGCCGTCCGATGGTCTTCCTCGGCGAAATCTCCTACGAGATCTTCCTGATTCATCTGCTGACGATGGAACTCGTGATGGTCGAGATCCTGCACTTCCACATCTACACCGGATCCATGCCGATGCTCTTCGTGGTGACGTTGATCGTGACGGTGCCGTTGGCCTGGCTGCTGCACCGCTTCACCCGCGTCCGCCCCTCCTAACCTTTCGCGATATTGCGTTCCGGCAGGTCGCCACTCGCAGTTTCGCTGCCGGAATGCCATTTCGCGGAAGGTCGTGGAGGGTCCACGGCGCGCCAATGGTTAGGTTACCCTTCCCTAATGGCTGACCAGAAGACGTCGCGGGGCTTCGAGGGAGTGCTCTGCAAACTGTGGCGCGGCGGGGACTATGCGATCACCGTTACCGGACGCACCCAAATCACCCCGAACTACCTCCGTCTGCACTTCGAGGCGAAGGACATGCTCTCCGACCGCGAGCTGCATCCGACGATGTGGATCCGCGGCTGGTTTCCCGACGGGCAGAAGTCGCACATGCGCGGCTACACGCTGGTCGACCCCGACCCGATGACGGGCACGGTGTCGATCGACTTCGCCATGCACGACGGCCTCGCGACCCGGTGGGCGCAGCAGGCCGAGCCCGGCGACGTCCTCGAGGTCACCGTGCTCGGCAGCAACTTCTCGCTTCCCGAGCCTGCGCCGGCGGGCTACGTCATCGTCGGCGACTCCGCATCGCTGCCCGCGATCAACTCGCTGCTCGACGCGATCGGTGACGCGCCCGCACGGGTGTTCGTCGAATCGGCGCACGACGACGACCGCGACATTCCCATCGTGCGCGACACCGACGTGGTGTGGGTGGACCGCAAGAACGCCGGCGAGGCGTTGGTGGAGGCCGTCAGCTCGTCGGCGTTCGACGCCCCGGACCATTTCGGCTGGGTCGCCTGCGACAACCGCACGACGCGTGCGGTGTCGAAGATCCTCCGCGAGGACTACAGGATCCCGCGCAAGTCCATTAAGGCACAGGCATATTGGGTCTCATGACCGGTCGATGAAGCGTTTAGGCCGCGCGCGTCAAAACACTCCGCTGGTCTACTCGGCCGCATAGTGTGGCGGTTTCGGACCCAAGAAGTGTGGCCCGAGAACGCCGAGAGGAACCTCATGCCCAGCTCGTCAGCGCGCAACAACGGCCAGAGGGACGACGCGGGGCGTGACGTTCGACGGGACATCCTTCCTATCCCCGACGTCGCGCACATTGGACTCACCACATACGACGCAAAGGATCCCGACACCAGCTATCCGCCGATCAAGGATGTCCGCCCGCCGGCGAGCGCGCCCAACGTGCTCGTCATCCTGATCGACGATGTCGGCTTCGGCGCTAGTAGCGCATTCGGCGGGCCGTGCCAGACGCCGAATTTCGAGAAGCTGGCCTCGAGGGGCTTGAAGTACACGCGCCTGCACACCACCGCGTTGTGCTCGCCGACGCGTCAGGCGCTGCTCACCGGCCGCAATCACCACTCGGTCGGGATGGGAAACATCACCGAGACCGCTACGGCGGCGCCGGGCTACACCTCGGTGTTGCCGAACACCAAGGCACCGCTTGCGTTGACGTTGAAGCTGAACGGGTACTCGACCGCACAGTTCGGCAAGTGCCACGAGGTTCCGGTATGGCAGACCAGTCCGGCGGGCCCCTTTACCGCATGGCCGACGGGCGGCGGTGGTTTCGAGTACTTCTACGGCTTCATCGGCGGCGAGAACAACCAGTGGGATCCGGCCCTGTACGAGGGCACAACCCCGATCGAGCCGCCGAAGACACCGGCCGAGGGTTACCACCTGACCGAAGATCTGGCCGATAAGGCGATCAACTGGGTACGCCAGCAGAAGGCGCTGCTGCCCGACAAACCCTTCTTCATGTACTTCGCGCCTGGTGCCACCCACGCCCCCCACCACGTGCCCAAGGAGTGGATCGACAAATACAAGGGCAAGTTCGCGCACGGCTGGGACCGCCAGCGCGAGCTCACTTTCGAGCGGCAGAAGGAACTGGGCGTCATCGGATCCGACGCGGTGCTGACGCCTCGGCACGCGGAGATCCCGGCCTGGGACGAGATGGATCCCGCGCTCAAGCCGGCGCTGGAGCGCGAGATGGAGGTGTATGCCGCCTTTTTGGAGCACACGGATCATCACGTCGGCCGGTTGATCGAGGCGATGGGTCCGATCCTGGACGACACCCTGGTTTACGTCATCATCGGCGACAACGGCGCATCAGCAGAGGGCACGCTGCAGGGCGCGTTCAACGAGTTGGCCAACTTCAACGGCATGGCCGATCTCGAGACGCCGGAATTCCTGGCATCCAAGCTCGACGAGTTCGGGGGCGAAGGCTCCTACGGCCACTATGCGGTCGGTTGGGCGTGGGCGATGGATACGCCCTACCAGTGGACCAAGCAGGTGGCGTCGCACTGGGGCGGTACTCGTAACGGCACGATTGTGCACTGGCCTAAGGGTATTGCTGACAAAGGCGGCGTGCGTAACCAGTTCACCCATGTCATCGACCTGGCTCCCACAGTTCTGGAGGCCGCGGGCATTCAGGCGCCGACGACGGTCAACGGGGTGATGCAGAGCCCGTACGAGGGCGCCAGCCTGCTGTACAGCTTCAACGACGCCGACGCGCCGGAGCGCCACGAAACCCAGTACTTCGAAATGTTCTGCAACCGCGGCATTTACCACAAGGGTTGGAGCGCGGTGACCAAGCACCGCACGCCGTGGGAGATGGGCGGAGCAGTCATGCCTGCCTTCGACGATGACGTCTGGGAACTGTACGACGGCAATACCGACTGGACGCAGTCCAGGGATCTTTCGAAGGAGAATCCGGAGAAATTGCATGAGCTGCAGCGGCTTTGGCTGATCGAGGCGGTGAAGTACAACGTGCTTCCGCTCGATGATCGTCAGATCGAGCGGATCAACCCAACCTCGGCGGGCCGGCCGTCACTGATCAAGGGCAGCAGTCAGTTGTTGTTCCCGGGGATGGGCCGGCTGTCGGAAAACAGTGTGGTCGACATCAAGAACAAGTCGTTCGCTGTCACGTCAGAGGTCGAGGTGCCGCCCGATGGAGCCGAGGGTGTGATCATCGCGCAGGGCGGTCGATTCGGCGGCTGGACCCTGTACGCGAAGGACGGTCGGGCCAAGTTCCACTACAACGTGCTGGGCATCAAGTCGTTCAACGTGGAGGCCACCGAACCCATCTCAGCCGGCACGACCCAGGTGCGGATGGAGTTCGCCTATGACGGCGGCGGCATGGGTAAGGGCGGAGATGTCACTCTCTATTACGACGGTAAGGAGGTCGGCGCGGGTCGGGTCGATCAAACGCAGGGATTCATTTTCTCGGCGGACGAGACCACCGACATCGGCTACGAATCCGGCACTACGGTCAGTCCGGACTACACCGCGCACACCAGCAAGTTCAGCGGCACGATCGACTGGATTCGCATCGATCTCGGAGACGACGCGACGGAGGCCGACCACTACATCGAGCCGGACGAACGTTTCCGGATCGCAATGGCCCGGCAGTAGCCGACCGCTAACCCGCGTCGGACGTCGTCGGCACCACCATCGGGACGACGAACTGCTCGATCATCGCCCGTTCGTCGGCTTCGTCGTGACCGGGAAAGATCAGCAGCGACGTCATCACCCGCACCAGCCAGCGCGCCTTGCGTTCGACGACCTCGGGTTCGTCGGGCGCCATCGAGATCAGGAACGCCTCGGTCAGCGCCTTGATGACCTGCGACTGCTCGGCGATCTCGGCGCCGATCGGCCGCTGTGCCGTGGCGAACCACGAGGACAGCGCCGGGCTCTGCCTGACGTTGCGCAATGAGGACACCATGCCCTCGATCAGTCGCTCACGCGGTTCCTCGACACCGGTCAGCTGGTCGGTCATCCGGTGAAACAGCCGATAGCTTTCGCGGTGCACGTACGCGGTGTAAAGCGCTTCGCGGTTTTCGAAGTACCGGTACAGGGTCGCACGGGAACACCCTGCGGCCCTGGCGATTTCGTGCATCCCGACGGTCGCGGCGTCCTGCTGGGCGAACAGCGCGTCCGCAGCGTCGAGGATGCGGTCAGCCGCCACCTCGGTGCGGCGGTCGCCGAGCCAATCGTTGCCCGCCATCAGCCGGTCACCCGGAACGGAACCGAGAGGGGTCTGCGCACATAGCTTCCGCCGGCCCACTCGACTGCGGACAGATCGACCTCGAAGTGCGGGCATCGCGCCAGCAGTTCGGTGAGCGCGATGCGTGACTGCATCCGCGCCGCGGCGGCGCCGAGGCAGAAGTGTGCGCCGTGGCTGAAGGTCATGATGTTGCGCGGACGCCTGCGCACTTCGAGTTCGCCTGCATCGGCACCGTATTCGCGTTCGTCGCGGTTGGCCGACCCGTAGAGCAACAGCACCTTGCGGCCGGCGGGAATCGTCGTGTTGCCCACCCGCACATCCTGGGTCGTGGTGCGGGCGAGGCCCTGGACGGGCGACGTGAGCCGTAGGAGCTCGTCGACCGCGTCGGTGATCAGCTCGGGATGGTTGATCAGCAGCTTGCGCTGATCGGGCCGCTGGTGCAGCAGTTGGACCGCGCCGCCCAGCATGCCCGTGGTGGTGTCGTTGCCGCCCGTGACCATCGTGAAGGTGAACGCCAGAATCGACAGCATTCCGGCCATGTCGCCGTCAGCGCCGATACCCGCAGCGACGAGGTGCGACACCGTGTCGTCCTCGGGCTGGTGGCGGCGCCGCTCGATGAGCCCGGTGAAATACGCCATCATCGATGCGACCGCCTCACCCGCGGACTCGCCCGCGGCGACGATTCCGCCTTCCTGCGTCTGGGCGGCGACGATCGCATCGGTCCAGCCGTCGAATTGGGCGCGGTCCTCTTCGGGCACACCGAGGTAGTGCGCGACGACCATCGAGGGCAGCGGCTTGAACAGTTCGGCGACGATGTCGCCGCCACCCGCCGCGCGCAGTCGTTCGATGCGGTCGATGACGAACTGCCGCACGGCGGGTTCCACGGCCTCGACCTGTCGTGGCGTGAACCCTCGTGCCACGAGCTTGCGGAACTCGGTGTGCGTCGGCGGATCCTGCATGACGAACGGGGGGTTGTCGGCCAGGCCGATCATCTCGAGCTCGCCGTAGTTGACGGTGAGGCCCTTGGCCGACGAGAACGTCGCGTTGTCGCGGGCGGCGTTCCAGACGTCGGCGTGCCGCGACAGCACCCAGTAGTCGTGGTCGGGCCGAGACTCGGGCACGACGTGGTGAACAGGATCCTTGTCGCGCAGCGCCTGGTACATCGGCCATGGGTTGGCCCAGGTGTCGGCCGTGGCGAGCTCGAAACGGGCAGGCGTGCGGTGAGACACTGCGGCGGTCATGTCTTATGGGTACGACACAACCGCATACCGTGTCAACAGGACACAGCCGATCGTCATCAAATGGCGGCGCCGGGGTTCAGGATGTTCTCCGGATCGAGCGCTGCCTTGATGCGACGGTTGAGCTCCATCACCTCGGGCCCTACCTGGTCTTCCAGCCAAGGCCGTTTCAGCCTGCCGACGCCGTGCTCGCCGGTGATCGTGCCGCCGAGCCCGATAGCCAGGTCCATGATCTCGCCGAAGGCGCGCTCGGCCCGCTGTGCCATCGCGTCGTCGGCGGGGTCATACACGATCAGGGGATGGGTGTTGCCGTCGCCGGCGTGGGCGATCACCGAGATCATCACGTCACGTTCGGTGGCGATCCGCGCTACACCGCTCACCAGATCGCCGATCCGGGGCAGCGGCACGCCGACATCCTCGAGCAGCAGCGTGCCCCTGGCTTCTACCGCGGGGATCGCGAACCGCCTGGCGGCGACGAACGCCTCGCCCTCCTCGGGGTCGTCGGTCGAAAAGACGTCCGACGCGCCGTTCTCCTCGAAGACGGCGGCGATTCGCTCAGCGTCCTCGGCCGCCGACCGGCCGCGTTCGTCGGACCCGGCCAGCAGCAGCGCGGCGGCATCGCGATCCAATCCCATCTTCAGCTTGTCCTCGACGGCGTTGATGGCCACGGCGTCCATGAACTCGAGCATCGACGGCCGCATCTGGCAGGCCACCCCGAGTACGGCGTCGGTGGCGGCCGAAACTGTGGCGAAGTTGGCGACGACGGTGGAAGACCGGTTTTGTTTGGGCAGTAGCCGCAGCGTGATCTCGGTGACGATACCGAGGGTGCCCTCGCTGCCGACGAAGAGCTTCGTAAGACTCAACCCCGCAACATCTTTCACCCTCGGGCCGCCGACGCGCACCGCCGTGCCGTCAGCCAGCACCACCTGCAGTCCCATCACGTAGTCGGTGGTGACTCCGTATTTGACGCAGCACAGCCCGCCCGCGTTGGTTGCGATGTTGCCGCCGATGCTACAGATCTCGAACGACGACGGGTCCGGCGGATACCACAGATCGTGTTGCGCAACAGCCCTTTTGACCTCGGCATTGAACAAGCCCGGCTGACAGACCGCGGTGCGGGTGACAGGGTCGACGGTGATGTCGCGCATCTTCTCCGTCGACAGCACGATGCCGTCGTCGAGCGCGGTGGCACCGCCGGACAGCCCGCTGCCCGCCCCTCGCGGCACCACGGCAATGCGATGAGCATTGGCCCATCGCATGACGATCTGCACGTGTTCGGTGGTCAGTGGCCGCAAAACCGCCAGCGGTTTACCCGCCGACGGGTCGAGCGCACGGTCCTGCCGATAACCCTCGGTGATGGCCGGGTCGGTGACGACCATGCCCTCGGGCAGATCGGCGACCAGGCTCTCGAGAACGCTCACGATTCGATGTTACGAGTCGTCGCTGCGGACGCGAGGAGCACGAACATCACTGAGCCACCATCCAGGACAACACCGGCGAGGCCTGCAGCGCGGACAGGATGCACATCAGCAACAGGAACAGCAGGCTCCACCCCACGACCCGGCGGAATATGTCCCCCTCCTTGCCGTCCATGCCGACGGCGTCCGCCACGGTCGCGAGATTCTGCGGCGAGATCATCTTGCCGAGCACGCCGCCCGAGCTGTTCGACGCCGCCATCAGCACATCGGACAGGCCGGCCTGGTTGGCCGCGGTCACCTGCAACGCGCCGAACAGCGAGTTGGCCGATTTGTCCGAGCCGGTCACCGCGACACCGAGCCAGCCGAGGATCGGCGACAACAGCGCAAAGGCTTCGCCCGCGGCGGCCATCCAGGTGCCGAGTGTGCGCGAGCACCGCTGCCTTCATCGGCTTGAACCCCAGCGCCATCAACATCACCGATGTCACCGCCACCGGCGTGCCGAAGCCGGCGAGCGCCTCGAGCAGCGCGCCGAACGAGAACGCGATGAGCACGGCCTCGATGCGCTGATCGTCGCTTACCCGGCTGAAGGACCGCCGCAGCACATCGAAGTGCCCTGTCTCGACCGTCTGCTGATAGACCCAGATCGCGTTGATGACGATCCACAGAATGGGGAAGAACCCGAAGGCGGCGCCCTCAGTACCGGCGAGAATCGTCTGGCCGATCGGCATCCCGTACACCAGGACGGCGATTGCGATGGCGACCGCGAGGGAGATCAGCGACGCCACCCACGCGGTGACTCTGAGGACACCGAGGAGAACGAACAACAGCAGCAGGGGTATCGCCGCGACAAGCGAACTCAAGGCGAGGGATTGGGCAACCGGATCGAGCACTTGCTGGTACACGAGCGAACCCGATGGTCGAATTGTGGTTTTGCGTCACAGGTGTACCCAAGATCAACGGCCCTTAAATGACCGGTTCTACGGGGTATGCGTTGGCTCGCTGTCCAGTTCGCGGAGCGCAGGCAGAAAAACGGAGGCGACGCCGAGCAGCAGCATCGGCAGGGACAATGCCAGGAACGTCGCGTGCAAGCCGGCAGCGTCGGCCAGGGGACCCGCCAGCACCAGACCGAGCGGTCCCGCGGCGTAGGCGAGCGAGCCCATCACGCCGACGACGCGCCCGCGAAGGTGCTGGGGCGCACGGGTCTGCATGGCGTAGTTGTAGATGGGCGCGATGGGGCCGTAGACGAACCCGACGATGGCGCACAGCACCAGGATCAGCGGCAGCGGGGGCAGGAACGCGATGATCGTCATCGCGACGCCGAGCGTCAGCACCGCGGTGAGCATGATCGTGCGTCGGCGCGAATACTTCGACAGCACCGCATAACCGAGCGCGCCGACGAGCCCGCCGACACTCAGTGCCATCAAGACCCAGCCCAACTGAGCCGGCTCGTTGCGATCGGTGAAGTACTTGGGGAAGAGAACCGACTCCATGGGCACATAGAGGCCGGTCGCGGCGAGGTCGACGATCGCAAGGGTGCGCAGCACCTTGTTGTGCCACACGAATGACAGGCCCTCGACGACGCCTGCCCAGACCCCCTCCGGCAGTGCAGCGCGGTCCGGAGTGCCCGCCCCCTCCAGTCGCAGCGTCGCGATGGCCAGAATGGACAACACGAACGCGCAGGCCGTCACCCACATGGTGTTCACGCCGCCGAGTGTGGCGATCAGCAGGCCGCCGACACCTGGCCCGACGATGTAGGACAGGTTGAACACCGCCTCGTACACGCTGTTGGCGCGATCCAGCGTCCAACCGGCGCGTTGCGACGCCTCGGGCAACATCGTCTCGCGCGCGGTCATACCTGCGGGGTCGAACAGGGCGCCGAGCGCGGCGAGCCCGGCTAGCACGGCGACGTTGACGGAATGCACGCCGAACGTCAGCGCGAGCACCGGAACCGCGGCCACCGACAGCGCCGACAGCGCATCGGAGATCATCGAAACCCGTTTGCGTCCGAGGTAATCCACCGCCGCACCGGCGATCAACGTCGCCACGAGAAGGGGAATGGTGCCCGCCATCGCGACGATCGACGCGTCGAGGGCGGATCCGGTGCGCTGCAGCACCAGCCACGGGAATGCGACGATCGAGATGCCGTTGCCCGCGCCGGCCATCAGCGCGGCGAACAGGATGACGAAGAGCGGTCCGCGCTTGCTGTTGGTCATGGGTTATCTCCAGCGGAATCTAACAGCGGCCGGGCCCGGACGGCGATGGATTTGCGTGCGCAGGCACAGTGGAACGGTGAAGCTCGCCCATCCTCGCACCGGCAAGAAGTTCGACTCACCGGTGCCCGCGGGCTCGGGTTGGCCGGGCGATCCTGCGACGCGGGCCACGGCAGTGGCGCAGACGGCGGCGGAGGTGACGTCCATGGCCGAGGCGGCGCAGTCGGTCGAACAGATCGACGCCGAGGTGTCGGTATGCCGGGCCTGTCCGCGGCTGGTCGAGTGGCGGGAACGGGTAGCGGTCGAGAAGCGGAAGTCCTTCGCGAGCGAGCCGTACTGGGGTAGGCCCTCGACGGGCTTCGGGTCGGCACGGCCGCGGGTCATGGTGATCGGGCTGGCGCCTGCCGCGCACGGCGCCAACCGGACCGGCCGGGTGTTCACCGGCGACCGGTCAGGTGACTTCCTTTTCGCCGCTCTGCACCGCGCTGGACTGGCCAACCAGGAGCTGTGTGTGGACGCCGCAGATGGCTTGGCGCTCAACGGCCTTCGCATCATCCCGGCCGTGCGGTGCGCACCCCCGGCGAACGCGCCGACACCGGCGGAACGTGCGACGTGCGCGCCGTGGCTTGACGCCGAATGGCGGCTCGCAGGCGCAGATGTGCGGGTGATCATCGCGCTCGGCGGTTTCGCGTGGCGCGCGGTGCTGGACATGGTGCGCGTCGCAGGGGGTTCGCATGCCCGCCCGGTGCCCAAGTTCGGGCACGGGGCGACGGCCACGCTGCAGACGCCGCACGGCGAGGTGACGTTGATGGGCGTCTACCACCCGAGCCAGCAGAACACGTTCACCGGCAAGCTCACCCCGCCGATGCTCGACGACGTCTTCGGCCGGGCCGCTGAACTGGCCGGCCTCCAGTGATTTCGGCGCGCTGGCGTGCGCTCAGCGTCGGTTACCGCGCCGAAATCGCGGGAACGAGCGGTTGATGGCTGGCGTTGACCCTCGTATGCGACTCTCCGTACTCGACCTCGTCCCGGTCCGCACCGATCAGTCGACGTCCGATGCGCTTGCGGCGTCCACGCAGCTCGCGCAGACCGCCGACCGGCTGGGTTACACCCGCTACTGGCTCGCCGAACACCACAACATGCCGTCGGTGGCGGCCACCAGCCCGTCGGTGCTGATCGCCCACCTTGCCGCGAACACCAGCCAGATCCGGGTCGGCTCCGGCGGCGTCATGCTGCCCAACCACGCGCCCCTGGCGGTGGCCGAACAGTTCGCGCTACTCGAGGCAGCCCACCCCGGCCGCATCGATCTCGGCATCGGGCGGGCGCCCGGCTCAGACCCCCTGACGTCGTATCTGTTGCGAAACGCGGCCGGACGCGACGACAAGGACATCGACAAGTTTCCCGAATACCTCGACCACGTCGTCGCGATGATGAGCGCCGACGGGGTCCGCGTCTCGATCCCGCAGCAGGACTACATCCTCAAGGCGACGCCGTCGGCGACGAGCGAGCCGCGGATGTGGTTGCTCGGCTCGTCGATTTACTCCGCGCATCTGGCCGCCGCCAAGGGGTTGCCGTATGTGTTCGCCCACCACTTCTCCGGGCAGGGCACCGCCGAGGCGCTGGCCGCCTACCGTTCGGAGTTCCGGCCAAGCGAGGTCGCCGCTGAACCCGTGACGTTCCTGACAGTCAACGCGGTGGTCGCCGAAACACGCGACGAGGCAATGGCATTGCTGCTGCCGAACCTGCAGATGATGGCGCGGCTGCGCACGGGACAACCGCTCGGCCCGGTCGACCTGGTGGAGGATGCCGAGCGTAAGCCGCTGACTCCGCAGGAGAAGGCTGTCGTCGACTCG
Organism: Mycobacterium sp. ITM-2016-00318; assembly: GCF_002968285.2. Lineage (NCBI taxonomy): Bacteria > Bacillati > Actinomycetota > Actinomycetes > Mycobacteriales > Mycobacteriaceae > Mycobacterium > Mycobacterium sp. ITM-2016-00318. Next base: position 4,043,593 of record NZ_CP134400.1, on the reverse strand, counting down.
GGGTTGCGTCGAGCCGTCGTCGGCGATCCGACCGAGGCCGCCGACCAGGTCCGCGCGCTGGCCCGGGAATTCGACGTCGACGAGGTGATGGTGCACCCGGTGGCCTCCGCGCGGCATGATACCGATCCGTCGACCTCGCCCGCGCGCATCAAGACGCTGGAGCTGCTCGCGAAAGAGCTGTTCTGATCAGGCTTTCGGGGTCAGCCTGACGATCGGGATCGGGCGGCTGGTCTTCTTCTGGTACTCCGGGTACGCCTTGTTGTACTTGGTGACGATCTTCCACAGCCGCTCGCGGTCGGGATCGCCGGGCAGTACCGGCTGGGCGGTCACGGCGAAGCGCCTTGGCCCGACGTTGATTTCAACGTTCGGGTCAGCCTTCAGATTGTGGTACCAACCCGGCGACCGCGGCGAACCGCCGTTGGACGCGACGATCAGATAGTCGCCGCTATCGCGGGCGTAGGTCAGCGAATTGGTGCGTTGCATACCGGTTTTCGCGCCGACTGTGTGCAGTAGCAGGCTGGGCAGTATCAGTAGCCGGTGGCCGATCCACCCGTTGCTGTGTCGATAGACCTTGTCGTGCAACTGGAAAAGCTGAACGGACGCCTTCTGGAGAAGGTTCATGGCCCCTCCTGCGGTGCAGCGTCGAGCGCGGCCAGCGCGTCGCGCAGTATCCTGCCGGTCTCCTCGCGATCGGGGTCGCGACGCAGCAACATGCCCTTCGCGAACGACAGCTTGTCGCCGGACTGACGGGGCAGCACGTGCAGGTGTATGTGCAATACGGTCTGGAATGCCGCCTTGCCGTCGTTGATGACGACGTTGTTGCCGTCGGCGTGCAGTCCGGATCGTCGTGCCGCCTTGGCGATTCGCTGCCCGATACGAACCAGATCGGCACAGGTTTCGGGAGGGGTGTCGGTCAGGTCGACGGTGTGGCGCTTCGGGATGACGAGCGTGTGACCGCGAGTGAAGGGCCGGATGTCGAGGATCGCCAGGTAGCCGTCGTCCTCATATATGCGGATCGCCGGGGCTTGGCCCGCGACTATGGCGCAGAACACACATTGCTCCATATCGTCCTCCTTTCGTCCGGTCATAAGCCGCCAGGCTAGCTTGTCGGCAATGTCTTTGACTGTATAGATCCTTCTCTCAGCCCGGTCTCAGTGAACGGCTGCACAGTGAAGCTAACCATTTCGTTCCCCACTGTTAGGGAAGACCCACTTCATGAAAAAGCAATCGCGATACTCGCTGCGACGAAAACGCACCGGTTCGACACCCGGCGTGCCTGCCGATCAACACAATTCAGCATTCACTCCGCATAGCGGCTATGAACAGCCCCACGACTGGCGTTACTCCACACAACAGCCGCAGCCGCCGTATGACGCGTACGCCGCTGCACAGCAGACTGATTCGACGCCGGCTACCCCAATTCGATTGCAGCGTAAGCCCTCTCGGGCTCGGATCGCGGTCGTCGGCGCCGCGGCGGTCGCCGTGGTGTCCGGCGGCGTCGGTGCGGCGGTGCTCGCCAACCAGCCCGACCCTTCGGCGGCCAACAGCGCCGCCACCGCAGCCACTGCGGCCGCGCCGGCTCCGCAGCCGCCTCTCGCCGCTCCGCGGGACAGCTCCGTCGAGCAGGTCGCCGCGAAGGTTTTGCCCAGTGTGGTGGAGCTGCAGATCAGCATGGGTCAGGGCAAGGAGGAGGGGTCTGGCGTCGTGCTGAGCTCTGACGGACTGATCCTGACGAACAACCACGTGGTCGCGCGGTGGGCGGCCCTACGACCGACCAGGCATCGGCGAACCCGTTCGGCGGGCAGGACGATCCGAACTTCCCGGGTCTGCCGGGCCTCGGTATGCCCGGTGGTCAGCCGTCACCCTTCGGTCGGGGCTCAACGGGCCAGGACGCGCAGGCCACGGTGTCGTTGTCGGACGGTCGGACAGTGCCGTTCACCGTCGTCGGCACCGACCCGGCCGACGATCTCGCGGTCGTCAAGGCGCAGGGAGTCAGCGGGCTCACCCCGATAGCGATCGGATCGTCGAAGGACCTGAAGGTCGGCCAGAAGGTGGTGGCGATCGGCTCGCCGCTCGGGCTCGACGGCACGGTGACGACGGGCATCATCAGCGCGCTGGATCGTCCCGTCGGCACCGGCGACGAGAGCACCGGCCAGCACTCGGTGATGAACGCCATCCAGACAGACGCGGCGATCAACCCGGGTAACTCCGGCGGCGCGCTTGTGAACATGAACGGTGAACTCGTGGGCGTGAACTCGGCGATCGCCTCGATGGGCGGCGGACCGGGCGCTCAAGGCGCGCAGAGCGGCTCGATCGGGCTCGGCTTCGCGATCCCGTCGGATCAGGCCAAGCGCATCGCCGACCAACTGGTCTCCCACGGCAGCGTCTCGCACGCATCGTTGGGTGTCCGGCTGTCGCAGGAGGCGGGCGCTCCTGGGGCTGCGGTCGCCGATGTGGTCGCAGGCGGCCCTGCTGCGGCCGCGGGTCTGCCGAGTGGCGTTGTGATCACCAAGGTCGACGACCGGCCGATCGAGGACGCCGACGCGCTGGTGGCCGCGGTGCATTCCAAGGCACCCGGCGACGATGTGACGCTGACCTACACCGACGCCTCCCACGCCTCGCAGACCGTGCAGGTCACGCTGGGCCTGGCGCAGACCTAGGCGCGCCGGCGGCAGTGGGTCAGGAGTTCTGTTCGGCCCACTCCGCCAAGCGGCGGTCGCGCTCGTCTCCTGAGACGTCCTCGACGCGCGTCATCACCGTCCAGCGCTGACCGAACGGGTCGAGGATCGACGCGAACCGGTCGCCGGTCACGAAGGTCTGAGCCGGTTCCCGGATCGTCGCCCCGGCCTTCTCGGCGCGCGCGACGACGGCATCGGTGTCCGCGCAGTACAGCGCCACTGAATGCGTCGCGAATGCCTTCGGGTCGGGCGCGGCGATCTGATAGTCCGGGTTCGGGTCCGACAGCTGCAGGCGCCCGTTGCCGAAGTCGAGTTCGGCATGGGCGACCGTGCCGCCGGGCCCGTCCATCCGGTCGACGAGCTCAGCGCCGAAAACCGAGGTGTAGAAGTCGATCGCGGCAGCAGCACCGTCGATGCACAGAAACGGGGTCAGGCTGGTGTAGCCCTCCGGAATCGGTTGCACACTCACACCGCCAGCTTCGCGAGTCTGCACCGCGGGAGGATTGGAAATTCGCGCCAGCCGCAGCGCGACGTCCTTCAGCTGTAGAGCTCCTCGAACCGCTCGATCGACCGTTCGATGTCGCCTTTGACCAAGCGGGCTGCCGTGGCGCCGATGGGCCCGAACAGCGGAGCACCGCCGAGGTCGATCTTGACGGTGAAGTCGCAGCCTGACGCTGTCGGCTCGACCGTCATCTTGAGCCCGTACTTGGTGCCGCCCACCCCCTTGCCGGTGACCGCCAACAGCGACGGCGCCTCGAGCGCCTTCACCGTCCAGGTGACCCGATTGCGCATGCCCTTGACGCCGGCGACGCCGACGAGTGTCGTTCCGACTTCGAGCTCGTCGGGTAGGTCGGACCGCCAGCCTTCGTGCATGGCGAGCCAATCGCCGAGCGTCGAAAAGTTCGACGCGTGCGCCCACGCGTCTTCCGGTGTCATCGAGAGGCTGCGGGAAAGCTCCAGTTTGGCCATCTGCGAATCGTATTGGGTAGCGATTGCTGCCAACCGCCGACCAATTGCTGCCAGCGGAATTAACCCTCTGACCTCCGTGTTTAGAAGATCAGAGGGCACAAGAAGAGCCCACAGACAAACGAAGAAGGCACCAAGATGAAGAAGTTCGGATTCGCATCCATCGCCGCAACCGGTCTAGCCGCCGCGATCCTCGGCTTCGCCGCCCCGGCCCAGGCCGACATCATCCACCACCGCTGGGTTCATGAAATCCAGCAGCAGGTGAACGTGCCGCAGGTGGACATGACCGCGAGCTAACCGCAGCACGACCAAGGGAGGGCACCTCGATCGAGTGCCCTCCTTTTCGTCGTCACTAGGGCCCCGGCGCCCCCGGCGCCCCCGGGGTACCTGGCGCCCCCGGTGCGTTCAAATCGCCAGGAGGGGCGTTCACCGTGTCCGGCGAGGTGGCCGCGGCATCCGGTGCGCCGGGGCACCGCATGTTGGCCGTGGCTTTCCAGGTGACCCCGTCGGGGCGCTCGCCGGTCACCGCGCCCGTCGCCTGGTCGATGACGCCCGTGTAGTGCAGCACGGTGCCGTTGTCGAAGCCGACGCCGAAGGCAACGGTCATGCCGTCGCTGCCGCCCTCACCGGTCCCGCGCCACAGCGCGCCCTGGTTGGGCGGCACGGCGACCGCGTTTCCGCCGACGGTACGGCCGGCCGTTGCGACCGTGACGTTCCAACCGTCGCTCTGCAGCAGTTTCAGCGACGGCCCGAACTCCCAGCCGGCAGGGCAATCGACGGCTCCGTTGGCGACCGCGGGGGACAGGACAAATCCGAGGGCGACCACGGGGATCGCCAAGAATGCGCGTGACATAGCGATAGAGATTAGGTCAGGGTGGCCGCTAGGGCCATGGTTTCCTGAATGCGTGGCCGCCCACCAGGACGAATCGCAGGCCGCCCCGGTGCGCGGTGTCGTCGGCCGCTCCGCATCTACGTCGATGTTCGACCTCGACTTCGCCGATCTCGCGGTCCGACTCGGCTGGTACGACCAGGCGCACTTCATCAACGACTTCCGCGCCATGCCGGGCGTCACGCCCGGTGAATACGCCGACGCGCACGGCGGCTAGGCGGATACGCTCCGCGCGTGGAGTCCACCGAACTCGCCTTCGCGGGCGCCGCGGAACAGGCGCGGCTCCTTGCCGCGGGCGCCATCACCGCACCGGCGCTGCTTGACCTGTATCTCGACCGCATCGCCCGGCTCGATCCGACACTCGGGTCCTACCGCGTCGTGCTCGGCCGTGCGGCACGCGCCGAGGCCGCCGCCGCGCAGGCGCGCCTCGACGGCGGCGAGCGGTTGCCGCTACTCGGGGTACCGATCGCGATCAAGGACGACGTCGACGTCGCCGGGGAGGTGACGACCTACGGCACCGATGCGTACGGAGCTGCCAAGGCCGACGATGCGGAGGTGGTGCGCAGGCTGCGTGCGGCGGGCGCCGTCATCCTGGGCAAGACGAGGGTGCCCGAGATGATGCTGTGGTCGTTCACCGAGACCCTTCAGTTCGGCGCGACGCGAAACCCGTGGGACACCAACCGAACTCCTGGCGGCAGCAGCGGCGGCAGTGGCGCTGCGGTTGCCGCGGGTCTGGCCGCGATGGCGCTGGGCTCCGACGGGATGGGATCCATTCGGATTCCGTCGACGTGGTGCGGGCTGTTCGGGATCAAACCCCAGCGCGACCGGGTCCCATTGGCGCCGCACGACGGCGCGTGGAACGGCTTGTCGGTCAACGGCCCGATGGCGCGGACCGTCGAGGATGCGGCACTGTTTTTGGACGCGACGTCGACAACGCCCGCCGCCACGGGCGGTTTCGTCGACGCGGCAGCTCGCGAACCGGGGCGATTGCGGATTGCGCTGAGCACCAAGGTGCCGCCGCCACTGACGGCGCGGGTCGGTCGGGCGCAGCGCGCGGCCGTCGACGAGGCCGGGGTGCTCCTGCGCGAACTCGGCCACGAGGTGGTGGTCCGCGATCCCGACTATCCGGCACGCGCGGTCTACGGTCAGTTGCTGCCTCGGTACTTCCGAGGTGTCTACGACGATGTGCAGACGCTTCCCCGCAAGGACCGTCTGGAGAAGCGCACCCGCACCTTCGCCCGGCTCGGCGGGTTGATCTCCGACCGGCGGATGGCCGCGATTCGGGGAGCGGAAAGCAAACTGTCGCAACGTGTTCTGTCGATCTTTGACGACGTCGACGTCGTGATCACGCCGGGCACCGCCGGCGGGCCATCGCGGATCGGGGCCTACCAGCGACGCGGCGCCGTGGCGACGCTAGCCCTCGTCGCCCAGCGTGTGCCGTTCCAGGCGATGTTCAACGGCACCGGCCAGCCGGCGGCAGTCGTGCCGTGGGACGTCGACGCGGACGGACTGCCGACATCGATCCAGATGGTGGGCAGGCCTTTCGACGAAGCCACGCTGTTGTCACTGGCCGCGCAGATCGAGAAGGCGCGGCCGTGGGCGCATCGCAGGCCGCCGATCTCCTAACGAAGCGCCGACCGCCACGCCGCCAACTTGTCCTCGTAGCGCATCGTCTGGGCCGGGCTCGTGGACGGCAGTCTGCGGTAGCGCAGTGGGCGGTCGACACGGGCCAGACGGATGTAGTTCTTCTCGGCTGCGGCGCCGTTGAAGAACACCCGGTCGATTGCGGGGTGCGTGTCGAAGAACGATTCGAAGTCGTTGGCCACCATGCTGTCCGGTTCGATCGCCGAGTCGAGGCTGCCCTCGCGTCGGCACAGTCGCAGCACGTCCCAGACGGCGACGCCGCAGCCGCGCAGGGCAGCGGTGCGATGCCGGTAGTCGCAGTCAGGGGCGAAACCGAAGATGTCGCCGGTGATTCGCCAGAAACCGTTGCGCGGATTGCCGTAGTACTGCTGTGCCGCCAGCGACAGTACGCTCGGCATGTTGCCGAGGATGAGGATCTGCGCGTCGTCGTCGGCGATCGGTGGCAAACCCTCCAGCAGCGGTCCCGTCACGACTACAGGTATACGTTGAGGCGGTGTCCGACGACAGGAGTACCGAAGCGATCGAGGCATCGGGGCTTCTCGACGGCCTCGAGGGGCAGGCCCGGGCCGAGCGCGCCGAGCTGATCGAATGGCTGCTCGGCGAGGGCTTCACCGTCGAGCACATCCGAACTGACATCGCACCGATGCAGATGCAGGCGGGTCGCATCATGGGCGACGACGGCGTGCACGTGTCAGCCCGCGAGATCTGTGAGACGACCGGTGTCGACCTGGAACTCCTCGAGGCCATGCAGCGCGCCCTCGGACTGCCTCGAATCGACGATCCCGACGCACCGGTGCATCTCCGTGCAGACGCCGAGGCGGCAGCGCGGGCGCAGGCGTTCCTCGACGTGGGGTTCACCCGCGATCAAGTCATCGCCGTGGCGCGCGTGCTCGGTCAGGGGATGGCGCAGACGGCCGAGGTCATGCGACAGGCCGTGCTCGAAAGGGTCATCAAGCCCGGGGCCACCGAACTGCAGACCGCCAAGGCCTACAGCGAAGTGGTGCAACGGGTTTCGCCGATGTTGGGCCCGCTGGCCGAGGATGTGCTGCGGCTGCAGCTGCGCCACGGGATGGAGACCGAGGCGATCAACGCTGCCGAGCGCGCGGCCGGAAAGTTGCCTGGCGCACGCGAGGTGACGGTCTGCTTCGCCGATCTCGTCGGGTTCACCCGGCTCGGCGAGGGCGTGCCACCCGAGGAGCTGGAGAACCTCGCGAACCGGCTGTCCGGCCTTGCGCGCGACGTCGCGGCGCCGCCCGTGCACTTCATCAAGACGATCGGCGATGCGGTGATGTTCGTCGCCACCGATGCTGCGGCGCTTCTGCGGGCCGCTCTGCAGTTGCTCGCCACCGCTGAGAAAGAGGATCTGCCCCCACTGCGCGTCGGATTGGCCTCCGGCGGCGCGGTCCAGCGGGCGGGCGACTGGTTCGGCAGCCCGGTGAATCTGGCGAGCAGGGTGACGTCGGTGGCTCGTCCGGGCACCGTGCTCGTCGCCGAGTCGGCACGCGACGCGATCGGTGAGGGCGACGAGTTCGGCTGGTCGTTCGCCGGGGGGCGGCACATCAAGGGGATCAAGGGCGAAGTGAAGCTGTTTCGTGCCCGCTCAGCGGACGACGAATAGTACGCCCGAAGGGCGCCGGGCCGTCCCGTAAATCACTCGAGTCACTCCCGACTCAACTATGGGCCTCGACGCAGAAAATCTTAGTGACAGGGGTGTTAATAACAAGATCACGGGGTAGCCCATCGCGGTCAGGGGAAAGGGTCGGGAAATGGACATATCAAGCACCACCGCACCTCGGGAGCCCCGCTCACCGATCACTGCGGCGTCGGAACTGCTTACCCTGTCGTCGATTTGCCCCGCGTGTGGATATCCGGCCCTTGGCATGGGCTTGTGCGCCTACTGCAAGCCGATGATGCCGCAGGCTAGCTGAGACGGTTCATCGAGACGGCGCGAAACGGCGCAGCCGCAGGCTGTTCGTGACGACGAACACCGAGCTGAAAGCCATCGCGGCACCAGCTATCAGCGGGTTCAGCAGCCCCATCGCGGCCAGGGGCAGGGCGGCGATGTTGTAGGCGAAGGCCCAGAACAGATTGCCCTTGATCGTTCGCAGGGTGGCACGGGACAGCCGGATGGCATCGGGGGCCGCCCGTAGATCGCCGCGCACGAGGGTGAGGTCCGAGGCGGCGATGGCCACGTCGGTGCCGGTGCCCATCGCCAGCCCGAGGTCGGCCTGTGCGAGCGCGGCCGCGTCGTTCACCCCGTCGCCGACCATCGCGACGACCTTGCCCTCATCCTGCAGCCGCTTGATCTCATCGACCTTCCCGGCGGGCAGCACCTCCGCGATCACCTCGTCGATGCCGAGCTGGGCCGCTACGGCATCGGCCGCGCGCCGGTTGTCGCCGGTGACCAGCACGGGCGTCAGGCCAAGGCCCCGCATGTCGTTGATCGCGGACTGCGATGTCTCCTTGATGGTGTCCGAGACGACGACCACCGCACGGAGGCGACCGTCGACGGCCAGCCAGATCGGGGTCATGCCACCGGCTTCGGCGTCATCGGCCGCCTGAAGAAGCTCGGCGGGCGGGTCCAGTGCCCCGGCCTCGCGCACCCAGCTGTATCGTCCGGCGGCAAGCGAAAGGCCCTCCACGGTGCCGGTGACGCCTCTGCCGCCGTGGTTTTCGAAGTCGGCCACCTGCGGCAGTGGGCCGCCTTCGGCGGCGCGCGCTGCGATGGCCCTGCCGATCGGATGCTCCGAGGCATGCTCGAGTGCGCCTGACAACCGCAGCATTTCGGCGTCATCGGCGTCGTCGGCCGCATGCACGGAGATGACCGTCATCGTTCCCGTGGTGATCGTGCCGGTCTTGTCGAGCACGACGGTGTCGATCCGGCGAGTGGACTCCAGCACCTGCGGCCCCTTGATCAGAAGGCCAAGCTGCGCGCCGCGTCCGGTTCCGACCAGCAGGGCGGTCGGGGTCGCGAGCCCGAGCGCGCATGGACAGGCGATGATGAGCACCGCGACCGCGGCGGTGAACGCGGCGGTCGCGGAAGCGCCGACGACAAGCCACACCGCCAGTGTCGCAAGCGAAAGGCCGATGACGATGGGCACGAAGACCGCCGATATGCGGTCGGCCAGCCGCTGCACGTCGGCCTTGCCGCTCTGTGCATCGGCGACCAGCCTGGCGATCTGGGCGAGTTGGGTGTCTGAGCCCACGCGGGTGGCGCGGATTTCGAGCCGTCCCCCGACGTTGACAGTCGCTCCAACGACGTCGTCGCCTGGCCCTACTTCGACGGGAACGGGCTCGCCGGTCAGCATCGATGCATCGATCGCGGATGTCCCGGAAACCACGACGCCGTCGGTCGCGATCTTCTCGCCCGGGCGCGCGACGAAAATGTCGCCGACGACGAGTTGCTCTATCGGGAGCCATGTTTCGGTCGATCCGTCGCGCAACACGGCGACGTCCTTGGCGCCCATGTCGAGCAGCGCCCGCAGCGCCGCGCCGGAACTGCGCTTGGCGCGCGATTCGAAATAGCGTCCCGCGAGGATGAAGGTCGTGACGGCCGCCGCGACCTCGAGATAGAGATGCGGTGCGCCGTCCTTGCCGGCGACGAGGCTGAGTCTCATCGTCATACCTGGTTCGCCCGCGTGGGTGAACAGCAGCGCCCACACCGACCACAGGTAGGCCGCCGCGACGCCCACGGAGATGAGGGTGTCCATGGTCGCCGCTCGGTGGCGGAGGTTGGTGAGCGCCGCGCGATGGAACGGCCACGCACCCCACGCCGCGACAGGCGTGGCGAGGGCAAGCGCCACCCACTGCCAGTAGTCGAACTGCAGCGCGGGCACCATCGACAGCAGCACCACCGGAATGCTCAGCGTCGCCGAGATCAACAGTCGGCGGCGCCACGAAGCCGTCTCATCGGGGCCGGACTCAGAAGCGGACTGCCCCGCCGACCGGGGTAGCGTCGCGGTGTAACCGGTTTCCTCGACCGCGGCGACCAGTTCACCGGGGGAGATGCTGTTCGGGAAGTCGACAAAAGCCTGCTCGGTGGCGAAGTTGACGGTTGCGATGACGCCATCCACCTGGTTCAGCTTCTTCTCGATCCGCGCCGCACACGACGCGCACGACATCCCGCCGATCGTCAGGGCGACCTCGCGTCGGTCGGTGGTGTCGGGAGCGGACGGCATGTTGCCATCCTATACCCGTAGGGGGTATAGGTAAAGATGACGACGAACTAACTGGAGGGTGAGATGTTGAAACGGGCGGTTCTGGTCAGTGCAGGCGCCATCGCGGCGCTCCTGATCGCCGGATGCGGTGGCACCGACAGCGGCAGCGATTCGAGCAGTGGGCACTCGGAAGCCCATGGCTCCTCGGCTACGTCGGCGACCGCAGCGCCGAGCGCGGGCGATCGCAACGACGCAGATGTCATGTTCGCGCAGCACATGATCCCGCATCACCGGCAGGCGGTTGAGATGAGCGACGTCGTGCTGGCGAAGCAAGGAGTCGACCCGCGAATCACCGAGCTCGCCAAGGCGATCAAGGCCGCACAGGGTCCCGAGATCAAGCAGATGCAGGGCTGGCTCGACCAGTGGGGCAACCCGCCGATGCCGCCCATGAATGCGACCGAGGGCGGTCACGACATGGAAGGCATGTCCGGCGACGCGATGGGAATGATGTCCGACGAGCAGATGACGGCGTTGAAGAACGCTCAGGGTAGCGAGGCGAACAGGCTTTTCCTGACGGGCATGATCACCCACCATGAAGGCGCAATCGACATGGCGCAGAACGAAATCGAGGACGGCACGTTCGCGCCTGCAATCGAGATGGCGCGCACGATCGTCAAGACCCAAAAAGAAGAGATCGACACGATGAAGGGCATCCTCGAGACGCTGTAGCCTCATCGCCGTGCGCATCCTCGTGCAGCGGGTCGCCTCGGCGTCGGTGACCGTCGACGGTGAGACCGTCGGCGCCATCGCACCGGAAGGTCAGGGTCTGCTCGCGTTCGTCGGCGTCACGCATGACGACGACGAGAACAAGGCGCAGCGGTTGGCCGAAAAGCTATGGCAGTTGCGAATTCTCGATGACGAGAAGTCGGCAGCCGATGTCGGGGCCCCGATCCTCGTCGTCAGCCAGTTCACGTTGTACGCCAACACGGTGAAGGGCAGGCGTCCGACGTGGAGCGCCGCGGCACCCGGCGCCGTAGCGGAACCGCTTGTGACGGCGTTCGCCGAAGCCCTGCGTCAGCTGGGGGCGAGTGTCGAAACCGGCGTATTCGGCGCCGACATGCAGGTCGCGCTCGTCAACGACGGGCCGGTGACCGTTCAGTTGGAGCTCTGATTTATGCGGCCGGGGTGACCGGGAAGCCCTCCGAAGGCTGAACGATGACGAAGCCCTGCCCGTGGAACGACACCTGGACCGCCTCGCCGGACCCGCGCCCGATCAGCGCACCCGCCTTGAAGCTCGTCTTCAGCTGCGTCTGCAGGTTCGCCGACCACGCCACCACAGCGTTGGTGTCCGCGAACGTCGGCGCCTCCGCGGCGTTGAGCACCACCGGCGGGCCGTCGGTCGTCAACGCCACCCACCCGGTGCCGCGCAACGTCGTGTTGAACAGCCCGCCAGTCGCGATGCTGCCACCCTTCACCCGCTCGATGTTCCAGTCCAGGCTCGACGAGAAGGCCAGCACGTTCTTGCCGCTGATCGACAGTCCGGAGTCGTTGATGTTCAACAGATGGACGTCGTAGGCCCGCTCGGCCAGAAATACATCGCCCTGACCCTGGCAGCGCATCAGCGGCAGCCCCTCACCGGTCAGGGCCTTCTTGATGAAGCGCCCGGCGCCGCCGCCCTCGAACGCGAAGTCCACGTTGCCCTGATAGGCAACCATGGCGCCCTGACGCGCCATGAACGGTTCGCCGAGGCGCACGCGCAGAAGTTTCGAGTTCTGGTTCGCGATCGGCTTGGCTTCTTTCTCGCTGAACCGTCCGTCGACGAGCTCGCCGGTGATGCCCGCGAACCCGTCGCCGGCCGGGGCATGGCCGCCCTGCGGCGGCCCGCCCTGCTGAACCTGCGCCTGCGGCTGTCCGCCTGGCGGGCTCGGCGCGCCGCCCGGTGCGGGTGCGCCGCCCATCGGCGCGCGGCTGACCTGACCCCGCTGCGACACCTGATCCGTCCAGCGTTGCCCATCCCACCAGCGGTACTCGTAGCGGCCCTCGGGATCTGGTTGCCAACTGCCGGCTTGAGGTCCGGTCACGATTCGCTCCTCTGCGTCGGGCTTTCGAAGACACTATGCCGTGGTTCGCGCGACGCTGGCATGCTTATTAGATGGCAAAGGAAATCGATCGAGTGCGTGCGCAGAGCGCCCTCTGGGTCATCAGGCAGCACCCCGGCATGGTGCTGTTCGCCGTGTCGCCCGCCGTCATAGCGCTGGCTGGGGTGTGGTGGTTCTTCGGCGTCGGCTGGGCCGCGCTCCTGCTGATCGGGATGGTGCTCGGCGGGGGAGCCGCCGTGTTGATGAAACGCTGATAGCGCCGGGCCGTGCGCGGGCTCCGCTGAGACTGCGGTAGTGGCGAAGAAGTTCGAGTAAGCGTCACCGTCAGCGCATTCTCGACGCGCAGATCTCGCTCGACGCTTCGAGAAGGCTTCACCTGTTCGCCGTGGGAGAACGCCGCCTCATCTGCCGTGCAACGGTGTAATTATGTAATCATGAGATATCATCACGCACACGGCCGACGCGCGGGCCGCCCAGGCGGCTGGCAGCAGGCCAATCAACCCGACGCAGGCGACGCAGCCGAATGGTTCGCCGGCCGCTTGCCCGACTGGTTCGACGGCGACCCGGAAGTCGTGGTCGACCGCGAGGAGATCACCGTCATCGGAAGGCTGCCCGACCCCGAAGGCGAGAGCGAGGCCCGGGCATCCGGCCGCGCCTCCCGGTTCCGGGAGGAGACCAGACAGGAGCGCATGCGGATCGCCGACGAGGCGCAGGACAAATACGGCCGCAAGGTGTCGTGGGGCGTGGAAATCGGGGCCGCCGGCGCCGATTCGACGGAGCGAATCCTGTTCACCCACATCGCCGTTCCGGTGATGACACGGCTGCGCCAACCCGAGCGTCAGGTACTCGACACCCTCGTCGACGCCGGCGTCGCTCGGTCGCGGTCGGACGCGCTTGCGTGGTCGGTCAAGTTGGTCGGTGAGCACACCGAGGAGTGGCTCACGAAACTCCGCGACGCAATGCGCAATGTCGACGACCTCAGGTCGGAGGGCCCGCAGGTCTGATCAGCCGACGCGCTCGATGCCGACGTAGGACGAGCGCGCTCAGCTGAGTTTCGACCGTGTCCACGGGCGTTTGGGGTAGAGCAGCGGGCGGCCTGCTTTGCGCAACACGCCGGGGACGCGATGTGCCGCTGTGAGCAAGAGACGGTCGCGGGGGCGAAGCGTCTGCATCGGGCCGGGGGTGAGGGCGGCAACCGACGGATCGACCTCATTCACCGGACGGGAGTCGGTTCGTCCATCGCCGGTCACGGCGAAGAGGTGCCATTCGTCCGGCACGCCCTTCAGCGTGTAGGTGCCGCGCTCGACGAACTCGAGGCCCGACCCGAGTACAAGCTCCCTGACCGTGCTCGACGCGAAGATCTCGCCCGCGCCGGCGTATGAGACGATCCGGGCCGCGACATTCACGGCGATGCCGGCGAGATCCTCACCACGACGATCGCACTCACCGGTATGGACGCCGGCTCTTATCTCGATCCCCAGACCACGAACGGCCTCGTTCATGGCGCGTGCGGCACGGATTGCCTTCGCGGGCCCGTCGAACACGGCGAGTATCCCGTCGCCGAGCGTTTTGACCGTCCGACCTCCGTACCGTGCGATCTCCGCCCGGACGACGTCGTCGTGGCGCTCGACGAGGGCGCGCCAGCGCTCGTCACCCATCTCGGATGTGTGCTCGGTGGACGACACGATGTCCGTGAACAAGATCGTCACCAGCGCGCGGTCGGGATCAGACCGATGGCGAGCGCCTGTCAGGAACTCCTCGATCTCGTCGACGATGGGCTCCCAGTCGCCGACCCAGACGAGATGATCGGCACCCGGAAAAACGGCGTGCCTAGCCCGCGGTATCTGCTCGGCCAGGTACCGGCCTAATTCCACCCGCACGAAACTGTCTTCGCGGTTCACGACGAGAGTCGGCGCCGAAATCCTTGGCAGAACCGACCGAACGTCCATGTGCGTCGTCGATTTCAGCAGAGCGATGGCCATCCCCGGGCTGGCGCAGATTCGCTCGGCGCTTCCAAAAACCTGCGTCGATCCCGGAACGGAAACTGCGCTAGGAGCCCAGAGCGCAAACACTTTGCCGGCGCCCCATTCCGTTGCCTCGCCGAGCATTTGAGTCCACATACCTTGAAAGAGACTGCTGTACTCGGGGAGGTAGTCCGGCTCCGACAGCCACTTTGCGGCGGTTTCCATCAGGACAAGTCCGTCACATCGCTGTGGATGGATTGCCGCAAAGAGCACAGATGGTGTGCCCCCCTCGGAGTAGCCGAGCAGCCAGGCCCGTTCGACGCCCACGGCATCCATCACGGCGGTGATGTCCTCGACCCGCTGCTCGACCGACGGCGGCCCGGCGACCGGGTCCGACAAGCCGGTTCCGGGCTTGTCGAACATGATCAGTCGGGCGAAAGACGTGAGGCGCCGCAGCATCGCGTTGGCTTGCGGGTCGCTCCACATCAGGGCCATGTGCGAGACGATCCCATTGACGAGGACAAGGTTGATCGGGCCGTCGCCGACGACCTGATAGGCGATGCTGATCTCGCCCTTCTTGGCATAGCGGGTGTCAGGCGCCCCCATCCGCCAACCGTAGTACGACCGGTCCGCCGACGTGCCGATTTCCCCACTGCGCGCCTGCCTGGCAGTAACGCGCTGTGTCTTTGCTGACGTGGTGCTAGATGCGTTCGATGCCGACGTAGGACGAGCTCAGCGCCGAGGTCTGCGACAGCGGATCGACTGGACCGCCGTCGACGAGGAGATTCCGGTTGACGCCGAACGACTCAGGTGCCTGACCGCCGCGGGGATCGAAAATTCTTGAGCCCCAACCGTGATCGACGACGATCACGCCGGGCCGCGTTACCTTGTCGATCGCCGCGGGCAGCTCGATTTCCCCGACGGGGGAGAACACCCTCACCCGGTCACCGTCGCCGATGCCCAGACCTGCTGCGTCGTCAGGGTTGATCAGGACCTCGTTCTTCTTGCCCGACGGATGCAGACCGGGCAGTTCGTTGAGCCACGAGTTCATCGAGTGTCGGTGCCGCCGGTTCGCCAGCTGAAACGGGTAACCGTCCGGCGCGACCGGATGCGGTTCGGCGAGCAACTCGTGCGTGCGCTGGACGAACTCGGGTGGCGCGGCGTGCACCTTCTTGTCGTCGGTCCGCAGCGCGTCCTTGAAGTGGCCGAACTGCCGCGGTCCCAACACCAAGCCGTGCGGGTTGGCCATGAGTTCACGCCAAGTCACCTTGTGACCGTTCACTTTACGGCTGGTGGCGATCAGAAGCCGATTCAGCCAGCGGGGGCTGAACTCGAGAGCAGGTCTACCGGTAATGCGCGCCATCGCCCTGGTGGCCCTGACGAACCCGTTGATGCCAGTGGCGCCAAACAGCGGCCTGCGCATTGCAATCGCCAGGTCTACGAAGATGCGCCACTCCTCGCGCGCCCCCGAAGGCGGATCTACGGCCCGCCGTCCGTACTGGACATACGGTTCGTCGTGCAGGTTGCTCGTCAACGCCAGCAGATCGTCGCGCTCCAACCAGTGCACGGCGGGCAGCAGCCAATGTGCATGCCGATGGCTCTCGCGCTGCACCAGATCGATCGCCACCAACAGGTCCAGCTCGGCGAGCGCCTTGTCGAGCTTGACTCCATCGGGCCCCGACACCACCGGATTGCCGCAGTTGATCACCATTCCGCGGATCTGCCCGGGCCCGGGTGTGGTGATCTCATCCGGCAGCTCGGCAAGCGCATGAGCGCCCGCCACCAGTTCCCGCTTCTGAATCCGACTGGTGTGCGCTGGCGGTTTGGCCAGGCCCGACAGTTTCAACACATCGACGTAGCCGGGTTCGAACCTGCGGCCACCGGGACGGTCCATCCGGCCGGTAACCACGTTGAGCACGTGCCCCAACCATTCGCCGATCGTGCCTGTCACATGCAACGACACGCCTGTGCGCGTGACCACCATCGCCCGCCGTGCAGCTGCGAAATCATGTGCGACCCTTGCGATCTGCTCACGCGACACATCGCAGCGGGATGCGAGATCGTCGAGGTCTGCTTCGGCGACGAGCGTCCGCAGTTCGGGTATGCCCGTCGCGAGCTCGGCGCAGTCCTGCTTGTGCTCCAGCCCCTCGTCGAGGATGACCTTGACCATCGCGAGCAACAGGGCCCAATCCTGGCCGGGGCGCACGGCGAGGTGCACATCCGCCTTGTCGGCAGTCTCCGTGCGCAGCGGGTCGACGACGACGATCGTCGCGCCGTCCTTCTGCCGATCGAGTGCGCGTCGCCATCCACCCGGCACGGTCTCAAGCCAATTCCATGCGCTGATGGCCGGATTCGCGCCGACCAGCAGGAAATAATCACAGTTGTCGACGTCGGATACTGGCGCCATCACGATCGATCCGTACATCGCGTCGGCGACGACGTGCATCGCGTTCTGATCGACCGACCCGACGGCGTATCGGTTCTGGGTGCCTACGGCATCCAGCCAGGCCATCATGAACAGGACATTGGAGGCCGAGAAGCCAGTTGGATTCCCGTAATACAGCCCGACCGCGTCGGGTCCATCGGCTGCGATCAGCGCGTTCATCCGGGCGGCGATGTCGGTGATGGCCTCGTCCCAGGTGGCCTCCACATAGGTGTCGCCGACGCGTCGCATCGGGTTCACGATTCGGCGCGGATGTTCGACGAGTTGGTTGGCGGTACGGCCCTTGGCGCAGAAGTCGTGCCAGCTGTGCGGATTCTCCTTGTCGGCCGAGATTTTCGTCGCGCGATTGCCCTCGACGGTCACTTCGATGCCGCACGCCGCCGAGCAGTATCGGCAGAACGTGTACACCGTTCTGGCCTCCATGTGGACATAGTGCCCGACCAGGACCCGTCCCCGACGTCGTTAAGCACAACGCTTTTCTCCCGCGAGCAGACGCAAAAGTACCCAGAAAGCCGCTTCAGGGCACTTTTGCGTCTGCTCGCGCTTTCTACGCCTGCGCCATCGCCCAGTACTCACCCCGCCGCGCCAGCAGTTCGGCGTGGCTGCCGCGCTCGACGATTCTGCCTTCCTCCAGCACCAGGATCTGGTCGGCTTCGCGGATCGTCGAGAGCCGGTGGGCGATGATGAAGCTGGTCCGGTCGCGGCGCAGTTCCACCATCGCGTGTTGGATCAGCAGTTCGGTTCGGGTGTCCACCGAACTTGTCGCCTCGTCGAGGATCAGCAGCTGCGGGCGGGCGAGGAATGCCCGCGCGATGGTGATCAACTGCTTCTCGCCTGCGCTGATGTTGCCGCCGTCGTCGCTCACGCGGGTGTCATAGCCGTCGGGCAGCGTGTGCACGAAGCGGTCGACGTAGGCCGCCCGGGCCGCCTCGATGACCTCGTCCTCGTGCGCGTCGGGTCTGCCGTAGGCGATGTTGTCGAAGATGGTGCCGCCGAACAGCCAGGTATCCTGCAGCACCATGCCGACCCGCGACCGCAGCGACTCCCTGCTGATCGTCGCGATGTCGACGCCGTCGACGAGGATTCGCCCTGAATCCACGTCGTAGAACCGCATCAGCAGGTTGACCAGGGTGGTCTTACCCGCGCCCGTCGGGCCGACGATCGCCACGGTGCTGCCGGGCTGCGCGTCCAGCGACAGGTCCTCGATCACCGGGGTGTCCTCCCGGTAGGCGAAGTTCACGCGCTCGAACTCGACCCGCACGCCACGCGAACGCTCCCCACCGCTCGACTTCTCCGCTGTCTCTCGTGCGGTAAGGAACGTTTGTGAGGGGTCGGCCGGCTCTTCGTCCGCGTCGAGCAGGTCGAAGACCCGCTCCGCGCTGGCCACCCCCGACTGCAGCGTGTTGTACATGCCCGCGACCTGGGTCAGCGGCTGGTTGAACTGGCGCACGTATTGGATGAAGGCCTGGATGCTGCCGAGGGTGATCTGCCCGGTGGCCACCTGGATGCCGCCGACCACTGCCACCGCGACGTAGCTGAGGTTCCCGATGAATGTGGTGGCGGGTCCGACCAGCCCGGAGAAGAACTGCGCGCCGCGGCTGGCGTGGTAGACGTCGGCGTTGCGTTCGCGGAACTGCTCCTCGGCGAGCTCGCGGTGGCCGAACGTCTTGACCAGGGTGAAGCCGCTGTAGGTCTCCTCGATATGGGCGTTGAGCCGTCCGGTGTTGGTCCACTGCGCAACGAAGAGCCGCTGCGAACGACGCGCGATCGCCCGGGTCACGTACAGCGACAGCGGCACGGTGACGACCGTGAGCAGAGTCAGCAGCGGCGAAATCGTCAGCATCATCACCAGGACGGCGAAAACCGTCAGCAGGGATGTCAACAGCTGGCTGATCGTCATCGACACCGACGTCGAGATGTTGTCGATGTCGTTGGTGACGCGGCTGAGCACCTCACCGCGCTGTCGGGTGTCGAAGTACGCCAGCGGCAGGCGGTGCAGCTTGTCCTCGACGTCCGACCGCAGTGACACCATCGTCCTTTGCACGACCACGTTCAGCAACCGGGCTTGCAGCCAGATCAACAGAGCGGCAATCAGATACAGGC
Organism: Mycobacterium sp. ITM-2016-00318; assembly: GCF_002968285.2. Taxonomy (NCBI): domain Bacteria; kingdom Bacillati; phylum Actinomycetota; class Actinomycetes; order Mycobacteriales; family Mycobacteriaceae; genus Mycobacterium; species Mycobacterium sp. ITM-2016-00318. The sequence goes on along the minus strand of NZ_CP134400.1, from coordinate 4,024,650 downwards.
CGAGTGCGAGCAGAAGCGTGCGCCCGACCGCCGCGAAGTCGACTCCGCGGCCCGGAACGACGTTCATCCCCGACAGCAGGTCCGCGAAGGTTGTGTCGCCGCGAGCCCGGGCGGCAGCGATGGCCTGGTCCTTGGTCAGCCCTGCGGGCAACTCGCGGCCGATCACTCCGTTGAACAACAGATCTGTGGCGTGCCCGAGGATTCGCGGGCCGATCACGCCGATCGCGATGCCGGCGATCCCGATCGCAATCACCGCGGCGGTCGGCCCGCGCTGCGGCGTCAATCGCCTCACGAGGCGGATCGCGGCGCCCTTGAAGTCCCTGGAGCGCTCCGTCGGCGCCTGGACGATGCCGCGGATCGGACGTTCCATTGGTTGGGTCACCGGTCACCCCCGACGCCTGCACCGACGGACTGCGAATCGGCGAACTCGGCATAGGTGGGGCAGTCGGCCAGCAGCGACTCGTGGGTCCCGGTGCCGACCATCCTGCCGTCATCGATCACGACGATCTGGTCCGCCGTGGAAACCGTTGAAATCCGTTGCGAGACGATGACAACCGTGGCGCCGGCGGACACCTCGCCCAGTGCGGCGCGCACCCTGGCGTCGGTGTGCACATCGAGCGCCGAAAAGGCGTCGTCGAACAGATAGATCGCCGGCTTGCGGATGACGGCGCGTGCGATGGCCAGGCGCTGACGCTGCCCACCCGAGAAGTTGATGCCGCCCTGGGCGACGCGCATGTCGAGGCCATCGCCGTGCGAGCGCACGAAACCGTCCGCCGACGCCACCCGCAAGGCCTCCCACATCTCGTCTTCCGTCGCATCGGCCTTGCCGTAGCGCAGGTTGTCGGCGACGGTGCCGGAGAACAGGTAACCCCGTTGCGGCACAAGGCCGACCTCCGACCACAGCTGCTCGGTGTCGTAGTCCCGCACGTCGATGTCGTCGACCTGCACGACTCCGGACGTGACGTCGTACATCCGGCAGATCAGCGAAACCAATGTCGACTTGCCCGATCCCGTGGACCCGACGATCGCGGTGGTGGTCCCCGGCTTCGCCGTCAGCGAAACATTTTGGAGCACCGGTCGTTCAGCGCCGGGGTAGCAGAACGTTGCCTCGCGCAGGGCGATCGCACCGTCGACCGACTCTGGCCGCACGGGTTCGGCCGGGCTGGTGATCGCCGGCTCGGTGGACAGCACCTCGGTGATCCGCTCGGCGCACGCGGTCGCCCGGGGAATGAGGACGAGGATGAACGTCGCGAGCAGCACCGCCATCAGGATCTGCATGAAATAGGACAGGAACGCGATGAGCGAACCCACCTGCATCTGGCCGGCATCGATACGCATTCCACCGAACCAGATCAACGCGACGCTGGAGACGTTGATCACCAGCGTGGTCACCGGCAGCATCAGGGCCTGCCAGCGGCCCGCCGTCAGCGCGGTATCCGACAGCGCCTGGTTGGCCTCGGCGAACCGGTTGCGCTCGAATGGCTCCCGGGCGAACGCCCGAATGACGCGGATGCCTGACAGCTGCTCGCGCATCACCCTGTTGATGCCGTCGATGAGCCGCTGCACGACGCGGAAGATCGGCAGCAGGTGCCGCACGATCCAGTAGTTGGCGAGTGCCAGCACAGGCACGCTGACCAGCAGCAGCCACGACAGGCCGGCGTCCTGGTGCACCGCCATGAAGATGCCGCCGATCGACATGATCGGTGCGGTGATCAGCATGGTGGCGGTCAACTGGACCAGCAACTGGACCTGCTGGACGTCGTTGGTGGTGCGAGTCAGCAGGGACGGTGCCCCGAAGCGCGCCGTTTCCGCGGCCGAGAAGCCGGTCACGTGGTGGAAGATCGCCGACCGCAGATCGCGCCCGACGCCCGTCGCGGCGCGCGAACCGTAGTACACCGCACCGACGGCACACAGCACCTGCAGCCCGGTGACGGCCAGCATGACCATGCCGAGTTCGACGATGGTCCCGATATCGCCCTTGGCCACGCCGTCGTCGATGATCGCCGCGTTGACCGTCGGCAGGTACAGCGAAGCCATGTTGCTGATGACCTGAAGCACCGCGACGGCAGCGAGCGGCCCACGATACGGCCGCACGTACCAACGCAGCAGGGCCAGGAGCATCTCGCTACTTTCGCATACCGACCTGTAGGACAGCGGATTGACCGACGCCCGTTTCACGCAATGAAAGAGCAGGTCAGCGTGTCTCTCAGGTTCGCCTTGGGCGGCTGCCGCTACAGTGTGCGCTGTGATCCCCAGCAACCTGAAACGGCTGGCCGTCGCCATGGTCGTCCTGATTCCGGTGTTGGCGGCGTGTTCCTCGGGCTCCGATTCGACGTCGACCGACGACCCGTCGGCCCCGCCGACCGCACAGGGCATCAAGCACGGGCCGTTCTTCCCTCAGTGCGGCGGCGTCACCGACGAGACGATGGCCGAGCAGACCCGAGTGTCCGGACTGGTCAACACGGCCAAGAACTCCGTCGGATGCCAGTGGCTGGCCGGAGGCGGCATCCTCGGCCCGCACTTCTCGATCACCCTGTATCGCGGCAGCCCGATCGGACGCGAACGCAAGACCGAGGAACTGTCGCGCGCCAGCGTCGAGGACATCAACATCGAGGGTCACGACGGCTTCATCGCGGTCGGCGAGGACCCGACGCTCGGCAACAACCTGTGCGAGATCGGCATCCAGTACGACGACGACTTCATCGAGTGGTCGATCAGCTTCGCGGAGAAGCCGTTCCCCGATCCTTGTGACATCGCCAAGGAGTTGACCCGTCAGACGATTGTGAACGCGAAATGACCGGCGGTTCTGTACACCGGGTCGGTGCGGCAATCGTCGCCGTGTTGGCGGCGGTGACGATGTCGGTGGGCTGCTCGCGGACCGTCGAAGGCACGGCGGCCAAGGCCGGATCCGGTGATGTGCCACGCAACGACAACTCCGAGAAGCAGTATCCGAACCTGCTCAAAGAGTGCGACGTCCTCACCGAGGACATCCTGGCCAAGACCGTCGGAGCCGATCCGCTGGACATCCAGAGCACGTTCGTCGGAGCGGTGTGCCGTTGGCAGGCCGCCAACCCGGCCGGGCTCGTCGACATCACCCGCTTCTGGTTCGAGCAGGGCAGCCTGGACAACGAACGAAAGACCGCCGATCAACTCGAGTACAAGGTGGAGAGCCGCGCGATCGCCGGCGTTCCGTCGATCGTCATGCGTCCCAACGACCCCAACGGGGCGTGCGGTGTCGCCAGCGATGCGGGCGGTGTGGTCGGTTGGTGGGTCAATCCGCAGCAGCCGGGCATCGACGCCTGCGGGATGGCGATCAAACTGATGGAGCTGACGCTGGCCACCAGCTCCTAACGCGGCACGTGGAAGGTGACCAGCGCGGCGCTGCTGAGCGTCAGCGCCTCCCACGGCTCCGCGGTCCGCAACACCGCGATGGCCGAGGTCGGGAACTTCGTCGAGATGTGATCGGCCGCAGTCTTGTTGCTGCCGTCTCCAGTTGCGAGGCCGAGCGCCACCGATGACATCGCGGGCTCGTGGCCAATCACCAACAGCGTCGCCACGTCGGAGTCGACGCCGTTGATCTCGCCGATCACCGCGCCCGTCGTCGCGTCGTACAACCGGTCGGTGTAGCTGACGGGCGCTTCTATCCTGGTCCGGGCCAGCGTCTCGCGGGTGCGGGTTGCGGTGGAGCACAGCACCGCATCGACCGACGGCGTGTGCGCGCGTAACCAGTCTCCGGCCAGGCCTGCCTCCCGTTGTCCACGCGGCGCCAGTGGACGCTGATGGTCGGGCACGCCGGTGGGATAGTCCGACTTGGCGTGCCGCATCAGCAGCAGCGTCCGGAATTGGTTCGTCACCGCTCCCACGCTAGGGCAGCGAAGACCGGCGAAGTAGCGTTCGGCGGTGAACCCCGCTGCCGATACTGCAGAGCGTCTGCGCGACTCACCGATCGCGGCACGACGCGGGCCGACCCGACGTGGTTTGGGGGCCCACATGCCGGACGAGGTCCGACGACTTGTCGGCGACCGGTCCTACACTCGCCACACCTGGCAAACATGGCAAGGAAGGAGGGTCGAAATGCGATTCGTGCACACCGCCGACTGGCAGCTCGGAATGACCCGGTACTTCCTCAACGGTGAGGCCCAGGCCCGGTATTCGGCTGCGCGACGCGACGCGGTGGCGGGGCTTGGCGCCCTGGCCGATGAGACAGGGGCGGAGTTCGTTGTGGTGGCGGGCGACGTGTTCGAGCACAACCAGCTGATGCCACGCGTGGTCAGCCAGTCGCTCGAGGCGATGCGGGCAGTCGGCGTTCCGGTTTATCTGCTGCCGGGCAATCACGATCCGCTCGACGCGTCGTCGGTGTACACCAGCGCCCTGTTCACCGCCGAATGTCCGGACAACGTCAGGGTTCTCGACGGCGCCGGTGTTCACGAGGTACGGCCGGGGTTGGAGATCGTCGCCGCACCATGGACGTCGAAGGCGCCCACCACCGACCTCGTCGCGCGGGTCATCGACGATCTACCCGCCGACGGGACGACCCGCATCGTGGTGGGTCACGGCGCGGTGGACATCTTCGTCCCGGACAAGGACCGGCCTTCGCTGATACAGCTCGAGGAGGTGGAGGCGGCGATCGCCCGCGGCGCGGTGCACTATGTGGCCTTGGGCGACAAGCACTCTCGCATGCAGGTCGGCGCGTCCGGCCGGATCTGGTACTCCGGCTCGCCCGAGGTCACCAACTACGACGACATCGAACCCGATCCCGGCCACGTGCTCGTGGTCGATCTGGATGAGACCGACAACAGCAGGGCGGTGAACGTCGAGCCGCGCCAAGTGGGTCGCTGGCGCTTCGTGACGCTGCACCACGGCGTTGACACCAGTCGCGACATCGCCGATCTCGACATCAACCTCGACCTGCTGTCCGACAAAGAACGCACCGTCATTCGGTTGGCGCTCACCGGATCGCTGACCGTCACCGACAAGGCCGCACTGGACGCCTGCCTCGACAAGTACGCGCGGGTGTTCGCGGCGCTCGGGCTGTGGGAACGGCGGTCCGAGATCGCGGTCATTCCCGCCGACGGAGAGTTCGACGACCTCGGTATCGGCGGGTTCGCCGCCGCCGCTGTCGACGAACTGGTTGCCACGGCCCGTTCCGACGGTGACGACGCCGACGATGCAAGGACCGCCTTGTCTCTGCTCCTGCGGTTGGTCGACAAGGGCGACAGGGGGATCGCGTGAAGTTACACAGGTTGGTGCTCACCAACTACCGCGGCATCACTCATCGCGAGATCGAGTTTCCCGACAACGGCGTGGTCGTCGTCTGCGGCGCCAACGAGATCGGCAAGTCGTCGATGATCGAGGCTCTCGACCTGCTGCTGGAGTCCAAGGACCGGTCGACGAAGAAGGAAGTCAAACAGGTCAAGCCGACGCACGCCGACGTCGGCGCCGAGATCACCGCCGAGATCAGCACGGGCCCTTACCGGTTCGTCTATCGCAAGCGTTTCCACAAGCGGGCCGAGACCGCTCTGACGGTGCTGGCGCCACGTCGCGAGCAGCTCACCGGCGACGAGGCTCACGACCGGGTGCGGGCGATCCTCGACGAGACCGTCGACGTACAGCTCTGGCGGGCGCAACGGGTGCTGCAGTCCACGTCGACGGCGGCGGTGGACCTCTCGGGGTGCGATGCGCTCTCTCGAGCGCTCGACGTCGCTGCGGGTGAGGCCGTGCAGTTGTCGGGCGCCGAGCCGCTACTGATCGACCGTATCGACGCCGAGTACCTCCGGTACTTCACGCCCACCGGCAGGCCGACCGGCGAGTGGGCCGCCGCAAACAAGCGCATGCGCGACGCCGACGACGAGGTGGCCCGGTGTGCGGCCGCGGTCGCCGAGGTCGACAATGCCGTACGCACTCACGCGACTCTCGCCGCCGAACTCGAGCGGCTCTCCGGCGAGTGCGCCGAAGCGGCCAAACGGCTGGCGACCGCGCGCACCGCGGCAGAAGAGGTGGCCGTTCTGCGCGAGCAGCTCAAACAGGCCGAGGTGGTCGCAACCGCCGCTGATGCCACGCTCGAGGCGTCGCTCTCGGCGCTGACCGAGCGGCGCAGGCTGGCGGCCGACGTCACGGATCGGGCCGGTGCGGTCGCCGAGTTGGAGAAGGCCGCCGCGCGGGCGCACGAGGACGAGCTCACCGCCCGCGAAGTGCAGGAGGCGGCGGAGGCGGCCGCCGACGAGGCGCGCGTTGCGGTACAGAGCAGCCAGGTCCGCGTGGAGGCGGCCCGCCGCGCCCTCGACCGGCAGTCGGATCGAGATGAGGCGCAACGGCTTTCGGGCAGGCTGGCCAGAATCGACGCGGCGCTCGCCGAGCTCGGGGACGCGGAGCGTGAACTCGCGCCGATCGCGCTCACCGATGCCCTGATGCGCGACATCGAAACGGCCGCTTCCGCCGTGGAACGCGCGGCGGGTCAGGCCGAGTTGGTATCGGCGCACATCGAGCTCACCGCCGCGCGCGATATCGAGCTTCTGGTGGGCGGCGAATTCGTCCGGCTCACAGCGGGCGGCGAATGGTCGACGAACGCCACCACGGCCACCGAGATCGATGTGCCGGGCGTGTTGACCGCGCGGATCGTTCCCGGCGCCCCCGCCTCCGATACGCAAGACGAACTCGATGCCGCACAACGGGTTCTCGCGCACGCCTTGTCGGCCGCCAAGGTCGGCGATGTCGCGAGCGCGCGTGTCCTGGATCAGCGGCGTCGGGAGCTGGTGGCCGGTCGCGACAGGTCGACTGCGACCGTCAACGGCCTGCTCGGCGAGGACGAGGTCGACGCGCTTCGTGTTCGACTCGCCGAACTGTCCGACACTGCAAACCCGAACACCGCCGAGGCGACCGGCTCGGCGGACTCGGCAAGTGCTCGTACCGAACTCACCGAAGCGACCGCCGCGCAGGAGAAGGCCATCGCGGAATGCGAGACGCACCGCAAGGTCGCCGAGGTCGCTGTGAAACGCCTCGGGGAGAGGGCGACACAGGCCAGCGTCGCCCAGGAAAAGCTGACCGCGTGCCTCGCCGAGCTGACGGTGGGGCGGGATCGCCTCGCCCAACAGCGCGCCACCGTGACCGACGACGAACTTCTCGTCAAGGCCGAAGCCGACAAGGAGAAGGCGCGGCGCGCCACCGGGCTCGTCGCCGATCTGGATGGCGAGCTGGCGCGCTGCGCTCCCAGCGCCGTCGCCGCCGCGCTCGATGAGGTGATGCGGCACGTCGATGCGTTGAGGGACCGTCATGACGGGACCTCCGATGCCCTTCGCCTGGTGACGGCGCAGTTGAAGGTGTACGGCACCGAGGGACGCAAGTGCCGGCTCGACGCCGCCGAAACCGAGCGCGAGCACGCCGAGGCCGAGTACCTGCGGGTGCACCGGCGGGCCAGGGCTGCCGAGCTGCTCCGGTCGGTGATGGCTCGGCACCGGGACGCCACCCGGTTGCGCTATGTCGATCCGTTCCGTGGCCAGGTCGAGCGGCTGGGCCGCATCGTCTTCGGAGAGACGTTCGAAGTCGAGATCGACAGCCAGCTGCGAATCTGCAGCCGCACGCTGTCCGGGCGCACGGTTCCCTACGAGTCGTTGTCCGGCGGTGCCAAGGAGCAGCTGGGCATCGTCGCGAGGCTGGCCGGCGCGGCGCTGGTGGCCAAGGAGGACAGCGTCCCCGTCGTCATCGACGATGCGCTCGGCTTCACCGACGCGGCGCGATTGGTCAAGATGGGCGCGGTGTTCGACGCCGTCGGTGGCGACGGCCAGGTCATCGTGCTCACCTGCAGTCCGCAGCGATACGAGAGCGTCGGTGCCGCCCACCACATCGAACTGTCCGCTTAGCCGCTGACAGCGAGCTGCGGGTCGCCCGCAAGGTGAAAAGCGGTTCGCATCGCAGCAACGTCGCCGCCGTCACCGACGAACGTCAACCGTCGCAATGCCGCTTTGCGTTGTGCGGCAGTCGATCCGATGCGGGCTGTGATCACATCGCGCGCTGCAGCCGTCACTGTGACCGCGGGTTCGGTATTGCCAGCGCTGAGAGTTCCGTTCTTGACCGCGAAATCGAAACGGCGACCGTCGATATCGACGCGGTAGGTCGCGTCCAACGCGTCGGCGCGAGCAGGGTCGAACGCCAACAGGATGCCTGCGAGGAAGCCGTTCAACGGTGTCAGCGCACTGTCATCCTGGACGACGAGGTCGAGGCCGAATCTGGCCACTGCCTGAATGACGGGCGGAACTTTGCGCCATCCGGTCTGACTCAGTGTGTACACGGTGCGCGCGATCGGCGCGGGCAGTTCGGTGCGGTCCACCAGACCTGCGTCTTCCAGTTCACGGAGTCGGTCGGCAAGCAGGTTGGTGGCGATTCCAGGCAGCGCAGCGCGCAGGTCGCTGTACCGGCGCGCACCGCCGATCAGCTCGCGCAGTACGAGCAGAGTCCATCGTTCGCCGATCACATCGACACCCCGTGCGATCGGGCAATTCTGGTTGTAGCTCTTCCGGGCGGCCACGACGCCACTCTAGCAGTTACACGCGAAAAGCGTCTAACTGCTTGAAAAATCTGTCTAGTAGGTTTAGTTTCTTGTGCATGCCTGAGTCACCTCGCTTCCCCCTTTTCCGCAACCGTCCAGCCGCCGCGTTGCTCGTCATCTGCCTGAGCGTCTTCGTCATCAGCGTCGACGCCACAATCGTCAACGTCGCGATACCCGCGCTGTCGCGGGAGCTCGACGCCGACACCGCGCAGCTGCAATGGATAGTCGACGCCTACACCCTGGTCATGGCCGGCTTGCTGCTGTCGGCGGGCAGCCTGAGCGATCGCTACGGCAGACGCGGATGGCTCGCGGCCGGCCTGATCATGTTCGCTCTCACGTCCGCCGTCGCGGCCCAGACCAGCACGGCCGACGGTTTGATCGCCGCGCGTGCCGCAATGGGTGTCGGGGCCGCCGTCATCTTCCCCACAACGCTGGCCCTCATCACCAACATCTTCGGCGATCCCGTCGCCCGCGCCAAGGCCATCGGACTGTGGGCCGCGATGGTTGGCGTCGGTGTGGCGGTCGGCCCGATCACCGGTGGCTGGCTGCTCGAGCACTTCGCATGGGGTGCGATCTTCTGGGTCAACGTTCCTGTCGTCGCCGTGGCGATCATCGGCGGATACCTCTTCGTTCCGACGTCCCGCGACCCGGCCACCCCTCCGGTCGACGTCGGCGGTTTGATCCTCTCCTCGCTCGGGGTGACCGTCCTGGTCTACACCGTCATCGAAGCGCCGAACTGGGGGTGGGACACCGTGAAGTCCGTCGTCGGGTTCGCCGTGGCCGCGGCCGTTCTGGGGGTGTTCGGGGTGTGGGAACGCCAGCGCGCCCATCCGATGCTGGATGTATCAGTGTTCGCCAACCGTCGTTTCTCCGGCGGTAGCCTCGCGGTCACCGCTGGCTTTCTCACCTTGTTCGGCTTCATCTTCGTAATCACCCAGTATTTCCAATTCATCAAGTCCTACAGCGCATTCGAGACAGGCGTGCGGTTGCTCCCGGTCGCCGTTTCGATCGCTGTCGGCAGCGGCTTCGGGCCCCGCATCGTCGAGCGGATCGGCACCACCGTTGTCGTCAGCGGAGGTCTTGTGATGTTCTCCGCGGGACTTGCATGGGCGTCCACCGTGGACGCCGCCACGCCGTACCTGGTGATCGCGGCGCAGATGGTTCTGCTCGGCGGGGGGCTTGGCCTGACCACCGCGCCGGCCACCGAGGCGATCATGGGTGCCCTGCCGCCGGATAAGGCAGGCGTCGGCTCGGCCATCAACGACACCACGCGCGAACTCGGCGGCACGCTGGGGGTCGCGATCGTCGGGAGCGTGTTCGCGTCGATGTACTCGAGTCGGCTCGCGGCCGATCCCGTGATTGCGGCGCTGCCCGATGAACTGGGCGCCACGATGGAGCGCTCTATGGCGGCAGCTCAGCAGGTTGTCGCGGAACTGTCGGCCGGCTCGATTCCCTCGGTTCGCGACGCCGTCGATAGCGCCTTCCTGGACGGGCTTCAGGTCGGCTCCCTCGTGTGTGCGGGAATCGCGCTCGGCGCAGCGGCCGTGGTGGCCGTCCTGCTTCCCGCACGCGAGGACCTGACCGCAGCCTCGTCGCCTGCGCGGGAGGGAGAACTCGCTACGAAGGACGGCCCCACCTCTTAAACTCCGGCGGATCGAGGTCGACTGGAATTATTTGACGGAACCGCAGAAGCAGCTCGACGGGCGTGAAATCTACTGGCCCCGCGGCAAAATGCTCGGCGGTTGTTCGTCGATGAACGCGATGATGTGGGTACGTGGTTTCGCGGCCGATTACGACGAATGGGGTGCCCTCGCAGGCGAGGAGTGGGACTTCGCGCACGTGGCGGAGTACTTCGCGAAGATCGAAGCCGGACCGCTGGTCGTCTCGCCGCAACGCAGCCCGCGGAGCTCGACGGCGGCCTGGCTCACGGCCGTGCGCGAATGCGGCTATGACGTCGAAGATCCCAATTGCGATGCGCCCGAAGGGTTCTGTCAAACCGTCGTCACTCAGCGCAAGGGTGCACGGTGGAGTGCGGCGGATGCATACCTCAAACCCGCACTGCGCAGGTCGAACCTGACCTTGCAGACCGAGGCCACGGCCACCAGGGTGCTGTTCGAGGGCAGGCGTGCGGTCGGAGTCGAGTACAACCAGCTCGGTCAGCGCCGCGTCGTGCGGGCGCGCCGTGAGGTGGTGCTGTCGGGCGGCGCGGTGAACAGTCCGCAGCTGTTGATGCTGTCCGGTATCGGAGACCGCGAACAGCTGTCCAGCCACGGCATCGATGTGGTGGCCGATGCGCCCGAGGTGGGCAAGAACATGATGGACCACCTCGCGGTGCCGCTCGGCTTCGACGTGCCAAGCGATTCGCTGTTGGGCGCCGAGAAGCCGCTGCAGTTGCTGAACTACCTGTTCCGCCGCAGGGGCATGCTCACATCGAATGTCGGCGAGGCATACGGGTTCGTCCGCAGCAGGCCGGAGCTCGAAGTCCCTGATCTGGAGCTGATATTCGCTCCCGCGCCGTTCTTCGAGGAGGGCATCGGCGAGCCCTACGAGAGGCACGCGGTGGCGACGGGGCCGATCCTGGTGAAGCCGCGCAGCCGTGGCCACGTCACCTTGAAGTCATCCGATCCGCTGGACAAGCCGATCATTGATCCGCAGTACCTCAGCGACGATGCGGGCGCCGACCGCGCCGCTTTGATCTCGGGATTGCAGATGACCGCGCGGATCGCTCAATCGCCCGCATTGAGTGGGCTGTTCGGCGGAATCGCCCGCCCGGTCGGTGCGACGAGGCTCGACGGCGAGACCTTCGAGCGGGCGATCAACGAGTGCTCGCAGACGCTGTATCACCCGGTGGGAACCTGCCGGATGGGCAGCGATGAGGCGAGCGTGGTCGATCCGCAGCTGCGGGTGCGCGGCGTCGAGGGGCTGCGGGTAGCCGACGCATCGGTGATGCCTGCCATCGTGCGTGGTCACACCCACGCCCCGAGCGTGCTGATCGGGGAGAAGGCCGCTGATCTCATCCGGGCCCGCTGAAAAAGGAACGTCCGTCAGGGTTCGTTTGGCTGCGGTCGCGCCTCGCGCGTTGTTCTGGCCAGCACTTCGGGACCAGACCTCAAGGCCTTTCGCCACGGTGCGACGCCGTCGATCTCGACCTCGATGGTGAAGCTCAGCACCGTGCGGATCAGCACGATCAACCCGAGGATCGCAGCGTCTTCCAGCGACGGCTTGGACGTGACGGTCTTGACGATGTCGGCGGCGACGAGCAATTCGAGGCCGAGAAGTATCGCGCCGCCGATCGCGTTGCGCAGCGTCTTGAAGGCGCGTGCGCCGTCGGTTCGCCGCCATGTCACCAGGGCGAGGCCGATGGCGTAGCCGGTGCCCAACACCATCGATGAGACGCCCAACACCTCGAACGCCTGCGTGGCCCGTTCGAAGAACTGTTCCAACACCACCCGCGTCCCCGTCGTCGATACGTCCTGCGACTCTATTACCGCCGGATTTCCGCCGGAGGCAGAATGGTTGGCGATGACGATGAACGCCAAACGTCGGCGTGCGCACGACAAGCTGGCCGCGATGCCGGGCGTGCGTCCTGTGCGGCGGCCGGTGACACCCGACGGCGACGGCGAGTTCGACCTCTTCTACGTCCGCACCGGCAAGAAGTCGACGACCCCACTGGTGATCATCCCCGGCGGGCCGGGTGCGGCTTCGATCGCGCTGTACCGCGGTCTGCGCAGACACGCGGCGGCAAGGGGTCTCGACGTGATCATGGTCGACCACCGCGGGGTCGGAATGTCGCGCCACGACGACCAGGGCGCTGACCTGCCGCCCGAGGCGCTCACCATCGACCAGGCGGTCAACGACATCGCCGCGGTTCTCGACGACGCCAAGGTCGGCAAGGCGGTCATCTACGGCACCTCGTACGGCACGTATGTCGCTGCGGGAGTCGGTGTGCGCCACCCCGATCGTGTGCATGCCATGGTGCTCGACTCGCCGTTGCTGTCGGCCGACGACATCGACGCCGCGCGCGACGAAACACGTCGGGTGCTGTGGGACGGTGACGATCCCGACACCGCCACGCTTGCGCCCAAGGTGCGAAAGCTCGTCGACGAGGGGGTGCTGACACCCGCTGACGGACAGCTCACAGCAGCCGTCTACGGACTCGCGGGGCCCGCGGTGCTGATGCGTCAACTCGACCTGCTGTTGCAGGACAGGCGCGGCCTGTGGACCGTGCTGGATCAGGCGTCGCGGTATCTGTTCGAACGCAAGGCGCCGTATCGCAACGAACCGGATCTGGTCGGGCGCATCGGTTTTCGAGAACTCAACTATGGTGCGGCGCCGGACGGCAGACCGTTGGATCCGGCCGCCGCCTTCCAGGAATTGGCCGCTGCGCATGAGGATTTCGAGACCGAGCCGTACGACCTCGCTGCGCTGATGCCGACATTCGGTTGGCCGACGATCGTCATCTCGGGTGGACGCGATCTGATCACGCCGCGGGCGGTCGCCGAGGAGATCGTTGCGCTCGTCCCCGATTCCGTTCTCGTCGACCTGCCGACCGCTGGCCACAGCGTCATCGACGCCCGTGAACGCACCGCGCTCGATATCGTCGAAGCGGTCTACGACGGCGACATCTCACCGCTTTCCACGCGCGGGAAAGAACTGGATGCGGTGCCGGCGAGTTTGGGTATCCGGCTGTTGGTGGGGGCGCTCGGTGCTGCCGCAGTCGTCGAATCCGCGTTGCCCGCTGCGATTCCGCGTGCAATTCGACGGGTGACTTCGTAACCGGATCGTGCGGTGGCCGAGTTGGCCCATACGGCAGAATGGTGCGGATGACGGCTTATCCGCATGCGATGGGAGGCAATGGTGCCGCTGCGTGATTTCCTCGTCTCGCCCGGTTTCGTCGGCGTGGCGGCAGTGGTCGCGGCGTTCATCGTGCTCTGTGCTGTTCTCTTCTCGATCCGGCGGGCGGGCAAACGGCACGATAAGGACCTCGAGCAGCGCGAGCGACACCACCAGGCGGCGCGCGACGCCGAGCAGCAAGCGAAGAGTTCTGCGCAGTGCTGGCAGACGTTCACGTGGCTGGTGGACACGGCAGGCGTCGAACCCGCGGCCGGTGAGGGGGCGACCCTCGGCCTCGGCCCTGAACTGGCCATGGCGACCCTTCGAGGCCTGCTTCGCGATGCCGAGCGGCTCGAGGACGAAACCCTCGCCGACGCCGTGACCGCTTACCAGAATCAGTTGGCTCTGGTTTTGGCCCAGCAGGGTGGCCCGCTTGCCGAGCTCGCGGGACGCACACCCCCGCCGCCGCAGAAAGAAAGAACGCGCAAGCCGCAGGCGGCCGCCAAGGAGCAGCCGGCTGCCAGGGCCGCGGAAGACCAGCCGGACAAGACGCCCGCACCCGACGACACCGCGACGGCGGCCACCGAAATGGCCGGCGACGGACGGCGACACCGACGATGACGTCGCTACAGAGCCATATCTCCGACCTCGGGGTTGACGAGTGGGCCTCGCTGACCCGTCGCACCGCGGCAGAGGCCGTTGAGGCCGCGAAGCGCCGCGGGAAGACGCCACCTGCGGCGCTGGTTGCGGTCGCCACGATGACCGAGGACCAGCTCCTCGACCGTCGCACGCGCAACGGCCCGGCCAGACAACGGCTTTCGCCGGTCATGGCGCTGGTCGAGGCCGATCACCTGCGCCGGATCGCCGAGGAGCGCGCACAGACTGCACATCAGGACAAGCTGGATGCCGAGGCCGCCGCGGCGGCGGCGCGAGTCGAGGCCGACGAGTCGTCCCGTACAGCCGACGCCGCGCGTGCGCAGTTGCGCACGGCGCAGCAGCACGTCGCCGAGAAGGACATGGAACGGGCGGCCGAGCGGGCGGCCGCCACGGAGGCGCACGAACGCGCGCTGCAGCAGGTGCGCGTCGAGCTCGAGAATGTTCGCGCCGATGCTGCAGCCGACATCGCGGCGGCGCATGAGAAGGCGGCCGCCGCGGAATCTCGTGCCGAGCAGCGCACCAGCGAGCGCACAGCCGCCAGCGAGGCGGCCGAAAAAACGGTTCAGCATGTGCGCGCCGAGCTGGAACAGGTCCGCGCCGATTCCGATGCCGTGGTCACCGCGGCCCGTGAGCGGGCGACGGCTGCCGAGGCCCGTGCCCAGCAGCGAGCCGCAGAGCGCACGGCGGCAACGGAAGCCGCCGAGCAGACGGCACAGCAGCTCCGCGGTGAGCTCAAGCGGCTGCGCGCCGAGGCCGACGCCGAGATCGCCGCGGCGCGCGGGTGGGCCGCGGGCGAGGCGGCAGCCGTGCGGGAGGCGGCGGAGGCCGAGGTGGCGCGTGCCTACGCGACTGCCGACGAGGCTGTCCGAAAGGCACAGGCGCGCGCGACGCGCACGTTGTCGATGCCGGTTCCTCCGCTTGACTTTCGTTCGGAGACAGCACATATCGAGAATGCACTCAACGCGCTGCACCAGATCGACTACATGCTGGAAGTCGGCATGGCCGATGAAGGCGACGACGATATCCCGGTCGATGTCGACATCATGCAGACGTTGGCGCGGGTTGTGCACGAGCACGCGATCTACCTGTGCGACGAAGCGAAAGACGGCACAGACGTGGTGCACCGCAACGAGGAAACCGCCGCCTACGCCGAGGATGCCGCAGACGCATTCCGCGGGTTTCTGCAGCGCATCGAGATCGTCGTGCGGCGGCTGGACACCTACCGCAGCCCTCGTGCAGAGATCGTGAACTTCTTCACCGCGATGCTTGCCGACCCATGGGTGCAACGCGCCCGCACGCTGGGCCCGAAGCCGCAGTGAGGTAATCCGCGACGGGTTACTTCACGAAGCCGATCTTGGTGTAGTCCAGGTCGCCGATGCCGGCCGGACCGAAGTTCGCCAAGCTGCTTCGCACTGCGACGTTGCCTGCCGATTGAAACAGCGGCAGGCTGAAGCCGATGTCGAAGATCATCTTGTCGAGGTCGTTGGCCAGCTTGCGGGCCTTGGCGGGGTCGAGTTCGTCGAAGGTCGCCTCGGCTTTCGCGTCGATCTCCTGGCTGCTGATCTTGCCGAAGTTGCTCTCCGCGTTGGTCGTGTAGATCTGGTTGAGGCAGCAGAGCGAGAATGCGTCACCGACCCAGCTGAACTGTGCGATGTCGAAGTCGCCCGGGATGATGTAGTTGCTGAAGAACCCGGTGCCGCCCTTGGTGTCGAGCTCGAGCTTCACCCCGATCTGAGCCAGGCTGTTCTGGGCGATCTGGCCGATCTGCTTCGTCGTGTCGGCGTCGAAGAGCACATCGCGGATCACCAGCTGGCGGCCGTCCTTCTCTCGGAATTGGCCGTTCATCCGCCAGCCGAGGGCGTCGAGTTCCTGCTTGGCCTTTTCGGGGTCGTAGGCGACGGGTCCGCTGTTGTCCTGGTAGCCATCCTGGCCCGCT
Source organism: Mycobacterium sp. ITM-2016-00318 (assembly GCF_002968285.2). Taxonomy (NCBI): domain Bacteria; kingdom Bacillati; phylum Actinomycetota; class Actinomycetes; order Mycobacteriales; family Mycobacteriaceae; genus Mycobacterium; species Mycobacterium sp. ITM-2016-00318. Next base: position 4,008,682 of record NZ_CP134400.1, on the reverse strand, counting down.
ACGAAGATGTGGTTGTTCAGCGGTGTCGGCTTGTCGACGAGGCCGCGCTGGCTGACGTTGGCGATGGCCTGCCTGTCGATGCCCTTGGCCACCGCGAGGCGCAGCGCCTTGTCGGAGAGGATCGATCCGGGTGCGCCGTTGAACGTGAAGTGATACCAGCTGGCGCCGGGTGCTCGCCGAATCGAGATGCCGGCGGTGTTGCGCGCCGTGGTCAACTCGGGCAGCGAGGCGACAGCGGTGGCATCGATGGTGTTGTTCTGCAGAGCGGGAATACGCGCTTTGTCGTCGAGCACCAGATATGTGATGCTGTCGAGCAGCGGCGGTGTGCCCCACCATTCCGGGTTGCGTTTCAACGTGATTCGCTGCGAGGTGCGGTCGAGATCGGTGACGATGAACGGTCCCGCGGATGGGCCGGGCCGGTCGAGTTGTCCTTTGTTGAACACCTCCGGGTCGGCGGTCATGCTTCTGGGTAGCAGCATCGTGTTGCCTGCGAACATTCCTCGCCACTCCGAGAACGGCTTTGCGAAGGTGACGACCGCTTGCCGGTCGTCAACGCCGCGGGTCACTTTTTCTACGCGGTCGGCACCGTTGGGACTGGCGACGCGGAACTCTTTGTTCTTGCCGCTGGTCGCGTTGATTTGGGACGCGATGTCTTCCCAGGTGATCGGGGCGCCGTCGCTCCAGACCGCTTTGGGGTTGATCGTGTATGTGGCGACCTGCGGGTTTTCACTGGTCAGCTTGACGTCGGTGAAGTAGTCGGTGTTGACCGTCGTCGTGCCATCGGAGGCGACGCGGAAGGCGCGCGGCATGGTGGTCCGCAGCATCGAGCCGGTGTCGGCTTCGTTGCCGTCGATGTGAAGGCTGTTGAAGTTCGAGGGGTAACCGCTCAACGCCAGTCGCAGATTGCCGCCTTGGCGCAATGTGGCCGGGTCCTGCGGGTTGATGTCGCTGGTCTTGCCGACCTCGGCGTTGCCTCCGGCAGGCGGTGCCTCCTTGTCGCCGCCCGAACAGCCGGTGATCGTGAGACCGGCGACCAACAGGGCCGCAGCTAAGCGTCGGAGCTTCATCCGAACGACTCTAGCCGCGGTCCGGCTCGGGTTGAGGAACCGCGGCCAGCAACTTGGCTGTGTATTCGGCGGTGGGGTTGGCGAAGACCTGATCAGCCTCGCCGTGCTCGACAATCCTGCCCTTGCACATCACCGCCACGTGATGCGCGAGGTGCTTCACCACCGACAGGTCGTGAGAGACGAACAGATAGGCGAGGCCGAACCTGTCCTGCAGGTCGAGCAGCAGGTTGATGATGCCGGCCTGAATCGAGACGTCGAGCGCAGACACCGGTTCGTCGAGCGCAAGGATCTTCGGTTGCAGCGCCAACGCGCGTGCGATACCGATGCGCTGCTTCTGGCCGCCGGAGAATTCGGCCGGGTAGCGATCGGCGTCGACCCTGCGCATGCCCACGATCTCCAACAGTTCGGAGATCCGGTCGTCAATGCGCTTCTTGTCGAAACCGTTGGCGGTCAACGGTTCGGCGAGCACCTCGAAGACCGGGAGCCGTGGATCCAGGGAGGCCACCGGATCCTGAAACACCACCTGCAGATCGCCCCGCAGTGCCCGTCGGCCCTTCGCGTCCAAGGACGCGACGTCGGCGCCGAGCACTTCGATGGAGCCTGCCTGCGGCGCGGTCAGGTCCAAGATTTGATGCAACGTCGTCGATTTGCCCGATCCGGACTCTCCGACGATGCCCAATGTGCGACCCTGCTGCAGTTCGAAGCTGACGCCGTCGACGGCACGTACCTCGCCGATCGTGCGCCGCAACACCACTCCCTTGGTGAGTTTGTATGTCTTGGCGAGGTTTTCGACACGCAGGACGACGGGGCCGTCTGCGTCAATGCGGTCGGCCGTATCCGGTTCGGTCGAGATGCCGTAGATGTCGGCGGCGCTGCGGCCTGCGACCTCCTCGGTTCGGATGCAGGCTGCGCTGTGGCCGGTGCCGACGGTGATCAGCTCCGGTTCTGCGGCACGGCAGTCGTCGATGGCAAGCGGGCACCGTGGTGCGAACGTACAGCCCTGCGGCAGCGACGCCAGTGACGGCGGTGCACCGGGAATGGGCACAAGCCGCGCACCCTGCGGCGCGTCGAGTCGCGGCACCGAACCGAGAAGGCCTGCGGTGTAGGGCATCCGGCGATCGCGGTAGAGCTGGCCGACCGATGCGACCTCGACGGCACGCCCCGCGTACATGACGAGGGCGCGGTCGGCGAACTCGGCGACGACGCCGAGGTCGTGGGTGATGATCAGCACACCGGCACCGGTGACGTCGCGCGCAGTCTTCAGCACTTCGAGGATCTGCGCCTGCACGGTCACATCCAGCGCGGTGGTCGGCTCGTCGCAGATCAGCAGATCGGGGTCGTTGGCGATGGCGATGGCGATGACGACGCGCTGGCGTTCGCCACCGGACAGCTCGTGCGGGAATGCCCTCGCACGCCTTTCGGGCTGCGCTATGCCCACCAATTCCAGTAGTTCGACGGCGCGGGCGCGCGCTGCCTTGCGGGTGACGTCGCTGTTGTGCACCTCGATCGCCTCGGCGATCTGGTCGCCGATGGTGTACACGGGCGTCAGGGCCGACATCGGATCCTGGAACACCGTCCCGATGGACTTTCCCCGCACCCGGGACATGCCCTGGTCGGAGCGCCCGAGCAGTTCGTCACCGTGCATGCGGACGGACCCCGTCACCTCGGCGTACTCCGGAAGCAATCCGACCACGGCCATCGCGCTCGCCGACTTGCCCGCGCCGGATTCGCCGACCAGCGCGACGACCTCACCGGAATCGACGTGATAGTTCATCCCGCGAACGGCTGCGACGCGTTCGGATTCCGTCGGGAAGTTCACGGTGAGGCCACGCACCTCGAGCAGACTCATCTGCGTCGCCTCCGCAGCGGCCTCGAGCCGGGATCGAGCGCGTCGCGTAGACCGTCACCGATGAGGTTGGTGCACAACACGATCAGCACCAGGATACCCGCGGGGAACAGGAAGACCCACGGAAATATCGTGGCGGAACTGGAGCCGTCGGCGATGAGGGTGCCGAGCGACACGTCGGGCGGCTGGATACCGAAACCGAGGAAGCTCAATCCGGTTTCGCCGATGATCGCAGTACCGACGTTGAGCGTGGTGTCGATGATCAGCAGGGACGCCACATTGGGCAGGATGTGGCGAACGATGATCCGCCAATTCGGCACCCCCATGTACCGTGCGGCCACGACGTATTCGCGTTCGCGGAGACTCATCGTCATACCGCGGACGATGCGTGAGCTGATCATCCAGCCGAACACAGAGAACAAGAGGATCAACCAGAAGACACGATCGGCTGACCCCAGTCGCGGTGTGACGATCGCGATCACGATGAAGCTCGGCACCACGAGCAACAGGTCGACCAGCCACATCAGGCGGCGATCGCGCCATCCGCCGAAGTAACCGGCGATCGCCCCGACCGTTGCGGCCAGGATCGTCGAGATGAGAGCTACGCAGACGCCGATCAGCATCGACTTCTGCATTCCGCGAAGCGTCAGCGCGAACAGATCCTGCCCGAGTGCATTCGTGCCGAACCAGTGGTCGGCGCTGGGTGGCTGCTGCAACGCGTAGTAGTCCAGATCGGTATAGCTGTAGGGCAGCAGCGGAGGCAGCGCATAACAGCCGACGAAGAACAGTACGAGCAGAACAAGGGAGACGACGGCGGGCTTGTTGCGTAAGAATCTGCGCCGGACGAGTGTCCGCCGCGAGGCGAACCGGTGCGCATCGAGACCCGACTGCGCGGTCGTCGCCGTCTCCGTCGTCACCGGCTCACTCATGCCACACGCACCCTCGGATCCAGCGCAGCATAGATGACGTCGGAGAGCAGACCGGCGAAAAGTACGGCGGCACCGGTGAACACCGTTACCGCGGCGATGATGTTGGTGTCCTGGGTGGCGATGCCCTGCACCACCCATTCGCCCATGCCGTGCCAGCCGAAAATCTTCTCGGTGAACACCGCTCCAGTGACCAAACCGCTTATGCCGTAGGCGAACAGCGTCGCCATCGGTATCAGCGCGGTGCGCAGGCCATGCTTGAACAGTGCCTGCCGCCGGGTCAGTCCCTTGGCGCGCGCGGTGCGGATGAAGTCCTGCCCGAGCACATCCAACATCGCGTTGCGCTGGTACCGGCTGTAGCCGGCGGTGCCCAGCAGGGCGAGCGTGAATGTCGGCAGCACAAGATGCTGGACCCGGTCGACGAACTGGTTCCACCCACCGCTGACGGCCTCGGGCGACGTCTCTCCGATGTACTCGAACAATTGCACTCCGACAACCGAGTTGGCCCCGTTCGCGGCGAGGATCAGCAGATAGGCGGTGACGAACACCGGTGTGCTCAACAACAGCAGGGACACCGCAGTGATGACGCGGTCGCTCAGGTGGTACTGCCGGATCGCACCCCAGGCGCCGACCACGACACCGATGAACGTGCCGAGCAGCGCGCCGATGACCAGCAGCCGCAAGCTGACCCCGACGCGGCGGCCCAGCTCAGCAGAGATCGGCTGGCCCGTGATCGTCGTGCCGAAGTCGCCGGTCACGGCGCCCGATGCCCAGCGTGCGTACCGGATGGGGATCGGGCGGTCCAGGTTCAACTCGGCGGCCTTCGCGTCGATGACCGTCTGCGGCGGCCTCGGATTGCGTGACTCGAGGCTGTCCAGCGGCCTGAACGACGTGGAGGTCAGCGTGAACGTGAGGAATGACGCGAGGATAAGTAGCAGGACGTAGTTGAGCAGCCGCCGCGCGAGAAACCGCGTCATCGGCGACGTCCGGCAGCAGGCATGCGCACAGGGTAGGAGATCGCGGGCTGTGAGGCCGATACCCCTGGCTGCGGCGCGGCTAGCCAATTCCCACCCGGTCTTAAGCGAGGCTTCAGAAAACGCGAGTTCACTGGTTGTCACCTGCACTTTTCCCGGTTCGCCGCGCCGCAGGGGTTGAGTCGGCAACGGCCATGAAAGGGAATACGACAATGGATTCAAAGAAGACGGGCACGGTGAAACTGCTGGCCGCGGCGATCGGCGGGAGCGCAGTGGTGACGATGGGTGCGCTGGCGATGAGCGTTCATCAGCACACGATGGGCGCGGAGAACGTCGCCGTCGGCAAGATGACCATGGCGGCGACAACGACCGCCTCGGGCAAGGACGACACCGTCGAGGCCACGTCGATGGCCGTGCCGGTGATCAAGGGCCCGGCGCCGCTACCCGCCGACTAACGCCCGTCCTCGGCTGTCATCCGGGCAACGTTTCACCTTTCACCCTTCCGGTTACCCAACGTGCCGGAGGGGTCGTCGCGGACCTCTCGAAGAACAGTTCGACCGGCCGTCCTGGCTGGATGGGACGGCTGACCAGTAACTGAATTGGAGTGGTCAGAAGATGATTTCGCGGAAGATGAAACTGGCTTCGGCGACTGTAGGTGCGAGTGCTGTGGTCGCCATGGGCGCGTTGACAGCGGGGCTGAGCGAGGAACCCGGATCAGCGACCGTCGTGTCCAGCACCCAGATGACGCTCGGCGAGACGAGCACGATCGAAAAGGCTGCTACCGAGGTCGAGACATCGGTCGCGGTCCCCGAGGTGGTTGCCGAGCCGCCTGAGGGCTTTGGTCCGTAATCCCGAAGTGGCGCCGGTCAGTTCCCGGTCGGCGGTCGACCCTCTCCGATTCGGTCGAGGGTCAGCGTCGGCGTCGGCCCGGTGCGGGTGGCTTCGACGGTGACCGTGTCCTTGGCGGCGACGGACTTGTCGGGCACGACCGACGCTGAGGGAAACTCGTAGATCTGCGTGAACCTGTCGTCGCTGCGGATCACGATCTGAGACAACGTGAGTTCGTCGACGACGCCCGTCTGCGTCATTTTCGTGGTATAGCCGCCGTGTCCGTCGGAGACCCACGTACTCGCTGTGCAGTACGCCCGCAGCGTCAGTTGGGGTTTGTGCAGGTGGAATCGCGTCGGGTCGCGGCGGCGGCGAATGCGCCGGGCCCCGCGGCCCGCTGGCCGGCGCGTGAGGCGACCCCTGGGTCGCCGCATAGATTGCGGCCCCTCCCAGCCCTCCGATGACCCCTGCAACCGCGACCGCCGCGAGCGCCTGACGCCCGGCCCAGCGCCGTGGTGTCGGCTGTTCTGCATCGTCGGACGTCACGGGGCCACTGTGCAGCGCCTAGATGCGAACCGGCTGAGGGCGCCGTCGGTACCGCATGGGTGGATCGACGTTCACAGTGCGCACACAGAAGCGGCACAGCGTCCGCTAACGCCACCGGCGAATAATGGACGTCGTGCGTACCCGAATGGATCTGTGTGAGCGCTAACGCCAACGACCCTGAACGCACCGTGATGCGTCGCGCCGACGGCAAACCCATCAACGTGCTCGTCGTCGACGACGAGCCCGTGCTCGCCGAACTCGTGTCGATGGCGCTTCGGTACGAGGGCTGGGAGATTCAAACCGCTGGTGACGGCGCGACAGCGATCTCGCTCGCCAAAGAGAATCCGCCCGATGTCGTGGTGCTCGACGTGATGCTGCCGGACATGAGCGGCCTCGATGTTCTGCGCAAGCTGCGTGAGCGGATCCCGCATCTGCCGCTGCTGCTGTTGACCGCCAAGGATTCTGTCGAGGACCGCATCGCCGGGCTGACCGCGGGCGGCGACGACTATGTGACCAAACCGTTCAGCCTCGAAGAGGTGGTGCTGCGGCTGCGCGCGCTCCTGCGGCGTACCGGCGTGACGAGCGAGGCAGGGGGCGCCAAGATCGTCGTCGGCGACCTGGCCCTCGACGAGGACAGCCACGAGGTAACGCGCGCAGGCGAGCCGATCTCCTTGACCGCAACCGAGTTCGAACTTCTTCGCTTCATGATGCGGAACTCGAAGCGGGTGTTGTCCAAGGCGCAGATCCTCGACCGGGTGTGGAGTTACGACTTCGGTGGGCGGTCCAACATCGTTGAGCTGTACGTGTCGTATCTCCGAAAGAAGATCGACACCGGCCGCGAACCGATGATCCACACGCTGCGCGGGGCGGGGTATGTCCTCAAGCCCGCGCGTTGACCCACCAGGAGCGCTGACTCGGATCCGGTCTCCGCGAACATGGTCGCTACGGGCGCGCCTGCTGGTCACTCAGGTGGCGCTGCTCGCGGTGGTGTGCGCGGGCATCGGCATCGCAACCGAGTTCGCGCTGCAACGCTTCCTGACACATCAGCTGGATCAGCAACTGATCGAAGCGGGCCGCCGGTCGGCAGCCATCTCCGCGTTCGGACCGCCGCCACCGGGATTCGGCCCGCCGAGACCGATGCACGGGCCACCGTTCGCTGGGCCAAGGGAGCCGCCGCCTCGAGACCGTATGCGGCGGATCATCATCCGGGAAGACGAAGGTCCGGGACCTGAGTTTCTGAATGCCCCGGGTCAGGCCGCCCGAATGGTCGGCGCCGTCATCGCCGAGGGCGTACCGGTCGACGCCGGGATGATCACCGCCGACGGCGCCCGGGCCGAATTCAGCTCCGCCGCAACGAAACAGCTCGCACAGATCGCGCCGAACCGCTCCCCGACGACGGTCGACCTGGACGGTCTCGGCCGCTATCGTGTGGTGGGCAACCACTCCCGTGGCCCGGAGGAGACAATCGTCGTCGGTCTGCCGACCTCCGATGTCGACGACACTCTGCTGTGGGTACTGGTGATGTTCTGCATCGTCGGCGTCATCGCGCTCATTGCAGCGACGACGGCGGGCATCCTGATCATCAGGCGTCAATTCCGCCCGCTGTCAACGGTTTCCGCCGCAGCCCGGCAGGTGGCCGACCTCGAGCTCGACCGCGGAGAGGTTCGACTGCCCACGCCCATCGTCAAGGTCGACCCGGCGAGCGCGCACACCGAGATCGGCCAGCTCGGCTCGGCGCTGAACCGCATGCTCGACCGCATCTCCGGCGCACTGTCCGCGCGGCATGCCAGCGAGATGCGGGTCCGCCAGTTCGTCGCCGACGCCAGCCATGAACTGCGCACCCCCCTCGCGGCGATTCGCGGCTACACCGAACTGGCACAACGTAAACAGGACGTCCTGCCCGACGACGTCGCGCACGCGATGAACCGGGTGGAGTCCGAGACCGAGAGGATGACCCACCTGGTCGAGGACATGCTGTTGCTGGCGCGCCTCGATACCGGGCGACCGCTGCAGCGCGAACAGGTGGATCTGACCCGCCTTGTGGTCGACGCCGCCAGCGACGCTCACATCGCGGGGCCGGACCACACGTGGTCGCTCGACCTGCCGGAGGAACCGGTCGTGGTTAGGGGCGACGAGGCGCGGCTGCATCAGGTGCTGGCCAATCTGCTGGCCAACGCGCGGACCCACACCCCGGCGGGGACATCGGTGACCACCGCGCTGGCGGTCGACGGCGGGCACGCGATCCTCACCGTGACCGACGACGGTCCCGGCATCCCGGTGTGGTTGCAGCCGGAGGTCTTCGAGCGGTTCGCCCGCGGCGACTCGTCACGGTCGCGCCGAGAGGGCAGCACCGGACTCGGACTTGCCATCGTCGCCGCGGTGGTCAGGGCGCACAACGGCACCATCGACGTGCAGAGCGTGCCCGGTAGGACCGAATTCGTGGTGAAACTGCCCCTCAATTCACAGTCAAGCCACAGCGAGGCCAAAACCGGGACCTAACCGGGCAGCCGACGATCGCGTCGGTGACCCTCGTTCTCCCTGCCGCGCCTTCTTCTGCTGAGCAGACGCAAAAGTGCCCCAAAACGGCCGAACGTGGGTACTTTTCCGTCTTCTCGCGGGCAGGACTGAGCGCCCTGCTGGTCGGCACCGCCGCGCTGTATCTGTGGAAACTGTCGGCGAGCGGATGGGCGAACAGCTTCTACTCGGCTGCCGAGCAGGCCGGTGCGGACAACTGGACGGCGATGCTGTTCGGCTCGAGCGATGCCGCGAACGCGATCACCGTGGACAAGACGCCCGCGGCGCTATGGGTGATGGACGTTTGGTGCGCTTCTTCGGGCTCAACTCGTGGAGCGTGCTTGCCCCGCAGGCGCTCGAAGGCGTGCCCGCCACCTGACCTCAACACGCGCGGAGGAATCGCGGTGATTCTGACTCGTGGCGGCTCGGCGCCGTGTTGTTATCGTGTTCTCGCTTGCGAGCCGACAAGGAGGTCGATATGACCGTGACGGACGAGTACCTAAAGAACAACGAGGAGTATGCGAAGAACTTCTCGGGTCCGTTGCCGCTGCCGCCCGCCAAGCACGTCGCAGTGGTGGCCTGCATGGACGCCCGGCTCGACGTGTACCGGGTCCTCGGCCTGAATGAGGGCGAGGCGCACGTCATCCGCAACGCGGGCGGCGTGGTGACCGATGACGAGATCCGCTCGCTGGCTATCAGTCAACGGCTGCTGGGCACCAAGGAGATCATCCTCATCCACCACACCGACTGCGGGATGCTGACGTTCACCGACGACGACTTCAAGAAAGCCATCCAGGACGAGACCGGGATCAAGCCGGAGTGGGCCGCCGAAGCGTTTCCCGATATCGACGAGGACGTGCGTCAGTCGATCCGCCGGATCGAGGCGAGCCCCTTCGTCACCAAGCACGAGTCGTTGCGCGGCTTCGTTTTCGACGTAGCCACGGGCAAGCTGAACGAGGTCACGACCTGACGCCTGGCTGAAGTCGGGGCCATGGTCGCCGACGCCATTTTTCCCGCCGGCTTCGACTTCGAAGGCCCCGAGGCGACCCGGCGGGCAGCCATGGACGCGAGTGCTCGACTGGTGGGATGCGGCCTACCCGACCTTGTAGGTGGCGATCGCCTTCGCCACCGCCACTCCATCGGGCGTGACGACGTCGACATCGCAGTTGACCAGGGTCCTGCCGCGTCGCAGTACCCTGCCGATGCCGATCAGGTCGGTGCCCTGCGCCGGCGCGAGAAACTGCATCGACAGCGACGTGGGACGCCACGCAGAGCGTCGGGAACCTCGGCGCCCACCCATGCGGCGGCCATCACCGTCATGTCGGCGAGCGTGGCGATCGCCCCGCCGTGCACCGTGTCGCCGAGCGTGGTGTTGGTGGGGTCGAACGGCATCCGCAACCGGATCTCGTCGCCCGAGAGTTCCTCGGCGACGATGCCGAGCTTGGCCGCCAGGGGACAGGCCGGGATGAATTGCGCCATGACGTCGGTTCCGGTCCGCGCATCAGCAAGTGACATGCATTCAGTATCGGCACCGCCGACGGCAGATCAATTACCCCCGAGGTAGCCCCTCCCCTGCGCAGGTAGGGCCTTCGCGCGGCGAGCGACCGTGCTGCGTCCGACACGCCGCGTACGTCGGCGGTCTGCGTTCGGCGCGGTGCATCGAGCGTTGACATCGCCTGCCCAGGCCTGGTTTCATAGACAACTATACTCATTAATATGGTCAAACCTACCAACTTAAAGAGGAATGGATGACGACCGCGCACAAGCCCAAGCAGGCTGCCGGGCGCTACGAGTTGAGCCATCTGCGGGCGCTCGAAGCCGAGGCGATCCACATCATCCGCGAGGTGGCCGCCGAATTCGAGCGGCCGGTGCTGCTGTTCTCCGGCGGCAAGGACTCCATCGTCATGCTGCACCTGGCGATCAAGGCGTTTGCGCCGGGACGGCTGCCGTTCCCGGTCATGCACGTCGACACCGGCCACAACTTCGACGAGGTCCTGCAGACCCGCGACGAACTCGTCGCACAGTTCGGTGTCAGGTTGGTCGTCGCCAAGGTGCAGGACGACATCGACGCCGGACGTGTGGTCGAGACCATCCCGTCGCGCAACCCCATGCAGACCTTCACGCTGTTGCGGGCCATCCGCGAGAACAAGTTCGACGCCGCATTCGGCGGTGCCCGCCGCGACGAGGAGAAGGCGCGCGCGAAGGAGCGGGTGTTCAGCTTTCGTGACGAGTTCGGGCAGTGGGACCCCAAGGCGCAGCGGCCCGAACTGTGGAACCTGTACAACGGCCGTCACCACAAGGGCGAGCACATCCGCGTCTTCCCGCTGTCCAACTGGACCGAGTTCGACATCTGGTCCTATATCGGCGCCGAGAAGATCAAGCTTCCGTTGATCTACTACGCACATCAGCGTCAGGTCTTCGAGCGTGACGGCATGCTGCTGGCCGTGCACAAGTACCTGCAGCCGCGCAAGGACGAGAAGGTGATCGAGAAGACGGTGCGCTTCCGCACCGTCGGTGACGTCACCTGCACCGGCTGCGTGGAGTCGCTTGCAGGCACGGTCTCCGAGGTGATCGCCGAGACCGCGGTGTCGCGGCTCACCGAACGCGGCGCCACCCGCGCCGACGACCGGATCTCCGAGGCAGGCATGGAAGACCGCAAGCGAGAGGGCTACTTCTGATGGCGACGTTGCTTCGCATCGCGACCGCGGGCTCGGTGGACGACGGCAAGTCGACGCTGATCGGCCGCCTGCTCTTCGACAGCAAGGCCGTGATGGAGGACCAGCTTGCCGCCGTCGAGCGCACCTCCAAGGAACGCGGGCACGACTACACCGATCTGGCCCTGGTGACCGACGGCCTGCGGGCCGAACGCGAGCAGGGCATCACCATCGATGTCGCATACCGCTACTTCGCAACGGCCAAGCGGAAATTCATCATCGCCGACACGCCGGGCCACATCCAGTACACGCGCAACATGGTCACGGGCACCTCGACCGCGCAGCTGGCGATCGTCCTGGTCGACGCACGCCACGGGCTTCTCGAACAGTCGCGCAGGCATGCCTTTCTTGCGTCGCTGTTGGGCATCCGGCATATCGTGCTCGCCGTCAACAAGATGGACCTGGTCAACTGGGACCGCGAGCAATTCGAGAAGATCCGTGACGACTTTTACGAGTTCGCCGCCCGCCTCGACGTGCAGGACGTGACGACGATTCCACTGTCGGCTCTGCAGGGCGACAACGTGGTGACGAAGTCGGAGAACACCCCGTGGTACGACGGGCCGTCGCTGCTGTCCCATCTCGAAGAGGTCTACATCGCGGGCGACCGCAACCTGGTCGACGTGCGCTTCCCGGTCCAGTACGTGATCCGGCCGCAGACCCACGACCACGCCGACCACCGCAGCTACGCGGGCACCGTCGCCAGCGGCGTCATGCGTCCCGGCGACGAGATCGTCGTGCTGCCCACCGGCAAGGCGAGCCGCATCACGTCGATCGAGGGACCGACAGGGCCCGTCTCCGAGGCGTTCCCTCCGATGGCCGTCTCGATCAGCCTCGCCGACGACATCGACATTTCGCGCGGCGACCTGATCGCGCGGCCGAACAACCAGCCGCGGGTGGCGCAGGACTTCGACGCCACGGTGTGCTGGATGGCCGACGAAGCCGCCCTGGAACCGGGTCGTGACTACATCATCAAGCACACCACCCGCACCACACGGGTAAGGGTGAGCGCGCTCGACTACCGCCTCGATGTCAACACGCTGCACCGCGACAAAACTGCAACCGCGCTCAAACTCAATGAGCTGGGCCGCATCTCGCTGCGCTCGCAGGTGCCGCTGCTGCTCGACGAGTACAGCCGCAACGCGGCAACCGGTTCGTTCATCCTGATCGACCCGAACACCAACGGCACCGTCGCAGCGGGCATGATTCTGCCCTACGTCACCGCGCGCACGGCGAGCCCGAACACCGTGCGCCACGAGTCACTGTGCACCTCCGAGGATCGGCTGTCCAAGGGCCGCACGGTCTGGTTCACCGGGCTGTCCGGATCGGGCAAGTCATCGGTGGCGATGCTCGTCGAGCAGAAGCTTCTCGAGAAGGGCCGTCCCGCTTATGTTCTCGACGGTGACAACCTGCGCCACGGTTTGAACGCCGACCTCGGCTTCTCGATGGCCGACCGGGCCGAGAACCAGCGCAGGCTGGCCCACATCGCCGCGATCCTCGCCGACTCCGGTCAGATCGTCCTGGTGCCTGCCATCAGCCCGCTCGAGGAGCATCGGGCGCTGGCGCGCAAGGTCACCAACGATTCAGGCCTCGAGTTCTTCGAGGTGTTCTGCGATACCCCGCTCGAGGACTGTGAACGCCGCGACCCGAAGGGGTTGTACGCGAAAGCCCGCGCCGGTGAGATCACTCACTTCACCGGCATCGACAGCCCCTACCAGCGCCCGAAGAAGCCCGACCTGCGGCTGACGCCCGACCGCTCGCCCGAGGAACTCGCCGATCTCGTCGTCGAGCTGCTGGAGAGCCGTCCGTGACCGACCGCAGCGACGACGAAGTCGCCGCTCGGCTGGCCACCGAGGCCGGCAAGCTGCTTCTCGGTGTGCGCGAGGAGCTCGCCGACGCGAGTGCCGCCGAACGTAAAGCGGCGGGGGACAAGCGGTCTCATGACTTCCTCATGGAGGCGCTGACATCCGACCGACCCGCTGACGCGGTGCTGTCCGAGGAGGGCGCTGACGACCCCGTCAGGTTGAGCTCCGACCGGGTGTGGATCGTCGATCCGCTCGACGGCACCCGCGAGTTCTCCGAACTCGGCCGCGACGACTGGGCGGTGCATGTCGCGCTCTGGCGCAACGGCGAACTGATCGCCGGCGCGGTGGCTTTACCGGCGCAGGGCATCACGCTCGCCACTCCGGACGTCGCCGCACCGCCGCAGGCACCGGCCACGCCCCGCATCGTGGTCTCGAGGACCCGGCCTCCCGCAATCGCTCTGGAAGTCAGTGACGCCCTCGACGGTGTGCTCGTCGAGATGGGCTCGGCCGGAGCCAAAGTCGCGTCCGTCGTGCAGGGTCTCTCCGACGTCTACGTGCATGCCGGTGGACAGTATGAATGGGACTCGGCTGCACCGGTCGCGGTGGCTCGCGCCGCCGGGCTGCACACGTCTCGCCTCGATGGCGCACCGCTCGAGTACAACAGGCGCGATCCGCTGCTGCCGGATCTCATCGTGTGCCGACCCGAGCTCGCCGAGGCCGTTCTGAGCGTTACCCGATAGCGCAGACGTCAACCCGACAGGGGCAACCTCGGGTGTCACGTCGATCCTGGCCCCCAACGTGCCGCCGGGCCGGCACCCGGGCATCAACGGTGTGCCGTAGGCGCAGGCGCAACGGATTTGGCGGTGTTGCGCAGTACGCTTCCGAGACGGCGGCACTGTGCTTACGCTCGGCGCGTGCCCGAACCACAAACCCTGCGTGCCCTGGCCGACCTGCCTCAGTCGCCCGCCGGCCTGGCCGACTCCACGCTCATCATGATCGACTGCCAGAACACCTATACCCGCGGCGTGATGGAACTCGAGGGCGTCCAGACGGCGCTCGACGAGGCAGCCGCCCTGCTCGACCGGGCGCGGTCGGCTGGCATCCCGATCATTCACATACAGCACTCCGACGGACCCGGTTCGCTGTACGACATCGACGGTGAAAGCGGCGCGATCGTCGACCGTGTCGCGCCGCGAGAGGGCGAACCGGTGGTGGTCAAAAATTATCCGAACTCGTTCGTACAGACCGATCTGGATGAGCGTCTGAAGGCCGCGAACGCATCGAATCTCGTTCTTGCCGGATTCATGACGCACATGTGCGTCAACTCGACGGCCCGCGGAGCCTTCAACCTGGGCTATGCGCCGACGGTGGTGGCCGCCGCGACGGCCACCAGGGCGCTGCCGGGAGTCGGTGGCGACCCGGTGCCCGCCTCGGTGCTGCATTCTGCGAGTCTGGCCGCGATCGCCGACCTGTTCGCTGTCGTCGTGCCCGACGCCTCGAAGATCCCGAACTGAGCGAAGCAGAGATGACGACACCATCGACGAAGGTCAGCAGGCTCAGCGAGAAACAGACCACCTCGCGAAATCAGCTCGACGACCTCCTCGACAGCACACCGCTTGCCAGCGTGGCGCTCGTCCGCGAAGGACACCCGGTGATCTTCCCCACCGGCTTCGCCAGGGTGGATGACGCACTCGTGATCCACGGCTCGACGGGCTCGCCGTGGATGCGTGCGCTTGCCGCGGGCGCGTCGGCGGCCGTCTCGGTCACAGGCTTGGACGGGATCGTCGTGGCGCGCAGCGGTTTCGAGTCCTCGTTCCGCTATCGCAGCGCCGTTGTCTTCGGGGTGTTCGAGCCGGTAGGAGATACCGAGAAGGGCCATTATTTGGACCGGCTGACCGAGGCGTTCATTCCCGGCCGGACCGCCGAGCTACGGGCCAGCACCCGCAAGGAACTCGCGGCGACGTTGCCGCTGCGGCTGGCGATCGGGACGGACAACTGGTCGCTGAAGGTCAGCGACGGCTGGCCGGATGATCCCGAGGAGGACATCGCGGGCGGCGCCTGGGCGGGCGTCGTGCCGATGTCGGTGGCCTACGGTGCGCCGCTTCCCGCACCCGACCTGCGGTCCGGCATCCCGGTGCCGGAGTCGGTGCGGGCGATGACGGGTGCGCCGCCGTCAGTCCAGTAACGCGGTGCGGCGGTAGAGGTCCGTGCGGCGGTCGCCGTGCACGTCGTTGTGGCTGTTGATCCGCTTGGTCCGCGACGCCGCGAGGTCGACGTCGGCGATGACCAGATCCGCCTTTCCGAATTGGGCCATGGCGATCGGATAACCGTCTGCGTCGGTGATCACGCTGCCACCGATCCAGTCCTGGCCGCGTTCGGTGCCGACACGGTCGCACACCGCAATCGGCATCCGGTTCATGCCCGCTCCTGCCAGCGCACGCACCATCTCGGTCGGCCGCTCGCCCTCCGGCCGCGGCAGCAGTGGCCAGTTCACCGGGGCGCATAACAGGTCAGCGCCCGAAAGAGCAACGGCGCGAACCCATTCCGGGAACTCGACGTCGTAACAGAGCATGACTCCAACGCGCCCGTGATCGGTGTCGACCACGAGGGGAAGATCGTCGCCGCGGTCGAATACGGCGTTCTCGCTGTCCCACAGGTGAGCTTTGCGGTAGACGCCTCTCAGCCCGCTTCCATCGACGACGGCGGCGCTGTTGTAGATCGCGTCGCCAGCTGCCTCGGGGAATCCGCCGACGATGGTGAGCCCGAACGCCAGGGCCAGATCGGCCCACTCCGAGATGGCAGGTCCGTCGCGGTGTTCAGCCAGCGAGGACAGCTCGCCGCGGTCGGCGAAGACGTAACCCGACGACGCCAGTTCGGGTAATACGACGATCTGCGCGCCGTCGCGGGCGGCCGATTCGACGGCAGCGCTGCAGGTCGTGCGGCTTCCTGCGGCATCTCCGATGCAGAGCGGTATTTGAGCGCAGGCGACGCGGGTGGTCATTCGTTGATGGTCGTGCATTAGTGCCCGGTTTGCACCCCTGTCGATGGCAGAATTCAATTCATGCGGATGTCGGCCAAGGCGGAGTACGCCGTCCGGGCGATGGTCCAGTTGGCCGCAGCCGAAGAGGGTTCGGTGGTCAAGACCGACGACCTGGCCAAGGCGCAGTCGATTCCACCGCAGTTTCTGGTCGACATCCTGTCTGACCTGCGCACCGACCGCCTGGTGCGCAGCCGCCGCGGCCGTGAGGGCGGCTATGAACTGGCCCGGCCCGCGGCCGAGATCAGCATCGCCGACGTCTTGCGGTGCATCGACGGCCCGCTGGCCAGCGTGCGCGACATCGGTCTCGGCGACCTGCCGTACTCCGGGCCGACGGCGTCCCTGACCGATGTCTGGCGGGCGCTGCGGGCGAGCATGCGATCGGTGCTGGAGGAAACCAGCCTGGCCGACGTGGCGAACAGCGCGCTTCCGCCTCATGTGGCGACCTTCGCCGACGACTACCGCGGTCAGGAGAAGGACCGTGGCCACCGGAGCCGCAAGGCCGGCGACATCAAACCGCGCACCGTCCGCTAGCCACGGCGGCGCGTTCGTCGTCGAGATGCGATGCCGTCGAGCAACATTCGCAGTCCACGGTCGAAGTCGTCCTCGGCGGTTGACTCCACCGCGACCTTCGACAACGCCTCCACATTGGGGTAGTCCGCGCCCGCCACCGACCCGATGCGGGCAGCGACCAACGGTCCCGCGAGATCGGCCTGCGCCGAGCCGGTCACCAGGGCCAGCAGTGAGTGGAATGCCGCCAGGCGATCTTGATCGGCCAGGTCGGCCCTGTCCAACGCCGAGATGAGCGCGTCGGCCGCCCCGAAGCCGGTCGATGAGGCCATTCGGCGCGTCAACACCAGGGGAATCGCCGCCGGATGGGCGCGGATGCCCCGCCACATCGCGGTGGCGACGGCGTGCGCGTCGTGCTGCCAATCGGCTGTCGCCGCAGGCAGGCTCACCTCGGCAACGATCGCTGCAACGACGAGTTCTTCGAGGCCCTCCTTGTCCGCGACGTAGTTGTAGAGCGTCATCGGCCCTGTTCCGAGCGTCGCCGCCAGCGACCGCATGCTCAGTGCCGCCACTCCCGAGGTGTCGACGATCCGTAGCGCCGCAGCGGCGATCTCATCGGTGGTGAATCGTGCCCGCATCTCGCTCCTCTTGACAAGTACAGCGTACGTGAAGGAGTGTAAGCGATACGTACACCGTACTTATAAGGAGTTCGACATGCCTGCCACCATTCCCACCCAACGCGTCGATTTTTCGTCCAGCGGCACCAGATGCGCCGCCTGGCTGACGTTGCCGCCGGGCGACGCACCGCACTCGGCCGTCGTGCTCGTGCACGGTTTCGGAGCAACACATGAGATGATGCTCGCGCAGTACGAGCAGCGCTTCGCCGCATCCGGCATTGCGACGCTGGCGTTCGACTACCGCAACACCGGCGAGTCGGATGGCAGACCACGCCAACATATTTCGTTGCGGGCTCAACGTGACGATGTGGACGCCGCGCTGGATTTCATCGGAGCTCACCCGGTGATCGACAAAGCACGCGTAGCCCTGTGGGGAACCAGTCTCGGTGGGATGAGCGTGCTGCGCGTCGCGGCGAAGCGCGACGATGTCGCGGCTGCGATCGTCCAATGTCCGATGGTCCACGGGCCCGCGGCCGTACGCAGGCTCGGCGTTGCACCCGCGCTGCGCCTCACACCGCACATCGCCGTTGACGCGGCACGGGCCCTGGCGCGTCGGGGCCGTTGGTATGTGCCGATAGTCGGGCCGCCGGGAAGTACGGCGATGGTGACGATCGCCGGCGCCCAGCAGGGCTGGAATTCGACTGTGCCTGCCGGCGGTCACTTCGAGAACAGGGTTGCCGCCGCCGACGTCCTCGGTCTCGTCGTCGCGTCAGCGCTGCGGCACGCGGCCACGATCACCGCGCCGCTACTGGTCTGCGTCTGCGACCGTGAGACGCTCATCGACCCGAAATACGTTGAGGAGACGGCGCGCAGGGCACCCCGCGGCATCGCGCGTCACTACGACTCCGACCATTTCGAGATCTATCATCCGCCGCTGGTCGAGCAGGTCCTCGCCGATCAGACCGCCTTCCTGCGGGAGCATCTCGATGTCGGTGCGTGAGCTGCTTCGATACAACGACGAGAGGTTCTGCGCGCACGCGCGCGTTCTCAGCGCCGACGACTGGACCCGTCCGAGCCTGTGTGACGCCTGGACCAACCAGGAGGTGCTCGCTCATCTGGTGGTCGGTCTGAGCGCAGCGCCGGGAAACATGGCCGCCGCCCTTGTGCACCATCGAGGCATATTCGACAATGCGAACGCCGAGATGGCGATAGCGATGGCCGCTCGCCGGTCGGCGGCCGACCTGCTCGATGATTTCGAGCGGCTGAGCCGACGCCCAAGGGGTCTCGGCCGCTACTTTCCGTCGCGGTTGTTTCTCGGCGATCACGTCACTCACGAGCTCGATATCATCTTCGCGCTGGGCCGGAATCCCGACATCGCGCACGACGCCCTTATCGCGGTTCTCAATACCCAAGTGAGTGTGCCCAATCCGTTCGTACCGGCCTTTGGTAACGCGAGGGGTCTGCGGTTACGAACGACAGATGCCGCCTGGCGTCATGGCGAGCACGGACCCGTCGTGGAAGGTCGCGCCGCGGAGCTGGTATCCGTCCTGGGCAGTCGGCCACACATGCTGGAACGGCTACGGGGCGAGGGGGTTGTTGTCCTCGAGTCCAGGCTCAGCCGCCCGACCCGTACGGGCGGGTGATGATCTCCAGGTAGTGGCCTGCAGGGTCCCGGAAGTAGACGCCGCGGCCGCCGTCGTTGTGGTTGATCTCGCCGGGTCTGCTCCCTCGTGGGTCGGCCCAGTGCTCGATGCCGCGGCGGCTGATCTTGCGGTAGATCGAGTCGAACTCGTCCTCCGACACCAGGAACGCGTAATGCTGTGGGCGGATCTCCTCGCCGTCGGACACCTCGGCGTAGTCGAGGCTGACGTCGTTGGCGACGTTCACCACGAGAAAGTGGCCGAAGGGCTGCGCATCGGGAAGGTCGAACAGCTCGGTGAGAAAGGTCGCCGACTGCTTCTTGTTCTTCGCGGCGACGATGGTGTGGTTCAACTTGACGCTCATGTATTGCCAGTAAACCACTTTCGTTCGATCCACGGCCTCATGGAAGATCGGCGTCATTTTCGACGTCGGAGTCATGGAGGGACCGCGAGTGACACTGCGCGCGCCGCGGCTAGACGACGCCGAGGAATTGTTCGCCTCCGTCGCCTCGGACCCCGAGGTCACGCGCTACGTCACCTGGACTCTGCATCCCGACGTCGAGGAGACGCGCCGGAGTTCGGCTATGTACTGGCCCGCCGGTGGGGGGCAGCGGCTGATCGCCGAGGTGGTAGACCTGCTGCTCGCCGAAATGACGAGCGATCCGATGGTGCGCCGGCTATCAGCGATTTGCCATGTCGACAACACGCGGTCGGCGCGGGTGCTGTCACGGGCGGGATTGTCGTTGGAGGGAAGGTTGGTGCGGCATACCGTGTTTCCGAATCTGGGCAGAGAACCGCAAGATGTCCTGCAGTTCGGCCAGGCGGTCGTCTCCTGACCGGCGGCAGTTCGGCGTGATACGAATGATCCCTCGAATGATCGGAGGCGATGATGTCGAACCGCTTTGACACTCGGGACCTTGCGGTCCCGGTGATCGTCGCACCGATGGCGGGCGGCCCGTCGACGCCCGAACTGGCCGCCGCCGCTGGCAACGCTGGAGGACTCGGCTTCGTCGCGGCCGGCTACCTGAGCGCCGATGCGCTCGCAGAACGGGTCGTCGCCGCGCGCGATCTGACGACGGGACCGCTCGGAATCAACCTGTTCGTGCCGCAACCCAGCGCGGCCACGTCTGAAGCGATCGAAGCGTACGCCGCGGCGCTGGCACCGGATGCCGAGCGATACGGGGTCACGCTGGGCGATCCGGTGTACACCGACGACGACTGGGCGGCCAAGGTGGAGGTGCTGCTCGACCTTCGGCCCGAGGTGGCCTCGTTCACGTTCGGGCTGCCGAGCGGCGAGGAATGCAGGCGCCTGCGTGAGGCGGGCATCGCCACGGTCGGCACCGTGACGTCAGTCGGTGAAGCGGAGGCCGCGATCGACTGCGGGGTGGATGCGATCGCGGTGCAGGGCCCGGCAGCGGGCGGGCACCGCGGCACCTTCGACCCGGTGGCCGAACCGAATCCGCAGCCGTTGAACGACCTGCTCGCCGCCGTCATCGGGCGGTTCGGCGGGCCCGTCATCGCAGCCGGTGGCCTGATTAGCGCCGAGGACGTCAGCGCGGTCATCGACGCAGGTGCGGTCGCCGCGCAACTGGGTACCGCCTTCCTGCTCGCCGAGGAGGCAGGTAGCAGCCGGGTGCATCGCAAGGCTCTGCAGGATTCGCAATTCACCGAAACCGCTGTGACCAGATCCTTCTCCGGCCGCTACGCCCGCGGGCTCCGCAACCGCTTCATCGATGACCACGAAGCACAGGCGCCGTTCGGCTATCCAGAGATCCACTACCTCACCGGGCCGTTGCGCGCCGGGTCGGTGCGCGCAGGTGATCCGCACGCCACCAACGTGTGGGCCGGAACCGGCTTCAAATCGATCCGGACCGGTTCGGTGGCCGAGCTCATGGGATCGCTCACCTAGCGGGTAACGCGCCGAAATCACCTAGCGGAGATCGTCGACGACGATGTCGCCGTTTCCCGTTCGCGCCGTGATCACCGCGGCCGCGGCTTCGCTGTTCGTCGTTCGAGGAACCCGCACGACCGTCGAACCCCGCTCGTTCCCGGTGTTGGCGTTGACCAGGTAGGGCCCGCGCGGCGGCAGCCCGATCCGAATGTCGCCGTTGTCGGAGGTCGCCTCCACTGTCCGCGGCGCGGCATCCGTGAAGTCCACTTCCACGTCGCCGTTGTCGGTCGTCGCGCTGAACGAATCGGTGACCGCGATCGCGGACCGCGTGATCACGTCGCCGTTGTCGGTGTGCGCCTCGACACGGCGGGCCGACCCGCTGAGCAGTATCGCCCCGTTCTCCGTATGCGCGGTCAACTGGTCGATGTCGGCCTGGGCCATCAGCACCCCGTTCTCCTGGCGGCTGGTGACAGCGAGCCTGCGCGCAAGCTCGGGCGGGAGCACCACCTTGATCTCGCCGGCCCGCCCCCACTGCAGGAACGGTGAGGGCTCGCCGCTGATGGCGATGCGGGTGTCTGCACCGTCAGCGGTCACGGTGAGCGGATGTTCTCCCGCCCGTGTCGAATTGATCATGCGCATATCGGCGCGGGGTTCAGTGGCAGCACGGTCGGTCGTGATGCGGACCGCCATCGGCAGCCGGCCTGTGTCGATGACCAACGAGCGCATCGCCGACGGCAGACTCTTGCTGTCGGTGATCACACGGAACGTCGACAGCCCCAGCGCCGCGACTGAAAGAGTGCCGAGACTGCCCAGCACGAGCACGGCGGCGGCGCCGATGAGCAGCACCCTGATCGCCGTGCGCCCGCCTGCGGAAAGCGGCGGCGGTGACGCGGGCTGTGGGGTGACCGGCGGCGCAGGAGGAGGAGCGATGGTCGTCACGGTGAAAACCTTTCTGCTGGATCAGGATTCGAGGTAGCGCAGAACCGCGAGCACTCGGCGGTTCTCGCTTTCGTCGGGGGCGAGATCCAACTTGGTGAAAATCGAGGCGATGTGTTTCTCAGCGGAGCCCGTCGACATGTGCAGGGCAGCGGCGATCGCGGAGTTGGTCTTACCCTCCGCCATCAGCTGCAGCACCTCGTGTTCGCGTGGCGTGAGCTGGTCGAGTACCGCCCGTCGATGGGAACGCACCAGGATCTGTGACACCACCTCGGGATCGAGGACGGTGCCACCGCCGCCGACGACGGCGACCGCGTCGAGGAAGGCGGGCACGTCGGCCACGCGATCCTTCAGCAGATAGCCGAATCCCTTTGTGTCGGAAGCGATCAAGTCAGCGGCATAGCGCTCCTCGACGTAGTGCGAGAGCACCAACACCGGGGATTCGGGGTTCTGGCTGCGCAACAGCGCGGCGGCGCGGATGCCTTCGTCGGTGAATATCGGCGGCATCCGCACGTCCACGATAGCCAGATCCGGCCTGCTGTCGTTGACCAGCCGAAGAAGATTGGTCGCGTCGGGCACACCGGCGATGACGTCGTGGCCGGCATCGGTGAGGATGCGCTCGATGCCCGCGCGCAGCAGCGCGGAGTCTTCGGCGATCACGATGCGCATGGCAGAACCGCCGTCACGATGGTGGGACCGGTCGCGGGGCTGGCGACGGAGAAGCTGCCGCCGGCTGCCCGCACCCGCTCCTCGAGCCCGCGCAGGCCGGTTGCGTCCTCGTTCGTCGCGATCGCCGCGCCGCCTCGGCCGTTGTCGAACACCGAGACGTGCAACTGGCCGGCGGCCTCGTCGAGTCGCACGGTGACGATGGCCTGTGTGGCCTGCGCGTGCTTGGCGACGTTCGTCAGCGCCTCGGCGACGACGAAGTAGGCGACCGACTCCGTCTCATCGGGCAGCCGGTGCGGCAGGTGAATATCGAGAGTGGCCGGCACGCCGAGGGTTTCGGCTCGCTGGACCACCGATGACAGGGCGGCGTCGAGTCCGCGGTCGGCGAGGATGGTGGGTGCGATGCCCCGCACCACGTTGCGAAGCTCGACGAGTGCGCTCTTGGCGTCCTCGTGCGCTTCGGCGATCAGCTTCTTGGCCTGCGGCAGATCGCCGTCGAGCTTGGTCTGCGCGAGACCGATGGTCATCGCCAGCGACACCAGCCGCGGCTGCACGCTGTCATGCAGATCCCGCTCGATCCGGTGCCGCTCGGTCTGCGCGGACGACACCGCGCCCTGGCGTGCCTGGGATAGGGCGCTGACCTGGAATTTCAGCGCTGCCGTCGGAGACGGCGAAAGCAGCCATCGGTCAATGGCGGCGTCCAGCGCGGGCGCGAGCACCAGGATCGCCGCCGCCGCGAGCAGTGCGATCACCGCGAGCGCGAAGGCGAGCGGCGGCGAGAGGAACGTCAGCCCGGCGTCGTCGTCACTCTGCCGGACCGCGATCGCCGCGGCAGGTCCGATGAACGCGAAGACCATCAGCGCGAACGCGAGACCGGTCGCCGCGGCGTCGTAGATTGCCCGCAGAAGGTGGTGCCCGGCCCCCTTCCAGAACCTGGCGCTGCTGACGTCCAACCACAGTTGGAGTAGCCACCGCTGAAAACCGGTGTAGTGCGACATGTTGCGGTGCGGGACGGAGATCCCCATGCCGAACACGGCTTCACTGCGAAGCCGTTCCAGCCACTCCACCCCGCGCATCAGGTAGACGAACACGACGACGGCGATCGCGAAGCCGACGACGGACGGGATGGACGAGATGCCGACGACAAGAATCGTCAACGGGATCCACAGCCACACCACCGCGATCGCGGCGCCGGTGATCATCGACGCCGTCGGGACCACGCCGATGTGTCGGGCCGGTCTCGGGGCGGTGACGGCCGTATCCGGCACATCGACCGTGGTTGGCGGCGCTGGAGGGGAGGTGACTGCAACCATGTCTACCAACCTAGGGAGATCGCGCGCCGAGCAACATGGCGTTTTCCCGAGACCATCGCGGGGGATAACCCCCACACCGGGCGATTTCGGCGCGCGCAGTCACGCTCAGCGTGACCAAACGCGCCTAAACCGCTATTTGAGGGCGATGAGTTCCAGCGCGATGTTGTCAGGATCGCGGAACTCGAGGATGTGTGAGATGCCGATGTCCTTGATCCGCTCGTGGGGAATACCGAGATCGTCGAGATGCGCTGCGGCCGCTTCTAGTTCGTCCTTGGTGTTCAATCCGAAGGCCAGGTGGTCGAGGCCGACGCGGTCCTCGTCGAAGCTGCCGTCTCCCACCGGCCGCAGGCCGATCAAGATGTCGCCCGTGCGGTAGATGACGCCGCCGAACAGGAACCACAGCTTCTCCAGCGTTTCGGCGTCGGCATCGTCGGGCACCTCCAGCATGACGGGCCAGCCGAAGACGCTGTCGTAGAACTTGCGTGATCGCGCGATGTCGGTGACGGTCAGCCTGACGTGCTGGATGGACGTCGTGTTTATTGCCATGACCCCATGCTGCCAGCACACGGAGAAGCGTTCCGAATGCCGGAGCTCGTGCGCGAACCCGGCGGCGTGCGAGACGTGTCACAATCGCCGTCGTGCAGGTAGGGATGACGATGCCGGTGATGGAGC
This sequence comes from Mycobacterium sp. ITM-2016-00318, assembly GCF_002968285.2. Taxonomy (NCBI): domain Bacteria; kingdom Bacillati; phylum Actinomycetota; class Actinomycetes; order Mycobacteriales; family Mycobacteriaceae; genus Mycobacterium; species Mycobacterium sp. ITM-2016-00318. The sequence goes on along the minus strand of NZ_CP134400.1, from coordinate 3,984,183 downwards.
CCGATCTCGACGCCGGTTTCCTCGAGACGTGGGCCAGGACCATCGACGACGGGCCGTTCTCGTCGCTGTGCTGGGGCGAGCGGATCGCGTTCGACAACCCGGAGGCGATCACCCTGCTCGGCGCGCTGGCAGCCTGGACCGACCGCGTTCGACTGGTGACGACGGTGATCGTGCCGCAGTTGCACGACCCGGTGATGCTGGCGAAAGCGATCGCGACCGGCGACATGCTCAGCGGTGGCAGGCTCACCCTCGGCCTTGGAATCGGCGGCCGCCGCGAGGATTACGACGCGGTCGGCGCTGACCCGGCGACTCAGACGATGCGGGGGATGGCACACCTGGTTGCGGTGATGAAGCGTGTCTGGGCAGGTGAGAAGGTGGCTGATTCGGTGATACCGGTCGGGCCTTCACCGGTGCAGAGGCCGGGGCCGCCGCTGCTCGTCGGGACGATGGGCCCGAAGACCGTGCAGTCGGCGGCGTCCTGGGCAGACGGCCTCGCGGGCACGACCCTCGACCTCGACACCGCCAAACAGAACGAGCTGTACGACGTGGCCCGGAGCGCCTGGGCGCAGGCCGGGAAGCCCAAGCCGCTTCTGGCGACGTCGTTCTGGTTCGCACTCGGCGACGGTGAAGAAGCCCGCGCGCAGGTTCACCGGCACCTTCGCCGCTACATGAACTGGATACCGGCCGAGTACGTCGACGCCATGGCGCCCACTACCGGGTGGGCGGGCGACGAGGACGAGTTGCTGGCCGTGCTGAAGAAATTCGACGACATCGGCACCGACGAGGTTCACCTCATCCCGACGACCTCCGACGTCGAACAGGTGCGAAGGGTCGCCGACGTCATCAAGGACTTGCGCTAGGTGCGGTGTAGTTGTCGTACACCCTCCTGTAGTACGACGACAGAAAGCGGCGACCGATCAGGCGCATCGTCGCCACCGCCACCAGCCCGCGAAGGTTCCTCGACGACTGATCCCACACCGCGTGCACGGCGCTGCCACCCTCGGACCGCGGCGTCGCCGTCAAGGACATGAAGCCGCCGGGATGCAAGGCTTCGGCCTCCACGATCGTCAGCGTGACTGTCCCGGGTTGCGCCCAGTCGTAGTGCCATCGTGCCCATAGCTTCGGAAAGTCCTGCCCTTCACGGATTTCCGCATCCGTGTCACCGACGCGATACACCTCGAACGCCGCCTCCGATGACGCTGGCCAGCGCAGCGGCCGGTCGGCGGAGAAATCCGTCATCAACTCGACGACCTGATCTGGGGTCGCGGTTGTCACGAAGTCGAAGTCGAACCTGGTTCGCACGGCCTGAACGTATCAGCGGCTGACGTCCGAATGGCAGGCTGCAGACATGACCGATGACGCCTGCATGCCGCCGATCGTGTCGCGCACCGAATGGGAGAAGGCGCGCGCGGAACTGCTAGTGAAGGAGAAGGCACTCACCCGACTGAAGGACGCGGTAAGCGCGGCGCGTCGACGGCTGCCGATGGTTGAGATCACGCAGCAGTACTTCTTCGATTCGGAGGAGGGGCCGAAGTCGCTGCTCGAACTGTTCGAGGGCCGCAGGCAACTCATCGTTCAGCACTTCATGTTCGGACCCGATTGGGAGGAGGGCTGTGACGGTTGTTCGATGATGGCCGACTCCATCCCTCCGCTGTCGCACCTCAACGCGAAAGACACGTCGTTCGTGCTGATTTCGCGGGCGCCGCTGCGCAAGCTGCTGACCTTCCGCGATCGGATGGGGTGGACGCTGCCGTGGGTGTCGTCGAAGCCGACGTTCAACGAGGACTTTCGGGCGACTGTGGACGGCGACGAGCGGCAGGTAATCAGCGTGTTCCTTCGCGACGGTGAGCGCCTTTTTCACACCTGGTCGACGTCCGCGCGAGGTGAGGAGCCGTTCATGCTGGTGTTCGACCTGCTCGACCTCACCCCGTACGGGCGCCAGGAGATTTGGGAGGACTCACCCGAGGGTTGGCCGCAGCAACCGCCATACGAGTGGATGCGGCTGCACGACTCGTACTGACCACATCCATCCGGAGAATTAGAAATCTTCGCAGGTGTCAATTATGATTAGCTAGTCGGTTCGCCACGACGGTCATGCAGAGAGGTTGATCAGGAAGTTTGCGTTGGACAAGGTTCTTCCGCATCGCCGGCAAGCGTTGTGTTGATTTGTTATCTGGCGTCGGTCTGACCGCCCAGCCGCCGCGCGGCGTCGAGTATGACTAGCGACCACGAACGCGATTCGACGACCGACGAGAATCGGGCAGTCTCCCCGGCCGAGCCGGTGGAGTGGGTCAAGCCCGTTGAGCTGATCGAACTGCTGCAGCGCCGCACCCAGAAGCGCGCCAGAGCCGAAGCGCCGACCTCGTCACCCTTCTACGATGCCGAGTTCGTCGCCAGCCATCGCAAGCGGCGGAAGCGGCGGTCGAACTAGTCTTCGTCGGTTTCGTAATCGTCGTCGCCGAACTCCTGCGGCTGCGCCTGCCCACGGAAATGCACCTTGAACGCCATGGCCGCCAGCCTTCCACGACGGGGCGACAGCGTCGGACGGCCTACCTGCGATGCCTCAGAAACACCTTCCGGCGCGCGGTTGGGGGTGGTAAAGCTGGCCCACATGACAACCGTGGGACAGACCGACGAGAAGCCGCCCGGACGCACGCTGTTCGGACATCCGATCGGTCTCGCCAACCTCTTCGGCGTCGAGTTGTGGGAGCGCTTTTCGTTTTACGGGATGCTCACCATCCTCGGCTACTACCTCTACTACACCGTCACCGAGGGCGGCCTCGAGCTGCCGAAAGCCACCGCGACGGGCATCGTCGGCGCCTACGGCGGACTGGTGTACCTGTCCACCGTGCTGGGCGGCTGGGTAGCCGACCGGGTGCTCGGCATGGAGCGCACCGTGTTCTACGGCGGTGTGGTGGTGATGTGTGGCCACATCGCGCTCGCGGTCATTCCCGACTTGGCCGGCGTCGCCGTGGGCCTCGTGTTGGTCGCGCTCGGCTCGGGCGCCTTGAAGGCGAATGCGTCGTCGCTGCTCGGCACGCTCTACGAGAAAGGCGACCCCCGCTGTGACGGCGGATTCACGCTGTTCTATCTCGGCATCAACCTCGGCGCGTTCATCGGGCCGCTGATCACCGGTCTGCTGCAGACCCGAATCGGCTTCCACTGGGGCTTCGGCGCCGCCGCGGTCGGCATGGCAGTCGGCCTCGCGCAGTACGTCTTCTTCCGCAAGAACCTCGGCGATCACGGCCGTCATGTGCCGAACCCGTTGCCGCGCAGCGGAATCAAAGTCATCGTCGGGGCCGTGATCGTTGTCGTCGTGGTGGTGGTCGTCGCGTTCGTCACCGGTCTTGTCAAGTTGGCGAACCTCTCGCAGGTCACCACAGGGGTGATCATCGTGGCGTCGATCGCCTACTTCGCGGTGATGCTCAGCAGCTCGAAGGTGGAACCCGTCGAGCGGACGCGCGTGCGCGCCTTCATTCCGCTTTTCATCGCCAACGCGGTGTTCTGGTCGCTGTTCCAGCAGATCTTCACCGTGCTCGCGGTTTACTCCGACGAGCGGATGAACTGGTCGATCTTCGGATGGACCGCACCGTCGAGCTGGATCGGTTCCGTCGAACCGGTGTGGATCATCCTGCTCTCGCCGCTGTTCGCGATCTTGTGGACCAGGCTCGGCAACCGCGCACCGACGACACCGCGCAAGTTCGCGTACGGGGTGATCGGTATGGGTCTCGCATTCCTGCTGTTCCTGCCGATGGCAGGCACGGAGGGCAAGACGGTCCCGGCTCTGTTTGTCGCCGCTGTCCTCGCCGTGTTCGCGGTCTCGGAGCTGTTGCTCTCGCCGATCGGGTTGTCGGTGACGACAAAGCTTGCGCCGGAAGCGTTTCGGGCGCAGATGATGGCACTGTACTTCTTCTCGGTCGGTCTTGGCACATCGATGTCGGGGGTGCTCGCCAAGTACTACGACGCGAGCCGGGAGTTCGCCTACTTCGGGATCATCGGCGCGGTGGCGATCGTCGCAGGCGTGATCGTGTTCGCCCTTGCGCCATGGATCAGCCGCGAGATGGAGGGCGTGCACTAGCGCCTGCCGCGGTTGCCGGTCGGGAGCACAGGGAAGATTCTGTATCGATGGACTCCTCGCAAGCTTTCGAACTGGCCGACGTCGATGCGATCGGCCAGGCCGCGCTCGTCGCAACCGGTCAACTCTCGGCGCTCGAACTGCTCGAAGCCGCCATCATCAGGCTCGAGCAGGCGCGGGATCTGAACGCGGTCATCCTCGACCTGTTCGACCGGGGGCGGGAACAGGCGGCCCAACTAGACTCATCGGGCCGTGCCAGGAGCGGTGAGTCGGGTCCGTTGGCTGCAGTGCCGTTCCTGCTCAAGGATCTCGGCGCGTCGCTTGCCGGTGCGCCGGAGGCAATGGGATCCCGCGCGCTGCGCACCTATGTCGCGAGGGAGAACTCGTGGACCGTCGACCGCTACCTGACAGCGGACCTGGTCGTTTTCGGCAAGACCAACACGCCGGAGTGGGGCAACCACTGCACCACCGAGCCGTCGCTTTTCGGTCCGACGATGAACCCCTGGTCACCCTCGATCACGCCGGGTGGATCGAGCGGGGGATCGGCTGCTGCGGTCGCCGCCGGTGTCGTGCCTGCGGCGTCGGGCGGCGACGGCACGGGCTCCATCCGGGTGCCCTCATCGTGCTGCGGACTCGTCGGCCTGAAACCACGGCGTGGCCGTAGCTCGTTCGCGCCGGACGCGGGGCACTCGCTGGAAGGGCTGGCCGTCGCGCATGCGCTCACCCGCACCGTGCGGGACAGCGCCGCGTTGCTCGACGTCATCGCGGGCACCGCACCCGGCGATCCGTATTCCGCCGCGCCGCCCACTACCGCCTACCTGGACGCCATCGGCGAAGATCCTGCTGCGCAACGCATCCTGATGGCGACGAATTCGCCATTCTCGGCTCCGCCGACAGCCCCCGCGGTCGTCAGCGCGGTCCAGGCGGCCGGCGGGTTGCTTGCCGACCTGGGACACAACGTCGAACAGGGTGCTCCGACGATCGATCCCGACGTAGTCGCCGATGCGATCGCGACCCTGCACACGGTCAGCAACGTCGCGCTTCACGCACTGGCGACCGAACACCTGGGTCGCGAGCCGGAAGAAGACGAATTCGAGCCGAGCACATGGATGATGGTGAGGGAAGGCTTCACCACGACCGGGGCGCAATATGCGGGCGCCATCGCAGATGTGCATGCCCAGACGCGGCGCTTCGCGGCAAGCATGGCCGGATACGACGTTCTCCTTGTACCGACCTTGCTGACGTCCCCGCCGTCCTACGCGCTGTTGGACCAGCCCCGTGAAAGCACGCGCGCGTTCTTCGACGTTGAATTCGCTACGACGGGATGGACGTCATTGGCGAACGTCACCGGCTGGGCCGCGATCTCTCTACCGCTCGCCAGCACCGCCGACGGGCAGCCGATCGGCGTGCAACTGATCGCGCCCGACGAGGCGATCCTGCTGCAACTCGCGGCCCAGCTCGAGGCGGCGGCGCCGTGGGCCGACCGTCATCCGCCCGCGTGGGTTCCGTTCCGGCGTTAGGTCGCGGCCATGGGTTTTCGCGAAGACATTCGGCCGATTCACACCTCGCGGAACTTCTGTGACGCTGTTGTAGCGGTCGATGACGCAGCGCATGGTCCCGCCGGTGCTGAGTCGCTCCGCGTTGACGGGGGAAAGTGAGGTCGATTCGGCGAGTCGGTATTTACGACTGCGCAAGCGCGCAGGTACAGTCGGAGGCGTAATCCGTTTGCCCGCTCGATGATAAGCAAACTCAGGATCCTCGATGGCCAAATTGGAACCGAATTATGAACTGTTGCAGTCTATCTACGATATCCCGACCGAGTTCTACGAACTCTTCCTCGGCCCTACCATGGGCTACACGTGCGGTTATTACAAAGAGTCCAACTCCACGCGCGACGAAGCGCAGCTCGCTAAGTTCGACCTAGCGCAGGACAAGCTGAAACTCGAGCCGGGCATGACCCTGCTCGACGTCGGCTGCGGCTGGGGCGCAGGCATGCAGCGTGCTCTGGAGAACTATGATATCGACGTCATCGGCCTCACGCTGAGCAAGGCGCAACAGGCGGCCGCCGAGATGCGACTTTCGCATGTCATGCCGCACGGCAGGCACGGCAACTGGGAGGTCCGGGTACAGGGCTGGGAGGAGTTCGAAGGGAAGGTCGACCGCATCCTCGCGATCGGATCCTTCGAGCACTTCCGCCATGAGAAGTACGAGGCATACTTCGACTTTTGCTACGACACGGTGCCTGATGACGGCATCGTTCTGCTGCACACCATCTGCGCCTACCACCCCGACGACTACCTACGCCTCGGTATCCCGCTGACTTTCGAGCTGATGCGGTTCATCAAGTTCATCATCACCGAGATCTTCCCCGGTGGGCAATTGCCGTCGGAGAGGATGATTCGCGAGCTGGCACCGAAGTCCGGCTGGAACATCACCTGCACACAATCTCTGCAACCGCACTACGCGCGCACCCTCCAAGATTGGGCCACAGCGTTGCACGATCACAAGAGCGAGACCATCGAGTTGCAAGGTCTGGACGCCTACGAGCGATTCGATAAGTACCTCACCGGATGTCGAGACCTGTTCTGCGAGAGGAAATTAGACGTCAACCAGTTTACGATGGAGAAAGCCACGTGGTAGGCCCCTGAGCATCTCGCTTACCGGCTGCCGTCATTTCCATTCGAATTCGATGCCGACGCTCCTTCGTTGTCGTGCTGTGAAGCCGAGTTCGAGCCGTTGCGCGGCGAAGTGGAATCCCGCTTGTCCGCACCGTCCGCCGACCCACTCCGCGGGGTGTGTGCCGACTGGCTCGCCACGCCCGCATTCGGAAGCGAATGCCTCCGCGGCGTGGGGCGTTGCGACTCCTCCGGCAGCGCATGCTTCGGCGCAGCCGCTGCGTCAACCGATGAGTCCGCCTCGAGGGCATGTCGGGGGCCCTGTGAATCCTCGGGCTCATGCCAATCCGGCAGCGCATGCCTTGGCCTGTTCGCGACGTCGGCCGGCGAATCCGCCGAGAGGGCATCGCTGGGTGCGACCGTATCGCTCGCCTGCTGCCAATCCGGTCGTGCGTGCTTGGCGGCGGGTGGCGCCTCGACCGGCTCAGGCACTGTTTGAAGATCCGTGTCGGCAAGTGGCGCGTCGGGAAGGTCCTCAACCAGGCCTTGTCCGGACGACCCCGCTATGTCGCTTCGCGCCCCCGCGAGCATGTCCTCGGGGTGGTCCGGAAGCCCCGGTAACTTGCCTCGGAGATGGGCGAGGATGGCCGCCAGATCTCCGCCTGCGGTGGTAGGTAGGTCGGGCGCCTTCACTTGGAGATGGGTTACCAAAGCTGCGAGACCGCCATCCAGGTGGTCGGGTAGCTCCGGCAACTTCTCCCGCAGATACGTCAGGACTGCCCCGAGGTCCCCGTCTGCCTGGCCGGGTAGGTCCGGCAAATTCTTGCGCAAATGTGCGATTACCGCTTCCAGATGTGTGTCCGAATGATCGGTTAGCTCGGGCAACTGCGATTTCAAATGGGCCAGTAGTCCCGCGAGCCCGATGTCCGAATGGTCGGGGAGCTGTCCGCTTAGGTGGGCGAGCAGTTCGCCGAGGTTGAGGGTCGGGAAGTCGCCGTCGGGGATGTCGGGCAGCGCGTTGTGCAGTAGTGCTACCAGGGCGGCGAGGTTGAGGGTCGGGAAGTCGCCGTCGGGGAGGTCGGGCAGGGCGTTGTGCAGTAGTGCTACCAGGGCGGCGAGGTTGAGGATCGGGAGCTCGCCACCCGGCAAGCCCGGGAAGTCGGGCAGCGCGTTGCGCAGCAGTGCTACCAGGGCGGCGAGGTTGAGGGTCGGGAAGTCGCCGTCGGGGAGGTCGGGCAGCGCGTTGTGCAGCAGTGCTACCAGGGCGGCGAGGTTGAGGGTCGGGAAGTCGCCGTCGGGGAGGTCGGGCAGCGCGTTGTGCAGTAGTGCTACCAGGGCGGCGAGGTCGAGGGTCGGGAGCTCGCCACCCGGCAAGCCCGGGAAGTCGGGCAGCGCGTTGTGCAGTAGTGCTACCAGGGCGGCGAGGTTGAGGGTCGGGAGCTCGCCACCCGGCAAGCCCGGGAAGTCGGGCAGCGCGTTGTGCAGTAGTGCCACCAGGGCGGCGAGGTTGAGGGTCGGGAGCTCGCCACCCGGCAAGCCCGGGAAGTCGGGCAGCGCGTTGTGCAGTAGTGCCACCAGGGCGGCGAGGTCGAGGGTCGGGAACTCGCCACCCGGCAAGCCCGGGAAGTCGGGCAGTGCGTTGTGCAGTAGTGCCACCAGGGCGGCGAGGTCGAGGGTCGGGAACTCGCCACCCGGCAAGCCCGGGAAGTCGGGCAGGGCGTTGCGCAGCAGTGCCACCAGGGCCGCGAGGTCGAGGGTCGGGAACTCGCCACCCGGCAAGCCCGGGAAGTCGGGCAGGGCGTTGCGCAGCGGTGCCACCAGGGCCGCGAGGTCGAGGGTCGGGAACTCGCCACCCGGCAAGCCCGGGAAGTCGGGCAGGGCGTTGCGCAGCAGTGCCACCAGGGCCGCGAGGTCGAGGGTCGGGAGCTCGCCACCCGGCAAGCCCGGGAAGTCGGGCAGCGCGTTGCGCAGCAGTGCCACCAGGGCCGCGAGGTCGAGGGTCGGGAACTCGCCACCCGGCAAGCCCGGGAAGTCGGGCAGCGCGTTGCGCAGCAGTGCCACCAGGGCCGCGAGGTCGAGGGTCGGGAACTCGCCACCCGGCAAGCCCGGGAAGTCGGGCAGCGCGTTGCGCAGCAGTGCCACCAGGGCCGCGAGGTCGAGGGTCGGGAACTCGCCGCCCGGGAAGTCGGGCAGCGCATTGCGCAGCAGTGCCACCAGGGCCGCGAGGTCGAGGGTCGGGAACTCGCCGCCCGGGAAGCCCGGGAAGTCCGGGAATGGGGCCAGCACGTCGTTAAGGAGCGTCACTAAGGCGGCCAAACTCAGGTCAGGGAACTCACCGCCTGCCAAACCGGCCAGCGTGTCAACGACGCCTCTGCCCAACGTAGATACGGCGAAGGCAAGAGCGAGGTCAATGCTCGCCTCTAACGCGACCGCGGTGCCGATGCCTGCGATGCCGGTGTTGACCACAGTGGAGAACAACCCGAGCATTGCCGTAGCGGCCGCAGCTGCCGGAACCGGGATCACGCCGCTCGCAGCGAGCGCGTTCATGCTATCCAGCAGTGTGCCGGTAAGTACGTTGAAGAGCCCTGCGGCTACTTCGGCACCCGACAGGCCGACGCCGGTAACCAGGGTGTCAAAGACGATATGGAATGTGTCCCATAAAACGAAAGCGATCTCAGCTCCTGACGCCAAGCCGCCGACCGCTGCGGCGAGGGCCAGAACCGCTGAATCGAGATCCGCGTCCGAGAGGTCGCCGGTCGCAGGGTCGATGATGCCGGTGTTAATCGCAGCAGCGATTCTCTCGACCTGCACTGCGATGGCTCGTACCGCCTGACCAGTGCTCGATACACTCATGGTCAAAGCACTGCGCAGTGTTGAGGCGCCCGGAATCGCTGTACTCACGCCATCCCGCGCAACGAGGGCTGCCACCAGCTCATTGGGCATCGGCGTGCGCGCTGCTGCCACGGTGAGCTGAACTTCCGTGGATCCAGTGTCGTCTGGGACCGGCGACACCAGAGAGCCGACCAGTGCGCTCGCTCCAAGCGCTGCAACTCCCGCAGTGACGTAACCACGATTTGCCGAACGTCTGTGAACACCGTGTCGGCGGCGTTGCCGCATGGGGACAAGTGCGACTGAATCTCGTACTGTGCGCGCCTGCCCGGCGCTCTGGCTTCGCACCAATCGTCCGTCTCGAACACTGACTTCATAGCCGACAGGGACCCGACCCCGGCGGTGCCGAGCGCGACGGCGAGCCGCCCGATTACAAGAATGCCGACTGGACGACGCTGTACTCATCGCGCTCTCGATCCTCTAAGGGGCCGAACTTGAAAGCTATTTACCCAGGCGTAAACAGCTACAAACGCGACAAGCCGCTCCCTCCTATTAAATTCTCGAATCGAAAAGCCTTGCACATCAATATCATTTGAATTGATTCGATCATGTGCAGGATTCGGTGAAGGCTGACACCGCAGGCGAAGCCAAGTGCGCCCACGGTTCGAACGATGCGTTCCGTCCGAAGCGACATGGGTGCCCCCGGCAGTGTCTGGTTTCAGGACATGCGAATAGCGTGTCTCAAGACATGCGAATAGGCGTTGGCGTGACTGTCGGTGGGTGTCGAAGGCTCGTCTAGTCATTACCGCTGTCATCGTTGAGGGCCGCAGCCAATCTGAAGTCGCCCGGAGGTACGGCGTCTCGCAGGGCTGGATCAGCCGGCTGGTCAAGCGCTACCAGCTCGAGGGCGAGGCCGCATTCCAGCCGCGGCCACGTCGCCCGCACACTCACCCGAGCCGGTTGCCGCAATCGACGATCGATCTGATCGTCGAGTTGCGAGCCACACTGGCGGGCAAAGGGCTCGATCACGGGCCGCACACCATCGCCTGGCACTTGGAAACCCACCACCGATTACGGGTATCGCCAGCGACGATCCATCGCCACCTGCGCGCGGCCGGGCTGATCGACCCGGCACCGCAGAAGCGGCCCAAGTCGTCGTTCATCCGATTCGCCGCCGAGCAACCCAACGAACGCTGGCAGGCCGACTTCACTCACTGGTGGCTCGCCGACGACACCCATGTGGAAATCCTCAACTGGATCGACGACCACGCCCGCTATGCGCTCTCGGTCACCGCCCACCGTCGAGTCACCGGACCCATTGTCGTGACCAGCTTCAAGAAAGCCTGTGAAGCACACGGGATTCCGGTGTCAACACTCACCGACAACGGCATGGTTTTCACCACCCGCCTATCAGGCGGCAAAGGTGGCCGCAACGCATTGGAAAACGAACTGCACCGTCTGGGCATCATCCAAATCAACTCCACCCCCGGACACCCGACGACCTGCGGCAAGGTAGAACGCTTCCACCAAACCCTCAAAAAGTGGATCATCCACCAACCCGCAGCAGCCACCCTCATCGAGCTACAAACCCAACTCGACGCCTTCGTCGACGAATACAACCACCGCCGGCCACACCGTGAACTACCCCACCGCGCCACCCCGGCCACCGCATACACCGCCCGACCCAAAGCCGCCCCCGGCGAACGCCTCGACACCCACAACCGAGTACGCACCGACCGAGTCGACACCAGCGGCACCATCACCCTGCGCGTCGCCGGCCGCCTCCACCACATCGGCATCGGCCGAACCCACGCCGGCACCCGCGTCCTTTTGCTCGTCCAAGCCCTCGACATCCGCATCATCAACGCCGCCACCGGCCAACTCATCCGCCAGCTAACCTTGGACCCGACCAGGGACTACCAACCCCGCGGCGTGCCCTGCGGCCGCCCAAAGAAAAAGCCCGAACCCTAAACGAGGGTTCGGACTATTCCTATGTCCTGAGACATCACATGGGTGCCCCCGGCAGGATTCGAACCTGCGGCCTTCTGCTCCGGAGGCAGACGCTCTATCCCCTGAGCTACGGGGGCGCATGGGAGTACTGGCTGCGCCAATGGGCGTGCACAGATTAGCGCATCGAGCGGCTGGTTTATCGATTCGGGGCCTGACCACCGGAGACCATAGGATGGACCCTCGTGACCCCCGCCGACCTGGCTGAGCTGCTCAAGACCACCGCCGCCGCGGTGTTGACCGAGCATGACCTGGATACCTCGGCGCTGCCGGCGACCGTCACTGTCGAGCGTCCCCGCAATCCCGAGCACGGCGATTACGCCACCAACCTGGCACTTCAGCTCGGCAAGAAGGTCGGCGCAAACCCGCGTGAGCTGGCCGGATGGCTGGCGACGGCGCTCGCAGCCGTCGGCGGCATCTCGTCGGCCGACGTGGCAGGGCCCGGCTTCGTCAACCTCCGGCTCAACGCCAGTGCGCAGAACATGATCGTCGACAACGTCATCGGGGCGGGCAAGAACTACGGTCACTCCGACGAGCTCAAGGGCACCAACGTCAACCTCGAGTTCGTCTCGGCGAACCCGACGGGCCCCATCCACATCGGCGGGACCCGCTGGGCCGCTGTCGGCGATGCGCTCGGCCGGCTGCTGTCCACACAGGGCGCTGAGGTGGTCCGGGAGTACTACTTCAATGACCACGGCGCACAGATCGACCGGTTCACCAACTCGCTGATCGCGGCGGCCAAGGGGGAACCAACCCCCGACGACGGCTATGCGGGCGACTACATCGGTGACATCGCGGCCCAGGTGATCGCCAAGGAGCCCGACGCACTGAACCAGCCAGACGCCGAAATGCACGAGACGTTCCGCGCTATCGGGGTCGACCTGATGTTCACCCACATCAAGGAGTCTCTGCACGAATTCGGCACCGACTTCGACGTCTACACCCACGAAGACTCGATGCACACCAGCGGCCGGGTCGACGAGGCCATCACCAGGCTCCGCGATGTCGGCAAGATCTACGAGAAGGACGGCGCAACCTGGTTGCGCACCACCGACTTCGGCGATGACAAGGACCGTGTCGTCATCAAGAGTGACGGCAAGCCGGCCTATGTCGCGGCCGACATCGCCTACTACCTCGATAAGCGCGAGCGCGGCGCCTATCTGTGCATCTACATGCTCGGTGCCGACCACCACGGCTACATCGCCCGGCTCAAGGCCATCGCGTCGTCGCTGGGGGAGGACCCGGCCACCGTCGAAGTCTTGATCGGGCAGATGGTGAACCTGGTCCGCGACGGGCAACCCGTGCGGATGAGCAAGCGGGCGGGCACGGTCATCACGCTCGACGACCTCGTCGAGGCGATTGGCGTCGACGCCGCGCGGTACTCGCTGATCCGCTCGTCGGTCGATTCACCGATCGACATCGACCTGGCGTTGTGGTCATCGGCGTCCAACGAAAACCCGGTCTACTACGTGCAATACGCCCACGCACGGCTCTCGGCGCTGGCGCGAAACGCGGCCGAGCTGGGGCTCACCGCCGACACCTCGCATCTCGAGCTGCTCACGCACGAGAAAGAGGGCACGCTGATCCGCAACATCGGCGAGTTCCCGCGCGTGCTGAAGACCGCAGCCGCGCTGCGCGAGCCGCACCGGGTGTCGCGCTACCTCGAAGACCTCGCCGGTGACTATCATCGGTTCTACGACTCCTGCCGCGTGCTGCCGATCGGCGACGAAGAGCCGAACGACCTGCACACCGCCCGACTCGCGCTCTGCCAGGCCACCCGCCAGGTCATCGGCAACGGTCTCGGCATTCTCGGCGTCACCGCCCCGGAGCGAATGTAATGGCCCATCCCGCCGGTCCTCGCCACGCCGAGGAGATCCACCACGTCGGCACACCCCAGCGCCCGCAGTCGCCTGGCCAGCTGCTGACGCTGGCGTCTAATGTGTGGCCGCGCAACGCGGTTCGCGGGGCTGACGGTGTGGTGTCGATCGCAGGCGTGACGGTCATCCACATCGCCGAGGAGTTCGGCACGCCGGTCTTCGTCATCGACGAAGACGACTTCCGATCGCGCTGTCGCGAGATCGCTGCGGCGTTCGGTGGCGGCGACAAAGTGCGGTACGCGGCCAAGGCGTTTCTGTGCACCGAGGTTGCGCGCTGGGTCGACGAAGAAGGGTTGTCGTTGGACGTGGCCAGCGGTGGCGAACTCGCCGTCGCGCTGCACGCCGACTTTCCGGCCGAACGTATCGCTCTGCACGGCAACAACAAATCCGTCGACGAGCTCACCGCGGCGGTCAAGGCCGGAGTCGGGCACATCGTGCTCGACTCGATGATCGAGATCGAGCGCCTCGATGAGATCGCCGGCGCCGCAGGCGTCGTGCAAGACGTGCTGGTGCGGGTCACGGTCGGTGTCGAGGCCCATACCCACGAGTTCATCTCCACCGCCCACGAAGACCAGAAGTTCGGGCTGTCGCTGGCGAGCGGAGCGGCCATGGCCGCGGTGCGCCGAGTGTTCGACACCGACCACCTGCGACTGGTCGGGCTGCACAGCCACATCGGTTCGCAGATCTTCGATGTAGCCGGATTCGAGCTCGCCGCACACCGGGTCATCGGGCTGCTGCGCGACGTGGTCGCCGAGTTCGGCGTCGACAAGACCGCGCAGATCGCCGCCGTCGACCTCGGCGGCGGGCTCGGCATTTCCTATCTGCCGCAGGACGATCCGCCGCCGGTCGAAGACCTCGCCGCGAAGCTCGGCGCGATCGTGCGCCACGAGTCGGCGGCCGTCGGCCTACCCACCCCGCGCCTCGTCGTCGAACCGGGACGCGCCATCGCGGGTCCCGGCACCATCACGCTGTACCGGGTCGGCACCGTCAAAGACGTTGCCGTCAGCCCGACCGCTCACCGGCGCTACGTCAGCGTCGACGGCGGCATGAGTGACAACATCAGGACCTCGCTCTACGGCGCCGAGTACGACGTACGCCTGATCTCCCGAACCAGCGACGCCGCTCCGACGCTCGGCCGTATCGTCGGAAAGCATTGTGAAAGCGGCGACATCGTTGTTCGCGACGCATGGGTGTCCGACGACGTCGAGCCCGGTGATCTGCTGGGTGTGGCGGCCACCGGCGCGTACTGCTATTCCATGTCGAGCCGTTACAACCTGATCGGCCGCCCCGCAGTGGTGGCCGTGCGCGACGGGCGGGCCCGCCTGATCCTGCGCCGGGAAACGGTCGACGATCTGCTCAGTCTGGAAGTGAGGTAACAACTATGAACGAAAAACCCATCGGGGTGGCGGTATTGGGCCTCGGCAACGTCGGCAGCCAGGTCGTGCGCATCATCGAGGAGAGCGCCGAGGACCTTACTGCGCGCATCGGTGCGCCGCTTGTGCTGCGCGGTGTCGGTGTGCGGCGGGTCGCCGAAGATCGCGGCGTCCCGGAGGACATGCTCACCAGCGACATCGAGGAACTCGTCTCGCGCGACGATGTCGACGTCGTCGTCGAGGTGATGGGCCCAGTTGAACCCGCACGCAAGGCGATCCTGTCCGCCCTGGAAAAAGGCAAGTCCGTTGTCACCGCCAACAAGGCGCTGATGGCGCAGTCCACCGGCGAGCTGGCCCAAGCCGCCGAGCACGCACACGTCGACCTCTACTTCGAGGCGGCGGTCGCCGGCGCCATCCCGGTGATCCGGCCGCTCACCCAGTCGCTGGCCGGCGACACCGTGCTGCGGGTGGCCGGCATCGTCAACGGCACCACCAATTACATCCTCTCGGAGATGGACAGCACCGGCGCCGATTACTCGGCCGCGTTGGCTGATGCGAGCGCGCTCGGCTACGCCGAAGCCGATCCCACCGCCGACGTCGAGGGTTACGACGCGGCGGCCAAGGCCGCGATCCTCGCGTCGATCGCGTTCCACACTCGCGTCACCGCCGACGACGTCTACCGCGAGGGAATCACGAAAGTCACGCCGGCGGACTTCAAGACCGCACGTGCGCTCGGCTGCACCATCAAGCTCCTGTCGATCTGTGAGCGCCTCACCAATGACGAAGGACAGGAGCGGATTTCGGCTCGCGTCTACCCGGCGCTCGTGCCGTTGAGCCACCCCCTCGCTTCGGTCAACGGGGCGTTCAACGCGGTGGTCGTCGAGGCTGAGGCGGCTGGGCGGCTGATGTTCTATGGCCAGGGTGCAGGCGGCGCCCCGACGGCGTCGGCGGTGATGGGCGATCTGGTGATGGCTGCGCGCAACCGGGTACAGGGCGGCCGTGGCCCCCGCGAGTCGAAATACGCCAAGCTGCCCATCTCGCCGATCGGTTTCATTCCCACCCGTTACTACGTCAGCATGAACGTCGCCGACCGGCCCGGCGTATTGTCCGCTGTCGCAGCCGAATTCGGCAAGCGAGAGGTGAGCATCGCCGAAGTCAGGCAGGAAGGTGTCGTGGACGAAGGCGGCCAGCGGTGCGGGGCACGGATCGTCGTCGTCACACACGAGGCGACCGATGCCGCGCTGTCCGACACGGTTGCCGCACTCGCCGACCTCGACGTCGTGCAGGACGTGACCAGCGTGCTTCGACTGGAGGGCACAACCGAATGAGCGCGACCCGCGCCGAACCCGTGTACAGGCCCTGGCCCGGTCTGATCGCGGCGTATCGCGACCGGTTACCGGTCGAGGACACATGGACGCCGATCACCCTTCTGGAGGGCGGCACGCCGCTGATTCACGCCAAGCGGTTATCGCAACGCACGGGCTGCACAGTGCATTTGAAGGTCGAAGGACTCAACCCGACCGGCTCGTTCAAGGACCGCGGCATGACCGTGGCGGTCACCGAGTCGCTGGCTCGCGGCCAGCAGGCCGTGCTCTGCGCGTCGACCGGAAACACCTCGGCGTCGGCGGCGGCTTACGCCGCGCAGGCCGGCATCACCTGCGCGGTGCTGATTCCGCAGGGCAAGATCGCGATGGGCAAGCTGGCCCAGGCGGTGATGCACGGCGCCAAGATCCTGCAGATCGATGGCAACTTCGACGACTGCCTGGAATTGGCCCGCAAGCTGACCACCGACTACCCGACGATTGCCTTGGTGAACTCGGTGAACCCGTACCGCATCGAAGGTCAGAAGACCGCGGCATTCGAGATCGTCGACGCGCTCGGCGTGGCACCTGACGTGCATTCGCTGCCTGTCGGCAACGCGGGCAACATCACCGCGTACTGGAAGGGCTACACCGAATACCACCGCGACGGACTGATCGACCGGTTGCCGCGAATGCTGGGCACCCAGGCCGCAGGCGCCGCGCCGCTCGTGACGGGCGAACCCGTCAAGGAGCCGGAGACCATCGCCACCGCCATTCGCATCGGCGCGCCCGCGTCGTGGACGTCGGCCGTCGAGGCCCAGCAGCAGTCCAACGGCCGCTTCCTGGCCGCCACCGACGAGGAGATTCTCGAGGCCTATCACCTGGTCGCGGCCAGTGAGGGGGTGTTCGTCGAGCCTGCGTCGGCGGCCAGCATCGCCGGGCTGCTCAAATCGGTCGACGACGGCTGGGTCAAGCCCGGGTCCACTGTCGTGTGCACCGTGACCGGTAACGGTCTGAAGGATCCCGACACCGCTCTGGCGGACATGCCGACGGTTACGCCGGTCCCCGTCGACCCCGGCGCAGTCGTCGCCCAGCTGGACTTGGGCTGATATTCGGTGACTCAAACCCTGCCGGCGGGGCTGACGGCGACCAGTGTCGTCGCGGCCTCGAGCGCCAACCTGGGGCCGGGCTTCGACAGCCTCGGTCTCGCGTTGAGCCTGTACGACGAGATCGTCGTCGAGACAACCGAAGCCGGGCTGAACGTCGAAGTCGAGGGTGAAGGCGCGGGACAGGTGCCATTGGATTCGACGCACCTTGTGGTGCGGGCGGTGCAGCATGGTCTCCGCGCTGTCGGTGCGTCTGTCGGTGGCCTGAATATTCGGTGCCGCAACGCCATTCCGCAGTCGCGCGGACTCGGCTCGTCGGCGGCCGCTGTCGTCGGTGGACTCGCAGCGGTCAATGGCCTTGTGGCGCAGACCGGTTCGAAGCCGATGTCGGAGACTGAACTGATTCAACGGTCATCGGAGTTCGAAGGCCATCCAGACAACGCGGCAGCCGCGGTACTGGGTGGCGGTGTGGTGTCGTGGACGTCGAGCGGTTCGACCGGCCCTCGTTACGCCGGCGCCCGGTTGCAGATCCATCCCGATATCCATCTGTTCAGCGCGATACCCGAGCAGCGATCTCTGACAGCCGAGACGCGGGTGCTGCTGCCGCGCTCCGTCAGCCATGGCGACGCCCGTTTCAACGTGAGCCGGGCCGCACTGCTCGTTGTGGCCCTCACCGAGCGGCCAGACCTGCTGATGGATGCCACCGAGGACGTGCTGCATCAACCGCACCGGGCCATGGCGATGCGGGCCTCGGCGGAATACCTGCAGATCCTGCGGCGTTGCAACATTGCAGCCGTGGTATCAGGGGCTGGACCTGCAGTTCTAGGGCTGAGTACACAGCAAGAACTTCCAGCAGAGGCCCTCGAATACGGCACTGCGAATGGATTCACCGTCAGCGAGATGTCCGTCGGCGATGGCGTTCGGTGGACGTCAGGCGTTCCAGTTCGAGGTTGACAGCTGTCACACACTCAACAGAGTGTTTCTTGCTTCCTGCAGGGAAGCGGGTTATTCTCGCTCTCGTCCAGCAATCGCATGGCTCTCACCTGCGCCGGCACTAGGACACCACTCAACCTTTGGACTTCCACTCGTGGATTGACGGTTCGCCATATCGACGCGAATCCCGGCCATCACCGTTGCAGACGCGCGACGGTGGCAGCTTCGCAGCCAGCATTTGGCTGACTGCAACGAACCCTCGTGTGAACTGATCACCGGGGGAAGGAAAGGAAATCCGTGACTGAAACGGACCTCGTCACGGCTGGGGGCAGCCCCGAACAGGCTGAGCTGCCGAACACCGTGACCACACAAGACTCATCTTCAGCGGCCGCTGACGCGCCGGCCGCGGACCCAGCGCCCAAGGCTGACGTAACGACGGACGCCTCGAAGGGCTCCCTGTCGACCATGGTGCTGCCGGAACTGCGCGCTCTGGCCAACTCCGTCGGCGTCAAGGGCGCTTCCGGCATGCGTAAGAGCGAGCTCATCGCCGCTATCCGCGAGAGCCGAGGAGAGACGGTCGGCAACCCGCCCGACGCTCCGAAAACCGACGACAAGGCCGACAAGGCGGACAACGTCGCCGATGACGGCGGTGCGGCGCCCGCCGACAACTCCACCCCCGAGAGCGGGACCTCAGCCGACGTGGGCGAGCAAGCCAAGCAGCGCCGTGAGCGCCGCGGCGCCTCCCGCGATTCCGGCTCGCCCGGCGAGAAGAACAAGCAGGACGGCGGCCAGGACGCCAAGGACGGCGCCGACTCAGGCACGTCGGACCGGAACGACAAGTCCGGCAGGAACGCCGACCGGAACAGGAACCAGCAGGACTCAAAGCCGGACAAGCAGGACGGCGGGGACCAGCAGGGCGATCAGAACAACCAGAACCGCGGCGGCGGGGACGACGACGGCGACGGGCGCGGCGGTCGGCGTGGCCGACGGTTCCGCGACCGAAGGCGTCGCGGCGAGCGCGGGGGCGCTGAGGGCAACGCCGACACCGAACTGCGCGAGGACGATGTCGTCCAGCCCGTCGCAGGCATTCTCGACGTGCTCGACAACTACGCCTTCGTTCGCACGTCGGGGTACCTCGCTGGGCAGAACGACGTCTACGTGTCGATGAACATGGTGCGCAAGAACGGCCTGCGCCGCGGAGACGCGGTGACCGGAGCCGTGCGTCTGCCCAAGGACGGCGAGCAGCCCAATCAGCGGCAGAAGTTCAACCCGCTGGTCCGCCTCGACACCGTCAACGGCGGTTCGGTCGAAGACGCCAAGAAGCGCCCGGAGTTCGGCAAGCTGACGCCGCTGTACCCGAATCAGCGCCTTCGCTTGGAGACGTCGGGAGACAAGCTGACCACCCGCGTCATAGACCTCATCATGCCCATCGGCAAGGGGCAGCGTGCCCTGATCGTGTCGCCGCCCAAGGCCGGTAAGACGACCATCCTGCAGGACATCGCGAACGCGATCACCCGCAACAACCCCGAATGCCATCTGATGGTCGTGCTCGTCGACGAGCGCCCTGAAGAGGTCACCGACATGCAGCGCTCGGTGAAGGGTGAGGTCATCGCCTCGACCTTCGACCGGCCGCCGTCAGACCACACCCAGGCCGCGGAGTTGGCCATCGAGCGGGCCAAGCGCCTTGTCGAACAGGGCAAGGACGTCGTGGTGCTCCTCGACTCGATCACCCGTCTCGGCCGCGCCTACAACAACGCGTCGCCCGCGTCGGGCCGGATCCTGTCCGGTGGCGTCGACTCGACCGCGCTGTATCCGCCGAAGCGCTTCCTCGGCGCGGCCCGCAACATCGAGGACGGTGGCTCGCTGACGATCATCGCCACCGCCATGGTGGAGACCGGCTCCACCGGTGACACGGTGATCTTCGAGGAGTTCAAGGGCACCGGTAACGCCGAGTTGAAACTCGACCGCAAGATCTCCGAGCGCCGCGTCTTCCCGGCGGTGGACGTGAACCCGTCGGGCACCCGCAAGGACGAGCTGCTGCTTTCGCCGGATGAGTTCTCCGTCGTGCATAAGCTGCGCCGCGTGCTGTCGGGTCTGGATTCGCATCAGGCCATCGATCTGCTGATGAGCCAGCTGCGGAAGACCAAGACCAACTACGAGTTCCTGGTGCAGGTCTCCAAGACCGCTCCCGGCTC
This sequence comes from Mycobacterium sp. ITM-2016-00318, assembly GCF_002968285.2. Taxonomy (NCBI): domain Bacteria; kingdom Bacillati; phylum Actinomycetota; class Actinomycetes; order Mycobacteriales; family Mycobacteriaceae; genus Mycobacterium; species Mycobacterium sp. ITM-2016-00318. Next base: position 3,963,872 of record NZ_CP134400.1, on the reverse strand, counting down.
GCCGGACGACGTCGACTAGTCAGACGGATTGGGCCGGGTCTGCTTGTAGGCCCGGCATCACGTAGCGCCGCACATGCGCGCGCACCAGGGCCCGGTCGGTCGGGTCCAAGGTGTCGCCGGGCACGGTCGCCAGCGAGATGAGCACACGCGCCACCCACTCGGAGGCCTCCCCAATGTGGATATCGGCGTGGACTTCGCCGCGTTCCTGCGCGGCCACCAGATACGGCAGCCAGAAATCGGCCAGATCCGGCACCAGACCCGCGACGCCCGCGCCTGCACAGGCAGCGAATTCCTCGGGCTCTTCCATCCGTAGGCGCATCAGCACCGCACCCGGGTCGTCGTAGGCCGCCCGCGCGTTCACCACGCCTGCGGCCATCTGCTCGTCGAGGCCTTCGCAGCGATCCAGCAATGTCCGCGCCTCCGACCAGTAAGCCTCGTTGAGCCGGACGATGGCCGTGCCGAGCAGCGACACCTTGTCCGGGAAATGCCGGTACAGCCAACCCCGCGATACCTGCGCCACCTCGGCCACCTCGGACACGGTGGTCGCGCGGATTCCCTTGGCACGGAGACATAATTCGGCAGCGTCGATCAACCGATCGCGGACGCTGTTGGCGGCCGTGCTGCTCGGCACCGATCACTCCTCGTCATTCGATCGCGGCTGCGAGCGCGATCAGAGAGCATTCTGTCAATGGCAGGCGGATACTACCGGCCAGACCAGAGATGGTAGACAGATTTGCGAATCTGTTCACCCAGCGCGTCGGAGGAAGGTGGGCCCATGGCGGACACACTCCAGCAGTTGTTTCGTGAACGGGCCGAACAGGACACCGTCGCGGTCAGGTACGGCGACCGCACATGGACGTGGCGCGAACACGTAGCCGAAGCCGAGGCGCAGGCCGCCGCCTTGATCGACATCGCCGATCCCAACCGCCTTCTGCACGTCGGGGTGCTGCTGGCCAATGGACCCGAGATGCTGAGGGCGATGGCGGGCGCCGCACTAGGCGGCTATGTCCTGTGCTGCATCAACAACACTCGGCGAGGCGAGGGCCTGGCCCGCGACATCGCTCTCGTCGACTGTCAGATCCTGATCACCGATGCTGCGCACCGCCACCTGCTCGACGGCCTCGATCTGCCAGGGGTTCGGGTGCTCGACACATCGAGCGACGAGTGGGTCGCGCTCACCTCCCGGCGGGGCGACTTCACGCCACACCGCGAAGTCGGGCCCGACGACACGTTCGTGATGATCTTCACCTCGGGAACCAGTGGCGACCCGAAGGCTGTGCAGGTGCAGCACATGATGCCGATCTTCGCGGGAGGTGCTTTGGCGCAACGCTATTCGGTCACGACGTCGGACGTCTGCTACGTGTCGATGCCGTTGTTCCACTCGAACTCGATCTACGCGGGCTGGGGTGTCGCGATGGTGACCGGGGCGGCGATCGTGCCGGCGGTCTTCTCGACGTCGCGCTTTCTCGACGACGTCCGACGCTACGGCGCCACGTTCATGAACTACGTCGGCAAGCCGCTCGCCTACATTCTGTCGACTCCCGAAAAGCCGGACGATCGGGACAACCCGCTGCGGGTGGCCTTCGGGAACGAGGCCAGCGATCGGGACATCGCCGAATTCTCCCGACGCTTCGACTGCACGGTCTGGGACGGGTTCGGGTCGACGGAGAACGCGGTCATCATCACCCGTGAGGACGGCTGTCCGGAGGGCTCGCTGGGCAAGGGCTTTCCGGGAGTGGCCATCTACGACCCCGAAACACTGCAGGAGTGCGCGGTCGCGGAGTTCGACGAGAACGGTGATCTGCTCAACCGCGAAGCGGCGGTCGGGGAGCTGGTGAACACTTCCGGCGGCGGCCTCTTCCGCGGTTACTACAAGGACGCCGGTGCGACCGATCACCGGTTGCGCCACGGCATGTACTGGTCGGGGGATCTGGCCTACCGCGACGCTGACGGCTGGATCTACTTCGCGGGCCGCACCGCGGACTGGATGCGGGTCGACGGCGAGAACCTCGCCGCCGCGCCGATCGAACGGGTGTTGATCAGGCTGCCGGAGGTCAGCCGCGTGGCGGTGTACCCGGTGCCCGACGAGTCTGTCGGCGATCAGGTGATGGCGGCCGTCGTCTTGCGCGACGGCGCATCGCTGACACCTGAGTCACTCGGCGAGTTTCTGGCCCGTCAGGCGGATCTGTCGCCGAAGGCCTGGCCGCGCTACGTGTGGATCGCCGAGGATCTGCCGTCGACCGCGACCAACAAGATCCTCAAGCGGGAGTTGGTCTCCTACGGCACCACACCGCAGGGCGGCCTGTTGTGGAAGCGTGACGGTCACCGATACGGATCGGTGATTTCGCGCAGTGACAACAGCGCCGAACGCATTTCGTCGTAGGCGTGCGCGCCAAGGTGCGCCCGCCAATCCGCCTCAAGCCGGACCATCTCGGCGGCGGCTGTGGCGCAAAGCTTTTCTCCGCGGTCGGTGAGCACCACCAGGCGGGCCCTGGCGTCGGCCGGATCGGGTTTCCGCGTGACATAGCCACCCGCCTCCAACTCATCGACGAGCGCGCCCGCCGTCTGCTTGGTCACCCCGGCCTGCTCGGCGAGATCGGTGACGCGGATGCCCTCGCGGTTGAGGCGCTGGCCGATGCGGCTCTGGGCCAGCGTCAGATCGTCGAAGCCGGCGGCCCGCACGGCCTCGATCACGCGAGCCTCGGCGGCGCGATGCGCAACGAACATCAGAAGCGCGGAGTTCGGTTCGCCGGTCACGGTCCGAGTATAGGTTGAATTAGTACGGCTCCCTGTCTATATTCGTCAGGGGAACTGACTAATCGGGAAGGCCGACATGGACGACGCGCAGATCTGGGCCTACATCGATGAGCAACGTGCCGACCTCGCCGACTTCCTGGACACGCTCACCGCCGAACAATGGGAGACAGCGTCGCTGTGCCCCGGGTGGACGGTTCGCGATGTCGCTGTCCACATCACGCAGTCGACGACGAACTGGGGGAGGCTGACGTTCGAGCTGGCGCGCTCGGGTTTCCGGTTCAACGCGGTGACGCTGCGGATGGCCCGCGACGACCGGCGCGCGCCCCGGCATGTCACCGCGGCATTGCGGGCGATGGTCGGAGGTCGGCGCAAACCGCCGGGCACGGCGACGGCTGATCCGCTGATGGACGTGCTGGTGCATGGCCAGGACATCGCTGTGCCACTCGGCGTCCGCCGCGCCATGCCCATCCCCGCCGCGGTCATCGCCGCGGAGCGCGTATGGAAGATGGGTTTCCCGTTCAACGCGCGCAAGCGATTCTCCAACGTCGCGTTCACCGCGACAGACGCCGATTTCAGCGTGGGCAGCGGCGAAGAAGTCCGGGCTCCGATCCAGGACATCCTCATGACGCTGTCCGGCCGTCGGGCCGATCTGCCCGTGGAATAGCGCGCCCGGTCGACGCGTTTAGGATGCTAGCGGTTGACCTGGCATAATGGTCCGCTGACCTTCGGTTCCGGTTCACGTCCGAGCGCTCCAGGTAATGGCGCGGGCGACCCGGCGGCCAACGAATGAAGAGGACACCATGAAATCGGGTATTCACCCTGACTACGTCGAGACCACAGTGCACTGCGGTTGCGGTGCCACGTTCACGACGCGCAGCACCAAGAAGAGCGGACAGATCCATGTCGAGGTCTGCTCGCAGTGCCATCCGTTCTACACCGGCAAGCAGAAGATTCTGGACAGCGGCGGCCGCGTGGCCCGCTTCGAGAAGCGCTACGGCAAGCGCAAGGCCGGCGCCGACAAGGGCGCAGCCGACAAGTAGCTGCCTGAACGACGCCCGTCTTGCTCCTCGCGTGCGCAGGCCCGATCTGCCGCGATAAGCGCAGGCCGGGCGTCGCTTCACGTTCGGCGGACATTTCGGGGAAGAGAGGCGATATGACGGGCACCGCGCCTGCGATCGACGCCATCCTCGCTGAGCATGCCGACCTCGAGCGCCAGCTGTCGGATCCCGACCTGCATTCCGATGCCGGCAAGGCCCGCAAAGTGGGCAGGCGGTTCGCCCAGCTGGCGCCGATCGTGTCGACCTATCGCAAGCTGGAAACGGCCCGCGGCGACCTCGAGGCCGCCCGCGAACTGGTAGCCGACGACGACTCGTTCGCCTCCGAAGTCGAGGAGCTGACGACGACGGTCAACGACCTCGACACCCACCTGACCGACCTGCTGGCGCCCCGTGATCCGCACGACGCCGACGACATCGTGCTCGAGGTGAAGTCCGGCGAGGGTGGTGAGGAGTCCGCGCTCTTCGCCGCGGACTTGGCCCGGATGTACATCCGTTATGCCGAGCGACACGGCTGGTCTGTGACGATGCTCGACGAGACGACCTCGGATCTCGGCGGCTACAAGGACGCCACGCTGTCGATCAGGAGCAAGGGCAATTCGGCCGACGGCGTCTGGTCCCGGCTGAAGTTCGAGGGCGGCGTGCATCGCGTGCAGCGCGTTCCGGTCACCGAATCGCAGGGCCGGGTTCACACCTCCGCCGCAGGCGTCCTCGTCTATCCGGAACCAGAAGAGGTCGAGGCAGTGCAGATCGACGAATCCGATCTGCGTATCGACGTCTACCGGTCGTCGGGCAAGGGCGGCCAAGGCGTGAACACGACGGACTCGGCGGTGCGCATCACGCATCTGCCCACCGGCATCGTCGTCACCTGCCAGAACGAACGCAGCCAGCTGCAGAACAAGATCCGGGCGATGCAGGTGCTGGCAGCACGACTGCAGGCACTGGCCGAGGAGCAGGCGTCGGCCGACGCCTCGGCCGACAGGGCCAGCCAGATCCGCACCGTCGACCGCAGTGAGCGGATCCGAACATACAACTTTCCGGAGAACCGCATCGCCGATCACCGGATCAACTTCAAGTCGCATAACCTCGACCAGGTTCTGGACGGGGACCTCGACGCACTATTCGACGCGCTGGCCGCCGCCGACAAACAATCGCGGCTACAGCAGGCGTGAGCACTCGAAGGCGAGCGCGAGTGAGGATCGCAGCGAAGCGAGGACCGGTGGGCCCACGCCCGCAGGGCAGGGGACGAGCGGGAGGCGAGACAACGAGCGAAGCTTGCGAGCGAACCATCGGCCCCACATGCGGGAGCCGAGCCAGCGAGGCAACCGCGTGACCGCGCGGCTGCGACGCGAGATCGAGCGCGCGGCGGCTGTGCTCGCTGCGGCAGGGGTCGCTTCGCCGCGGGCCGACGCCGAGGAGTTGGCCGCGTTCGCCGCCGCTACCAGTCGGGGTCGACTGCCGGTACTCGGCGAAGTCGACGACGACTTCTGCGGTCGCTTTGCGGATCTGATTGCGGCTCGTGAGCACCGAATCCCGTTGCAGCACATCGTCGGAACAGCACCCCTGGGGCCCGTGACAGTCTCGGTGGGGCCGGGTGTCTTCATTCCGCGGCCGGAAACCGAGGGATTGCTGGAATGGGCGTCGGCGCAGCCGATGCCGTCGCAACCGGTGCTCGTCGACCTGTGCACCGGCTCGGCAGCGCTGGCGCTGGCCCTGTCGAAATTCTGGCCCGACGCGCGCATCATCGCCGTCGACGACTCCGACGAAGCCCTGGCCTACGCGCACCGGAACGTGGCGGGCTCGGCGGTGGAACTGGTGCGTGCCGACGTCACCGAAACCCGGCTGCTGCCTGCACTCGACGGACAGGTCGACCTCCTGGTCGCCAACCCGCCCTACATCCCCGACGGCGCGGCGCTGGAACCCGAAGTGGCGCAGCATGATCCGCCGCAAGCACTGTTCGGCGGCCCGGACGGGATGGTCGTTATCCACGCGATCGTCGAGCTGGCGGCGCGTTGGCTGAAGCCTGGTGGCTGGTGCGCCGTCGAGCACGACGACACCACCTCGGACGCCACCGTCGACGCGTTCGCCGCAGCAGGCGGATTCGTCGACATAACGGCCAACCGCGATCTGGCAGAACGGCCACGCTTCGTGACGGCGACACGTGAGAAGGTGGGTTCACATGGCTGAGCTCTTCGACTGCACAGACGCCGAGGCGCGCGCGACAGGCATCGCCTCGGCCATCAGCGCGGTCAAGGGTGGACGCCTGGTCGTGCTGCCCACCGACACCGTGTACGGCATCGGCGCCGACGCATTCGACAACCTGGCGGTCGCCGCATTGCTCGCCGCAAAGGGCCGCGGCCGCGATATGCCGGTACCGGTGCTCGTCGGGTCGTGGCACACGATCGAAGGCCTGGTGTACACGGTGCCCAATTCGGCGCGCGAACTCATTCGCGCGTTCTGGCCCGGCGCGCTGAGCCTCGTCGTGCAACAGGCGCCGTCGCTGCAGTGGGATCTCGGCGACGCCGCGGGCACCGTGATGCTGCGGATGCCGCTGCATCCGGTCGCGATCGAGCTCCTGCGCGAGGTCGGGCCGATGGCCGTGTCCAGCGCGAACATCTCGGGCCAACCCGCCGCGGTGACCGCCGAGGATGCCCGCAATCAGCTGGGTGATCTCGTCGCGGTCTACCTCGACGCCGGTCCGTCCGAGCAGCAGGCGGCGTCCACGATCGTCGACCTCACCGGCGCGCACCCGCGCATCCTGCGCCAGGGCCCGGTGACCGCCGACGCGATCGCAAAAGTGCTTGACGTCGAAGTGGATACGTTGACGGCAACGTCGTGAGAACTGGCCAAGCGGCCTCTCAATCTCGTCCAGTACGGTTCATTCGGTGGTGAGCGAAGTACACGTGGTGGCCAGTGGGCTGCTTGCGCTCTCCGAGCGAGGGGCGGGTGTGCCGCTGCGCGAGTTGGCTCTCGTCGGCCTCACCGCGGCGATCATCACGTATTTCGCGACCGGTTGGGTTCGTGCGCTGGCCACCAGAGTGGGTGCGGTCGCCTATCCAAGGGAACGCGATGTCCACTCGCAGCCGACGCCGCGAATGGGCGGTCTGGCGATGTATGTCGGCGTGCTGGCGGCTGTGCTGCTCGCTTCCCAGCTTCCCGCGTTGACGCGTGGTTTCGTCTACTCCTCCGGTCTGCCGGCAACCGTCGTGGCGGGCGGGCTGATCATGGCCATCGGCCTGATCGACGACAAGTGGGGTCTCGACGCACTCACCAAGTTCGCGGGCCAGATCACCGCCGCCAGCGTGCTGGTCACGATGGGCGTGGCATGGAGCGTGCTGTACATCCCGTTCGGTGGCGTCGGCACCATCGTGCTCGACCAGGTCGCGTCGATCCTGCTGACGCTCGCGCTGACGGTCGCGATCGTCAATGCGATGAACTTCGTCGACGGCCTCGACGGTCTGGCCGCAGGGCTGGGGTTGATCACCGCATTGGCGATCACCATCTTCTCGATCGGCCTGCTGCGCGACCACGGCGGCGACGTGCTGTTCTATCCGCCCGCGGTGATCTCGGTGGTGCTGGCAGGGGCGTGCCTGGGATTTCTGCCACACAACTTCCACCGCGCGCGCATCTTCATGGGCGACTCCGGTTCGATGCTTATCGGGCTGATGCTCGGCGCAGCTTCCACGACCGCCGCGGGCCCGATTTCGCAAAGTGCCTACGGCGCACGCGACGTGTTCGCTCTGCTGTCGCCGTTCCTCCTGGTGGTTGCTGTCATGTTCGTGCCCGCGCTCGACATGCTGCTTGCCATCGTCCGGCGCACCCGTGCGGGCCGTAGCCCTTTCAGTCCCGACAAGATGCATCTGCACCATCGGTTGCTGCAGATCGGCCACTCACACCGGCGCGTGGTGCTGCTCATCTATCTCTGGGTGGGCATCGTCGCGTTCGGCGCCGCGAGCACGATATTCTTCGACCCCCGCTACACCGGCGGGGTGATGTTCGCGGCGATTCTGGTCGCGATCGTCGTCACGCTGATCCCACTTCTCCGGCGCCGCGACGAGCCCGTCGAAGGGCTGTACGACCAAAAGTAGTAGACCCGGTTTAGGGCTGCCTACCATGTGGTACGGTGCAGGCAGAACCCGAAAAACCTCGCGGGTTGCCGGCCCCCGCGCCGCCCGGTTGAACACCGATCGGCACGGAAAAACGACCGACAAAGGGAGCTACTCCTTGGGTGATTCCAGCGCGTCCCGCGCACTCCGATACGCTCGGTGCGCCACGCACAGAATCATTGGGTTAGCCCTCGTGACCGCGGGATTGAGGTGACGCCGTGACGACGCCAGCGCAAGACGCGCCGTTGGTGTTTCCGTCCGTTGCTTTCCGACCGTTACGACTGTCCGCGATCTGCGTTGTGTTCGCGGGACTCGTGACGCTGGCGGCGGCGCTGCTGGGACATCCGATGGTCGGACTTTTCTTCGGCGTCGGTCTCGGACTCGGTTTGCTCAACGCGATTCTGGTGCAGCGCTCGGTGGAGTCGATCACCGCCGCGGACCATCCGCTCAAGCGCAAAATGGCCGTCAACTCCGCCGCCCGACTGTTGGCGATGACGGTGGTCGGTCTGACGATCGCGTTCATCTTCCGACCGCAAGGTCTCGGTGTGGTGTTTGGTATGGCGCTTTTCCAGGTACTGCTAGTGGTTTCCACGGCTTTGCCCGTCATGAGGAAACTGCGGGCGGGTGCCGCTGATGGAGCCGAAGGGGAGGCCACGCAGCTATGACCGGGTTCAATGTCGTCGACGAATCGACTCCGGTGACCGTCCTGGCCGCTGAGTCGGGTATCCAGGTCGGCCATCACACGGAGGCCCACTGGTTCGGGCTCACCGTGAACGTCGACACGGTGCTTGGCACCGCGATCGCCGCGGTGATCGTGCTGGGGCTCGCATTCTTCCTGCGCGCCAAAGTGACGTCGACCGGCGTTCCCAACGGCGTACAGCTGTTCTGGGAGGCGATCACGGTTCAGCTGCGCAACCAGATCGAGGCCGCGGTCGGCATGAAGATCGCCCCGTTCGTCCTACCACTGGCCGTCACACTGTTCGTGTTCATCCTCATCGCCAACTGGCTTTCGGTGCTCCCCGTGCAGTACACGGATTCCAGCGGGGCGATCCACGAACTGATCAAGCCGCCCGCGTCCGACATCAACTTCGTGCTGGCCCTCGCACTGTTCGTGTTCATCTGCTATCACGCCGCGGGCGTTTGGCGACGTGGTCCGCTGGGCCACCCGGTCAAGCTGCTGAAGGGCCACGTCGCACTCATGGCGCCGATCAACATCGTCGAGGAGATCGCCAAGCCGATCTCGCTGTCCCTCCGACTTTTCGGCAACATCTTCGCCGGCGGCATCCTGGTCGCCCTGATCGCCTTGTTCCCGCCGTGGATCATGTGGGCGCCCAACGCGATCTGGAAAAGCTTCGACCTGTTCGTGGGCGCCATCCAGGCGTTCATCTTCGCTCTGCTGACGATTTTGTATTTCAGCCAGTCGATGGAACTCGATGAGGACCATCACTAGCTCGCACACCATGCTCGACCCACGTTCTGGTAGGTACACCTACCAGCTAGCAAGGAGGAAATAGATGGATCCCATGATCGGCGCCGGCGCACTCATCGGCGGTGGACTCATCATGGCCGGCGGCGCAATCGGTGCAGGCATCGGTGACGGTATCGCCGGTAACGCATTGATCGCAGGTATCGCTCGTCAGCCCGAGGCGCAAGGCCGGCTGTTCACCCCGTTCTTCATCACGGTGGGTCTGGTCGAGGCGGCGTACTTCATCAACCTGGCGTTCATGGCGCTGTTCGTGTTCGCCACCCCGGTTAAGTAGGTAAGCCACGGTCATGGGCGACCTCGACTTGACGATCCTGGCGGCAGGAGAAGGCGGCGGTCAGAGTAACTTCCTGATTCCCAACGGCACGTTCTTCTTCGTGCTGCTGATCTTCTTGATCGTGCTTGGTGTGATCGCCAAGTGGGTTGTGCCGCCGATCTCCAAGGTTCTGCACGAGCGCGAAGTCATGGTGCAGAAGACGGCAGAGGACAACCGACGCACAGCGCAGCTGCGGGCGGCTGCCGATGCCGACTACCGGAAAGTCATGAACGACGCGCGCCGCGAAGCCACGAACGTCCGTGAGCAGGCCCGCGCCGACGGTCGCAAGATCGTCGACGACGCGCGGGCCCGTGCCAACGTCGAGGTTTCGTCCGTACTGCAACAGGCCACCGAGGAACTGACAGATCAATCCCGGGCGGTGACGGCCGAATTGCAGACGTCGGTGGAGAACCTGGCCACCAATCTCGCCAGCCGTGTGCTGGGAGTCGAAGTGACCACTCGTACGGTTTCGGCCACTACAGGACAGGGGCGGTAACTGCAGTGTCAACCTTCATCGGACAGCTCGTCGGGTTCGCGGTCATCGTCTTCCTGGTGTGGCGATACGTTGTCCCGCCAGTTCGCACCATGATGAAGAACCAGCAGGAGACCGTCCGCAATCAGTTGCGGGACCATGCAGAGGCCGGGCAGAAGGTCGCCGACGCCGACACCGAGCACACCAAGGCTTTGGAGGAGGCCAAGGCCGATGCGGCGAAAATGATCGAAGATGCCCGGCACGACGCGGACAAGATCGCCGAGCAGCTACGCGCCCATGCCGACTCCGAGCTGGAACGGATCAAGGTCCAAGGTGCACAACAGGTTCAGCTGTTGCGTCAACAAATGATCCGTGAGCTTCGACAGAGTCTGGGTGCCGAGTCCGTGCATCGCGCAGGGGATATGGTGCGCGAATTCGTATCCAACCCCGAGGAGCAGTCGGCGACGATCGACCGCTTTCTGGCCGAGCTGGAAGAGATGGCGCCGTCGAACAAGGTCTTCGAGGATGCCGTCACCGCGAAGTTGCGGTCTGCCAGCCGTGAGTCGGTGGCGCAGATCGTCAGGCAGCTCGACGCAGACGTCGCCGATCTCGATGTCGACGCGCTGACGACATTGGCCAACGATCTGGGGTCGGTGGTCAAACTGGTTCGCCGGGAATCACTTCTGGCGAGGCATCTGTCCGATCCCTCCAGCAGTACCGACACGCGAGTGCAGCTCGTCGAGCGGTTGCTGTCAGGAAAAGTCTCCGACCCGGCGCTTTCGGTGCTCAAGAATGCCGCCTCGCAGCGCTGGTCGTCGACCTCCGATCTGATCTACGGAATACGGCACATCGCCAGCCTGGCTCTGCTGGTGCGCGCCGAGCGTGAGGGCCAGATCGACGATGTCGAGGACCAGCTGTTCAGGTTCAGCAGAATTCTCGACGCCGAGCCGAGGTTGATCACCCTGCTCAGTGAGCACTCCACCCCTGTGGATGGCCGAATGGCGTTGCTCACCAATGTGCTTCAGGGCCGTGCTAGCCGGAACGCGGCGGATGTGTTGCGCCAGACGATCGAACTCCTGCACGGCGAACGCGCCGACGAGGCCGTCCGGGAACTGGCGTCGCTCGCAGTGTCGCGGCGAGGTGAGGTTGTCGCACACGTTCACGCCGCAAGCGAGCTCAGCGAGGCTCAAAGCAACCGGCTGACCGAGGTACTCACCCGTATCTACGGCCATCCCGTCTCCGTTCAGTTCGACGTCGATCCGACGCTGATCGGCGGGCTGTCGATCGAAGTCGGTGATGAGGTGATCGACGGATCACTGGCATCAAAGCTGGCGTCGGCCGAGAACCGCTTACCCGACTGACCCGACCACACCGAGAACCACACACGAAGTAGGAAGACGAACCATGGCAGAGTTGACGATCTCGGCAGACGAGATTCAGGGCGCAATCGAGGAGTACGTCGCCGGATTCGAGGCCGAAACCGAGCGGGAAGAGATCGGTACGGTCATCGATGCAGGCGACGGCATCGCGCACGTCGAGGGCCTCCCGTCGGTGATGACGCAGGAGTTGCTCGAATTCCCCGGCGGCGTGCTGGGTGTCGCGCTCAACCTCGACGAGCACAGCATCGGCGCGGTGATCCTCGGTGACTTCCAGAAGATCGAAGAAGGCCAACAGGTCAAGCGCACCGGCGACGTGCTGTCGGTACCTGTCGGCGACGGCTTCCTCGGACGCGTCGTCAACCCATTGGGCCAGCCGATCGACGGTCAAGGCGAGATCGAGACCGAGGAACGTCGCGCTCTGGAGTTGCAGGCTCCCTCGGTGGTTCAGCGGCAGGGTGTCAGCGAGCCGCTGCAGACAGGCATCAAAGCGATCGACTCGCAGACCCCCATCGGCCGCGGCCAGCGACAGCTGATCATCGGCGACCGCAAGACTGGCAAGACCGCGGTCTGTGTGGACACCATCCTCAACCAGCGCCAGAACTGGGAGAGCGGTGACGAGAAGCTGCAGGTGCGTTGCGTATACGTGGCCATCGGCCAGAAGGGCACCACGATCGCCAGCGTGAAGCACACCCTCGAAGAGGGCGGAGCGATGGAGTACACCACAATCGTCGCGGCGCCTGCTTCGGACTCGGCCGGCTTCAAATGGCTTGCGCCGTATACGGGTTCGTCAATCGCTCAGCACTGGATGTATCAGGGCAAGCATGTGCTGATCGTGTTCGACGACCTCACCAAACACGCCGAGGCCTACCGCGCTATCTCGCTGCTGCTGCGCCGCCCGCCCGGCCGTGAGGCGTTCCCCGGCGACGTCTTCTACCTGCACTCGCGCCTGCTGGAGCGCTGTGCCAAGCTCTCCGACGAACTGGGTAGCGGATCGCTGACCGGCCTGCCGATCATCGAGACCAAGGCGAATGACATCTCGGCTTACATTCCGACTAACGTCATTTCGATCACCGACGGCCAGTGCTTCCTGGAGACCGACCTGTTCAACCAGGGTGTACGACCGGCGATCAACGTCGGTGCATCGGTCTCCCGCGTCGGTGGCGCCGCTCAGATCAAAGCGATGAAAGAGGTGGCTGGGTCGCTGCGACTGGACCTGTCGCAGTACCGTGAACTCGAATCGTTCGCGGCCTTCGCCTCGGACCTCGACGAAGCCTCGAAGAACCAGCTGGACCGCGGTGCCCGGCTCGTCGAGCTGCTCAAGCAGCCGCAGAACAGCCCGATGCCGGTCGAGGAGCAGGTAGTCGCCATCTTCCTCGGCACGAGGGGCCATCTGGACTCCGTGCCCGTCGAGGATGTGCAGAAGTTCGAGCGTGAGTTCCTCGAGCACGTGAAGTCATCGCACGAGAACATCCTCAAGGAGATCCGGGAGAGCAAGAAGCTCTCCGAGGAGCTGGAGGAGACGCTGGAGAAGGCGGTCAACGACTTCAAGAAGGGCTTCGCCACCACCGACGGCAGCTCCGTCGTACCCGACGAGCATGTCGACGCGATGGACGAAGGAGACGTCGAGAAGGAATCGGTGAAGGTTCACAAGCCCGCACCGAAGAAGAAGTAGGCCGGAGAGCTAATGGCTGCCACACTGCGCGAACTGCGCGGCCGCATCCGATCCGCCGGGTCGATCAAGAAGATCACCAAGGCGCAGGAGATGATCGCGACGTCGCGAATCGCCAAGGCGCAGGCCCGAGTCCAGGCGGCTCGGCCGTACGACCGCGAAATCACGCACATGCTGACGAATCTGGCCGACGCCAGCGCGCTGGACCACCCGTTGCTGGTTGAACGGGAGAGCCCGCGACGAGCGGCCGTGTTGGTGGTGTCCTCTGACCGCGGACTCTGCGGCGCATACAACGCCAACGTGTTCCGGCGCTCGGAGGAGCTGTTCTCGCTACTTCGCTCGGAGGGCAAGGAGCCCATTCTCTATGTCGTGGGCCGAAAAGCGCTCAGCTACTACAGTTTCCGCAACTGGGACGTGGTCGAGTCGTGGACGGGATTCTCGGAGCGGCCCGAATATGAGAATGCGCAGGAGATTGCGTCGACGCTCGTCGAGGCGTTCTCGGCGGGCATGGATGACGAGGGTGACGACCCGGGAGAGGACAACGTCCTCGGCGTCGACGAACTGCACATCGTGTTCAACGAGTTCAGGTCGATGATGTCGCAGGCGGCGATCGCCCGCCGGATCGCTCCGATGGTGATCGAGTACAGCGACGAGGAGCAGGGACCTCAGACGTTGTTCTCATTCGAACCGGACGCCGAAACGCTGTTCGGTGCGCTGCTTCCGCGCTACGTCTCCACCCGCATCTTCGCCTCGCTGCTCGAAGCTGCGGCTTCGGAGTCGGCGTCGCGGCGGCGCGCCATGAAGTCGGCGTCGGACAACGCCGACGACCTCATCAAGGACCTGACCCTGATGGCCAACCGCGAACGGCAATCTCAGATCACCCAGGAAATCAGCGAAATCGTCGGTGGCGCGAACGCGCTTGCGGACGCCGCCAAGAAGTAGCCCGTAGGAAGCGAAGAGACATGACTGCTACTGCAGAAAAGAAAACCAGTAAAGACACCGCTGGCCGCGTCGTCCGGGTCACCGGCCCGGTCGTCGACGTCGAGTTCCCCCGCGGCTCGGTGCCCGAACTGTTCAATGCGCTTCACGCTGAGATCTCGTACAAGGATCTGGCGAAGACGCTGACGCTGGAGGTCGCCCAACATCTCGGCGATAATCTCGTGCGGTGCATTTCGCTGCAGCCAACCGATGGTTTGGTGCGCGGCGTCGACGTGAACGACACCGGAGCGTCCATCTCCGTGCCGGTCGGCGACGGCGTCAAGGGCCACGTCTTCAATGCGCTCGGTGACTGTCTGGACGAGCCGGGCTACGGCAAGGACTTCGACAAGTGGTCGATCCACCGCAAGCCACCGCCCTTCAACGAGCTCGAGCCGCGCACCGAGATGCTGGAGACGGGCCTGAAGGTCGTCGACCTGCTCACCCCGTACGTCCGCGGCGGCAAGATCGCGCTGTTCGGCGGCGCAGGCGTTGGCAAGACGGTGCTGATCCAGGAGATGATCAACCGCATCGCCCGGAACTTCGGCGGCACGTCGGTGTTCGCCGGTGTTGGAGAGCGGACCCGTGAGGGCAACGACCTGTGGGTCGAGCTGGGCGACGCCGACGTGCTGAAGGACACCGCGCTGGTGTTCGGGCAGATGGACGAGCCGCCCGGCACCCGTATGCGCGTCGCGCTGTCGGCCCTCACGATGGCCGAGTACTTCCGCGACGAGCAGGAGCAGGACGTGCTGCTGTTCATCGACAACATCTTCCGGTTCACCCAGGCCGGTTCTGAGGTGTCCACGCTGCTGGGCCGCATGCCGTCCGCGGTGGGCTATCAGCCGACGCTGGCCGACGAGATGGGCGAGCTGCAGGAACGCATCACGTCGACCCGCGGCAGGTCCATCACCTCGATGCAGGCGGTGTACGTGCCCGCCGACGACTACACAGACCCGGCGCCTGCGACCACGTTCGCCCACCTCGACGCCACCACGGAGCTCTCCAGGAATGTGTTCTCCAAGGGCATCTTCCCGGCGGTGGATCCGTTGGCTTCCAGCTCGACGATCCTTGATCCGAGTGTCGTCGGCGACGAGCACTATCGAGTCGCCCAGGAAGTCATTCGTATCCTGCAGCGCTACAAGGACCTTCAGGACATCATCGCGATTCTCGGTATCGACGAGCTCGCTGAGGAGGACAAGCAGCTGGTGCAGCGGGCCCGCCGTATCGAGCGCTTCCTGTCGCAAAACATGATGGCTGCCGAGCAGTTCACCGGTCAGCCGGGTTCCACTGTTCCGCTGAAGGAGACGATCGAGGCGTTCGACAAGCTGAGCAAGGGCGACTTCGATCACCTGCCCGAGCAGGCGTTCTTCCTCATCGGCGGTCTCGAGGATTTGCAGAAGAAGGCCGAAAGCCTCGGCGCCAAGATGGATGACAACGCCAGTGACGGTGCGCCGGCGTCTGATGACGACAACGAGGATGACGACGGCAAGGACAAGGCCGAAGACGACAAGTCCGAGGCCAAGGACAAGGCCGAAGCCGACGACAAGGACGAGGACAAAGACAGCGCCAAGGTCCAGCCCAAGAACGACGCCAAGGACGATGGCGAAGACAAGAGCGAATAGTCATGGCTGAACTCGAAGTCGACATTGTTGCGGTAGAGCGCGAGATCTGGTCTGGCAAGGCCACCTTCGTGTTCACCCGCACCACCTCGGGAGAAATCGGCATCCTGCCGCGCCACATCCCGTTGGTGGCGCAGCTCGTCGACGATGCCATGGTGCGTGTGGAGCGTGAGGGCGAAGAGGATCTCCGTGTCGCTATCGACGGCGGCTTCATGTCGGTCACCGACGAAGGCGTGATCATCCTCGCCGAGTCGGCCGAACTCGAGTCCGAGATAGACGCAGAGGCAGCGAAGCGCGATTCCGAGTCCGACGACGAAGCGACCGCCGCCAGAGGCCGTGCCAGGCTGCGCGCCCTGGGCCAGATCGACTAGGGCGGCCGATGAGCGCGTCCATGCTGATCATGGTCGCGCTGGTGGGTGTGCTCCTTCTTGTCGTCGTCGCGTTGTCCTATCGGCTGTGGAAGCTGCGGCAGGTCGGCGGAACCGCAGCCATCCTGCGCGACTATCCGGCTGTGGGCGGCCAGGGTTGGCGGCACGGTGTGATGCGGTATCGGGGCGGCGAAGCCGGTTTCTACCGGCTGTCCAGTCTGCGGTGGTGGCCCGACCGCACGCTGAGCCGCCGGGGCCTGGAGATCGTGTCGCGGCGGTCACCGCGGGGCGACGAGTTCGACATCATGACCGACGCGATCGTCATTCTGGAGCTGCGTGACACGAGCCCGGAACGCCGCCGTGGGTACGAGGTCGCCCTCGATCGGGGTGCCTTGACGGCGTTTCAGTCGTGGTTGGAGTCACGTCCCTCGTCACGGGCCCGCCGCAGAACTGCCTAATCCGTCGCGCCGCCGGGTTGCCACAACACGTCGCCGCCGGGATTTGCGACTCTGCACAGAATGAACAGCAGATCGGACAGCCGGTTCAAGTACTTGGCCGGCAAGACATTCACGCTTTCCGGATGAGCTTCTATCGCGCGCCACGCGGACCGCTCAGCCCTGCGCGCCACAGTGCGGGCCACGTGCAGTAACGCCGACAGCGGTGTACCACCCGGCAGCACAAAGGAATTCAGCGCCGGAAGGGGAGCGTTGAATTCATCACACCAGCCCTCGAGCCGGTCGACGTAGCTCTGGTCGATGCGCAGCGGCGGATGCTCGGGCTTCTCGACAACCGGAGTCGACAGGTCAGCGCCTGCGTCGAAGAGATCGTTCTGGATTTGGCGTAGCACCTTGCGCATTTGCTCGTCTGGGTCACCCATGGAGACGGCGACGCCGATCGCGGCGTTGGTCTCATCGCAGTCGGCGTAGGCGGCAAGACGCGCGTCGTTCTTGGAAACGCGGCTGAAGTCGCTCAATCCGGTGGTCCCGTCGTCGCCGGTACGGGTGTAGATGCGAGTGAGGTGCACAGCCATGGTCAAACGGTACCGCCGGCCGCGCCGCCGCGGATTCGGACACCACCCCCGCCGCTGTCTAAACTAACCGGCGTGAGCGAGCGTTTCGTGGTCACCGGTGGTAACCGGTTGTCAGGCGAAGTTGGCGTCGGGGGGGCCAAGAACAGTGTGCTGAAGCTGATGGCGGCCACGTTGCTCGCCGAGGGAACCAGCACGATCACGAACTGTCCGGACATTCTCGACGTGCCCTTGATGGCAGAGGTGCTTCGCGGGCTCGGGGCCAACGTGGAGCTCGACGGGGACACGGTCCGCATCACTTCCCCCGACGAACCCAAATACGACGCCGATTTCGCCGCCGTCCGGCAGTTTCGGGCCTCCGTCTGTGTGCTGGGGCCGCTGGTCGGCCGCTGCAAGCGGGCCAAGGTCGCCCTGCCCGGCGGCGATGCGATCGGCTCGCGGCCCCTGGATATGCACCAGGCGGGCCTTCGGCAGCTAGGCGCCACCTGCAACATCGAGCATGGGTGCGTGGTCGCCGAAGCAGAGCACCTGCGCGGAGCGGAGATTCAGCTCGAATTTCCGTCTGTCGGCGCCACGGAGAACATCCTGATGGCCGCGGTGGTCGCCGAGGGCGTCACCACAATCCACAACGCCGCACGTGAACCCGACGTCGTCGATCTGTGCACGATGCTCAATCAGATGGGCGCGCAGATCGAGGGTGCCGGCTCGTCGACGATGACGATCACCGGTGTCGACCGGCTCCATCCCACAGAGCATCGCGTGATCGGCGACCGGATCGTCGCCGCCACCTGGGGTATCGCGGCCGCGATGACCAGGGGCGACATCTCGGTCACCGGCGTCGACCCGCAACATCTTCAGTTGGTGCTGCACAAGCTGCACGACGCGGGCGCGACCGTGACCCAGAGTGACGACGGCTTTCGCATAGTGCAGTACGAGCGGCCGAAGGCGATCAACGTCGCGACCCTGCCGTTTCCGGGCTTTCCGACCGATCTACAGCCGATGGCGATCGCTCTGGCCTCCATCGCCGACGGAACGTCGATGATCACCGAGAACGTATTCGAGGCGCGGTTCAGGTTCGTCGAGGAAATGATCCGGCTGGGTGCCGATGCCAGGACCGATGGCCATCACGCCGTGGTCCGCGGCCTTCCGCAGCTGTCGAGTGCGCCGGTCTGGTCCTCGGACATCCGCGCGGGCGCCGGTCTGGTGCTCGCCGGCCTGGTCGCCGACGGAGACACCGAGGTGCACGACGTCTTCCACATCGACCGGGGCTACCCGCTATTCGTGGAAAACCTGGTCAACCTGGGTGCCGAGATCGAACGAGTGGCTTAGCCCGGCCCATGTCCGGACCCCATTTGGGACTCCCGTGCCTAAAGGAGTAGTCTGTTCCAAGTAACCCACGTCCCCAGATTTGCACTGGCGGACGGGGTTTGACGTCTCTGACCAGGTCGAGTACTATGGCAGGGTTGCCTTTAAACGGGTGCTGTTGTTTGAGAACTCAATAGTGTGTTTGGTGGTTTTTGTTTGTTGTTTTTGTTTGTGGCCATGCCGAACACTCCCCGTGTGTGGGTGTGGTCTGTTTTTTGCCAGTTTTGACTGGTTGCTTTGATCGGATTGTTCTGATTCGAATTCTGCCTCGTTGTGTTTGAGGGGTTTTTGTTTGGAGAGTTTGATCCTGGCTCAGGACGAACGCTGGCGGCGTGCTTAACACATGCAAGTCGAACGGTAAGGCCCTTTCGGGGGTACACGAGTGGCGAACGGGTGAGTAACACGTGGGTGATCTGCCCTGCACTTTGGGATAAGCCTGGGAAACTGGGTCTAATACCGAATAGGACTACGCGATGCATGTCGTGTGGTGGAAAGCTTTTGCGGTGTGGGATGGGCCCGCGGCCTATCAGCTTGTTGGTGGGGTGATGGCCTACCAAGGCGACGACGGGTAGCCGGCCTGAGAGGGTGTCCGGCCACACTGGGACTGAGATACGGCCCAGACTCCTACGGGAGGCAGCAGTGGGGAATATTGCACAATGGGCGCAAGCCTGATGCAGCGACGCCGCGTGAGGGATGACGGCCTTCGGGTTGTAAACCTCTTTCAACGCCGACGAAGCGTAAGTGACGGTAGGCGTAGAAGAAGCACCGGCCAACTACGTGCCAGCAGCCGCGGTAATACGTAGGGTGCGAGCGTTGTCCGGAATTACTGGGCGTAAAGAGCTCGTAGGTGGTTTGTCGCGTTGTTCGTGAAAACTCACAACTCAATTGTGGGCGTGCGGGCGATACGGGCAGACTGGAGTACTGCAGGGGAGACTGGAATTCCTGGTGTAGCGGTGGAATGCGCAGATATCAGGAGGAACACCGGTGGCGAAGGCGGGTCTCTGGGCAGTAACTGACGCTGAGGAGCGAAAGCGTGGGGAGCGAACAGGATTAGATACCCTGGTAGTCCACGCCGTAAACGGTGGGTACTAGGTGTGGGTTTCCTTCCTTGGGATCCGTGCCGTAGCTAACGCATTAAGTACCCCGCCTGGGGAGTACGGCCGCAAGGCTAAAACTCAAAGGAATTGACGGGGGCCCGCACAAGCGGCGGAGCATGTGGATTAATTCGATGCAACGCGAAGAACCTTACCTGGGTTTGACATGCACAGGACGCCGGCAGAGATGTCGGTTCCCTTGTGGCCTGTGTGCAGGTGGTGCATGGCTGTCGTCAGCTCGTGTCGTGAGATGTTGGGTTAAGTCCCGCAACGAGCGCAACCCTTGTCTCATGTTGCCAGCGGGTAATGCCGGGGACTCGTGAGAGACTGCCGGGGTCAACTCGGAGGAAGGTGGGGATGACGTCAAGTCATCATGCCCCTTATGTCCAGGGCTTCACACATGCTACAATGGCCGGTACAAAGGGCTGCGATGCCGTGAGGTGGAGCGAATCCTTGTTAAAGCCGGTCTCAGTTCGGATCGGGGTCTGCAACTCGACCCCGTGAAGTCGGAGTCGCTAGTAATCGCAGATCAGCAACGCTGCGGTGAATACGTTCCCGGGCCTTGTACACACCGCCCGTCACGTCATGAAAGTCGGTAACACCCGAAGCCGGTGGCCTAACCCCTTGGGGAGGGAGCCGTCGAAGGTGGGATCGGCGATTGGGACGAAGTCGTAACAAGGTAGCCGTACCGGAAGGTGCGGCTGGATCACCTCCTTTCTAAGGAGCACCAATTCATTCCCCCGTGCCTCACATGTGTGAGGGGTTCGCGGTTGGGATATCAGTGCCGGCGCCTGTAGTGGGTTGCCGGTGGGTGCACGACAAACGTTGAGCCGGTTCGGGTTTCGAGTGATCGAACGCCGGTGAGGGATCACCAGACACACTATTGGGCTTTGAGGCAACAGGCCCGCTATCTCTTCGTCCCGAGGGTGGGAAACCGGGGATAGGGTTTAGGTTGTCGCCCTGCTTTGGTGGTGGGGTGTGGTGTTTGATTTGTGGATAGTGGTTGCGAGCATCTAACACGCAGACGTTGTTTGTGTGTTGATGTGCAATTTCAGAGTTTTTTAACTCATATGATTTTTGGTTTTTTGTGTTGTAAGTGTTTAAGGGCGCATGGTGGATGCCTTGGCACTGAGAGCCGATGAAGGACGTGGGAGGCTGCGATATGCCTCGGGGAGCTGTCAACCGAGCGTGGATCCGAGGATGTCCGAATGGGGAAACCCGGCGCGAGTGATGTCGTGTCACCTGCTGGTGAATATATAGCCAGTTGGGAGGTAACGCGGGGAAGTGAAACATCTCAGTACCCGTAGGAAGAGAAAACAATTGTGATTCCGTGAGTAGTGGCGAGCGAAAGCGGAGGATGGCTAAACCGGATGCATGTGATACCCGGCGGGGGTTGTGTGTGCGGTGTTGTGGGGCGTTTCTTCTCTCATCCGCCGATGAGGGCGAAAGTGATAAACCGTGGTGTTAGGTGAAGTGGCCTGGGATGGCCTGTCCGGAGAGGGTGAGAGCCCCGTAACCGAAAACATCGCGGCTTTCGTGGAACTGTCCCCGAGTAGCAGCGGGCCCGTGGAATCTGCTGTGAATCTGCCGGGACCACCCGGTAAGCCTGAATACTTCTCAGTGACCGATAGCGGATTAGTACCGTGAGGGAATGGTGAAAAGTACCCCGGGAGGGGAGTGAAAGAGTACCTGAAACCGTGTGCCTACAAGCCGTCAGAGCCCTCCACCTCGTGGTGGGGTGATGGCGTGCCTTTTGAAGAATGAGCCTGCGAGTCAGGGACATGTCGCGAGGTTAACCCGTTGAGGGGTAGCCGCAGCGAAAGCGAGTCTGAATAGGGCGTATCCCCGGTAGGGGTGTAGTGGTGTGTTCTGGACCCGAAGCGGAGTGATCTACCCATGGCCAGGGTGAAGCGACGGTAAGACGTCGTGGAGGCCCGAACCCACTTAGGTTGAAGACTGAGGGGATGAGCTGTGGGTAGGGGTGAAAGGCCAATCAAACTCCGTGATAGCTGGTTCTCCCCGAAATGCATTTAGGTGCAGCGTTGCGTGTTTCTTGCCGGAGGTAGAGCTACTGGATGGCCGATGGGCCCTACTAGGTTACTGACGTCAGCCAAACTCCGAATGCCGGTAAGTCAATAGCGTGGCAGTGAGACGGCGGGGGATAAGCTCCGTGCGTCGAGAGGGAAACAGCCCAGATCGCCGGCTAAGGCCCCTAAGCGTGTGCTAAGTGGAAAAGGATGTGCAGTCGCAAAGACAACCAGGAGGTTGGCTTAGAAGCAGCCACCCTTGAAAGAGTGCGTAATAGCTCACTGGTCAAGTGATTGTGCGCCGATAATGTAGCGGGGCTCAAGCACACCGCCGAAGCCGCGGCAGCCGCAAGGCTGGGTAGGGGAGCGTCCTGCATCCGGTGAAGCCACCGAGTGATCGAGTGGTGGAGGGTGTGGGAGTGAGAATGCAGGCATGAGTAGCGATAAGGCAAGTGAGAACCTTGCCCGCCGAAAGACCAAGGGTTCCTGGGCCAGGCCAGTCCGCCCAGGGTGAGTCGGGACCTAAGGCGAGGCCGACAGGCGTAGTCGATGGACAACGGGTTGATATTCCCGTACCCGTGTGTGCGCGTCCCTGACGAATCAGAGGTACTAACCACCCAAAAGATGGACCACCAGCGACCTTCGGGTCAATGGGGTTTATCGGCTGCGTGGAACCTTCTCTGGTAGTAGTCAAGCGATGGGGTGACGCAGGAAGGTAGCCGTACCAGTCAGTGGTAATACTGGGGTAAACCTGTAGGGAGAACGATAGGCAAATCCGTCGTTCACTAATCCTGAGAGGTGATGCATAGCCGAGTGAGGCGAATTCGGTGATCCTATGCTGCCAAGAAAAGCCTCTAGTGAGTACACACACGGCCCGTACCCCAAACCGACACAGGTGGTCAGGTAGAGAATACCGAGGCGTACGAGTGAACTATGGTTAAGGAACTCGGCAAAATGCCCCCGTAACTTCGGGAGAAGGGGGACCCACACACCGTCAACCGGCTTGCCCGGGGCAGCGGGAGTGGGTGGCACAAACCAGTGAGAAGCGACTGTTTACTAAAAACACAGGTCCGTGCGAAGTCGCAAGACGATGTATACGGACTGACGCCTGCCCGGTGCTGGAAGGTTAAGAGGACCCGTTAACCCCCTCGGGGTGAAGCGGAGAATTTAAGCCCCAGTAAACGGCGGTGGTAACTATAACCATCCTAAGGTAGCGAAATTCCTTGTCGGGTAAGTTCCGACCTGCACGAATGGCGTAACGACTTCTCAGCTGTCTCAACCATAGACTCGGCGAAATTGCACTACGAGTAAAGATGCTCGTTACGCGCGGCAGGACGAAAAGACCCCGGGACCTTCACTACAACTTGGTATTGGTGCTCGATACGGTTTGTGTAGGATAGGTGGGAGACTATGAAGCCATCACGCCAGTGATGGTGGAGTCGCTGTTGAAATACCACTCTGACCGTATTGGGCCTCTAACCTCGAACCGTCTATCCGGTTCAGGAACAGTGCCTGGTGGGTAGTTTAACTGGGGCGGTTGCCTCCTAAAATGTAACGGAGGCGCCCAAAGGTTCCCTCAACCTGGACGGCAATCAGGTGTTGAGTGTAAGTGCACAAGGGAGCTTGACTGCGAGACTGACACGTCAAGCAGGGACGAAAGTCGGGACTAGTGATCCGGCACCCCCGAGTGGAAGGGGTGTCGCTCAACGGATAAAAGGTACCCCGGGGATAACAGGCTGATCTTCCCCAAGAGTCCATATCGACGGGATGGTTTGGCACCTCGATGTCGGCTCGTCGCATCCTGGGGCTGGAGCAGGTCCCAAGGGTTGGGCTGTTCGCCCATTAAAGCGGCACGCGAGCTGGGTTTAGAACGTCGTGAGACAGTTCGGTCTCTATCCGCCGCGCGCGTCAGAAGCTTGAGGAAACCTGTCCCTAGTACGAGAGGACCGGGACGGACGAACCTCTGGTCTACCAGTTGTCCCACCAGGGGCACCGCTGGATCGCCACGTTCGGACAGGATAACCGCTGAAAGCATCTAAGCGGGAAACCCCCTCCAAGACCAGGCTTCTCACCCATCAAGTGGGATAAGGCCCCCCGCAGACCACGGGATCAATAGACCAGACCTGCACACCCAGCAATGGACAAAGGGAACTGGCACTAACCGGCCGAAAACTTACACACAACCAAAACCCGCAACCACAAACCACACCAGGTCAAACAACCCCACCCCACCACCAAACACAACTTCACCCACAAGTGAACAAAGTTACGGCGGAAATAGCGACAGGGAAACGCCCGGACCCATCCCGAACCCGGAAGCTAAGCCTGCCAGCGCCGATGATACTACCCAACCCGGGTGGAAAAGTAGGACACCGCCGAACACACATTAGGATCGCCCCCCACGCTCGCGTGGGGGGCGATTCCTTTTGTTCAGTCGAAAAGCGTTGGCGTCACTGGATTTCTACTTCGCTCCAGAGCCAGCAGCGCTCGCTTCCGGTCCAATCCGCCGCCGTACCCGGTGAGGCTGCCGTTGGTGCCGATCACCCGGTGGCAGGGCACGATGATGCCGATTGGATTGTGGCCGTTGGCTAATCCGACCGCACGCGAGGCGCCGGGTGAACCGATCTGCGCCGCGATCTCGCCGTACGACCGCGTCTGTCCGTACGGGATTGTCAGCAGTGCCGCCCACACGTTGCGCTGGAACTGCGTGCCCACCATGTCGAGATCGAGCTCGAAGTCGAAAAGCTCCCCGGCGAAGTAGGATTCGAGTTGTTCAACAGCCTCGGGAAACGCCGTGTCGTCGGATTCCCACCCGTCATGGCTCGGCTCGTATGTCTGGTCGACCATCCGAAGATGCCTCAGGCGACCGTCGCGGCCGGCGAGGGTGAGCAGTCCAACCGGGCTGTCGACAGAGCGGAATCGGATGGCTGACATCACTTCTCCTTCGTGGTCATCTGCTTCGCGCGGGCGTTCTTCGGCGGCCACTGATTGACCGCATGATCGAGTGCTGTCCAGAGATGTTGGGCGGCATAGGATCTCCATGGCCGCCAGCGACTACTGTGCGCGGTGAGCGCACGCGTATCCTCCGGAAGACCAAGCTGTTTGGCGGCAACGAGAACCCCGAGGTCGGTGGCGGGAAACGCGTCCGGGTCGCCGAGGCCGCGCATGGCTATGACCTCCGCGGTCCACGGTCCGATCCCCGGCAGCGCAAGCAGTTGCTGGCGGGCGCGGTTCCAGTCGCAGCCTGCGTCGAGCACGACACTGCCGTCAGCCAGCGCCTTGACGAGGGAAACCAGCGATCCTTGACGGGATTTGGGAAATGCGAGATGAACCGGATCGATATCGGCCAGATCATCGATCGCCGGGAAGACATGGGTGAGCCCGCCGCCGGCATCGGTCAGTGGCTGTCCATAGGCGGCGACGATCCTGGCGGCGTGAGTGCGGGCCGCCTTGACCGACACCTGCTGGCCAAGCACGACGCGCAGCGCGAGTTCGCGCTCGTCGACAGTTCGCGGGATCCGTTGTCCCGGCGCCTTGGCGACCAGTGCACCGAGATCCGGGTCGGCGCCGAGCGCGTCGACCACGGCCTCGGGATCGGCGTCGAGATCCAGTAGACGCCTGCAGCGGGCGATCGCAGTGGCCAGATCCCTGAAGTCGTCCAGCGTGAGCGTGCAGCGCACATGGTCGGGTTCGGGTGTGAGGCTGGCGATCCCGTTCCCTGCGGGCAAGCGCAGAGTCCGCCGGTATGCTCCATCGCGAACCTCTTCCACGCCCGGGACCGCGCACGCCGCGAGGTGGCCGAACAATCCTTCGTACGAGAACGGAGTACGAACCGGTAGCCGCAGCGACAGTGTTCCGGCCGAGGCGGCTTCGCTGCGGCCGAACTTGGACCGTGCCCGACTACGCAACTCCGTTGGGGTGCGGGCACACACCGTGCGCACCGTGTCGTTGAACTGCCGGATCGACGAGAACCCCGCCGCGAAGGCGACATCGCCGAACGGCAGATCCGTCGTCTCGATCAGCACCCGCGCGGTCTGTGTCCGTTGCGCACGCGCGAGCGCCAGCGGGTTTGCCCCCACCTCCGCCTGCAGCATTCGCTCGAGTTGACGGGTGGTGTAGCCGACGCGGGCGGCGAGGCCGGTGACCCCGTCGCGGTCGACGGTGCCGTCGGCGATCAGGCGCATCGCCCTCGCGACTACGTCGCCGCGCACATTCCATTCCGGAGAGCCCGGTGACGCGTCCGGGCGGCACCGCTTGCAGGCCCGGAAGCCCGCACACTGGGCGGCCGCCGCGGTCGGATAGAACCGCACATTGCGGGCGAAAGGCGGCCGAACGGGGCAACTGGGCCTGCAGTAGATCTTGGTGGTCAGCACGGCGGTGACGAACCAGCCGTCGAACCGGGCGTCCTTGGACTGGACGGCTCGGTAGCAGCGTTCGAAATCTTCGTGCACGTCTATGACAATTACACGACGCCACCGACATCACTGGCGGAAAACCGACATCGTCGTCGAACGGCCGGGAACATGACCGGATACCCAAACCGATGAGTTTTCGGGGCCACCTCAGTCTCCTCAGATGAAGCCGAACTCACCACAGCTGCGTGGAGGACATGTGACCAGAACCAATCTTTCGATGTCGGTCTCTGCCGACGGCTACGTTGCCGGGCCAGGCCAGTGCGAGGCGGAGCCGCTCGGCGTCGGCGGCGAGGCGCTTCATCACTGGCACCTGGGCCCATGCAAGAACCATCCCGTCAACCAGCAGGTGGTCTCCGACATGATGGACGGCATGGGAGCGACGATCATGGGCCGCAACATGTTCGGCCCCATTCGCGGCGAGTGGGGGCACTCGGATTGGAACGGCTGGTGGGGCGCCGTCCCGCCCTACCACTGCCCTGTGTTCGTCCTGACTCACTACCCACACGACCCGATCGAGATGGAGGGTGGGACCACCTTTCACTTCGTCACCGACGGGATCGCGTCGGCCTACGTCCAGGCTGAGGCGGCTGCGGGTGGGCGCGCCATCTCGATCGCCGGAGGGGCCTTCTGCGCCCGGCAGGCAATCGCGGCAGGCTTCGTTGACGAGATCGATCTTCAGGTCAGCCCGGTGATACTCGGTTCTGGTGAGCGCCTGTTCGACGGGTTCGAGGCGGGCAAGCCCACACTCGAGCTGGCCCGGGTGCTCGAAGCACCCGGTGTGGTTCATCTGCGCTACCGCGTCGTCAGATGACCCCGTCGGCTGACGTCACAGCACCAGCGGGACGGCGCGCCAGTCGGCCAACGGCTCTTGCAGACCCTTGGCGAGCAGCGGCAGCTGCGGTATGAGGGAGAGACAGGCGACGAACTGAAGACGGCGGGCGCCGTCCACCACCCGTGGACGTGTGGGTCGGTCTCTCGCAGCCCGCGTTCCCTGGCCGCGATGTTGTAATCCGCGGTCGCATCCGGTCCCATCAACGTGAGATCCCATTCGACCGGACCTATTGTCACATCCTCGAAATCGGAGAACCGGATACCGCTCTTGGTCCGAATTACATTGTGTGACGGGCTATCTCCTTGGACGGCTTGCACGCCGATGCCCGGGAACGCCGCCTGGAACCCCGCCCGGTCGGACAAGACGGACCGCAGCGTGTCGTACTCGGCATGCGCCCTGTCGATCTCCGCGGGGGGCAGGAGGTCGACATCTTCGAGCGCGGCTAGCATCTCGGGAAGACCGTGGTTGAACGGTGCCAAAAACGGCAGGGGTCCCGGATATCCCGCGAGCCGCGCATGCAGCTCGGCGCTCCACGCTATGTCGACGCCGTGGCAGGGCTCGTGGTCGTCGGCGACGTCGGCGAGTTTCCAGAACGTCATCGGGAACCCGTCGCGCCGGACCGGCACACGCGGTACGAGAGGCGACGGCGGCACCACCGGCACGCCCTGCTCGTCGAGCCACGCTACGACGTCGAGTTCGCGCTGTTGGCGAGCCCACTGCTCATTCGGTGCCGTCCCGGCGGTCAGGACTACGGGGATGCGTGCGACCACCGGTTGCGGCGCAAGGTGGACCACGACGGAGAACACGTCATGCAGGACCGCTGCGCGCTGAACCCGCAGGCCCAACTCTTCCGCCGCGGCGACAGCCGCCGTGGTGGCACCCCTGGTGCGGTCGGCCAATTGCTCGCCGGTCATGGTCTTCACTTGCAGGTCACACCGGCAGCGCGAGCCTCGTCGGGTCGTCGTGACCTCGAAGCGTGACAGTGTCGCCGAGCGTCCATTGCGCGCGCTCCTCCTCGGTAGCGGTTTCCACCGCATCGGAGGACGCGAGCAGGCGGCCCGGCGCGTCCTTGGCCAGCTCGCAGAGGCGAGCGGCCTCGTTCACCGGTTCGCCTATGACCGTGTATTCGAAGCGTTCCTTTGCGCCGAGGTTTCCTGCCACCGCCTCGCCGGAGGCGACTCCGATGCCCGCCTCGCACTCCGGCACCTCCTCGCTGATGCGCCGAGCGATGGCGCGGGCCGCGGCCAGCGCCTCGGACTCCGGATTGTCGAGACGGATCGGCGCTCCGAATACCGCCAGTGCCGCATCACCCTCGAATTTGTTGACGAATCCGTTGTGGCGGTCGACCTCCTCGACGATCACCGCGAAGAAGCGATTCAACAGGTCGACGACTTCAGTCGCCGGCCGACCGGTGACCAGCTGGGTAGAGCCGATGATATCGACGAAGATCATCGCGACATGGCGTTCCTCGCCGCCCAACTTGACTTGTTGTTGTTCGGCTGCCGCGGCGACTTCGCGTCCGACGTGCCTGCCGAACAGATCGCGGACGCGTTCACGCTCCTTCAGCCCCTCGACCATCGAGTTGAATCCGCGCTGCAGCTCGCCCAACTCGGTGCCGTCGAATACCACGAGGCTGCAATTCAAATCACCGTTCTCGACGTGCTTGAGCGCAGAGCGTACGGCGCGTACGGGGGTGGCGGTAAGCCATGACAACAGCCACATCAGAATGGCGCCGAAGAAGAGAGTCGCGGCAGCGATGCCCAGGACGGCGTAAGCGAATTGGGTTTCCGTGAGGTTCTCCAGCGACAAAGCGAAGATTGCGGTCACCGCGATGCCGAGCACTGGCACGCCGGAACCCGAAAGCCACACGAGCATCGTCCGTCCCATGATTCCGTCGAGGAGCCGGTGAGGTGGGGGGCCGGCTTCCAGTGCCTGGGCGGCGACTGGGCGAAGCGCGAACTCGGTGATCATGTAGCAGCCGGTGGCCACCAACACACCGGGGAAGCTGATCGCAAACAGGAAGCGTGGGATGAAGTCCGCGTCGTGCAGGCCATACAGGACAGTCAGCAGCGCCGTGCCGATACCCCACAGCACGAGGACCATCCTGGCCACCCGCCACGGCGCCACGAAAGTGTTGCGGTGATCGGTGCGGTTCGGTTTTCGTTCCTCGATTGACCACCGCAGCGAGTTCACGATTCGCCGGGTGACCCAGAAGGTGCCCAGCCCCAACGCCAGCACTATGTAGGCAGGAGCGACCCCGAACGTCAGCCATGCCGGGACGTCGGAGAAGACGCTCGGCACGGGAAAGGCAAACGCCACCAGCATCGTCGCGACGACGATGCCCATCATGTTCGTGAACAGGATGAAGAACGTCAGGATGACCTGAATCCGCACCCTTCGGCGCAGCTGACTCTCGGTCTCCCGGCCCAGCAACCAGGAGCCGTAATCGGGCGTCGTGGACAGCCGACCGCTCTGCCGAGTCACTGTTTCCAGGACCCGGCCCAGCTTGTGCGCGACACCCTTTTTCGAGTTCATCCGGTGTCAGCCTAATTTGCCGGTGCCCTGGCCATAAGGTTGACCGGTGCGTCTCGTCATTGCCCAGTGCACCGTCGACTACGTCGGTCGGCTGACCGCCCACCTGCCATCCGCCCGCCGCCTGCTTCTGATCAAGGCGGACGGATCGGTCAGCGTGCATGCCGACGACCGTGCCTACAAGCCGTTGAACTGGATGAGTCCGCCCTGCTGGCTCGCTGAGGACAACAACCGGCCGACGCCGATCTGGGTGGTCGAGAACAAGGCAGGCGAGCAGCTGCGCATCACCGTCGAGCAGATCGAGCACGACTCCACCCACGAGCTGGGCGTGGACCCGGGGCTGGTCAAGGACGGCGTCGAGGCACATCTGCAGGCACTGCTGGCCGAACACGTCGAACTGCTCGGCGCCGGCTACACCCTGGTGCGTCGCGAGTACATGACGCCCATCGGACCCGTCGATCTGCTGTGCCGTGACGAGAACGGTGCGACGGTTGCGGTCGAGATCAAGCGGCGCGGGGAGATCGACGGCGTCGAACAGCTCACCCGCTACCTCGAGCTATTGAACCGCGACACCCTCATCGCACCGGTCACGGGAGTCTTTGCGGCTCAACAGATCAAGCCTCAGGCCAAGACGCTGGCCACCGACCGCGGCATCCGGTGTCTCACATTGGACTACGACCGGATGCGCGGTATGGACAGCGACGAGTTCCGGCTCTTCTGATGGCTCGCAGGCGCCGCCCGCAGCCTCCGCGCAGCCCGTTGCCTGCACCTCGTCGTGTCGAGATTGGACCGGACGGCTACGACTACGAGGTGAGACCGGTCGCGGGTTCGCGGGCCACCAAGACGTATCGCTGCCCGGGATGCGACCACGAGATCAGGCCTGGCACAGCCCATCTCGTGGTGTGGCAGACCGATTTGGGCGCGACGGCGATGGATGACCGACGGCACTGGCACACGCCGTGCTGGCAGAACCGCGCGACACGAGGTCCGACGCGTCGGTGGTCGTGACGGTCAGTGACCGGTGCGCACGCGAGGAGCAGGCAAGCCTAGGCGGGCTGAACCAGCTCGATGAGCACGCCGCCCGCATCCTTGGGATGGACGAAGTTGATCCGCGAATCCGCGGTGCCGCGGCGTGGCTCGTCGTAGAGCAGCCGCACACCCTGTTCGCGCAACCGCTCGGTCAGCGCGTCGATGTCGCTGACCCGGTAGGCCAGCTGCTGCAGGCCCGGGCCGCGCTTGTCGATGAACTTGGCGATCGTCGAGGTCTCGTCGAGGGGCGACATCAACTGGATCTGGGCGCTGCCGACGGGCGCGCCACGCACCGACAGCATGGCCTCGCGGACACCCTGCTCTTCGTTGATCTCCTCGTGCAGCACGATCATGCCGAGGTGGTCGTGGTACCACTTGATGGCGGCGTCGAGGTCGGGCACTGCCATCCCCACGTGATCGATCGCCGTCACGAGCGCGCTCGCGAGCGCGGGACGTGCGTCTACGTGTTCGGTGCTCATAACGTAACGGTAACCTTGAGACAGATGTTTGCGGAATGTGTCATGGGCCACAACCTTGTGTACCCAATCTATGGAGGATGTAAATGACGACGTCGGTGATCGTTGCTGGAGCCCGCACCCCCGTTGGCAAACTGATGGGTTCGCTGAAGGACTTCTCCGGCAGTGACCTCGGGGCCATCGCGATCAGGGGAGCCCTCGAGAAGGCCAAGGTCCCGGCGTCGGCCGTCGAATACGTGATCATGGGTCAGGTTCTCACCGCAGGCGCAGGGCAAATGCCCGCTAGGCAGGCCGCGGTGGCGGCGGGCATCGGCTGGGACGTACCCGCCCTGACGATCAACAAGATGTGCCTGTCCGGGATCGACGCCATCGCACTGGCCGATCAGCTGATCCGTGCCGGCGAGTTCGACGTTGTGGTAGCCGGTGGCCAGGAGTCGATGACCCAGGCGCCGCATCTGCTGATGAACAGCCGGTCGGGTTACAAGTACGGCGACGTGACGGTGCTCGACCACATGGCCTACGACGGCCTGCACGACGTGTTCACCGACCAGCCGATGGGTGCACTGACCGAGCAGCGCAACGACGAGGACAAGTTCTCCCGCGTCGAGCAGGACGAGTTCGCCGCCGGTTCGCACCAAAAGGCCGCCGCGGCATGGAAAGACGGCGTGTACGCCGACGAGGTCGTGCCGGTGAAGATTCCACAGCGCAAGGGCGACCCGCTGGAGTTCACCGAGGACGAGGGGATCCGCGCCAACACCACCGCTGACTCGCTCGCCGGGCTGAAACCCGCCTTCCGCAAGGACGGCACCATCACCGCGGGCTCGGCATCGCAGATCTCCGACGGCGCCGCTGCCGTCGTCGTGATGAACAAGGCCAAGGCCGAAGAGCTCGGCCTGGAGTGGCTGGTGGAGATCGGCGCCCACGGCGTGGTCGCGGGCCCTGACTCCACCCTGCAGAGCCAGCCGGCCAACGCCATCAAGAAAGCCGTTGCCCGCGAGGGCATCACCGTCGACGAGCTCGACGTCATCGAGATCAACGAGGCGTTCTCCGCGGTCGCGCTGGCATCGACGAAGGAGCTCGGCATCGACCCCGACAAGGTGAACGTCAACGGCGGCGCGATCGCCATCGGTCACCCGATCGGGATGTCGGGTGCCCGTATCGCCCTGCACGTCGCCCTCGAGCTGGCACGACGGGGCTCCGGCTACGGGGTGGCGGCGCTCTGCGGCGCGGGCGGCCAGGGTGACGCGCTGATCCTTCGGGCGCGATGAACGTCTACGACGCGTTGTAGTAATCAAGCTCTGTTTCCGGCACAATGGCGCCTATGACAAGCGCCTTCGATCTCCGCACGCGTGCCGGCTGGTTTCGCGTTGTCGCCCTGGCCGAGGCCGTGAGCTGGGTGGGCCTGCTGGTCGGGATGTACTTCAAGTATCTGGGCACGCCCCGCACCGAAATCGGAGTGAAGGTCTTCGGGATGGCCCACGGGCTGATCTTCATCGCCTTCGTGGCCGCGGGACTGCTCGTGGGAATCGGCGCTCGATGGACGATCGGCACGTGGTTGCTGGCGTTGCTGGCGAGCGTTGTCCCCATGTGCAGTGTGATCTTCCTCATATGGGCAGATCGCAGCGGCCGAATGGGCGCCGAGACGATGCCCGTCGAGGTCGCCGAACCAGCCCGATCGATATCGGAAACGACGTGACAGACTTGGAGACGTGACACGTCCCCGTCCTTCCGCCGGTCCAGGGCCCTCGATCGCCGGCGCGGTCGACCTCTCCGCTCTCAAACAGCGTCCGACGCCGTCGGGTGAGTCCAGACAGGGTTCTGCCCCGCCTCCCGGTGTGGAAGTGACCGAGGCGAATTTCGAAGCCGAGGTATTGCAGAAGTCCAACCAGGTGCCGGTAGTGGTGCTGCTGTGGTCGCCGCGCAGCGACGCGAGCGTGCAGTTGGGCGACACTCTCGGGAGCCTCGCTGCCGAGGACGGCGGCAAGTGGTCACTGGCCACCGTGAACGTCGATTCCACCCCGCGGGTCGCGCAGATATTCGGGGTGCAAGCGGTGCCGACCGTGGTGGCGCTTGCTGCTGGGCAGCCCCTGTCGAGCTTCCAGGGGCCGCAACCGCCGGATCAACTGCGCGGGTGGCTCGACTCGCTGTTGAACGCCACCGCCGGAAAGCTCAGCGGCGGGGCAGAGGCCGGCGACGAGCCGGAACGGGTCGACCCCGAATTAGCCCAGGCGCGTTCGCATTTGGACGGCGGTGACTTCGACGCCGCGCTGAGCGCATACCAGAAGATCCTCGACGCCGACCCCGCGCACGAAGAGGCAAGAGGCGCAGTGCGCCAGATCGCTTTCCTGACCCGCGCATCCGCACAGTCACCGCAGGCCATCGCGACGGCTGACGCCGCGCCCGACGACATCGAAGCCGCGTTCGCGGCAGCCGATGTCGAGGTGCTTCAACAGAACATCGGGGCGGCGTTCGACCGCCTGATACGCCTCGTTGGGCGCACCGCAGGCGACGAACGCACGTCGGTGCGGACGCGGCTCATCGAATTGTTCGACCTCTTCGACCCAGCCGATCCTGAGGTGATCGCGGGTCGGCGCAAGCTCGCCAACGCGCTGTACTGACTCAGTCCCGCTCGGGCTCGAACCACAGGGCGGCCAGCGGCGGCAGCACCATCAAGGCCGACGCGGGGCGCCCGTGCCACGGGTCGTCGGTCGCCTCGACTGCTCCGTAATTACCGATGCCCGAACCGTTGTAGATATCCGCGTCGGTGTTGAGCACTTCGCGCCAGGTGCCCGCATGCGGGAGCCCGAGTCGATACGAGCTGTGTTCGGCACCGGAGAAGTTGAAGACGCAGGCCATGGCGGTGCCGTCGTCGCCGAAGCGCAGGAAGCTGAGCACGTTGTTGGCCGAGTCGTTCGCGTCGATCCACGAATAGCCTTCGGGGCGGGTGTCCAGCGACCACAGCGCCCGCCTCGTCCGGTAGATCTCGTTGATATCGCGCATCATGCGCTGAATCCCGCCGGAGAAGCTGTTCTCGTCCAACTGGTACCAGTCGAGCCCGCGCTCCTCTGACCACTCCGCGCGCTGGCCGAACTCCTGGCCCATGAACAGCAACTGCTTACCCGGGTGGGCCCACTGGTAGGCCATCAGGTTGCGTACGCCGGCCGCCTTGGTGTGATCGTTACCCGGCATCCTGCCCCACAAGGTGCCCTTTCCGTGCACCACTTCGTCATGGCTGATCGGAAGCACATAGTTCTCGCTGTAGGCATAGAGCATCGAGAACGTGATCTCGCCGTGGTGGTAAGTGCGGTGAATGGGATCGCGCTTGATGAACTCCAACGTGTCGTTCATCCAGCCCATGTTCCATTTCATCGAGAAGCCGAGTCCGCCGAGGTTTGTCGGCCGCGTGACGCCGGGCCACGAGGTCGATTCCTCGGCGATGGTGACGATTCCCGGTTCGACCTTGTGCACGGTGGCGTTCATCTCCTGCAGGAATTGCACCGCCTCCAAGTTCTCCCGTCCGCCGTAGATGTTGGGGGTCCAGCCGTCCGCCGGTCGCGAGTAGTCGAGGTACAACATCGACGCCACGGCGTCGACACGTAGTCCGTCGATGTGGAACTCCTGCAGCCAGTACAAGGCGTTGGCTACCAAAAAGTTGCGCACCTCCTGGCGGCCGAAGTCGAAAACGTAGGTGCCCCAGTCCAGCTGCTCACCACGGCGCGGGTCGGAGTGCTCATACAGCGGCGTGCCGTCGAACCGGCCTAGCGCCCAGGCGTCCTTGGGGAAGTGGGCAGGCACCCAGTCCATGATCACGCCGATGCCCGCCTGGTGCAGTGTGTCGACGACGTGGCGGAATTCATCGGGGGTGCCGAGCCGCGAGGTTGGCGCGTAGTAGGACGTCACTTGGTAGCCCCACGAGCCGCCGAACGGGTGCTCTGCAACTGGCATCAGCTCGACATGCGTGAAACCTTGCGACACAACGTATTCTGTCAGCTGCTCGGCGAGATCGCGGTACGACAGGCCCGGCCGCCACGACATCAGGTGCACCTCGTAGGTGCTCATCGGCTCGAACACCGGGTTCTGTTGCGCGCGACGAGTCATCCATTCGGTGTCTGACCAGGAGTAGTCGCTCTTGGTCACCCGTGACGCCGTCTGCGGTGGCACCTCGGTGGCGAAAGCCATCGGATCGGCGCGTTCGGTCACCGACCCGTCGGCGCCGTGTACGCGGAACTTGTAGTTACCGCCGACCGCGAACCCGGGCCAGAACAGCTCCCACACACCGGTGGACCCGAGCACACGCAAGGGTGCCTCGTCGCCGTCCCAGTGGTTGAAGTCGCCGGTCAGGCTGACGCCCTTGGCATTCGGCGCCCACACGGCGAAAGACACGCCCTCGACCACCCCGTCGGAGGTGCGGTAGCTGCGCGGATGGGCGCCGAGAATGTCCCAGAGTCTCTCGTGGCGGCCCTCGGAGAACAGATGGAGGTCCAATTCCCCGAGCGTGGGCAGGAATCTATAGGCGTCGGCGACGGTGTACGGCGACCCGCCATCGCCGTCATAGCCGATCTGCAACCGGTAGTCGACGAGGTCGGTGAATGGCAGCGCGACCCCGAAAAGCCCGGATTCTATGTGCTCGAAGACATATCGCTTGGCACCGACGAGTGCAGCCACCTCCACTGCGTGCGGCCGATACGCGCGGATCACGGTGTGGTCGCCGTACTCGTGGGCGCCCAGTATCGAATGCGGGTTGTGATGTTGTCCCGTGAACAGCCGATTCAGATCGCTCTGATCTGGCCGCAGATGCGGGCTCGTGATTTCGTTCGTGCGAGTCATCTGTCCGTCACTCCCTCATTCCCTGCGCAGCAGGTTCTGTCGTTGTTCAGGTGGGATCCGCGGCATGTTGAAGACGTGGGCGACCGCCCTGCCCGGATCGAGCCGAACGTAGTTCGACTGTCCCCACTGATATTCGTCACCGCCGATTTCGTCGCGCACCCAGAAGCGGTCGTAAGGCTCCATCCCCAACGCGCTCATGTCCAGCCACGCCGTCGCCTCTTCGGCGCCGAACGGATTGAGCGTCACCACGACAAGCACACAATCTCCGGTAACCGGGTCGAACTTGCTGTAGGCCAGCAGCGCGTCGTTGTCGACGTGGTGGAACTTCAGCGTGCGGAGTTCACGCAGTGCGGGATGCAACCGGCGAATCTCGTTGAGCCGACTCAGGAAAGGTTCCAGAGACTCGCCCCTGGCCAGGGCGGCCTCGAAGTCGCGCGGCCGCAACTCGTACTTCTCCGAGTCCAGGTACTCCTCACTGCCCTCGCGCACCGCCCGGTGCTCGAACAGTTCGTATCCGGAATACACCCCCCACGCCGGGCTGAAGGTCGACGCGAGCACCGCACGGATGGCGAACATCCCCGGGCCCCCGTGCTGCAGGCTCTCGTGAAGGATGTCCGGAGTGTTGACGAAGAGGTTGGGGCGGGCGTAGTCGGCGTGCTCGACGATCTGTTCCCCGAACTCGATCAGCTCCCACTTGGCGGTGCGCCAGGTGAAGTAGCTGTAGGACTGGGTGAATCCGAGTTTCGCCAGGCCGTACAGGCGGGCGGGCCGGGTGAACGCCTCGGAGAGGAACAACACGTCAGGGTCGGCCGCCTTGACCTGTCCGATCAGCCAGGCCCAGAAGTTCGGTGGCTTGGTGTGCGGATTGTCGACGCGGAAGATCTTGACTCCGTGGCTGATCCATTGCCGCACCACCCGTAGCACCTCGTGGTAGATGCCCGCCGGGTCGTTGTCGAAATTGATGGGGTAGATGTCCTGATACTTCTTAGGCGGGTTCTCCGCATAGGCGATGGTGCCGTCGGGCAGCACTGTGAACCATTCGGGATGCTCCTTGGCCCACGGATGGTCGGGCGCGGCCTGCAGTGCCAGGTCGAGTGCCACCTCCAGACCCTGGTCGCGCGCCGCGGTGACGAAGTCGTCGAAGTCGTCAATCGTGCCCAGCTGGGGATGCACGGAGTCGTGGCCGCCCTCCTCGCTACCGATCGCCCACGGTGAACCGACGTCCTTCGGTGCGGCGGTGACCGAGTTGTTGCGACCCTTGCGGTGCACCTTGCCGATCGGGTGGATCGGCGGCAGATACACGACGTCGAAGCCCATCTTCGCGATGCGCGGCAGCGCTTTCGCCGCGGTGGCGAACGTGCCGTGAACCGGTGTGCCCTTCTTGTCCCAACCGCCCGTCGATCGGGGGAACAACTCGTACCAGGCGCTGAAGCGTGCCTCGGGCCGATCCACCCAGACGCCGTACTGATCTCCTCGGGTGATCTGGTCGCGCAGCGGATACTGCGCGAGCAGTTCTGTGACCTCGTCGGACAGCGCGGCACCTGCCCGGGTGAACGGATCACCCGGCTTGCGGAGGATCTCGGCGGCCTCGATGAGCGGGTCACGACGCGCTCGGGTTAATCCGGTGGCCGCTCTCTCGAGGAGTCGCGCACCGACGATCAAGTCGTTCGACAGCTCGGTTTCGCTCTGACCGGCGTCGAGTTTGGCGGTGATGGCATGCCGCCACGTCGCGATCGGATCGCCCCACCCGTCGACCCGGAACGTCCACAGACCGACTCTGTCGGGGCAGAACACGCCGTGGAACACATCCGGTGTTCGCCTGGTGGCCATCGGGATGGCCTGCGGTTTGATCCGTGCGCCCGGCTTGACCACAGCCTCGATCGGCACAGGCTTTGCGGGCGGTTCCTGCACCGGCCCCCCGTTCAGCTGCGGATAGGTCGTCCCGTGATAACGCACCACCAGGGTCGCCGCGACGACGTCGTGGCCCTCGCGCCACACCGTGGCCCGTACGGGCACCACTTCGCCCACGACAGCCTTGGCGGGGTACCGCCCTGCGGACACCACGGGTGCGACGTCATCGATCCCGATACGACCGGCCACCTACACACTCCTTCATGGCGCGGCCCGCGGTCGGGCCGCTGTCGTCTGGATTTCGCTTGAAGCCTCTTGAAACCTCTCTCGGCGCCCTATACCCACCGTAGTGTCCGGCCGAACCACACGCTGGTGAACGTTCGCGTCGACGGCACTGCAGCCTCGCCGATCATCAGTAAGGTTGGGTCGCGTGAAAGCCCTCCGTCGGTTCACCGTCCGCGCGCATCTTCCCGAGCGACTGGTCGCGGTGGAAGCGCTCTCGGTCAACCTGCGCTGGTCATGGGACAAGCCGACTCAGGAACTGTTCAAATCCATCGATCCTGAGTTGTGGAAGCAGGTCGGGTGCGATCCAGTGGCGCTGCTCGGCCAGGTCTCGCCCAAGCGGCTGGACGAACTCGCCGCCGACGAATCGTTCGTCGGCAGGCTGGATCACATCGTCGGTCAGCTCGACGACTACCTGGCCCGCCCGCTGTGGTACCAGGAACGCGCCGCAGAGGGTGCCCAGATGCCCAACGGCATCGCCTATTTCTCTATGGAGTTCGGTGTCGCCGAGGTGCTGCCGAACTATTCCGGTGGCCTTGGGATCCTTGCGGGCGACCATCTCAAGTCGGCGTCGGACCTCGGGCTGCCGCTGATCGCGGTGGGCCTGTATTACCGGTCCGGTTATTTCCGTCAGTCGCTGACCGCTGACGGTTGGCAGCGGGAGAACTATCCGTCGCTCGACCCCCAGGGTCTGCCGTTTCGCTTGCTGACCACCCACCAGGGTGATCCTGCGCTCGTCGAGCTGGCGATGCCGGATACGGCGCAGCTGAGGGCTCGCGTCTGGGTTGCCCAAGTGGGCCGAATTCCGTTGCTGCTTCTGGATTCCGACATTCCCGAGAACGAGCACGAGCTTCGCGGCGTTACCGACCGGCTGTACGGCGGCGATCAGGAGCATCGAATCAAGCAGGAGATCCTTGCCGGCGTCGGCGGAGTGCGGGCAATTCGCGCGTTCACCGAGATCGAAGGCCTGCCCACGCCCGAGGTGTTCCACATGAACGAGGGCCATGCGGGTTTCCTCGGCGTCGAGCGGATCCGCGAGTTGATCGAGTCCGGGCTTGACTTCGACACCGCGCTGACCGTTGTGCGGTCGTCGACGGTTTTCACCACGCACACCCCGGTCGCCGCCGGTATCGACCGCTTCCCGGTGGAGATGGTGAAGCGCTATTTCGGCAGCGGAGAGGGAAGTCCGTCGGGCGGCAGCTCCCGATTGCTGCCAGGTGTCCCGCTTGACCGGGTCATTGCGTTCGGAGCCGAGGACGATCCCTCGAAATTCAACATGGCGCATATGGGCCTACGGCTTGCGCAGCGCGCCAACGGTGTGTCGCTGTTGCACGGCCGCGTCAGCCGCGAGATGTTCAACGAGCTGTGGCCGGGCTTCGACCCGGTGGAGGTGCCGATCGGTTCGATCACCAACGGGGTGCACGCGCCGACCTGGGCGGCGCCGCAATGGCTCGAGCTGGGCAGGGAGTTGTCGGGTGGAGACCTGCCGAATGCGCCTGCGGTGTGGGAGCCGGCGCTGTGGGAGCGGCTCCAGCAGGTGGACCCGGGACATCTCTGGTGGATCCGGTCGCAGCTGCGCGAGGCGTTGGTCGACGATGTCCGGGCGCGGCTGCGCCGATCCTGGCACGAGCGTGGCGCTTCGGACGCCGAACTAGGTTGGATCGCAACGGCTTTCGATCCCAACGTGCTGACGGTTGGGTTCGCGCGCCGGGTTCCGACCTACAAGCGGCTGACGCTGATGCTGCGCGATCCGGATCGGCTGGAGAAGTTGCTGCTCGACGAGAAACAGCCCATTCAGCTCATCGTGGCGGGCAAGTCGCATCCGGCGGACGAGGGCGGCAAGGCGCTGATCCAGCAGGTTGTGCGCTTCGCTGATCGGCCCGAGGTGCGTCACCGCATCGCCTTCCTGCCGGACTATGACATGTCGATGGCGCGCCCGCTCTACTACGGCTGCGATGTCTGGTTGAACAACCCGCTGCGGCCACTGGAGGCGTGCGGCACCTCCGGAATGAAAAGCGCGCTTAACGGCGGCCTAAACCTGTCAATCCGCGACGGATGGTGGGACGAGTGGTACGACGGCGAAAACGGTTGGGAGATACCGACTGCCGACGGGCTGGCCGACGACGGCCGCCGCGACGACTTGGAGGCCGCGGCGCTGTACAGCCTGGTCGAGCGGTCGGTGGCGCCGAAGTTCTATGACCGCGACGAGCGCGGCGTGCCGGTGCGCTGGGTCGAGATGGTCCGGCACACCCTCGAGGTGCTCGGACCCAAGGTGCTGGCGTCGCGAATGGTGCGCGACTACACGGAGAGGTACTACGCGCCGGCCGCGCAGTCACTCCGCAGAACCGTCGAGCCGCGTGAGGAAGGCGACGTACCGTTCGGCGCCGCGGGAGATTTGGCCGCTTATCGCCAGCGCGCCCACGAGGCGTGGCCGAAGATCCAGGTCACCGACGTCGACAGCACGGGGCTGCCGGACACGCCGCTGCTCGGCTCGGAACTGACGCTCTCGGCGAGTGTGCAGCTCGCCGGGCTGCGTCCGGACGAGGTATCCGTGCAGGCGGTGCTCGGTCGCGTGGACACCGCCGACGCACTGGTGAACCCGGTCACCGTGGCGATGGTGCACACCGGGACCGGTGAGGGCGGCACCGAGACGTTCGCGACGACGACGCCGCTGCCGGTCGCCGGGCCGGTCGGCTACACGGTGCGCGTGCTGCCGCACCATCCGCTGCTGGTGTCCGACACCGAGCTCGGCCTGGTCACCTTCGCCTAGATCGGACTTTTCGGCGAACTCGGGCTCGTCGGGATCCCCCGCCGTTGTAAGTTCCGTTGATGTTCCGTTGCGTCACGTTGCTGGCCACCTGCGCGGTGGCGTCCGCCCTGATGGCCCCGTCGGCGTCGGCCGATCCGGAGGTCGAACCCGTGGTCGAGGCCGCGGAGACGGCGCCTGCCCCGCAAGGCGTCCCGCCAGAGGGACCCGTCGACCTGGTCGAGTCGTCGCCGCCCGCCACGACGAAGTCGCCCGACGGCTGGACGTTGACGGTCTCGGCCAAGGACGAGACGCAGCGGGTGATCCAGCCGCTGACCACCGCGATCTCGACTCGTGAGTACGAGGTTGGCGGGGTGTTCAACGCGAAGATGGAGGGGCCGGACGAGGCCGAGCCCCCCGAAGGCACATTCGAGGTCGGTTATCAGATCGGCTGCGGCATCGACATGAGCACATCGAACGGCGTGGTGATGAGCGGCAGCCTCGGCTTCTCACCGGGCCTGGGTCTCGGGGGTCTCGGCACCGCCGCGATAACGGGCATTCCGACGGGAATCGCACCCATCAGCGGCAGCCTGGCCGTCGCGCTCAAGCCGGGCATCATCAACGTCATCCCGGTCACGAAGAAGGATTTCCAGGGCGCCGAGCCCTGGGTGCAGATCACCGGATTCCGCGTCAAGATCGACGGCTGCGTCGGTGAGTCCTTCATTCGCTCCTACGCGTTTTTGACCCGGTCGACCAAGGTGTCCGACGCGATCATCGGTTACTACGGGGTGACCAAGAAGGTCTGATCAAGGGAAGCGCTTGAAGCAGCGGTCCTCGTCGCCGAGCACGCCGTTGCGGAACGCGTCCATCCGGGAGAACCCGGACGGCACCGTCTCTCCGTTGACGTCACCGGCTGCGAGCCCGTTGGTGAGCAGGCCGGA
The DNA here is from genome assembly GCF_002968285.2 of Mycobacterium sp. ITM-2016-00318. NCBI lineage: Bacteria > Bacillati > Actinomycetota > Actinomycetes > Mycobacteriales > Mycobacteriaceae > Mycobacterium > Mycobacterium sp. ITM-2016-00318. The sequence goes on along the minus strand of NZ_CP134400.1, from coordinate 3,922,229 downwards.
TACCGCCTCGTCGAGATCGCCTGCGCTCAGCGCCACCGTATTGTCGCCCGATGTGGTCACCGCCTCGGTCATCTTGGTGGTCGCGACCCCGGTAAGGCATGCGGTGCGCAGAGCGGCCTCCGCGGTGTCCAGGGAGAGGCCGCCGCGCTCGTGCTGCAGCGCCAGCATGTATCGCGAGACGAGGATCGAGTACGCCGTGTTGTCCCCTGACACGATGCCGTATTTGTCGGTCTCCTCTTGACCTGACGGCGTGCCGACCTTCTCCAGTTCGACCATGTCGACGGCGATCGTGTTGGTCGCCGGACAGTAGGAGACCGGCGGGCTGGGGCGCGCGTCCGGGCAATCCTGCGCGCCTTCGGCGTCGAGGCGCAGCTTCGGCGGGTCCGCGGGCGAGAACAGTGTGCCGAGGGCTTCGACGATCGCCTTTACCGACTCCTCGCTGACCGGCCAATCGCCGCTTTGGCCCTGCTGCAGCGCGACAGGAAGATCGCCGCGCCGCTGCTCGATCTCCTTGTCGTCGATCGCCGCGCACGACGCAGTCCCATCGGTGAACCCGAACTGGAAGGCGCTGACCCGCTCGAACGCCGAGCCGTGCACGTTGGCGCCCGGATCGAAATCGGCCTCGTCCTCGCTGAGCAGAGGGTCCCGAAACGAGATCACCGCCGCCAGAAGGCTGTTGAGGCCGTCTCCGGTGCTCAACGTGAAGCGATCGGAGTTGCCTTCTGCCACCCAGCGCATGTAGGAGCCGGCGAAGCAGTCCGCTTGCTGCTCAGCGACGAGCTTGTCGGTACCCTGCTTCTTCAGCCCGGCCTGGTGCTGTATCGCGTGGCCGTACTCGTGGGCAAGCACATTGGTGACGGCGATATCGCTGAAGTTGTCCTTCAATTGCGGTAGTAGTTCGCCGCGGTCCCACCCGATGGTGTGGTCGAGAAAGCAGTAGCCCGCATTCTCCAGCCCCACGGTGTCCTGCCCGCAGAACTTCTGGCGTTCGAATTCGCCAGAATCCCAGGAGATCAGTTCCTTGACGGGGGTGAAGCTCTCATCGAATGTCTCGGGGTAGGCGTTATTCCAGAAGTCTTCGATGTCGCTGACCGAGGAGGCGGCGAGTGCGTCGATTTCACCGCCGTCGCCGTTCTCGACGTCGCGCGTGGAGTCCTTGGCGCCCGGCCGCAGGCCGGTCGGCCCGTCCACAGCGGGCATCCCAGCCACGTTGAACGGGTCGTCGAAAACCGAGACGGCGGTGCCCGTCACAGTCGTCGAGCAGGACGCTACGAGGAATGCGACGCAGACGGCGAGCGCCGCGGCGGCAGTGCGTCGGCTCACCAGCGTCACGATAGTGCGGCGTTGGCCGTGCGGAGCCGTTCCAGCGCTTGTCGGACCCGGGCGGTGTCCGTGGTGGCCCAGAACGGCGGCAGGGATGCCCGCAGAAAACCGGAGTAGCGTGCGGTGGCCATCCGCGAATCCAGCACCGCGACCACCCCTCGGTCGTCGGTGCGCCGCAACAGCCTGCCCGCACCCTGGGCGAGCAGCAGAGCGGCGTGGCTGGCCGCGACTTCCATGAACCCGTTGCCGCCCCTGGCGGCGACCGCCCGCTGGCGTGCTGACAGCAGCGGGTCGTCGGGTCGGGGGAACGGGATGCGGTCGATCAGCACCAGCGACAGGGATGGCCCCGGCACGTCGACGCCCTGCCACAGCGACAGCGTCCCGAACAACGACGTCGACGGATCGTCGGCGAATAGCCTGACCAGCGCAGACGTGGTGTCGTCGCCCTGACACAGCACCGGAATTGACAGTCGCTCGCGCATGACCTCGGCGGCGGCCCGCGCGGCCCGCATCGAGGAGAACAGCCCCAGCGTGCGACCGCCCGCGGCACCGATCAGCGACTCGATCTCGTCGAGTTGTTCCGCGGAGCCGGTGCCGTCGCGTCCCGGCGGAGGCAGATGCGCTGCGACATAGAGGATTCCGGACTTGGCGTGTTCGAAAGGGGAGCCGACGTCGATGCCCCGCCACGCCGGCTTCTGCTCTCCGGCCGTCAAGCCCCATGCCGCGCCCATCGCGTCGAACGAACCGCCGACCGTCAAGGTCGCCGACGTCAGCACCGCAGTGGTCTGGTCGAACAGCCTGCCGCGCAGCAGGCCCGCCACTGACAGCGGCGCGACCCGCAGCACGGCGCGGACACTTCCGCGGTTCTCCTCATGGTCCAGCCACACCACATCGTCGCGGTTCGGGATCTTGGGCACGAACGACGCCACGATGCGCGTCGCGGTATCGCTGATGTCCGACAGCGCCGTCACCGCCTCGGCACGCGCCGATGCGGCCCTGGGGTCCGACGGCGAGGTGTCGATCGCCGAACGTGCCCTGCTCGCGGCGTCCCGCAGCGCGGTCAGATACGTCGTCATGTCGTCGTCGAGGCGGTCGATGCGCCCGGGCGTGCCGTCGTGGATCGCGGAGACGAATGTCGCCGTCGCGGCGTCCAGCCGCTGTGCCAGTTCTGGTTCCACGAGCCGCGCGGCGCGGCGGAGGGCGGCGCTAAGCACGGCGTTGGACAATTCGGCGGTGGCCACACCGGTGACCCGGTCGGCCAGTTCATGGGCCTCGTCGACCACGAGCAGGCGGTGCTCGGGAAGCACGGCGGCATCGGAGATGGCGTCGATGGCCAACAGCGCATGGTTGGTGACGACGACATCGGCGTGGCCGGCCGTGTCGCGGGCTTTCTCCGCGAAGCAGTCGGTTCCGAACGGGCACCGCGAGGCGCCGATGCACTCCCTGGCCGAGACGCTGACCTGCGACCACGACCGGTCTCCGACGCCGGGGGTCAGCTCGTCCCGGTCGCCGGTTTCGGTGCTCGATGACCATTTGACGAGACGCTGGACGTCGCGTCCGAGCGCGGTCGTGGCCGCCGCGTCGAACAGTTCCTCCTGCGGAACATCATCCGGCTCGGCTGCCGACCCGTTGTGAATCTTGTTCAGGCACACGTAATTTCCGCGACCCTTGAGTAAGGCGAACTTCGGCCTCCTTGGCAGGGCGCCGACCAGCGAGTCGGCGAGTGCGGGAAGGTCGCGGTCGACGAGTTGACGCTGCAGCGCGATGGTCGCCGTCGACACCACAACGGGCTCTTCGGTGGCGACCGCCCGCGCGATGGCAGGAACCAAGTAGGCCAGTGACTTGCCAGTACCGGTTCCTGCCTGCACGGCAAGATGCTCGCCGGTGTCGAAGGCGCGGGCCACCGCCTCGGCCATCTGGACTTGGCCGCTGCGCTCACTGCCGCCGAGCGCGGCGACCGCGGTGGCAAGCAGTTCGGTGACGGGAGCTGCGGTTGGCGTGGCTCCTCCTATGCGCTCTGGCCTGCGGGCGGCACCATCCGGGTCGGGACAGCGGGTTCGCCGCGCGACAGTTTCAAGCCGTCCCACGGCAGGCTGTGCAGCCCGGCCGCCACCCTGTCGCGCGCCGCGTTCAGCCGCAGATCGGCTACCGGCTCGCCCTCCTCGACGAAGCAGACCGTGAGATCCCGTGCGACGAGGTCGGACTGCGGGGCGGCCCGTGCGGCGGGGTGAACAACCTCCTCGACGATCGTCCCCGACGCTTTCGCCAACCGGGTGGCCTTCTTCCGGCCGCCGTGCGACTCCTTGTGCAGGCTGCGCTTCTCCACCGGCATGTCGTCGACCTCGACCAGCTTGTAGACCATGCTCGCGGTGGGCGCGCCCGAGCCGGTCACCACCGACGTGCCGACGCCGTAGATGTCGACGGGTTCGGCGCGCAGCCCGGCGATCGCGAACTCGTCCAGATCACCCGAAACCACGATCCGGGTCTTCGTCGCACCGAGTCCGTCGAGCTGTGCCCGTACCTGCCGGGCCAGCACACCGAGGTCGCCGGAGTCGATGCGGACCGCGCCCAGTTCCGGCCCTGCGGCCTCGACGGCGTTCACGACGCCCTGGGTGATGTCGTAGGTGTCGACGAGCAGGGTGGTGCCGACTCCGAGCGCATCGACCTGTGCCCGAAACGCCGCCTTCTCGTCGGGGCCGTTCGCGCTGGTGTGCACAAGCGTAAACGCGTGCGCGCTGGTGCCCATCGCGGGCACGCCGTATCGGCGCTGCGCCTCGAGGTTGGACGAACCGGCGAAACCGGCGAGGTAGGCGGCCCGTGCTGCGGCGACGGCGGCCTGCTCGTGGGTGCGCCGCGAGCCCATCTCGATGAGGCTGCGACCCTCAGCGGCGCTGACCATCCGCGCCGCGGCCGAAGCGATCGCCGTGTCGTGATTGAACATCGAGAGCGCCAGCGTCTCCAGCACCACACATTCGCCGAACGTTCCGTGTACCGCCAGCACGGGGGAGCCGGGAAAGTACAGCTCGCCCTCGGCGTATCCGTCCACGTCGCCGCGGAACCGGTAGTCGGCCAAATAGGCCAGCGTCTCACCGTCGAGGAAGTCCGAAACCGACTCCAGCGCGGTGTCATCGAACGTGAAGTCCGCCAACGCCTCCACGAACCGGGCGGTGCCCGCGACGACGCCGTAGCGTCTGCCCTCGGGCAGCCGGCGGGCGAACAACTCGAAGGTGGTGCGCCGGTGGGCCGTCCCGTCCCGCAGCGCCGCCGCGAGCATGGTCAGCTCGTATTTGTCAGTCAGCAGAGCCGCTGTCACCGGTCAACCGTAACCGTTCTCCGGCCCACTTAGGCCCCGGCTATTCTGGGCACATGGTCACTCCGGCGAAGACCCGCCCGGGAACTCGCGAGGAACAGCACACCGACACGGCCTCCGACACCGAGTCCCCGTGGGTGACTGTCGTCTGGGATGATCCCGTCAACCTGATGACCTACGTGACCTACGTCTTCCAGAAGTTGTTCGGCTACAGCGAGCCGCACGCCACCAAGCTGATGCTGCAGGTGCACAACGAAGGCAAGGCGGTGGTGTCGGCGGGCAGCCGCGAGTCGATGGAAGTCGACGTCTCGAAGCTGCATGCGGCAGGGCTGTGGGCGACGATGCAACACGACCGCTGAGTACGGAGCCGGGACGCAATAGTGCGCAAGTGGAAACGGGTCGACACCTCTGACGGCCCGCGCTTTCGTTCTTCGCTGGCCTCGCATGAGGCGGCCCTGCTCGAAAGCCTGGTGACGTCGATGGTGTCCATGCTCGAGGAGCGCGAATCATCCTCGCCCGCAGATGAACTCGAACAGATCACCGGCTTGAAGACCGGCAACTCGCGTCCGCCAGAGGACGAGACGATGAAGCGACTGCTGCCAGACTTCTTCCGGCCGCAGCACGACCACCCCGCCGGGTCGGGCACCGCGGAGAGCTTGAACAGCGCGCTGCGCAGCCTGCACGAGCCCGAGATCATCGCCGCCAAACGCGATGCCGCTCAACGGGTGTTGGATACGGTGCCCAACGGCGGCGGCCGGTTCGAGCTGACCGAGGCCGACGCGCACGCGTGGGCGGCCGCGGTCAACGACGTTCGCCTCGCACTGGGGACGATGCTCGACATCGGCCCGGAGGGCCCCGACCGGGTGTCGCCCGACCATCCGATGGCGGGCCATTTCGACGTCTATCAGTGGCTGACGGTTCTGCAGGAGTATCTGGTTCTCGGGCTCATGGACAAGCGGTGATGAGCGCTTGCGCGAAGAACAGAGGACGATGAGCGCTATCACCGATGTCGGCGGTATCCGCGTCGGCCAACACCACCGAATCGACCCCGACGTGACCTTGGGCGCCGGCTGGGCCAGCGGAACCACGGTGGTCTTGACGCCGCCGGGCACCATCGGCGCCGTGGACGGCCGCGGCGGTGCGCCCGGCACACGCGAGACCGATCTGCTCGACCCCATCAACTCGGTCCGCCACGTCGACGCGGTGGTCGTCACCGGCGGCAGCGCATACGGCCTCGCGGCTGCCGACGGTGTGATGGCGTGGCTGGAGGAACAGGGCCGCGGAGTCGCGATGGACGGGGGAGTCGTACCGATCGTGCCCGCCGCGGTGGTCTTCGACCTGCCGGTCGGCGGCTGGGACTGCAGACCGACCGCGGAGTTCGGTTACGCCGCAGCGGAGAGCGGATCTGAAGAGGTCGCCGTCGGCACCGTCGGTGCAGGCGTCGGCGCGCGTGTCGGCGTGCTCAAGGGCGGCGTCGGCACCGCGTCGATCACCCTCACCGACATCGGCGTCACCGTCGGGGCGCTCGTGGTGGTCAACGCTGCGGGTGACGCGGTCGACCCGAGGACCGGGCTGCCGTGGCAGGCCGACCAGATCGCCGAGTTCGGTCTGATGGCGCCACCTGCGGACCAGATCGCCGCCCACGCCGGGCGGCACACCGAGCTCAGCCCCCTCAACACCACCATTGCGGTGATCGCGACCGACGCCGCGATGAGCTCGGCCGGATGCCGCCGGGTCGCGGTCGCCGCCCACGACGGGCTTGCCCGCACGATCCGGCCGTGCCACACACCGCTCGATGGCGACACGGTGTTCGCGCTGGCCACGGGCGCCGTCGAGGTCCCTCCGGATCCCAAGACGCCCGCTTCGATGAGTCCGGAGCTGCCGTTGATCACCGCTGTCGGGGCCGCCGCGGCGGATGTGCTGGCCCGAGCGGTGCTCGTCGGCGTCCTTGCGGCAGAGTCGGTGGCCGGAATACCGACGTACCGGGACATGTTGCCCGGAGCGTTCGCAGGGCCGGCTTGAGAAAGAAGGGAGAGCGGCTGTGCTGGAGATACGCGCCGACCTCGTCGACGCCATGGTCGCGCACGCCCGCGCCGACCATCCCGACGAGGCGTGCGGGGTGCTCGCGGGCCTGGAAGGGTCCGACCGCCCGGAACGCCACGTCGCGATGCTGAACGCCGAAAGGTCGCCGACCTTCTACCGCTTTGATTCGATGGAGCAGCTCAAGGTGTGGCGAGCATTAGAAGAGGCAGGAGACGCTCCGATTGTCATCTATCACTCGCACACCGCGACCGAGGCCTACCCGAGCCGCACCGACATCTCCTACGCCTCGGAGCCCGATTCGCACTATGTCCTGGTGTCCACGCGCGACCCTGACGAGCACGAGCTGCGCAGCTACCGCATCGTCGACGGCGTCGTCACCGAGGAACCCGTCAAGATCGTCGAGCAGTATGAGAAAGGCCCGCTGACATGACAGTCACAGTTTCCGTCCCTACCATCCTGCGCACCCACACGGGCGGGGAGAAGCGCGTCACCGCATCCGGTGACACCCTGCAGGCGGTGATCAGCGATCTGGAGTCCAACTACTCGGGGATCAGCGAGCGCATCGTCGACGGTGACAAGCTGCACCGCTTCGTCAACATCTACGTCAACGACGAGGATGTGCGGTTCTCCGGTGGTCTCGACACGGCAATCTCAGACGGCGACTCGGTCACGATCTTGCCCGCCGTCGCAGGCGGCTGACTTTGACGAGGTACGACTCGCTGCTCGAGGCGCTCGGCAACACACCGCTGGTCGGTCTGCGCCGGCTGTCGCCGCGCTGGGACGACGTCGACGGCGAGCCGCATGTGCGCCTGTGGGCCAAACTCGAGGACCGCAACCCGACGGGCTCCATCAAGGACCGCCCCGCGCTCCGGATGATCGAGGCCGCCGAGCGCGACGGGTTGCTCGAACCGGGTGCCACGATCCTCGAGCCGACGAGCGGCAACACCGGTATCTCGCTGGCAATGGCCGCATTGCTCAAGGGCTACAAGATGATCTGCGTAATGCCGGAGAACACGTCGATCGAGCGTCGCCAGTTGCTCGAGTTGTACGGCGCGCGCATCATCTTCTCGCCCGCCGAGGGCGGGTCGAACACGGCTGTGGCGCATGCCAAGGACCTGGCCGCGAAGAACCCCGACTGGGTGATGCTCTACCAGTACGGCAACCCAGCCAACACCGACTCGCACTATGAAGGCACGGGTCCCGAGTTGCTGGCCGACCTGCCCGAGATCACCCACTTCGTCGCGGGGTTGGGCACCACCGGAACTCTGATGGGCACCGGTCGCTATCTGCGCGAGCACGTTCCCGATGTCACGATCGTCGCCGCCGAGCCCCGCTACGGCGAGGGCGTCTACGCGTTGCGCAACATCGACGAGGGCTTCATCCCCGAGCTGTATGACCCGCACGTCCTGACGACGAGGTACTCGGTCGGGTCGTTCGACGCGGTCAAGCGCACCCGCGAACTCGTTCAGATCGAGGGCATCTTCGCGGGCATCTCGACCGGTGCCGTGCTGCATGCCGCGCTCGGTATGGCGGCCAAGGCGGTCAAGGCGGGCGAGCGCGCCGACATCGCGTTCGTCGTCGCCGACGCCGGATGGAAGTATCTGTCGACCGGCGCGTACGCCGGTAGCCTTGACGAAGCGGAAGACGCTTTGGAAGGGCAATTATGGGCTTGACAGGACCCGGCTACACCCCGCCTGCGACGCCCAAGAAACGGCCTGCATGGGTGGTCGGCGGTGTCTCGATCGTCAGCTTCATCGCGCTGCTCTACGTCATCGAATTGTTCGACTCGCTGTCCGACCATCGCCTCGACCAGAACGGGATCCGGCCGCTGGAGACCGACGGCTTGATGGGCATCGTTTTCGCACCGCTGCTGCATTCGAACTGGGACCACTTGATCGCCAACACCATTCCGGCGTTGATCCTCGGGTTCTTGATGACGCTTGCGGGCATGTCCCGCTTCATCTTCGCGACGGCCATCGTGTGGATCCTTGGCGGCCTTGGCACCTGGCTGATCGGCAACATCGGGATGCACTGCCCCTATGTCGGCGCCCGCTGCGAGGCCAACCACATCGGCGCCTCCGGTCTGATCTTCGGCTGGCTGGCTTTCTTGATCGTGTTCGGTTTCTTCACCCGTAAGGTGTGGGAGATCGTCGTCGGCGTCGTCGTCTTGTTCGTCTACGGCGGCGTCCTGCTCGGCGTGCTGCCAGGCACCCCGGGAGTTTCGTGGCAGGGCCATCTGTGCGGCGCGATCGCCGGGGTGATCGCCGCGTACCTGCTGTCAGGGCCTGAGCGGAAGGCCCGCGAAGCCCGCAAGCGCGGCACGCAGTTGCCGAGCTACGGAACGTGACGTCGGCATTGTCGCCGGTCGGGATCTTCGATTCCGGCGTCGGCGGGCTGACCGTCGCGCGCGCGATCATCGACCAACTGCCCGACGAGGACATCATCTATGTCGGGGACACCGGCAACGGACCCTACGGCCCGCTGACCATTCCGCAGATCCGGGCCCATGCGTTGTCCATCGGTGATGATCTGGTGGAGCGTGGCGTCAAGGCGCTGGTGATCGCCTGCAACAGCGCATCGTCGGCATGCCTGCGGGATGCCCGCGAGCGGTACGCGCCGGTGCCCGTCGTCGAGGTGATCCTGCCCGCGGCGCGCCGCGCGGTGGCGACGACGCGCAACGGCCGCATCGGGGTGATCGGCACGCAGGCGACGATCGCATCGGGCGCGTATCAAGACGCGTTCGCCGCCGCCCGCGACATCGAGGTGACGGGCGTGGCGTGCCCGCGGTTCGTCGACTTCGTCGAGCGCGGCGTCACCAGCGGGAGACAGGTTCTAGGCCTTGCGGAGGGCTACCTCGAACCGCTGCAGCGCGCCGACGTCGACACGTTGGTTCTGGGCTGCACTCACTATCCGATGTTGTCGGGACTCATCCAACTGGCGATGGGCGAGGCGGTCACTTTGGTGTCGAGCGCCGAGGAGACGGCGAAGGACTTGCTGCGTGTGCTGACCGAACTCGATTTACTTCGCCCGCATGACGCGCCGCGGTCGCAACGACAGTTCGAGGCGACCGGTGACCCTGAGGCCTTCACCACTCTGGCGGCCCGATTCCTTGGTCCGACTCTCGACGGTGTTCGACCTGTTCAGCGTCACGGCGAAGCGCAATGATGACGTTCCGTCACTAAAGCGGTCATGTTTTCGTCATCGGGATAGTGGGCATGGCAAGCTAGTGGGCGTGCGAATCACCGTACTCGGTTGCTCCGGCAGTGTTGTCGGGCCTGATTCGCCAGCGTCCGGGTATCTGTTGACTTCTCCTGACGCTCCTCCGTTGGTCATCGATTTCGGCGGCGGCGTACTGGGCGCGCTGCAGCGCCACGCGGACCCCAACTCGGTTCACGTGTTGCTGTCGCACCTCCACGCCGACCACTGCCTCGATCTGCCCGGCCTGTTCGTGTGGCGTCGCTACCACCCGTCGCCTGCGCCGGAGCGCGGCCTCATGTTCGGCCCCAAGAAGACGTGGGCGCGCCTCGGTGCGGCGTCGTCACCCGAAGGGGCCGAGATCGACGATTTCAGCGATATTTTCGACATCCGGCACTGGGTCGACAGGCAGGCCGTGCAGATCGGTTCCTTGACCGTCGAGCCGCGGCTGGTGTGTCACCCGACGGAGTCCTACGGGATGCGGATCACCGATCCGTCGGGCGCGACGTTCGTCTACAGCGGCGACACCGGTGCGTGCGACGCGCTCGTGGACCTGGCGCGCGGTGCCGACGTTTTCCTGTGCGAGGCGTCCTGGACGCATGATCCGTCGCGGCCGCCGAACCTTCACCTGTCCGGCGCGGAGGCCGGTCAGGCCGCGGCGCGCGCGGGTGTCGCCGAGCTGTTGCTGACCCACATTCCGCCGTGGACGTCGCGTGAGGACGTGATCAGCGAGGCGAAAGCCGAGTTCGACGGGCCCGTGCACGCGGTGGTGTGCGGAGAGTCCTTCCCTGTCAGTCGGCATTGATGACAGGGGCACCGGCTAGGGTTGGCCCGTGTCCAGACGAGAAGACGGCCGGCTCGACGACGAGCTGCGTCCGGTGGTCATCACCCGCGGCTTCACCTCTCACCCGGCCGGATCGGTACTCGTGGAGTTCGGTCAGACGCGGGTCATGTGCACGGCGAGCGTCACCGAAGGCGTGCCGCGCTGGCGCAAGGGCTCGGGACAGGGCTGGCTGACTGCGGAGTACGCGATGCTGCCCGCGGCCACCCACGATCGGTCCGACCGTGAATCTGTCAAGGGTCGCGTCGGGGGTCGCACTCAGGAGATCAGCCGCTTGATCGGACGGTCGCTGCGCGCGTGCATCGACCTGGCGGCGCTCGGCGAGAACACCATTGCCATCGACTGCGATGTGCTCCAGGCCGACGGCGGAACCCGGACGGCCGCCATCACCGGTGCGTATGTGGCGCTGGCCGACGCAGTGACGTGGTTGGCGGCGGGTGGCAAGCTCGCCGACCCGCGGCCGCTGTCGTGCGCGATCGCCGCGGTGAGCGTCGGTGTGGTGGACGGACGCGTCCGCACCGACCTGCCCTACACCGAGGACTCCCGCGCCGAGGTGGACATGAACGTCGTCGCCACCGACACCGGCACGCTCGTCGAGATCCAAGGGACGGGCGAAGGCGCCACGTTCCCGCGCTCGACGTTGGACAAGCTGCTCGACGCGGCGCTCGCCGCGTGCGAGCAGTTGTTCGCGATTCAGCGGGAGGCGCTTGAGAAGCCGTATCCGGGCGAACTTCCCGAGTCCGATACCCCCGCGAAGAAGGCGTTCGGAAGCTGACCCAGCTGTTGGTGGCGAGTCGCAACGCCAAGAAGCTCGCGGAGTTGCGGCGCGTGCTCGATGCCGCGGGGGTCTCAGGACTGACATTGTTGTCGCTCGATGATGTCGCCCCCTTCGACGAGGCGCCCGAAACCGGTGCGACGTTCGAAGAGAATGCCTTGGCGAAGGCGCGCGACACATTTCGGGCGACTGGGCTGGCGAGCGTCGCCGACGATTCCGGGTTGGAGGTCGACGCGCTCAACGGCATGCCCGGTGTGTTGTCAGCGCGGTGGGCCGGAGTACACGGGGACGACGCCGCGAACACCGCGCTGCTGCTGGCGCAGATTCGCGATGTGCCCGACGAGCGGCGCGGAGGCGCGTTCGTCTCGGCGTGTGCGCTGGTGTCTTCGTCAGGGGAGATGGTCGTGCGCGGCACCTGGCGGGGCAGCATCGGACGAGAACCCCGGGGCGACAGCGGATTCGGCTATGACCCGGTGTTCATTCCAGACGGGTCGACCCGGACGGCCGCGGAGTTGACGCCGGAGGAGAAGGATGCGGCGTCACATCGCGGTCGGGCGCTGTCGCTGTTGGTGCCCGCGCTGCGCGACCTCGTGTAGTGATGCAGCAGGTAAGCCAACGGGATCGTCGCCGCGAGCGTCGCGGCGTAGAGACCGGCGAGTGATCCGGTGAACAGCGGCCACCGCAGCACCACATTCATCACGACAGCCATCACGACCACGTGCACGAGGAAGATCTCATAGGAGATCTCGCCGAGCCACACCATCGGTCGGCTGCCGAGTATCCGGGTATAGATCCCGCGGGAGCCGACCACGACCGTGCCGACCACAAGTGTCGAGATCGCGGCGTAGAAAAGCGACTTGGTGATGGGAACCCAGGTCGGATCCGTGCCGACGATGACACCGCCGATCGGCGTGGCGACGGTTAGGAACAGGGCGACGGCCAAAGGCAGTGTCGCGCGGGAATTCCACCGCACACCCCGAACAGCGAGCACGGCCGACGCCATGCCGCCGGTGAAGCAGGCGAGATGAGCGGGCAACCATATGCCGGCCGAGTTCGGTAGCAGCTCGGTGGTGTTGGCGACGACCAGCCAGGCAGGGGTGACGGCCGTCAAAGCGGCCAACCTGGTCAGCACCGCGGCGGGTCTGTTGGGGCGTTGCCGCAACAGCAGATAGGCCAGAGCGGGGAGGGCGGCGTAGAAAGCGATCTCGACTGCCAGGCTCCACATCTGCGACAGCCCTGGGTGCAGGTAGGTGAAAAGGTAGTCGTCGGTGTAGATCTGGGTCAGCGTGAGATAACGAAGCAACCCGTGCCACGTCTGGCCGGGGTTGGGGCCGGGGGCGAAGACGGTGAACACGGCGAAGGTCGCCAACACGACCACCGAATAGGCGGGCATGATCCGGCGCAGCCGATGCCGGGCATAGCGGCCGAGCGAGGGTGACGGGGAGGCGGTGGCCGCCGCAGCCGCCCACGGTCGGAACAGCAGGAAGCCCGAGAGCGCGAAGAACATGGCGACGCCGATGTCGAAGCGTGCGTAGATCGCGCCGAGGTAGCCGTTGGTTAGTTCACCGGTGGCGAAGGCGGCATGTGTGGCGACCACGAGAAGCGCCGCAACGGCTCGCATGCCGGTGAGCGCGGGGACATGAGTTCGCGGGGCGCTGCGCTGCTGCGCGCGGTGGCCGCACGCCTGCAGGCTGGCTGACACTGCGTCGAGTGTAGCTAGATCCCGTACTTGGCCTTGATGTCTCTGGTCTGGAAATGCTCGACGATGATGCCGACCAGCGGGATGGTGCCTGCCAGCAGCACGCCGATGGTCTTGGCGATCGGCCAGCGCACCTTGACCGCGAGGTTGGCGGTGAAGAGCAGGTAGACGAAATAGACCCAGCCGTGGACGACCGCGATCCAGTTCAGGCCCTCGACGTTGTAGACGTACTTCGCGACCATCTCGTAGCAGAGCAGGATGAGCCACAAACCGGTGGTCCAGGCCATCACGCGATAGCCGAGCAGCGCCTTGCGGAGGTTCTCGACGGGGACGGTCGGGGCGGGTGTGTCGGTCACAATTCCTTGTCTTTCTCGGCCAGGTCGGCAAGGTAGGCGTTGTACTCCCGCAGCGCGGGGTCGTCGTCGGTAGGTCTCACGGGCTTGGGTCGATCGGGCAGCAGGCCCGCAGGGAGCTCGGTGGTCGCATCACGGTGAACCGGCTCGGAAGGGGCGTCTTCGAGGCGGACGAACTTGTAGTAGCCGTAGACGCAGAAGCCGGCGAACGCAGGCCATTGCAGCGCGTAGCCGAGGTTCTGGAAGGTGCCGGACGCGGACTCGAAGCGGGTCCACTGCCACCAGGCCAGAGCCAGGCAACCTGCGGCGGCGATGACGACCAGCACGATGAGTGCCGGTCTCCTACGCCGTGTAGTGGACACCATCCAACGGTACCGCGCTAGTGTTGATGGGCTCACGCGCGAGTGGCGAAATTGGCAGACGCCCGGGCTTTAGGTGCCCGTGTCTTCGGACGTGGGGGTTCGAGTCCCCCCTCGCGCACGCGACATACCGGCGAAATCTGCATCACGGTCGTGAACGGCCTCACGTGACAGCCCTGTCGCAGAACTCGGTGTGCCACCGCCGACCTTTCTCCGGCGTTTGAGAAGGCCCACTCCGGGCAAGATCAAACGCATGAAAACTTTCGTTCGTCGCATCGCGTCCGTCGCCGCGGCCGGCTTGGCGCCGCTGGCGTTCGTCACTGTGATCTCGCCCGCCGTCAGCCACGCGGACTGTGCCCTGGGCACAGAATGGTGGGATCCCATCGCCAACGTGTGCCGTCCCACCGGTGCTCCGATGAAGGACTGTCTCCCCACGGGCTGGTGGGATCCGACGATCATGGACTGCCGGCCCTTCTAGCACCGCGGCCGGCGCAAGCAAAGTTCTCCCTCCCACGCGAAATGTGACCGGCATCGGAGCTTCGCGGCGGTACATTCGCGCAATGACGCCCCAAGGCGACAAACCAGCGTCGACACCGTGTTCGGCGGCAAAGCTGCTTGCTCGTGGCAGGCCGGTGCAGTCGGCGATCGCGTTGGCCGAATCGCTCACGGCCTTGCCGTTGATCGGTAGTCGACTCGGACCACTGGTCACCATGGCCGCCATCGGAGCGTGGGGGTCGCGCATGGTGCCGCGCGCGGTCGGCGAGATCCGGCAGCAGCGGGAACAACCGGCGACCGCCGAAGAACCGACGGTCGACGAACCGCCGGCGCCGGTGCCCCTCCTCGCGGAGGTCTGCAGTGCTTCTCTGAAGGGCATCATCGGCGACCTCGACGGTGTTTCGTGGCCGTTGCCGCAGCGCTTGGCGCCCGCGTTTCGCATGGTCGAGCAGCGACGCCGCTATGTGCACAAGACCGCCGTGCGCTATGGCCCGCACGACGGTCACCTGCTGGATGTGTGGCGCCTGCCCGAACTTCCGAAAGCCCCCGCGCCCGTTGTGATCTTCGTTCCCGGTGGCGCATGGGTGCACGGCAGTCGCACCTTCCAGGGTTCGGCGCTGATGTCCCATCTCGCTGCTGCGGGGTGGGTGTGTCTGGCGATCGACTATCGGGTATCGCCTCGGAACCGCTGGCCTCGACACGTGATGGACGTCAAGGCCGCGATCGCCTGGGCCCGCGCCAACGTCGACCGCTACGGCGGTGACCGCGACTTCGTCACCATCGCGGGGTGCTCGGCCGGCGGCCATCTGGCATCTCTGGCCGCGTTGACCCCGGGCGACTCCTGCTTCGAGGGCGAATTGGAGACCGGTTCGAACACGACGGTGAACGCCGCCGTCTCGATCTACGGGCGCTACGACTGGCACGATCGGTCCACTCCCGAGCGTGACGGGTTCGTCGACTTCCTCGAGAACATCGTGGTTCAACGCAGCTACGAACGCCACCAAGACATCTACCTCGATGCGTCTCCGATCGCGCGCACGACCGACGGCGCACCACCGTTCTTCGTCGTCCACGGAAGCTCAGACTTCGTCATCCCAGTGGCACAGGCGAGAACGTTCGTCGACCAACTCCGCGCCACCTCACGAGAGACGGTCGGATACCTCGAGCTGCCGGGAGCTCAGCACGGCTTCGATCTCATCGACGGGAGCTGTACGGGCCCCGCCTGCACCTCGATCGGTCTGTTCCTCAACGAGATTCATCGACGTCGCACGCTTGCCGCTGTCTCGTGAGCTGATCGTTGTGAAGCGCCTGAGCGGCTACGACGCCATGCTCTTGTACAGCGAGACGCCTGAGGTGCACACGCACACCATGAAGATCGCCGTCATCGACGGCGGGCCGTCCGGCCTGGCCTTCGACACCTTCCGTGAACTGGTGCGGCAACGCCTTCCGCTGATGGATCCGCTGCGCTACCGGATGATCGACATCTCCCGAAAACTCCACCATCCGATGTGGCTGGAGAATTGTGATGTCGAGCTGGACTACCACCTGCGACGCAGGCAGGTGCCAGGGGACGGCGGCAGGCGCAGCCTCGCCGGGGTGATCGGCGACATCGCCAGCACGGCGCTGGACCGCAACCGCCCGCTATGGGAATTCCACTTCGTCGAAGGGCTGCAAGACAATCGCATCGCCGTCGTGGGGAAGGTGCATCATTCGCTCGCCGACGGCGTCGCGTCGGCGAACCTCATGGCACGGGCGATGGCATACGCGCCCGGCGAGTCTGTGCCGGTAGCAAGCCCGGATCCGATGCCGACGCCGCGTGAGTTGATCGGTGCGGCGGCGCGTGACCACATCGGACAGATCGGCCGACTGCCGGCCCTCATCGGCTATACCGCAACTGGCATGACGAGAGTGATTCGAAGGTCCCTGAGCCGCAATCGACATCCATCGATCACCAGCGGCTTGAACGCGCCCGATACCTTCATGAACCACGTGGTTTCTCCTCAGCGGGAGTACGCCAGCGCGACCCTGTCGCTGGCCGACGTGAAGGAGGCCGGCAAGGCACTCGGCATCACCATCAACACACTCGTTCTCGCGGTGGCGGCGGGCGCGCTTCGGGAGCTGCTGTTGCGCTACGACGGACACGCGGACGAACCGATCGTCGCCTCCGTGCCGTCGAGCCTGGACCTGTCTCCGGATCGCTACGCAGGCAACGAACTCGGCGGCATGGTGGTGACGCTGCCGGTTCAGGTGGACGATACCCTCGAGCGCACGCGGCTGACGAGACTCGCAGCCGACGTGGCCAAGGAGAATTACCGTCTGCTCGGCCCGGAGTTCTCCGCGAGGTGGATGGAGTTCCTGCCGCCGGCGCTGGCACCTGCGGTGTTCGCCAGATCCGCGCGGCGAGAGGCAAAGCTGCGGGTGTTCAACGTGCCTGTCTCGAACGTGCCTGGACCGCGCGAACGCGGGCGGTTCGGCGACATCGTGCTCAACGAGCTGTATTCGGTCGGACCGCTGACAGCCGGCTGTGGACTCAACATCACCGTGTGGAGCTATGTCGACCAGTTCAACATCTCTGTGCTCGCCGACGACCGAACCGTGCGCGATCCCCATGAAGTCACCGACGCACTGGTCCGCTCATTCGGTGAGATCCGCCGGGCCGCAGGCTTTTCGCCCACTCTGACTTCGGTGCCCACCGCCATGGAACTCGCGGCGCCGTCGTCCGGCTAGTCGACCGTTATCTCACCCATCTCGCCCCAACCGTTCGCGTCGATCTCATGACTGATGATGAGAGGCGTCGACGTCAGGAGCGCGGGCGCCTCGGCGACGAAATTCTCGAAGTGCTCGCTCGTGACGTGCTGGTTGCCGGCGTCGCCGTCGCGGAAGCCCTCCACGAGAACGTATTCCGAGGGATCCTCGACGCTGCGTGACCAGTCGAAGAACAGATTGCCCGCCTCGTTACGGGTGGCTGCGGTGAACCCGGCCACCCTGTCCAGGAAGCTCTCGATGTATTCGGGCTTCGGCTTGAACTTGACGACGATGAAGATCATCGGTCAGGCGATCTGCTGAACCTCGCGGTCCTCGGCCTGCTTGCTGAAGCACACGAGACTGGCTGCGAACGTCAACAGCGCCGCGACGCCTGCGGCGGCCGGCCACACGGCATCCGACGCACCCCAACTCGCGAGGCATACCGCGATTGCGATAACCGAGGCCAGGTTCAAGAACAGTCCGGTGGTGGCAAGTGCCTCGGACACGGGCGCGTCGGCGGATGCAGGGCGCTCACCCATGACGATCTCCTAGCTAATGACCAACGATCGGGACGGCACTGATTTGCCCCGTATCGGCGGCATCGAAACCTAACAGTCCAGAGGCAGGTTCGCTGTCACTGCACCCGGCTCGTCACTTGTCGTGCACAGGAAATCCATGCTGTTCAGCCAACTCGCGTAGCTGCTTGAGGGCGTGGCGGCGGCCGCGGCCGGCCTCGGGCACGAAGATGCCTGCCCAGAGGCCCTCGGCTCCTGGCGTCTTGCAAGCCTCCCGAGCGCATGCCCATCGGCGCGGGCACGCACGGCAGAGCGCTTTGGCGCCGTCGTCGGCGATTGTCGTCCAACGGTCGGGGTCGCTCGTGCAGGCGAACGTCGACTCGTCTTCCAAAAGCATGGGGTGCATGGACTTCTTCGCCTTCCCCTCGGGCTGTGGCCCACAATACGGGTGTATTGCGGTTGCAATATGACCGTACTGTAGACACCATACGGTTGTATTGTCTACTGTTGGGCCTGTGACCACCGAGAATGAGGGACCGTGACCGTGCTTCCGGACGCCCAGCGCGTCCGCCCGGGTACCTCTCCCGCAGAACGAATCCGCAATGCGGCGATGAAGAGCTTCGCGACACATGGCTTCACCAACACATCCCTGCGCGCGGTTGCGTCGGCAGCCGGTGTGTCACTTGGTTTGGTGCAACACCATTTCGCCACGAAAGAGGGTTTGATCAAGGCGGTGGACGACTACGTCCTCACCGTGGTGATAACCCAGATCACACAGGAGATACCGGCCAGCACATCGGACTCTGTCGCCGAAATCGGCGATCGAGTGACCCGGATGATCTCCGAGCTGCCGGACATCGTCGACTATGTCGGACGTGCGTTGATCGACGGCCGACCAGTCGGCTACACGATCTTCGACGCCCTGCTGAATTCCGGCACCGCTCGCTGGAATCAACGCGGCGAACGCGGCGAGACCCGACCAGATCTCGATCTGACGTGGGCTGCGGTCAACTCACTCGTGCTGGCTCTCGGCACTTTCATCCTGCGCGGCCACATCGAACGCAATCTGCCCGAGCCGCTGACCAGTCCCGCTCAATTGCAACGGTGGCATGCTTCGGTCACCATGCTGCTGCGCGAAGGGTTGTTCCGTCGCCCCGAGTAGTCGTCAAACCCGCTCGCCGACAATCCGTTTCCGGTATGTCGACGGCGTCTCACCGCTGAACTGGGTGAACGCGCGGGTGAACGAGCTCAGGCTGTCGAAACCGACCGCAGTCGACGTCTCCTGCACCGCCTGCCCTGGTGAGGCCAGGAGTGCCATCGCGCGCAGCATGCGGGCGTGCAGCAGGTAGGTGCGCCATGAGAGCCCGAGTTGATCGTGGAAGAGGCGGCGGAGAGTGCGTTCGGACACCGCGACCGCGCGGCTCACCTGATCCGCTGTCGCCGACTGCAGGTGCTTCTTGGTGTAGTTCATCGCCGCGGCGACGATGGGATGCTCGGACGTCGGAAGGCTCAGCGGCGCTTCATGGTCCAGCGCCTCGGTCACCAGGTCGGCAAGGGTCCGGAAGAAGGCGTCGGAGATGTCGTCACCGTGTGGGCGATCGATCGGCCAGCGCAGCGCATAGATCATCATCTCGCGGATGAGCGGCGAGACCGCGAGTATTCGGGCGCGGTCGCGGCCGGTCGGGATCATCTGACCGTCGAACATCACCGCGATGGTCCGCACATCGGGAGACATCGTCGCCTGGTGTTCGAGCCCGGCGGGGATCCAGGCCGCCTGCTGGGGTGGCAGGAGGTAGTGCGCCGAGGCGGTCTCGACCTCGACGACACCGCCGATCGCGTACTCGATCTGGTGCACTTCGTGCGAATGCCAGCCGGTGATCAGGCCTTCGCCCTGATACAGGTAGCTTCCGCCGAGCGCCCGCCCCCCGCGACGCAGCTCGATGACCCGTCCGGGGCGGTTGGCCGTTACGGTGCCCAGATCGCTGTTGGCCGTTCCGGGCAAATCTCTGTCCGAAAGCGCAGAGCCGGTCATGCCCGTAGACGGTACTACTAGGTTATGCGGACCGATGACCTGATCCTGGTGAGCATCGACGACCACGTCGTCGAACCGCCCGACATGTTCCTCAACCATGTGCCTGCCAAGTACAAAGCAGAGGCGCCGATCGTCGTTACCGACGACAAGGGCGTCGACCAGTGGATGTATCAGGGCAGGCCACAGGGCGTCAGCGGCCTCAACGCCGTGGTGTCATGGCCGGCAGAGGAGTGGGGCCGCGACCCCGCCGGCTTCGCCGAGATGCGGCCGGGCGTCTACGACGTCCACGAGCGTGTCCGCGACATGAACCGCAACGGCATCCTCGCGTCGATGTGCTTCCCGACGTTCACCGGATTCTCCGCGCGTCATCTCAACATGCACCGCGAGGACGTCACGCTGGTGATGGTGTCGGCCTACAACGACTGGCACATCGACGAGTGGGCGGGCAGCTACCCCGACCGATTCATCCCGATCGCGGTGCTGCCGACATGGAACCCCGAGGCGATGTGCACCGAGATCCGCCGCGTCGCCGCCAAGGGCTGCCGTGCCGTCACGATGCCGGAACTGCCTCACCTGGAAGGCCTTCCCAGCTATCACGACGACGAATACTGGGGACCGGTGTTTCGTACCCTGTCCGAGGAGAACGTGGTGATGTGCCTGCACATCGGCACCGGCTTCGGGGCGATCAGCATGGCGCCCAACGCACCGATCGACAACCTGATCATCCTCGCCACCCAGGTGTCGGCGATGTGCGCACAGGATCTGCTGTGGGGACCGGCGATGCGCAACTATCCGGATCTGAAGTTCGCGTTCTCCGAGGGGGGCATCGGCTGGATTCCGTTCTACCTCGACCGCAGCGACCGGCATTACACGAACCAGAAGTGGTTGCGGCGAGACTTCGGCGACAAGCTGCCGAGCGACGTGTTCCGCGAGCACTCGCTGGCCTGCTATGTCACCGACAAGACGTCGTTGAAGCTGCGCCATGAGATCGGCATCGACATCATCGCGTGGGAGTGCGACTATCCGCACTCCGACTGCTTCTGGCCCGATGCGCCCGAACAGGTGCTGGCCGAGTTGACCGCCGCGGGTGCCGACGACACCGACATCAACAAGATCACCTGGCAGAACTCGTGCCGGTTCTTCGGTTGGGATCCGTTCAAGCTGACCCCGAAGGAGCAGGCGACGACGGGCGCGCTGCGCGCCAAGGCTGCCGACGTCGACGTCTCGATCCGGCCCCGCAAGGAGTGGGCGCGGCTTTACGCGCAGAAGCAGCTCGCCAACACCACGTGATCGGCTAGGCGTCGATGACGACGGTCAGCGCGTTGCCGTCGCGCTCGACCCGCATGCCCGCTTTGCGAGCGACCGCTGCGACCTTCGCCGCGCTGTCGGGTTCAGCCCTGCTGGTGACGAGCGCCCGCGCGAGCCTGCCCTTGTGCGCCTTGTTGAAGTGGCTGACCACTGTGCGCTCACCGTCGGCGTTCTCGGAGACGACGTCCACGTCCACCGCGGCGGGCAGCCTGCCCAAAGCCGCGTAGGAACCCGACCGCAGATCTACGACGAGTTCCTCGGCGATATCGGCCAGCACCGCCTCGAGGCCGGGGCGCCAGCGCGCGGCGAGCGTTCCCCTGCCTGGCAGCTTCGACGACGCCGAAAGTCGGTAGGCGGGGATGGGGTCGTCGGCGCGCAGCAGCCCGAACAGTGCCGATCCCACCGCCAGTCGCGCGCGGGCACGAGAATATGCTGTGTAAGTGAGAGATTCGACGTCGAGCGCGTCGTACAGCACTCCCGTATACCGGTTGATCGCCGGCAGCGTCGGCGCGTCGTTGAGGGCCGTGTTGCGCTCGATCTCGTGATCCTGCGACGCCGAGATCCCGAGCGCGCGCCTGCATGCCGGGGGATCGCCGGCCAGGGCGACCAATTAGTCGACGAGCGCGGCGCGGACCGGATTCAGCTCGGCGAAACTCAGAGTGTCAAGCCTCAGCGGCGGCCCCTCGCCTCCGGCTCGCTTGGTCTCCGACGGCGGCAGCAACACGATCACGAGCGAAAAGGCTAGCGGTAACCGCCCGGGTCGTATCTTTACAAAGATGCGGATCATCGACGCTGACGGACACGTCGCCGAAGGGGCATCGTTGGCGCTCGAGGCTTTGCGGCGCTGGCCGAACCACATAGTCGTGCGGACCGACTCGCCCGGCCTGGTGATCGAGGGCCGCAACTATCCGGAATCCAGCGGGCCCGGCGCGGGCTGCCCGACACAACACGGCATCTCCGCTGCGGAGGGCATCAACTGCCGGTCGGCCGAGGGTGTCCTTGGCGACGCCGACCGCGACCAGATCGACACGATGGTGCTCTATCCAAGCCTCGGGCTCTGCACGCCGACGCTCGAAGACCCCGAGTTCGCCGCGGGCTTCGCGCGGCTCTACAACGAGTGGATCGCGGACTACTGCGGATCATCGGGCGGCCGTCTGCACGGTATAGCCGTCACCCCGATCGAGCACGGCGAAGTGGCTGTCGACATCATGCGTGAGGCCAAGGATCTCGGGCTGGTCGCCACCCACGTCCCACCCGCACTGAGAATGCGCAACCTCGACCATCCTGACCTCGACCCGTTTTATGCGGCGGCGGTCGAACTGGAAATGCCGCTCGGGATCCACGGCGCACCGGGCGTGCATCTACCGAAAATCGGCGTCGACCGGTTTACCAACTACATTCAGGTGCACTGCATCAGCTTTCCGTTCGACCAGATGACGGCGATGACCGCACTGGTATCAGGGGGTGTTTTCGATCGCCACCCCGAACTCCGGGTGGCGTTCCTCGAAGCGGGTGTGGGCTGGGTGCCGTTCTTCATCGACCGGCTGCATGAGCACTTCGAGAAGCGTGGCGACTGGATCGAAGGCGGCTGGCAACGCGATCCGCAGGAGTATCTGGAGGCGGGCAACATCTGGGCGACGTGCGAGCCCGAGGAACCCATTCTCCCGGGCGTCATCGACGTCCTTGGCGACGACTTCATCATGTTCGCCAGCGACTATCCGCACTGGGACGGCGAATGGCCGGAGAGCACGAAGCATCTGCGAACGCGACCCGACATCACCGAGGACACGCGCGCGAAGATCGGCGGGCTGAACGCGCAACGCTTCTACGGCCTCAACTAGTCACCACGTGACCGGCACCCCGAGCATGCCTGGATGCCGCCCCCCTTCGCCCGTCTCGCTATTTTTGCTATTTTAGAGGCCGGACTGCCGATGAGGGGTGAGCAGATTGGCCAAGACGGACTGGACGCCACTTCCGGTGCCGTGGGCGGTTCAGTCCGTGGACAGGATCCCGAAGCAGCGCTACTACGACCCGGAGTTCTATGCGCTGGAGTCAGAGCTCTTCTGGCCCCGCGTCTGGCAGATGGCATGCCGGTTGGAGGAGATCCCGAAACCCGGCGACTTCGTCGAGTACGAGATTCTCGATCAGTCGGTCGTCGTGGTCCGGGTCGACGCATCCACTGTGCGCGCCTATTACAACTCCTGTCGCCACCGCGGCATGAAACTGGTGGAAGGCAGCGGGTCTCGGCGTAATCTGGTGTGCCCGTTCCACGGATGGTGCTGGGGCCTCGACGGTAGGAGCACATTCGTCCTGCGGTCCGAGGAGTTCGACGAAAGCAATTTGGGTGCGGAGGATCTCGCGCTTGCTTCGGTGCGATGCGAGCTGTGGGGCGGCTGCGCATGGATCAACCTCGATGACGATGCTCCGCCGCTGCGCGACTGCGTCGAACCCTTCGCCTCCAAACACGACGAATGGAAAGTCTCGGCCCTGCGCGTGGAGTGGTGGAAATCCTGCCTGCTGCCGGTGAACTGGAAGCTGGCGACGGCGGCGTTCATGGAGGGCTACCACGTGCCCCAGACTCATCCGCAACTGCTTCCCTCGTCGCACCACCCGGAAGCTTCGGGGGTGCACCCGCTGATCGAGACGAGCCTGTACTTCATGCGGACCCTCGGCTCCGGAATGGCCGGCATGACCCACGAGAACGATGTGCGCATCGCCGAGGGGCTGCAGAACATGTCGCTGCCGAACGATCCGACCGAGGCGATGGGAATCTGGCGGTGCGCGGTCAACGATGCCGTCACCACGTGGCACCGTGCGCGAGGCTGCGACTTTCCCGACCTCAACGACCTCGAGCGGCGCGGTGTGCTCGAGCCCATCGGCTTCTGCTTCCCGCACTACTTCCTTCTGCCCCAGTACAGCAGCGCGTCCTCCTACCGGATCCGCCCGCTCGGGCCCGAGCAGACGTTGTTCGAGGTGTGGTCACTGACCCGCTACCCGAACGACCAATCGCAAGGTAAGCCGACCGCGCCGGAGCCGCTGGCACCTGATGACCCGAGTTGGCCGATGATTCCTGCGCAGGACTTCTCGAATCTGCCCAAGCAGCAGAAAGGGCTGCACGCCAAGGGCTTCGAATACATGCGGCTTTCCGACCGCATCGAAGGGCTGATCTCCAATTACGAGCGGGTCATCGACGGCTTTCTCGCCGGTCTGCCGTATGAGCGGCTGGTGCCTGCGATTCAGAAGACGAACACGACCATCGACGTACCCGTCGCCGACCTCGGTCTTACCGAGACGGTTCCCGCCTCATGAACTGGGACAAATCTGTCGACCTGCTGATCGCGGGCAGCGGCGGCGGCGGAATGGTCGCCGCGCTGGCCGCCGTCGACGCCGGAATCGAGCCGCTGGTTGTCGAAAAGCAGGACCTGCTAGGCGGTTCCACCGGAATGTCGGGCGGCATGGTGTGGCTACCGGACAACCCGCTGATGCGCGCTGACGGCATTGCGGATTCACACGAGGACGGGCTGGCCTACTTCGACGCCGTCGTCGGTGACATCGGTGAGGCATCGTCGCCCGCCCGGCGCGAGACCTTCCTCACCGCCGGCTACCAGATGATCGACTTCCTGCTGCGTGAAGGTGTTCGGATGGTTCGCTGCCCGGGCTGGAGCGACTACTACCCGGACCACAAGGGCGGCAACTCGGCAGGCAGATCCGTAGAGGGAATTCCATGGGACTCGGCTGCGCTCGGTGTGTGGAGCGACAAAGTCCAACCCTCGATGGCCAAGAACTACGGGTTCGTGGTCAAGACCAACGAGCTGCGCTCGGTGCAGTACTTCAACCGGTCGCCGCGCGCGTTCGCCGTGGCGATGCGGGTGTTCCTGCGGACCCACCTCGCCAAGCTCCGGCGACGCGACCTGATGACCAACGGTGCGTCCATGATCGGCCAGATCCTCGAGGTGCTGATCGATGCAACGGGCGAACCGCCGGTGTGGACGAACGCCGCGATGGAGGACCTCATCGTCGAGAACGGCCGGGTGGCGGGTGCCCGGATCACCCACAACGGCTCGCCGGTGAATGTGCAGGCGCGCAAAGGAGTTCTGCTTGCGGCGGGCGGCTTCAGCCGTAACGCCGATATGCGTCGCCGGTACAGCGGTGACCAGCCCAACGACGGGAGCTGGTCGATAGCAAACGCCGGCGACACAGGGGAGGTGCTGCAGACTGCGATGAACCTGGGCGCCAAGACCGACCTGCTGGACGAGGCGTGGTGGCTGCCGATGGTTTTCCTCGCGGACCCCGGCGCCGCCTCACTCGGTTCGGGACGGCAGCGCCCGGGTGCGATCTACGTCGACGGGTCGGGCAAGCGGTTTTGCAACGAGTCGAATTCCTACGTCGAGGTCGGCAAGGCGATGTATGCGAACAAGGCGGTGCCGTGCTGGCAGGTCTTCGACGAGGGTTACGTGAGCCGGTACGTCTCGGGTGCCAACCCGCTGAAGAAGCGCACGCTGTCTCCGGCGCTGATCGAGCAGGGTGCCGTCAAGCGTGCCGAGACGGTTGCCGACCTCGCGCGACAGATCGATGTCTCACCCGATGCGCTGGAGGAAACGGTCAAGCGTTTCAACGAGTTTGCGTTGCAGGGACAGGATCCCGATTTCGGCCGGGGTCAGTCGGCCTACAACCACTGCCTTGGCGATCCTGGGTTCAAGCCCAATGCGGCGGTCGGTCCGCTCGACAAGGCGCCGTACTACGCGACGCGCGTGTTTCCCGCCGATGTCGGCACCTGCGGTGGGCTGATCACCAATGAGCACGCTCAGGTGCTCAACGAACGCGACGAGGTGATCGACGGCCTTTATGCGACGGGCAACATCACCGCGACCGTGATGGGACGTAACTATCTGGGCGCGGGTGGCAGCATCGCCAACACAATGGTGTTCGGCTATGTGGCCGCGCTGCACGCCGCGGCTCGCTAGGTTTCCTGCTCGCGCTCGATGAAATCCTTTGGCTTCAAGCCTGACTGGATGAGCTCGGCTCGCCGCTCCTGAACATCCGACGCCGCCCCGACCATGTTCGTCATGACGTGGCTCATCTGCAGGTGCACGCGCATACCCATCAGCTCATAGGCACGCTTGACGTTGCTCTTCACCGCCATCAGCGTGGTGAGCGGGATCTGGGAGACCTTTCGTGCCATCTCCTCGACGGTGTCCTCGAGCTCATCGCGCGGCACGACCTTGTTGAGCAGACCCCATTCCAGCGCCTCCTGTGCGGACAGCGTCGGGGCCAGGAGCAGCCAGTCCATCGTGCGGTGCCAGTTCATCAGCAACCACGGTTCGATCATCGTGTGTCCGCCGGGCTCGCCGAGGCTCTGCGCAAGCGGCATTTGGAAGTACGCATCCTCGGACGCGACGCAGAAATCCGTCAGGAGCCCGAGATAGATTCCACCGCCCATGCAATAGCCGTGGATCTGGCTGATTGTCGGCTTGGGGAACTCCCACAGGTACAACGTCGGCCACAGGAACAGGTCGGCCGTGCCCTTGTACAGATCCTCGAACGTGTCGCCGAAGTCGGGGTAGGGATTCTCGTCGGGTCCCCACCTGGCGACGTGACCGCCGCAGAAGCCCTTGCCGTTCGCCTTGAGAATCACGACCTTGATTCCTTTGTCGCGGTCGGCTTCACGAAGGCAGGCGTCGACTTCCTGCACCAGACTGGCATCCTTCGTGTTCGCCTTGTCCGGACGGTTGAGGATGATCCGGGCGATCGGCGGCTCACGCTCATAGATCACCGACTCCAGCTCGCGCCGCTCCAACGTCATTGGCGTACCTCCTCTACAGAATCGCGCCGCTGTCCTTGGCCGCCGAGATGTCATCCCAGTCGAGGTCGAGCTCCAGCAGGATCTCCTCGGTGTGCTGTCCATGTTCTGGAGCACGGGCCGCACGCGGAGGTGTCTCGTCGAATTGTACTGGTGCGGCGACGATCTGATACTCGACACCG
This sequence comes from Mycobacterium sp. ITM-2016-00318, assembly GCF_002968285.2. Classification (NCBI taxonomy): domain Bacteria; kingdom Bacillati; phylum Actinomycetota; class Actinomycetes; order Mycobacteriales; family Mycobacteriaceae; genus Mycobacterium; species Mycobacterium sp. ITM-2016-00318. The sequence continues at coordinate 3,895,254 of NZ_CP134400.1, read as the reverse complement.
TGGTCGTCGACGTTGGGGATGACGTAGCCGTTCGGAATCACCTGCGGGTCGTTGAGCGTCTCCTTCGGCGTCGCCAGCGCCGCCCACACCCCCGGCTCGTCGGCAAGTGCCTCGCGCCAGTAATCGAGATCCTCGCTGGCGAGCCTCTCGCCGACGAGCTTGCACGCCTCCTCGGCATTGGCGATGAGATTGCTCGACGGGACGAAGCGCTCGTCGGTGGCCAGCTCGGGCAGGCCGATCCGCTCGCAGAATCCCGCCCAGAACCGGTCCGGCTGCAGGAACACCATCTGCAGCCACCTGCCATCGCGGGTCTTGTAGCGATTCACCAGCGGGTTGATCGCCAGTCCCGGTGGTGCACCGGGGATCCCGTCGATGCCGAACAGGTCGGCGACCGAGATCGACGGGGCGATCGTCCACATCGCCTGGGCCAGCAATGACGAATCGACGACGGACGGCTCGCCGGTGCGTTCGCGGCGGAACAGTGCGGCGCAGACACCGCCTGCGAGTGTGATCCCGCCCTGCAGGTCGCCGAACCCCGGCCCCTGCACGGCGGGCGTCTCGGTGCCGAACGGTGTCATGGTGTAGGACACTCCGCCGCGCGACAGGTAGGTCGCGGCGTCGAAGCCGCCCTTCTCGCGGTCCGGTCCGCGTACACCGGCGCCGGTGCCGCGGGCGATGATGATGTTCGGATTGAACGAGCGGATGTCGTCGACCGTCAGCCGTGCCCGCTCCAGCGCGCCGGGACGCCAGTTGGTCAGGAACACATCGGCGGTGGCCAGCAGCCGACCGAACAGCTCGCGGCCCGTGTCGGTCTTGATGTCGATGCCGACGCTGCGTTTGCCGCGGTTGCCGATCTCGAGAATGAAGTCGACGTCGGCGCGGGCGTTCTGGCGGGTGAAGCCGCCGATCACCAGTGCGCGTCCCGGGTCACCCGCGTTGACGTCCTCCACCTTGATGACGTCGGCGCCCCAATCGGCCAGCGCGGCACCCGCAGACGGCACGTAGGTCCACGAGGCGAGCTCGACGACACGTACGCCGCTCAGAACCTGGCTCATAGCAATACCTTTCGGTCGAGTTGACTGGCGAGAATCGCGCCGACCTCTTCCAGGTAGCGGTCGGGTGGGCCGAACAAAGCGCTCCAGCCGAGCAGGCGCTTGAGATACAGGTGGGCGTCGTGCTCCCAGGTGAAGCCGATGCCGCCGAACACCTGGATCGCGGTGTCTCCGACGGCGGCCAGCCGGCCCGCGAAGGCTTTGGCGCGTATCGCGGCGAGGTGTCGCTCGGCCGGCTCGGCGCAGTCGGCCGCCCACAACGCGTGGATGACGCCGCTGCGAGCGAGTTCGACCGACTCGTACATGTCGACGCACAGATGCTGGACGGCCTGAAAGCTGCCGATCGGCTGGTCGAATTGCTTTCGCACCTTTGCGTAATCGACGGCCAGCTGCATCACCGCGTTCGCGACACCGACCGCATCGGCGGCCAGGGCGATGAGGATGTCGTCGACGAGCGCTTCGACCGCATCGGCGGGTGCATCGGCCAACCGGCGCGCGGCCACGCCGTCGAGCGTGACGTCGAACAGCTTTCGCGTCGGGTCGACGTGGGCTCGTGCCGACACGGTGACACCGCGCGAGGCGGGGTCGACGGAATAGAGTGCGGGGCCGTCCGCCCCGTCTGCGAACACCAACAAGACCGTCGCCGCGGCGACATCAGGCACGGCAGTCAGCTCGCCGTGCAGAGTCCTACGATCGGCAGAAGGCCGCGACCCGGTCACCCCGCCGACCGTGGCGACGACTGTACCGTCGGCGATTCCGGCCAGCAGCTCGCCGCCGGCGCCGGTCCGCGTCAGCGCACGGGTTGCGGCGACGGCACTCGACAACCACGGCCCGGGGTACAGCGCCGCGCCCAGCTCCTCGGCGACGACGCCGGCGTCCACCATCGTCATGCCCGCGCCCCCGTGCTCGTGGGGGACGAGCACACCCGTCGCGCCCAGCCTCGCCAGCCCGTGCCAGACATCGTCGGTGCTGCCCGTCGGGTCATCGAGCATGGGGCGTACATGTCCTGGCACACTTGCCTTCTCGGCGAGGTACTGCCGCACGGTGTCGCGCAGCGCGAGCTGCTCGTCGGTGAGTTCGAGATTCATTTGCGCGGCAACCCGAGGACGCGGGTGGCGGTGATGCCCTTGTTGATCTGCGTCGTGCCGCCCGCGATCGTCAACGAGCGGGACGACAGCCGACGGTCGATCCATCGCTGACCAGAGGGATCCGAGCCGAGGACGTCGTACGCCAGCGCCGCGAGATCCTGACCGAGCTCGGCCCAAACGCTCTTGGCCAGGCTCGCCGACCCGAGCGCGTCGCCGCCGTGCAGGGTCGCCGAGATGGATCGCTTGCACAGGAGCTCGAGATAGTTGATCCGGACTGCGAGCTCGCCGAGCCTGCGCAAGGTGGCGCGGTCCTCCAGTACCGGCCTGCCGTCGACGGCGTGTCCCGCGAGATCGGCGACGAGGTCGGTCAACTGGACCTCGACCTGCGCGTACAGCCGCGCCGCACCCGCGCGTTCATGGCTGAGCGTGGTGGTGGCGACCTGCCATCCCGCGTCGAGCGGACCGAGCAGGGCGTCGGCGGGCACTCGCACATCGTTGAAGAACACCTCGGCGAAATCGGCCGCGCCGTTGAGCGTGACCAGCGGGCGAGCTTCGATGCCGGGCAGCCGCATGTCCACGATGAGGCAGGAGATGCCTTTGTGCTTGGGTGCCTCGGCGTCGGTGCGCACATACAGCTGACACCAATCGGCGCGGTGTCCGAGTGACGTCCAGATCTTCTGACCGTTGACCACGAAATCGTCGCCGTCGCGAATTGCGCGCGTGCGCAGTGACGCCAGATCGGAGCCGGCCTCGGGCTCCGACATGCCTTGGCACCAGATGTCGTCGGCACGCACCATGCGCGGGAGCAGCGTGCGCTTCTGCGTATCGGTGCCGTAGTGCATGATCGCGGGCGCGATGTTGTTCATGCCGATCACGTTGAGCGGCATAGGAGCTCGCGCGCGTGTCGTTTCCTCGGCGTAGACAAGTTGCTCGAGGACCGTCGCGCCGCGGCCGCCGTATTCGTCCGGCCAGGACACCGCACCCCAGCCCGCGTCGGCCACCGCGGCGTCCCACGCGCGCAGCGTGTCGAAGGCGTCGGGGTCACGTCCGCGGTGCCGGTCGGCCTCCTTCACGTCCTCGGTCATATTGGCCGACAGCCACGTGCGCAGCTCCTTGCGGAACTGCTCCACCTCCGCCGGATATGAGAAGTCCACGCTGTCCTGTCCAGATCGGGCCGATTGGCATCTTTATAATTTTAGGTAGTATAGCGATTTCCGTTAAGTGACTCGAGGGATCCGGCGGGCTCGCGTGCGGTGCCGGTCGAGAAGGAGGGCGGCGATGGGCAGAGTCGACGGCAAGGTGGCGCTGATCAGCGGAGCCGCCAGGGGTCAGGGCCGATCGCATGCGCAGCTGCTCGCCGCTGAAGGTGCCGACATCATCGCCGTCGACATCTGCGAGGACATCGAGACGAACGAGTATCCGCTCGCGAGGCCGGAGGACCTCGACGAGACCGTGCGGTTGGTGGAGAAGGAAGGCAGGCGGGTTCACGCCGAGATCGCCGACGTCCGCGACCGCGTGGCGCTTTCTGCCGCGATCGACCGCGGCGTCACCGACTTCGGAAAGCTCGACATCGTCGTCGCCAACGCGGGCATCTGCCCGCTGACCGCCGGACTGCCGCCGCAGGCGTTCGTCGACGCCGTGGATGTCGACCTCGTCGGGGTCATGAACCTGGTGCACGCCAGCATGAAGCATCTGACCGCGGGCGCGTCCATCATCGCGACCGGTTCGGTCGCCGCGTTCATGGCCACCGCGGTCAACACCGCGGGAATGGACGGTGGTCCCGGTGGGGCGGGCTACGCGTTCGCCAAACAGGTTGTCGCACACTACGTCAACGATCTCGCGAATGCGCTCGGCCGCGAGCAGATCCGAGTCAATGCCATTCATCCGACCAACGTGAACACCGACATGCTGCACAGTCCGCCGATGTATCGCGCGTTCCGGCCCGACCTGCAGAACCCGACCCGCGAGGACGCGGAAGTCGTCTTCCCGGTGATCCAGGGCTTCCCGATTCCGTACGTCGAGCCCGAAGACATCAGTGAGGCGGTTTTGTTTCTCGCCAGCGACGCGGCGCGCTACGTGACCGGACAACAGTTGCGCGTTGACGCCGGAGGCTTCCTCAAGATCAAGCCGTGGGCAGGCGTTTAGGGGGGCGGACATGGCCAGAGGAATCATCTACCTGGAAACCAGGCCGGTGTCACCGGACCGCGAGGACGACTATCACAAGTGGTACAACGACACTCACCTCGCTGAGATCTGTTCGGTCGACGGCATCATCTCCGCTCGCCGGTTCGCACCGACCAACGGCGAGGGACCGTTCATCGCCATCTACGAACTCGAGTGCGACGACCTCGACGCGGTCGTCGATCGCCTCGGCGAGCTCGGCAGGAGCGGCAAGATGTCGTCGTTGGAACTGCTCAACATGGAGACGCCTCCGGTTCCGAAGGTCTACCGCGAGATCGGGTCATACCCGAAATGACCCCGTCGCCCGCGACCAAGAAACGCATCTATGAGTTGATGGTCTTGATGAAGGCCGCCGACGACCGGCTGTCGAAGGGCATCGGCACCGGGGAGTTCATGTGTGTGTACTGGCCGTCGCGGGGGCAGGAGGCCATCGCCGCGGCGATGGGTGTGACCCTGCGCGATGACGACCAGCTGGTGACCACCTATCGCGGACTACACGATCTGATCGGCAAAGGCGTTCCGCTGGAGGAGATCTACGGCGAGATGATGGGCCGCACCGTGGGCGCCAGCCGCGGCAAGGGCGGCACCATGCACATCGCCAAACCGGACAAGGGCGTGATGCTGTCGACGGGCATCGTCGGCGCGGGCCCGCCGGTCGGCGTCGGGCTCGCGATGTCCGCCAAGCGCAAGGGGTTGGACCGGGTCACGGTGGTCAGCTTCGGCGACGGCGCGACTAACACCGGATCGTTTCACGAGGCGGCGAACATGGCCGCGCTGTGGGACCTTCCGATCGTCTTTCTCTGCCAGAACAATCTGTACGCCGAGATGACCCCCACCGCCGACACCATGAAACTCGAGCAGGTCGCCGACCGGGCGGCCGGCTACGGAATGCCCGGCGTCCGCGTCGACGGCAACGATCCGCTGGCGGTCGTCGACGCGCTCGCCGAGGCGATTGGCAAGGCGCGCAGCGGCGCTGGGCCGACCTTCATCGAATGTGTGACGTTCCGTTTTCGCGGTCACTACTTCGGCGATCGGATGCCGTATATCCCGAAAGAGCAGCTGGAGGCGGCGATGGCCGCCGATCCGGTGCCCGCGTTCCGCCGCAGCCTCATCGACGGCGGCGTGGCCTCCGATGACGAGCTCAATGGCATCGACGAGGGTGCATTGACCGCGGTCGAGGAGGCGTTGCGTAAGGTCCTCGCCGCGCCGCCGCCGAACCTCGACGAGCTCGAAAAGGACGTGTACGCCACCCCGATCAAGTTCCCCGTCTGAGGAAGGCCATGGACGAGAAAGAAATGTCGATGCGCGAAGCGCTCAACCTCGCGCTCGATCAGGCGATGGCCGCCGACGACCGGGTCTTTCTGCTCGGCGAGGACATCGCCGATCCCGGCGCTTCCGGCCCCACCGCCGGGCTGTCGACGAAGTACGGCCACGACCGCGTGCTGGACACTCCGATCTCCGAAGCGGCCATCGTCGGCGCTGCGATCGGCGCCGCGATCGACGGGATGCTGCCGGTAGCCGAGATCATGATCATGGACTTCATCGGTATCGCCGCCGACCAGCTGATCAACAACGCCGCCAAGCTGCGATTCATGACCGCGGGCCGCACGACCGCGCCCATTACCGTGCGCACCCAGGTCTACGGCGGTCTGGCGACAGGTGCGACGCACTCGCAGACGCTGGAAGCCTGGTTCATGCACATCCCGGGAATGAAGGTGATCGTGCCGTCCACCCCCCGCGACGGTAAGGGCCTGTTGGCGTCGGCGATCTTCGACGAGGATCCGTGCCTGTTCGTCGAGACGATCCGGCTGCAAGCCCAGAAGGGTTTGGTGCCAACCGATCCCGGCTTCCGGATCCCGCTCGGCCAGGCCGACGTCAAGCGCCCCGGCTCGGACGTCACGCTGATCAGCTACGGCCGCAGTGTGCTGGAGTCGCTCGCCGCCGCGAAGACACTGGAGGAACAGGGCATCAGCGCGGAAGTCATCGACCTGCGCACGCTTGTGCCGCTCGACGTGGACACCATGGTCGAGTCGGTGCGACGCACCGGGCGCGCGGTGGTCGTGCACGACGCCGTCCAATTCGCGGGGCCCGGCGCCGAGATCGTTGCCGTCCTGCAGGCCGAATGCTTCGGTGATCTCGCCGCTCCGATCGAACGTGTGGCGGCGAGGTTCATACCGACTCCGGCCGCGGCAGCCCTGGAAGCCCAGATCTATCCGTCGGCGGCGCGCATCGTCGACGCCACACAGCGTGCGTTCGACAGGGCGGATGCCGGTGGCTGACTTCATCATCCGCATTCCGCGGGTTTCTGTCGCCGTCTCGGAGGCCGAACTGACCGAATTCCTGGTCCAAGCGGGCGAGCATGTGCAGGAGGGCACCCCGATCTACACGATCGCCACGGAGAAGGTGGAACAGGAAATCGAAGCCGGCGCGTCGGGCACCGTGCAGTGGACGGGCACGGTCGGGACCACCTACGACATCGGCGCCGAAATCGGCGTCATCACGTCATAACCAAGGAGGACGACGGATGGATCTCAACGAGACCCGCGAAAGAATCATCTACCAGAAGGATGGGCCTATCGCGAAGATCACGTTGAACTGGCCTGAGAAGGCAAACGCGCAAGACCAGAAGCTCGCCGAGGAGGTCGACGCGGCGCTGCTGGACGCGGATCGGGATTACGACATCAAGGTGCTGGTTCTCAAGGCCAACGGCAAGGGGTTCTGCTCGGGACATGCCATCGGCGACAACGCGACCGACTACCCGGCGTTCGTGGAGAACGCCATGGTCACCGGGCACCCATGGAAGGCGCAGTCGGATTTGTTCGTCAAGCCGACGCTGAACCTGTGGGAGTTCTCCAAACCGACCATCGCGCAGGTGCACGGCTACTGCGTGGGCGGCGGCACACATATGGGGCTGACCACCGACATCGTGATCGCTTCTGATGATGCGTACTTCTCCTACCCACCACTGCAGGGCTTCGGTATGCCGTCGGGCGAATGTTCCATCGAGCCATGGGTGTTCATGAACTGGCGCCGCGCCGCCTACTATCTCTTCACCGCCGAGGTGATCGACGCCAAGAAGGCCCTCGAAGTGGGCCTCGTCAACGAGGTGGTCAAGCGCGAGGATCTCGACGCGCGCGTCGACGCGATCGCCCGTCACATTGCGCAAGCCCCGTTGACGACGCTGATGCTCACCAAGGCCAATCTCAAGCGGGCGTGGGAGCTGATGGGCATGCGGGTGCACTGGCAGAGCTCCAACGACCTCGTTGCGCTAGCATCGATCAGCAAAGACGTGCAGGAACTGATCCAGCGGGTGTTCAAGGACAAGGTGCTGCCGTCCGAGATGGCCAAGCGCCAAGCGGCCGCGTCCGCATCCGAGAATGGTTCTGCCACGTAGGTGAACGTCGCAGACCACGCGGACGGAAATCCGGGCGCACCCGCCCTGATCGTCGCCGACGGCCCGACGATCACCTACGGCGAGTTGTACGGACGGAGTCAGCGCGTCGCGGCCCTGCTGCACTCGGCGGGGTTGCGACGTGGTGACGGCGTCGCCCTGGTGCTACCGAATCGCCCCGAGTTCTTCGAGATCACCTGGGGCTGCCAACTTTCCGGCCTGTACTACAGCGCGGTGAACACCCACTTCACGCCGCACGACGTGGCCTACGTTGTCGACGACTCCGACGCCAAGGCCGTATTCATCGACGCGTCGATGGCAGAACTCGGGAGCCGGATCGCCGAAGTCAACGGCGGTGTCGAGGTCCACATCGTCGTCGGCGGAGCACTAGCGGGGTGGCGGCGGTACGAGAACGTCCTGGCCGAGACCGGCGCTGCACCCGAGATCTCGGACGGATCGGAGATGCTCTACTCGTCGGGAACCACCGGGCGACCCAAGGCTGTTCGGCGACCGTTACCCGAGGACGGTCAGGGTTCGTGGGCACAGAAGGTGCTGGAGTACTCGCTCGGCCAGCGGTACGACATGACACCTGAGAGCGTGTACCTCTCGCCTGCTCCGCTCTACCACGCCGCGGGAATCAACTACACGATGGCCGTGCACCGGGTCGGGGCCGCCTCGGTCATGATGGCGAAGTTCGACGCCGAAACCGTGTTGCGGATGATCGCAGAGCATCGCGTCACGCACGCGCAGTTCGTGCCGACCATGTTCGTGCGAATGCTCAAGCTGCCCGCGGCCGTGCGCGAGAAGTATGACGTGTCGAGCCTGCGGTGCGTCATCCACGCGGCGGCGCCGTGCCCGGTCGACGTCAAACGTCGAATGATGGACTGGTTCGGCCCTATCATCCACGAATATTACGGAGGCACGGAGGGATTCGCGGGCACGATCATCGGCCCCGACGAGTGGCTCGCGCATCCGGGTTCCGTCGGCAAGCCCTTCAGCCCGGTGCACGTCGTCGGCGAGGACGGCGCCGAACTGCCTGCAGGGGAGCCCGGCGAGTTGTACTTCGAGGGCGGCCCGGCGTTCGAGTACTTCAAGGACCCCGCGAAGACGGCATCGGTGTCCAACGACCGCGGCTGGCGCTCGCTGGGAGACATGGGTTACGTCGACAAGGACGGCTACCTGTACCTCACCGACCGCTCCACGTTCATGATCGTCTCGGGCGGTGTCAACATCTATCCGCAGGAGGCCGAGAACCTTCTCGTCATGCATCCGAAGCTTGTCGACGCGGCGGTGTTCGGGGTACCGAACGACGAATTCGGCGAGGAGGTCAAGGCCGTCGTGCAACCGGTCGACGGGGTGGCCACCGGACCCGATCTGGAGGCCGAACTCATCGAGTACTGCCGTGCGAACCTCGCCAACTACAAATGCCCCCGCACCGTCGAATTCGATGCCGAACTGCCGAGGGACCCGAACGGAAAGCTCTACAAGCGGCGTATCCGCGACCGCTACTGGCAGGGCCGCGAATCCCGCATACTGTGATTCTCTTTCGCCCAAACCGACACTTGGGCGAAAAAGTGCGGGTAGATCGCGCCATTTCGTCGATCTGGGCGCCGTGCTGCCGGGCGTCGGTACGCTCGGGCGGTGGCGGAGACGTCTTACGCATCCTGCGGCGATCTCAGTCTGGCGTACCAGGTGGTGGGCGACGGGCCTGTCGAGTTGGTCGTCGCCGGGCCGTTCGCCAGCCACGTCGAGCTGTTCTGGACCCAACCCGAGTTCAAGGCGTTCTTCGATCAGCTCCGCACCTTCTGTCGCATTGCGCTCTTCGACAAGGCCGGTGTCGGGCTGTCGGACCCGGTCCCGCAAGTCCGTAACCTCGATGATCGGGCGGCCGAGATCGAGGCCGTCATGGACGCCGCCGGGTTTTCCAGTGCCGCGATCCTCGCGCTCAGCGAGGGCGGACCGGCCGCGATCGTCTTTGCCGCTACCCGACCGCATCGGACGCGCGCATTGATCCTGGCCAGCACGTTCGCCTATGTGGGAGCGGCCGGCTGGGACGAAGTCCGCCGCGACCCGGGCGAGCTTCGGGCCCGCTTCCTGTCCGAGCTGGGTGAGCAATACACGCCCTCAATCGAGCAGATCGCGCGCCTGCAGAAGCTTGCCGAGTCCGTCCGCTCGGAGTGGGGCAGCGGCGCCGCGCTCAAGCTACTGATTCCGTCAGTCCGGTCAACCCGTCAGCTGGGCATGTTGGAGCGCATGAGTGCGAGCCCCGGGATGGCGCGCGCGACACTCGAAGCGATGTTCCGGATCGACGTCCGGTCGATCCTGCCGACAATCAGCATGCCCACGCTCGTGATCCATGCCCGTAACGACGTCGGCATTCCGCTGAAGGCGGGTGGTCGATACCTGGCCGACCACATTCCCGGCGCGCAGATGCTCGAGGTGGACGGCACCGACCACGCGCCCTGGTTCACCGACCCCGATGCGATTCTGAACCGGATCGAGGAGTTCCTCACGGGTAGCCATGCGGCACCATCGCAGTCGCATCGCGCCCTGCGCACTGTCTTGTTCACCGACATGGTTGAGTCGACGCAACGCGCCGCGGATTCAGGCGATGAGCGCTGGCGGGCCGTCCTGGTGCGTCTCGGCGAAATCACGGCCGATCTCGTCGAACGATTCGGCGGCGCGGTGGTGAAGAGCACCGGGGACGGCCACCTCGTCACGTTCGACGGCCCGACGCAGGCTATCCGCTGCGCCGAGGCACTGCGCGATGACGCCGAGAAGCTGGGAATCGAGATCCGCCAAGGCATCCACACGGGTGAATGCGAATTGCTGGAGGCCGACATCGGGGGGATAGCCGTGCACATCGCCGCGCGGATTCTCGGCCAGGCCGGCCCAGGCGAAATCCTCGTGTCGAGCACGGTTCGGGATCTGGTTGTCGGATCGGGTACGGGTTTCAAGGATCGCGGCATAGTCGATTTGCGTGGCGTGCCCGGAACGTGGGAGCTCCTGGCGGTCGATCGGGCGGGTGCACACACCGGATCGCCCGAGGCGGAACTTGCGTCAACGCCCACCCCCGGCCCGCGGACGGCAATGCGACGGTCCGACTGTGCCGTCGAGGTGGTGGCCAGGCGGGCGCCGTGGATGCTTCGCGGCATGGCTCGTCTGACTCGGAACGAGATCACAGCCCGAAATCGATGACGCCGCGGATGATCTCGCCGTTGAGCTGATCGCGGTAACCCTCGTTGATGTCGTCGAGCCGGTAGCGCCGGGTGATCATCTCGTCGAGCTGCAATAGACCCGCCTCGTAGAGCTTGGCGAATCTCGCGACGTCGACCCGCGGATTGCACGAGCCGAGCACCGTACCCACCAGGCTCTTGTTCCACAGGATGAACTCCTGCAGGTTGATCGCGATGGAGTTCGTCGTGGTGGCCGTCATGCCGGTCAGCACACAGGTCCCACCCTTGCGTGTCAGGCTCAGGGCGGCCTGCACGTCGTCTCCGGTGATCAACGACGGTGACACCACGACGCTGTCGGCCATCACACCGTGCGTCAGGTCGCGGACCAGCTCGGCGGCTTCTTCGGTATTCGAAACACTGTGTGTGGCACCGAATCCCAGGGCTGACTTCTGCTTGAACTCGACCGGGTCGACGGCGATGATCTGCGCGGCGCCGTTGATGCGCGCACCTTGCAGCGCGCCGGTACCGATGCCGCCGACGCCGATGACGACGACCGTGTCGCCCGTCTTGACCTTCGCCCTGTTCTCCGCGGAGCCGTAGCCGGTCGGAATCCCGCACGACAACAGGGCCATCGGCAACAACGGCAGATGCGAGTCGATCTTGACGATCGAGTCCGTGGACACCACAGTGTGTTTCGAGAATGCGCCGACCTTCGACAAGTGGCCGAGGTTGCGGCCGTCGGCGGTGTGATGGCGGAAGGTGCCGTCGGTCGGCATTCCGGGGATCATCACCTGCGCACCCATGTCGCAGATGTACTCCATACCCGAGCTGCACCACCGACACGTGCCGCACACCGCGACGAAGGACGTCACCACGTGATCGCCCGGCCCGAACTCGGTGACGCCCTCACCCACGTCGAGCACCACGCCTGCGCCTTCGTGGCCGCCGATCATCGGGAACATGCCCGGAAGTCCGTAGGACTCCATCACCTCATTGGGCACAGACATGTCGCCGTTGCGGATGTGCTCGTCGGAGTGGCACAGCCCGGCGGCGGCCATCTCGACGAGCACCTCACCGGCCTTCGGCGGATCAAGCTCGAACTCCTCGACCGACCACTGCTGACCCATGTCGTGCAGGATGGCCGCGCGAGTCTTCATGCGATGGACCGGAAGGTCACCGGCAAGTGCTTCGGCGAGCGAAAGGGCATACCGACGATCTTGGCGTCCTCGTCCTCGAGGAGCTGCAGATCGGTCACTCGATCAAAGAGGCTGTTGAGCATCGCCGTCGTCTCCACCCTGGCCAGGTGCATGCCGAGGCAGCTGTGGATGCCGCCCGCGAACGAGATGTGCGCGCGGCGCGGTCGGTGGATGTCGAACACATCCGGATTCTCCCAACGCTTTTCGTCGCGGTTGGCCGAACCCATACAGAGCGTGATCGACGCGCCCTCTGGGATCGTCATACCGTGCATCTCGACATCGCGAGTCGTGTTGCGCGCCACCAGGACCAGCGGCGTCTCGAAGCGGATCCCCTCCTCGATCGCTGCGGGAATGAGGTCGCGGTCTCGCTGCACCGCCGCGAGCTGTTCAGGGTGGGTGAGGAGCAAGTAGAGCAGATTCCCCGACGATCGGTAGGTGGTCTCCAATCCGGCCGGCAGCAGCAGGCGCAGAAACGAGATGATTGCTTCGTCGCTGAGTTTCTCGCCGTCGACCTCTGCGGCCACCAGATCGCCGATGACATCCTTGGTCATCGCGCTGCGGCGCTGGTCCACCTGCTCTTGAAAGTAGGTGCCCAGCTCGACCGACGCGTTCAGTCCTGCCTCGATGTCCTGGGTGATCGAAATCAGGTCCAGCGACAGCCGCCGGAACATCTCCAGATCCTCCTGCGGCAGGCCGAGCAGTGCAGCGGTCACGCGGGTCGGGAACTCGAACGTCACCGCCTTGACCAGATCGACTTCCCCCGCGTGCTTGAACTCATCGACGAGCTGATCGCAGATCGGGTCGATCACCTCGGGTTCCCAAGCCGCCAGCGTGCTCTGCTTGAACGCCTTGCTCACCAGGCTGCGGTGGTCGTGATGCTGCTTGCCCGCCATGCCGAGAATCGTCGGCCCAAAGACCAGTCCGATTGTCTGGTTGTACATCTCCGAGGCGAACACTGTGTCCTCGCGGAAGGCAGTGAAGACACTCTCGAAGTCGAACAGCGTCCAGTTTTCCGGATTCTTCAGCTCTTCCGGCATCAGGTCGCTCTCCATGAGCGTCCCGCGCCAAACCGGCGCTGTCTTGCGCATGTGTTGGAAGAAGCCGTAAGGGTCGGTCTCGATGTCGGGGGCTGGCTGGTCGTGCGGTTCCGTGCTGAGCGTCACAGTGCCTCCAGACAGCAGCGTCTAGCTAGTCGTTCGCTCTATCTTTACTATTTTAGTATTCTAGGTCAAGGAAATCTGAAGGGGACGTAGATGCAGCGCCGTCCGGTGTGTGCGATCGAGGACCTGCCTCCCGGAACGATGAAGCTGGTCGAGGCGGGCGCATTCGGCGTGGGCGTCTACAACATCGACGGCTCGCTGTACGCGATCGCCAATTACTGCTCGCACGAAGGCGCACCGCTGTGCGCCGGTTACGTGGGCGGCACCACGGAGTTCGCGCCGGACGCACCGGGCGGGGTGCGGTACGTGCGCGAAGGGCAGATCGCGCGCTGCCCGTGGCACAACTGGGAGTTCGACATCACTACGGGTGCGAACCTCGCTGACCCGAGCAAGCGGGTCCGCACGTACGAGGTGGATGTGGCCGAGGGGCAGGTGTATCTCACCGCATGAGCGAAGCTTGCGAGCGAATCAACGGGACAGAATGCGCCGGCGGAGCCTGCGAGGTCGGCGCATGAGTGTCATCGACGCCAATGTGCAGCCGAATTTCCGCTACAACGCCGAGATCCGGCGCTACATCTCGCCCGCACACAAGCTGCGGGCCATTCCGGATGTCGAACTGCAGTGGTACCAGGCGCCCGGCGGCGACTACCGCCGGGACCTGTACGGCGACGGGTATCCGGGCTCGGATCCCGACACCGTGACCCGCCACTTGTTCGCGGAGGGTGGCGTCGACTACGCGATCCTCAATCCGCCGACGCGTGGCAACATCGCCGACTACCTGCTCAACAGCCGGATCTGTGCGGCGGTCAACGACTGGTTGATCGACCGCTGGCTCGAACCCGACGCCACCAACCGCTTCTACGGCACGATCCGGGTGAACCCCGAGGACGTGAACGGTGCGGTCGCCGAGATCGAACGGCTGGCCGGCCATCCTAAGATGGTGCAGGTCGGTGTTCCGCTGCAGTCGCGCGAGCCCTACGGCAAGCCGGTGTTCGAGCCGATCTGGGAAGCCGCCGCCGCCCACGGGTTGCCGGTCGCGGTCCACATCAACGGGGGCAACGGCGTCGACTACGCGCCGACGTTCGCGGGCCACGCCTTCACCTACCCCGGGTATGCGGCGTTCATGCCGCTGAACTCCTTCGTCCATCTCGCGACGCTGATCATCGAGGGCGTTTTCGGCAGGCATCCCGATCTGCGATTCGTCTTCGCCGACGGCGGCTACGACCTACTCACCCCGTTGATGTGGCGGCTCGACACGTTCTGGATGTCGATGCGCGACCAGACGCCGTGGGTCGACAGATATCCGAGCGAGTACCTGCCCGACCACGTGCGCTACTGCACCTCCGCCCTCGACGGGCCGACGGACGAGAGGCAGGCCGAGCGGTGGATGGACTTCACCGACAAGGCGGACCTGTTGATGTACGGGTCCGCCTACCCGCACTGGTCGGCAACCGGTCCGGCCGCCGCCGCAGCGGGACTGTCAGCCGGCAAGCGGGAAAAGCTGTTGTGGCGCAATGGAAGCGACCTCTACGGGATCGCGGCCACTCTGGAAGGAAGCTTCACATGACGATCGTCGAACGCGTTGACGAAGCTGTCGGCAAGGACATCGCGGTGACCATCGTCGACACCGATGTGCACCCGCTGCCGGTGTCGGCGGAGGTGCTGAAGTCCTATGCGCCGCCGGAGTGGAAGGACAAGCTCTGGCCGACGGGCAACGCCGTATCGCCGCTGTCGTACTTCTACGACACGCCCGATGCGTACAAGACGAGTTCGCTGCGCGTCGACGCGTCACCGCCCAGCGGGGGCGCCGCAGGCAGCGATCCGGACTTCGCCGCCCAGCAACTGCTCGTCGAAGCCGGGGTCAGCATCGCGGTGCTGGAGCCGATGTGCGATGCGCAGCTGCCGCAGGCCGAGCACGTGCTCAAGTCGACCTACAACGACTGGTTGGCCGACGTGTGGCTCGGCGACAACAACTGGCACGGACGCTGGCGCGGCGCTGTCAGCGTGACCGCGCAGGACCCGATCCAGGCTGCGCGGGAGATCGAGCGGTGGGCGGGCCATCCCTATATGGCCGAGGTGCTGATCACGCCACAGACCCGCGGAATACCCTTCGGCAGCCCGCATTTCGACCCGATGTACGAGGCTGCGTCGCGTAACGGACTGCCGGTCGCGACCCACCTGATGGGGCAGACGCCGTACGAGTTGATACCGATATTCCCCGTCGGCAACCCCGCGCACTGGCACGACTTCTTCGCCGCCTGGCCGCTGCTCTACGTCTCACATCTCATGAGCCTGGTGTTCGACGGCGCATTCGACCGGCACCCCGACCTGAGGGTGGTGTTCGTCGAGGGCGGCTTCACCTGGGCGATGGGAGTGATGTCGCGAATGGACCGGATCTGGGAGCACCGCAAGTCCGATCTCCCGCATGTGCGGCGCAAGCCGTCCGACTATGTCCGCGAGCACGTGCGGTTCACCACCCAACCGCTCGAGGAGGTCAACGTCACGGAGTACCGCGAGTACATCGAGATGATGGACCTCGGCGACAACATCATGTTCTCGACGGATTATCCGCATTGGAGCTACGACGCACCGGACTGGGCGATCCGCCGGTTTCCCGCCGATCAGCGCGAGCGAATCATGCGCGGGAATGCGACCGCGCTTTACGGGCTTCCGTCGATGGTCAAGTCGCTTTAGCGATTTCGGCGCGCTGACGTGCGCTCAGCGTCGGTTAGCGCGCCGAAATCACTTGGTGCGGGCCGCGCGACGCTCGGCGCCGAGAGGCACGATCGGCGCCCGCGCTGACGGACCGCGCGTGATTGCGTGCAGCCTGATCTCCGGGATGTCGACCGACGGGTCGAGGGTGTCCAGCCAGGCGACGGCGTCGGCGACGTCGCTAGCGCGGATCGCCCACATCTCGAACGGAACATCCTGCAACATCTCG
Source organism: Mycobacterium sp. ITM-2016-00318 (assembly GCF_002968285.2). NCBI lineage: Bacteria > Bacillati > Actinomycetota > Actinomycetes > Mycobacteriales > Mycobacteriaceae > Mycobacterium > Mycobacterium sp. ITM-2016-00318. The sequence continues at coordinate 3,879,069 of NZ_CP134400.1, read as the reverse complement.
GTTTCCACCGGCCCCGGTGTCACGATGTGGACGTTGATGCCGTCGCGGTCGACCTCCTGTGCCAGCGCGCCGGCGAACGCGTTCATGCCCGCCTTCGACGCGGAGTACGCCGTCCTGGCCATCATCGGTTCGTGCGCGGCCGACGACGAGATGAACACGAACCGCGAACCCGACTTCATCCGCGGTAGCGCCGTCGAAGTGACGACGAAACAGGAGTCGAGGTTGGCTGCCATGGTCTCTCGCCACTGCTCGAAAGTCTGCTTGCGGGCATAAGTCCCGCCGAGCACCCCCGAGGCGTGCACGAGCAGGTCGATATCTCCCGCCGCCTCGACCGCGGGCACGAACTTCTCCGGATCGCTGGCATCGGCGACGGCGTAACGCGCACCCATCTCGGTGGCGGCGGCGCGCAGTGGCTCCTCGCGCCGGGCGGTCAGCACGACGTCGTAGCCGAGTTCAGCGAGCTTGCGTCCGCATTCCTTGCCGATACCGCCGCTGCCACCGGTGATCAACGCCGTACGCACACAGCACCTTTCAGCGCTGGCGGCGGGCGAGCGCCTGAGGCGACAGGGCCACGATCCGCTGCTCGGGATCGCCTGCGCTGAAGTAGGTCTGCGTGTCAGCGATGTGGCGGGCGGCGATCTTGCGCGCGCGATCGGCGTCACCGGCTTCGATCGCATCCGTCAGTTTGGTGTGGATAGACAATGCGATGCGGCGCTTGCTCATCGACGGATACTCGCCGCGTGCGGCGGTTTCCTTGGCCCACATGTTCAGGTGGCCGGACCACAGCGTCTCGAGGCTGCCGACCACGGCGATCATCGTGTGATTTCCGCAGCCCCGAATGATCTCATCGTGGAACTGGCCGCCGATCTCGGTGAACTTCGCGCCGTCCTCGATGTGCTCGGCCATCAAGTCATTGATCTCTTTGAGCCTGGGCACCAGCGTCTCCACGCGATCCGGTCGCTTCGCGGCGAGCGCGGTACACATGGGGTCGAGCTCCTGTAACGCGGTTGCGAGGTCGGCCAGCGGCACGGTGTCGCTCTGCAGCAGCAGACCCAGCATGTAGGCGGCGCTCGCCTTGGCCGGAGCGTGCACCACAGCGCCGCCGCGGTTACCACGGCGCACCGAGACCAGGCCCTCTGTCTCGAGGATTCGCAGGGCTTCCCGCAGCGACACCAGGCTGACGTTGAACTGCTCGACGAGCACTTCCTGGCGCGGCAGTAGGTCGCCGTCGGACAGCTCTCCGTCGATGATCTGACGACGGAGCTCGTCGGCGACGATCTCGGCCGTCCTGCGGGCCCCCAGCCGGCGCCGCGCTTCAGGGCCGATTCCCAGTGTTGTCATTGCATGGCAATGTTAACAGCGATAGGCGTGCTACCTGGGGTGTACCGACCGGCTATCTGACAAAAGTTACTAAGATGACAAAGAAACGGCCGCGGGAGGTTGTGCGCGTGAGCGACGGAGCGTCCACTCCTCTCGATGACCTGCGCGTCGTCGAGGTCAGCGACCGTATCGCGGGCGGTTACTGCGGCAAGCTGCTTGTCGACGCAGGGGCCGATGTGGTGAAGGTCGAGCCCGTGTCGGGAGATCCGTTGCGCCGCTACACCGCAACCGCAGGAGAGCTCGCCGAAGGCTCGGAATCGCCGCTCTTCAGCTATCTGTCGGCCGGGAAGCGCAGCGTGACAGCCGTTTCCGGCGAGCTGCTGGCCTGGGCCGACATCGTGGTCGTGACCGCGGGCCGCGCCGCTGCCGCCGCTCTGGGAATCGATCCGACACGGTTGGCCGAGGCCAGGCCGGGGTGCATCGTGGTGACGATCTCCGATTTCGGCTGGACCGGTCCGTGGTCGCATCGGCCCGCCACCGAGTTCACCCTGCAGGCTGCATCCGGGCTGACCGGCTTCCGGGGCGACCCGGCAGGTCCACCGATCTCGATCGGCGGCGAGCTGGGCGAGTACATGGGCGGAACGTGGGCCGCCTACGGCGCAATGACGCTGCGCCGCCGCGTCGCAGCCGGCGGACCGGGCGGCCACCTCGACATGTCCATGCTCGAAGCGATCACGTTGATGCAGAGCAGCGAATGGCTGCACTCGCAGCTGCTGCAACGCCCGCCCGTGCGGCGTTCGGTCGAGGTGCCGTCGATCGAACCGGCCAAGGACGGCTACGTCGGCATCAGCATGGTGACCGGCCAGCAGTGGCTGGACTTCGCGGCGATGGTCGACTGCCAGGAGTTCACCGAGATCGAACAGCTTCGGTTCCAGATCGGCCGGTGGGACTACCGCGACTGGATCCGCGAGCGAATCGACCCGTGGCTGCGCGAGCGCACCGTCGACGAAGTCGTCGAACTCGGCCAGCTCTTCCGGCTGCCACTGGCTCCGCTCGGCAACGGCTCGACCATCCCCGACATGGACCACCTGCGAGCCAGGGGTGTCTACATCCACAACCCGGCGGGCTTCCGGCAACCACGCGCACCATGGCTCATGTCGCTCGCCGCCCAGGCGCCGGTTCGCGCCGCTCCAGGGGTAGGGGAGGCCGACGACGTCCGCGTCTGGGAGCCAAGGGAATCCGGAACCCAGACCACGCCTGCTGCAGCGCCACTTGCGGGTGTGCGAGTGCTGGATTTCACGGCGTTCTGGGCCGGTCCCGCCGCGTCCAACGCGCTTGCGGCGTTCGGCGCCGACGTCATCAAGATCGAGTCGATTCAGCGTCCGGACGGCATCCGCTACTCCGGCGGTATGCGCAAAGACGTCGACGACTGGTGGGAGTACGGCTGGGTCTTCCACGCGATGAACACCAACAAGTGGTCGGTCACCCTCGATCTTCAGTCCGAGGACGGCCTTCGACTGGTCCGGGAACTGGTGCGGCAGGCCGACGTCGTCATCGAGAACTTCTCACCGCGGGTGATGGATCAGTTCGGCCTCGGCTCGGACGCGCTGCTCGAAATCAACCCGACCGCTGTCGTCGTGCGCATGCCCGCGTTCGGCTTGTCCGGTCCGTGGCGCGATCGCGTGGGGTTCGCGCCGACGATGGAACAGATCGCCGGGCTGGCATGGGTGACCGGTCTGCCCGACGGTCCTCCCGTCGCGCCGCGGGGTGCGTGCGATCCGCTCGCCGGCGCCCATGCGGCGTTCGCGACGCTGACGGCGCTCGAGTTCGCCGACCGGACGGGCCGAGGCCAGCTCGTCGAGGTGCCGATGATCGAGACGGTACTCAACGTCACAGCCATCCAGACAATCGAATTCGAGGTTTTCGGAACGGTCATGGAGCGTCACGGAAATCGGGGCCACACCACGGCGGATCAGGACGTCTACCGGTGCGCGGGCGAAGACGAGTGGGTCGCGGTGAGCGTAGGAAGCGACGAACACCGCGCGGCGCTGGCCGAACTCATCGGCGGCCATGACGTCGGCCTCGAACAGTGGCTAGCCGGTCAAGACCCCCAAGTGGCCGCGGAAAGGCTTGCCCAAGCCGGTATTCCGGCCGCGGTGGTCGTCTCGCCGTCACTGGTGACCGGAAACCAGCAACTGATCCACCGCGGCTTCTTCGAACGGCTCGAGCATCCGCGCACCGGCGAAGGACTGTATCCGTGTCCTCCGTTCACCCGCCTCGACGGGATGGCAAGGTGGCTGCGGCGCACTCCGCCGACGCTCGGGCAGCACAACGAGGAAGTGCTGACGGATTTGTGCGGGCTGACCGCGACCGAACTGGACCGGCTCGCCACCGACGGCGTCATCGGCACCCGTCCCAAAGGCCTGTAACTACGCGCCCATTTGTCGGTTTGGGCGCGAAAACAGCCCAAATTCGCGCCCAAATGTTGGTTTCGGCGTTGCTTGGTTGGCGGGTTTTGAGGGGCGGTCAGCGCCGCGTCAGCGATATCGGCATCCCGTCGAAGATCGTCATGTTGTTCGTCAGGTTCGGATAGGTGACCTCCGGCGCGCCGAGGGTGATATCGCTTGCGCGGCAGAGCAATTCGTCGAGGACGGCGCGGATCTCGGCGCGCGCAAGCATCGCGCCGAGGCAATGGTGCGGGCCGCCGCCGCCGAACGTCACATGCGGGTTCTCCGCCCTGCCGATATCGAAGGCGAACGGGTCGTCGAAGACCTCCTCGTCGCGATTGGCCGAGCGCAACATCGCCACCACCCGTTCGCCCTTCGGGATCGTGATCCCGTCCATCTCCACGTCGACCTTCGTGCTGCGCGTCCAGAATGTCACCGGCGACGACCAGCGCAGCACCTCTTCGACGGCGCTCGACCGGACGGCCTCGTCCTCGCGGTACCGATCGATCTGCTCGGGATTGGCGACGAACGCCTGAAGTCCGGATGCGAGAGCATTCTTGGTGGTGTCACTGCCTGCGAACGCGATGACGAAGAAGAAGATCTCCAACTCGTTCGTCGGGATCGACAGCTTTTCGCCGTTCTCGTCGGTGACGCTGGCGGTCGTGAGTGTGCTCCAGATGTCGTCGGTGGGATCGCGCCGCTTCTCCGCGGTGAGTTCGAGCGCGTAGGTGAAGATCTTGCCGAACAACTCCATCGCGTTCTGCTGGGCTACCTCGTCTTCTGATGAGGCGACCTTGAGGATGCGGTCGAGCGTGTCGAAGACTTCGGGCCGATCGTCCTCGGGAATGCCGATGATGTCGCCGATGACCGACATCGGCAGCACGTCGGCGACATCGTCGATCCAGTCACCGCCGCCCGCCGAGAGCAGTCCGTCGACCATGACGGCGGCGCGCCTGCGGATGCCGTCCTCGAGTTTGCCGATGGCCTTCGGCGTGAACGCGTGCGACAACACCCGGCGTCGCTTGAGCAGTTCGGGAGGGTCCATGTTGATGATGGTCGGCGCCGATCCGATGACTCCGACGCCCTGGATGAGCGGGCCGTCGGTCGCGGTGAAGGAGTCGGTGTCGCGGTGAATGCGTTGGGCGTGGCGGTGCTTGGTGGCCATCCAGAAGTCCCGCTTGACGGTCTTGGCCACGCCGTCGGTCAGTTCGTGGTGAAACAGCGGCCGATCCCGCCGCAGGTCGGCGAACAACTCGTCGGGAAATCCGTTCCGCCACAACGTGGAATCCGACAGATCGACTGGCGTGGTCGTGGGCATGCAGGCTCCTGGTTCGGCTGTCCTTGACCTAGAATGTTTAAAATAGTAACAATAGACGACGGACAGGGTCTGACCTGGCCAGATATTGTGTGGACGGAGACGGCATGACGAACACGATCGACGATCCCACCATCGATCCGTCGGAACGTGAATTCGGCCCTAGCGGTATCAGCCTCTCGAAGTACCGTTTCCCGACCGGTTGGTTCATCGTCGGCTTCGCGTCTGAATTGGAAGCCGGCCAGGTCAAGCGGGCGCACTACTTCGGCGAGGAATTGGTCATCTTCCGCACCACATCCGGCACGGTGAACGTGCTCGACGCGTACTGCCTGCACCTCGGCGCGAACATGGGTGTCGGAGGCACCGTCGAGGGCGAACACATCGTCTGCCCGTGGCACGGCTGGGAGTGGCGCGGCGACGGCACCAACGCGCTGATCCCGTACAGCAAGATCGGCTGCAAGCAGAACGTGAAGATCAAGAGCTACCCGGCGCGGGAGTGGTACGGCTTCATCCTCGTGTGGCACGAGCGCCATGGCCGGGCACCGTACTGGCAGCCGCCGGTGCTGCCCGAGTTGGAAACCGACGACTACTACCCGCTGCACCCGCATTCCCGGATGCTCAACCGGGTGAAGGTGCATGCGCAGATGATCATCGAGAACGCCGCCGACCCGTACCACGTGCAGTTCGTGCACAAGGCCGACAGCGCCGCCAACACCACGTCGTTCAACGCCGACGGATACCACCTGCATGCGACCGTGACGGCCAACTTCGGCGGCGGCCGCGCGTCGACATGGCTCACGCCCGACGGCCCCGTCGACGCCAACATCATCTACGACAACTACTCGCTCGGGCTCGGCATCGTGCGGTTCCCCGAGGAGCTCGTCGCGACCATCGAGGTCACGGGCCAGACTCCGGTCGACGAGGACTACACCGACTACTTCTACACGCAGGCCTCGGTTCGCGAGCCCGGCGACACCGGCGACAAGCCGGCAGGCCGCGCGGCGAAATTCCTTGCGCTGCAGCAGGAGGTCATCAAACAGGACTTCTTCACGTGGGAGAATATGAAGTATCTGGAGAAGCCCAACCTGGCCCCCGAGGAAGCCCGCGACTACGCGGCCCTACGGCGGTGGGCGCATCGGTTCTATCCAGGTGAGGAGCCGTCGCCGATCGACTTCGGGTACACCGCCACCGGTGAACCCGACCCGGCGGCGGCGGGTGCCTGAAGGGCGTAGGCGCGACGGGCCGATCGGCCCGTCGCAGTTCGGTGTCGAGCGCTTCACGATCCCGGACGTGCTCGACCTGCGCGCTGAGCAGTTCGGTGACCGCATGATGATGTCCATCGCCGGGACGCCGGTGACATTCGCGCAGATGCGTGACCGATCGTGTGCGGCGGCGCATGTGTTGGCAGACAACGGTGTCGCGAGGGGTGACACCGTCGCACTGTTCACAGCGACATGCCCCGAGTGGGTGTACTTCTGGCTCGGCGCCGCGCGCATCGGAGCGGTGACGGCAGCGGTCAACGTCGCCAACAAGGACGAGTTTCTCGCCCACGCGCTGCGGCTGGCCCGCGCCAAGGTCGTCATCACCGACCCTGAGCGCCATGTCCGCCTCAGCGAGACTGCAGACGGGGTCGCGACTCTGAAAACGACTCTGGTTGTCGGTGAGTCGTTGACCGACGCGTTGGCACGCGCACCGAGTACCCCGCCCGACGTCGACCCGACGGGCCCGCAGGAACTTGCTGCCCTCTTCTTCACGTCCGGTACGACCGGACCCTCAAAGGCCGTTGCCACCACCTGGCACTATCTGTTCTCTGCGGCGGCCGGAGTCGCGGCCGCCTGGGAGCTCGCCGCAGGCGAGGTCGTGTGGAGCGCCATGCCGTTGTTCCATCTGAGCGCCGCGCCCTCGGTGTTGGTGCCGATGCTGCTCGGCTCGACGATAGTGTTGTCGGCGGCGTTCCGGCCGACCGAGGTTTGGGATGACATACGCGCCTGCGGCGCGGCGGGTTTCGCCGGTGCGGGCGCGATGGTGTCGATGTTGTGGAATCAACCGCCCGACGCGCGCGATTCGCGGCTGCCGCTGAGGTTCATCTCGGCGGCTCCTGTCGCGGCGGATATGTACCGCGGCATCGAGAAGCGCTACGACGCGAAGATCGTGACGATGTACGGCATGACCGAGGCGTTTCCGATCGCCTACAAGCGCGTGTCCGAGCCCGGCGTACCCGGCACGTCGGGGCGGGTGAACCCGGCATTCGACGTGCGGATCGTCGGCGATGACGGACAGTCGTCACCCACGGGCTCCGTCGGTGAGATCGCGTGCAGGCCAAGGTCGGCCGACGTGATGAGCCTGGGCTATGTCGATGCCGACGCGGTCGACTCGGAGCTGAAAGTCACGAAGCACCAGGAGTGGTTCCGCACCGGTGATCTCGGGTCATTCGACCACGACGGCAACCTCACCTACGTCGACCGGGCCAAGGATTGCCTGCGCCGACGCGGAGAGAACGTTTCGTCGGTCGAAGTTGAGACGACGGTGATGCGACATCCCGCTGTCGTGGAGGCGGCCGCCGTGGCCGTCCCGAGCGATCTGGGTGAGGACGACATCCTTGTTGTCGTCACCCTCGCTCCCGGCGCGAAATTCGAACATGCCGAACTGTTGGACTTCTGCTCGGCGCGGATGCCGTATTTCTGTGTCCCGCGATATCTGGAAGTACTCGACGAGATACCGAAGAACGTCATTGGACGGGTACGCAAGGATCTGCTGCGCAACAGGGGTCTCGGCGGAGCCACATGGGACCGTGAGGATCACGGCTACGTACTGAGTCGCTAAGAGGGGAGAAGCAGACACATGGCGATGACCTATCAGCAGGAGTTCGTGCTCGCGGGGGTGGCCGGGCGCGCGGCCATCCTGAACCTGAACGCCCGACAGAACGGGCTGTTCTCCACGGGCGATTTCGGCGGCTGGGTCGCGACGTTCCGCCACGCGGGTGCGACGGTCACCCGCGACGGGCAGATGTTCACCAACCTGCGCGACGCCTTCGACGGCGGCAACGGCCAGCGCCTCGTGACCGTCGATCACGAGATCACCGTCGACGGCGTCGATGCCACCCAGAACTGTGTCGCGCTGCTGTTCGTGGGCGCCGAACTGCGCGCCACCGGCGTCTACCGGGACAAGCTCATCTACGAGCGCGGCGGATGGTATTTCACCTCGCGCGAGCTCGAATGGGATGTGGTACCAAGCAAAGACGCGTTACCCCTATGAGCCGGTGACCCGACGGTGAGTGAAGCCATCCGCTACGAGTTCGCGTTCGGCACCTACCAGGATGCCCTGCGTATGGTCGGCGTGCGCAGCGAACCGAGATATGCGGGTACCGCGGTGAGCGCGGCACGCATCCAACACTTCGCATCGATGGTCCAGGATGGAAACCCGGCGTACTGGGACACCGAGTTCGCCTCGGCGGTATGGGGCGGGCTCGTCGCGCCGCCCGCGATGCTGATGGGCTTGCTCATCCCGCCGCCTTGGCTGCCCGATGAGCAGAAACCGGTTCCGTCGATCGCGATACGCGTCCCGCTGCCCGGCAGCACTTTCATCAACGCATCCAACGACGTCGAACTAGTCACGCCGATCCTCGAGGGTGACCGACTCAAGGTCGTCGAGGAAGTGGTGTCGGTGTCCCCGGAGAAGCGCACGAAGGTCGGCATCGGACATTTCGTCGAGACGTGCGACAGCTACCACCGGGCCGACGGAACCCTTGTGGCGACCAATCAAAACACGTTGTTCCGCTTCACGCCCGCGGAGTGGCCATGAGCGCATACCGCAGGTTGCTGTGGGACGACGTCGCCGTGCCGAGCGACCTCGCAGAGGTCGTCGACGAGATCAGCTATCAACGCGTGGTGATGAACCCCGGCGCGACCTGGGACTACTTTCCCGGCCACTATGACCCCGTCTACGCCCAAGAGCACGGACATCCTTCAATTTTCGTGAACACCATGCATCTCGCCGGCTTCATCGACCGGATAGCGACCGACTGGGCGGGACCGTACAGCCGGGTGGTGCGGCGCAAGGTGTCGATGGTCGGTTCCGTGTACGCGGGCGACTCCATGGTCGGCCGGGGCCGGGTCGTCGACAAGCGGCGGGAGAAGGCCGGTGACACCGTGCGTCATCTGGTCGACCTCGAGATCGCTATCTTCAATCAGCGCGACGAACTCTGCTGTCCGGCGCAGCTGACGCTGGAACTGGCCGACTAGCTCGGCGGAAGCTCGCCCGCCGTCACCGTCGACTGCACCTCGGTGTACTGAGCGAGGCCCTCGGGACCGAACTCGCGGCCGATACCGGACTGCTTGAAACCACCGAACGGCGCGCTGGTGTCGAGCTGGTACATGTTGATCCCGTAAGTGCCGGTGCGGATCTCGGCGGCCATTCGCAGACCGTGCGCGACATCGGCGGTCCACACCGAACCGGCAAGGCCATAGTCGCTGTCGTTGGCGATGCGGATCGCGTCGGCCTCGTCGGTATAGGTCAGCACCGTGAGAACCGGGCCGAAGATCTCCTCGCGGGCGATCTTCATGTCGTTGGTCGCGCCGGTGAACAGCGTCGGCTGCACATACCAGCCGCGGTCGTACGGCTTGTCGGGCCCGCCCACAACGACTTTGGCGCCTTCGTCGATACCGGACCGGATGTAGCCCTGCACGCGCTGCTGCTGACGCTGCGCGACAAGAGGTCCGATGTCGGTCGACTCATCGGCAGGATCGCCGATGATGAGGCTGGACACCATATCCGCCAAGGATTCGACGACCTCGTCGTGTTTACGTTCACTGACCAGGATGCGGGTCTGCGCAACACACGCTTGGCCGTTGTTCATGAGGCCGGCCATCTTGAGGTGCTTGACCGTGTGGTTGACGTCCGCATCGTCGAGGATGATCGCCGCCGACTTGCCGCCGAGTTCCAGGCTGACCCGCTTGAGCTGTTCACCGCACACCGCGGCGATGTGCCTGCCGGTAGCCGAGGAACCGGTGAACGCGATCTTGTCGACATTCCGATGGCGGACAAGGCTTTCGCCGGTCTCCCGGCCACCGGGCACGATCGACACCACGCCTTCCGGCAGGTCGAGGTCATCGATCATCTCTGCCAGCCACATCGCGTCAAGGGGAGTCTCCGGCGCCGGCTTGACGACCACGGTGCAACCGGCGATCAGCGCGGGAATCATCTTCGGCATGATCAGCACCTGGGGTACGTTCCACGGCACGATGGCGCCGACGACGCCGACCGGTGCCCGTCGGACCTGAACTTGGCCGAAGAGTCCCTGTCTGCGCTCGACCCAGCCGAACTCCTTGGCGGTGGCGAGAGTCAGATACATCTGAGACAGCGCCCCGTTCGCCTGCCCGAGCCTGCTGAACGTGCGGGGAGAACCCATCTCCGCGGTGATGAGGTCGGCCATCTCTTCCGCGTGTGCGGTGTAGGCCGAGGCGAGCTTCTCGATCTTCGCCATCCGCTCGGTGACGGGCAAACGTGGCCACGGCCCCTCGTCGAATGCCTTGCGGGCGGCGAGCACCGCGCGGTCGACATCCTGCGCGGTGGCCTCCGGCGTTTCGCCTATCGGCTCTTCGGTGTGGGGCGATACCACGGAGATCCGTCGGTCACTGGCTGGCGCCTGCCAGCGGCCGCCGATGAAGAGCTTGTCATAGGACATCGACCTCACGCGTCGGCCTCCTCATGGAACTGCGTGCCCGCGCTAAAGTTGCTATTACTGTTAACATAGCAAAAAAGGGAGACTGGAGTGCCCGTGGGCGAGGACTGGCGTCGGTACCCGTTCGAGCTGGTGGCGGGCGACCCGCAATTCGTCTTTCCGGCCGCCGAAGCCAACCACCCGTCATGCGAGTCGGATACGTGGTACCTCGCGGGCGAACTCGTAGCGGAATCGGGGCGTCGGTTCGCCTTCTTCACGATCTACAACAAGAACCGGCCCGGCCAGGCGATCGTCGCGGACTTCTACACACTCGCGCTGTTCGACCTCGACAACGGCACGTATGGCACTTATACGGACTACGACATGCCAGGCACGAACAAGGACGCGGCGGCGGGCCCGAAACTGGCGATGGCCGATGACCATCTGAACCTGTCCTATGACGGCAGCGCCGGAACTTCGATCTGGCAGACGTCTCGTGACCACAAGGGCGAATTGCTGCCCTATACCTATGACTTCAGCCTCTTCGGCACCGATCATCACGGTTACGCAATGCAACTGGATTTGGACGTGACACCGTCGCGGGCACCCGTGCCGCTTGGCGCCGCGGCCTACAACGGGGTCATCGAGTGCTTTGGGCAGGCCACCACGTACTCGTATTTCCAAACGCGCATGAGCATGACCGGAACGCTGTCGTGGGGTTCGGTGCGAGAAAAGGTCACCGGGACCGCGGGCCATGTGGACCGGCAGTGGTTTCCACTGGTCGCCAATGACGGCGGAGGGACGGGCGACATCCGGTCACGTGGGCACGAGTGGCGCACGATCAACCTCGACAGCGGCGTGGACATCAGCATCTGGCGGCAGTTCGACCGCACGAATCGCAATGCGCCGCAGCCGTTCACCGGTGCCACCGTGAGCTCGCCCGACGCCCTTCCCGAACACACCGATGACATCGAGGTCGACATCACCAGCTACGTGCGGTGGCCCGAAGAGATCCGCACGCTTGTCCCGCCGCCCTCGAAGGCTCGTTACCTTTCCGACCGTCATCGCTTGACGTCACGCAAGCTCGACTTGGATTTGACGGCAGAGCCGTTGGTTGCCGCCCCCGCGCATCTGCTTCCGCTGGAGTACATGGCGGGTCCGTTCCGGTATCAGGGAACGTATCGCGGCGAGCCGGTCAGCGGGTTCGCGTTCTATGAGCGGTCGATGGCCCTCTACCGGGACTGGGAACTGGCTGACGTGCTGGCGGCCGCCGAACCGGGGGAGCGCGACGAGGTGGCGGGCCTCATCGACGAGCAGCGCTGACCGCGTTCGTCCAGTTCTCGTGCCGATGCTGCAACCCTGGTTCGTTGCGGCCGAAGACCAGATGCTCCCTGACGCCTGAGGCGAGATTCGCCTGCAGCTTCGCGACGAGCGCGTAATCCTCGTCGCGGACGGTGCCGTGCGCGTACTCAAAGACCGCCTGCGCGCCTGCGGCGACTGATTCCTGCGAGAGGTCGAGCGGAGTGGAGTTCTGGTGCACGGTGATCGACCGGCCAGGCACCTCACTCGGATAGACGCGGAACAGTTCACCGTTGGCGATCGTCGCCGAAAGCACGATGTTGGGGAACAACGCGTAGATGACAACCATGGCCTGGAGGGGTTCCCACTGCTCTTCGTCGACGTCGTCGAGGTCGAGGATGCCGTTGAGTGGGAACACAAGTCGGTGGTGCGGGCCGAACGAGTCGAACAGCGTGCAGTTGCTGCGCGCGATGGTCGCGAACGTGGTCTTGTGCACGGTCGCGAAGTGGTAGTTCTCCGCGAAGGTGTCGATCGCAAGCTTCCAGTTGATGGCACAGTCGAGCACCTTCTCGCCGAGGGGTGCCCAGCGGCCAATGCCCCAGGAGTCTAGTTCGTCGGCCAGCGGCCCGAGGAACGTGGGAATGTCGAGCGTGACGTCAGGGGCGAGCGCGATCCAGAGAAAGCCTGCGCATTCGGTTGCAGGCAGTTCGGTCAATTTGGCGCTGCCCGTTGAGCTTTCGGGGAAGCCCTCCTTGCCTGGAACCCCGACCAGGTTGCCGTCGAGATCGTAGTTCCAAGCGTGGTACGGACAGACGAGCCTGCGCGCGGACCCGCAGCCCTCGGTGATCTGTGACTGCCGGTGCAGGCAGACGTTCTCGAACGCCTTCACCGTGCCGTCCGTTGTGCGGGTGAGCAGGATCGACCGACCCATCACGGTCTTGGTGCAGTAGGAACCGGGTTTCGGCAGCTCCGAGACATAGCCGACCAGTTGTGGGCTGGCGAGGACCATCTCGATGTCGCGCGCGTGCCGGTCGGGCGAGGTGTAGGTGTCGGCACGCACACGGTATTCGGCGGGCGCCATGTCGGTTGTCTTGTCGCGCGCCAGTTTGAGCGCGCGACGGGTCAGGTCGACGAGCTGATCGCGATCCATGGCGCTATTTTACTATCTTTATAAAGATGGAGACAAGGCGCGGGTCAGTTGCGGTTGCCGGTGCTGTAGCTTCCCTGCTCCTTGTAGGTTCGGTTGCTTGCATAGGCCATCAACCGGACAGCGGTGCGACGTCCCATCAGGTGGCGGAAGGCGAAGTGGGTGAACCGCAGTACGCGCGCGGGAAACAGCGTCGGCATCTTGCCGAGCGCATCCAGCGTCTCGCGGGCGACCTGCTCGGGTTCCTGGACCGGAACGTTGGCATCGTCGGGCTCGGACGCCACATAGTTGGGCGTTCGTGTCGCGCCCGCGCAGCTGACGAGGACGTCGACGCCGTCGTCGCGGAGTTCGGCCCAAAGACCTTCGGCGAGCACGAGGTTGTACGCCTTGGTGGCGGAGTAGTTCGCCACCCGCACCATGCCTTGCAGCGCCCCCATCGACGACAGCAGGATGATCCCGCCGCGACCTCGCGCTCGGAACCGTTCGCCGAAACCGTGCGCGAGCACAAGAGGTCCGCGCACGTTGACGTCGATCTCCTTGAGGTGGGTGTCGATATCGAAGTTCCAGAACGGTCCGACGACGGAGAACGCGGCGTTGTAGACGAGGAGTCCGACGTCGAGGTCGACGAGCTCGGCGAGGATGCGGTCGAGGTCGTCACGGTTGGCGAGGTCTGCCCGCAACGCACGTGTCTGCACGCCGGTGGCGGCGGCGATGTCGTCGGCGAGCTGCTGCGCGAGCTCGATGCGCCGTGCGATGAGCACGACGTTGAGCCCCCGCCCGGCGCACCCTCGGGCCAGTGCCTCGCCAAGACCCTCGGATGCCCCCGCGACGACGGCCCAGGAGCCGTAGCGCTCCGCAAACGTCGCCATGTCACTTCTCCCTTTCGACGGTGACCGGCCGCGTGAACGGATGTTCTCGCCACATCCGGATGAGCACCCACACCGGAACGATCAACCAGCTCGCGTTGGTTGCGAACACCAGCGGTAGGTGGTCGCTGGCAAACGGCCCCGCGATCTCTTCCCCGAGAATGACGGTGACCGTGGCGAGCATTACGGACGCCCAGATGATCGACCAGTTGCGGATCCACTCCTTGCCTTTCCAGAAGGCGTACAGCGCGGCGATGTAGAAGGGGCCGTAGACGACTTGGTCGATGATGACGATGGTGGTGTACCAGACGGGCCTTTCGTAAAGCAACGGGTCGTAGTTCGCGAAATACCAGTGCAGGAAGTCGATCATGTACGCGGGCGGCCAGATCGGATAGGTGAAGTTGTCCGGGTCGCGTATGACGAGCTGCTCGATGTCTGCCTGGTACGTCACGAAGATGACGTTGACCAGAAAGAAGATCCACAAGACGATGTCGCCCTTGCGCTCCCGGAACGGGATGACCTCGCGTGCGGCGGCAACTGGCGGCGCTTCAGACGTAGAACTCATCAGTCGAACTCCATCGGGAGACTCGTCGGCCCGCTGAGGCCGAGCAGTGGTTTCCACGGCATCGTCTCCGCGCGACGTGGATTCGGGAAACGCTGAGAGAGGATCTTCAGTGCCTCGGCGAGTTCCAGCCTCGCCAGGTTGGCGCCGAGGCAGTAGTGCACTCCGCCACCGAATGTCAGAATCGGTGGCGGATCGTCGCGGGTGATGTCGAAGCGCGCCGGGCCGTCATAGATGGTGCTGTCACGGTTGGCCGCATAGGTGTTGACGAGAATGTATGCGCCTGCGGGAAAGGTGTATTCGCCTATCGTCACGTCCTCGACGGCGCTGCGCACGGTGCTGCACATCGACGGTGAATGCCGCATCGTCTCTTCGACGGCTCGCATCGCCAATTCGGGCTGCTGGCGAAGAAGTGCCCACTGGTCCGGGTGGTCGCACAACACCTGCATGGACGCCGCCAGTTGGCTGCGCGTGGTGTCGGTGCCGGCCACCAGGATGCTGAAGGCCAGCATGCGCAGTTCAGCGGCGTTGAGTCGGTCGCCCGCGTCTTCGATTCGGATGAGTTCGGAGAGCAGATCGTCGGTCAAGCAGCTCCGACGCTGGGCGATCATATCGTCGATGTAGTCGTCGAACTGGCCCCACGCCTCGAGGACGACGGGTTCTTCCGCGGCGAGATCGCAGTCGAAGCTGACGATCTTGAAGATGTCCTCCGCCCATCGCGAAAACTGCTGCCAGTGCTCACGGGGCGCCCCCAACAGCGCACAGATGACTGGTATCGGATAAGGGCGAGCAATGTCGGCGACGAATTCACAGCGGCCCGAGTCGATGACGCCGTCGATGAGTTCGTTGATGACTGTGTGGATGGTCTCGTGCATTCGCGCGGTCGCCCGCGGTGTGAACGCGCGCGAGACCAGGCTCCGCAGCCGACGGTGTTCGTCACCCTCCATGTTGAGGATGCTGCGGGTCACCCTGTCCCACAACGGACCCGACGTGATGCCGTGAGCAGAGAGGTGAATGCCCGCAGGGACGACGAACCGCGGATCGCGAAGCACAGTCCTCGCGAGTTCGTAAGAGAGCACCTCGGGTCCGATAGGCCCCAACGCAATCGGTGCGGTCTGCTGCGCCCGCCGGAACTGCGGATAGATGTCCTGTGGAGTGTCAGCGAAGTCGTAAGTCAGCGTGGGAAGTCCGGCCTCGAAGACGCTGGGCTTGGCGGTATTGACGGTCATGACGCCTCCGTTGCGGTCGATCGGCGCAGAATCCGCAGCGGTAGCTCCGGCAGCGTGCACGTGGCCGAGGGCCACTTGATCTTCGGCTGGTAGCCCGGGGCGAGGTCGAAGTCGCCTATGCGGCTGAGCCATTCGCGGACCACGATCGTCAACTCCATCCGCGCCAGGTGTGAACCCAGGCAACGGTGCGGCCCGCCGCCGAATCCCCAGTGTCTGTGCAGTTTGCCGTCCATGACGAGATCGTCGCCGGACACCTCATCGCTGCCGTCGCGGTTGATCGCGCCGAGACACAGCCGGACCTCAGCGCCCTCGGGCAGCGTGACGCCTGCTACCGTCACCGCACGAGTGGTCACTCGCCCCACCACCGGTGCTGCCGGCTCCAGCCGGATCATCTCCTCGACGAATGCCGGTACGGCGTCCGGATTCCGGCGAAGGTCGTCGCACAGGCCGGGGCGGCGGGCCAATTCGAGCATTGTCGTTCCGATCGCCGAGGTGACGGTGTCCAGACCGGCGAGCACGAACACGAAGGACAGTCCCAGCGCCTCGGCGTCGGTGAGCGCATCGTCGCCGTGCAGGAGTTGCGAGAGGATCCCGTCGCGGGAATGCCGGCGTTGTGCGTCGATGGCATCGGTGAGGTACCCGAACAATTCTGCAGCGGGCACCAAATCGATCTTGTCGGGATCCCGCTCCAGGCTCAGATCGATGACGGCGTCCTTCCACGCAATCAGTCGGTCCCGGTCCTCGAGCGGTAGACCGAAGAGGGTGAGGAAGACTTGCGACGGGTACGGCGTGGCCAGGTCGGCCATCACCTCGCACTGCTCACGCGCTGCGATCTCGGCGATGATCTCCGCAGCCTGGGCCTGCAATGACGGCAAGACAGTCCCAAGCACCTGCGGACTGAAGAACGGATGCAGGATTCTGCGATATCGGGTGTGCTCGGGTGGATCGAAGGCCAGCGGCACAAGCGGCACCTGGCTGACCATGTCATCGAAGGCCCGGGTGGACGAGAAGACCTCCGGGTTACGCAGCGCGGCAAGCACATCCTCTCGGTTGGTGAGGTAGTACCAGCCGTCGCCCTGCAGCACCGGCCCGAGGCTTCGCAGCTTGGCCCAGCCCGCCCCGCGGTCAGCCGCCATGGGCAGGTCTTCGTAGAGGACCTGCGGGAGTGTCTGCGGATCGGTCATGGCATCAGGGGATGTTGGTGTCCAGCAGGGTGAGCGGCAGGTCGAACACCGACAGGTCGATTTCCTCGAGATGCGTGCCGTTGCCCTCGAGCTTCTGACGGAAGCGGATGCCGGCCCCGTACCGCTCGGTGACGGCCTCAGCAGCCGAGGCGTCGGGGACCTGGAGCACGACGGTGTAGATGCCGTCGCCCTTGCTGTCGAGAAACTCGCCAACCGACGCGGCCACCGCGCTGGTCGCTCCGGGGAGTGGGCTGATCAGTTCGATTCCGTGCGCCCAGTCCAGGTTGATCCGTAGTCCCAGCTCGGTCAGTTCAGCTGGGGCAAGGGTGAACCCGAGGCCGGTGAACATCTCCGCCACCGCATCGTGACGTTCGGGTGCGATGGCGAAGACGACGTGGTGAAGCGAAGGAGTCGCTGATTGCGTCGAGGTCATGTGCGCACCACGCCACGGGGCTGGACCAGACCGAGGTCAAGGTGGGTGAGCCAGCCCGGTGCGGCCTCGCACACGTCGGGGATCGCGTTGATGGCGCCCATCGCGGTCCAGCTGTAGCCGGGGTGCGCCATGGTGCCGTCTGGTCGCTCGACGCCCTGGAGGATGAGCTCGCTCGGCGGATCTCCTTCGATCGATATGCGGTAGCGCGTCTTGCCGAAATCCCATGCCGGCTCCAGCTTGTCGGTACTCGTAGTCGTGTACAGCGCCTCGAAGACGATGAGCGGCCTGCCGTCGACCCATGCCGTCCATTCGTGGTGCTGAGCGGCGACCGTGCCGCGGGGTATCGCGCCCAGATCGTGCGGGATGTCCTCGGTGGCCACAGCTGCCCTGACGTCTGCGGCGGTCACCTCGTCGATGCTCACCCCGAGGCCGTCGGCGATCATGTACATCGACTGCGCGAAGAACGGCACCCCGAGACCCAGAATCGTCGGCTCGGAGACGAATGCGTCCTTGTCCTTGCCGAAGCCCATCCAATCGATGTGGTCTGTCGGCGCGTCTGCGAGGACGTTCACGACTTCGTGGACGCGGATCTGGTCGATCCTGCTCATCACTCGGGCGAGTGTGAGCGGGAGGATGTCTCCGGCGTAGCCCGGATGGATGCCACCGGCATGAAAAGTGGTTCCGCCAGCCTCACATGCGGCACGTATCTTGGCGCCGTCTGAGGCGAAGTCCGCTGTTGGGTAGAAGAATCCGCTCGTGGTGACGACGTTCTTTCCTGATCGCAGCAGTCGGCAGACGGTTTCGGTGTCCATGATGATCGGCGTGTAGAAGACGCAGTCGGCGTCCATGGCGATGACGGCCTCGATGTCGTCCGTCGCGACGATGCCGACCGGCGCGATCCCTGCGATCTCGCCCGCATCCTTGCCGACCTTGTCCTTGCTGTGCACCAATACTCCGGCCAGGTCGAACACGGGGCAGTGGGCGAAGTGCCGGACACCGACCTGTCCGACGTCGCCCGTCATCCACTGGATGATTCGATAGCTCATACGGTTGACCGCTTTCCGGGACTGAACACGACGGGAAGCACCCGGTATCCGCGCGTTACCGAGTTTCCGTGAAATACCGTGTCACTATCGGGTGCCATGGCGTAGTCGGGTATCCGCGCCAACGCTTGTTCGACACCGATTCGAAATTCCAGGCGTGCCAGATTGGAGCCGAGGCAACGATGGACGCCCGCCCCGAACCCGAGGTGCCGGTTGGCCTTGCGGTCGAGGATGCAGCGATCAGGATCGGCGAATTCGACGGCGTCACGATTGGCCGACGCGTAGTTGACCAGGACCGATTCGCCAGGGCAGAAGGTGCGGCCGTTCAGGTCGACCTCCTTGGCGACCGTTCGCGGGATGCCGTGAATGGACCCGCCGAAGCGGATCAGTTCCTCGATGGCGCGCGGCATGATGTCGGGCTCGCGAATGAGCCGGTCGCGCTCGTCGAGATGGGTGCCGAGATAGTGAAACGCGAACGACATTGCGCTCGCCGTTGTTTCGAGGCCGGCCTGAACAAGCAGCATCGCGTTGGACACGACGTCGGCGAAGGCGAGTTTCTCACCGTCGATCTCGGCCGCGAGAAGGACATCGATCATGTCGTCCTGTGACGGCGCATCGATTCGTGCCGATACCGCGTCGTGAATGTGCTGATACAGCCCACCCCAGGCCGCCGCGCGCGATTCCACGGTATCGCCGTTGAGTCCCGTATCGGTCAGCTCGATGCACAAGGGAACATCCTCGATCGGCATGCCGAGGAGGTACTTGAAGAAGACGATGCCCGGCTGCCGCCATGCGACCTCGGCCAGATCGCCGGTTCCCTCCTCGATGAAGGCATCGATCAATCGATCTGTCTCGTCACGGATCTGGGGCGTCAGTGCTTTCATTCGAGCCGGCGAGAAGTACGGGTTGAGCACCTTCCGGAGCTTCTGCTGGCGCGGCGGGTCAAGCGTGATGACCAGATCGCCCGCGAGCTGTTCGGACGCTTCCGGCGTCGGATTACTGGAGAAGTGCTCCCAGTCCTGCAGGATCTTGTAACAGTCCTCATATCGCACTGCCACCCATGCGCCGCCGGGTGTGGCGGACAGGAACGGAACGTCGGTGTGGGCGAACGGGGCTCGGTCCCGCATCACTGAGTAGACGTCGTAGAGGAAGTCGTTGTCGTTGAAGTCCTCGTGGCGCAGGTCCCAATTCGCCGCGTGTTCCTCGACAGATTTCATCATGGCGCGGGGGCTCCCTGCTGCTCGGCGGCCTGGCGGGCCTCTCTCTCGTTGTGGATGCGCACGAGTTCGCGGAATCCGATCCGGTTGTATCTCGGAACGGGCTGGATGCCCCATTGGTCCTGCGCGGTGTCCTTGCCCTCGGCCCCCTCGGGCGGTCCGAGTGGTGGATAGGGAACCTTGCACTCCAGGGCGTCGTCGGAATACCGAACCTTGAGCAGCTCACTGCAGATCTCGGTCAGGCTCAGGGTCGGGTAACCGTAGTAGACCGCCATGAAGGGCAGCGTGAAGGCACCTTCGATCACCAGGGCGACCAGACACACCAGGACCGCGCGCTTGATCCACTTGTGCATGTTCGCGTAGTACGGCGTGGTCCCAGGAGGGAGGTCCTCGGCCTTGTGATCCTCGGCGGACTCAGGTGTGGAAGTAGATGAACTCACAGCAGTGCTCCTCGAATCAATTCAGTCAGTGAAGATCTCGCGGTTGACCGTGTGCAGGTACGGGATCGCGAGGAACGGCGTGATGTAGAAGATGTCGTACAGCCACCAGCCGATGACCGGGAAGACCACGCCGGCATAGCGTACGTCGGCGTACATGGTCATGTTGAACACGTACAGGCACCAGATGAGCACGCCCATCCAGCAGGTGATGATCATCCACTGTTGGCCCCAGCGCTTCATCTGCAGGAAGCCGATCGCCGCTGCACACCGCATCGCGAAGACCGTCAGGATCATCCCGAAGACCATCGACTTCTCGCCGGGTCCGGCGGCGCCGCCGACCCAGGCTTCGTTGTAGTGCCAGAAGTAGCCCGCGTCGAACATGGCGCCCCAGCCGACCATCAGCACGCGATTGATCAAGGTGTGGTTGGCGACGAGATCCAGTGCCCAGCCGAGGCTGTTGAGCATCCCGTCGATCAGCACGAGGTATCCGATCAGCGTGACGATCATCGGCCGCATCGACAGACCGGCGCGGGCCGCTTGGCGCTGCAGCCACACGCCGCGCAGGAAGATGGGCAGTCCAAAGATTCCCGGCGCCCACATGCCCATCAAGCCTGCGCCGACGATCATCCACTTGTCCGCCCGGCGTTGCGCCAGGCGCGACTCTTCATCGTGCTCGTCGAGGCTTACCGTGCCGCCCGCCCGCACATCCATACTCACAACTCCCACCACCCGCGGGCGAAGGACATGTACAGCTGGATTCCGAACATCGTCAGTAGGTAGCCGTAGATCACAATCTGCAGGACGATGAGAGCTCGCTTGCGCTTCTTCTCTTTCTGATCCATGTTCGCCGTGCTCCTTCCTAGTGTGTTGGGCTCGAGCTGTCGGCGCCGGCCAGGCTGGCGACGGCGACTTCGCGCAAACCTTCGGAGATCGCACCGTCGCTCGACAGGGGCGCGAGGATGCAGGCCTCAGCGGCCTCCAATTCGGTTGCGCCCGCTGCGATCAACTGCGCGGCGCTAACCAGCACGCGGGTAGACGGGGGTTCGAAGTGGAACGCTTCGTCGGCCGTCCTGATGGCTGTGGCGCAAGCAACGAGTCGCGTCGCCGACGGCAATGCGATGCCCGTTTCGGCGACGACCACCTCGGCCTCGCGCTCGGACGGCAGGTAACGCATCGGGAGCGTGACGAAGCGCTGACGGAACGACGGCTTGAGCTCCTTCAACGAACTGCGGTAGGCCGGGTTGTAGCTGCACACGAGCATGAAGCTCTCCGGTGCAGCGACGACCTCGTCGGCACGGTCCAGGTAGAGAGCGCGACGGTGATCGGTCAGCGAGTGCAGGATGGCCAACGAGTCGTGACGGGCTTCCACGACCTCATCCAGGTAGCAGACCGCGCCGGCCTTGACCGCCCTCGTGAGGGGTCCGTCGGTCCACACCACGTCACCACCGGTCACCATGAATCGCCCGACGAGATCTGAGCTGGTCAAATCGTCGTGGCAGCTGATGGTCACTACCGGACGTCGCAGCAGCAGACCCATGTGCTCGACCAGGCGTGTCTTGCCGCAGCCGGTCGGACCGGTGAGCATCACCGGCAGGTGCCGGTGATAGGCCTGCTCGAACAATTGAACTTCGTTGCCGTTGGAGTAGTAGGTTTCGGTCATGCGGTCACCTCGCAGGCTCGGCCCCCGCATGCTGATCTATCGATTCGCTCGCAAGCTTCGCTCACGCGGCCACCAACTCTCGATGCACATGGGCTAAGACGCGGGGGAGCTCTTCGATACGCCGGATGCGTTGGGAGCGGCGAGGTCCGAACACTTCGGGGAGAGGGTCGACGCGGGTTGGTCCGACGCCGACGTAGTACATGCTCACGCCCGCGTCGTTGGCTTCCTCCACGGCATGCGCCGCATCAGCCCAGGCGTAGCGGCCCTCGTAGCCCTCGTCGGAGATCAGGCCGTCACCGATCACGATGAGTAGGCGCCTCTCCGACGGTTGGTCGAGGAGTCGGCTCGTCAGATGGCGCAGCGGCGCACCGAGCCTGGTGTATCCGCCGGTGGCAAGGCCGAGGCCGCCCGGGGGCACGAACCGGCGATCCTCGAACTCCTTGAGGCACGTCACCTCGACACGGTGGCGCGTGTTGCCGGTGAAAACGAAGATGCCGTGGCGCTCGCGCGCCAGCGTCATCGCCTGCGATAGCGCATCGGCACAGGCCAACTCGAGCCTGAAGATCCTGCCACCGTGCACTCCGAGCGACGAGCTCCCGTCGAGCAGCAACGCCGTGGTGACGTCGCGGCTGCTGGGCAGCAGATCGCGGAAGATGCGCGGCTCCAGCGCATCACCGGTGGTCAGGTCGATGTAGTGGCTGACGTACTGCTCGACGTCGAGATCGGAGCCGTCCTCCAACCGGTTCTTCATGGCGCGATGGGTGTGCTCGGAGAACCATTTGCGCAGATCGGCGTCGGCCGTCACCGGATGGCGGTGGCGGCTCGAATGTGGGCGCTCGAGAACTGAGACGTGGTCCGCCATGAAGCTCTTCGTCCACGAATTCCATTCGGGATACGGGATGCCGGGACGGTGTTGCGGCGTCACGTCGAAGTCGTTGTCGTGCGGTCGGCTCGGTGGCGGCAGGTTGGGGTTGCGTACGCCGCCGTCGCCGCCGACGGGAACAGAGTAGGGCCGTGGCAGTCGCTTCTGCGAGGTCGTCCACGGCATTCTGCCGAAGGTCCGACGCAGCTTGTCGGTGAGCCCCTGCGGGTCGGTGTATGCCTTCGGCAGGGTACCGAGCAGCGGGTCGACGATCAGCTGTTGCGACGAACGCGCCATTCCGAATGCGCGATCGAGCATTTCTTCGGCGCCTATATCGCCTGCCGCATCGTCGAGGTCGGGCAGCAGCCGCCGGATCTCAGGCAGTAGCCCGGGCCAGTGCTCGGCGACCCAGCCCAGGGCGACGCTCGCCTCGACGAGTGTCAGCGCACTCAGCTCCCGCGCCGACAACTCGTTCAATCGGTAGCCGACGATTCGGTCCTTCGACGGTGAACATTGGAGCGCCACACCGCATGTCAAGGTGCGGCGAGTCCAGGTACGCACCGGCGGCGGATACGGGACATGGATGAAGTCGAGTGTGGAGCTGAGACCGAAGTCCCGCCTGGCCCCGCTGACCAGCCGCACCCCCTGGCGACGCTGTCCGCTCAACGCGACCGCCGTCACCGCACAACTGCGCTCGACAGCACGCGCGTGCGCATCGGATAGCTCGGGCATGCCTTTATCGAATCGCTTCAGAACGTGCCGATATTCGAGAACATCCAGTACCAGAACCAGATGATCAGACCTGTGCCGCCCCATGCGGCGACGTAGCGCAGAATCTCCCAAACCCAATCCACTTCAGGCCTCCTCGCCGTTGGGTTGTCGCATGCACGACGCGGTCATCGGAACTCCAAGCCGCGCACGGCGGTGGACACCAATTCGGCCAGCATCGTTTCTCGGGTGTCGAAATTGCTCATAGTGGTCAGCACGCCGTAGATGCCGAGAAGAAAGAACGCTGCGCTGTAGAACGCGTCCACCTCCGGATGGACTTCGCCGTCGCCTCTCGCCCGTTCGATCTCTTGCACAAGAAGCACTATGATCGGATGATCGGTCCACTCGTCCTCGTTGGGCCGTGTCGGCGAGAAGTGCAGCGCAAGTAGCTCTTTGAAGAGCACTGGGCCAAGCCTTCGTTCGAGCCCCGCGACCAGGTGCACGGCTTCGGTGAGCGCGGTCACCAAATCGTGGCGCTCATCGAGGAACCGGCCGAATTCGGCAGCCATCCGCGCTTCCTCGCGGGTCTCCAGTTCCAGCAGTACGTGCTCCTTGCTGGGAAAGTGAAAGAAGAAGGTTCCGTGCGCGACGCCTGCTGCGGCGACGATCGCATTGACGTCTGCGCCGGACATGCCCGCGCGCTTGAATTCGGCGATCGCCGCGCCGAGTATGCGTTCCCGCGTCTGCAACCGGCGCGCGTCTCGCGACGACTGCTTGACCTGAGGCGTCATGGTCCGCTCTTTGTAACCCAGTTACTGACCAAAGTCAATGAGTGCAGTCATTGAAGATCAGTCCGAGAAGATCTCGCGATTGACCGAGTGAAGGTACGGGATCGCAAGGAACGGGGTGATGTAGAAGATGTCGTACAGCCACCATCCGACTACCGGCAGCACGACTCCGGCGAAGCGCACATCGGCGTACATGGTCATGTTGAACACGTACAGGCACCAGATGAGCACACCCATCCAGCAGGTGATGATCATCCATTGGTGGCCCCATCGCTTCATCTGCAGGAAACCGATCGCAGCGGCTATCCGCATCGTGAAGACGGTGAGGATCATCCCGACTTCCATGGCCTTCTCACCAGGCCCTGCAGCCCCGCCCAACCACAACTCGTTGTAGTGCCAGAAGTATCCGGCATCGAACATCGCGCCCCAGCCGTTCAACAGGATGCGGGCCAGGATGGTGTGGTTGGCGACAAGGTCGAGTGCCCAGCCCACGGTGTTGATGGCAGCGTCGATGATCACGAGGTAGCCGAGCAGTGTGACCAACATGGGCCGGACCGTCAGGCCCTCTCGTTGCGCCTTGCGCAGCAGCCATACACCGCGGAGGAAAAGCGGAAGGCCGAAGACGCCCAACGCCGCGGTGCCGATCAGGAGGCTGCCCGAGATGAGCCACTTGTCAGCCTGGCGCTGCGCACGCCGTGACGCCTCCATGTGTTCGTCGAGGCCGCTGCCGGTGAGATCGGTCTTCGGCGTGTCTACCCGGCCACCGCGGCCAAGTCTCAACGTCGGCAGATTCACGATGACTGACTATAGTCAATTACGCGAAGCGGTCAATCGGCTACGTGGCGCCGATCCCCCGCAGCGTCCTGGCCACGTAATCGTCGAGCATTGCGCCCTGTGCCGGCCAGTCGTGTGTCGTCGTGAGCAGCGCGTACAGGCCGAGGAGGAAAAACACCGCGCTGTTCATCGGGTTCACGTCAGCGTCCACCTGGCCACGTTTCTGCGCGTGTTCAATCTCCTCGGCGACTGTGACGATGACGGGGTGTTCATTGCTTTCGTCGGCAGGGCGCGTTTGTGAGAAGTGCAGGGCCAGGAAGTCTTTGAACAATGCGGCACCCAACCGGCGCTCCAATCCCACGACAAGGCGAACCGACTCCTCGAGTATCGAGGGGAGGTCGGGGTTGGAGCCCACGTAGCGATCGAGCTGCTTCGCGATACGCTCCTCCTCGCGCCTCTCCAATTCCAGCAGGACGTGTTCCTTTGTGGGGAAATGAAAGAAGAAGGTGCCGTGCGCGACGCCGGCGGCCGTCACGATGGCGCCTACATCAGCCGCCGCGAGACCGGACCGCTTGAACTCGGCGATGGCGGCGCCCATGAGTCGTTCGCGAGTTTGTAGACGCTTCGCTTCACGCGCTGAGGGCTTGTCTACCACGGCCATACGGCCACAATATCGTCAAGCGTCCGATGCGCGTGGGGTGGCGCGTTGACTTCAGTCAGCATGATCCGTTTAGATGATGGCCACGATCTGCAACTGGAGGATGACGATGCGCCGAGTAGTTCAATTCTCCACCGGCAATGTCGGCCAACATTCACTCAAGGCGATCATCGGGCGGCCGGATCTGGAGTTGGTCGGCCTACACGCGGCAAGCCCGAACAAGATCGGACGAGACGCGTCGGAACTCTGCGGACTGCAAGAGCCGACCGGCATCATCGCTACCGATGACATCGACGCGTTGATCGCGCTGAAGCCGGACTGCGTCGTCTACACCGCCCAGGCCGAGACGCGACCGATGGAAGCCCTCGACCAGATGTCGAAGTTCCTTGCTGCTGGCGTCAACGTGGCCGCGACATCGATGGTGTGGCTGGTGACGCCCCGCCAGGCCGACGATTGGCTGCGAGGACCGCTGGAACAGGCGTGCGAGACCGGAAACGCTTCGCTGTACGTCAACGGCATCGATCCCGGCTACTCCGGTGACACCGAGGTACACAGTGCGCTGAGCTTGGTTACCCGTGCGACGTCAATCCTCGTCCAGGAGATCTTCGACTACGCCAACTACGACGACTACGAATTCACCGGGGTATCGATGGGCTTCGGGATGACCGCCGACGCGGACCCGCCGATGCTCTTCCTGCCGGGCGTCCTCACAGCGATGTGGGGCGGTCCGGTCCGCAACCTCGCAGATCAACTCGGTGTGGAACTCGACGAACTCCGTCAGCGCATAGAACCCTGGTACACCGAAACGCGAATCGAATGCAAGATGGCGACGATCGAACCCGGCCAGATGGCCGCCGTCCGATTCGCGGTAGAAGGGGTACGCGACGGGGTGCCGGTGATCACGATGGAACACATCACCCGGCTCACAGCTGCGACGGCACCGGATTGGGAATATCCCCCCGACGGCAAGCCCGGAGTCCACCGAGTCGTCGTCGAGGGCGAACCTCGCGTCGAACTCAACACGCATGTCTCCGACCCGCGTCTTGACGTCACCGAGGCAGGATGCGTCTCCACCGCTGCCCGTGTGGTGAACGCGATCGACTGGATCTGCAACGCCCCGGCCGGAATCATCTCCGTGGAGGATATTCCGCTCTCGGCGACGATCCGCGGTCTGATGTGGGGCTAGGCCGTAGCGAGCTTCCGCAGTGGTCGCGCAGCGGTCTCCTTCATGGTCAGAACCGTTGCGAGCGAAACGATCGCGGCGATGACGACGTAGTAGGCCGGGGCCAACTCGTTGCCTGTTCGGTCGGTGAGCCAGGTCGCCACGTACGGCGCCGTCCCTCCGAAGATCGCGACCGAGATGTTGTAGCCGATCGAGTATGCGCCCGACCGGACGCGTGTCGCGAACAACTCTGCTCCAGCCGCCAGTGCGGTCGACGCGAACACGGCTTCGACGGCGGCAAGGCCGGCGTGGCCTGCGATCGCTGCGGCCAGCGACCCGGAGTTGAGCAGTAGGAACAGGGGATAGGTGAAGACGATGAAGCCGACCGCGCCCGCGATGAGCATCCGCTTGCGGCCCACCCGATCGGACAGCGCGCCGAGCGGCGGAATGAGGATCAGGGCGACGACGCTGGCGACGGTGATCGAAACGAATGCGTCCATCTTGGTGAACTCGAGGGTCTTGGTGAAATAGCTCGGCAGGAAGGTGAACACCGTGTAGAAGCCGACGTTGTGGATGATGACAAGTCCTGCGATCTGCAGGATGGGTCGCCACGACGTGGTGAGGGCTTCCTTCAGGGGTGACGACGACAGTTCGCCTGCATCCCGCAGTTCCTCGAATTCCGGTGTGTCGTGCAGCCGCAACCGAATATAGAGGCCGACAGCGCCGAGCACGCCCGCCAGCAGAAACGGAATACGCCAGCCGTAGGCGTTCATGGCGGCTTCCGACAGCAGCGCTTCCAGCACGGTGACGGTGATGGACCCCAGCAGGAAGCCGAGAACCACCGACCACACCAGAAACGACACCACGAAGCCTCGGTGCCTGTCGGGGGCGTACTCGGCGAGGAAGCATGCGCCGCTGCCGTATTCGCCGCCCGCCGAGAAGCCTTGCAGGCAGCGAAGGAGGAGCAGAAGAAGCGGTGCGCCGACGCCGATGGCGTCATAGCTTGGCACGAGGCCGATCGCGAACGTCGAGAACGACATCAACAGGATCACGATCGCCAGCACGCGCTGCCTGCCGATTCGGTCGGCCAGCGGCCCGAAGAAGAATCCGCCAAGCGGTCGCATGAAGAAGGCGGCGGCGAAGATGGCGAAGGTGTTGAGGAGTGCGACGGTGTCGTCGCCGGAGGGGAAGAACTTGTCGGCGATGTAGGTGGCGAGCACGCTGTAGACAGCGAAGTCGAACCACTCGACGGTGTTGCCGATAGCGGCTCCCCGCACCGCCTTCCGGGTCTCCGACGGTGTGGACCGGCGAGGTGGGATCTGTTCGTCGGGCACGGTCATGGTGACTTCTCCTGGGAGTCGAATTCGATGTGCGGTCGGTCGGTGATGAACATGTGTCCGGGGGCATGGAAGATCGCCAGCGACGGTTTGGCTTCGACGACGACGGCCTGGGGCGTCACCCCGCATGCCCAGAACACCGGCACTTCGTCGGCCCCGAGAGTGACCGGATCGCCGAAATCGGGCGCGTCGAGATCGGCGACGCCGATGGCAGCGGGATCGCCGATGTGCACCGGACCGCCGTGCATCGCCGGGAATCGTGACGAGACTTCCACCGCACCCGCGATGTGCTCCGGTGTGAAGGGTCTCATCGATACGACGAGTGGGCCCTCGAACGGCCCAGCGCCCGCGCAGCGTCGATCGGTGACGTACATAGGCACGTTGACGCCCTGGCGCTGATGCGCGAGCGGCAGACCCGCAGCGGCCAGCGCCCATTCGAACGTGAAGGAGCAGCCGAGCAGGAAGCCCACCAGATCGTCACGCCAGTATTCGGTTATGTTCGTCGGTTCGTCGAGCAGTGAGCCGTTCTCGAACACGCGGTAGCGCGGGAGGTCGGTGCGTAGATCCGACCCGGGCGACAGCGTGCTGGGATGCGGTGACCCGGTGTCGGTGACCTCGAGCACCGGACACGGTTTCGGGTTCCGGACACAGAACCGCAGAAAGTCGAGAGCGTCCGCCGCGGGCAGAACCACCAGGTTGGCTTGGGCGAACCCCGGCGCGAGCCCACTGGTCGGGCCCGTGTGCTCACCGGCGCGGATGCGGGCACGAGCGTCATGGAGACCGGACGCTGCAGCGCCCTTCACCGCCGGCGTCTCCACGCCCATTGGGCGGGTGTTCCCGTTTGCGCGGGCTACGTAACGTCGGCCTCGCTTCGGGTGGAACCGCCGCGCCACGGGCCCGGCATCAGGCAGACGGAGATCGCCGAGATCACCGACACGGCGACGAGATAGCCGACGATCGCGTCACTGCTCTTCGTCGCGTTGTACAGCGCGGCGGCGATCGTCGGGGCGAAAGCCGAACCGACGACCTGCGACAGCGTGTAACCGATCGAAACGCCGCTGTACCGCACGTCCGCGTCGAAGGCCATCGAGAACAACGCACCGGTGACCCCGGCGGCGGGCGCCATCGCAAGCCCGAACACCAGCACCAGCGCGACGAGAAACAGCGCAGGTTCTCCGGTGTTGATCATCGAGAATACCGGGCCGATCGACGCCGCCATCAGCACGACCCCGGTCAGGAAAAGCGCCTTTCTGCCCACTCGGTCGGACAGGGAGCCGAACAAGGGGTACATCACCACTGCCACCACGGCGGCGACGAAGACACCGAACAGGGCCCAGGTGCGGTCAATCTCGGCGACCGTCGTGCCGTAAGCGACAAGATATGCCACGCATATGTACGCGAAAACACCCTGCGACAGGTAACTTCCGGCGACAAGCAGGATCTGACGCCAGTGCCTGCGGAAGGCCTCTGCGGTGGGCATCCGCGCCACGCCCGATGTATCCCGCAGCTCAGCGAAGTCCGGGCTCTCGGACAGCGTCAATCGAATCACCAGACCGATGACGATCAGCACCGCACTGAAGAGGAACGGGAGCCGCCAGCCCCAGGACAGGAACGCGTCGTCGGGCAGCTGTGAGGCGAGGAAGAATGCCAGTGTCGCGCTCGCGGTCCCGGCGGGCGCACCCATCTGCGGGAACGCTCCGTAAAAACCTCTGCGCTCCGTCGATGCGTGCTCGACCGCCATCAACGTCGCGCCGCCCCATTCGCCGCCGACCGCGAAGCCCTGCACCAACCGCAGCGCGGTCAACAGGATCGGCGCGGTGATTCCGATCTGGGCATAGGTGGGCAGAAGCCCGATCAGCACGGTCGAAACACCCATGCCGACAAGTGAATAGACCAGCATCCGTTTTCGCCCCAGCCGGTCGCCGAAGTGACCGAATACGATGCCGCCGAGAGGTCGGGCGAAGAACCCGACGCCGAATGTCGCAAAGGACAGCAGGACGCCGGACGCGGGTGACGCGGTGGGGAAGAACAGCTTTGGGAAGACGAGAGCAGCGGCCGTCCCGTAGATGAGAAAGTCGTAGAACTCGACCGTGGTGCCGATGAAGCTGGCCACGGCGACGCGCAGCGGCGACACCAGGGTGGTCGTCGCGGCCTGCGCCGACATCAGTTCAGTCGCTGGCCGGAAGTGGCTTGGCTTCCTTGATGGTCAGCGGCGTCGATCCCACCGAAAGGGTGCCCTTGCCCGCCTTGGTCACGAGCACCTCGGCGCCGTTGTCGTCGACGTAGCGCTTGCCCATCAGGTTGCCGTCCGCCAACGCTTCGTCAAGAGTCAGATCGGAGGAGACGTCGTCACCGATCGGCACCATCGGGGCGCCGCCCGCGCGTAGATCGTCGAGGCTGTCGGCCGACCGCACGACGATGACCTGGGTGTCGCACACCTGGCTCTGCAGGCGCGTGCCGTTCTTGATCATGCTGGCTCCTTACTGGCGTTCAGCTCGCTGACGAGTTCGCGGCGCAGCACCTTGCCGGTCGCGTTGGTGGGCAGTTCATCTCGGAACACCACCTTGTCCGGGGTGCGCGATCCGCGCAGCTGGCCGCGCACGAAGCCACGCAGATCCTCGGCATCGGGCGATGCCCCCGATGCGGGCACGACGACGGCCACGATGATCTGGCCCCACTGAGCATCGTCGGCGCCGACGACCGCGCAGTCGTGCACGTGCGGATGTTCGACGAGCACATCCTCGATCTCGGCGGGTGCGATGTTCTCACCGCCGCGGATGATGGTGTCGTCGGATCGGCCGCCGATGAAGAGGTAGCCGTCCTCGTCGAGATAGGCGACGTCCTTAGTGGGGAACCAGCCGTCATCGTCGAGTACGGAGCCGATACCGGTGTAGCGGCCGGACACCTGCTCGCCGCGGACGAACAGTTCACCGGGTTGCCCTGCGCTCAAAACGGTTCCGTCGTCGGCGCGGATCTGCACCTCGACTGTCGGCACCGGTTGCCCGACCGAACCGAGCCGACGCGCGACCGCCTCGTCGGCGGCGCCGAGGGCGGTGCGGTGGTCGTCGGGGGTGAGCACCGCGATCGTCGAGCTGGTCTCGGTGAGTCCGTAGGCGTTGACGAAGCCGACATCGGGCATCAGCGACAACGCCTTGCGCACCAACGGAAGTGCGACCTTGGATCCGCCGTAGGCCAGCGACCGTAGCGTCGGCAGCGGCGTCTTCTCCGTTTCAAGCACCGCGACGATGCGGTCGAGCATCGTCGGCACGACTGTCGCCGACGTAACCCCCTCCTCGGCGACCAGCCGGACCCATTCGCGAGCGTCGAAGCTTGTCAGGTACACCATCTTTCGGCCCGCGTAGAGGTTCGACAGCGCCGCGCTGACACCTGCGATGTGATACGGCGGAACGCAGATCAGTGCCGCGTCCTCCGGCGCCGCCGCGCCGAACTCCACCGTGCCGGTGATGTAGCTGGTCAGGTTGTTGTGGGTGAGCTCGACAGCCTTCGGACGCGAGGTCGTGCCGGAGGTGAACAGCACGACGGCGACGCTGTCGGGATCGGCGAACTCGGCTGCGGGTTCTGCGGTGCGTGCCGAAGCGACGAACTCCTCGGAGGAGATTACTTGCTTCCCCGCGCCGGCCACGACGTCGACGTACTCGGCGTCGGCGACCACCAGCGGCGTGGGCAGCCGGTCGATCAGCTCGCGCAACCCGTCGGCGCTGAGGCGGTAATTCAGCGGAGTGACGGCGACTGCGGCCCGGGCTGCGGAGAACAACAGCAGCGGCAGCATCGCCCCGCCGGTGCCGACGTAGGCGACGTGCTGTGCGCCAGAGGACGCGATGACCCCGGCGCCGCCGTCGGCAAGCGCGCTGAGTTCGTCGGTGGTCAACCGCATGTCGCCGGAGACCAGTGCCGTCCGGTCTGGATCGCTCGAGGAAGCCATCTCGAGCAGCAAAGAGATGCTCATGATTTGTCGACGAAGATATCAAGGATGGGGTCGTCGCCGCCCCCATAGCGGGACAGATCTGTTCGACCGGCCTCGGCGAGCACCTGCGAGTCGATGTAGCACTGCCCGTTCACCTCGGCGGGCGGCCTGGAGAAGATCTCGACCGCGGCGTCACCCACGATCTGCGGGTCGCGCGAGCGGGCGGCCAGCTTGTCGCCGTCGGCGAGGTTGGCCACCGCCGAGGTCGCGATGTAGGTCTCCGGCCACAGGCAGGAGAAGCCGATTGCCGTGTCGGAATATTCGGCGGCCCAGCCGAGCGAGAGCAGGGTCATCCCGTATTTCGAGAGCGTGTAGGACGGGTGCGCGCCCAGCCAGTGGGGGTTCATGTTCATCGGCGGTGCCAGCGTCAGCACGTGGGCGGCACGTGACTGCCTGAGATGCGGGAGTGCCGCCTTCGTCAACAGGAACGTGCCCCTGACGTTGATGTGCATCATCAGGTCGAACTTCTTGGCCGGGAGCTTCTCGGTCGGCTCGGTGGCGATGGCGCTGGCGTTGTTCACGGCTATGTCGACGCCACCGAAACGCTCGACCGCGGTGTCGATGGTGCGCGCCACGTCCTCCTCGTTGCGCACGTCGCCGACCACAGCCACGCCTTTACCTCCGGCCGCCTCGATCTCTGCGACCGCGGTGTGCACGGTGCCTGGCAGCCTTGGGTGCGGTTCGGCGGTCTTGGCCAGCAGCACGATGTTCGCGCCTCGGCGCGCGGCGCCCAGTGCGATCGCCAGCCCGATCCCACGGCTGGCGCCAGAGATGACGAGCGTGCGATCGGTGAACGAGTAGCTGGACGGCTCAGTCATCGGCCTCCTGTCGACGAAGACTCACCCTAACAAATCGGTATTGACGTTCTCATTTTACGCAAGTGCCATAATCACTGTGTACCGGGTGTTCGCCTCGGTTCGGCCCCACTGCGCACGTGCTCTCCCGTGCGCATTTCCGGCGTGCGGTATTGGCATTCTCATTTTTTGCAAGTACGTTATCCATTGATGACCGAGCCCGTTCAGACCCCCTCCGGCATCCCCCTGCAGCCCGTCTACGGGCCGGGCGATCGCGCCGGTGAGCCGCCGTCGCCGGGGGACTATCCCTTCACCCGCGGCAACTTCGCCAGCGGCTACCGCGGAAAGCTGTGGACGTTCCGCCAGTACTCGGGTTTCGGGACGGCCGAGGAGTCCAACCGTCGCTACCGGTATCTGCTCGACCAAGGCGGCACGGGCCTGTCGGTCGCGCTGGACCTGCCGACGCAGTGCGGCTTCGACTCCGATGACCCCGAAGTCAGCGAGGAGGTCGGCCGCGTCGGCGTCGCCGTCGACACACTCGCCGACGCCGAGGTCCTCTTCGACGGCATTCCGCTGGACAAGATCAGCACCAGCTTCACGATCAACGGCACCGCGGCGATCCTGCTGGCGTTCTACGTCGCGGCCGCCGAGAAGAAGGGGGTGCCGAGAGAGAAGCTCACCGGCACCATCCAGAACGACATCCTCAAGGAGTACGCCTCCCGCGGCACGTGGATCTGGCCGCCGGAGCCGTCGCTGCGGCTGATCGCCGACACCATCGAGTTCTGCGCTGCTGAAGTACCGCGATTCAATGCGATATCGGTGGCCGGTGCGCACTTCCGCGACGCAGGCGCGAACGCCGTCCAGGAGATGGCGTTCACGCTCGCCGACGGCGTCACCTACTGCGACACCGTGGTCGAGCGCGGCCGGATGACCATCGACAAGTTCGCACCGCAGATCTCCTTCTTCTTCTACACACACGGCGACTTCTTTGAGGAGATCGCGAAGTACCGGGCAGGCAGGCGGCGGTGGGCGACCATCGTGCGCGAGCGCTACGGCGCCACCAACGAGAAGGCGTCGATGTTCCGGTTCGGCTGCGTGTCGGGCGGCGCCTCGCTGTACGGGCCCCAGGCGCAGAACAACATCGTGCGCGTCGCCTACGAGGCGATGGCGTCGGTGCTCGGCGGCGTCCAGTCGATGTTCACCGCCGCATGGGATGAGCCGTTTGCACTGCCCACCGAGGAGTCCGCGACGCTGGCGTTGCGTACGCAGCAGATCCTGGCGTACGAAACCGGCGTCGCGGCCGTCGCCGACCCGCTCGGTGGGTCGTATTTCGTTGAGGCACTGACGGATGCGACCGAAGACAAGATCATCGAGATCATGCACGACCTCGAGACCCATGGCGGCATGGTCCGCGCGATCGAGGACGGCTACCTGCAGGGCCTGATCGCCGACGAGGCATACAAGATCCATCACGAAGTCGAATCCGGTGCCCGGCCCGTCGTTGGCGTGAACAAGTTCGTCACCGACGCGCCCGCCCCCGACGTGTCGATGTACGAACTCGACGCCGAGGGTCGTGACATCCAACTCAAGAGGCTGTCGAAGGTGAAGGAGGAGCGGGATTCCGACGCCGTCGCCGCCAGCCTCGCCGCGCTGTCGCGTGCCGCCGAAGGCGACGACAACCTGATGCATCACCTGATCGGCTGCGCCAACAACTACTGCACGGTGGGGGAGATGGTGAACGCGCTGAAAGCGGTATGGGGCGAGTTCCAGCAGCCGGTGGTGTTCTAGTGGCGACCAGGGTTCTTGTCGCCAAGCCGGGTCTGGACGGGCACGACCGCGGCGCGAAGATCGTCGCCCGCACGCTTCGTGATGCGGGTTTCGAGGTCATCTACACCGGTATCCGGCAGCGCATCGAGGACATCGTGTCGATCGCGCTGCAGGAGGACGTCGCGCTGGTCGGTTTGAGCATTCTCTCGGGTGCGCACGTGGCGCTCACCACCCGCACCGTCGAGGCGCTGCGGGCCGCGGACGCCGGCGACATCGCCGTGGTCGTCGGCGGAACCATTCCCGAGGCCGATGTGGCGAAGCTGATGTCCGCCGGTGCGGCCGCGGTCTTTCCGACTGGGACACCGCTGGATGTGCTCGTGCGCGACGTGCGCGCGTTGACGGAGAAGGCCGGGGAGTCCGTATGAGCCGCCGAACGAGGCGAAGGCCTGCGGCCCCGCAGTCACCGAGCGTGCGCTCAACGCGAATCCTCGGCCGATTCCTCGCAGTGGATGCACACTCGGCGCTCGTCGACGGAAAGGGGTCCGGCCAATGCGCCTAGGCGTGATGATCGGAGCCGAGCGCGGCGACATGACGCGCAAGGTGACCAAGCTCGTGTCCGACATCCAGTGGGCCGAGGAAGCGGGCCTGGACACCGCGTGGATGCCACAGGTGCCCGACGACTTCGACGCGTTGACCATGGTGGCGCTGATGGCCGCCAACACGTCGCGCATCGAGCTGGGTACTGCGGTCGTGCCCCTGCAGGCTCAGCACCCCATAGCCCTTGCCCGCCAGGCACTTTCGGTGCACGCGATGGCGTCGGGGCGGCTGGCGCTCGGCGTCGGGCCGTCGCACCACTGGATTGTGCGGGACATGCTTGGCATCCCGTATGAGAAGCCGGCGGCTTACACCCGCGACTACCTCGACGTGCTCAACGCGGCCATCGCCGGTCCTGGACCGGTGGACGTCGAGAACGACTCGTTCACCGTCCACAACCCGACGGTGCTTGGCGTCGAGACGCCGATGCCGGTGCTGGTGGCCGCGCTCGGACCGGTGATGCTGCAGATCGCGGGGGAGCGCGCCGACGGCACCGTGCTGTGGATGGCCGACGAGAAGGCCATCGGTGACCACATCGCGCCGAAGATCACCAAGGCCGCCGCCGACGCGGGCAGGCCTGCGCCCCGCATCGTCGCGGGCATCCCGGTGTGTCTGTGTGCCAGTTCGGAGATCGACGCGGCCAAGGAGCGCGCCAATCGCATTCTTGCCGAAGCGGAGACGTCGCCGAACTACCAGCGCCTGCTGGACCGCGGCGATGCGCGCGATGTCGGCGATCTGTGTGCCGCAGGCGACGAGGAAGCGATCCTCGCGCGGTTCCGGCAGTTCGCCGACGCAGGGGTCACCGACCTGTCGGTGCGGTTGCTGCCGATCGGCGACAACCGCGACGAGCTCATCGCGTCGAAATACCGAACACGCGAGGTGATTTCGCAGCTCGCCGCTGCGCTACGATGAGCGCTTGCGCGAAGAGTCGAACGAACGGATGAGCGCGCGATGAATGCAGGACCGCTGGCGGGCATCCGCATACTCGAGGTCGGCGTCATGCTCGCCGGTCCGTACGCCACGATGCTGCTCGCCGACCTCGGCGCCGAGGTGATCAAGATCGAGCCGCCCGACGGCGAGATATCCCGTCAGGTCAGCGACAGTTACTTCGCAAGCCTGAACCGCAACAAGCAAAGCGTCTGTGTGGATCTGCGGTCGGAGGCCGGCCAGAAGCAACTGGCGGAGCTCGTCGCGGATTCCCATGCGCTGCTGGTGAACATGAAGCCGTCGGCCATCCGCAGGCTCGGGCTGACCTATGAAGCACTGCGGAAGTACAACGAGAAGATCGTCTGCGTCGCGCTCACCGGCTTCGGGATGGACGGCGGCGACGACCCGGCGTTCGACTACGTGATCCAGGCGGGCACGGGCGTGGCTGCGATGACAGGCGACCCCGACGGTCCGCCCACGCTGCCCGGCTATTCGGCTGCCGACAACTCCACCGGCCTGACCGCGGCGCTCGGGCTGGTGTCCCAGATCGTCTCGGGCCGCGGCGGGCAGCTCGAGGTTTCGCTGCGCGACGTGGTGATGTCACAGCTCAACTACAAGGCGTCGGCGTGGCTGAACGACGGGATCGAGCCGAAGCGGCACCCCAACGGCGCGCATTCGTACTACGTGCCGGCGCAATTGTTTCCGACTGCAGACGGCTACCTGGCGATGTTCATCACGCACGACGCGTTCTGGCGCCTGTTCTGCACAGAAGCCGGTGTCTCCGGGTTTCCGACGATGGCCGAGCGCTCGGCTCAGCGCGAGGAAGTGCTCGCCGTCGTCACCGAGGCGTTGGCCACCGATACCGCCAAGGGTTGGGAGGCGCGGCTGCGTCGGCTCGGTATCCCCGCCGCCGCGGTGCGCAGCCTCCCCGACGGACTCGAGGCGACGCCTGAGGTCATCGTGACGGCGGGCGAGTTCCGGCTGGTCGGCAGCCCGATACGGGTCTCGGGCTACGAGCCTGAGTACCGGCCTGCGCCACGCCTCGACGAGCATGCCCATCTGAGGAGCACACCGCAGTGAGTCACTCGTATTCGACGGTCACCGACTTGGTGTCCGGCACGCCCTGACAGGTGAGGATGTACCCCTCGGCCACCTCGTCATCGTCCAGTGCGTCGTTGACGCGCATGGTCGCCTTGCCCTCGATCAGCTTGGCCATGCAGGTGCCGCAGTTGCCCGCCTCGCAACTGAACGGCGGCGAAAGGCCGGCCCGCCGCGCGCTCTCCAGCAGGGTCTCGTCCTCGACCCGCGCAACCGAAGCCTTCTGTCGGTCGAGCAGGATCGTCACGGTCCCCTCGACGGCCATCTGACCTCCTTGCGCCATTGAGATTCTGTTTCTACGAGAATACTATTCTCACTCTAGGATAGGGTGTTCTCGCGAATTCATGCAACGGTACCGAAGGGCGGGTGAGCTGACGTGAGCCAGCCGGCCGCCCTCGCTTTCGACGATCGCGAATACTCGCTGGCCGAGCTCGATGCGCTGGCCAACGGCATGGCGACGACGCTCGAGCATCGAGGCGTCCGGCACGGCGATCGAGTGGCGCTGATGTCGTCTAACCGGCCGGAGTTCGTCGTAGCGCTGCGCGCCATCTGGCGGCTCGGCGCCGCGGCCGTCCTGCTCAGCCCCGCGTGGCGGCAGGCCGAGGTCCAGCATGCGCTGGCGGTGACCAAGCCGTCGCACGCCGTCGGCGACCATCCGGTGCTCGCCGGCTTGATGCCGATGCTGCCGTTGGATGACCCGGTCACCCCGGGACAGCGGCTGTTCGAGCCCCCTTCCGCCGACTCCGACGCGCTGTTCGTGTTCAGTTCGGGTACGACTGGGATGCCCAAGGCCGTCCGGCACACGCACGCGGCGTTCGCAGTGGCCGTCGAGCATTGGCGCGACGCACTGGGTCTGACGTCGTCGGACCGCATGCAGATCGTCACGCCGCCGTCGCACATCCTCGGACTGCTCAACATCGTGATGGCGCTGGACACCGGCGCGTGGGTCCGGCTGCACCGCCGCTTCGACATCGATCAGATGCTGCACCACATCGAGGCCGACAGGATCACCATCGAAATGGCCGTAGCCCCGATCGCGCTGGCGTTGGCCGCCCATCCGAAGCTCGATTCCTATGACCTGTCGTCGCTGCGCTACGTGATGTGGTGCGCGACCCCGGTCACGCAGAGCGTCGCCGAGGCCGTCACCGCGAGGGCAGGGGTGCGCTGGGTGACCGCGTACGGCACCAGCGAATTGCCAGTTCTCACGTGCAACTCGCTCGAGGGCGCGAAGCTCGACACCGTGGGACGCCCGGTACCCGGTGTCGATCTGCGCATCGTGTCGCTCGAGGACGGGACGCCTGCCGGGACCGGCGAAGTCGGTGAGATTCAAGCTCGATCGGATTCGGTGATGGCGGGTTATCTACCCGATGAGGCCACTGCGCAGGCGTTTACCGACGGCTGGTATCGCACCGGCGACGTCGGCTTTCTGGACGCCGATGGCTGGCTGCGCATCACCGACCGGGCCAGGGAGATGATCAAGGTCAGGGGGTTCCAGGTGGCGCCCGCCGAAATCGAGGCCGTGTTGCACGGTCATCCGGCGGTCGACGACTGCGCGGTCTTCGGCGTCGACGATGTGGCCGACGGCGAAGCGGTCGTCGCAGCGGTCGCGACGCGCGGTCCGGTGACTGCTGACGAACTCATGGCGCTGGTGGCCGACCGGCTGGCGTCGTACAAACAACTGAAACGGGTGGTGTTCGTGCCCGAGATTCCGCGACTGCCTTCCGGGAAGGTGTTGCGCCGAGTGCTGAAGGAGCGTCATGGACGTCCGTCTGACGGCTGAACAGCGGCAGCTGCGCGAGGCCGCCGCCGAAGTGGCCGCCGACCTCGGGCCGGCGTCGGTCGCCGATCTCGATGACGCCAACCGCATCGCTCGGCTGGAGAAAGCCGTCGACGGCACGGGGTTTCGCACTCTGCGCAGCGACGGCGCCTCTGGAGTCGAGGTGGCCATCGTTGCCGAGGAGTTCGCGCGAGGACTGGTGGACGTGCCGTTCCTTGGTCCGGTGCTGGCCGACGACCTGTCACACAGGATCGGACAACCGCTGTCGTCGGCTGCCGGGATCACGTCGGTCGATCTGACGGGAAGCCTTGTCGGCGTTGCCGAGGCGCCGGCCGAGCTCAGGCAGGCGGCCGAGGAGGACGCCGGGCGTTGGCACGCACTCGCCCTCACCGCGACGACGGCTGACATCGTCGGCGCCGCCCGCGGAACCCATGCCCTGGCAACCGAGTACGCCAAGGTTCGCGAGCAGTACGGCGCTACGATAGGTTCCTATCAGGCGGTCCGGCATCTGCTCGCCGAGGGCTCGGCGCTGATCGAGGGCTGCGTCAGCGTGCTTCGGCATGCGGCGTGGGCCGTCGACGAACTGCCCGTCGACGAGGCGGTGGAAGCCGCCCGCGTGGCCAAGATCTATTGCGCGCGTTCGGCGTTGACGGTGTGCGAGACGTCCATTCAGGTACACGGCGGTATCGGCAATACGTGGGAGTGCCTCGCGCACGTGTATCTGCGCCGGGTGCTCGGCGCCACCGAGGCGTGGCCTGCGAAGCTGGAGGAGTTGACCATTGGACTTTCGTGACTCGCAGGAGGAGGCCGCGTTCCGCGAACGGTTGCGCGGTTGGCTGACCGAGCAGAAGGGCAAGTTCCCCACGTCGGGGGACGAATACTGGGCCAAAGCCGGTGAATGGCACGTCGCGTTGTACGAGGCGGGCTTCTTCGGCACCTCGTGGCCGAAGGAGTACGGCGGTCAGGACCTGCCGCCGGTGTATGACGTGATCGTCGACGAGGAGATCGCGAAGGCAGGCGCGCCTGCGCGGCCGAGCCTGGGTTATCTCGTCGTCGGGCTCAGCCATCACGGGAACGAGGAACTGCGGCAACGCTTCCTTCCCGGGATGATCAAGGGAACCGAGCGCTGGTGCCAGGGCTTCAGTGAGCCTGGCGCGGGGTCGGACCTGGCGTCGTTGACGACGACGGCGGTGCGCGACGGTGACGAGTACGTCATCAACGGTCACAAGGTCTGGACCAGTTACTCCGATGTGGCCGACTGGTGTCTGGTGTTGGCCCGGACGGACAAGGAGGTGCCCAAACACAAAGGGATCTCGGCGTTCATCGTGTCGATGCACCAGCCCGGAATCGTGCAGCGCCCGCTGAAGATGATCAGCGGTGTCACCAAGGAGTTCGGCCAGCTCGAGTTCGACGGCGCGCGGGTGCCCGTCGAGAACATGATCGGCGAGCCCGGCGGCGGGTGGAAGCTGGCGATGACCGTGGTCAGCCACGAGCGCGAGCCGTCGACGCTGGGTTTCTCCGCGCGTTACGGAAAAACGGTGCGACAGTTGGCGTCCCGCATCGACGGTCCCCCACCCGAGGAGCTGTCCTGGGCCTGGGTGCAGACCGAGATGCTGCGGTTGCATGTGCGAAGGCGGCTGTCGGAACAACTCGACGGACTGACGCACGGCCCGCAGGGATCGCTGGACAAGCTGCTGATGACGTGGGTGGAGCAGTCGGTCGGGCACGCCGCCCTTGCGACGGTCGGTTCGTCGGACGAAGAGATGTTCGGCGCCTACATGTACAGCCGCGCGCAGAGCGTGATGGGCGGTACCAGCCAGATTCAGAAGAACATCATCGCGCAACGCATTCTCGGATTGGGGAACTAGATGTATGGAATGCCGGACGAAATCGACGTCAAGGCCGAGGGTGCGCTTCGCATCATCACGCTGAACCGGCCCGACGCGCTGAATGCAGTCAACGACAACCTGCACGTCGGCCTGGCCAAGATCTGGGAGGCGCTCAACGAGGACGTCGGCGCGCGGGCGGCGGTCATCACCGGCGCGGGCCGGGCGTTCTCCGCGGGCGGCGACTTCAATTACCTCGATGAGCTGCGCAACGACGAAGCGTTGCGGCAGAAGACGATCAAGCACGGCCGCGACCTCGTCATCGGCATGGTGCGCTGCCGGATTCCGGTGATTGCCGCCGTCAACGGCCCTGCCGTCGGACTTGGCTGCAGCCTGGCGGCGTTGTCCGACATCGTCTACATCGCCGAGACCGCGCACTTCGCCGACCCGCACGTGCAGATCGGCCTCGTCGCCGCCGATGGTGGCCCGCTGGTGTGGGGCTCGCAGATCAGCCTGCTGCAGGCCAAGGAGTTCGCGTTGACGGGTGTGCGGATCAAGGCTGCGCGCGCGGTCGAACTCGGGCTGGCCAATCACGTCGTGGACGACCCGGTGGCCGAGGCGATCGCCTGCGCGAAGAAACTACTCGAGCTGCCGCAGCAGGCGGTCGAGGCCACCAAGCGGCTGATGAACATCCAGTTGGAGCAGGCGGTGATGGCCTCGCTCGACTATGCGAACCTCGCGGAGTACGTGTCGTTCGGCACCGCCGACTTCAACAAGATCGTCGACGGCCTGATCGCCAAGGACAAGTAGGCGGCGCCTACGACAGGCAGTTTCCGGACGTCTCGAAGACGTCCTGGCTCCCCGCCACCCGCTGTCCGCAGACCGCTACCACGGTGTTGGGCACGACAATGGGAAACGTAGCCAACGGGCCACTGTAGACGAAATGCTGGCCGCCACCCGGGTAGGTTTCGCCGGTGGACCTGTTGGATATCTTGCTGCCGACGGCGAGCGTGTTGGTCCACTCACCGTGCACCATTGCGGTGCCGTTGATCGCCACCACGTTATTGTCGTGGTCGTCGGGAGCCTCATTGCCGTAGTTGGTGAGAAAGCCGGCCGTGCCGTCGACCGCAAGCACCTTGTTCCCGAACCTGTTGAAGCCGTCCGCCGTAGCCGTCGTGGGCCGGAAGAAGCTGATTGCAAGAGCCTTGTTGTTGTCCGACGCGCTGGCTTGCGCACCGGTGGCCGAGTTGTCCCCGAATCCGATCGGGTCACCGGGGCCGCCGTCGTAGGAGATACCCGGCGCCGCACCGGCCGTGCCCCCTCCGATCATCCCCGCCACACCGACTCCAGCGGCCAGCGCCGAGCCGACCACGACCCTGCGAACAGATAGTTCTGAGAACACGAGATACCCCTTCTCGAAGTAGGCGAGCGAGACCGCTCACGTCACCGATGCTCGCGGCCGGTCGGGCGGGCGGCTTCAGTAATGGACTACTGCACTTCAGCGACCGCAGGCTGGGTTGCGCCGCGCAGCAATTGGTGCGCCTCTGGAGAATCGGCGTCGGTCAACGTCATATCGACCGGATTCGGGTGGACATAGCATTCGAGCTGGATGTTGTCCGGGTCGCGGAACACGATAGTTGGTCCGTAGCCGGTGTCGATGATCCCGGAATGATGTACGCCCAGCTCGTCCAGGTGTGTCACCCAATGGCGTAGTTCGTCCGAGTCGGTGATGTGGAATGCCAGGTGATCCAGCCCCACCCGCCGTTCATCGAAGGGGCCACCCTCGGACGTCCCATCGTGCGTCATGACGGTGACGGCGACGCCGGACGGGTGAATCAGGCTGCGGCATTCGTAGGTTTGTCGACTGACTCGATTCACCAGCGTGAAACCCATGACGTCCTGCCACCACGCCGCGGAACGGTCGCAGTCGGAAACCGTCAGGTCGATGTGCGAGATTCCCAAGAGCTGCGGCATGCCGCTCACACTGCGCCGAGAGAGCACTGAGGGTTGTGAAATCGCGGAATCAACAGCCCTGGCTGCATTCTCGCGGTCAGAAGGTGAGGGCTTCGGAGCGCTGTACGGTGCCCGTGACCCCCCCGCTGTCCTGTTGTGCGAGAAGGACGGCTGCAGTTGCCATCGCCTCTGGCGGCTCGACCATCTCGTCGGGTATCTCCATTCCGGCCCCACTGGCCTGCCAGCCTTCGGTCAGCACCACCCGCGACGGGCTCAGGCAGTTCACGGCGATGTTGTCCGGCTTCAGATCGGCCGCCAACCCCGCGTACAGCCGCTCGACGCCCGCCTTCGACACCCAGTAGGGATTCGACCCGTGCTCGGTCATCGTCACGCCGGTGGTCGTGATCGCGATCAACGACCCGCCGCCTCGTGCGCGCACATGCGGGATGACAGCCTTGGTCACCAGGAAGACGCCGGTCAGGTTGACGTCGAGGCACAGCTGCCAACGTCGCAGCGGTGTGGACTCGATCGGCCCCAGCCACAGCACGCCTGCGTTGGCGACCAGAATGTCGATGCCGCCGAACTCCGCCACGGTCGCGGCCACCGCAGCCTCGACGGACTCCTCCTTGGTGACATCGCACGGCACCGCGAGCGCGCGGCCGCCCGAGGACGAAATCGCCTCGGCGACCGAATGAATGGTGCCGGGCAGCTTGCCCGTCTCCTCGGAGCGTGCGGCGACCGCGACCGCCGCGCGCTCGCGGGCGAGTGCAGCGGCGATTGTCGCGCCGATGCCGCGGCTGGCACCGGCGACGAACGCCACCTTGCCCGCAAGCGTCACTTCGGCGGGAAGCGCAACGCCCCGTCGAGGCGAATGATCTCGCCGTTGAGGTAGTCGTTCTCGATGATGCTCTGTGCCAACTGCGCGTACTCCGTCGAGCGTCCCATCCGCTTGGGGAACGGCACCTGCGGTCCCCAGTACTGCTCGAGTTGGTCGGCGGCCTTGCCGTACGCCGGGGTGTTGATGGTTCCGGGAGCGATGGTGTTGACGCGGATGCCCAGCGGCGACAAGTCGCGTGCGGCCACCAGTGTCATGCCGAGCACGCCGCCCTTGGCTGCCGAGTAGGGGAGCTGGCCGATCTGGCCTTCGTAACCCGCGATCGATGCGGTGTTGACGATTGCGCCGCGGCCGCCCTCTTCCAGCGGCTCGGATTTCGCGATCGCCGCGGCCGTCAGCCGCATCACGTTGAACACCGCGGTCAGGTAGAACTCGATCGTCTTCTTGAAGCCGTCGAGGTCAAGCGGGGAGCCGTCCTTGCCGATCAGCCTGCCGCCCGCGGCGGGACCGCCGTGGGTGTCGACCGAGATCCGCAGCGGGGCCAGCGACACCGCCTCAGCGATCGCCGCGTTGACGGATTCCTCGGAGGTGGCGTCGGTGGGCACGTAGCGCACACCGAGCTCGCTCTCCAGCGCTTTGCCCTTGTCATCGGCGAGGTCGGCGACGAC
The DNA here is from genome assembly GCF_002968285.2 of Mycobacterium sp. ITM-2016-00318. Taxonomy (NCBI): domain Bacteria; kingdom Bacillati; phylum Actinomycetota; class Actinomycetes; order Mycobacteriales; family Mycobacteriaceae; genus Mycobacterium; species Mycobacterium sp. ITM-2016-00318. Next base: position 3,834,735 of record NZ_CP134400.1, on the reverse strand, counting down.
GACCTTGGCTCCCGCGCCGTGCAGCCTGCGCACGGTCGCCTCACCGAGGCCGCCCGCACCGCCCACCACAATCGCGGAGCTACCGGCGATTTGCATATGGTTCCCCTTCTTGCAACTGGCACTCTCGAAGAGAGAGAATAGCATTCTCACGCCGATCGAAACGGAGCCACCTTCATGCCGGAAGCCGTCATCGTGTCCGCCCTGCGTACGCCGATCGGAACCGCGATGAAAGGCACGCTGCGCGACACCGACGCCTATCGGCTCGCCGACCATGTGGTGGGAAGCGCCGTCAACGACCTTGGCGGCGGCACGATCGATGACGTCATCCTCGGTGAGGGCCTCTACGGCGGCGGCGTCGTGGCACGTCACGCCGCACTGACCGCCGGCCTGACGTCGGTGCCCGGGCTGGCCCTGAACCGGCACTGCGCCGCGGGCCAGGCGGCTGTGCAGAGCGCCGCGGCGAGCATCCGCGCCGGCATGGATCAGTTGGTGCTCGCGGGCGGGGTGAACTCGGCGTCGACTTCCCCGCGGTTCACCCGCCGTCAGATCGGTGGCGAGAACGACAGCGAGACGGTGCCGTGGTTCCCGCCGACACACCCCGACCGGCCGGATGCGCCGAACATGGACATGTCGATCACCGTCGGCTGGAATGCCGCGGTCAAGGCCGGGGTGACCCGCGAGGAGATGGACGAGTGGGCGCTTGGGTCGCACCGCAAGGCGGTCCAGGCCATCGACGAGGGCCGCTTCAAGGAAGAGATCGTGCCGATCGACACGCCGCACGGCCTGTTCGAGGTCGACGAGCATCCGCGGCGTGACAGCAGCATCGAGAAGCTTGCGGGCCTGAAGCCGCTGCACCCCGAGATCGAGGGGTTCTCGATCACCGCGGGCAATGCCTGTGGCGCCAACGACGGCGCAGCGATACTGGCGGTCGCCAGCGACCGGCTCGGGCTGCCCGCGCTCGCGACCGTCAAGGCGTGGGCGTCGGTCGGTGTCGATCCGGCGTCGACGGGCCTTGCGCCGGTCGAGGCGATTCCGAAAGCCCTTGCCCGCGCACGTCTCTCGGTGTCCGATGTCGACCTCTTCGAGATCAACGAAGCCTTCGCCGCGATGTGCGTGGCGACGATCAAGCTTCTCGACATCGATCCCGCCATCGTGAACGTCAGCGGCAGCGGTTGTTCGCTCGGCCATCCCGTGGCTGCCACCGGCGCCCGCATGCTCGTCACACTCGTGCACGAACTGCGAAGGCGTGGCGGCGGAATAGGGGTGGCCGCCATGTGTGCGGGTGGCGGAATGGGTTCGGCGACCGTCATCGAGGTACCGGCTTCCTAGGCCATCATTTCGATATGACAGTCGACGAGCTCATCACCGCGGCGCGCGGCGGGTCCACCCGAGCGGCCGGTCGCTTGTTGAGCCTTGTCGAGAGCCCCCGCCGCGACGAAGTCCTCCAAGCGCTTGGAGCGGCGACCGCCCCGCAGATCATCGGGTTGACGGGGCCGCCAGGGGCGGGGAAGTCCACCTCCGTCGCCGCGCTCGTCAGCGCCTACCGTGCACGCGGCAGACGGGTCGCCGTTCTTGCGGTCGACCCCTCGTCGCCCTACAGCGGCGGCGCGCTTCTCGGCGACCGGATCCGGATGGCCGCACACATCAACGATCCCGACGTACTGATCCGATCGATCGCCACCCGTGGTCACCTCGGCGGGCTCGCTGCCGCCGTGCCCGCGGCGACCCGACTGCTCGCCGCCCTTGCCTACGACCTGATCGTGCTGGAGACGGTCGGCGTCGGACAGTCGGAGATCGAGATCGCCGCGATCGCCGACCCGACCATCGTCGTCCTCAATCCCGGCGCGGGAGACGCGGTTCAGGCCGCGAAGGCCGGACTGCTCGAAGTCGCCGACATCGTAGTGGTGAACAAGGCCGACCGCGAAGGGGCCGACCAGACCGTGCGCGACCTTCGCGCCGAGACCAACGCGCCGATCCTCAAACTCATCGCCGCGCAAAGCGACGGCATCCCCGAATTGGTCGAAGCCATTGAGGCGCACGCCCGTGCCGACAACCCGGAGCGCCGCAAGGCCCGCGCCCGTGCGCAGATCCTGTCATTGGCGCAGACCCGGCTGCGAAGCCATGCCGACCTGGATCGGATGGCCGAGCTCGTCGCCGAGGGCCGCACCGATCCTTACACCGCGGCTGAGCAGCTGTTCGCCATCCCGGTGGAGCCGTGATCTGGTACAAAGTGCGACAACGGAACGGAGTTGAGCAGTGAGCGTGACAAGTCCAGTGGTTTCGGGTGGTCCCGTCGTCTTCGATCCGTACTCCGACGACTACTTCGACATGCCGTTCGAGACCTACCGCCGAATGCGCGACGAGGCACCGCTGTACTACAGCGACAAGTACGATTTCTGGGCGCTGACACGCTACGACGATGTGTCCGCGGCGATCAGGGATCACCAAACCTTCTCGTCGGCCAGGGGCGTCACCCTCGACATGGTCAAGGCCACCGCGCGGGGTGAGGCTGCGATGGGAAAGATCATCATCAGTCTGGATCCACCCGAACACGAGCGGATGCGCAAGCTGGTGAACCGCGTCTTCACCCCGCGAGCGGTGGCGTCGCTGGAATCGCTTGTGCGAGAGACCATCGATCGCTATGTGGACCAGCTCGATCCGTCGTCGTTCGACGCGGTCGAGGACTTCGCCGCACTGTTCCCGGTCGAGGTCATCACCTCGATGCTCGGTGTGCCGGCCGCCGACAGGCAGCAACTGCGGCATTGGCTCGACAAGGGACTCGAGCGCGAAGGACTTGGTGTGTCAGACGAGAGCATGGAAGCGGTGATGAAATCCGCCGCTTATTACTACGAGCTCATTGCCGAACGCCGCAAGAAGCCGCAGGACGACATGATCAGCGGGCTCATCGAGGCGGAGGTCACCGAGGACGGCGAGACCCGCAGACTGGACGACGTCGAGATCACGGGCTTCTGCACCATGCTGGGCGGCGCCGGGGCCGAGACGGTGACGAAATTGGTCGGCAACGCCGTCGTGGTGTTCGCCGACAACCCCGACCAGTGGCAGAAACTCCGGGACGACCGTAGCAAGATCCCGGCGGCCTTCGAGGAGCTACTGCGGTACGAGGGACCGTCGCAGTATCAGATCCGCACCCCAACGCGCGATGTGACGATGTACGGCAAGACGATTCCGAAGGACGCCCCCGTCCTGCTGATCAACGGCTCGGCCAGCCGTGACGAACGGTTCTTCCCCGACGCCGACCGCTTCGACATCGATCGCGAGCGCAAGGTCGGCTACAACCTGAACTTCGGCTACGGCATCCACAGCTGCCTGGGCGCCGCACTCGCCCGGATGGAGGGCCGGATGGCGCTGGACACGCTGCTCGATCTGATCCCGCGATACGACATCGACCGATCAGGCCTGAAGCGAGTGCACATGACGAATGTCCTGGGCTGGTGCAACGTTCCGGTTCGCGTGGCGGGCTAGGAGACCGACGTACCCGTCGCCGCCGCGTGCCCGGCGCGGTAGCCGAAAACCATTGCCGGTCCGATGGTCCCGCCCGCACCGCCGTAGGCCTTACCCGTCGCACCCGCCATCGCATTCCCTGCTGCGTACAGCCCTGGTATCGGTTCACCGCTGACGTGCAGCACCCGCCCGTCGCGGTCGGTGCGCGGTCCGCCCTTTGTACCCATCGCGCCCACCGTGACCGGAACCGCATAGTACGGCGCCGTGTCGATCGGCCCGAGGGTCTTACCCGCGGTCGTCGCGGCGTCATTGTCGCCCCAGTACCCGTCGTAAGCGCTCGAGCCACGGCCGAAGTCGGGGTCACTCTCGTTGGCCACTTTCTCGTTCCACGCGTCCAGGGTGCGGGCCAGGCCGTCGGCGTCGATACCGGTCTTCTCGCTCAGTTCGGCCAGGTCTCTCGACTGGCAGAACCAGGCGGGCACCGGGCCGTCGGGTTCGACACCGAGGAAGCCGTAGCGCTTGAGATGCTGGTCGTCGAACACGATCCACGCGGGGTCGTTGAGGTAGCCGTGGCGCGGGTCGAGATGGTGGAACGGGCCTGCCATCGAGTTGTATTCGCCTGCCTCGTTGAGGAATCGCTTACCGGCCCGGTTGACGATGATGCTTCGCGGTCGCGTCCGCTCGAGCCGCACGCTGCGGCTGCGTGGCTTGCCCTCGAACGTGTCGCCGGGGATCTGGATGATCGGCACCCACCACGCCTCACCCATGTTGGCCAGGTCGGCGCCGTGTGCCATGGCCATGCGCAAGCCGTCGCCGGTGTTGTTCGGTGGCGACACCGGGCCCCGCATCGGTCCGCGCAGGAAGGCATCGACCAGCGCCTCATCCCACTCGAAGCCGCCGGTGCCCAGCACCACGCCCGCACGAGCCCTGACACGGACATCGTTGCCGTTCAGGTGAATTCGGACACCTGCGATCGCGCCGTCAGCCGCGATCAGTTCGATCGCCCGTGCGTCGGTCTGCGGTGTCACGCCGCGATCGAGGAGTCCCTTCAGCAGCCCGGCGATCAGTGCGGTCCCCGCAACGCAGTAGTCACCCCCTTCGCTGTCGACATCAGCGTGGATCCGCGCACGCGTCTCGGCGTCGATGCCGACGTTGCTGAAGTCGGCGGGAAAAGACGTGATCCTCTCCTTCCAGTCGCCGAGGCGGGCCAGGTCGAAGGGTTTGGCGTTCAAGGAGCGGCCGCCCGTCGGTCGTCCGCCGGGCAGTTCGGGCTTGTAATCCGGGAAACCCTCGGCGATCTCGAATCGCAGCTCGCTGTGTTGTTCGACGAAGTCGAGCATCTCCGGACCGGTGTGCACGAACGTCTCGACGAGTTCGCGGTCCATCACACCCAGCGACTGCGCCTCCAGGTACTGCAGTGCGTCGGCTTCGGTCAGTTCGCCGTCGGGCGACCGGCGATGCGCGGGTATCCAGACGATGCCGCCGGACACCGCGGTGGTCCCGCCCACTGTCGCGGCTTTCTCGTACACCGCCACCGATGCGCCGTTGGCCGCGGCGGTCAGGGCGGCTGTCAGGCCTGCGCCACCACTGCCCAGCACGACGACGTCGACTTCGTTGTCCCAACCAGTCACCGGTGCACATCCTTTCGGCTGACGGACCCTCAGTTGAGGATCGCGGATAACTCTCCTGCCGCCTTGATTACCGAGTCTCGGCCACCCATCACCACGTCCTCGCGATGCGAAATGAGGTTTATGCACGTCGGCGGAGACGGCGGGCTGCGCTTGACGGGTACGGCGAGACCGAAGGTGTTCGGCTCGACCTCGCCGTGGGTGATGACCCAACCCTGCTTGCGGGTCTGCGGCACGAGATCGCGCTCGCCCGGCCGTGGCGGCATGCTGGCCAGCAGGGCAATGCCCGCCGCCCCTCGCTCGAGGGGATGGCGGCTGCCCTCGTGAAACGACAGTTGGTAGAAAACGTTCGTCGGCACGATCACCGCGATGGCGACCTGCTGGTCGCCTTCCGCGATGAGCAGCGAGACCGTGGTGCCGAGCTCGTCGGCCAGCGTGCGCAGGGTGGGCAAGCTCAACTGCCGGACGTTGTTGTCGAAGGACGCCCCGAGCACCGCGAGCGCCGACGCCGACCGGTATCGGCCGTCTTCACCTTTGGCCACGAATCGGTATTGCGCCAGCGTGGTGAGTAGCCGATAGGCGATCGTCCTGTGCACCCCGATGTCGTCGGCCACCTGCTGGGCGGTCAAGCCGTTCGGAGCGGCGGCGACCAACTGCAAGGCGGCGAGACCGCGGGCCAGGGTCTGCGAACCGGGTGCGTTGTTGGTTCCGGCACCGACGGCGCCTTCATTGCTGGCCTTCGGCATCGCCCCTCCTTGACAGACGGAATTCCGAGAGTGATGCTCTGACTATAGTGCACGTGTATGTGCGATAAATGAGCAGAGTGCTTACAAATTGCGAGAATTCGGTTCTCGCCGGCAAGAGGAGTGGCGGGGTGTCTGAGCACGAAAGCGTCTGGAGCGATCTCCAGGGCATCGCGTTCTCGCAGGGCTACCTCGATGCAGGCGGAGTGCGCACCCGATATCTGCACGCAGGCGATACGGCCAAGCCCGCATTGGTGCTCCTACACGGTTCCGGCGGTCACGCCGAGGCCTATGTGCGCAACCTCGAGGCGCACGCCGAGCACTTCTCCACCTGGTCGATCGACATGCTCGGGCACGGCTACACCGACAAACCCGGTCATCCGCTCGAGGTCGTCCACTACGTGTCACACCTGCTGGCGGTCTTCGACGCCATCGGCGCCGAGCGGGTGCATCTGAGCGGGGAGTCGCTCGGCGGATGGGTGGCATCGCGCGCCGCCATCGACCATCCCGACCGGATCGACCGGCTGGTGCTCAACACCGCGGGGGGTTCGCAGGCCGACCCCGAGGTGATGAAACGGATCATCACGCTGTCGATGGCCGCGGTCGAGGCGCCGAGCTGGGAGACGGTGCAGGCCAGGATCAAGTGGCTGATGGCCGACAAGACCAAGGATTACGACGACATCGTCGCCAGCAGGCAGCGGATCTACCGTCAGCCCGGCTTCGTCGACGCGATGCGTGACATCATGGCGCTGCAGGATCCGGAGATCCGGGCCCGTAATCTGCTCGGCCCCAACGACTATGGCGCGATCAGCGCTCCGACGCTGGTCGTCTGGACGAGCGATGACCCGACGGCTGACGTCACCGAGGGCAGGCGGATCGCCTCGATGATCCCCGGCGCCCGGTTCGAGGTCATGCCCGGCTGCGGTCACTGGCCGCAGTACGAGGATCCCAAGACATTCAACCGGCTTCACGTGGACTTCCTGCTGGGGCGCTGACCATGGCCGAGACGTTCGACATCGTCACCGGGGCGAGCCCCGACGTCGTTATCGTCGGGGGCGGCCCCGTCGGTCTCACCCTGGCCAACATCCTTGGGTTGCAGGGTGTTCGCACACTGGTCGTCGACGAGCGCGACAGCCTCATCGACTACCCGCGCGGCGTCGGACTCGACGACGAGGCGCTGCGCACCTTCCAGTCGATCGGGCTGGTGGAACAGGTTCTTCCGCACACGGTCCCCAACCAGATCCTTCGATTCTTCGACTCGAAGCGCAAACTGCTCGCCGAGATGGCGCCGCCCGATGCGCGCTTCGGATGGCCCAAGCGCAACGGTTTCGTGCAACCGATGGTCGATGCTGAACTGCTTGCCGGACTCGACCGGTTCGACAACGTCGAGGTGCGGTGGGACCACCGGATGGAGAACTGCACGGAGGCGGCCGACGGTGTCACCGTCGAGTTCGCCGGCGGCCACGCACCCGTGTCGGCTCGTTACGTCGTCGGTTGCGACGGCGGCAGAAGCGCGACCCGGCGGCTGATGGGGGTGTCTTTCGACGGCACCACCTCGTCGACGCGCTGGCTGGTCGTCGACTGTGCAAACGACCCGCTGGGGCATCCGAACAGCGAAGTCGGCGCCGATCCGGTGCGGCCGTATGTGTCGATATCGATCGCCCACGGAATTCGCCGGTTCGAGTTCATGATCCACGGCGACGAGTCCGACGAGGAAGCCGACAGCCCCGCGTTCGTCAGGCGCATGCTCGAGCAGATGGTCCCCGATCCCGAGCGGGTAGACATCATCCGCCACCGCGTCTACACCCACCACTCGCGAATCGCGGGCGCGTTCCGGAAGGGCCGCTTGATGATCGCGGGCGACGCGGCGCATCTGATGCCGGTATGGCAGGGCCAGGGCTACAACAGCGGCATCCGCGACGCCGCCAACCTCGGCTGGAAGCTGGCTGCGGTGATCAACGGGCAGGCCGAGGACGCGCTGCTGGACAGCTACGACGTCGAACGGCGCAAGCACGCCAGGGCGATGATCGACCTGTCCACGTTGGTTGGCCGTGTCATCTCGCCCACGAACCGGCGCGTTGCCACGCTGCGGGACAAGCTGATTCACGGCGCGTCGCTGGTGCCCACACTCAAGCGGTACGTGCTCGAGATGCGGTTCAAGCCGATGCCGCGGTACGAGCAGGGCGCGGTCTACCACTGCGAGCCCCGCGCGGAGAACTCGCCGACGGGCACCCTGTTCATCCAGCCCCGTGTCGACACCCGCGAACAGTGCAACGCTCTGCTCGACGATGTGCTCGGCACCGGGTTCGCCGTGCTGTGCTGGAGCAACAATCCGCGCGCACTGCTGGGCGACGACACGTTCGATCGATGGAAGGCGCTGGGCGCCACATTCGTTGCGGCCCGGCCCATGACACAGCTGCGGTGGCCCGGACACGACGACCCCGACGTCGTCATCGTCGGCGACCGCACCGGCGCGCTCAAGGCGTGGTTCGACGCGAATACCGATTCGGTGCTGTTCCTGCGCCCCGACCGCTGCATCGCCGGTGCGTGCATCGCGCAGCGCGCTCCCGAAATGAGCGCGTCGCTTTTCAAGGCGCTCCATCTGACCGAGGGAGGAGGTACTGATGTCACTGAGCCTGTGCTGTATGTCCCACAGCCCGCTTCTGAATCTTCCGGGACCGTCGCGGGATCTTCTTGACGCCGTCAACGGCGCGCTCGCCGACGCGCGGGAATTCGTCCGTGCCTTCGACCCAGAGCTCGTCGTCATCTTCTCGCCGGATCACTACAACGGCGTCTTCTACCGGATGATGCCGCCGTTCTGCATCAGCACGAAGGCCACCGGTGTCGGTGACTACGGAACCCAGGAGGGCCCACTCGACGTTCCCGAGGACATCGCCACAGACCTGGCGGAAGCGGTGCTCGCCGCCGATGTCGACGTCGCGATCTCGGCCAGCATGGATGTCGACCACGGAACAGTGCAGCCGCTGCAGACACTGTTCGGCGACGCGGCCGCCAAACCCGTCATCCCCATCTTCATCAACTCCGTCGCCACACCGCTTGGCCCCCTTAGACGTTCGCGGGCACTGGGTGGCGCGGTCGGAAGCTATCTCGCCTCGCTGGACAAGCGGGTGCTCGTCATCGGTTCCGGTGGACTGTCGCACGACCCGCCCGTGCCGACACTTGCGACGGCACCGCCCGCCGCTCACGGCCGCATCGTGCTCGGTGAGCCGATGTCAGCGGAGCAGCGCCAAGCGCGTCAGTCCGCGGTGATCGAGGCGGCGAACACATTTGCGCACGGGAAGAGCGCGCTGGCGCCGCTGAACCCGGAGTGGGACCACCGCTTCCTGGAAATCGTCGACAGCGGCCATCTGTCCGACGTCGACGGGTGGTCGACGTCGTGGATGGCGCACGAGGCGGGCAACTCCGCCCACGAGGTCCGGACCTGGGTCGCGGCGTTCGCGGCGCTCGCCGCACAGGGCGCGTACGTCACCGAGAACCGCTTCTACCGGGCGGCTCCGGAGCTGATCGCGGGATTCGCCGTCAGGACGGCGGTGCCTGCGTCATGACCACAGACGAATTCGACACCGAAGTCGACGTCCTCGTCATCGGTTCCGGAGGCGGCGGCATGACCGCCGCGCTCACCGCCGATGCGGCCGGACTCGATGCCCTGGTCGTCGAGAAGTCCGCGCACTTCGGCGGCTCCACCGCGCTGTCGGGCGGCGGCATCTGGGTGCCGGGCGCGCCGTCGCAGCGCAAAGCGGGCTACGCTCCCGATCCCGAAGGCGTTTTCCAGTATCTGAAGACGATTACCGACGGCCTCGTCAACGACGCCCGGTTGCGTCAGTACGTGGACTCCGCACCGGAGATGATGGAGTTCCTCGAGGCCCGTAGCCGGTGGTTCGAGTTCGTCTGGAAGCCCGGCTACGCCGACTACTATCCCGAGCTGCCCGGCGGCTCGGAACTGGGCAGCACCATCAACGTGCCGGCCATCGACCTGCGCAAGCTCGGCGACGAAGAGCAGAATCTACTACAGCCGCTCGCATTGGCTCCGAAAGGAATCTGGTTCGCGCCCAAGGATCTTCGGCTGTTCTACCAGGTGCGGCAGAACTGGCGCGGCAAGGCGGTGCTGCTCAAGCTGATCTGGCGGATGTTCCGGGCGCGCGTCTTCGGGGACCGGATGGCTGCCATCGGGCAGTCGCTGGCCGCCCGCATGCGATTGGCGATGAAGGAGCACGACGTCCCGCTGTGGCTCAACTCGCCGATGACGGAGTTGATCACCGACGTCGACGGCGCGGTGGTCGGCGCGGTGGTGGAGCGCGACGGACGGCAGCACCGCATCGGTGCGCGCAGCGGCGTCATCCTCGCCGCGGGTGGTTTCGACCACGACATGGAATGGCGCAGACAACATCTGCCGGTGCTCGAGAAAGATTGGAGCTTCGGCAATCCGGCATCGATGGGCGACGGCATCCGTGCGGGGGAGAAGGTCGGCGGTTCCACCGACCTGCTCGACGAGGCGTGGTGGTTTCCCGCCATGTGCTGGCCCGACGGCCGTCTGCAGTTCATGCTCAACGAGCGGATGATGCCTTCGCAGTTTGTGGTCAACGGCGAAGGCAAGCGCTTCATCAACGAAGCGGCGCCCTACATGGACTTCGCGCACGCGATGATCGACGGACAGAACACCGGTGTCGCACACATTCCGTGCTGGCTGATCACCGATATCCGGTCGTTTCACCGGTACGTGGTAGGGGGGCACCTGCCGATACCCAAGGTGCCGTTCGCGCCCGTGCCGACCGGCTGGAAGGTGCCCAAGGCGTGGCTCGAGTCGGGCATCGTCAAGCAGGCGAACAGCTTCGAGCAGCTCGCCGCCGAGATAGGGGTGCCGCAGGCGCAGCTTCGCCAGACCGCCGACCGCTTCAACGAGTTGGCACGCAAGGGCCATGACGACGACTTCAATCGGGGCGACTCGAAGTATGACAACTACTACGGCGACCCCACATTGCCGAACCCCAACCTGCGTCCGCTCGGCAAGCCGCCGTACCTCGCATTTCAGATCATTCTCGGCGACCTCGGCACCTCGGGCGGACTGCGCACCGACGAGTTCGCCCGCGTTCTGCGCAGTGATGACACCGCGGTGAAAGGGCTCTATGCCGTGGGCAACACCTCGTCGGCGGTCATGGGCCGCAGCTACGCCGGCGCGGGCGCGACCATCGGCCCGGCCATGACCTTCGGCTACGTCGCCGCCAAGCACATCGAAGACCAGCTGCCGGAACCCGGTGGCAGTAAATCCGATTCGACACTCGATTCGCACCGAAAGGTAACCAGATGAAGATCTCGCTGTTTTACGAATTCCCACTCCCGCGGCCGTGGAGTGACGATGACGAACACAAGCTCTTCCAGGACGGCCTCGACGAGGTGGAGGCCGCCGACAAGGCCGGGTTCTCCACGGTGTGGCTGACCGAGCACCACTTTCTCGAGGAGTACTGCCACTCCACCGCGCCGGAGATCTTCCTGTCCGCGGCGAGCCAACGCACCAAAGACATTCGGCTCGGATTCGGGATCATGCACCTGCCACCGCAGGTGAACCATCCGGCCCGTGTCGCCGAGCGGGTGTCAACGCTCGACCTCGTCTCCAACGGCCGCGTCGAGTTCGGCACCGGCGAGTCGTCGTCGGTCGGCGAGCTCGGCGGGTTCGGCATCGATCCCGCCGACAAGCGCAAGATGTGGGAGGAAGCGCTCGAGGTCTCGATCCGCTGCATGATCGAAGAACCGTTCACCGGCTTCAAGGGTGAGCACATCGAGATGCCGCCGCGCAACGTGGTGCCCAAGCCGCTGCAGAAGCCACACCCGCCGGTGTGGGTCGCCTGCACGAGGCCGGCGTCGGTGTCCATGGCCGCGCAGAAGGGCCTTGGCGCATTGAGTTTCGCTTACACCGGACCTGGGCCGCTCACCGAGCGGGTGAACGGCTACTACAAGGAGTTCGAGGAGACGGCCGCGCCCATCACACCGCAGATGAACCCCAACATCCTCGCGATCGGCGGCGACCTGTCGATGATGGTGGCGCCCACCGACGAGCAGGCGATCGAACGCCTCGGCAAGGGCGGCGGGTTCTTCGCGTTCGGCATCATGCACTACTACATGACCGGCATGCACACGCCCGGCCGCACCGGAGTGTGGAAGCGCCACCTCGAGGAGATCGAGAAGGATCCGAGCATCGTCTACGGCCCCGACCGCGGCCCGATCGGCAGCCCGGCGACCGTGCGTGAGTTCCTGCGCGGCTACGAGGAGAGCGGCGTCGACGAACTGATTCTGCTACTGACCCCGCGCCGGCACGAGGAGACGATGGAGTCCATCGAGCTGATGGGATCGGCGGTGCTCCCCGAGTTCATCGAGCGGCACGAGAAGTCGGCCGCCGAGAAGGCCAAGCGGATGGAGCCGATCCTGGAGAAGGCCGAGGCCCGCAGGCCCGCGTCGAACGCGCCGACGTTCGACGAGACCTACTCGTTCGGCGGGCTGCCGACCGGCCGCGAGAACTACACCGCCAACGAGGTGTCCCTGGCGATGGAGGAGATGAACGCGGGTATCGAAGCGGCTGCGGCGAAGCTGAAGTCGGGGCAGGGTTGGGACAGCAGGAATCCGACAGCTGACAAGAGATAAGGCATGGGACGGATCGACGACCTCTGGCGCTACGACGGCAGGCGTGTCGTCGTCACCGGCTGCGCGTCGGGCATCGGTGAGCATGTCGCCCGGCAGCTCACCGAACTCGGCGCCGAGGTCGTCGGCCTCGACCAGCGGCGCCCAGCGTTACAGCTCGGGGAGTTCCACGAGATCGACCTCTCCGATGAGGCCTCGATCGACCAGGCCGTCGCAGTCATCGGCGGGCGAGTCGATGCGCTGTTCAACGTCGCAGGCGTCTCGTCTGGCATCGGTGATCCAATGCGCGTGGTGATGATCAACTTCCTCGGGACACGCCATTTCACCGAGTCGCTGATGCCGTTGATGCCTGCGGGGTCGGCGATCGCCAGCGTGTCCTCGCTCGCAGCTTCGGCCTACCTGGAGAACGCCGCTGTGACTGTAGGGCTGTTGGACACCGCGACGATGGCGGAGGGAATCGCATGGTGTGAGCGCAATCCGCAGCCCGTCGCCGACGGCGGCGGCTACCGGCTGGCCAAGGAGGCCCTCATTCTTTACGGGATGGCCAATGTCACTGCTTTGGGAGCCAAGGGAATCCGGATCAACTGCACTGCGCCGGGAGTTACCGACACTCCGATTCTCGATCAGCTGCGGAGCGCGTACGGGCAGGAGTTCCTCGACTCGTTCACCACGCCGCTGGGCCGCGCCGCGGATTCCGACGAGCAGGCGAACGTACTGGTGTTTCTTAACAGCGCGGCGGCCCGTTACATCACCGGCCAGGTGATCTGGGTCGACGGCGGTTCGGTCGCCGAGCGGCTGTTCGGCGATATCTCTGACGAGAGGAAGCGGGCGGACCATGGCCGACTGGGATGATTTTCGGCGCGTTGCCGACGACGTCCGGAACTGGGGGAGGTGGGGAGACGCCGATGAACTCGGCACGCTGAATCTCATCACCGACGAGAAGGTCCAGCAAGCCGCGAACCTCGTCAAGCGTGGCAAGGTTTTTCCGCTCGGTGTCGACTTCGGCTCGTCGGGTCCGCAGGGCGCCTTTCACTTTCGGCAGAACCCGTTACACGTGATGACCATCGATGGCGGCGACGCGAGCACTCTCGCCGAGTACGGTCCGTCCTGGCTGAAGAACCCGGGGGCGACTCAACTCAGCGAGTACTGGACCAACGGTCCGATGCGCTTCAACGACGATGTCATCATCATGCCGCTGCAAGCGGCCACCCAGTGGGACGCCCTGTCGCACGTCTACTACGAGGACAAGCTGTACAACGGCTTTCCGGCGAACTCGGTGACCAGCCTTGGCGCCTACCACTGCGGTATCGACAAGGTGGACGGCAAGGGCATCACCTCCCGCGGCGTGCTGCTCGACATCGTTCGTCTGCGCGGCGTCGAGACGTTCTGTGAACTCGGCGAGCCGATCATGCCCGCCGAACTCGACGAGGCTGCGCGAACCCAGGGCGTCACAGTGGAAAGCGGCGACATCGTCCTGGTCCGAACGGGTTGGTGGGCACGGTTTCTGCAGACCGGTAATGGCGGCGAACCCGGCGCGGGGCTGGATTGGACGTGCGCGTCGTGGTTTCATGACCACGAGGTGGCGGCCGTGGCCGCCGACAACCTGATGGTGGAAAACCCGGTGCCGGGCGTCGACGGCGTGTTCTTACCCATGCACATGCTGTGCCTGCGCGACATGGGGTTGATGCTCGGCGAGTACTGGGACCTCAACGCGCTGGCCGCCGATTGCGCGGCCGACGGAGTGTACGAATTCCAACTCATCGCGCCGCCGCTCCGGGTGACCGGCGCGGTCGGGTCACCGGTGAATCCCATTGCGATCAAGTAGGCAACGACGATGACGACAACTACGACAACCGGCGGCGCACCGCTCGTCGTCGGCCTCGGCGGCACGCTGCGGGCCAACTCCTCGACCGAACGGGCTCTGCGCTACTGCCTGGCCTCCGTCGAACGACAGGGCGGCCGTACCCGGTTCTTCAGCGGCCCCGAGCTCGACCTGCCGATGTACGCACCGCACGAGTTGAAGCGAACCCCGAGGGCGCTCGAGTTGGTCAGCGCACTGCGTGATGCCGACGCCGTCGTCGTCGGATCGCCGGGCTACCACGGCGCGATCTCGGGCCTGGTGAAGAACGCACTCGACTACATCGAGGATCTGCGCGAGGACCCACGGGTCTACCTCGACAACACTCCGTGGGGATGCATCAGCTGTGCCTACGGCTGGCAGGCCGCGGTCGGCACCCTGGGGCAGCTACGGTCGATCGGACACGCGCTGCGGGCCTGGCCGACACCGCTCGGCGTGGCAATCAACTCCGCGGACAAGATCTGGGACGAGTCTGGCGAATTGGTCGACGAGGCCGTCCAGGGTCAGCTGGACATGCTGGCGACCCAGGTGCTCGCGCATGCGCGCGCCGCATGGGAAACGGCGTGACGACGCGCAAGACGGTTCTCGTCGATGGCCTGACGACCGGCTATCTCGAAGCGGGGCAGGGTGATCCGGTCGTCTTGCTGCACGGCGGCGAGTTCGGCATCAGCGCGGACCTCGGCTGGGAGCACAACGTGGCCACGCTGGCCGCGCACTACCGCGTGTTCGCGCTCGACATGCTCGGCTTCGGCCGGTCCGCGAAGGTCATCGACTTCAACGACGGCCGCGGCATGCGGATCCGGCACATCGCGCGTTTCTGCGACACGGTGGGTGTCGAGGGCGCGCACTTCGTCGGGAACTCGATGGGTGCGGTCAACCTGTTCGTCGATGCCACGTCGGAGTCACCGCTGCTGTCCGCCCGCAGCCTGACGATGATCTGTGGCGGCGGTGAGATCCAGCGCAACGAACATTCGGCGGCGCTTTACGACTACGACGCCACGCTGCCTGGTATGCGGCGCATCGTCGAGGCGCTGTTCGCCGACTCGGCGTACCCGCACAACGAGGCGTATGTGCAGCGGCGCTACGAGTCCAGCATCGCCCCCGGCGCGTGGGAGGCGCTGGCAGCAGCCAGGTTCCGGCGACCGGGGCTTGAGCCGCCGCCGTTGCCGTCGAGTAAGCGAGCATACGAACGCATCGCGGTGCCGACACTGGTGGTCGAGGGCGCGGCCGACAAGCTGCTGCCCGCGGGTTGGGCGGCCGAGATCGCGGCGCAGATTCCCAACGGCCGCTCCGCGGTCGTCGAGCGGGCCGGTCACTGCCCGCAGATCGAACAGCCCGACGCGGTGAACGAGCTGCTGTTGGATTTCCTCGGCGATGTGAGCCGAGAGAGGACGGCGAGCTAGGTGAGCAACGAACTCGAGGGCAAGGTCGCCATCGTCACCGGCGGCGCGGCTGGACTGGGCGAGGGGATGAGTCGACGGTTCGCCGCCGAGGGCGCGAAGGTGCTCATCGCCGACGTCGACGGCGACGCGGGGACGGCGCTTGCCGGGGACCTCGGGGGCAACGCGCTGTTCGTCGAGGCCGACGTGTCGCAACTGGATCAGGTGAGCGGGTTGGTGTCGACGGCGGTCGAGCGATTCGGCGGGTTGCACGTCATGGTCAACAACGCCGGAGTGTCAAGCACGATGCATCGCAGCATCTTCGACGATGACTTCGCCGATTTCGAGAAGGTGATGGCCGTCAATCTGCGCGGAGTGATGGCGGGCACCCGCGACGCCGCGCGGCAGATGCGGGAAGCAGGCACCGGCGGATCGATCATCAACATCACCTCGATCGGCGGCATCCTGGCCGGCGGCGGCGTGCTGACGTACCGGGCGTCGAAGGCCGCCGTCATCCAGTTCACCAAGTCCGCCGCGATCGAGTTGGCCCATTACGAGATTCGCGTCAATGCCATCGCGCCCGGCAACATTCGCACGGCGATCGTGCGGAAGGCCGCGTCGGGGGAGGATTTGGAGAAGCTCGAGGAGTTCGAGGCGAAGATTCGCGAGACCATGCGAAACGACCGCCCGCTGAAACGTGAAGGCACGACCGACGACGTCGCCGAGGCCGCGCTGTACTTCGCGACGGACCGGTCCCGGTACGTGACGGGGACCGTGTTGCCGGTCGACGGAGGCACGGTGGCGGGCAAGGTGATGCGCACGCGAGGAGCAAAAACGGACGACGTCCGCAAGCCAAAACGATGACAGTTTAAATCAGTCGCTTGACTTAATGCGGCTCGACGGGTTGACTGTGACCGTGACCACTGCACGAGCGGTGCGCGCCGACCGGGCGAGCAACACACAAGAGGCGATCCTGAAGGCGGCCGAGCGGCTGTACGCGGAGCATGGCGTCTTCGCGGTGTCGAATCGCCAGGTCAGCGAGGCGGCGGGACAGGGGAACAACGCTGCTGTCGGCTATCACTTCGGCACCAAGACCGACCTCGTGCGCGCGATCGAACAGAAGCACCGGTCCTCCATCGAGCGGCTGCAGGAACGGATGGTGGCCGACATCGGACAGTCCGCCGAACTGCGGGACTGGATCACCTGCCTGGTGTGCTCGCTGACCGAGCATCTGGCGCAGCTCGGCAATCCGACGTGGTACGCGCGGTTCGCCGCGCAGGCGCTGGCCGATCCCGAGTACCAGAAGATCGTGGTTCGCGACGCGCTGGCATCGCCGTCGGTGGTCCGGGTCGTCGACGGCCTCACGCGTTGTCTGCCCGACCTCCCGATGGCCGTTGTGACCGAGCGCAACATCATGGTGCGCAACCTGATGATGCACACCTGCGCCGACTTCGAACGAGCCTTCGCCGAGGGTGACGGGGTGCCAAGGACAAGCTGGGCGGCGGTCGCATCCGGTCTGATCGACGCGATCGTCGGGCTGTGGCACGCGCCCGTCACGGAGCATCCGTGACATGAAAGTCGTCGTCGATCAGGACAAGTGCGTGTCATCGGGTCAGTGCGTGCTCAACGCCACCGAGGTCTTCGACCAACGCGACGACGACGGCGTCGTGTTCCTGCTCACTGAGCGTCCCTCTTCCGAACAAGCAGCCAACGTCCGCAACGCCGCCGCGGCCTGTCCGGCCCTGGCCATCGACATCGAGGAATGAACCCGCGCACGCGAGGAGCGAAATGAATAAGGCTTATGTCTGAAACACTGACCGCGAATGCATCCGGCGTGACCGCCGACATCCCCTCCTATCCGATGGAGCGCGACGCGCGGTGCCCGTTTGCGCCGCCTGCGCAGATGCTCGAGATGAACGAGACGAAACCGCTGTCGCGCGTGCGCATCTGGAACGGCGGCACGCCATGGCTGATCACCGGCCACGCGGTCGCGCGAGAGTTGTTCGCGGATCCGCGCGTCAGCGTCGATGACCGGCGCGAGGGTTTCCCGCACTGGAACGAACACATGCTCTCGACGGTGAACAAGCGGCCGCGGTCGGTGTTCACCTCCGACGCCGAGGAGCACACCCGGTTCCGCCGGATGCTGTCCAAGCCGTTCACCTTCAAGCGGGTCGAAGGCCTCCGTCCCGTGATCCAGGACGTCACCGACGAGTGCATCGACGCCGTTCTGGCCGGACCGCAGCCCGCCGACATGGTCGCCAAGCTGGCGCTGCCGGTGCCGACCCGGGTGATCAGCGACATGCTCGGTGTGCCCTACGAAGACCACGAGTTCTTCCAGGAGCATGCCAATGCCGGGCTGGCCCGCTACGCGGCCGCGGACGCCATGCAGAAGGGCGCGATGAGCCTGCACCAGTACCTGGTCAATCTCGTCGAGGAGAAGCAGGCCAACCCGTCCGAAGACGCGGTGTCCGATCTGGCCGAGCGGGTGACCGCAGGCGAGATCAGCGTCAAGGAGGCCGCGCAGCTCGGAACCGGTCTTCTGATCGCCGGTCACGAAACGACGGCCAACATGATCGGCATCGGCATACTCGCGCTGCTGGAGAACCCGGAACAGGCTGCGCTGCTTCGGGACTCCGACGACCCGAAGTTCGTCGCCAACGCCGTCGAAGAGTTGATGCGCTACCTGTCCATCATCCAGACGGGCCAGCGCCGGATCGCGATCGAGGACATCGAGATCGGCGGCGAGACGATCCGCGCAGGCGAAGGCATCATCATCGACCTCGCACCCGCCAACTGGGACGGCGCCGCTTATCCCGAACCCGACAAGCTCGACCTCGGCCGTGATGTCGGCCAGCAGCTGGGTTTCGGGTACGGCCGTCACCAGTGCGTCGGTCAGCAACTCGCCCGCGCCGAGATGCAGATCGTGTTTCCGACCCTGCTCAAGCGCATCCCGACGATGAAGCTGGCGATTCCTTTCGAGGACGTGCCGTTCAAACATGACCGGCTCGCCTTCGGTGTCTACGAACTTCCGGTGACTTGGTAAGTCGCCGACAGTCTTGTCCTACAGCCTGATTGGAGTCCACAATGTCTATCCCGACTGCAACACCGTCGCCCGCCCGCACCCCGTCGCTCTACCCGCCCGAGGGCTTCGGCGCACCCAAGTTCCGCAAAGGCCACGCGATGGAGGAAGGCCTGCCCGGACTCCCTAAGGGCACCGAGATCTTCTCCGCCGACAACCACATCTCGGTGGCCGACGACATCTTCTATGAACGGTTTCCCGAGGAGCTGAAGGGTGCCGCGCCGCGGATCTGGTACGAGGACGGCGCCTACATGGTCGGCATGAAGGGCAAGGCGTGGACGGGCGGTGACTTCGGCCGCGTGCTCATGCAGTACGACGACCTGGCAGGCGCTGCGTCGAACAACATAGAAGCGCGCATCCGCGAGCTCGCCGAGGACGGCATCGACAAGGAGCTCGCGTTCCCCAACGCCGTGCTGGCGCTGTTCCACTATCCCGACAAGTCGCTGCGCGAGCGTGTGTTCCGCATCTACAACGAGCACATCGCCGATCTGCAGGAGCGCAGCAAGGGCCACTTCTACGGCGTCGGCCTGATCAACTGGTGGGACCCGAAGGGCACCCGCAGTACTCTCGAAGAGCTCAAGTCGCTCGGCCTTAAGACGTTCCTGCTGCCGCTCAACCCCGGCAAGGACGACGAGGGCAACATCTACGACTACGGCAGCACCGACATGGATGCGGTCTGGGACGAGATCGAAGCGGCGGGCATCCCGGTCAGCCACCACATCGGTGAGACCCCGCCCAAGACGCCGTGCCAGCACAACAGCGTGGTCGTCGGCATGATGGTCAACGTCGACTCGTTCCGCGAGCAGTTCGCGAAATATGTCTTCTCCGGGATCCTCGATCGGCACCCGAGCCTGAAGATCGGCTGGTTCGAAGGTGGAATCGCCTGGGTGCCGACGGCTCTTCAAGACGCCGAGCACATGCTGGCGTCGTACCGGCACATGTTCAACCACGAACTGAACCACGACGTCCGGCATTACTGGAGCGAGCACATGTGCGCATCGTTCATGGTCGACCCGCTTGGCCTCGAGTTGATCGATAAGATCGGCGAGGACAACGTGATGTGGTCGTCGGACTACCCGCACAACGAGTCGACGTTCGGCTACTCGGAGAAATCGCTGAAGACGGTCGTCGACGCGGTCGGACAGGAGGCCGCGACGAAGATCGTCAGCACCAACATCAAGAACTTCCTGGGCGTCGAATGACCGCGATCGCGACAGCGGGTAGCTCCGCACTCGAGATTCCCGACCTGCCGGATATGGCGCGGATGTACCGCGAATGCGGTGCCCGGCTGCGCGATTCCATGAAGGAGAAGGGCGTCGGCGCGCTCGTTCTTCTCGGCAACGGCAACGTCGTGTATGCCACCGGAGCCAGTTGGCGCCTGTTGGACGCCGGGCTCTCGCACGTCGAGCGGCCGGTTGCCATCGTGCTCGCCGACGACGAGCATCCGCACCTGTTCATGCCCATGCGCGAGGGGTCGCTCTCGGAGACGGAGGTGCCCGCCGATCACACCCACGGTCCGCTCTACCTTGAATTCGACGAGGGCGTAGATCATTTCGCGACGGTATTGGCCGAGCTGGTGCCCGCCGGTGCGGTCGTCGCCGTCGACGAGCTGACCGGTGCGATGCGCCGCGCGCAGGCGCGCCTGTTCCCTTCGGGTCCGCCCTCGGACGCCGCGCAAATTGTCGGCCCGGCGAAACTGGTCAAGACGGCCGACCAGATCTCGTGTGTCCGCAACGCGTGTCGCATCACCGAGAGGGCCATGCTCGACGTGCAGAAGGCCCTGGCCCCCGGTGTGCGCCAGGTCGACCTCTCCGCGGCGTTCGTCCGGCGTGCATTCGAACTGGGCGCCACCGCCAACATGCTCGAGGCGATCTGGCAGGTGATGCCGACGACGAAGACCAGTGGCGCTGTGTGGACAACCACCGGCGACCTCGCACTGCCGTTGCTGACCACCGAACGTGAACTGGCGCGGGGCGACGTGCTGTGGACCGACGTCAGCATCACCTACAACGGCTACTGCTCGGACTTCGGCCGCACCTGGCTCGTCGGCGATGAACCGTCGGACCGGCAGCACGCCCAGTACGAGAAGTGGCGCGAGATCATCGATGCCGTGCTGGCGGTCACCAAGGCGGGCGCGACCGCCGGTGACCTGGCCCGCGCCGCCATCGTCGCCAACGGCGGACGCAAGCCGTGGCTCCCGCACTTCTACCTCGGGCACGGCATCGGCACCAACCCGGCCGAGATGCCCATGATCGGGACGGATCTCGGCCAGGAGTTCGACGACAACTTCGTGTTCCCTGCCGGAATGCTGCTGGTGCTCGAGCCGGTGGTCTGGGAGGACGGCACGGGAGGCTATCGAAGCGAGGAGATCGTGGTCATCACCGAGGATGGCAACACCCGCATCACAGACTACCCCTACGCCCCGTACGGGCGGGTCTGATGGCGCTCGAAATCCTGCCTGACGCAACCGTATTGCGAAGTGGCCGCCGTGACCGGGTGCTGGCCCAGATGGCCGACCACGATTTCGACATCCTCGTGCTCGGCCGTCAGGCGAACGTTCGCTACGTTACCGGGGCGCCACAGCTCTGGGTCGCGGGCACCCGCCCGTTCGGGCCGATCTGCGAGGTGATCCGGGCGACCGGCGAAATCCATCTCAACAGCACGTGGGACGAGGGGATCCCCGACGAGATCAGCCACGACCATCTCTACGGGCTGGCGTGGAATCCCATGACGCTGATCGAGGTGCTCAAGAAGCTTCCCGGTGCGAACACCGTCCGGCGGGTCGGCACCGATTCACTGACACCGACCTTCGCGCAGCTGCTTCCGATGGCGTTTCCCTCAGCCGAGTTGGTCGATGCCGAACCCGCGCTGCGAGCAGCGCGGCGGATCAAGACGACCGACGAGATCGCCGTTTTGCGCGGAGCGCTCGGCGTCGCCGAACACGCGTTGGAGGCGGCACGCGCCGAGTTGGCCGCAGGTGTGACAGAGCTTTCCCTCACCGGTGCGATGATGGAAGCGATGGCGGCGGGCGGCGTCACCACCCCTGCGACGCAGGACGGTGCGTGGATCACACCGAAGGACCATTCGTGGCGTCGGGATTCTGGCGAGGGACGGATCGCCGACGGCGACCTCGTCGCGCTGTCCGCGGGCGCGCTGGCCGACGGTTATGTCGGCGAGGTCGGCCGGACCTGGCCGGTCGGCGACGTGCCCGGCGCCGACGCGCTGTTCCGTCGGTCGAATGAGTTGTGGGAACGTCTGATCGCGGCGTGCAGGCCGGGCGGCATGGCCACCGATCTGCTCTCGGCGTACGAGGCCGCGGGCGAGTCGCTGCCCGCCACACCTGTCGCGCACGGTCTCGGGTTGGGCTTCGACCCACCGGTGATCTCCGCGGATCTGCCTGCCACGTGCGCGCAGGAACGGCTCGAACCGGGCATGGTGCTCGCGGTCACCGGATACGTCTGGGAAGCCGGTGTCGGGGCGGTGTTCTCCAGGGACGCGGTACTGATTGGCGACGACGGAGCCGAGGTCCTGACGTTCAGCCCGACGTACGGTGCGGTCGAAGCGACCGCCTAGCAACCACCACGCGCACGCGAGGAGCGATACGACCATGGCGTCAGGCGAACGTCCGTCGCCCGAGGAGATCGTCCTCTACGACAAGGACCCCGAGACCAAGATCGCGACGATCACCTTCAACCGTCCCGACTACCTCAACGCGCCGACGTCGGCGGCCCGGTTACGGTATGCGGACCTGTTGCGTGGCGCGAACGTCGACGACGATGTCAAGGTCATCGTGATCCGGGGCGTCGGCGACGATTTCGGCAGCGGGGCCGACCTGCCGGACTTCATGGCCGGAACCGAGGAGGACCGGCTCGCCGAGCTCCGGGTGGACGATCCGAACGTCACGTATCCACCCGAGGGCAGCTTTCGCCACGGCGCGACGATGGGGCAGTGGTATGCGAATGCCGCCGCGGGCAACCGCGCGCTGCAGGAACTCAAGAAGATCAGCATCGTCGAAGCCAAGGGTTATTGCTACGGCTGGCACTTCTACCAGTGCGCGGACGCCGACCTGGTAATCGCCTCGGGTGACGCGCTTTTCGGGCATCCGTCGTTTCGCTATTACGGTTGGGGTCCACGCATGTGGACGTGGATCCTGACGATGGGCCTGCGGCCGTTTCAGGAGATGGTGTTCACCGGGCGGCCGTTCACGGCGCAGGAGATGAAGGATTGCAACTTCCTCAACAAGGTCGTCGCCCGTGACGTGCTCGAAGCCGAGGTCGAGAAGTATGCGCTCGCGTGCGCTCGCAACCGGCCCGTCGACACCATCTTCCAGCAGAAGGTGTTCTTCGAGGTGGTCAAGCAGTTTCAGGGTGAGTACATGGGCAGTGTGCTGACGGCGATGTTCGAGTCGATGGGCAGCACGGTCCAACACGATGCAGGCGATTTCGTGCTCGGGGATGCCATCGACGCGGGCCTCGCCGACTCGGTCAACGACAACGACGCGAAGTTTCCGCCGGAGTTCCGGTTGAGCAAGTCGAACCGCAAGAAGAAGGATTAGCGGACGTGAGGAGCGATTCAACAGAGGCGTTGCTTCCACTCGACGGGTACACCGTCATCGACCTGTCCATCGGAATAGCAGGCGCATACTGCTCGAAGCTGCTTGCCGACGGCGGCGCAGACGTGATCAAAGTGGAGGAACCCGAGGGTGATCCGCTGCGCCGGTGGTCGGCGTCGGGCGCCCGGATCGCCGACGGCGACGACGGTGCGCTCTTCTGTTTCCTCGCCGGTTCGAAAACCAGCGTCGTCGTCGACCCCGACGAACCCGACGACGTGGCCATGCTGCGCGGCCTGGTCGACGGCGCCGACGCGGTGGTGTGGTCGCGGGGTTCGGCGATCGTTGGGAACGGTGAATTCACCCCGGCTGCGATGGCCGACGCTCACCCTGACTTGACCGTCACCTCCATCACTCCGTTCGGCATCGAGGGGCCATGGGCCGCCAAGCCCGCGACCGAGTTCACCACGCAGGCGTGGTCGGGCGGTGTGATCGGTCTCGGCCGTGGCGCCCAGGACCGTGCGCCGCTGTTCGTCGCGGGTCAAATCGGCGAGTGGCTGGCGGGCGCCTACGCCGCCGCGGGCACGATGGCCGTGCAGTCGGGCCTCGTGGACGTGTCGATGCTCGAGGCCCAGATTCTCGGCCTCACTTACTATTCGGTGTCGTTCAACGATGCGCTCGGTCGTCCCTTCCGCGACCGTCGTCGGCTCACAATCCCCGGCGTGGCGACGGCCGCCGACGGTTTGGTGGCGCTGGGCTGCGGCACCGCGCAGCAGTGGTTCGACCTCTGCGCGATGACCGGGCACGAGGAGTGGATCGACGAACAGTCCGACCTGTCGATCACCGAACAGGCCAACATCCACGCCGAGGACATCTTCGCGTGGGTGCGCGAGAACAGCGTCGAGGAAATCCTCGATCTGTCCTCCGCGTTCCGGATCCCCAACGCGCCCGTCGGAAACGGCGCGAACGTCACCTCGTTCGACCAGTTCGCCGAACGCAGCACCTTCGTCACCAACCCACGCGACGGCTTCACCCAGCCGGGGCCGCCGTACCGCGCGAACCCACCGCTCGTGCGTCCGCCGCAGCCGGCGCCCCGCCTCGGTGAACACACCGACCACTACCGCCGAAACCAACAAATGGGCGCGAAAAAGGGCCAAAATCGCGCCCGTTTGTCGGTTTCGGCGCAAGAGGGGTTGCCGTTCGAGGGGGTGCGGGTTCTGGACATGACCAGTTTCTGGGCCGGCCCGTCGTGCACGCACGTGCTCGCGCAGCTCGGCGCCGAGGTCATCCATGTCGAGTCGACGGCGCGCCCGGACGGCACGAGGTTGATCGCGGGCGTGCCGATCACCGAAGAGCAGTGGTGGGAGCGCTCGCCGATCTTCTCCGGCCTCAACACCAACAAGAAGAGCGTGACGCTCGATATCCGTAAGCCGCGCGGCGTCGAGCTTCTGCACCGGCTCGTCGAAACATGCGACGTCGTCGTCGAGAATTACACGCCGCGGGTGCTCGACCAGATCGGCCTCGACTTCGACACCGTGGCGCAACTGCGGCCGGACGCCATCATGATGCGGATGCCGGGCTTCGGGCTCGACGGCCCATGGCGGGACAAGCCCGCGTTCGCGTATGTGATCGAGGATGCGTCCGGAATCACCTGGCTGACCGGTCATCCCGACCAGAATCCGGTGGAACCGTATGCGGTGGGCGATCCGAACGCGGGCGTGCACGGCCTCAACGCGTTGCTGCTGGCGCTCGCACACCGGCGCCGCACCGGCAAGGGCGTCAGAATCGAAGCCGCGATGGTCGACGCCGCGCTCAACGTCGCCGCCGAACAGGTCGTCGAGCACTCCGCCTACGGCAACCTGCTGCAACGCCAGGGCAATCGCGGACCGACGGCGGCGCCGCAGAACCTCTACCGAACCCGCGAAGCCGACGAATTCGGCAGGCCAGACGATTGGGTCGCGATCGCCGTTGCCACCGACGACCAGTGGGCAGGGCTGGTTGCCGCGCTCGGGAGCCCCGACTGGGCCACCGACGAGCTGTCGACCGCGGCGGGAAGACGGAAACAACACGATGAGATCGACGACCACCTCGGCCGATGGTGTGGCACCCGCACCGGAGACGACATCGTCGAAACGTTATGGGCGGCAGGCGTGCCCGTCGCCAAGGTGATGCAGCCACACAGGGTCGGTGGTCTTGCGCAACTGGAGCACCGTCGCTTCTACGAGCGGGTCGACCACCCGGTGAATCCCTCCGCGCGACACAGCACGCTTCCGATGCGCATCTCGACCGGGCCGCAGCGCTTCCATACGTCGCCTGCCCCGCTGCTCGGACAGCACAACTATGAGGTGCTGTCGGGACTGGGGCTCGGCGACGACGACATCGCCGAACTCGGCGATCAGGGCATCATCGGCACCGCCCCGGCGGGCCTTGGCATCCGCACCACCAAGACTGGTTAACTCATCCAGATGGCCATCGATCCGTCGCGCATCCTGCTGACCGGTCGCGTCGCGGTCGTCACCGGCGGGGGAGAGGGCATCGGTCGCGGCATCGCCGAGGGCCTGACCGCATTCGGCGCCACCGTCGCGATCTGGGAACGCGATCCCGATACCTGCGCATCGACGGCCGAAAACCTTGGGACCCTTGGCATCGTGACCGACGTCCGCGACAGCGAGCAGGTCGACGCGGCGCTCGAGCGCACGGCAGGCGAGCTCGGTACGGTGAGCATCCTGGTCAACAACGCGGGCGGCGTCTTCGCGTCACCCCTGCTGGAGACGACCGAGAACGGCTGGGATGCGCTGTACCGGTCGAACCTGCGCCATGTGCTCCTGTGTACGCAGCGGATATCTCGGCGCCTGGTGACCGCAGGCCTGCCGGGAAGCATCATCAACGTGACGTCCATCGAGGGTGTGCGCGCCGCACCCGGCTACGCGGCGTACGCCGCCGCGAAGGCGGGCGTCATCAACTACACCAAGACGGCGGCGCTGGAACTGGCCACGCAGGGGATCCGCGTCAACGCGCTGGCGCCGGACCTGACGGTCACCGAGGGACTCCTGCGCGTCTCCCCGGACAGACTGCCCGAGGGCGCCCGCCACGTGATTCCGATGGGCCGCCCCGGCAATGTCGACGAAATGGCCGGAGCCGCGGTCTTTCTGGCCTCCGACATGTCGAGCTACATCACCGGTCAGACGATTCACGTCGACGGCGGAACGCAGGCCGCAAGCGGGTGGCACCACAACCCGACCACCGGCGACTACCAATTGGGTCCCGGCTAATCGCCCGGCCGTTGCGCGTCCAACCCCGGCTCGCCCAGTCTGGCGCGGATAGCTCCCCACGGATCGGCATAGCGGCCGGGTGCGTTCCGGTAGGCCGAGCGGCGCGAAAGAAACAGCCG
This sequence comes from Mycobacterium sp. ITM-2016-00318, assembly GCF_002968285.2. Lineage (NCBI taxonomy): Bacteria > Bacillati > Actinomycetota > Actinomycetes > Mycobacteriales > Mycobacteriaceae > Mycobacterium > Mycobacterium sp. ITM-2016-00318. The sequence continues at coordinate 3,807,995 of NZ_CP134400.1, read as the reverse complement.
AGCCAACGGCGCCACGGGCCGCAACATGTGGCGTTTCCATCCCACCTGTTCCTGCATCTCGACAAGCATGTCCGGCCACGAGTGGTGCTGGAACCGCAACGCCTGCTGGGCCCGTTCGGTGTCCATCCAGTCGGTGAGGAACCAGCCGTCGTCGTTGTCCGGGTCACCCGGGCGACCCTCCGGCAGTACGCCTGGCAACCCCAGCGCCCCGGCGAGCGCGGGCCCCGCCTGTTTTTGCAGCAGCTTGTGGGAGTCGTCGCCACCGATCAGCAGGATTTCGCGCGCCACGTCGGCGGTGGTGGCAGCCGCGAATGCCGTTGCGACGTCACGGACGTCGACGGTGTGGAGGCGTCCATCCGTAGGCAAGGCGCTTTCCATGAAGATTGCGTCCGCGGTGAGCGGTAAGGCACTGAAGTCTGGACTGAGCACCCCGCCGAGCCGCAGCACCACCCACTCCAAACTCGAGGCCCGCACGAACTCCTCGGCTTCGAGCTTGGTTCCGCTGTAGAGATCGATGGGCCGTGGGGGCGTGTCGGCGCGGACCATATCGGTTACCCGATGAGGATTTCGCGATCCGTAGACCGCGTTGCTCGACGCTTGAACGAACCGAGGTGGTTCCGGCAGCCCCTCTGCGGCGCGCACCAACGCCACCGTGGCGCCGACGTTGACTTTGCGCGCGAGACCGGGTTTGCGGTAAAGCACCGGCGGGATGACGGCGGCCAGGTGAACGATCGCCGAGGGCGACACCTCGGATACGAGTCGGTCGACGTCGGAGGCATCAGTCAGGTCCGCCCACCGCGCCGTGACGCCGTCGGGCAGACCCTTCACCTTCTTTTGATTGGCAGGAGTGTCGAGGTCTGCGACCACCACCCGCCGGCCGTCGGCGGCCAGCCGTTTGACGGTCTGCGACCCCACAAGGCCGAAACCGCCCGTGACGAGAACGGTGTCCGTCACTTTTCCCCCTCTGGATGGAAATGACATTCTCAGATAAAGAGAGTATCATATTCGCAGGTAGTCCGTATGGTGGGTACTCGACGTCCACGGTGGGTATGCGTTGAAAACAATAGGACGTAGGGGAAGCTATGGGCGACAAAGACGTTGACTCCATCGGCGGCGAAGAGGCCGCCAAGTGGGATCCCACATTCACCGAGCAGGTCAAGAAGTGGGTCGGCCCCATCGTCAAGCGCTATTTCCGGGCGGAGGTACGCGGGCTCGAGGCCGTTCCGCCGGCGGGCGGCGCGCTGCTCGTGTCGAACCACTCCGGAGGGATGCTCACCCCCGATGTGCTCGTTTTCGCACCCGCCTTCTATGACAAGTTCGGCTTCGACCGCCCGGTGTTCACGCTTGCGCACTCCGCGCTCTTCGTCGGGCCGATGGGCGATTGGCTGCATCGCGTGGGAGTGATCGAGGCTAACCGGGAGAACGCCGAGAACGCCTTGCATGCCGGCGCGCTTGTGCTGGTGTTTCCCGGCGGCGACTATGACTCCTACCGACCGACCTTCGAGAACAAGATCGACTTCGCCGGCAGGACCGGCTACGTGCGGACCGCCATTGAAAGCGGGGTTCCGATCGTGCCGATGGTGTCGATCGGCGCGCAGGAATCACAGCTGTTCCTCACCCGCGGGAATTGGTTGGCGAAGCGCTTGGGGCTGGAGCGGCTACGAGCCGAGATCCTGCCGGTCACGTTCGGCTTCCCGTTCGGACTCAGTGTGTTCTTCCCGCCCAACGTGCCGCTGCCCAGCAAGATCGTGACTCAGGTGCTGGATCCGATCGACGTGGTCGCGGAGTTCGGCGAGGATCCCGACCTCAAGGCCGTTGACGCACACATCCGCGAGGTGATGCAGGCCGCGCTCGACAAGCTGGCGCGCAAGCGCCGCTTCCCGATACTGGGCTAACCGGACGGCCGCGCCGGCGCCATCGCGGTGCCGACGGTGCTCAGTTCGGCGGGAAGTCCTGCCGCGCGCCGGATTTCGGTGAGCGCGTGGATCATCGCGTCGGTGGCCTCGTGCACGTCGTCGAACGTCTGGTCGTCGGACAGAATCGAGATGTCGAGCTGGTCGACGTAACTCCAGACGGTCATGTTGAACGCGCTCCCGGAGGACAGTATCCCGATCGAGTAGATCTCGCTCACCGGGGCGCCGCCGATGTGTCCGCGCTCGCGAGGGCCGGGAACGTTGGACACCGCCACGTTCATGATGCTGTTGTGGGCGGCGCGTTTCGCCTGCCACCGGAACAACGCGGGCGCGAACGACGGCGGCAGGTACTCCATCATCTTGCCCTGCAGTTCCGGGCCCATCAGCTCGTAGTTCTCCTTGGCGCGCGACGCCGCGACCGATGTCAGCCGGACCCGCTCCAACGGCTCGTCGATGTGGACGGGAAGTGACACCGACAGCCCGCCGATCTCGTTGCCGGTGACCCGGTCCATCGACTTGTCGGTGGCCACCGGCACCGACGCGAGAATCGGCCGATCGGCACGACCGTCGTAGCGCAGCAACAGTTCTCGTAGCCCGCCCGCCGCCGTCGCCAACACGATGTCGTTGAACGTCACGCCGAGGTGTTTGGCCGTCTCCTTGACGTCGGCAAGCGCCAGCGACGCTGTCGCGAACGTCCGCACAGGCGAGACGACGTGGTTGAGGAACGTCGGCGGTGCCTTGAACATCTTCGCCATGTCCGGATGCTCGCCGTGCTCGCGTGAGCGTCGGCGGACGCGAGCGACCCCCTTGACCGCATCCCGCAACAGGCCGGGAAGCGCGGCCATGTTCGCAACGTGTTCACGGCCGGCGTTCTGCAGGAGTTCGGCCTGTGAGGGCATCGCACAGGTGGTGTAGTCGTCGCGCTCGTCCTGCGCCGAGCCGGCCAGATCCATCAGCCGCGCCAACAGGTTGGACGACGCCACTCCGTCGGCCAGGGTGTGATGCACCTTGCCGATGAGTGCGAAGCGGTCCTTGGCCATCCCCTCGGCGAAGTGGAACTCCCACAGCGGCCGGTCGCGGTTCAACGGGGTGCTCGCGATCTCACCGATGACCTGGTCTAGTTCCCGCCGCCCGCCGGGGCTGGGCACCTGCACCCGGCGCAGGTGGTAGTCGAGGTCGACCTCACAGTTCTCCATCCACATCGGATGGTGCAGTTTCCACGGGATGTCGACGAGGCGGTAGCGCAACGGGTCGAGCAGATGCAGCCGGCGTGCAACGGTCCGGCGGAACACCTCGAACGTGAAGTCGCCGTCGTACTCGGCGGCGTTGATCACCGCGACCTTCAGCGTGTGCGTGTGCAGATTGGGCGTCTCGCTGTACAGCAGCATGGCGTCCATGCCGTTGAGTCGCCTCATGCCCCACCCCGTTTCGCCGTCGAACGGGTTCCATGCAACCACTCCGGCGGCCGCAACCCGGGCGGTTTGGGTGACTCAGTGAGTCCAACCCTCGGCGGCCTGCTCGTCGAAGGTGCGATCGATGCGTTCGAACCTCCGCCGGATCGATTCCCGGGAGGCGCGGTGGGGCAGGATGTACAGCCGGTTGGCGACGACGGCGTCGGCGGTAAGGCGGGCCACGTCGTCGGCGGCGACATCCGCATCGGTCGGTGTCATCACCGAGGTCAGCCCCTGCACGACTTCATCGGTGTGGCTGGTGCGCGTGCCGTAGTCGTTGCTTCTAGAGCGTTCGGAGTTGGCCATCAGCGGGGTGTCGACGATCATCGGGCAGAGCACCGAGACCCCGATGCCCTCGCCCTTCAGCTCACGCGCCAGGCCTTCGGCCAACGCGACGACGCCGAACTTGGCGACGCAGTAGGGCCCGAGGCCCGCGTTGCCGACCATGCCGGCGAACGACGACGTGAACATGATGTGGCGATCGCCGCCCTGCTCGATGAGGCGCGGGAGGAACGCCTCGACACCGTGGATCGGCCCCCACAAATCGACGTCGATGACCCATCGCCAATCGCCGTGAGTGACGTCGGCGATCGGGGAGCCGTACGCGATGCCCGCGTTGTTGAACACCAGGTTCACCTCGCCGAGCAGGCGGAACGCCTCGTCGGCCAGGTGCTCGACGGCGTCCAGTCTGGTGACGTCGCAGATGACGCCGTGCGCCTCCGCGCCGTCGCCGCGCAGTCGCTCGACGGCCGCATCCAAGGCGGACTGATCGATGTCGGCCAGCACGACGCGCGCGCCGCGACGGGTGAACTCCTGCGCGCAGGCGAACCCGATACCGCTGGCGCCGCCGGTGATTACCGCTCCGCGGCCTTCGAAAGTCTCCACGGCGCGAACATTAGCCGTCTAGATGATGGCGTCAATCGCCGCACGGGTGTCGAGGTCCATGAACGCCGCGGCGTAGCGCTGCGCCAACGCCAGGCAGATCTCTGCGCTCTGCCAGGCGTCGCCGCCCGACAGCGTGGCCATCCAGATGGCCAGCCCGTGGGCGACGGAGGCGCGGTAGCGCAGCAGCACATCGTCATGGCTGGGCATCTCGCTGCCGGGCAGAGTCAACGCGGACCGGTATTCGTCGAGGAGTTCTCGCTCGCTTCGACGCCTGTCCTCGATGGTCAGTGCCCCCTGCAGGAAGTAGCCGAGGTCCAGGGACCAGTTACCTCGGCGGACCATCTGCCAGTCGAGGAAGCCGACGTCGTCATCGGGCAGCACGTAGGTGTTGCCGATGTGCGGGTCGCCGTGCAGGAGGGTCTGCGGGGAGCTCGTCAGCGTTCCGATGTAGCGGGACCAGATGTCGATGAACAGCTGCTCGCCGGTCAACGCGAGAACCTCGGCGGCCACCGTGTCACCCAGCCGCTCGCGAGCGATGTGCAGCGGGGCGTACTGCATCCCTTCGAAGGCGACGAATGGCTCGACCCAGTCGAGCGCGGGATTGCCGGTCAGCCGGTCGCCCCAGAACGCGCTGTGCAGCCGGGCGAGCCCGCGGACGCCACTCGCCACCTGCTCGACGGTCATCGGCCTTGTGGAGTCGCGCGGGTCCGCGCCGCGGCCGACGACATCCTCCATGATCAGCAGAAAGTCCCGGTGCTCCTCGTCGACGAGTGCCGCGTAGACCGTCGGGTGATCAAGCGGCAAAGCGACTTCCGATGCGAACAGCCGCGGCTCGTGGTACAGCCCGCTGGTCAGCGCGACGAGGTCGGCGTGGTCGGGGTCGACCGCCTTGGCGAACACGGTCGCGGGCCCCGAGCCTGCCGAGTAGGTCAGCTCGAGGCGGGCCCGCTTGTTCGTGCCGTCGTCGCGAAGCGCGACCCGCACGCCGTCGACGACAGCGTCGGGATGGCGCCGGGCGAGCGCCGTCGTCATCCAGCCCGGCGTGATGCCGTCCCAGCCCGTGGGGATCGACAGCTCCGCAAGTGTCACTTGAGGCAGCTACCGCCGTCGATCGGCAGCGTCACGCCGGTGACGTAGCGCGACTCGTCGGAGGCGAGGAACAGCACGGCGTTGGCGATGTCCTCCGGCTCCACCCAGCCGATCGGCAGCGTGTGCATCATCTGGCCGACGACCTTCATGTCTTCGGGGCCCGGGTTCTCCAGGTCGGGACGGAACAGCTTCATGGTGCCGTCGTTCATGAACAGCGGGGTGTTGACGTTGGTCGGGTGCACCGAGTTGACGCGGATGTTCTGCGCTCCCAACTCGACCGCGAACGTCCGCATGAGGCCGACCACACCGTGCTTGGCGGCCACATAGTGGCCAGTGTGCGGGTAGGCCTTCAGCCCGCCGACCGAGCTGGTGAGAATGATGGAGCCGCCGCGCCCGCCCGCAAGAATATGCGGCACACCGGCTTTCACCGTCTTCCAGACGCCGCCGAGGTTGACGTCGATCATGTCGGTCCAGTCGCCCTCGCTGGTCTTGTCCAGTGTGGCGCCGCCGTTACCGATGCCTGCGTTGGCGACGATGATGTCCAGCCTGCCCAACTGCTCGACGCCTGCGTCAACGGCGGCCTTGAGCGCGTCGAAGTCACGGGTGTCCACTTCGGCGGTGTAGATGCGGCGGTTGAGGCCCTTGACGAGGTCGGCGGTCTCAGCGAGATCCTCCGGGGTGGACAGCGGGATCTGCACGCTGTCGATCTGCTTACAGATGTCGACGGCGATGATGTCGGCACCCTCCTGCGCCAGCCGTACCGCGTGGGCCCGGCCCTGCCCACGGGCCGCGCCGGTGATGAAAGCGACCTTGCCTTCAACACGTCCAGTCATATTCCAACCTCAATTCGTCGTTTACGGAAAGGATTTCACTTGAGCACGGCGGGCATGGACTCCCAGCCGCGGACAGTCGATGTGGGGGAGAGCATCGCGCTGGTCATGTCGACCTCCCAGTCGGGGAACCGCTTGAGGATCTCCTCCAGCGCCACGCGTCCCTCGAGCCGGGCCAGCGCCGAGCCGAGGCAGTAGTGCGTGCCGACGCTGAACGCGAGATGCTGGCGGACCTCGCGGTGGATGTCGAACACATCTCCGTCGGGCGGGAACTGGCGATGGTCGCGCGCCGCGGCGCCGATCAGCATCATCATCACGCTGCCCTCGCGCACGGTCTGCCCGTGGAACTCGACGTCTTGGGTGACGTACCGGGCGACATGCGGCGCGGGCGGTTCGAAGCGGAGCAGCTCCTCGATCGCCTGCGGGATCAGCGTCGGGTTCGCCGCGAGCTCGCGGCGCTGGTCGGGATGCTCGGCCAAAACCTTGCCGGCCCAACCGATCAGCCTCGTCGTGGTCTCGTTGCCTGCGCCCGCGACGACGTTGAGGTAGGTCAGCAGTTCCTGACGGGTCAGGTTGCGCGTCGTGCCGGTCTCGTCGACGAACTCTGCGTTGAGGAGTTCGGTCATGATGTCGTCAGACGGGTGTTCGGCGCGCCAGTCGATGTAGGTCTCAAACATCTCACCCAGGACCATGGCGCCGCCTTCTGAGGGCTTCATCGGCTGGCCGGCCTCGGTGCGCAACTGCGCGTTGGCGTGGTCGCGGATCATCTCCTGGTCGTCCTCAGGGATACCGAGCAGCGCGCTGATCACCTTCATCGGCATCTGGGCGCCGAGATCGGCGACGAAGTCGAACCGGTCGGCACCTATCAGTGGATCGAGGCTCTGCGCGCAGTAGTCCCTGATCACCGGCTCGAGTGCGTTGACCTTTCGCGGCGTGAACATCCTCGCCAGCAGCTTGCGGTGAATGTCGTGAATCGGCGGGTCCTCGAAAATGACCGTGCCGGGCGGAATCTCGATGTTGGCCTTGATCAGCTCGATGATCGCACCGCGGGCCGAACTGAACGTCTCGTGATCGACCAGCGCCTTATTCACGTCGGCGAAGCGGCTGAGTGCGTAGAAGTCGTGCTGCTCGTTGTAGTACAACGGAGCTTCTTCGCGAAGCCGCCGGAACGTGGGGTACGGGTCGGAGTTGATGCCGACGTCGTAGGGGTCGAAGTAGACGTCGCTGGTGGCGGGTGCGGTGGTACTGGCGGTCACGGTGTCGCCTTTCGCAGAGACCGGGGCGGCGGCATAAGACATCTGGAGTGCAACTGTCTCATGAACTCTGTCACCAGCGTCGCACCGGTGTCAATGCGACAATACTTTTCTGCAATCTATACTCTCCGCTTAGTAGAACGGCCTTCTCCAATGCCTGAGAACTCATGCTGCGACCCTCAGAAGCGCCTCCTGGCCGTATGACGCGACCAAGACGCCGCTCGCGGTCAGGACATCGCCGCGGCCGAAGCACCGCCCGTGTGCGAGCAGCGGGCTGTGCTGGCGCAGCAACAACCATTCGTCGGTCCGGAACGGCCGGTGAAACCACAGCGTGTGCGAGGTGACGGCCGAGGTGAACTGCGTGCCGTTTCCGCGTTGGCCAAGGCCGGCCATCGGTCGCAGCGCGGTGCCGATCAGCGTGAGGTCGGTGGCGTAGGCCGCGAGCGCAGGCGCCAACGCGGGTTCGACTTCCGGTGTGCGCATCCAGAATTCGAACTCCGGAGGCCCCGCGGTGGTGGCGTTGAGGTCGTCGACTGCGCGAGTTTCCCAGGGAATGAGGTCCAGCGAGAGGCGGTGCTGCTCGCCGAGCACCGGCGGGACGGCGGCGACCTCCTGGTGTTCAGGCCCGTCCTCGATGACATGCAGACAGATCGAGCTGGTGGCCAGCACCCGGGCTTCGCCGTCGGCGGCGTGTTGTCGTCCGGTGACCGTCAGCGTCGCGAACGACCGCCCCTCGTGGTGGCGAATCACCTCGAACGTCACCGGCTGGTCCGCGCGGCCCTCCCGTGCGAAGACCGTGTGAAGGGATTTCACCGTCTTGCCGGGGCACACGGCTTTGGCGGCCTGGATGAGCTGGCCGAGCAGCTGGCCACCGAACACCCGGTGATACTCGAGCTGTTGATTTCGGCCCTGAAACGTCAGCGACCCGGTTGCCGCTGCGGTGTCGTCGCGCGGAGTCGGGACGAGCTGGAGACACTCGAGCAGGTCGGTCCACAGATCGGGCACAGCCACAAGTGTAAGCGGAATTCTTCGGTTAAGAGAACGTAGTTCTCAAAGCTAGCCGGCGAAGCCTTGCGAGCAGAAGTCCCAGACCTCGTCGGCGGAGATGGGATGGCCGGCCTCGTCGTCCTCGTCGCCGCTGGACTGCGCGGCGTTGAACATGACGGTCTGCATCGTCATCGCGGACATCCGCTTGGGGTTGATGCCTGCCCGCAGCTTGCCCGCCGCGGCGGCGTCTTCCATCAACTCGGTGAGCAGGGCGAGAAGCGGCGCATGCGCGATCTTGACCTCGGATGGATGCGATACCAGCAGGCGAGGCGCGAAATCGGTGAAGAGCGGTCGCTTGGCGGTCGGATCCGGCCGCGAGGACTCGAACAGCAGCTGGATCGCCACCTTCAGCCGTTCCATCGGGTCGTCGTGACTGGCCGTCGCGGCGCGGATCTGGTCCGCGGAGCGGCTGAGCGCGTCTTCGAACAGCGCGAGCAGAAGCTCGTGTTTGCCGTCGAACTGAAGGTAGAAACTGCGCAGTGATTGGCGCGAGCGGTCGACCACCTCTTGCACGGTGAAGTCGGTGCTGCCCTTCTCGATGATGATCGCCTGGGCGGCGTCGAGAAATCGCTGGACCCGCTGAGCCGCCCTGAGCTTGGCTGTCTTTATCGACCGTTCGACGGCGCGTTGCTTCCAGGCGGGCTCTTCGCTGGGACTTGTCACCGGCGGCTCGGATGCCTGCCGATTGGTGAGGACATGAACTGACTGTACCGGAGAACGCCTTGCCATTGCGGTCCTCGACCTCCTCGCGGCCAACGTGTCGGAGATTGTAACTTTCTCAGCATGAGAATACTATTCTCATCCTATTCATGATGAAAGACCTTCTAAATACCAAGATCGGCCGGGAGTGCCGTGCAGCTGAATTTTGACGCCGACGTCGACGCCTTCCGCGCCGAGTTCGTCGCCTTCCTCGAGGCGAATTTGCCGCCCGAGGCGCAAGCGCTCGAACGGTCGTGGTCCAGCAGCGACATCCCCGAGTGGGCCCGTCGCTGGCAACGCGTGATGTTCGACAACGGCTGGCTGCTGCCGGGCAACCCACCCGAGTTCGGTGGTCGCGACGCGACGATCCTTCAGCAGTACGCGTATCAATTGGAACTCTCTCGACGGCGGATCTACCAGACCTATAACCCTCAAGGCGTCGGCATTATTGCCGCATCGCTGATTTCGTACGGCACCAGCGAGCAGAAGCAGAAGTGGGCGGTGCCGATCCTGCGGGCCGAGATGACCGCGTCGCTCGGGATGAGCGAGCCGGGCGCCGGTTCAGATCTGGCGTCGCTGCGAACGAGGGCGGTACGCACCTCCGATCCGTCTGGCGACCACTTCGTCGTCAACGGACAGAAAGTGTGGACCTCCGGCGCCCACGACGCCGACGTGCTGCTCGCCTTCGTGCGGACGGACCAGGATGCGCCGAGGCACAAGGGCATCAGCGCGCTGATGATTCCCACCGACCTGCCCGGCGTTGTGCGCAGGCCCTTCGCGTCGGCGTGCGACGAGAACGATCTCGACTTCAACGAGGTGTTCTTCAACGACGCGCGAGTCCCCGCCGAAAACCTCGTCGGACCGCTGAACGAGGGTTGGCGGGTGGCGAACGGATCGCTCGGGCACGAGCGAAACATGTTGTGGCTCAGCTATGCCGACCGGCTGCAGGAGCTCGTCGAGGACTACCCGCGGGGCACCGCGCTTGACCGCGACAATTACGCGAAGCTGGTGATGGACAACCAGGCGCTGCGGCTTCTCGGCTCGATCGCGCTGTCGCGGGCCGCTCGCGGCGACGAGGATGCCGGCGCGCAGTCGGTGCTGAAGCTGTTCGGCTCGGAGGCGTCGCAGATTGCGTCCGAATACGCGTTGGACGCCATCGGACCCGAGGCGCTGCGTCACCCAGCGGTCTCGGGGCCGTACTCGGCGTTTCACCTCGACCTCTACCGGGCGGGCTGGTTCGAGCGCTACATCAGATCGTTCGGCGGCACCATCGCCGGTGGTACGTCGGAAATTCAGCGGAACATCATCGCCCAGCGACTGCTGGGGTTGCCCCGAAACTAGAAGGATCGCACCGTGTACATCGACTATGAGGTCAGCGACCGCATCGCGACGATCACCCTCAACCGGCCGGAGGCGGCCAACGCCCAGAACCCCGAGCTGCTCGACGAACTCGACGCGGCGTGGACCCACGCGGCCGAGGACCGCGATGTATCGGTAATTGTCCTGCGGGCCAACGGAAAACACTTCTCGGCAGGTCACGATCTGCGCGGTGGCGGTCCGGTGCCCGACAAGATCACGCTCGAGTTCATCATCAGCCACGAGGCCAAGCGGTACCTGGAGTACACGCTGCGGTGGCGCAATGTGCCCAAGCCGTCCATCGCGGCGGTGCAGGGCCGGTGCATCTCGGGCGGGCTGCTGTTGTGCTGGCCGTGCGACCTCATCATCGCCGCCGACGACGCGCAGTTCTCGGACCCGGTCGTGCTGATGGGCATCGGCGGCGTCGAATACCACGGGCACACCTGGGAACTGGGTCCGCGAAAGGCGAAGGAGATCCTGTTCACCGGGCGCGCGATGACCGCCGACGAGGTGGCCGCCACCGGGATGGTCAACAAGGTCGTGCCGCGCGAAGACCTCGACACCGAGACGCGCGCGATGGCCGAACAGATCGCGAAGATGCCGCCGTTCGCGCTGCGGCAGGCCAAGCGCGCGGTCAACCAGACGCTCGATGTGCAGGGTTTCTACGCGGCCATCCAGTCGGTGTTCGACATCCACCAAACGGGGCACGGTAACGCGCTGAGCGTCGGCGGCTGGCCGGTGCTGGTCAACCTCGACGAGATGAAGGCCAACATCAAGTAGTTTCTGCGTCTACTTTTCACCGCGAACAGACGCATAAGTACCCCAAAACGCTCTCTGGAAGGTACTTTTGCGTCTGCTCGCGGGGAGAAATTGCGCTAGAGGTTGGCGAGGCGCGGAGCGGAGCCGCGAGCCCGCAGACCCGCGCCTGCCTTACGCGTCAATTCGCGCGAGCTGCCGAGCAATCCGTCGAGCACCAGCACCCGCTTCACGTGAAGCGACAGATCGTGCTCCTCGGTGAAGCCGATGCCGCCGAGCACCTGCTGACAGTGCTTGGCGGCGGTCAGCGCGGCCTTACCCGCCGCGGCCTTGGCGAGAAGCGCCGTCAGATCGGGGTTGTCCGCGCCAGGTAGCGTCAGCGTCGCCTCGGCGCCCTCGATGGCGACAAGTGTTTCGGCCAGCCGGTGTCGCACCGCCTGGAAGGACGCGATGGGCTTACCGAACTGCACGCGGTCAAGTGCATGCCGGCTGGCGAGGCGCAGCATCGCGCGTGCCGACCCGACCAGCCACCAACCCACCGCAAGGCGAGCCTCCGCCACCCGGATCGGGTAGCCGTCTTCCTCGCGTCGAAGTGGCAGCCCCCCGAGGGCCGTTCCGGTGCCGCCTGTGCGATCCCACACGACCCAGGTGCCGCCGGCATATGGGAGCGGCAGCTCAACGGTGTCGCCGATCGTGTTTCCCGTCGCGTGCAGCACCACATCGACGAGAACCGAGGCATGCGAGCCTGTTTCGCCGAGCAGCCGGAACACCAATGGGACCGCCACATCGGGCATCTCGGTCAGCATCTCCGCCCACCCGAGTCCGGTCAGCGCCGCGTCGAGATCGGGTCCGGACTTCGACAGCATGGTTTTGCGCAAGCCGTCTTCGAGCAGGTCGAGTTCAGAGTTTCCGGCCACGATCACTCCTTCCCGAGATCGAGCAGGCGGCGCGCGATGATGTTGCGCTGCACTTCAGCGGTGCCGCCGTAGATGGTGGCCGCGCGCGAGTACAGGTACTCGGTCCGCCAGGCGGTGTCGTCCAGTTCGACTGCGCCCGGTAGCAGGTCGCGTGCGGTGTCGTACATGCGCTGTTCGGCGCCTGAGAGCAGCACCTTGTCGATCGAGGTCTCCGGACCCAGCTTCTGTCCGTCTTGCAGACGGTGTTGGGTGGCTCGCGACCGGCAGCGCAGCATGTGCAGAGCCAGATACGCCTCGCCCATATCCGAATCCACCATCTGGCCTTGGTTTTTGACCTCGGCGATCAGTGCATCGAAACGCTTGTAGAGGTAGGCGATCCGCTGCCAGAAGCATGTCGAGCGTTCGTAGGGCAGCAGGTCCATGGCCAGCCGCCAGCCGTCGCCCGGCTCACCGAGCATGCGGTCGGCAGGCACCTCGACATCGTCGAAGTAGACCTCGCAGAACTCGTCGACGTCGTGCATCGTGCGCAACGGCCGCACGGTGACGCCGGGTGAGTCCAGGTCGACAAAGAACGCCGTAATGGCCTCATGGTTCGGGGTTTCGGGTCCTGCGGTCCGGGTGAGCAGCACACATCGCGTCGCGTATTGCGCGAAGCTGGTCCACACCTTCTGCCCGTTGATCACCCAGGAGTCGCCGCGCTGCTCGGCGCGCGTGGTCAACGATGCCAGATCACTGCCCGAACCGGGTTCGGAGAAACCTTGACACCAGGATTCCTGACCCGACAGCAGCCTGGGTACCATTTCCGCGGCCAGGTCAGGGCGCGCGTAGTCGATCATCGTCGGGGTCAGCACGTCGAGCATGGAATACGGACCGGGATGGTCGATTCCGCGGCCGACGATCTCCTCGCCGACGATCGCGCGCAGGATGTCGGGACCGCCGAGCCCACCCGCCGACTGCGGCCATCCGTAGCGCATCCAGCCAGCGTCGTACAGCGCCTTCAGCACGCGCAGGTGCTGTGCCTGGTGCGCGTCGAGGGAGTCGTCGCCTGGCGGTGGCATGAGATCGTTCTCGTCGAGCCACTGCCTCAGGGCGGTGCGGAATGCGGTGGGCTCGAAAAGGTCACTCATCCGGCTTCGGGCCTCCCGATCGCGTGCGGACGCCCGGAATCGTGGTCACCGCTGCGCCGGATGAACGTCATGGCACGGGTCTTCAGCCGCCAGCCGTCGTCGGTGCGCACGTAGGTGTCGTTGTAGTAGCCGATGCGCATGTCGTGCTTGGACTGCTCGATGAAGCACAGTGGCTGCGTCCCCGTCGCCTTGTCCGGGTCGTCCGCATCAAGGTGCACAAGCGATGTGCCGGTCATGAACAGGCCCTTCGGTGCCGCGTCCACGAGCTCGGGAAAGCGGGCCAGCGTGTAGGTGGAGCCGAATGCGCTGTAGGTGCCGTCCGGGGTGAACACCGAGATCAACCCGTCGATGTCAGCCTGGGTGATGGTGACCGCGTACTTCGCCAGCAGCTGTTGGATCTCGACGAGGTCTTCAGTCCTTGTCGGCTGTGTCATTCTTGAAAACCTTTCCGCCCTTCATGACGAAGTTGACGTTGCGGGTAATGGCGATGTCGGCCAACGGATCTCCCGGCACCGCGATGATATCGGCCAGATAGCCCTCGGCGATACGGCCCAGATCCGGTTTGTTGATCAGGTCCGCCGCCACGACGGTGGCCGCCCGAAGTACTGCGTCGGCGGGCATTCCCCAGTCGACGAGGGTCACCAATTCGTCGGCATTCTTTCCGTGGGGAATGGCGGGCGCATCGGTGCCGACGGCGATCTTCACACCCGCCTCATACGCCGACTTGATCGAGGTGCGAGCCTTGGGGAACATTTCGGCGGCCTTGTCCTGCAATTCCTTCGGCGCCCGCGACACATCCATCGCCTCGGCCAGCCGCCTGGTGGTGACCAGGAACCTGTCGTGGTCGACGAGCATCTTGATGGCCTCGTCGTCCATGAGGAAGCCGTGCTCGATGCAGTCGATGCCGCAGTCGACCGCGTGCTTGACCGCCTCGGCGCCGTGGGTGTGGGCGGCCACCCGCAGCCCGCGACGGTGCGCCTCGTCGACGATCGCGCGCAGCTCCTCATCCGAGTAGTGCTGCGCGCCTGCTTCTCCGGTCAACGACATCACGCCGCCCGAAACGCAGACCTTGATCAGCTGCGCGCCGTGCTTGATCTGGTAGCGGACCGCCTTGCGGATCTCGTCGACCCCGTTGGCGATGCCCTCCTCGACCGTCAGCTCGAGGGCGCCGGGCATGAATGCCGCGAACATCGTCGGGTCGAGGTGGCCACCCGTCGGTGTGATGGCGTGGCCCGCGGGGATCACCCTCGGGCCCTCGATCCAGCCGGCGTCGATGGCCTTGGCCAGCGCCACGTCGAGCAGGTAACCGCCTGTCTTGACGAACAGTCCGAGGTTGCGCACGGTGGTGAAGCCGGCGCGCAGCGTCCGCCTGGCGTTGCCGACCGCGCGCAGCACCCTGGTGGGAGGATCGTCCTGTACCTGGGACAGCCCCGGGTTCTCGCCGCGCCCGCCCATCAGGAGATTGACCTCCATATCCATCAACCCGGGCAGCAGGATCGCATCGCCGAGATCGAGGACAGTCGATGACTCCGCATCGGTCGCACCGCCGAGACCGACTATTCGGTCGTCTTCGATCCGCACGACACCCGGCCGGACGATCTCGCCGGCGTCGACGTCGAGCACACCCGCTGCGCGCAGTGTCAGCACGCTCAGACCACCGGCTCCTTCACCAGCTGGATATACGATGCGCCGCTGTCCAGCACGCGCGGCTGTTTCCACACCTCGACAGGGAAGCTCACCATCACGATCGACTGACCGAGGTGCACCAGCGCCTTGGCGTCGTCCGGCATTCCCTTGAGCGGGAACCGGGCGTCGACGTAGACCATGATGTCCTCGAGTCGCGCCATGCCCGCGTCGTAGAGTTCCTGCATCTCCGCCATCGTAGAGTTCAACCGCTTCTGGTAGCGCTCTTCCTCCGTCGGCAGGCACCAGTCGCTGAACTTCTCCAGATCGGCGAATTCCTCCGGCAACTTAGACATTGGCGTGATCCTTCTCGTTGGCGGCGGAACCGGCTCCGGCAGGCCCACTCCCCGTCGCTCCGCTCGCCCCGGCCCCGTTCCCGTTCGCGAGCGTTGCCTTGTACCTGTTGACGTAGTCCCACGCCGTCTTGTGCAGGTGGCGCAGCAGGATCTCCTGGTCGCACAGCGGGAATTCGGTGACCACCCTTGTGCCGATCTGCGTCTGGGTCGCTTCCAGCGTGTTGGCGTCCTGGAACGCGTACTCCTTGAACGTCACCGCGGCGAGTTCCTGAGACAAGCGCTGACGCAGGTTCGTCGGCGGCACGAAGTACAGGTCGGCCTCGAAGATGTGCGTGTCCACGCCGGTCGGCCAGTAATGGTAGGTCAGATACCAACCGGGCGCCCAGAACAGCAGCGTGAAGTTGGGGAAGAACTCGAATGAGTCTGTGCCCCAACTGTTGTGACGCCCGGGGTTGATGGCTGGCGGCAGTTCGTCGGGCAGGATGCCCTTGATGTCGGGGCGGTCCCACGGCCCGAACAGGCCGCTGTGCAGCACCCGCTCGATCGGCTTGACCATGCTGAGGTCCTTCGGCGGGCTCATGCCGCCCCATGACGACACCATCGAGTGGTCACCCTTGATGTCGTAGGCGAGTGCCTCGAAGCCGAATTTGGCCAGCTTCTCGGCCTCCTCCTTCTCGGCCTGCTTCATGTGCAGGATCGGCGCGTGGTAGAACTCGACGAACGCATCGATGAACAGCTTCCAGTTCGCGTTGATCTCCGAGCGGTAGCTGTAGTGCTCGGTCATCTCGTGGAACGGGTAGCCCTCAAGGCCTTTGGCGAAGTCGCCCAGATATTCCCGCAGCGGTACGGCGTCGTTGTCGAAGTTGATGAAGATGAAGCCTTCCCAGACTTCGCAGCGCACCGGAACCAGCCCGTAATTCGACTTGTTGAGGTCGAAGAACTCGCCCTCCTGCTGAACGAAGGTCAGGTCACCCTTGAGGCTGTAACGCCAGGCGTGGTACTTGCAGACGAACTGACGGCAGGAGCCCGATACCTCCTCTCCGGGGTAGTCGCTCCACACCAGCTTGTTCCCACGGTGCCGGCACATGTTGTAGAACGCCCGGACCTCGTTGTCCGTGTCCTTGACGATGATGACCGACGTGCCTTGGCCCGCCGACGGCATCTCGCGGGTGAAGTAACTGCCCTTCTTGGGCAGCTTCTCGACCCGGCCGACGTTTAGCCACGTCTTCTTGAAGATGGCCTGCTGCTCGAGCTTGTAGTGCTCCGGATCGATGGAATCTTCGTAATTGACCGGCGCAGTGCCGAGTTCCGGCCAGTTCTCCGTCCAGCTACCGACATCCGGTTTCTTGAAGAATGCCACTTTGGTTACCTCTCCTGTTCGAGCTCAACGCCGAAGGTTTTCAATGCCATTGACACGGTGACGTAGCACCCGATGGTGAACACGAAGTCCATCCGTTGCCGTTTGTCGAACTGTTCGCCGAGGGCGGCCCACGTCGCATCCGACAGTTCGTAGGTGTCGAGAAGTTCGTCCGTCGCCGCCAGCACCGTGCGGTCGAACGCGTCGGCGGCCTCACCGCGCTGCACCCCCGCGATGTCGTCGTCGGAGAGGCCTTCGCGGCGACCCATCTTCACGTGCTGGACCCACTCGTATTTCGAGTCGGTGCGGTGCGCCACCCGCAGGATGGCCAGCTCGCGCAGCCGGGGCGGCAGCGTCGAGTTGAAGAGAAGGTGGACGTTGAACTTCAGGAACTCCTTCGTCAGGTCCGGATGGTTGACGAAGGTTCCGAGGATGTTGCTCGCGCTCTCCGGATTGCGCCGCTCCTGGGGGAGCATCACGGCGAGCGCACGGTTGACGGAGTCGTCCCACTGATCCGCGGGCAGCGGGGGCACTCGCACAGCCGTCTCCTCTCGGGTATGAGAATGATGTTCTCATTTCCGACTAATACATTTCCATCTTTTGTCCCAACGGTCAATCCCCTGCGGTCGGCGCAGGCACCGCACCAAACATTTGTCCCGCGATATGGTGGGACTACGGCCGACGGAGATTGATTCTCTCACGACGAGAAGATAGTTTCCCTGGATAGAGAACAATGCGGCGACTACGGTTGACCCTGAGAGGGAAGGGAGCCCCATGAACAAGGACGACATGATCCTGATCAGCGTCGACGACCACATCGTCGAGCCGCCTGACATGTTCAAGAATCACCTGGCCAAGAAGTACATCGACGACGCCCCGCGGCTGGTGCACAACCCCGACGGCAGCGACACCTGGCAGTTCCGTGACGTGGTGATCCCCAACGTCGCGCTGAATGCCGTCGCCGGGCGCCCAAAGGAGGAGTACGGGCTCGAACCTCAGGGCCTCGATGAGATCCGCAAGGGCTGCTACAACGTCGACGAGCGCGTCAAGGACATGAACGCAGGGGGCATCCTCGGCTCGATGTGCTTTCCGTCGTTCCCCGGCTTCGCGGGCCGACTGTTCGCCACCGAGGACCCGGAGTTCAGCCTGGCGCTGGTGCAGGCCTACAACGACTGGCACGTCGAGGAGTGGTGCGGGGAGTACCCGGCGCGCTTCATTCCGATGACGCTTCCGGTGATCTGGGACGCCGAGGCGTGTGCGGGCGAGATCCGGCGCAACGCCAAGCGCGGCGTGCACTCGCTGACGTTCACCGAGAACCCCGCCGCAATGGGTTACCCGAGCTTTCACGACTTCGACTACTGGAAGCCGATGTGGGACGCGCTGGTCGATACCGACACGGTGCTCAACGTGCACATCGGGTCCTCGGGCCGGCTGGCCATCACCGCGCCGGATGCGCCGATGGACGTGATGATCACCCTGCAGCCGATGAACATCGTGCAGGCCGCCGCCGACCTGCTGTGGTCCAAGCCGATCAAGGAGTATCCCGATCTGAAGGTCGCGCTGTCCGAAGGCGGCACCGGCTGGATTCCCTACTTCCTCGAGCGCGCCGACCGCACCTACGAGATGCACTCGACGTGGACGGGCCAGGACTTCAAGGGCAAAACGCCCAGCGAGGTGTTCCGGGAGCACTTCCTGACCTGTTTCATCTCCGATCATGTCGGGGTGCAACTGCGCAATGCCGTCGGCATCGACAACATCTGCTGGGAGGCCGACTACCCGCACAGCGACTCGATGTGGCCCGGTGCGCCCGAACAACTCGACGAGGTGCTCAAAGAGCACAACGTGACCGACGCCGAGATCAACAAGATGACCTATGAGAACGCCTGCCGCTGGTATCACTGGGACCCGTTCACCCACATCTCGAGGGACCAGGCGACCGTCGGCGCACTGCGTAAGGCGGCAGGCGATCACGACGTCTCCATCCAAGCGCTCAGCAAGAAGGAGAAGACCGGCGCGAACTTCGCCGACTTCGCGGCGAGTGCCAAGGAGTTGACCGGTAACAAGGACTGAAAGGTTCGCTGGGCGACAGTGCGCCGGTGCGCAGAATGCCTGATCGCACCGGCGCATTCGGCTGTGTGCCGACGATGTAGTGAAGGAGTGGGTTATGTCGGACGGAATGAGTTTCCAGCTCAGCGAGGATCAGGAACTGATCCGGAAGTCGGTTGCCGAGTTGGCGGGCAAGTTCGACGACCACTACTGGATGGAGAAGGACCAGGCGCACGAATTCCCGCAGGAGTTCTATGACGCCATCGCCAAGGGCGGCTGGCTGGGCATGACGATCCCCGAGGAATACGGCGGCCACGGGCTTGGCATCACAGAGGCGACTCTGCTCCTCGAGGAGGTCGCACGCTCCGGCGCGGCGATGAACGGCGCAAGCGCCATCCACCTGACCATCTTCGGTATGCAGCCGGTCGTCAAACACGGATCCGAGGAGCTCAAGAAGGCGACGCTGCCGCGGGTCGTGAACGGCGACCTGCATGTCTGCTTCGGCGTCACCGAACCCGGTGCGGGCCTTGACACGTCGCGCATCACCACCTTCGCCAAGCGCGAAGGAGACCACTACCGCGTCAACGGCAGAAAGGTCTGGATCTCCAAGGCGCTGGAGTCAGAGAAGATCCTCCTACTGACCCGAACCACGCCCTACGACGACGTCAAGAAGAAGACCGACGGCATGACCCTGTTTCTCACCGATCTCGACCGCGATCACGTCGACGTCCGGCCGATCAACAAAATGGGCCGAAACGCAGTGAGCTCCAACGAGGTGTTCATCGACGATCTGATGGTGCCGGTCGGCGACCGGGTCGGGGAAGAGGGCGAGGGCTTCAAATACATCCTCGATGGACTGAACCCCGAGCGGATGCTGATCGCTGCCGAAGCGCTCGGAATCGGCAGGGTGGCGCTGGAAAAGGCCGTCAAGTACGGCAATGAGCGCGTGGTGTTCAACCGGCCGATCGGCATGAACCAGGGCCTGCAGTTCCCGCTCGCCGATTCACTGGCTCGACTCGACGCCGCCGAGCTCGTGCTGCGCAAGGCGACGTGGCTCTACGACAACGGCAAGCCGTGCGGCCGCGAGGCGAACACCGCCAAATACCTTTGCGCCGACGCCGGATTCGCTGCCGCCGACCGCGCGCTGCAGCTGCACGGAGGCATGGGTTACTCCGAGGAGTATCACGTGTCGCGCTATTTCCGCGAGTCGCGCCTGATGAAGATCGCACCGGTCAGCCAGGAGATGATCCTCAACTTCCTCGGCGAACACGTACTGGGAATGCCGAGGAGCTACTGATGGGCTACTTCGATCTGACCGGCCGCGCCGCGCTGGTCACCGGTGCGGGTGCCGGTGGAGGTATCGGGGCGGCCGTCGCGGCTGCTCTGGCCGAAGCGGGCGCGGCGGTACTGGTGACCGATATCGACCCCGACGCGGCTTCCGCTGTGGCGCAGCGTATCCGTATCGCGGGCGGCAAGGCCGATTCGTGTGCGCTCGACGTCGGTGACCGCGCCGCCGCAGACGCCGCGGCGCAGCAGGCCGCCGGGTTGGGCGGGGGAGCGCTGCACATACTCGTCAACAACGCGGGCGTCACGTCGCCCGCCATGTTTCCGAAGCTGACGGACGAAACGTTCCGGCTGACGTTCGACGTGCACGTCATGGGCACGTTTCACTGCACGCAGGCCGCGCTTCCGTTCATCCCGACCGACGGCACGGGCCGCATCATCAACGTGACATCGGCGGCCGGGCTCACCGGCACGCTCGGCCAGGTCAACTACTCCGCGGCCAAGGCGGGGTTGATCGGCTTCACCAAGTCGCTGGCGCGCGAACTCGCCACGAAGAACATCATGGTGAATGCCCTTGCGCCCCTTGCCGCCACGCCCATGACCGAGACCATTCGCACCAACGAGAAGTTCGCGGCCAACATGATGAACCGCATCCCGTTGAAGCGCTGGGCGGGGCCCGATGAGGTGGCGGGCGCGTTCGTGTTCATGGCGTCGGATGCCGCGTCCTACATCACCGGACAGGTGCTGCCGGTCGACGGCGGCATGGTCATGTGACGCCGCGCACGCGAGGAGCGATGTGAAGACGGCACCACCTTTGGCCGGCGTCACCGTCGTCGCCATGGAACAGGCTGTCGCCGCACCGATGTGCACCCGGGTGCTCGCCGACTTCGGCGCCAGGGTGATCAAGGTGGAGAACCCCGCCGGGGGCGACTTCGCCCGCGACTACGACGACGTCGTCAACGGCCCCGGCGGACTTGCCGCCCACTTCGTCTGGTGCAACCGCGGCAAGGAATCGGTCACCCTGAACCTCAAATCGCCCGCCGGTATGGAGGTGCTGCACCGCCTGCTCGCCGGCGCGGATGCGTTGGTGTCGAATCTGGCGCCGGGATCGCCGGCGCGACTTGGCGTTTCGGCTGCAGACCTCGCCGAGCGGCACCCGAACGTGATTCCTGTCGAGATCGACGGCTACGGCCCCGGCGGGCCGATCTCGCACAAGCGCGCCTATGACCTGCTGATCCAGGCCGAGGGCGGATCGTGTGCCGTCACCGGACACCCCGGCATGCCCGCCAAGCCGGGACCTGCGATGGCCGACTTCACCACCGGCCTCTACGCGGCGCTGTCGATTCTCGCGCTGCTGTATTCGCGCGACCGCAGGGCTGGGTCTGCTCCCGCCGTCGGGTTGAGCCTTTTCGACGTGTTGACCGATGTGATGGGTTACCAGCTGACCTACACCCAGCACTCGGGGATCGACCAGCAGCCCCTTGGCGTCGGCTCACCCGCCGTGGCGCCGTACGGCGCCTTCCCTACCCGTGACGGGCAGACCGTGGTGCTCGGCACCACGAACGACCGGGAATGGCAGCGCGTCGCCAGGGAGATCATCGACCGGGCCGACCTCGCCGAGGACCCGCGCTTCGCCACCAACCCAGGCCGCTGTGCCCACCGCGAGATCCTCGAGGAGGCGATCGGCGCGTGGTGCGCCGAGCACGATCTCGCACACATCCAGAAGGTCGCCGACCAGGCGGGCATCGGCAACTCGCGTTACAACCTGCCCAGCGAGGTGGTCGCCCACCCGCAACTGAGCGCCCGCAACCGCTGGCGTGAGGTGGACACCGCCAAGGGGCCCATCCAGGCGCTGCTGCCGCCGCCCGTCATCGACGGATACGATCCGCCGATGGGGGCCGTGCCCGGGCTCGGCCAGCACACCGATGCGGTGCTGGCCGAACTCGGATACGACCGCGACGACATCGCCGGGCTGCGCGAGCAGGGCGCCATCGGCCCGGCCTATCGCTCGTAGAAACGGAGAAGACCCATGCGTAAAGCGGTAATTGTCGAAGCGGTCCGGACGCCGGTTGGCAAGCGCAACGGCGGACTGTCCGAGATGCACGCCGCCGACTTGTCCGCGCTCGTGCTCACCGCGCTGGTGGAGCGGGCGGGCATCGACCCGGGAATCGTCGACGACGTCGTCTGGGGCTGCGTATCGCAGGTCGGCGACCAGTCCAGCAACATCGGCCGGTACTCGGTGCTCGCCGCGGGATGGCCCGAACACATCCCGGGCACCACCGTCAACCGCGCCTGCGGCTCGAGCCAGCAGGCGCTGGATTTCGCCGTGCAGGCGGTGATGTCGGGGCAGCAGGACGTCGTCGTGGCAGGCGGTGTCGAGGTGATGAGCCGGGTTCCGCTCGGCGCCGCCCGCGCCACCGGCATGCCCTACGGGCCCAAAGTAATCGAGCGTTACTCCGACTTCTCGTTCAATCAGGGCATCTCGGCCGAGATGATCGCGCAGAAGTGGGGGTTCTCCCGCACCAGGCTCGACGAGTACTCCGCGCAGTCGCACGAACGCGCGGCCGCCGCACAGGATGGCGGCGCCTTCGAGACCCAGATGATCTCCGTCTTCACCGGTGGCGAGCCCGTCGTCGCCGACGAAGGGGTGCGGCGCGGCACCAGCGTCGAGAAGCTCGCCGGGCTCAAGCCGGCGTTCAAGGAGGACGGCGTCATCCACGCGGGCAACTCGTCACAGATCTCCGACGGCGCCGCGGCGGTGCTGGTGATGGCCGAAGACAATGCGCTCGCGTTGGGGCTCACCCCGATCGCCCGGTACCGGGCGGGCGCGGTCACCGGAGCAGATCCGATCCTGATGTTGACCGGACCGATTCCGGCCACCGAGAAGGTGCTCCACAAGGCAGGCGTCGGCATCGACGAGATCGGCGTCTTCGAGGTGAACGAGGCGTTCGCGCCCGTGCCGCTGGCATGGCTCGAGGAGACGGGCGCGGACGAGGAGCGCCTCAACCCGCTCGGTGGCGCGATCGCGCTCGGACATCCGCTTGGCGCCTCGGGTGCGGTGCTGATGACCCGAATGCTCAACCACATGCGCGACAACGGGATTCGCTACGGGTTGCAGACGATGTGTGAAGGTGGCGGTACGGCCAACGCGACGCTCGTCGAGCTGATGGCCTGAATCGCGGCGGCTACCGCTACATACCGGCGAGGTGATGAAGTGATCACCGCCATGTGGCTGAGCGTGTAGGTGCCGTGGGCCGGCAAACGCGATGACCTGCGGTGTGAGCCCGGCCGAAACCTTTTTGCGCTGAGACCCTTGTCACAGCGGCCAAACCTACCTAGTGTGTGTTCACTAGGTTGGTTGATCGAAGGAGATCCGTGGCAGCTGTCGGCCAGTCCGCGAGCGCTCGTGAGGAGCCATCGCTTCCTCGCGCAAGCGCTCAGCGTCCCTACGAGACCCTCCTCGCCAAAGGTGAGGATCGTCGGCAGCGCATCCTCGGCGTGGCCGAGCGGTTGCTCGCACGCAACGGCTGGCGCGGCACCTCCCTTGCCCAGATCGCCAAAGAGGCAGGGGTCAGCGCCGCCGGACTGCTGCACCACTTCGAGTCCAAGGAGCAACTGCTCAACGCCGTGCTCGACGCGCGCGACGAGGACGACGCGATCCACGCGGACTACCAGTCGGGCGATCTGATCACAGAAATCAAGCGGGTCTCCCAGCGCTTCGACCGGGCGCCTGAACTCGTCGGCACGTTCACGGTGCTGCTCGTCGAGAACATCGCGCCCGAGGCGCCGCTGCACGACCGGCTGCACAAGCGCTATCGCGCCGCCATCGACATCCTGACCGGAAACATCGAGACCGGTCAGCGGCTCGGCAAGTACCGCCCCGATTGTGACGCGGCCACCAAGGCCGTCGAGATTCTCGCCTTCATCAACGGAATGGAGACCCTATGGTTACTCGACCCCTCGATACCGCTCACCGAGGCGTTCACGGGATACGCGGAGTCGCTCCAAGCCGCTCTGGCGCCGCGGAGCTCGACATGAGGTACCGACTCGACGTGGTGGCGGCCAACGCGGCCGACGCGGTCAAGTTCGCGGGTGGCTGGATGTACGACCGCGTGATGGCCGGCTGGGATGTCACCGTGCTGCTGCCCGATCGCTCGGATGTGCGGCCGTTGCACATCCTCGGTGTCGAAACATCGGATCTCGAATCGGCGTTGGCGCTGTGGGCCGAGCGTCCCCACCCGCAGACGGTGGCTGTCGCCGCCGATCTGTTCGCGAGCAACGATCGGGTGCGCCAAGGTGTGCTCGGCGCGCTCGAGCAGGGAATGACCGAGGTCACCCTGTGGGGCGAGAATTGGCCCGCCGAACTCGACGACAGCGTGGGACCAGTCGCGCATCATCTCAGCGCCGCGGCCAGGGCCTTCAAGAGGCAGGCCCTGACCGCCGCCAACGCCGACACCGGTGCCGTCACCGGTTCCGAGACATTCCGCTGCGGGGTGATGGCGAAGCCGTCGGTTGCCGCGGATCTCATCCCCGCGAGCTGAGGTTTATCAGAACCTTGCCTACGGCCTTCCCGTCGGCGACGTGCCTCAGCGCTCGTGAGGTTTCGGCGAGCGGGTACACCGCGCCGATGTGCGGTGCGACTGTGCCGGTGACGAGCAGATCGCGCAACTCCTCCTCGTTGCGCGCGAACTCGTCGGGTGCGACGTCCTGGAACTGGAAGCCGAGCACGGCCACGCCCTTCACCAGGATCAGGTTGAGCGCGATGCTGGGGATGACGCCCGACGCGTAGCCGACGGTGACGAACCGTCCGCCCCGGCGCAGTGACCGCAGCGCCGGTTCCGACAGGTCGCCGCCGACGGGGTCGATGACGGCGTCCGCGCCGTCGGGCAGCGCCTCCCGGAGCGAGGCGCGCAAGTCACCAGCTCGGTGATCGATCAGGTGGCGGGCTCCGTACGAGCCCGCCGCGTCGAGCTTTTCGGCCGATGACGCGACGGCGGTGACGTCGGCGCCCAGCGCAGCGGCCAGCTGTACGGCAGCGAGACCGACGCCACCGCCTGCGCCGAGCACGACGACGGCGTCGCCCGCACGCACCCGCGCGACAGACCGCAGCGCGTGATATGCGGTCCGATGGGCCACTCCGAACGCCGCCGCAGTGCGGTCGTCGATGGCGTCGGAAACACGGGCCAGAATGTGCGTCGCCACCGCGACCTCTTCGGCGAACGCACCGAACATCTGCGTTCCGGTCACCCGATCGCCGACGGCGAAACCGCCTGCCTCATCGGCTACTTCGATGACGACGCCAGCGAACTCGCTTCCGACGACGAACGGTGGCGGCACGCTGATCTGATACCGATTGGCCACGAGAAGAACATCAGGGTAGTTCACCGCCGCCGCGGAGACCCTCACCCGCACCTGTCCCGATTCGAGAGCCTGCGAGCTCTGTTCGGTGATCCGGACCACCTCCGGTGGCCCGTATTCCGGGCAGACCGCAGCGCGGGTCACCTGTAGTCGCTGGATTCGGCGAGGTCGGCGGCTGATCGCATCAGGTCGACGATCACGGGGCCGTAAGCCAGCAGCTTCTCGTTGTCGCCCGCGCGCTGGAAGCCCTGTTCGAGCACGATCGCAAGCTTCCACTTCGCCAGCACCAGGTAGTAGTCGAGGTCGTCGACCTGCCTGCCCGACACCTTGGCGTAATGGTCGACCACTTCTGTGCGCGAGGGCATCCCGCGCATATCGACGTAGCTCATCGCTGAGGACGCGTCCGTATGTTCGGGCCAGCTCTGCACCATCCAACCGAGGTCCAGCTTCGGGTCGCCGACGGTGCCCATCTCCCAGTCCACGATCGCCGCCAGCTGCGCGGGTGCGCCGTGGCGGTACATCACGTTCGCGAACTGGTAGTCACCGTGCATCAGGCCGGGGACGAAGTCGAGCGGCCGGTGACTGCGCAGCCATTCTGTAGCCGTGTCGAGGCCATCGATCTCGCGGCCCTTAATCCGCTCGAAGAAGCCGATCCACCGATCGACCTGGCGTTCGTGAAAACCGTCAGGGCGGCCGAGATCCTGCAGGCCCCTGGCTTTCCAATCGACCTTCGACAACAACGCGATGCCCTCGGCGAGTTGATACGCCAGCTGTCCGCGTGCGGCCATGTCGCTGTCGAACGGCTCCGGCCAGCGCCGCTGGTCGAGGTCCATCGGTGACCAGCCGTCGACGAACCCCATCAGGTAGAACGGTCTGCCGAGGATCGAAGCGTCGGCGCAGACGCCGACCGCGGCGGTGTGCGGCACGTCCGTCCCGTCGAGCGCCTCGATGATCCGCCACTCCCGCAGGATGCCCTTGTCGCGGTCGGGCGGGGCCTCCGGCGGCGGCATGCGGAGCACGCAGTCGTGCTCGCCGCGGCGGATCCGGTGGATGACGTTCTGCGTTCCGCCGGAGAGGAACTCGGCCTCCAAGGGCTCACCCTTCCCCGGCATCCCTTCGCCGTCCATCCAATCGGCGAGTCGTGCGGTGTCGATCTGTTGTCCGCTCACAGATTGCCCACCTCGTGCTCGATGTATTCGGCGAACTTCTGCTGAGCCGCCTCGCGTTTGCGCGGTATCCACTGCGTCGGCCACACGTCGTCGCTGGGCTGATAATCGCGCAGCACCTGCTTGGCGACCGTCGCCTTGTGCACCTCGGTCGGGCCGTCGGCAAGCCCCATCACCGCCGCACCGGTCACCATCGACATGAACGGCACATCGTCTGTGACACCGAGCGCCCCGTGTACTTGCATTGCCCGCCATGCGATGTCGTGCAGCACGGTCGGCATCACCACCTTGACGGCGGCGATGTCCTTGCGGACCTTTTTGTAGTCGTTGTACTTATCGATCTCCCACGCGGTGTAGAGCACCATCAACCGGAACTGGAGCAGTTGGGCGTAGGAATCGGCGATGTAGCCCTGCACGAACTGCTTGTCGGACAGTCGGCTCCCGTGCGTTTCTCGACTCAGCGCGCGTTCGCACATCATGTCCAGCGCACTGCGCGCCATCCCGATCGTTCGCATCGCGTGGTGGATGCGTCCACCGCCGAGACGGGTCTGCGCGATGACGAACGCCTGTCCTTCCCCGCCGAGCAGTGCCTCCGCCGGCACGCGCACATTGTCGTAGTGGATAAGCGCGTGCGAGCCCTCGCCTTCCCGCTCCCCGTGCAGGCCGAAATTGCGGACGATCTTCACGCCTGGGGTGTCGGTCGGTACCAGGAACATCGACATGCCTTGATAAGCGCTGACTTCCGGGTTCGTCACCACCATCACGATCAGAAACGACGCGGTCTTCGCATTGGAGGAGAAGAACTTCCAACCGTTGATCACCCAGTCGTCGCCGTCGCGCACCGCCTGCGTGGTGAACAGCGTCGGATCCGCGCCCGCGTGCGGTTCGGTCATCGAATAGCAGGAGAACAGCTCGCCGTCGAGCAGCGGCCTCAAGTACTTCGCCTTCTGCTCGTCGGTGCCGTAGTGGGCAATGATTTCGGCGTTGCCGGTGTCGGGCGCCTGACAACCGAAGATGATCGGCGCCCACTGGGATCGGCCGAGGATCTCGTTGAGTAGGGCCAGCTTGAGCTGTCCGTAGCCCTGCCCGCCCAGCTCGGGTCCGAGGTGCGTCGCCCACAGGCCACGTCGCCTGACCTCCTCCTTCAGCGGGCCGATCACCTTGCGGCGATTGTCGTCAGGCGGGTTGAACTGCAGATGGGGGAAGGCAAGGTCGAGCGGCTCGATCTCGTCACGGACGAACGCGTCGACCCAGTCGAGTTCCTTCTGATACTCCGGGTCGGTTTGGAAATCCCACGCCATTGTGTTTCTCCTTCAACTCCGTCAGGTCTGCTGGTTGAATCCGGTGATCAACGCGCCGATGTCGCGGGCCACCACGTCGGCGAAGGATCGCATGCCGTATCCGGCGAGCGCCCAGTGCCGCACGCCCTCGCTGACGTGCATCTGAGCCAGTCTCGACAAGTGCGGAACGTCAACGTGGGCAGCGAGTTTGCCGTCGACCTTCGCCTTGGCGAACAGCTCGCCGAACATGTCGGCGTCGGCGTCGTCGGGACGGTCGCCGGTGAGGATGCGCTGCTCTTGGCGATAGCCCTCGAGGATGGTCTCGACGACGAGGTCGCGCGGGTTGCGCGCCATCGAACGTTCCAGGCTGCGTAGGGCCTTGACGATGACGTTGCGCACGTCGTAATCGCCAGCCAGTTCCTGATGCATGGTCTTCTGCGCTGCGCGGGTGGACAGGAGGCCCACCTCGAACAGTACGTCTTCCTTGGCCTGGAAGTAGAAGTAGAACAGCGCCCGGGAGACCCCCGCAGCCCGGCAGATGTCGGCAACCGTCGTCTTCGCATAACCGTTCGTGCGCCACAGCGCCATCGCCGCCTGGACCAGCGACCGCTTGGTCTCGGTTGACCTCGCCCGCTGGAACGATGCTCTCCGCTGACCACCGTCAGCGGTGACTATGGAGCTGTTCTTCGACACAGCCGCACCTTAGCAGGAAGATCGGCGATGGGAAATAGTTGACGGATGTCTAACTATCTAGCCAGCTGCGAACTCCGTGACCAGCGACGCGACGAAGGACTGAGTGCGTCGGCGCGATGCTCTCCGTTGGGCGGCATCGTCACCGAGCGGTACCACGCGGACCGCCAGATCGGTGACACCGGCATCGCGGTAACGGCGGAGGCGCGCAAGCACCCTCGACTCGTCACCGGCGGCCATGGTGTCGCCGACATCGTCGGCGTCACCATGTTCGAGCAGCCGGACGTAGTTCGGTGAGAAGTCAGCGTGCCCGAGTACTTCGCTGGCGTAGGCGCGGGCGTCAGCGACGTCGCCGTCCGAGCAGAGCGCAACGGGAACGCCTGCCACGACGCGGGTTCCGGTCCGCCCCGCGGATGCGGCTGCCTCGGTGATACGAGGGACGACGTAGTCGCCGATGGCGCGTTCGTCGGCCATCCAGAGGATCGTGCCGCCGGTGCGCTCACCGGCGATCCGCAGCATCGTCGGCCCGAGTGCGGCGATGAGCACATTCATCTCGAACGCATCGGTGACGTCGACCGGGCTGTGCACGCGGTAGCTGTCGTTGTCGACGGCCACCGCGCCGGGACCGGCGAACGCCGCGTCGAGCACGTCGAGGTAGTCGCGCACGAGCCGCGCCGGCTTCTCATAGGGGAGTCCGAGTTGGTCCGAGATGATCCAGTGGTGGGACGGACCGACGCCGAGCGTGAACCTCCCAGCGCACGCGACCTGGGTGGTCAACGCCTGCTGGGCGAGAATCAGCGGGTGACGGGTCTGCAGAGGAACGACGGCCGTCCCGAGCTCGATGCGGTCGGTGACATGCCCGAGCAGTGCGACCGCCGTCATCGCATCGAGGTAGCCCGGCACCTGCGGGATCCAGAACGACGCGAAGCCATCGTCTTCGGCGATCCGGCCGTCCTCCAGAAGGCCGCTCAGTCGGTCCGCCCGCGGGCGTTCCTTGTCCGAGCCGACCATCAGCCCGACGCGCATTCAAACCCCCTACGGCACATGGCGATCCCACTGATACGGCACGATCGGGTAGAACGGGGCGGCAAGGAGCGGCTCGACCTCGCCTTGCCGCCAGCGGGCATTCAGCGCGGGCCGCAACCGCTCGGCGGTTGCGACCGGGTCGTCGTCGAGGAAGCAGTAGGTGAGCAACTGGCCGGCGCGGGCGCTTGCGAGGCGCTCGTCGACGTCCTGCGACGCGACCGACCAGACACCGCCGACCCCTTCGACGTCGACAAGGTCGGTGGGCGAGGTGCTTCCCGATTCCAGCAGCAGGAAGACACCCTGCGCCGGCCACCACGGCAGCACGTCGGCGCCGATCTTGATGCGCGGTGCGGCGGCCTTGTCGGCCACCGTGTAGACGCCGCGTTGCACGGGCGGAAGGAGCGGCAGTTTGCGGTCGGCGCCACCGAGAGCCGACGACAGTGCGAGGAACGGTGTCAGCCCGCTCTGGTCGGTGAAGAAATACGTCATCACGTGGTCGATCTCGTCGAACGCCTCGTCGCTGTGTGCGCGCGCGGCCCGGCAGGCGGGGGTCGAGACCAGCCTCAGTGACGCGCGCACGCCTGCGAGCCGGTGTTGCTCGGGTCGGTGGTCGAGGGTGTGCCAGCGCAGGTATTCGGCGTCGAGACCGTCCGGGTGGCGGCGCGCCATCGAGACGAACAGGGTGCCGATCTCGCCGCGCCCTGCGGCGAGCACGCCGTCGACGTTGTCGGAAGGCTTTCCTGGAAGGGTCAATTCGGTCCTCCGGACAGCTCGATCTCGGGATGGCGCGCGGCCACCATGCGTCGCATGCCCTCCCGCCACGGCACTTCGGTCCGCCCGAGAATTTCGTGCATGCGGGTCACGTCAGGCCACAACGGGGTGTGCGCGTCGGGGGTGTAGTCGAAGACCGGCTCGACGCCGACGAGTTCGCCGAGATACGTGCAGTAGTCCTCTATGCTGACCGTCTCGCTGCCCGCCCAGTTGACGGTGACCGGCGGATTGGCGGCGACCTCCATCGCGCGGACGCCGAGCCGGACGTAGTCGTCTTCGTAGATCGGGTTGTAGTTGTTGGGCTTGTCGGGGTGGAGCCGAATAGGCTTGCCTGCCAACATCATCTCCAGCCGGTCGGCGGGCGCTCCGCCCTCGGGCCCGTAGGTGCTACAGATCCGGATGATCGTCAATGGAATTCCGTAGCGGTCGGCGACCCACGTGCAGACCGACTCCGCGGCGATCTTGCTGAAGCTGTAGTTGGGCCGCAGCGGCACGCCGGGTGGGTCGGTTTCGCGCAGCGGGCGGTGCCCCTGGTAGCCGTAGACCGATCCGGTCGAGCAGAACACGAAGCCGCACGCGGTGCGGCAATGGTGAAGCAGCGCGCCGGAGTTGTGTGCGTTCGTCTTGACGCACCGCGTCCAGTCGTCGGTGCCGGTGTCGACCGCCGCATGGAATACGTAGCCGAAATCGTCGGGCACCGTCGAGAAGTCGGGGTCGGCCATGTCGAGCGTGAGCGGGATGATGCCGGCCGCCTCGAGCTTGCCCCGATCTTCGGGGTTTCGCAGCCGCGCCGCGCCCCATACCTCGTTGCGCTGCGCGAGTGCGCGTGCGATCGGAAAGGCGATCTTGCCGGTTGCGCCGGTGATCAGCACCTTCTGTCCGTCGAGCACCCACTAGTCATAGCGCATCGTCACCCAAATGTTAAGTACTTGATATGTTGGACCCGTGCAATTGCGGTTCGATGACGACGTCGAGGTTTTCCGCGCGGAATTCATCGCCTTCCTCGACGAGCACCTGCCTGCCGAGGCCGAGGCGGCCGCCGAGCGATCGCGCTCGACGTCGCACGTGCCGGAGTGGTCGCGACGCTGGCAGAAGACCCAGTTCGACCACGGGTGGTTGCTGCCGGGCAATCCGCCGGAGTACGGCGGCCGCAACGCGAACATCCTCGAGCAGTTCGTTCACCGCGAGGAGCTGTCGCGGCGACGCATCTACCACGCCTTCAATCCGCAGGGCGTGGGCATCATCGCGGCCTCGCTGCTTTCGTTCGGCACCGAGGAGCAGAAGCAGCGATGGGCGGTCCCCCTCCTGCGCGCCGAGATCACGGCGTCGCTCGGAATGAGCGAGCCGGGCGCCGGCTCCGACCTTGCGGGCCTGACGACGCGCGCTGTGCTCGACGGCGATCGTTTCGTCGTCAACGGGCAGAAGGTGTGGACGTCGGGTGCGCACGACGCCGATGTCATCCTCGCTTTCGTCCGCACCGACCCGGAGGCGCCGAAACACAAGGGAATCAGCGCATTGCTGATCCCGACCGATAGCCCTGGAGTGACGTGCCGGCCATTCGCGTGTGTGTACGACCGCGACGATCTCGACTTCAACGAGGTCTTCCTGACCGATGTCGTGGTGCCGGCCGAGAACCTCGTAGGGCCGCCGGGGGGTGGCTGGAAGGTCGCCAACGGGTCACTCGGTCACGAACGCACGATGATGTGGCTGCAGTTCGCCAATCGGTTGGGGCAGACGCTGGAGAGCTTCCATCCCGTCGGGGCACTGCAGCGCGACGAATACGCGCGCATCGCCATGGATTATCAGGCGCTGCGCCTGCTCGGCTCTGCGGCGCTGGCGCGCGCCGCACGAGGCGAGGGGGATACCGCAGGGCTTTCGGTTCTCAAGGTGTTCGGATCGGAGGCCGAGCAGAGCGCTTACCGCCACGTCCTGGAGGCCACGGGTGCCGATGCGCTGTCCGACCCGGCGATGACCGCACCGTACAACCCTTACAGCCCAGGACAATTCACGGCGGGCTGGTTCACGCGCTACATCGGTAGCTTCGCGGGCACCATCGCGGGCGGCACGTCGGAGATCCAGCGCAACATCATCGCCCAGCACGTCCTGAAGCTGCCCGCGCGCTGAGACGGTCATGGGGCGGCACGACTCCAAACGTCGGCATCGCCCGTCGCGACCGTCAGCTTTCCGGCAACGCCCGTCTACGTGCCTTCATCCCCCCATCGGCCAGCCGACGAACGGCGAGTGCCCCGGGTAAGACGAGTCCGCCGGGTAAGACGAGTCCGCCGGATAAGACCCCCAATTCGGGGGTGCCGGCCAAGTGGGGTCCGCCGGCCAAGTGGGGTCCGCCGGCCAAGACCCGGCAGCGGCGGTGCCCGCACTGGCAAACAGGCCGAGGCCACCGAATGGAACAGACATGGCCGCCGCTGCGACCGCGGCGACGAGCAGTTTCTTGAGCATGTGCTTCTCCTGTCGATGACTGCGGACCCGTGGGCTCACGTTCACCGATCCTCACGCGTGGCGAGGAAGCCGCTTCGAGTAGTCGACTACTGGAATTTTGGAGCCGCTTAAGCAGCGACTACTTGTATCTGGAGCCGCATAAGCAGCGACTACTTGCATCTGGCTGAGCGTAAACGAGACGAATACGCAGGCCTGGGGCTAACTTCCACCCACCTCGGCAAGCGGCTCGACTGGCCTAGCTACTGCTGAAGCGGGCGGCTGACACGACGTTCGACGACCGCTCGCGCGGTCAGGTGATGGCGCGCCGATCCGACAACGCGACCAAGCCCCACCCCGCCATCGCGACGGACCCACCAGTGCCGAGAACGGGCTGGGCGAATGCGAACACTGCAACTACGTCAAGGAGTGACCGGGGTGGTCGGTGACCGCAGGAACCGAACACTGCGGACACAGCAGAATTCGTCACCCCGACAGATCATCGCTATTGGTCGACGGCACTGCCGGCGCCCAGGCGGAATCGGGTACGCCTCAGCGAAGTGGAGGTCAACGTCGGCATTGCGCTGGACGAACGCGACGCCGCATAAGCGCGATCTGCGCAGCTACGCTTTGGCCTGCCCAGTCAACCGGCATGCGAACGGCGGTTGTCCTTGAGATGGGCGGAGCTGCGGGTTACGAACCAGGTCGCGAGCGGACGCACGAGACGGATCAACGGCACCAGCTTGCCGAAGTCCTCCTTCATGTCTCCGAGTTGCTCGTCGAGCCCTCGTTTCTGGTACTGAAGGAGGCGCTGGCTTTCCTCAGTGTCCACCCAGTCACCGAAGAAGCGAGCAGGCTTCGTTCGGACAAAGGCTTCGACGGGGATGGGACCGATTCCGATTGCACTCATGAGTGCGGTGGCGAAGTCGTAATAAGTCATGCGGCAGCTTGCGCCGCCGGCGATGTACAGCGTCGCTCCGATCGACTCCTCACAGGCCACGGCCCGAGCGAACGCAACTCCCGCGTCGGCGGGATGTAGGAACTCGAACCGCGCGTCGGGACTGAACTCGAACATGATGCTTGGGTCCTGCGCCTGCAAATGTATTGGCGTCACGGCCGCAAGCCGTAGGATGCTCCAGCGCAGCCGCGACTGCCGGATCGCTTGCTCACACGCCACCTTGTGGCGCCCGTATTCGTCCGTCGGATGCACGGGTGTGTCGACGCGCAGCGGCGGCTCGCGGTCTTGGTCGTCTCCGAAAATGCCTACGGACGATGCGAAGACGAGCCTGCCGGCCGTGGGCGAGGCCTCCATCTCCGCGACAAGGTTGCGCGTGGCATCGACGTTCACTTTTTTGGCGAGGTCGGGAACTCGTTCTGTAGCGGGAGGAATGATGGCCGCCAGGTGGATAACCGCATCCACGCCCTTGAGTGCGAATTGGAGCGACTCTCGATTCGTGATGTCGCCCCAGACGAACTGCACTCGTCCATCGAAGCCGGACGCGAGTTGGCGCGCCCGGCGAGATTCGAGGTCGAAAGCGACGACATCGTGGCCTTCGACGAGCAACGCCTCCAATGTGGAAAAGCCGATGTTGCCCAGGGCGCCTGTCACCAAGACCTTCATTGTTCAGCCTCGCGACGGTGTCGGCGCGGCGAGTTCACGCAGAGACGACATGAACAGCTCGTCCATCTGCGGGCTCAAGTCGGCAAGGGTCGGAGCGCTGGCGAAGCTGGCGGAGCCGAAGACGCGTTCGAGCACATCGGGCTCCGTGGAAGCGCCGATGGACAGGCACAGGCAGGCAACGCCGTCGGCGCGGAGCTCTTCGAGGGCCTTGCCGGCGTCGGCTTCCGCGTAACGCCCCTCGTAACCGTCGTCGTAGGGGAAGCCGTCCGAAAGAACGAGCAGCAGCCGATTCGGCGTGCCGGCCTGATTCTTGAGAACTTCACCCGCACCGCGGATTCCGGCGCCGAGGCGGGTGTAGCTCGCCGGTTCGAGCTGGTTGAGGCGGGCCCGCCCGACGGCGCCGAAACTCTGGTCGAACGTCTTGATGACAGGCAGATGTACGGCGTGGCGGCCCTGCGATCGAAACGCGTAGACGGCGACACGGTCACCGAGCTCTTCGAGTGTGACG
The DNA here is from genome assembly GCF_002968285.2 of Mycobacterium sp. ITM-2016-00318. Taxonomy (NCBI): domain Bacteria; kingdom Bacillati; phylum Actinomycetota; class Actinomycetes; order Mycobacteriales; family Mycobacteriaceae; genus Mycobacterium; species Mycobacterium sp. ITM-2016-00318. Next base: position 3,773,153 of record NZ_CP134400.1, on the reverse strand, counting down.
GCCAGGGTGGCGGCCGCCCGTCGCTGGTGGTCGTGCACGGCGAGGCCGTCCGAATCGGCGTCTACGGCGGATCCGGAGGCATCGATCAGAATGAGCACGCCGAGATTTCGAGCAAGCTTGCGGCGCTCCAGGTAGACATGCTCGGGCGCCGAGAAGCCGGATTGCAGATCGACGAACAGGTCGATGAGCGCCTCGATGTCGAGGTCGTCTCCGTCGGCGCGGCCGCGCAATACCTTCGGGCCGAGCCCGACACGAGCCAGGCGGCGCCGCAGCACGTCATCGTGCACGACAGCGGCATCGGACACGTCGGCGTCAACGGTCAGCGGAAAATCGATGACCCGGCACCAGTCCGGCTTGTATTGGTTGTTGAACACGTCCCACTCCGGATATAGCGCCCCGCCCACACCTAGCGCAGCACCGGGCTTGCCGTCATCCGTGAACTGAATACGCGTCGGCACGGGTCGAGCATTCGCTCCCGCCTCCTGCACCCGCCGGACGGAGCGGACCGTCATCTCGGCGCCCGCGGCGCCCTCGCCTTCGGAACGTTTACCGCCGAACATCTTTCGGAAGTAGTCTGACATCGACTGGTTGTTGAAGAGGGGACTCTCGAACAACTTGAGGATCTTGCTCTCGCTGGACTTCCCGCCGTCGTCGTCTTCGTCGTCGTCCTCGGAGTCGGGCATGTCGATGGGGTCGAACTGGAGTTTGAGGTCTTTGTTGGTGGCCTGCCCGCCTGGTCCAGCGGTGGACCCCAACAACCGGGACGGTTTGATGACACCGAACCACTCCGGCGGATCAGCGACATGGGCTCGGCTCCTGGCAACCTCAAGTGACTCGTCGGCGGTCGCGGTGCCGGGTGGGCTGTCGGGGACGAGCGCGGCATCGAGTGGAATCTGTCGAGCGAGTTCGGCGAGAGCCCGGTGGCCCTCGAGTGCCAGGTAGCGGCGCGCGATCGTGGCCCGCGCCCGCAATCCCTTCACCAACCGCGGATCAAGGCTGCCCGCGCCGAGAAGAGCGGCCTGAACCAGCGTTTCGCGGCGCTGCTCCTCGACGGAACCAGCGGCTGAGACGAAGATGAACTGGCCGTTGGTGTGCGCGGGCTGGCCGGCCGGCGCCTCGGTGACGTCGACCGACCTGCCGGCGATGTAGGTGGCGAGGAACCGGAACCGGTCAGGGTTTCCCGAGGCGGCGTCGGTCACGTCTGGGGTAGGACGGTATTGACTAGTTCATCGAGGGCGCGGATGACGTCGGCATCGTCGGAGAGCACTTGGACGACGGCCGCGTGGACGGCACTGCGCAGGTTCAGCCCCTCGGCCACAAGGCCGCCGGCGAGGATCAACATGCGGGTGGAGGACACTTCGCGCAGCGGTGAGCCGTCCAGGTTACGGATGGCGTACGCGAGCTTGACCAGTGAACGTGCGGTTTCGATATCGATCCCGGCTTCGTAGGCAACCACCTCGGTCTCGACGTCGGGGGACGGGTAGCCCAGTGCGATGGCGATGAAGCGCTGACGCGTCGACTCTTTCAGGTTCTTCAGGACGCTCTGGTATCCGGGGTTGTAAGAGATCACCAGCTGGAATCCCGGGGCCGCCTGCAGTGTCGTGCCGAGCCGGTCGACGGGCAACTCACGGCGGTGATCGGCAAGCGGATGGATGACCACGGTGGTGTCCTGGCGTGCCTCCACCACCTCGTCCAGATAGAAGATGGCGCCCTCGCGCACCGCGCGGGTCAGCGGCCCGTCCACCCACACCGTCTCACCGCCCTTCAGCAGAAATCGGCCGACGAGGTCAGCCGACGTCATGTCCTCGTGGCCCGCAACGGTGATCAGCTCGCGGCCCAGGTGGTGGGCCATCGCCTCCACGAAACGTGTCTTCCCGCACCCCGTAGGCCCCTTGAGTAGCACCGGCAGCCCACGGCGGGCCGCAGCGCGGAAGACCTCTACCTCGTCGTCGACCGCACGGTAGAACGGCGCGTCCGAAACAGGCGTGACCACCGCAGAAGTACTGCTGCGCATTTACTTTCCTCGCTCAAGTGGAACGTTGTCGGGAAGCTTCACGCCCTCGGGGAGGACGAGCTCACCGTCGTGGTTGATGTAGCCGGAATTCGTCAGGGGCATCGGTAGCGCAGGATCGGGGCACGGCCGATCGGTGTCCTCACCGCAGATGCCCATCAGGAAGTACGAGCGCTTCAAAATGTCGTCCGGCCACGGGTCCTGGTGCATGGCAAAGAACTGTGCCGGAATGTTGTAGAAGACGAAGAAGAATGCGCTGCACGCGGCGAAGATCGCCAGGAAGCGGGTCAGCTGCTGTTTGACGAATCCGCCTCGGACCTGGTCGAGCCCGCGCTCGACGAAGGTGCGGCCACGGTCGTCGGTGAAGTAGCGCATGCAGCACAGACCGGCTTGGACGCCGCCCCACATGAGCCCTTCATAGAGCGGCCACTGGTAGTAGGTGCCGGCATTGACCGACAGCGCCTGGATGGCGCCTGGATAGGTGAACAGCCCCATCGGCATGAGGAACAGCCCCTCGATGACGAAATCGAAGAAGAAGGTCCAGGCGATCACGACCCCGATGAGGCCGAAGGTGTTGATATTGGGAAACCGCTTCTTGGCTAGGCGCATGACCCAGCAGCCCAGCATGGTGCACAGCAGCACGAAGAAGTAGCCGGGGGCGTTCATCAGAACGGGCTCGGCCATCATGGCGCCCGGTTCCCCGAACGACACCCAACCCGGAATGTCCTGGACCCACGAGCCCATGTTCCACATCCAGGTGTTGTACGTGCTCCACGTGCTGAAGTAGTTCAGTAGCGGATCCTGAAACCACAGCAGGCCGCAGGACACGAAGAGCATTCCGTCGAGGGTGATTCGCCGTTCCCGGCGCCACGGCCGAATGAGGAACCACCAGATGGCAATTGGCATGCCCACCACGATCACGGCCGTCCAGGTGAAGAGGATCGTCTTCATGAACATCGGTGGGTCGGTCGGGCCTGCGGGGACCCGCTCGAAGTTCGGGCCGGTGATCCAGCGGATCCACACATACAGCTGGAACGCAAGAATCACACCGCCGACCGCCGCCCACACTCGCACCGGCGTGATCTTCTTCTGAGGCTGCGCACCGAGTGCCGCGTCACTCAGTGACTCGGTGAGAACGGGCTTCTTCCTGCTCGACAGATCGCTCACGACACCGTCTCCTCCGCACTTGTCGATCCCATGGACCTCACAGCTCCCCTCAGAAAGTGGCCGATGCGCCGAAAATATACCAGCCGGTATCTGAATGACCAAGGGGTCAAATTTTGTGGCAAGATGGCGGCATGGTGGAGCCTTGGACGCGCGAGCGACGCCTCGAACGCACGCGTTCACTGCTGCTGGATGCCGCCGAGCAGGTGTTTGCCGAAAGGGGTTTCATCTCAGCGACTCTCGACGACATCGCGAAGGCGGCCGGCTACTCGAAAGGCGCGATCTACAAGTACTTCGCCACCAAGGAGGAACTGTTTCTGGCTGCGAGTGACCGGTACTGGCGTCGGTACTTCGACAAGTTCGCGGAGGTGATGTCGTCGTCGGACCACATCGGGGCACGCGAGCTCGAAGACATCGGGGAGCGGTGGCGCCAGCTGAGTCGTGACCGCGGCGCCGAGCATGCGGCACTGGGCATCGAGTTCAACCTCTACCTGCTGCGCAATCCGGAGGCGCGAGAACGCGTGGCCGCCAAGCGATCCGAGGTGGTCGACGAGCTCACCCGCTACATCGTCGATGGTATCGAGACGCTTGGCGCGACCCTGCTGATCCCCGCGGCGACGTTCGCCCACATCATCATCGCCACGACCGACGCCGTCGAACTGGGTAGTCACCTCGACGATGTCGATCTGTACCAGCCGATGCTCGAGATGTACGTGTCGGCCGTGAAGATGCCCTGACCCTCAATTGCCTCGTTCGAAGGGCACGGTCACGGGAACCTCTTTGCCCTCGGGGACGACGAGTTCACCGTCGGTGTTGATGTGGCCGGACCATCTGCTCGGCAAGGGCAGGCTGGGGTCGGGGCACGGGATGTCCGTTCCGTCACCGCAGATGCCGCCGTTGAAATACGAACGCTTCAGGTGGTCTTCGGGCCACGGGTCGGAGTGCATGGCGAACCATTGCACGGGAATGTTGTAGAGGACGAAGAAGCATGCGCTCACCGCGGCGAAGATCGCTAAGAACCGGACGAACTGCTGTCGAACGAAGCCGCCGCGGACACGGTCCAATCCGCGCTCGGCGATCGTGCGGCCGCGATCGTCGGTGAAGAAGCGCAGACAGCACAGCGCCGTTTGGACGCCGCCCCACATGAGCCCTTCGTACACCGGCCATTGGTAATAGGTGCCGGCATTGAAGGACACCTCGCGGATGGCACCGGGATAGGTGTAGAGCCCGGCCGGCAACAGGACCAGTGCCTCCATCACGAAGTCGAAGACAAAGGAGATCGCGAAGGTCGCCAGGATCAAGCGCAGATTGCTGATGTTGGGCCAGCGTGACTTGATCTTGCGCATGACCGCGCATCCGATGATCGTGATCAGTAGGACTCCGTACGCGTATCCCACCGTGTTGGTCAGCAGCGGTTCGGGCACCATGCGGCCTGGTTCATCGGGTGAAAACCATCCGGGAATGTGCGGTGTCCAGGCGCCGCGGTTGAACAGCCAGGTGTTGTAGGTGCACCACGTGTTGAAGTAGTTCAGGAAGGGATCCTGAAAAAACATCAGGCCCATGGACAACACCAGCATCCCGTCCAGCGTGATCCGTCGCTCGCGCCGCCACGGCCTGATGAAGAACCACCAGATGGCGAAAGGCAGGCCTACCCAGAGCACGACCGCGTTCGCGATGAGCGGGATCTTCATGTGCAACGGCAGCGGGGTCGGCCCGGCGGGCACTTGCTCGAAGTACGGCCCGGTGACCCATTTGGTCCACACGTACAACTGCAGGAGCAGGATCGCGCCGCCGAAAAACGCCCAGATCTGCACGGGCTTGCCCTTGGGCTGAACCTGGGCGCCGAGTTCGGCCGTTCCGCCGAGTGACTCGGTGACGGCAGGTTTCTTGTTCGACAGATCGCTCACGACGCCTCCTGGGCCGCCGCGTCCCCACGCGGCTCACAGCGAAAGATACCAGTCAGTATCTGGATGTCTAGAGGGTTTCTCAGATTCTGTGGCAGACTTTTGGCATGGTCGAGCGGTGGACACGAGAACGGCGTCTCGAGCACACCCGTTCGCTGTTGCTCGACGCCGCGGAGGATGTGTTCGCCGAAAAGGGCTTCGCACCAGCGACTCTCGACGACATCGCCCACGCAGCGGGCTATACGAAGGGAGCCATCTACAAGCACTTCGTCACGAAGGAGGACCTCTTCCTCGCAGTGAGCGACCGTTATTGGCGCCGCTATTTCGACAATTTCGCCGACGTGATGGCCTCAGCGGAGCAGCTCGGGTCGCGCGAACTCGACGAGATCGCCGCGCGATGGCGCCAACTCAGTCGTGACCGGGGTGCTGAGCACGCCGCGTTGGGCCACGAGTTCACCCTCTATCTACTCCGTAATCCTGAGGTGCGCGAACGGGTGGCCGAGAAGAGGTCAGAAGTCGTCGAGGCGCTCGCGGGGTTCATCGTCGAAGGCATCGACAGGCTCGGTGGAACGTTGCTGATTCCGCCGTTGACCTTCGCCCAGGTGCTCGTAGCGACCAGCGACTCGGTCGTGCTGGGCAGCGAACTCGACGATGTAGACCTCTATCGGCCCGTCATCGAAATGTACGTCTCGGCGATCAAAATGCCGTGACTATCAGCTGCTCTCGGGCAGCGTTCGGACGGCCTGCGCTCCGGCACGTCGCGTCAGATAGTCGATCTGCAGGTGGATTGCGTAGAGCACCAGCGGGGGCAGCACAATGAACGGGACGTTCTCCGCGATGAATTTGAAGCCAAGGCCGTACGCGCCTTGGCCGATGTTGCCGAAGCCGGCGCCCACCTCCGCCAGGAAGTACACCGCGGTGCTGCTCATCAACACCGCGCACCCGGCAAATGCGGCCCAGAGGTAGCGGATCCGCGATTCCGTGGCCAGGTCGACCTTGATCAACCTCGTCCAGGTGAGGAGCACGACGACTCCGGTGATCACTCCGACCACCTCCAGCGCGAAGATCCACGGGTTGCCGCTGACGTAGCGGGTGTCGGCCAGTGCGTACTGCCACCACAGCCATTTCCAGCCGGGATCGGTCGTGGGAGTCCACAGGCCGAGCGGGTGCCCGATGAGGAACATCAACTCGTAGCCGATCTGACTGCATGCCGTATACGGCAAATAGAACAGCGTCAGCTCCGCCGCCTTGTCGAGCCGGGTTCGACTTTCGCCGGGCGCGTCCCACAGGATGACGAGCGGAACGAGTATCACCGGTACGCCGAAGAGGAGGTTGGCGATCACGTCGGAGGTCAGATTCGGTGCGATCAGACCGAATTGGACGCCGATCGTCATGGCGAGAAACACGACTCCCGTCAGCAGTCCCACGCCGAGGTAGATACGACCGCGATGCGGTGCGACCGGGCGCGCGAAGTTCGGTTCGCGAGTTTCCAGTGTGGTCACGACCTCTACTACCTCTCACCCGGACACGGGTCAATATCAACTACTTGCGATTGCCGCGTGAAGCATATACCGTCGGGTTGGTCGTCTCTGCGAAATGCCCGAAAAGGTAGCTGCGGCTGAACGTTTGCCTGAGACACTTGCCGGGCGCTTCGCGGGTGGGCGGCGCGGCCATCGACGACAGTCGACAGGAGACGACGATGCCTCGATTTCCCAAGCCGCCGGAAGGCAGCTGGACTGAGCACTACCCACAGCTGGGAACCGGTCCGGTTTCTTACGAGGACTCCGTGGACCCGGAATTCTACGAACTCGAGCGAAAGGCCGTGTTCCGTCGTGCGTGGCTGAACGTTGGTCGGGTCGAAAGCATCCCACGCAAGGGCAGCTATTTCACCAAGGAACTCAAGGTCGTCAACACCTCCATCATCGTGGTTCGCACCGCCAGCGGTGAAGTCAAGGCGTTCCACAACATCTGCCGGCACCGCGGCAACAAGCTGGTGTGGAACGACATGCCGCTGGAGGAGACCAGCGGCGTGTGCCGCCAGTTCACCTGTAAGTACCACGCCTGGCGCTACGACCTCGACGGCAATCTCACCTTCGTCCAGCAGGAGGGGGAGTTTTTCGACCTCGACAAGAGCCGCTACGGCCTGGTGCCCGTGCACTGCGAGGTGTGGGAAGGGTTCATCTTCGTCAACTTCGCCGATGAGCCCGAGCAGGGCCTGCGTGATTTCCTGGGGCCGATGATCACCGATCTCGAGGGATATCCGTTCGACAAGATGACCTCGCGGTTCCATTACCGGTCGGAAGTGAAGGCCAACTGGAAGCTCTACATGGATGCGTTCCAGGAGTTCTACCACGCACCTGTGTTGCACGCGAACCAGTCCCCGACGGCATATTCGAAGGCTGCGGCCGAGGCGGGCTTCGAGGCTCCGCACTATCGCATCGACGGGCCACACCGGTTGGTGAGCACGTCGGGTATCCGGGCCTGGGAGATGGCCGACGAGATGCGCAAGCCGATCGAGGACATCTGCCAGAGCGGATTGTTCGGGCCATGGGACAAACCGGATCTCGGCGAGATGCCGGCGGGACTCAACCCGGCGAAATGCGATCCGTGGGGGCTCGACTCGTTCCAGCTGTTCCCGAATTTCGTGATCCTGTTCTGGGGACAGGGTTGGTATCTGACCTATCACTACTGGCCGACGTCGTTCAACACGCACATTTTCGAAGGCACGGTGTATTTCCCGCAGCCGAGAACTCCTCGGGAGCGCATCGCGCAGGAACTCGCCGCGGTGTCTTTCAAGGAGTACGGGCTGCAGGACGCCAACACCTTGGAGGCGACGCAGACGATGGTCGAATCGCGGGTGCTGGACAACTTCCTGCTCTGCGACCAGGAGGTGCTCATCCGGCATCTTCACACCGAGACCGCGGCTTGGGTTGCGGACTACCGACGCAAGACCGCGGGGGTGTGAGGTGACGACCGCCGAGTCGACGGCGAAACTGCCGCCCGAGTTCGCCGACCTCGAGGAGTTCTCGGACTGGTGTCTGGCCACCGAGGCCGAACGGTACGCCAAGAGGCTGGCCAGTTCGATGAAGGAGCTCCAGGCCTTCTACGACGCGATCACCGCGCGTGCCGAGGAGGCCATCGCCTACTGCGACAAGTTCTCCCTGGACGAGATGCCCGACGATGTGCTCAATCTGATGCATCTTCTCTATTCGATGATTCAGGCGTCGTTTCCGGTTGAGTGCTGGAAGCAACCGAAGGTCCCCGACACGGGCGCCACCACGCTGGACTGTGTGTCAGAACCGGTGCCGTGACGGAGCGAGGCTTGTCCGAGCATCCATCCAGCACCGGCCCGGTCACCCTCCTTCGCGCCGCGCGTTGGGCCGACGTGGAGGCCGGCGAGGTGCGCTCACCGGCTGTGGTGGTGATCGACGGCAACCGGATCTCGGCGGTCAATCCCTTTGAGGTGCCGCAGAACCAGGACAACGACATCGATCTGGGCGACGTCACGCTCCTGCCCGGTCTGATGGACATGGAACTCAACCTGCTGATCGGCGGACCCGGCGGTCCCGAAGGTCTGCCGAGTCCGATGCACGGTGTGCAGGACGACCCCGCGTACCGCACCTTGCGGGGTGCGGTCAATGCCCGCACCACCCTCGAGGCCGGCTTCACCACCGTGCGCAATCTCGGATTGATGGTCAAAACGGGTGGCTACCTCCTCGATGTCGCCCTGCAGCGCGCGATCGAGGCGGGCTGGCACACCGGGCCGCGGATCTACCCGGCGGGGCACGCGGTGACGCCCTACGGCGGGCACCTCGATCCGACGGTGTTTCAGCGCCTCGCTCCTGGCATCATGCCGCTGTCGGTCGCCGAGGGCATCGCCAACGGCGTCGACGAGGTCAGGGCGTGTGTGCGCTATCAGGTCCGGCACGGCGCCAAGTTGATCAAGGTGTCCGCTTCGGGCGGCGTGATGTCGCACAGCACCGCGCCCGGCGCGCAGCAGTACTCCGATGACGAGTTCGCCGCGATCGCTGACGAGGCGCACCGCGCGGGGGTACGGGTGGCCGCTCATGCGGTGGGGGACAGCGCTATTCGCGCGTGCATCCGAGCGGGGATCGACTGCATCGAACACGGATTCCTTGCCACCGACGACACGATCAAGATGATGGCCGACACCGGCACGTTCCTGGTGTCGACCACTTACCTGACCGAGGCGATGGCGATCGACCGCATCGCTCCGGAGTTGCGCAAGAAGGCCGAAGTGGTCTTCCCGCAGGCTCAGGCCATGCTGCCGAAGGCCATCGATGCCGGGGTCAGGATCGCGTGCGGCACGGACGCCCCCGCGATCCCGCACGGGCAGAACGCGAAGGAGCTGTGCGCTCTTGTGTCGCGTGGCATGACGCCCATGCAGGCGCTGCGGGCGGCCACCATCACCAGCGCCGAGCTGATCGACGCCGACGACGAACTCGGGCGCATCGCGCCGGGCTACCTCGCCGACATCGTCGCGGTGCCGAATGACCCGTCGCGCGACATCGCGGCCACATTGAATGTGCGGTTCGTGATGAAAGACGGCGTCGTCTACAAGCGCTAGCGCCCAGACCGAGAGGAGCGAGCGTGGAACAAACCGACAACATCCTGTGGCTGCTCAAGCAGGCGTGGTACTTCTCCTTGACCACGGTCAACGACGCGGTGAGCGAGCACGGCGTCAGCACCGCGCAGATCGGTGTGCTGCGCCAGTTGTCGGCCGAACCGGGGCTGTCAGGGGCTGATCTGGCTCGGCGGATGCTGATCAGTCCGCAAGGGGTGCAGCTCGCGCTCACCGCACTGGAACGGCGCGGGCTCGTGGAGCGCAAGCAGGACCCTCAACACGGCCGAATCCTGCAGGCGTTCCTCACCGACCAGGGCCGCGAGGTGGCTGAAGCCGTCGTCAGCGACGCGATCGCCGCGCATGACAAGGTCTTCGGCGTGCTGACCAAGACCGAGCAGAAAACCCTGCGTGAGCTGCTGGCGCGCGTTGTCGAGCAGGGCACGGGCCACGAGCTGTACGAAGATCACATCGATTCGTAGGGAGTATTAAGTACTTGAGATGAATGACAAGTACTTGATATATTGGAGTCGATGGCTGAGAACAGTGATGCCGACGGCTTCGCGCCGCTGCGCGTCAAGCGCGTCGTACGCGAGACGTCTGACGCCGTCTCCCTGGTGCTGGACGTGCCGGAGTGCTGCTCAGCTCAGTACCAGTATCGGGCCGGTCAATTTCTGACATTGCGCGTCACAGTCGGGGGCCAGGAACTTCGCCGTTGCTATTCCATGTCGTCGGCACCGCTCGAAGACGACCTGCAGATCACCGTCAAGCGTGATCCCGGCGGTGTGGTGTCGAACTGGCTCAACGACACCGTCGCCGAAGGGTTGGAGATCCACGCCGCGCCGCCCGAGGGTCGGTTTTGTCTGCGTGACACCGCCGACGAGATCGTGGCGTTCGCCGGTGGCAGCGGCATCACGCCGATCATGTCCTTGGTGCGCACGGCGCTGGTGAGCTCGTCGCGGCAGATCCGGCTGTTCTACGCCAACCGCAGTCGCGAATCGGTGATCTTCGCCGATGCGCTCACCCGGTTGGCCGACGAGCACGCAGACCGGCTGGTGGTCCAGCACCACATCGATGACGACAGCGGTGTGGTGACGGCCTCGGTGGTCGAGTCGTTCGTCGCCGGCGCCGGTGCGGCGGACTATTACATCTGCGGCCCCGGACCCTTCATGGACACCGTGGAGGACACGGTGCTCGGCTATGGTGTGCCGCACGAACGTGTTCACCTCGAACGTTTCTCGGTGGAACCGGTTTCCACCGACGCCGCCCTTGCTTCCGAGCAGACCGAAGAAGTCGTGATCGAACTCGATCGCAAGACCACCACCGCCGACTACCGCGCAGGCAACACGTTGCTGCAGACCGCGCGCATCGCGGGTCTGCGGGCTCCATCGTCGTGCGAGACCGGCTCCTGCGGAACGTGCATGGCGCGCATCGTCTCCGGCAGCGCGAGGATGCTGAACAACGACGCGCTCGATGACGACGAAGTGGCCGACGGCTGGGTGCTGACATGCCAGTCTCTACCTACGAGCCGATCAGTCCATGTGGTCTACGAGTAGAAGCGAGGTCGAGTGATGGGACAACTCGGTTGATCCGCGTCGCGGTGGTGACCGGGGGAGCCTCCGGGATGGGCGAAGCGACCTGCCGCGAACTCGGTAGGCGCGGGCACAAGGTGGCCGCGCTCGACCTCAACGGCGAGGCGGCCCAACGGGTCGCGGAGGAGTTGCGCGCAGAAGGCGTGACGGCGCTCGGGGTGGCCGCCGACGTTCGCGACCGCGCGGCTGTCGAGGAAGCCTTCGCCAAGGTGCGCAGCGAGTTGGGCCCGGTGCACATCCTGGTCACCAGCGCGGGTGCGGTGGACTGGGCGCCGTTCACCGACATCAGCGTGCAAGCCTGGCAGCGTCTGATCGACGTGAACCTCACGGGGACCTTCCACTGCTGTCAGGTCGCGGTGCCCGACATGCTCGAGGCCGGTTGGGGGCGCATCGTCATGATCTCCTCGTCCAGCGCCCAGCGCGGTTCACCGGGCATGGCGCACTACGCCGCGTCCAAGGGCGCACTGCTCTCGCTGACCAGATCCCTTGCTCGCGAATACGGTCCGGCGGGCATCACCGTGAACAACATTCCGCCGTCGGCCATCGAGACGCCGATGCAGCACGCGGGACAGGCGTCCGGCCATCTGCCCTCCAACGAGCAGATGGCGGCCAGTGTTCCGCTCGGACATCTCGGTACGGGCGATGACATCGCCGCCGCGGTCGGCTTCCTGTGCTCCGAGGAGGCCGGTTTCATCACCGGACAGACACTCGGTGTCAACGGCGGATCGGTGATGTGATGAATGTTCGAGATTCCAACCACCACAGGGAGGTTCGCATGGGGAAGTGGCCTAAGCCGGCAGAGGGCACCTGGACGGAGCATTACCCGGGACTCGGAACCGGGCCGATCTCGTTCCGCGACTCGACCTCACCCGAGTTCTACGAACTCGAACGCGAGGCCGTCTTCAAACGGGCCTGGCTCAACGTCGCCCGCGTCGAGGAATTGCCGCGCGTGGGTAGCTACCTCACCAAGGAGATCGACGCGGCCAGAACCTCGGTGATCGTGGTCCGGGGTAAGGACCAGCAGATCCGCGCCTTCTACAACATCTGCCGTCACCGCGGAAACAAGCTGGTGTGGAACGACTATCCCAACGAGGAGGTCAAGGGCACCTGCCGTCAGTTCACCTGCAAGTACCACGGATGGCGTTATGACCTGAAGGGCGACCTGACGTTCGTGCAGCAGGAGGGCGAGTTCTTCGGCCTCGACACTGCGCAGTATGGGCTAAAGCCCGTGCAGTGCGACATCTGGAACGGGTTCATCTTCATCAACTTCGACCCTGAGCCGCGATGGACACTTCGCGAGTTCCTCGGGCCGATGATCACCGCGCTCGACGACTATCCATTCGAATTGATGACGGAGCGTTACGAGTTCGCTGCGCAGAACAACAGCAACTGGAAGATCTTCGCGGACGCTTTCCAGGAGTACTACCATGTGCCCTCGCTGCACAGCCAGCAGGTGCCCAGCGAGGTGCGCCAGCCCAACCAGACGTTCGAATGCGGACACTTCCAGATCGACGGTCCGCACCGCCTGGTGTCGACCGCGGGTACCAGACGCTGGTTACTCGCCCCCGAGTACATGTATCCGATCGAAAGAGTCACGCGCAGCGGACTTGTCGGGCCCTGGCGGACACCGGAGACGCACCAGTCGGCCGGCCTGAACCCGGGTGGGATCGAACCGTGGGGCATCACTAACTTCCAGATCTTCCCGAACCTTGAGATCCTGATCTACCACGGCTGGTATCTGCTGTACCGTTACTGGCCGACCTCGCACAACACCCATAAGTTCGAGGCGTACAACGCCTTTCACCCCGCACGCACCGTCCATGAGCGTATCGAACACGAGGTCGCCTCTGTGGTGCTCAAGGAGTTCGCGCTGCAGGACGCGGGCATGCTCGGCGGCACGCAGGCAGCGTTGGAGTACGACGTCGTCGACGATTTTCCGCTCAGCGACCAGGAAATACTCGTACGGCATCTACACAAGGTCGCCGTCGACTGGGTCGAGGAGTACAAGGCCGAACGTAGCCCGGTGGGGGTATGACCATGACCGATGCCCGCCTACCAAGTGCTTTCGCCGAGTTCGAGCAGTTCGCCGAGAAGTGGTGTCTGGCAACCGAACCGGAGCGCTGGGCCACCCGGTTGGCCACGCCCATGCCGGAGATTCGGGAGTTCTATGATGCGTTCACTCCTCGTTTCGAGGAGGCGATCGACTACTGCGACAAGTTCCCGCTCGACGATGTGCCAGAGGATGCGCTGAACCTCCTGCGCCTCGTCTATTCGATGATCATGGTGTCGATGGCCGTCGAGGTCTTCGGCACCCAGAAACCCGCCGACTCCGCCGACGCCGTCATGCACCGCGTCAGCGCGCCGGTGCCGTGAGGACGGGACGGACATGAGTCTGCTGACGATCAACAAGCTCACCGCATCGGTGGGCGCTGAGGTGACCGGTCTGGATTCCGACCTGCTGGCCACCGACGACGCACTGGGCGCCGCCATCCTGGATGCGCTCGAGGACAGTGGTGTGCTGGTGTTTCCAGGGCTGGGCCTTGGGCCCGAGGCGCAGGTGGCGTTCTGCAGGCGACTTGGCGACATCGACCACTCCTCCGACGGGCATCATCCGGTCGCCGGTATTTACCCGGTGACGCTGGACAAGTCGAAGAATGCCTCGGCGGACTATCTACGGGCCACGTTCGACTGGCATATCGACGGGTGCACCCCGACCAACGGCGAATGCCCGCAGAAGGCGACCGTGCTGTCGGCCAAGCAGGTGGCCGACCGTGGCGGTGAGACGGAGTTCGCGAACTCTTATGCCGCCTACGAGGCGTTCAGCGAGGAGGAGAAGGAACGCCTGGGTGCGCTGCGAGTGGTGCATTCGCTGGAGGCGTCGCAACGTCGGGTCGATTCTGATCCGTCGCCGGAGCTGGTGGCGAAGTGGCGGTCCCGCCCCACCCATGAGCATCCCCTGGTGTGGACGCACCGCAGCGGCCGAAAGTCGCTGGTTCTCGGCGCATCGGCGGACTACGTCGTCGGGATGGATATCAACGAGGGCAGGGCGTTGCTCGCCGATCTTCTCGACCGCGCCACGCAGCCGGACCTCGTGTACAGCCACCGCTGGTCCGTCGGCGACACGGTGATCTGGGACAACAACGGTGTCCTGCACCGAGCGGCGCCATATGACCGCGATTCGCCGCGCGAGATGCTACGGACGACGGTGCTGGGCGACGAGCCGATCCAATAGATACCGCCGCTGCGCTGGGCGAGCGCACAGCGCCCTCGTTGACGGCGACGTGCCCATTGTGAAAACCTGATACCCGCATATGAGAATCACGTTCTCGTGGCCTGGACTCGTGGAAACGGAGCGCGCATGACGGAGGACCTGACCTCGGTCGACTTCTTTCGGGACAGCCGTCTGACCGATGACCCGTACCGGTTCTACGCGGCACTTCGCGACAAGTGCCCGGTCAGCCGCGAGGACCACTACGGCGTGACGATGGTCACCGGCTGGCAGGAGGCCGTCGACGTCTACAACGACGCCGAGACGTTCTCCTCCTGCATCTCGGTCACCGGCCCGTTTCCCGGATTCCCCGTATCCTTGGAGGGCCTGGAAGATCGAGACATCACGGATCTGATCGTGGAGCACCGCGACGAGATCCCGTTCAGCGACCAGTTACCGACGCTGGACCCTCCGACGCACACCAATCACCGCGCACTGTTGATGCGGCTGATCACTCCCAAGCGCCTCAAGGAGAACGAGGACGCGATGTGGGCGCTCGCCGACGACATCCTCGACGAGTTCCTGGCGCCGGGGGAGGGCGAGTTCATCAAGGGATTCGCGGCTCCCTTCACGCTGCGCGTCATCGCCGATCTGCTCGGCGTGCCGGAAGAGGACCGGCCCGAACTGCTCGAGCGGCTCGCCCGCGGAACCCACGGCAGCGGGCTCGGCAACGCTGAGAAGACACTGGCCAAGACTCCGCTGGAATACCTGTACGAAATCTTCGCCGAGTATGTCGAGGACCGTCGGCGCGAGCCCCGTGACGATGTGCTGACGGGGCTGGCGACGGCGACTTTCCCGGACGGCACGATGCCCTCGGTCGCCGACGTCGTGCGGGTGGCCACCAACGTCTTCTCCGCCGGCCAGGAAACGACGGTGCGGTTGCTGTCCACCGCGTTGAAGGTCATGGGAGACCATCCCGACATCCAGCGCAGGCTGCGCGACGACCGCAGCCTGCTGCCGAACTTCATCGAGGAGTGCCTGCGGATCGAGAGCCCGGTCAAGGGCGATTTCCGGTTGTCGCGGACGCCGACCACCATCGGCGACGAATCACTCGGTGCCGGTTGCACCGTGATGGTGGTCAACGGGGCCGCCAACCGCGACCCGCGTCGGTTCGAGGATCCCGATTCGTTCGACCCCGAGCGCAAGAACGCGCGCCAGCACCTGGCTTTCGGCCGTGGCATCCACAGCTGTCCCGGTGCCCCGCTGGCACGTGCGGAGACCAGGGTCGGGCTCGAACGGCTGCTGGACCGCACCACCGACATCCGGATCAGCGAAGCGCATCACGGTCCCGCCGGAAGCCGTAACTACCAGTACATCCCGACATACATTCTGCGCGGGCTGACCGAACTGCACCTCGAATTCGACCTCGCAGACGGTGCCTCGTGAAGGTCACCGTCGACGAGGACCGGTGCCGCGGCCACGGCATGTGCCTGACCCTGTGCCCGGAGGTGTTCAGCATGACCGACGACGGATACGCCGTCGCCGATCCCGAAGACGTGCCCGCGGGTCTGGAGGACTCCGCGAAAGAGGCCATCGTCAACTGTCCCGAACAAGCAATCGCCGAAAACGACTGAGCCACGTCGGCGATGCCGACAATCAATGGAGGAGAGTTTCAGTGCCGAAGGGTTACATAGTCATCACCGAGGACGTCAAGGACCCCGCCGGGATGACCGAGTACGCCAAGCTCGCCGGCAAGGCGATGGCCGGCGCGACGATCCTGGCATTCGACCAGAAGGCCGAGGTGCTCGAGGGTGAGTGGCATGGCACCCAGACGGTTCTGCTCGAGTTCGAATCGGTTGAAGCCGCCCGCGACTGGTACAACTCCGACGCCTATCAGGAAGCGGTCAAGCTGCGGCAGGCGGCCGCCGACTGCAACGGCGCCATCCTGCACGGCCTGGGCTGATCGCGCGCTCACGGCACGGGCTCAGCTGAGCACGCGCACCGGGACGCTTGACCAGCCAGCGACGTTCTGGGCCGCGACTCGCTTGCACTCGTCCCACAGCACCTCGTAGCGCGGCATGAAGTCGAGCAGACGCTCGAGCGCGAGCGCACTTTCCATCCGGGCCAGCGCAGCGCCCAGACAGCTGTGCACGCCATAGCCGAAGCCGAGGTTCTGCGCCTCTGTGCGGTCGCGGTCGATATCGAAGGTGTCGGCGTCAGTGAACGCCTCGGGATCGCGGTTCGCCGAACCGCCCAGCAGGAAAACGGGTTTGCCCGGCGGGATCGTGACACCGTGCAGTGTCACCTCTTTCATGGAGCGACGCACGTTGTACTGGTTCGGCGCCTCATAACGCAGCAGCTCCTCGACCGCGTCCGGAATCTTGCTGCGGTCGTCGAGCAGCTTCTGCCACTGGTCTGGGAACCGCGCGAACGTCGCCGCCGCGTTGCCGACCAGCTTGGTGACGGTCTCTGCCCCTGCCCCGCCCAACAGGGTTGCGAACCCGGCGATCTCGAAGTCGTCGAGCGTCTCGCGCTCACCGTCCTCCCGTGCGATCTCGGCAGCGATCAACCGACTGAACATGTCGTCGCGGGGTTCGGCGCGTCGCTGCTGAATGATCTTGTAGTAGAGGCCCATCAATTCCCCGACCGCTTGCATCCCCTCCTCGGACATGTCGATCTGACCGGGCTCGCGACGCAGGGTGATGTCCACCCACTCGCCGACCTGTTGGCGGTGCTCCTCGGGCACGCCGAGCATCTGAGTGATCACCTGTACGGGGAAGAGGGCGGAGAAGTCCCTTACGACATCGAACCGGTCGGCCTCGGCTCGTGTGATGTAGCGGTCGATGGTCTCGGTCACCATCGGCCGCAACGCCTCGATGGCCCGCGGTGTGAACACCTTGTTGACCAGGCTCCGCATCTGCCGGTGTTCGGGCGGATCCATCAGGATGATCATCTTCGCCATCATCGGTTCGTCGGACCGGACGCTCGACAGGTCCAATCCGTACGCCGACGAATAGGTCTCGAAGTCCTTGTACGCTGCCGCGACATCCTCGTGCCGTGACAACGCGTAGAAGTCATGTTCGTCGTTGTAGTAGACCGGCGCTTCCTCGCGCATACGCCGGTAGATCTCCCACGGTCCGTTGAAGAATTCCTCGGAGAAGGGGTCGAAGACGAGTTCAGATGTCGTCACGCGTCTTCAATCGAAATCGCCTGGCGTGGGCACTGGCGCACGGCTTCTCTGACCTGCTGCTCGTTCTCGGGCGTCACATCTTCCTGGAGCACATGCAGATAGTCCTGATCGTCGAGGTCGAAAACCTCGGGAATGATGCCCATGCACACCCCGTTGCTCTCGCACAGGCCGAAGTCGACGACAATCTTCTGGCTCATTTGAGCACCTTGACGGGCACGTGATGATATCCGGCAACATTCTGCATCGTGACGCGCTGGAGGCCCTCGAAGTCGACCTCGAAGCGCGGCATGAAGTCGAGCAGGTGCTCGAGGGCGATCGTCGTCTCCAACCGGGCCAGCGCCGCGCCGAGGCAGCTGTGGATGCCATAGCCGAGGCCGAGATTCTGCGCCTGCGTGCGATCGCGGGTGATGTCGAATGTCTCGCCGTCGTCGAAGGCACGAGGGTCGCGGTTGGCGGCAGCGTTCATCAGAAACACCGGCTTGTGCGCGGGAATCCGGCCGCTTGGCACTTCGGTCTCCTTCAGGGTGAAGCGCACGTTGTACTGCACCGGACCTACGTAGCGCAGCAATTCCTCGACGGCGGCGGGTACCAGGCTGCGGTCGTCGAGCAGCATCTGCCACTGCTCGGGATGCCGCGCGAACTCGACGACGGCACTACCGACCAACTTGGTGACGGTCTCGGCGCCTGCGCCGCCCAATAGGGCGACGAAACCGGTGATCTCGACGTCGTCGAGTTTGCGCATTTCGCCGTTGTCGCCGGGTATCTCGGCGGCGATCAGACGGCTGATCATGTCGTCCTGCGGGTTCTCCCGGCGCTCCTGTACCAGGCCGTAGTAGTAGACCCCGGCGTCGATGTTGGCCTGCATGTTCTCGTCGGACAGAAAGAGCTGTCCCGGCTTCACCTCGAGACCCCTGTCGATCCAATGCCGGACCTGCTGGCGAAACTCCTCGGGCACACCGGCCATCCGGGTGATCACCTCGACCGGGAACGGGCCTGAGAAGTCCTGCACCACATCGAAATTGCCCGGATCCACCATGGACAGGTAGTGCTCCACGAGTTCGACAACGGTGCCGTGCTGAGACTGGATAGCCCGCGGGGTGAACGCCTTGTTGAGCAGGCTGCGCATGAAGCGGTGTTCCGGAGGATCCATGAAGATGATCGATTTCTGGAACCCCTGGCCGGACTTGATCATGGACAGGTGGCACCCGCGGGTGGACGAGAACGACTCGTGGTCCTTGAGTGCCGCCGCCACGTCCGTGTGCCGGGTCAGCGCGTAGAAGTCCTCTTCCTCGTCGTAGTAGATCGGAGTCTCGTCGCGCATTCGCCGATAGATCGCATAGGGATCGTCGAAGTACTCCTGCGAATACGGGCTGAACACCAATTTCGGCTTGGTCATGATCTCCTCATCAGCGGCGGGCTGGCTGCCGAAGCGTTACGAAAGCCGCTTTGGTCGTAACTCTAGCGGTAATGACGTTTCCATTAAAGAGAATGAGACATCCAAGGAATGTGTCTTATTGCGCAAGGCCGGCGCCGACGAGCGCTTCAAGCGCACCGAGGTCGCCGCCGAGCTCACGCACGGTTTCATGGACCACCGCGACGTCCTTGCCGACGAAATCGCCGACGGCGTCGATGAAGGCAGCCGCGGAGCCTGCCCTCGCGATCATGCCCAGCGCGCGACTGTCGGCGCTGCCGTGCATCAGCGCCTCCAGCAGTGCGGACTCGGAGACGCCGAACAGCACCCCGAGCCGCACACCCTCGGCCACCAGTCCGATCTGCGCCGCGAAGAGCGTGTTGTTGACCAGCTTCACCAGCTGACCTGCCCCGAGTCCGCCGACATGCAGGACCGGGTCGCCGTAGCTGCTCAGTAGCGGGTGCACCGGGGCCACATCGTGGTCGTCGCCCCCCACGAACAGCGTCACCCGCCCCGCGGCGATGTCGTGCGGACCACCGCTGACCGGAGCATCGATCACGTGCACACCACGGGCCGCGATCGCCTCAACGGTGCGTGGGCTTCCGGTGGTGTGGATGACCAGAGTCGCATCGGGAGCCATGGCGGCCGCCAGGTCTTCGGTGAGGCAGACCTCCCGCACCTGCTCGTCGCTGAAAACGCAGACGATGACGGCTTCGGCGCCCTCGGCGACGGCCGCGGGTTCCGCCAGCGCGGACGCGCCCATATCTTGTATGGCAACGCGCTTCTCCGGGGTGCGGCCGAGCGCGCGCACCTCGTGCCCCGCCTCGACGAGACGCCGGATCATGGGTGCGCCCATTCGTCCGGCGCCGATGAATCCGACTCGCATCATCGCGGGAAGTCCATCGCCCGCAGCGCGGCGTCGGCGGCGTCGAACACCGCTGTCGGGGACACGGAAGCGGCGTCGGCGATGCTGGCGGCGTGCCGCACGTCCTTCTGCAGCAGGGCTCCAGCGATCGGAGCGAGCCGCTCCAGGGTGCCGCCGAAAGCGGCGACGCTGCCGAGTGCCTTGCTCGTCGCCGATCCGCTGTTGAGCACTTCGGACAACCGGTTGCGGTCGATGCCAAGGGATTCGCCGAATTCGAGCGTGCTGACCGCACTGCCCAGGTTGGCGGTGAACAGCAGGTTGTTCAGGATCTTGGTCACCTGTCCGCTGCCAAGCGGACCGAGGTGGACGATCCGGTCGGCGTAGGTCGCGAACACCGGGCGGCAGCGTTCGACGTCTCGGTCGTCGCCCCCGACCATGACCAGCAGCTTGCCGTCCTCGGCAGCGGGGCCGCCACCGCTCACCGGGGCGTCGATCACCGAAACCTCATGTGCAGCAGCCAAGTCAGCCAACTCGCGGCACGTGTCGGGGTGCACGGTGCTGTGGATCGCCACGATTCCGCCGGCCGGGAGTCCGGCCAGCACACCGGTGTCACCGCCCACGACCTCCCTGACGTCCTCGTCGCCGACGACACAGATGCACACCAGATCGCTGCCTGCCGCCAATTCGGCCGGGGACTGCGCGGTCTTGGCGGGGGTGTCGGCGAACGGTTCGAGGGTGGCCGATCTGCGCGCCCACAGCGTCACGTCGAATCCGGCCTCGGCGATCCGTCGCGCCATCGGGCCGCCCTGGCTACCAAGTCCGATAAACCCGACGCGCATCAACCCGCCTCCAGTTCTTTTCGCGCGCTGGCACATTCGCCGGCGAACGCCAGCACCCGTCGGTGGTACTCGCCAGCCGTCCAGCCGACGCTGAGATTGTGTCCGCCGGGCATTTCGTTGACCACAACCCGCGGCGACGAGGTGAACAGCGCGGCGATGGCTTCGGCCGCCTCCGGGGCGGAGGCCCATACGCGTTCGTGGTCGGCGACGCTGAATTGGACAGGGACCGTGATCCGGCTCGCCACCTCAGGGAAGTCGCGGCGGGGCCAGTTTGCCGTCACGTCGGCTTCATACGGTGCGCCCGGTGCCGAAAGCCCGCCGGTCAGCACCTCCGGCGGATAAAGGTCGGTCGGCTGCCACAGCAGATCGCGAAGGCCCGCGGGGCGCGACGTCGCAGTGGCCTGGCTGATGACGACTTTCGCCTCGTCGCCATAGCGCAGTCCGGTTCCCGACAATTCGACACCGAGCACGTCGCTCGCCCGTTCGTCGGTCGCCATCCGCAGCCCGATCTCACAGCCGGCGGAATGCGCCAGCAGGAAAAGCCCTGCCCCGCGGGAGCTTTCACCGACGATTTTGTCCACCGCGCCCAGTGCGAATCCGACGCGCCTGTCCGGCTCCGTCATGTCGTCGTGATAGAACGCCGAGGCGCCGTAGCCGGGGCGGTCAAGGGCGATGGCCGTGTAGCCGTCGGCGGCGGCCGCGCGCAGCAGCGACAGCTCCGGGTGTGCCGGGCAGTCGAAATACGCGGCGGACGTGGCGCCACCGTGGACCGCGATGATCACCGCCTTCGGCTCGGGTGCCGACGCCACCAACGCCGACATCGGCACGCCGTCGACGAGGACGACGCGCGGACGAGGGGCGAGATTCACTCCGCTGCCCGCAGCAGGATCGCTCCGCTCGGGGTCAGGCCACCGCTGCTGACGACGCCGACACGGGCGTCGCGGACCTGACGTTCACCGGCATCGCCGCGCAACTGCACGACGGCCTCGTGGATCAGCCCCATACCGTGTGTGCGTCCGTGCGAGAGCTGACCGCCGTGGGTGTTGAGCGGGATCACGCCGTCGCGCGCGATCGCCTTGCCGCCGTCGAGGAAGTCTCTCGACTCGCCGATCCCGCAGAAGCCGAGTCCCTCGAGCCACGACAGGCAGTTGAAGGTGAAGCCGTCGTAGAGTTCGGCAACGTCGACATCGCTGGGCCGCAACGATGTCCGCGTCCACATGTGCGCGGACTGGCCCAACACCTGCGGCTCGTGTGTCAGCGTGGTCTGGTCCCAGTCGGTGCGCTCAACGATCTGGGTACCGACCGCCTCGAACAGCACGGGCTTCTGCGGCAGGTCTTTCGCGGTTTCAACAGCCGACACGACCACCGCTATCGCACCGTCGCACGGCACGTCACAGTCGTAGAGCCCGAACGGAGTGGTGATCGGCCGCGCGTTCAGGTAGTCGTCCATGGTCATGGGTTCGCGGTAGATCGCCGTCCGGTTCAGCGCCGCATTGGCCCTCTGGTTCAGCGCGATCCAGCCGAGGGTTTCCCTCGTCGTGCCATACCGGTCGAAATGGCGCTGCGCATTCAACGCGAGGGTGTGCGCGGCCGACGTCGCGCCGAAGGGCATCTGCCAGCTCGAGGTGCGCCCACCTCCCGGCGGCGCCATCTTGCCTTCCTTCATCAACTGCTGGAAGGTCGCCTCCCACAGTGTGCGGAAGCACAGCACGTGGCGGGCCATACCCGTGGCGACGGCCATCACCGCGGCGATCAACGAGCCGCCGGGACCGAAGGTGTCCATCCCGCCGTTGATCCATGCCGGGCGCAGGCCCAGCGCGCCTTCAAGGGCGCTGACGCCACCCTCGCCCATACCGGCGATGTCGAGTCCCGGATACGTTGAGAGCCCGTCGATGTCATCGAACGTCAGACCGGCATCGGCCACCGCCTGCTGGCACGCGTCGATCGTCAGCGACAGCGGCGCCACCATCTGCCGCCTGCCGATCTTCGACATGCCGATGCCCGTGATCGCCGCCGCATCCTCGAATTTCTTCTCGGTCAACATCGGCGAGACGAACTTGGGAAAGTCCTCCGGTGCGATCTCGTCGACGGCCTGCGGCCCGGTCCTCTTCTCGGGAGTCGGCGTGAACACCGGCAACCAGACGGTGCCGATCTTGTCCTCCGCCTTCTCGAACTGGACCGCCACCGTCTGGCCCAGCTCGAGGTCGTCGGGCTCGCAGTCCACGATGTTGGTGGTCAATCGGACCCGCGGGTCTTCCACGATCGCGACCTGTGCGACGACGTAGGGCGGCGGAAGGTCGGGGAAGCCAAAGCGATGGTTGACGGTGAACGCCGACAGCGTGGCCTCGCCCGAGACGTCGCGAACGCCCATATTGCGGCCGCGGCAGTACCGGCACACCGGCTGCGGCGGATGGATCAGCGCGTCGCAGTCCCCGCACTCCTGGATCCGCAGCACGCCGTCGGCGCCCGCGGTCCAGAAGAACTCGTTCTGCGCGTTGACTTCGGGCAGTGGTCTCGTCATCGGACGAATTCCGATATCGCCTCGTTGCCGTCAGTCTGAGGATGGGGCTCCGGCGCCTCCCGGGTTGCCGAATGCGCGGTCCCGTCACGTGACGGCCGATGTTCGCCCATCTCGATGATGGCGTGCACCGGGCAGTCCAACAGCGCCCGCATCACGGCCGCCTGATCCTCCTCGGGGATGGTGCCGTTGCCTTCCAGCGACGCATATCCCCAGTCGTCGAGCGAGAAATACTCCGGTGCGTGTTTGGCGCAAGCACCGAAACCGTCGCATATCGTGCGGTCGAGACGAATCTTCATGCGACCGCCTCGCAGGCTCGGAAGCCGAATTCCGTGCCGATGATTCGCTCGCAAGCGTCGCTCATGCCACCGCCTCGATCTCATAGGGCCGCAATGCCTTGTAGGCACCGCCGCGGCATGTATCGCAGTCGTTGTTCAAGTGCCGCGCGACCACTTGCGGGAACGCCGCCAGGAGGCTCGCGGCGATGTTCGTGGCGGCGTCCAGCGTCGCGCATGCGCCGCGGCCGCGAAGCACCACCGACCAACGCTCCAATCGCGCGAGGTCCTCGCTCGTGGCCACGCCGTCTCGGAGCGCTTCTGTCACAGCCGACATCGCGGCCGTGCCGTTGAAACACGATCCGCATTGGCCCGCGTTCTCGCGGTCGAAATAGGCCATCACCGATGCCGCCACGGCCAGTGGGCAGTCGTCGGTCAGGACAGTGACGGCGCCGCAGCCAAGCCCGCTGTCAAGACGGCGCAGCGACTCGTGGTCGAGAGTGATGTCGAGGACGTCGCGGTTCAAGAGACCGGCGAAGTAGCCGCCCATCAGCACACCGTGCACCTGATCGGCTGGCACGCCATGGAATTCGAGCACGTCGGTGAACGCGACTCCGTGCGGGAGCTCGTACAGCGCGGCGGGCCTGCCGCCACCCGTGATCGTCGCCAGAAACGTTCCCGGCGACGCCGACGTCCCCTGTTGACGGAATGCCTCGGCGCCGTGCCGTGCGAGGAACGGGAGCAGTGCGAGCGTCTCGACATTGCTGACCATCGTCGGCAGCCCGCCGACGCCTTCGGTGAACGGGCGAGGCGGCTTGTCCGTCGGCTTGGCCGGTCCGCCGTTGAGTGCCCGCACCGCGGCCGTCTCCTCGCCCGCGACGTAACCGGCCGCGACGGTCAGCACCGTGATCGACAGACCGTCGAGCACGTCCGCCTCGATCTCGTCGAGTGCGGCCTGCACCGAGTCCGCGGCCGACCGGTCAGAGACGTATACGTGCGCCCGCTTCGCCGACACCATCTGCGCCGCGAGCCGGAGCCCGTCGAGCACAAGATGCGGGCGGTGCCGCAGCAGCCAGCGGTCCTTCACCGATGCCGGTTCGCCCTCTTCGCCGTTGGCGACGACCACCGCGCCGCCGGACGCTCGGCCATTGTCGCGGACGGTTTTGATCTTGACCGCCAGCGGGAACGCCGCCCCGCCGCGGCCGAGCAGACCCGAAAGGTCGACCTGGCCGAGCAGGCCGTCGAGGTCGTCGACGCGCTGGTACCCGCCGGCGGCCCGGTAGTCGGTGTAATCCTCGGTGCCCGTGCGCAGCAGCCGGGCCTCGATACCGGGCCACACCGTCACTGCGAGATCGGTTGTGGCTGTCATGGCGCCCTCCTGTCCGCGGATAGGGTTTCCCACATGAGAACCGCGGTGGTGCGTGTGCAGGTGGACCCCGCAGGCCGCCTCACGCCGGACGAGTTAACAGACGGCATGGCGGCCCTTCGCGCCCTTGTCGATGCGGCGGACATCGAGGTGCTGGAGAACAACATCGCCGCGATGCCCGCGGCTCGGCGCGAGGTGCAGCTGCTGATGGCCGGCGGCGACGCAGACGGGTTGAAGCGCGACGCGATTGCGTTGTGCGCGAGAGCGTTTGAAACTGAGCCTGCGGCCGGTGTGCTGACCTACGTCAGCAGAGGTACCGATGACGACGCCCGCGGCGTGCTCGCCGGTTTCGGCCTCGTCGGCGAGATCACCCGAACCGCGGGCGATGACGGCCTTGACGTCGTTCACGTCATCCTGCGCAAGGCTGACCTCGAACGCGTGCCGGAAAGCCGAATCCACACCGCACTGGAGGCTTCCCTCAACTGTGAGGTGCACATCCGAACCCGGTGAAATCGCCGCCCCACTCGTCCGCCTGACAGTCATTTCTGGTCCAGGAACTTCAGGATCTCGGGCGCGGCCTGCACCCACGTGTCGAACAGGCAGAACTTCTTGCCTCCGCTGGCGGCGAACTTCTCGCCTGCGCGTTCCCAGGCGTCCTCCGGCCACGGCGGGTCGATGAGATTGGAGCCTTTGATCAGGCAGTGGATCTCCAGCGAGGTGCGCTTCGGGTGGTCCCAGTCGTTCTCGCCGCCACGGATGATCAGCGTTGGCACCTTGATGTTGTCGAACATCTCGTCCTCGACCCCGGGGATCGTCTGGCCCGGCTTGGGGACGAACGCGTTGAGCCAGCGGCGCATCAGCTTGAGGAACTCGTCGACGTCGAGTGCGCGGAACCGCGCCTCGTTGGCCGGGTTGTCGGCGATGCGTTCCTTCCACTCGCCGACGTGCAACAGGCCTTCTACGCCCATGCCCTTGGCCGCGAGGATGCTCGGCACCACGTAGTGCCCGCCGAGCACGAACGAGCCGTAGACCCCGCCGACGATGTTCCACACCACCAGTTTTCGCACGATTTCCGGGTAGAGCATGGTCGTCAGCATCGAGTCGCGGGCTCCGCCCGAGCCGCCCGCGATAATGGACGGTCCGATGTCGAGACCGGTGATCAGCGCGTGCAGCGTCTCGGCGCGCATGTGCGATTCGCTCTTGCCGTAGAACTGGACATCCGACTTGCCGCAGTTCGGCCGGTCCCACAGCAGGACGCGGTAGCCGCCTTTGACCAACGCCTGTGCCAACGGCCGAAGGCCGGGGATGTCCTTGCTGAACCGGCCGCCGGGCGTCAGCGCGATGAAATCCCCTTCCTTGCCGAGAATTTCGTAGACGACATTGCCGCCATTGACCTCGAAAGTCTTCTCGCCGCGCTTGAGCTTCGGGCCCGCCTCTGTGCTCGTCTGTGTCATCGTTCGGCTCCCGCTCGTCCCCTGCCCTTCGGGCGTGGGCCCACCGGTCCTCGCTCGTACCTCGCTGCGATCCTCACTCACGTCCGCCTCACGCCATCACCAGCACATCGTTGCCGACGACCCGCACGGGATAGGTGCGGATGCTCCACTCCGGCTTGACGGCCGTCGTTCCGGTGGCGAGCTCGAACCCCCATTGGTGCCAGGGGCAATAGATGAATTCGAGGTCGCGAACCATGACGGCATCTCCCGGCACGTTCTCGTCGACGACAGTCCGGCCGCGCGCCCGTCCGGAGCACAGCGGACCGCCTTCGTGTGGGCAGTAGTTCGCGATCGCATAGAACGTGCCGTTGACGTTGTAAACGCCGACACCGTGACGGCCGATCGGCACCAATTTGTGCTTACCCGGCGGTATTTCGTCGACGGTGGCCACGACATGCTCACGCCCCTGGGCCAGCCGGGGCGGTTTCGTTTCCTCTGCCACCGTCTCAGAACACCCGGACTTGGCCCTCGAGGGCCGGCACCGTATCGGGCAGGTGGTAGGTCGCGATGCCGTTGCGGAACATCACGGCTTCACGGGCGTGCTCGGGCAGATGCTTCACAAGCCAGCGCGGGTCGTCGAAGGTCCAATGCGGGTAGTCCGACGAGAAGAGCAGGATCTTTTCGCACTCCATCCACTCGAACGCGCGCGACAGTTCGGTCTTGTCCTCGGGGTAGTCCAGCGGCTGAGTGGTGAACTTGATGTGGTCCTTCACGTACTCCGACGGCTTACGCTTGATGTCCAGCCAGGACTTGCGGGCCTCGTAGATCGCGTCCATCCGCCACATCAGGGGCAGGATCCAGGTGAAGGCGTGCTCCACGAACACGATTCGCAGGGTCGGGAACCGGTCGAAGACGCCGTCGAAGATCAGGCTCATCACCTGGTTGGCCGCCAGCAGCGAGTAGGTGACCATGAAGTCGTGGTTGTAGCTGGGGAAGCCCACCGGAGGAATCGGCAGTTCCTCGTGGTGCCCCCGGGACAGGTGGCAACTCACCGTGATGTCGTGCTTGGTGGCGGCTTCCCAGATCGGGTCGTAGCGGGGGTCGCCCCACGACGGGCGCGGCTCGGCCTTGATGAGGATCTGGCCCATGTAGGGATGTCCAGCCCAGCGTTCGATCTCCCTCGCCCCACCTTCCGGATCCTCGATCGCCACGCAGATCGAACCGCGCCACCGCTCGTGCCAGTTGTTGTGGCTGTCCAGCCAGTGGTTGTCCTGCCAGTCGTTAAGCGCGCAGTTCATCGCGTGGTTCGGCTCACGGAAGCGGGCCGGATAGGCGGCGGGTTCCAGGATCGCGATGTCGGCGCCCGCCTCCATGATCAGCTGCTTGAACGCCAGATCCGGATCGCTTCCGGGGAACTGGCCGTCGGCGGGGAAGGTGTCGGCGCGCATGGCGTACGCATGGGCGTAGTCGGGAGCGTCGTAGTAGATCTGATCGCCGATCTTGCGCGTCAGGAAGTATTTGCTGCGCCACGGCTCGGGGATGTACTGCGTCAACTCGCCGGCGCGCGGCGTCGGGTGTACGTCGGAGTCCACGCACCGAACAGCGATGCGCTCGGCCGCTGGCTTGCGATCTGCTGTCGAGATTGTTGATGTCATCTTCGTCTATCCCTTGCTCGAAGCCTCTATTGACTACTGTGCGCCGACACCGGCCCCGACGTCTATCCCGTAGAGCTGCGCGGCGTTGCGCCAGCACAGCTTGTCGCGCTGTTCGGCCGTATATGCGCTGGGCACTGTCAGCTCGTTGGCCTGCCAGTGCGGGTAGCTCGACCCGTACATCACCATGTCTTCCTTGCCGGTGAAGCCCAGCCATTCGCCGGCGAAGTCGACGTCTCCGGGTCCGTCCATCGCGCCCTCGACGAAGAAGACGTGGCCGGGCAGGTAGTCGCTCGGCATATTCGGCGCCCAAGGCGTCTGTTCGAGGTGCGGGCGCCCGAAGCAGTCCATCCGCCAAATGAACGGCGTCAGCATGTCGGCCGCCCCGTCGGCCCAGACGAACTTCAGGTCGGGCATCCTTTCGAATACCCCTTCGGCGATCATGTTCATCAGGTGATACAGGTAGTTCAGCGCCATGAAGCTGACGTAGTTCTCATAGGTGCGCGGCACCCCCGACGGCGTCGGAGCGAACGAAAGGCCGGCACCCACCTCGACGTGCACCGCGACCGGTAGGTTGGCGTCGATCGCGGCCTCCCACAACGGCCAGTACTGCGGCTTGCCGTACACCTCGCGCGACTGCAGCGGGACGCCGATCTGCACCACTCGCGGGTGGTCCTTATACCTCTCCACCTCGCGGAGCGCGCCGGTGATGTCGTCGGGGTTCACCCGGATGGTGCCGCGGAACTTGTCGCCGTAGGTGCCGTCCTCCAGCCAGCGCTTCACCATCATGTCGTTGTGTGCCGACGCGATGGCGGTACCGAGGTGGCGGTCCGGCATGATGCCGCGCGTCATCGGGTGCAGGATCGCGACATCGACGCCGCGCTCGTCGAACAGCTGGTGCCCGACGATCTGCGGGTCCGACCCGGGGTACTGGCCGTCGGGTCCCTCGGTGCCTTTCGCGTACTCGCCGCCAGGCGCGCCGTACCAGTCCATCTCGTAGTCGGGGAAACCGCGACTGCGGTACGGCTCGGCCATGAAGTTCGTGCGGAGGTCCTTGTTCGACTGCGAGAAGATGTGCACGCTCGCATCGATGACGGGCGTCGTCGCTCCGTCAGGTTGTTGGATCACTGATGGCCTCCGCAGTCTGCCGGTGGGCACCGGTCGTACAGCCAGTGTAAAGCCAAGTTCTTCATTGGCAAGAATTGGGTTCTCAAGCGCAACGCTTACTTCTTCGCAGGTCAGAGTGTGGGCTGGTCACATACATGGCAACCGCCGGCCGAAACGAGGTAGGTGGTTTTCGAGAACAGTTACGACATCTAAGGAGAATGTTATTCTCGTTCCCGACGGGCAATCGCACCAGGAGGCGCCGGATGCTACTCGAGTTCGATGCGGATCAACGGCTGTGGCAGGACACCGTGCGCGACGCGGTCGGCAAGCAGTGCCCGCCGTCGCTCGTTCGCGACATCGCCGAGAACGGCGTCGACCCCGCGCCCCTGTGGCAGGCCTACATCGACGCCGGCTGGACGGAGCTGACCGACCCGGAGAATGCCGTCGAGCTCGCGATCGTGCTCGAAGAGTTGGGGCGCGCCACCGACCCGACGCCGTTTCTTGCCACGTTGACGCAGTTCGCGCCGTTGGTGGGCGAGCGCTTCGACCCGCAGCAGGCCGGCGCCGCGATCTATGACGGCATCACGGCCTACCGCGATGCCGAGGGCTGGGTGCTCGACGGCACCGCGAAGCACGTGCTCGACGCCGACCGGGCGGGGCGGCTGGCCGTGGTCACCGATGGCGGCGTCTTCCTCGTCGACGCAGATCAGGTGTCGGTGCGGCGCAGCAAGGTCTTCGATCCCGTGCTGCACATCGCCGACGTCACCTTCGCGGGCGTGCGACTGGCCGACACCGAGCGGTTGCACACCAACGCGAAGAAAGCGCGCCATCTGGCCCTCACCGGCATCGCCATCAGCACGGTCGGCGCCTGCCAGCGCGTCCTCGACCTGGCGCTGGAGCACGTCAAGCAGCGCCAGCAGTTCGGCGTCGCGATCGGCACCTTCCAGGCTGTGCAGCACAAGGCCGTCGACATGCACGTCGCCATCGAACGCGCCCGCGCGCTGTCCTACTTCGCCGCGTTGACGATCGCGGCCGACGATCCGCGCAGGCGGCTGGCGGCGGCCATGGCCAAGGCTGCGGCGGGCGAGTGCCAGGCCCTTGTGTTCCGGCACGGCCTGCAACTGTTCGGAGCCATGGGGTTCACCTGGGAGAACGACCTTCAGTTCGCGTTGAAGCGGGCCAAGGCCGGCGAGCTGCTGCTCGGCGGCGCGGCCGAGCATCGCGTGATGATCGCGGAGGAATTCGATGCAGCTGACTTTTGATTCCGACGTCGAGGAGTTCCGGGCGGAGTTCTCGGCGTTCCTCGACGAGCACCTGCCGTCGGAGGCCGACACACTGGAGCGGCCGCGGTCGGTGTCGCACATGCCGCAGTGGGCGCGCGACTGGCAGCGCCTGCTGTTCGACAACGGCTGGCTGCTGCCCGCCCAGCCGCCGGAGTTCGGCGGCCGCAACGCGACCGTGCTGCAACAGTTCGTCCATCTGGACGAGCTCTGCAGGCGCCGCATCTATCACAGCCTGAATCCGCAGGGCGTCAACATCATCGCCGCGTCGCTGATCTCATTCGGGTCGGACGAGCAGAAGCATCGATGGGCGGTTCCCGTACTCAAGGGTGAGCGCACTGCGTCGCTCGGTATGAGCGAGCCGAGCGCAGGCTCCGACCTTGCGTCGCTGCGCACCCGCGCCGTGCTGGACGGGGACCATTTCGTGGTCAACGGACAGAAGGTGTGGACCTCGGGCGCCCATGACGCCGATTTCCTGATGACCTTCGTGCGCACCGACCCGGATGCCCCCAGGCACAAGGGAATCAGCGCGCTGATCATTCCTACCGACGCATCCGGTGTCGTGTGCCGGCCGTTCGCCGATATGTGCGGTGAGGACAACCTGGACTTCAACGAGGTGTTCTTCACCGACGCGAGAGTTCCCGCGGAGAACCTCGTCGGACCGCTGAACGGCGGGTGGGGCGTGGCCAACGGCTCGCTCGGCCATGAGCGCACCATGATGTGGCTCGGTTTCGCCGACCGGATCGACAACATGATCGCCGACTTCCGGCCCCGAGGCGAGCTGCAGCGCGACCAGTACGCCACCACGATCATGGACTACCTCGCGTTGCGGGCGATGGGATCGGCGGCGCTGGCGAAGGCCGCCCGCGGCGAGGCGGACACCGCCTCGGTGTCGGTGCTCAAGCTGTTCGGGTCAGAAGCCGAACGGCAGGCGCTCGAGAACGCGCTCACCTCCGCGGGTTCCGACGGACTCATCCACCCGTCGACGACCGGTCCCTATGAGCACATGAATCTCGACCACTATTTCGCGAGCTGGTTCGAACGGTACGCGCGCAGCTTCGGCGGCACCATCGCCGGCGGTACGTCTGAGATTCAGCGCAATATCATCGCCACGCAGGTACTCGGCCTACCCCGGCGCTGAGTCCGGTGACCGAGACGCTGCTCCTCGAAAGGCCGCACGCAGGCGTCCTTCTCGTGACGCTGAACCGGCCGAAACGACTCAACGCAATCAACGACGTGCTGCGCCGTGAGCTCGCCGAAACGCTGGCCTCGGTCGGCGAGGACGTCAAGGCCGTCGTGCTGACCGGTGCCGGGCGCGGCTTCTGTTCCGGCATCGACATGCGTGATTTCGGGCCGGGAGTACCCGACGCCGACGCCCCAGCGATCGAGCGGCTGCGGTTTCAGGAGTCGATGGCGGCGCTGCCGCAGGCGATTCGAGGTCTCCCGCAGCCCGTCATCGCCGCCGTCAACGGGCCGTGCGTCGGTGGCGGGTTCGCGCTGTGTCTGGCCGCCGACATTCGGATCTGCTCCAGCGCGGCCGCTTTCGGTAACGCCGCGATACTGCTGGGACTGTCGGGCGCCGAGATGGGGATGAGCTATCACCTGCCGCGAATCGTCGGAACCAGTGTCGCCGCCGACTGGATGTTGACCGGACGTACCGTGACCGCGGCCGAAGCCGACCGCCGGGGTCTGGTCAGCGAGCTCGTCAAGCCCGACCGCCTGATCGGCCGCGCCGTCGAACTCGCGTCGACGATCGCCGAGTTGTCGCCGCTGGGAGTGCAATTGACCAAGCGTGCGCTGCAGGCCAACACCGACGCGGGCATCGATGCGGCGCTGGAGTTGGAGAATCGCAATCAGGTTCTCAGCCATGCGACCGACGACGCCGCCGCGCGACGGCAGAAGTGGTCGACATGACCGGACCGCTGGACGGCGTTCGGATCGTGACGATGGGCGGTCTTGGTCCCGGTCCGTTCTGCGGCATGTTGCTCGGCGACCTCGGCGCTGACGTCGTACGCATCGACACACCCCGCGCGGTCGACGGCCCGCTGCCCATCGACTACACCGTCCGGCGCAGTCAGCGTTCCATCGGGCTCGACGTGAAAAACCCGGCGGGCCGGGCGATCCTGCTGCAGCTCATCGGGAACGCCGATGCGTTCGTCGAGGTCTTCCGGCCCGGAGTGGCCGAGCGACTTGGCATCGGACCCGAAGACCTGCAGGAGCGCAATCCACGGCTGGTGTACGCACGGATGACCGGCTACGGGCAGGACGGCCCGTACGCGGACCGGGCAGGACACGACATCAACTACATCTCGCTCGCGGGCGCTCTGCACGGCATCGGCACCCCCGATGCTCCTGTGCCGCCGCTAAACCTGGTCGGGGACTACGGCGGTGGCGGTATGCTGCTGGCCGTCGGGCTTCTCAGCGCCATCCTGGAGGCACGCGCGTCGGGGGAGGGTCAGGTCGTCGACGTGGCGATGGTCGACGGTGCCGCCGCCCTCATGGCGCCCTACTACGGCATGGTGGCCGCCGGTACCTGGCGGGATCGGCGCTACGACAACGTCTTAGACGGCGCGAGCCACTACTACGGCGTCTACCGGACCGCAGACGACAAGCACATCGCGGTAGGGGCGATGGAGCCGCAGTTCTACGCCGAGCTGTGCCAACGGGTCGGTGTCGAGCCACCCCAGGATGCGGACAACCCGTCGGCGTGGCCCGTCCATCGGGCGGTGCTCGCTGCACGGTTCCTGGAGAAGACGCGGGCCGAATGGGAAGAGCGGCTCAGTTCGCCAGGATGCTGCGCCACCCCGGTGCTCAGCCTCGCCGAAGCGCCCCAGCACCCGCACAACGTCGCGCGCGGCACCTTCGTCGACATCGACGGTGTGGTGCAACCCGCGCCGGTGCCGCGATTCTCCAGAACGTCGCCGTCAACGCCGACCGGACCGGCGCTGCCCGGCGACCACACCCGAGAGGTGCTTGCGGGCATCGGATTTGACGACGACGCGATCGCGGGTCTTCTCGGCTCGGGTATCGCGCGACAAAGTGGCGACTGAGCCCGACGAAAGGACGATCGATGGCGTGGGATTTCTCGGCCGACCCCAAGTGGGCGGAACAGCTGGCGTGGGTCGAGGAGTTCGTGCGCTCGGAGTGCGAGCCGATCGACCTGATCATCAAGGAGTCCCACGACCTCAACGATCCGGTGCGCCAAGCGCTCATTCCGCCGCTGCAGCAGATCGTGAAGGACCGCGGACTGTGGGCCACCCACCTCGGCCCGCATCTCGGCGGGCCGGGCCACGGCCAGGTGAAGCTGGCGCTGCTCAACGAGATCCTCGGCCGGTCAGAATGCGCGCCGATCGTATTCGGTTCCCAAGCACCCGATTCCGGCAACAGCGAGATTCTCGCGCACTATGGGACGCCCGAGTTGAAGCAGCGCTATCTCGAGCCGCTGCTCGACAACCGCATCATCTCCTGTTTCTCGATGACCGAGCCGCAGGGCGGCGCCGATCCGAAGGTGTTCACCACCACGGCCGTGCAGGACGGCGATCACTGGGTGATCAAAGGCGAGAAGTGGTTCTCGTCGTTCGCCTCGATGGCGTCATTCATCATCGTGATGGCCGTGACCGATCCCGACGCCCCGCCCTACGAGCGCTACTCGATGTTCGTCGTCCCCGGCGAAACGCCAGGTATCAATGTGCTGCGCGACGTCGGTCTCGGCTACCAGCCGCTCGGTGGGGGAGGCCGCGAAGGCTACGTCCGGTACGAGAACGTGCGTGTCCCGGACGATCACATGCTCGGCCCGCGAGGTGGTGCCTTCGTCGTCGCGCAGACCCGGCTCGGTGGCGGGCGCATCCACCACGCGATGCGCACCGTCGGCCTGGTGCGGCGCATCTTCGACATGATCTGCGAGCGGGCCGTGTCGCGGTACACCCAGGGCGACATGCTCTCCAACAAACAACTCGTGCAGGAGATGGTGGCCGACTCCTGGATGGAGATCGAGGCTTTCCGGCTGTTGACGCTGCAGACGGCGTGGAAGATCGACCAGCACAACGACTACAAGGCGGTGCGGGCCGATATCTCGGCGGTCAAGGCGATGATGCAGAAGGTGCTGCACGACGTGTCGGCGCGGGCGCTGCAGTTGCACGGTTCGCTGGGCACCACCCACGAGATGCCGTTCGTGCAGTACCTCGTTGAGTCGTTCGTGCTCGGGCTTGCCGACGGGCCGACCGAGGTGCACAAGGTGACGCTGGCCCGCCTGCTGCTCAAGGACTACAAGCCCGCGCCCGACGTCTTCCCCTCCGAGCACCTGCTCCGGCTCAGAGAGGCCGCCGAGGCGAAGTTCGCCCACAAGCTGGCCGGGATCAAACGCGCATGACACACGAGGGCGCGATGCGGTGCGACGGCAAGGTGGCCCTGGTCACCGGAACCAGCCGGGGCCTTGGCAAGGCGATCGCGAAGCGGCTCGCGGATGCGGGTGCGACCGTCGCGCTCACCGCGCGCACCATGGACCCCGACCCGAAATATCAAGGCTCACTTGCGCAGACGCTCGACGATATCGAGGCCGCGGGCGGGTCGGCGATCGCGGTGCAGGCCGACCTCTCGAACGCCGAGGACCGCGAGCGGC
Source organism: Mycobacterium sp. ITM-2016-00318 (assembly GCF_002968285.2). NCBI lineage: Bacteria > Bacillati > Actinomycetota > Actinomycetes > Mycobacteriales > Mycobacteriaceae > Mycobacterium > Mycobacterium sp. ITM-2016-00318. Next base: position 3,738,138 of record NZ_CP134400.1, on the reverse strand, counting down.
TGTTCGGTGAGGTGGTCGAGCGCGTAGGTGCTCCCGACATCGTCGTCAACAACGCGGCGGTCACCTTCCTTCGTCCGCTCGACGAGTTTCCCGACCGCCGGGTGCGGCTGATGATGGAGATGCACGTACTGGCTCCGCTGCACCTAACTCAGCTGGCGATTCCCGCCATGCGCGAGCGCGGCCATGGCTGGGTCCTCAACGTCACCTCGGTCGGCGGCGATCTGCCCGGCGGGCCGCCGTTCTCCGAATTCGATCGCACGGCCGGTTTCGGGGTCTACGGCACGGTGAAGGCGGCCCTCAACCGGCTGACCAAAAGCCTTGCCGCCGAACTGTACGACGACGGTATCGCCGTCAACGCCGCGGCGCCGACGAACCCGGTGGCCACCGAAGGGGCGGGCGCACTCGACCTCGCCAAGAACGACACCGAAAGCATCGAACTCATCACCGAGACCGCGTACCTGTTGTGCACCGGCGACCCGAAAACGCTTACCGGCCGCATCGCACATACCCAGGACTTCCTGCGCGAGGTCGGCCGGCTGACCTGACGTCGACTCGGCAGTCTCCCTCGATTCTGTGGGCTGGGCCGGTCAACCAGAATCTAAATAAACTGCTTGATTTAAGCACATCGGCAGTGTGTACTACAGGATGTGACCGCAGCCCGTGTCCTGAGTGGTGACCGTTCCTCTGCGACCAGGGAGGCGCTGCTTTCCGCGGCGGAGCGGTTGTTCGCCGAGCGGGGGATGTACGCCGTCTCCAACCGGCAGATCAGCGAGGCCGCGAATCAGGGAAACAACGCCGCGGCGTGCTACCACTTCGGCACCCGCACCGACCTGCTGCGTGCCATCGAAAGCAAGCACCGGGCGCCGATCGAATCGCTGCGCGGCAGGATGCTCGCAGACATCACCGGTTCGACCGAACTGCGCGACTGGGTGGGCACACTGGTCCTTCCACTGACCGACCATCTCAGCGCACTCGGAAACCCGAGTTGGTATGCACGGTTCGCCGCGGTGGCGATGGCCGACCCCAGTTACCGGCACGTCGTCACCAAGGACGCGCTGACGTCGCCGGAACTCGTCGCCGCGATCAACGGCATCAACGATTGTCTGCCCGACCTTCCGAGACGGGTGCGAAGCGAACGAATCGTGATGGCGCGCAACCTGTTGATGCACACCTGCGCCGAACACGAAGGCGAAATGGCCGAGTACGGAACGGAAGCCAGATCAAGCTGGCCCGTCGCCGCAGAAGGATTGATCGACGCGATCGTCGGGCTCTGGCAAGCGCCGGTCGGTCGAGTCGGCTCAGCCGACGTGGTCGTGCGCCATGTCTGAGATCCTCGACTTCCCGCTGGCGCGCGCGGAGCGCTGCCCGTTCGCCCCGCCACCGCAGGTGATGGAACGCAGTGCCACGCAGCAGCTGTTCCGCGTACGGATCTGGGATGGCAGCACCCCGTGGCTCATCACCGGCTACGAGGCGATCCGGTCGCTGTTCACCGACAGCAGGGTCAGCGTCGACGACCGCAAGCCCGGTTATCCGCACTGGAACGAGGGCATGCTCGCCACCGTGCACAAGCGGCCGCGGTCGGTGTTCACCTCGGATGCCGAGGAGCACACGCGCTTTCGCCGGATGCTGTCGCGTCCGTTCACCTTTAAGCGTGTCGAGGCGTTGCGGCCAGCTGTCCAGCGGATCACCGACGCGCATATCGACGCGATACTCGCAGGCCCGAAACCCGCCGACCTCGTCGAGGCGCTGACGCTGGCCATTCCGTCGCTGGTGATCAGCGAAATGCTCGGCGTGCCATACGACGACGCCGAGTTCTTCCAGACGCAGGCCAACCGGGGGATGAGCCGGTATGCCAGTGCGGAGGACGCCGCGAAAGGCGCGGGGGCACTGGCGCGATACCTCAAGAACCTGTTGCTCGCCAAGATCGACAATCCGAGCGAAGACCTGGTGTCCGACCTCGCCGAGCGGGTCAAATCCGAGGAGATCAGCGTGCGCGAAGCCGCGCAACTGGCCACCGGAATCCTGATCGCCGGACACGAGACCACCGCGGGCCAACTCGGCATCAGTATCGTTGCGCTGCTCGAAAACCCTGACCAGCTGGCGCTGCTGCGCGACACGGAGGATCCGAAGACGATCGCCGCGGCCGTCGAGGAACTGATGCGCTACTGCAGCATCATCCAGACCGGGCAGCGTCGAATCGCCGACGAGGACATCGAGGTCGGTGGCGAGCTGATCAGGGCGGGCGACGGCATCATTCTCGATGTGGCTCCTGCGAACTGGGATGCCCGTCAATTCAACAGCCCCGACCGGCTCGACCTGACACGCGAGGACGGCCCTCACGTCGGCTTCGGTTACGGTCGCCACCAATGTGTCGGCCAGCAGCTGGCCCGGATGGAGTTACAGATCGTGCTCCCAACGCTTTTCCGGCGGATCCCGACGCTGCGGCTTGCGGCGCCACTCGACGAGTTGCCGTTCAAACACGATGCACTGGCCTACGGCCTCTACGAGCTTCCGGTCACCTGGTGATCGACGTCGGTGACGAAGTCTTCCACTCCGCAGGCGGCGACGCCGACTGGTGCGAAAGCGGCTGGTTCGGCTTCAACATCGGTGAACGCGACATCAACGGCTTCCTCTACTACTTCCACGACGCGCGAACAGGCGTTTCCGGTGGCGGGCCTGCACTGTGGGACCCGAGCGGCGAAGAGGTCTACGACTGCCTGTTCTACGACTGGCGCTGGCGCCAACCACCAACTGGAGCACTCGATTTCGCTGACTTCACGCTGCCCAATTCGCTGCGGCATGAGGTCGTCGAGCCGATGCGGAGCTATCGGCTCTCCTATTCCGGGTTGGGTCTGGACCTCGATCTGGAGTGGACCGCGATCATGACACCGCACGTGCTCGGCCACGCATCGCCGGAGCACTGCCACTTCGATCAAGCGGGCCAGATGCGGGGTACCGCGACGTTGAACGGTGAACGTTTCGAGGTGGACTGCTACGCGATGCGCGACCGAACATGGGGGCCGCACCGCCAAGGGGCGCGTCGGTCGGGGGATTACCTCTGGGCCATTGCGGAGCCCGACGCACACTGGCATGCGATCACGATGGCGAGCCGAGAACCGGGTGTCGACAAGGTCGTCGGCGGTTACCTCGTTCGTGACGGTCAGCTCGCGGAGTTGGTCTCAGGCGAACGGCGGGTGCTGCAGCGCCGGTCCGGCGCACCGCAGCGGGTGATACTCGACGCCGAGGACGACCGCGGGCGCATGCTGCACGCCGAGGGCGACGTGCGTACCGCGCTGCGTTGGCTGGGCTGGCCCGGCAGGCTGACGTTCTGGACACTCACCGAGTGGAAATGGGACGACGTGGTCGGCTTCGGCGAGGATCAGGAGTTCTTCGCGCGCGAGCAGGTGCGCGAGCTCGTTCAGCGCGGCACCGGCGTGGTGTCGCCGTAGCACGGTGGCCCCCACAGACCACGCATAGCGGCCCGCGCTTCGGTTTCCGCCGCTTCGATGGCGGCATAGCGGCTCACTGGCGCACCGCCGTAGACATAGGATTTCGCTGTTCCTGCGCGGGCAGCCTCGATCGAATAGTCGAACCCGTCGGCCCGGACGAGGTATGCCAGTGTCCTGCCATAGCGGTCGGTCCTGTCCTGAGTCGGGTCGGGCTGCACGGCTACCCGCCGGCCCAGCATGGTGGACCGGGCGAACTCCGTCGCCTCCGGCCCCCAGCACGCGACGTCGAAGCCCGGCTTCTTGGTCTCGGGTGTGTTGATGCCAAGCACCCGGACACGGAGGCGGCCGCGGACATCGTCGCGGATGTCGATTGTGTCGCCGTCGACCACCCGCAGTACCTCGGCGGTGGCGGTGACGACGTCGGCCGTCGCGGTTGCCGGCGCGAGCAAGGAGGCTGCGGCAATAAAGATCGTCGCCACCACCGAACGCAGCATCATGATGCAACTATCACCGCGAAACGATATTCCAGCACCGAAAGTTCGAGAAAAGGCGTGCTGGAATAGCGTTTCGCGGATGTCACAGCCCGCGCAGGGCTTCGCCGACGTCGCTTCGTGCCCAGAGGTTCAGCACGTTGGTCAGCATCTGCAACGGCGCGCGCACGCCCTCGTCGCCCTTGATCGCCGGGTCGAACCTGCTCAGTGCTTGCGGTGCCCTCGATCGAATCAATGCGGGCACGTCCATCAGCCAGGTGATCCCCATCAGCACGACGTACAGCACCACGTGTCGCTTCAGTCCGACGGACTCGAGTCGCGGCCCGCCGGATGCACGTACCTCATCGCACAGCAGATCGAGGAATTCATCGAGATGGCGGTTCCACAAACCGATTTTGGCGCCGGACATGGCGCCCCAGACCGCCATCGCGAGATTCAACTGGCTGACGCAGCCCCAGTCCATCAGGCCGCAGCGCAACGCGCCGTCGGTGTCGGTCCAGAACCATGCGTTGTCGACGTTGGCGTTCCAGTGCGACAGCGCGATGTAATCCGAAGCGTCGGCGAGATGACGCCAGATGGCCGCTTCTTGTTGCAAGACGACCGGCGCCTCCTCGTGAAGGCGGGCAAGGAAATCCGGCGACCGAACGGAGTCGGGTAGTAGGCCCGGATTCGCCTGGGCGAAGTCGGCCAGCCGGGCGGTGCGCCGGTGCAACCGTTCGGGCGTCAGCGGCGGTGGCTCACCCACCGCAGCGGCCTGCAGGTCGACGGGAAAGCCGTCGGTGAGTCGCGACGGCAACCGTCCTGATCGGTGGGCGCCGGCCAGACGGGCGAGCGCGATGAACAACGCCCGGTAGTGATCGGCCGCCCGTGGCATCTCGTAGTCGAGGCACTTGTGATATTGGCGTTCGATTCCGTTATTGCCGAAGGCTATTCGCTCGCTGATCAAGATCCCCGTGCCCGTCTCGGCGTGGTAGTCGGCGAACTGGGTATGTGGAACGGCGATCGGGAACTCCGGTGTCAGCGACAGCGCCGCGAACCTCACCTCCGACTCCATCTGGGTTCTGCCGTGATCACGCAACGGGTCATGGAAGTCGCGGGACAACTTCACGAACAGTTCGGTGTGCAGGTCGGGCCGCGGGTTCGTGTAGTCGACGTCCAGCAGCATCTTGCGACCCGTGCTGCCGCCGGCGACGTCCTCACACCGGGTGATCGACCTGACCCGCGTCTGAAAAGCCTCGCTGAGGAACGCGACCCCACCGTCACGAAAAGCGGCCGGGTCGGAGGGAAACGACAGCCCGGACCGGTCGCCGCTGACCCAGCGGTCGCTCACCAGGTCTGCTCGGCGGCGCGTACCAGCATCTCGTTGACCGCCACCCGCCGGTCGCGGGTGACCATGTAGACGACGGCGTCGGCGACATCCTCCGGCCGGAGTTTGACCATGCCCGCGGTCGTCTTCTCCTGGGTCGCGCGGGCTTCCGGTGACAGGTGCTCGGCGATCTCGGTCTGCACAGTGCCGGGCTCGACAAGCCCGACGCGGACCCGGTTGCCGATCAGTTCCTGCCTGATGCCTTCGCTGAACGCGTTGACCCCGAATTTGGTCAGCGAGTAGACAGCCGTGCCCGGCCGCGCGACCCGACCACCGGTGGAACTGATCGTGACCACGTCGGCGACGCCCCGCGGTGAGTCCGCCGCCGCCGCGATCAGGTGCGGCAGCGCGGTACGCGTGGCGTAGAGAACGCCGTTGACGTTGACCGAGACGAGGTCATCCCAATCTGCCAGCGGCGCTTCCGCGGCAGGGCCCATCCGCAACAGTCCAGCGTTGTTGACCAGCGTGTCGAGGCGGCCGAGCGCGTCGACCGTAGCCGCCACCGCTGCGGCGACCTGATCCCCGTCGGTCACATCGGCGGGTGTCGCCAGCGCCGTGCCGCCTGCCGCCTCGATTTCTCGCTTGAGCTCGTCGAGCCGGTCGGCGCGGCGAGCGAGCAGCGCGACCGCCGCGCCCTCGGCGGCCAGTGCGCGGGCCGTCGCGGCACCGATACCGCTGCTGGCGCCGGTGACCAGCGCGACGGTGCCCGCCAGTGTCGTCGTCATCGGGCCTCCAGGAGATCGGTGAACACATAGTCATTGTGCTCACCGAGGTCGGGGGCGCCGCGCTCGATCCGCGCCGGGTTACGCGACATCCGCCACGACGCGCCAAGGACGGCGCGCTGCCCTTCGACGTGATCGGACACGAAGCGGAATGTCCCGCGCTGCCAGAGGGACTCGTCGGCGATGACGTCGAGGGCCGTCGCGCTCTTCGCCGCCGCCACGCCAACGGCGCGCAGCCACTGCGCGAGTTCGGCCGCGTCATGCGATCGGGTGAGGTCGCTGAGCTCGCCGGGGCCGAGCACCGACTGCAAGGCTCGAAGTTCGACATCGTCGGCGACGGCGATGCTGATCCAGTCGCCGCCAGCGCAGGGGAAGCAGCTATGCGGGGACAGGTCGGGATGGTGATTGCCGTCGGGTCCGAGCGGTTCTCCGGTCATCGCCTGCTGTACGACGCTGTCGCCGATCATCGACGTCAACACCTCGACGGCCGACACGTCGACGAACTGCCCCTGCCCGGTGAGCTCGCGGTGAAGGAGGGCCGCGACAGCCGCGAACGCCGCGGCCGCACCGACCGTGGAGTCTCCGTAGCGCATGCTCGCGCCCAGCGGTGGGCCGCCCTCGTACCCGACGAGCGACGCCAGACCCGCCAACGCGGCGAAGCACGGCGCATAGCCCGTCTGATAGCCCATCGGCCCGTCGTTGCCCCACATCTTGATCGACACCGAGATGATGTCGGACTTGACCGCCCGCAGGTCGTCGTACCCCAGCCCCTGCCGCTCCATCGCACCCGGCCGCAGGTTGTTGATCACGATGTCGCTGCGGCCGATCAACTCCCGTAACCGGGCCGTGCCCTCCGGCGTCTTGATGTCCAGATCGACGGAGAGGATCTCGGGGTTGATGCTCAAGAAGAACGGGGCATGGTTGATATCGGTGCCGCCGTAGGCCCGCATCTCCTCCGGCCGATTCGAGCTCTCGACCTTGATCACCTCGGCGCCGAGCAAGGCCAGCAGCTTGCCCGCGTACGGCCCCGCCCACACCTTGGTCAGCTCGACGACGCGGACGCCTTCCAGGGGTCCGCCCCGTGCCTCCTTCGCCGGTTTGAGTTGTGGGCGCAGGGGAGTCAACCGTCGCCGCGGTGCCGACACGTCGAGAACCGCAGCCGAGTCCTGCCCGAGAACCGGTGCACAACTGCGGATCTCGGCAGGCGATTCACTCAACAGGTAGGGCACCGTGGGATAGGCCGCCGCGCCGAGCGCCGGATGCGTGACGTCGCGGAAGAAGCCTCGGTGGCGGTACTGCGGGAGTGACGACAACTCGTCGACGGCGTTGACCGGCACCAGCGGAACACCCAGGCGCTGGGCCTCCTCGGCGACGTCGTTCTTCTTCCGGTCACGGATCCACAGGGCGAAGCCGCGGTGAAACGTCGCGACCTTCTCGGGCGACACAGAGAATTCGAGCCAGTCGTCGTCGAATTCGTCGAGCCACGGCGGACGGCCCATCAACTCCTTCAGTGCAACCCAGTGGTGCCCGTTGGTCATATAGAGGTAGACGTGTCCGTCGGCGCAGGCGAAGAACGACGCGGGCCCCTGTTGGTCGAAATCGTCGCGGGAGCCCTCGGGTGCGATCTCGCCGGTGATGAACCGCCCGACTATGCAGTCGGTGCGCGACACCAACGCGGCGTGCGCTGAGACGTCGATGAACTCGCCGCGGCCGTGATGCAGCTGCGCGAACAGACACGACGCCACGCACAGCGCCGCGTCCAGACCGGCCTCGTAGTCGGACAGGAACCGCCCGGGACCCTTGAGCGGCGGCAGCGCGGGATCGGCATGGCTGGGAGTGTGGTACCCCCAGCCACTGGCCTGAAAAACGATGATGCTCTTGGCCTTCTGCCATTCCGGTGGCGCGTCGTAGCCGAACGGGGTGACGGAGCAGACCACCACCCCGGGGTGGCGGTCCGCCAGCTCCGCGGAGGACTGGCCGTCGTCGATGACGGCGTGGGCGGACGCGACGAGGTCGTCGACGGCCGCGCGGTCGAGTTCGACTGAGCGCTTGTTCGTGTTCAGATAGGCGAACACGCTGCCCGGCGTCATCGCCCGCGTCGCGCTGCCCCGTCCCGGCCGTTCGACCTTGATGACCTCGGCGCCGAAGTCGGCGAGCAGCTTGCCGCAGTACTCGCCTGCCACCGACTCGGCGAGTTCGACGACGCGGAAGCCATCGAGTGCGGACACGAAACTCAGGGCTTGGCGCGGCCCGAGCGGCTCAGTCGCCACTCGGGCGGGAAGTTCATGTCGTTGTCCTTCACGACGTTGTTGAGGCCTTTCTCGAACGTGCCCGCGGTGAGGTCGACGTCGTTCTGCTGGTCGTTCTGGATCAACGGCAGCATGCCCTCGACCATGCCGGTGAGCAGGCTGCCGAAGTATTCGCCCTTGTGCTGCTTGTACAGCTCGAGGAAGGTCTTCTGCACCGCGACCGTGTCGGTGGGACGGGACTTCGAGCACGCCAGCGCGTACTTCTCGGTCTCCTTCTCGAGCTGATCGCGCGGCACCACGCTGTTGACGAAGCCGCAGTCATACATCTCCTTGGCGCTGAACGGCCTTCCGGTGAACAGCATCTCGGAGAACTTGCGCAGGCCCATGGTCTCGGCCCACCACCACAGCCGCGGCCCCCAGCCGACGTAGCGGAACGCCGGATGGCCGAACAACGCATCGTCGGAGGAGATGACGAGGTCGGCATCACCCGCCTGATAGAAGTGCCATCCGTAGCAGTAGCCCTTGGCCTCGATGATGCTGATCTTGCGCAGCTCCTGCAGTGGCCGGTTGCCCGCCTTGGCCTTGGCGTAGAAGTCGGTGACCGTCGACAGATAGCGGTACGAGCCGCCCGGCGGGTACTTGACGTCGTCGTCGTTGATCGCCAGTTCGTGCAGCAGCGGCATCCCGGGGTTCTCCAACATGCCGCGTTGTTCGGGAAGATCGCCGCCGCTACCGAAATCCTCACCCTCGCCGCGGATCACGACCACCTTGACGTCGTCGTCCACATTGCACTTGTGGATCAGGTCGGCGTAGTTCTGCCGCATGCCGAGCGTGGTCGAGTTCTGGGCATCCGGCCGGTCGAATGTGATGTAGGCGATCCGGTTCTTCTTGTCCTTCTCGAACTTGATGTACTGCTCGGCTTCCTTCTTCATCTCTTCGTAGTCGTAATCAGGCATGCGAATCTCCCTCTATCTCGTCCTACTTGACTGGCCAGCGGCGGTCACACTTGCGGACAGCACGATTACTCATCCGAACACGGCCGGCATCGACTCCCAGCCGCGCACTGTCGACGTCGGGCTGAGCTCGGCGTCGGTCAGGTCGACGTCCCACTTGGGAAATCTGTCGAGGATCTCGTCGAGCGCGATGCGACCCTCAAGGCGGGCCAACGCGTTGCCGAGGCAGAAGTGGGTGCCCAGCCCGAAGGCGAGGTGCTGGTGAGGTTCGCGGTGGATGTTGAACTCTTCGCTGTCCTCACCGAACCGGCGGGGATCGCGATTCGCGGCGCCGACGATCAGCATCATCGCGCTGCCCGCGGGCACCGTCTGGCCGTAGTACTGCATGTCGCGCGTCACGTAGCGGCTGACATGCGGCGCGGGCGGCTCGAAGCGCAGCAGCTCCTCGATCCCGGCAGGCAGCAGCGTCCTGTTTGCCGCCAACTCGCGGCGCTGATCGGGATGCTCGGCCAGCACCTTGCCCGCCCAGCCCAACAGCCGTGTCGTCGTCTCGCTGCCTGCCGTCGCGATCACCTGCAGATACAGCAGCAGTTCGTCGCGACCCAGCCTGCGCGTGACACCGGTCTCGTCGGCGAACTCCGCCGTCAACAATTCGGTCATGATGTCGTCTGAGGGATGGTCGGCGCGCCAGTCGATGTAGGACGCGAACACCTCACCGGTGGCGATGACGCCGTCGGGGTTCTCGGTCATCTTGCCGCCGCGCTGCGTGCGCAGCGTCGAGTCGCCGTGCTCCACGACATGGGTCTGGTCCTCCTCGGGAATGCCGAGCAGCATCAGAATGACCTTCATCGGCATCAGCGCGCCGAGGTCGCGCACGAAGTCGAACCGGCCCGTGCCGACCAACGGATCCAGGCAGCGTGCGGTGAACTCGCGGATCTTCGGCTCCAGCGCCGCGACCTTGCGCGGCGTGAAGATCCGCGACAGCAGCTGGCGGTGAGTGTTGTGGATCGGCGGGTCCTCGAAGATCAAGGTGCCCGACGGGATCTCCATGCCCGACTGAATGATCTCCAGCACCGCACCGCGCGCGGAGCTGAACGTCTCGTGGTCGTGCAGCGCGGCGTCGACGTCGTCGTACCGGCTGAGCGCATAGAAGCCGTGCCGCTCATTGAAATAGAGCGGGGCCTCTTCGCGGATCCGGCGGAACATCGGATACGGATCGGCATTGAGCTCGACGTCATAGGGGTCGTAGTAGACATCGTTACCGGTGCTTACCGTCACCGGTTCAGTGTTTCAGCGCCGGAACGCGTTCGGGCTGTTTGTACTCTTTGCTTAAAAGAAAGGGCGTTTCGCATGTCTGACATCGGTTTACAGCCCGCACATGCGCTGGCCAAGGCCATCAAGCGCCGAGAACTGTCGAGCCGTGAGTTGCTGGAGCACTACCTGACCCGTGTCGAATCCCTCAACCCGCCGCTGAACGCCGTCGTCACGCTCGATCCCGACGGTGCACGCATCGCCGCAGACGCCGCCGACGCGTCGCTGGCTCGCGGCGACGACGTCGGCGCGCTGCACGGCGTGCCGATGACGGTCAAGGACACCTATCAGACCGCGGGGATGCGGACGACGTGCGGGCTGCCCGCCTGGGACCACGTGCCCGACCGCGACGCCGAGGCGGTCGGAAGGCTGCGCCGCGCAGGAGCGGTCATCTTCGGCAAGACGAATACGCCGACGCTGGCCGGTGACTGGCAGACCTACAACGCGATCTTCGGCACCAGCAACAACCCATGGGACACCGCACGTAGCACCGGTGGTTCGTCGGGCGGCGCCGCGGCGGCCGTGGCCACCGGCATGACGGCGCTCGAGCTGGGCAGCGACATCGGTGGCTCGATCCGCTTCCCGGCGAGCTGGTGCGGCGTGTGCGGCCACAAGACGACGTGGGGCGTGGTCTCGCAGGCGGGTCACCTGCCGCCCGCGCCGGGCACGCTGTCGACCACCGACCTTGCCGTCATGGGGCCCTTGGCGCGTGACGTCACAGACCTCGAGCTCGCAATCGGGGTGCTTGCCGGCCCGGCGGGCCACGCCGCCGTCGGATGGCGGCTAAAGCTGCCTGCGCCCCGCGCGACGACGCTCGGCGACGATCTACGGCTGGCGTTCTGGCTCGACGATCCGGCCTACCCGGTCGACTCCGAGGTCTCGAGGGTGCTCGCGGCGGCCGCCGATGCGCTGCACGATGCAGGTGCTCGAGTCGTCGACGCACGACCTGCCGTCGTGCTGCCCGATGTGGTGCGGCTGTATCAGCAGTTTCTGTATCCGATCCTGCTGTCCACGATGGACAAGCGTTCGTTCGACAACATGGTCACGCTGGCCGACTCACTGTCCGACGAGGACGACCGGCCGCTCGCGCGGACGGCCCGCTTCGCCACCCAGCGCTACCGGGACTGGGTGTTCGCCAGCGAGAAACGGGAGCAGTTGCGTGCACTGATGGCGGAGTACTTCGCCGGCGTCGACGCCCTGTTGATGCCGGTGGCGATGGTGCCCGCGATACCGCACGATCACAGTGAGCCGTTCCCGGAGCGGGTGATTCAGGTCAACGGCGGACTCCGGCCCTACACCGATCTGATGGCGTGGGTGGCGCTGGCGACGTTGGCACATCTCCCCGCAACCGTGGTTCCCGTCGGCCGCACGGCGTCGGGTCTGCCGGTCGGTGTGCAGATCGTCGGACCCTACCTCGAGGACCGCACGACGCTCGCCGTCGGACGGCTCATCGAAGAGGTGCTCGGCGGGTTCGTCGCGCCGCCGGGAGTCTGAGTCGTCAGAGCCTTCGCAGCGCGAACGTCCAGAACTGCGTTCCCGGGGGGCCGCCGAAGCAGCCGACGTCGTAGACGGAGTTGATCTCGCCTGCCAGCGTGACGGCGTCCCAGGTGTACGTGTCACGGGTCGGCATACTGTAACCAGGCAGGCAGCGCAAGCCATCATTGACGTCCACGGTCAAGGTGTAGCGGCCGTTGACAAGGTGCGCGTCGCCGTCGTAGTAGGCATAGAACTTCAATCGCGGGATCGCGCTGACGTCCACGCAGTCCGGGGCGGTGGGCTGACAATTCGAAACGAACCATGCCCACGAAGCTTGGGTATATCTGTTCGTCAGCACATCGTAATTCCCAGGCTGCATCATGGCCTGGGCAGGCGGGGCAAGCAGCGACGCGACCGCGGATAGGGCCGCGACGAAACTCATGACCATGACCGACTTCATGGTCCCTCCATCCATCTCATCCCGACGGCTGCCTATCAAATCACGTCGCCACACATTTTGGTCAATATCAGTCGATTACGGCGGCTTCCTTGCGCTCGGTGATGGGCCGGGCGAGTTCCTGCTCGACGCAGATGCGCTGGAGTTTGTCGAGCGTCTCGTCCAGTCCGGGACCCAGCCGCTTGCCGGGGGTGAAGGTCGCGGGGAGGTGCTTCATGCCCTGGATGACCCCGATGGTCTCGTAGTGCACGGTGCCCTCCGGATCGCATTTGTAGTCCGGCATGCGGTCGAGCACAGCGGTCAGCATCGACTTGAAGACGGTGCGGGCCACGTTGGACCCGACACAGCGGTGTACGCCGATGCCGAAACTGAAGTGGCGGTTGCCTTTCCGGTCCATCACGATTTCGTTGGGCTTCTCGAAGACCGCCGGGTCGCGGTTGGCCATCGCCCAGGAGATCCACAGTCGCTCACCCTCTTTGAAGCGGGTGCCCTCGAACGCGGTGTCTTCGGCGAACGTGCGGCCGTCACCCGGCGCCGGGGTGTAGTACCGCAGGAACTCCTCGGTGGCCGGATTCAGCAGGGTGTCGCGTTCACGGCTGAGCAGCTCCCGCTGGTCGGGGTTCTCCGACAACCATTCCAGCGAGTGCGCGGTCAGCGCGGTCGTGGTGTCGAAGCCGCCGCCGATTATCAGCCCCAGGTTGCCAAGGATCTCCAGGTCGGGTGCGGGCTCACCGTCGATGCGCAGTTGCAGCAGCGCGTTCACCAGACCCGGCCGCGGATTCTCGCGGATCTCCATCATGGTGTTGATCATGTCGATGCCCATCTGCCGGTTCATCTCGGCGACGCGGGGCGCGTCGGGCGAGTGCTCCGGGGTGGACACCGAGAGGTGGGCAGGTTCGCTGTACACGGGCCATTTCTGCAACTCGATGCCCATCATCGCCAGCGTGAGGACCGCGGGCACGATGTTGGCGAGATCGTCGACGAAGTCGATGCGGCCGGACTCGATCTTCTCGTCGAGTGCCGCCCTGGTGATTTCGTCGACGAACGGTTGCCACCGCTTGACCGCAGCGGGGGAGAGGTAGGGATTGAGCGCACCGCGGTAGACGCTGTGTTCGGGTTCGTCCATCTCGAGGATGCCGCCGCGCACGACCGTGGCCCGCTGCGCCTTCGGGATGGTGATGCCCTGGTAACCCTTGCGCTCGTTGTTTATGTCGTGGTCGTTGGACACCACGGGACAGCGGGCCAGTTCAAAGACCTCCTTGCTGCCCGCGGCCACCCAGTGGCCGTCATAGGTGTCCGACCACGCCATCGGGCACTTGGCCTGCATCTCTTCGGTGATCTTCTCGAACTGCAGCCGGTACTCCGGTGTGTGTCGGTCGAAGTGGTACCTGTTCTTCTTGCGACCGCTGTCGGCGGCGCTGATGTCGTCGACGGTCAAGGTGTCTCCCTAATACTGATCTCGGTCTTACTCTTCGATCGAGATGGCTTGCTCCGGGCACGACTGCGCGGCCTCGCGCACCACGCCTTCTTGGTCGGGCGGGACCACCTCGTTGACCGGCGATGAGGTGCCGTCGATGTCGCTGAGCTCGAACGAATCCGGGGCGATCATGGCGCACAGCGTGTGGCCCTGGCAGCGCTCCGAGTCGACGAAAACCTTCATGATGTCCTCCCGTCAGATGTGGTAGTCGTACCACTTCAGGTAGCCGCCCGCGTCAACGCGCTGCTGTGTGCCGGTGATGTAGCGGGCTTCGTCGGAGGCGAGGAACAGAACCATGTTGGAAATGTCCTCGGGCTCGACCCACGGCACCTTCATGGCCTGCTGGACGTAGAACACCGGCTCGGCGTCGTCCTTCGTCGGGTTCTCCAGGTCGGGTCGGAAGGACTTGTACATCGGCGCGCTCTGCAGCATAGGTGTGTTGGTGTTCGTCGGGTGCACGACGTTGGCGCGGATCCCCCGCGGCGCGAGTTCGGCCGCGAGGCTGTGCACGTACTGCGACAGCAGCCTCTTCGAGTGCAGATACGCCGAGCCGCCCGGATCGGTGCCGGGGTTGTCGTTCTTGCCGACGTCCATCAGCGCGGCGGTGGAACCCGTCGCGATGATCGAGGCGCCCTCACCGAGATGGGGCAGCGCGACCTGGATGGCGTTGATGGTGCCGATCAGGTTGGTATTGATCACGTCTACCCAGGCCGCCAGATCCGCCGAACCCTTCATGCCTGCAATACCGGCGGCGGTGACGACGACGTCGAGCCTGCCCAGTTCGGCGACGCCGTCGTCGAGAACCGACCTCAGCGAGACGACGTCGCTCACGTCGACCTTGGCTGAGATACAGCGCTGTCCGGTCTTCTCGACGAACCGGGCGGTCTCTTCGAGGTCTTCGGCAGTGGCCATGGGATAGCCGATCGTCGCGAAGTCCTCGCACCGGTCGACAGCGATGATGTCGGCGCCCTCCTCGGCGAGTCGTACCGCGTGGCTGCGGCCCTGGCCGCGGCCTGCGCCGGTGACGAAGGCGACTTTCCCTTGAACGCGTCCCACTGGAGATGTCCTTTCTTGCTGCTCAGGTGTTTCGGCCGCCGTTGACGCCGAGGATCTGACCGGTGATGTAGCCGGCTTCTTCAGAGATCAGGAACGCACACGCCGCGGCGATATCCTCGGGCCTGCCGACCCGGCGCACCGGAGTCCGGTCGATGTGCTCCTCGACGGTTCCGCCGAGCAGTCCGCGTTCCTCGGACTTACGCAGCATCGGCGTGTCGATGAACCCGGGGGGCACCGCGTTGACGGTGATGCCCATCGGCCCGTATTCCAGCGCCAGCGACTTCGTCAGCCCGTTCACCGCGGCCTTGGCCGCCACATACGCGGACATGAAGGGTTGTCCGGATTGGGCACTGGACGAGGAGATGTTGACGATCCGCCCCCAGCCGGCCTCGACCATGTCCGGCAACACCGCCTGGACGCAGTGGAAGACGCCGTTGAGGTTGACGTCGATCACGCGATTGAAGTCGGAGAACGTGAGGTCGGTGAATCGTTTGAACCGCTCCATCCCTGCCGCGTTCACGAGGATGGTCACCGGGCCGAGTTGCTCGCGGACGGCGGTCAGCGCGGACTCGACGGCCGCGCGGTCGGTCACGTCGGCGGTATGCGCGAACTTCTCATCGGAGGCGACGAGGTCGAGGGTGGCGACGTGACACCCGTCGGAGCGCAGTCGATTCGCGATGGCCTGGCCGATGCCCGAACCGCCGCCGGTGACTACCGCGGTCTTCATCTGACCGCGCCCGTCTCAGTCGCCAAGAACCTTCCTTCCGATTATGAGAACCGTACTCTCGCATTGTGTAGCATCGCAAGACAGAACAGACCCGATTGTCGCATCCGTTTCGCGCTGAGCGTCGGCATCAGGCCACATGACTAGGCCATCTTCATTTTCTTGAGTTCTCATCCCGCGAATGTATGATTCGCCGAACATGAGAATGAAGTTTCCATCACACTGGAACTTTGCCGAGGAGGGTGGATGACGGAAGCGTCGACGATCTCGAAACAAGCGTCCGAGGGCAGGCCCGGCCGCCGGATGCTGATCGATGGAGCCTTGGTGGAGACGTCAGCGACGTTTCCTTCCATCAACCCCGCGACCGAAGAGGTCGTCGGCCACGCTCCCGACGCAACGGTCGCCGACGCCGAAGCGGCGGTCGCCGCGGCGCGGCGGGCGTTCGACACCACCGACTGGTCCACCGACACCGACCTGCGGATCCGCTGCCTCGATCAATTGCACCGGGCCCTCGTCGAACACCGCGACGAACTCGCCGAGCTCACCGTCGCCGAGGTCGGTGCCACGCCGGCGATGTGCGCGGGCGCTCAACTCGATGCCCCGATCGCGATCGTCCGCTACTACGCAGACCTGCTGAAGACCTACCCGCTGACCGAAGACCTCGGGAACAGCGAGAGCCACGGCATGCAGCACCACCGTTGGGTGGAGAAAGAGGCCGCCGGGGTAGTCGCGGCGATCATCGCGTACAACTACCCGACGCAACTCGCGCTCGCCAAGCTCGCGCCCGCGCTGGCGGCCGGCTGCACCGTCGTGCTGAAGGGTGCCCCGGACACCCCGCTGATCACGCTTGCGCTCGGCGAACTGATCGCCGAACACACCGATATCCCCGCCGGTGTGGTCAACGTGCTGTCCGGTACCGACCCAGCGGTCGGAGCCGCGCTGACGACGAGTCCCGACGTCGACATGGTCACCTTCACCGGTTCGACGCCGACCGGCCGCGCGATCATGGCCGCGGCCAGCGAGACGTGCAAACGCGTCTTCCTCGAACTCGGCGGGAAGTCGGCGGCGATCGTGCTCGACGACGGCGACTTCGACATGGCCGCCCTCTTCACCGCGTTCGCGACGGCGAGCCACTCCGGTCAGGGTTGTGCGATCACGACGCGGATCCTGGTGCCCAGCAAGCACCACGACGAGATCGTCGAGAAGCTGAAGAACAACTTCGGGGTGGTCAACTACGGCAACCCCGCCGAAGAAGGCGTCTATACGGGTCCGCTGATCAGCGAGAAGCAGCGCGACAAGGTCGACGCCATGGTGCAGCGCGCCGTCGAAGCGGGTGCGACACTGGTCACCGGCGGAGAAAAGGTGAGCCCCGGCTTCTTCTACAAGCCGACACTTCTCACCGACGTCGATCCCGACAGCGAGATCGCCCAGCACGAGGTGTTCGGCCCCGTGCTGGCCGTGATCCGTTACGACGATGACGACGACGCAGTGCGGATCGCCAACAACTCGATCTACGGCCTCTCGGGAGCCGTCTTCGGCAGCGAGCAGCGTGCGCTCGCGGTGGCGCGCCGCATCCGCACCGGAACGCTGTCGATCAACGGCGGCATGTTCTTCGGTCCCGATGCTCCGTTCGGCGGCTACAAGCAGTCGGGCATCGGTAGGGAGATGGGCGCCGCCGGACTCGAAGAATTCCTCGAGCGCAAGACGATCGCGACGGTGGTCGGCTGATGGCTTCCAGACCATTAGAAGGAATCCGGGTCCTCGAGGTTGCCATGTACGGCTTCGTCCCATCGGCCGGTGCGGTGCTGACCGAGTGGGGCGCCGACGTCATCAAGGTCGAACACGCGATCACCGGCGACCCGCAGCGCGGACTGCGCCAGACGGGACTGCTGCGCGTCGAAGGCGATCCCAACCCGAACATCGAGCACGCCAACCGCAACAAGCGCAGCATCGGCCTGGACATGTCGGTGCCGGAAGGCAGGGAGGTGCTGCTCGAGCTCGCCAAGCGCGCCGACGTCTTTCTGACCAGCTTCCTGCCCGGACACCGCGAGAAGTTCGGTATCGACGTCGACGACATCCGCGCCGTCAACCCCAAGATCGTCTACGCCAGGGGCAGCGCACTCGGCCCTCGCGGCGAGGAGTCGGTCAAGGGCGGTTACGACATGACCGCGTTCTGGTGTCGCGCCGGTACGGCGGCGACCATCACCCCGCCCGGCATGCCGGGAATGATCGGCCCGCCAGGACCCGCTTATGGCGACACGATCAGCGGCACGAACCTCGCAGGCGGCATCGCGGCCGCGCTGCTCAAGCGGGAGCGCACCGGTGAGCCGTCGATCGTTGACGTCTCGCTCCTCGGCAGTGGCTTCTGGTCGCTTGGCCACACCGTCGCGCTGACGAAGCACCTCGGCGAGCGCATGGAGGCCTTTCCGCCGGGGGTGCACGGCTCGCCGATCAATCCGCTTGTAGGGCTGTACGCAACCGCCGATGACCGCTACATTTCTTTCGTCATGATGCAGCCCACCAAGTTCTGGGCCGACGTGTGCAAGCACATGGACCTTGACGACCTCGCCGACGATCTGCGGTTCGCGACCGTGGAGTCGATCGCCGAGAACACCGCGGCGGCCGCGGAGATCCTCATGGAGACGATGTCCAAGCGGCCACTGGCGGAATGGAGCGAGCGGTTCTCGACACTGCTCGGACCGTGGGCGCCGGTGCAGGACACCCTGCAGGCCGTCGAGGACGCACAGATCCGCGCGAACGAATACCTGGTGCAAGCGGGTGACCTCGAATTGGTGGCGAATCCGGTGCAGTTTGATGTCAGTGCTCCCCAATCCGGCCCCGCGCCGGCTTTTGCACAGCAGACTGACGAAATCTTGCTGGAACTCGGATTGGATTGGGACCGCATCATCGAGCTCAAGACGGCCGGCGCCGTCACCTAATCGCGAAGGATCACATGCCCTACCTTGCTCCCATCGGCACTGACCTGGGTTGTTGGGCAACACCTCAACACTGGGCGGGCCGGGGACGACGACGACGCCAGCACTCGCGCCGGGGAACCAGGCGGCCCGCATACGCCGCCGACGTCGACGTCGCTGAAATTGACGTTTCCTTCACGGGCATTGACGGAATCGGCTATGAAGGTGTTGGCTTTGCCGAGCGGTTCGGGGGCTACGAGCTTGTCGAGGCTGAGGTGACAAGGGTCGGCGGTGCGTTGCCGGTGAACCCCAGCGGAGGGCCGAAGACAAAGGGCCATCCTCTGGGGGCGACGGGCGTCGCACAGTGCGTGGAGCTGTTCGCGCAACTCCGAGGGGAGGCGGTCAACCAGGTGGACGGCGCGCGGGTCGCATTGGCCCGAGACATCAGCGGCCCGACGGCAGTATCGGCGGTCACCATCCTGGAAGGACCGGCCAATGGCGCGGGGTAATGGACCCGAACGGTGGTCGACAGGCATCTCGCTCGGACGCGGTTCCAAGCCGATGGAGGCCGTCGGTGGATTGTTTGCGATGTCGAAGGACGCGGTGCGGAACGTCTTCCGGCGGCCGTTTCAGTGGCGTGAGTTTCTGGAGCAGTGCTGGTTTGTCGTGAAGGTATCGCTGGCGCCCACGGTGTTGGTGGCGATCCCGTTCACCGTGCTGGTGTCGTTCACGCTCAACATCCTCCTGCGCGAATTGGGCGCGGCGGACTTGAGCGGTGCCGGTGCGGCGTTCGGCGCGGTGACCCAGGTCGGTCCGCTGGTGACGGTGCTGATCGTGGCTGGCGCGGGTGCCACGGCCATGTGTGCGGATCTGGGTTCGCGCACGATCCGGGAAGAGATCGACGCGATGGAAGTGCTGGGCATAGATCCGGTGCAACGCCTGGTGACCCCTCGGATGCTAGCCTCGGGTTTGGTGGCCCTGCTGCTCAACAGTCTGGTAGTGATCATCGGAATCCTGGGCGGCTACACGTTTTCGATCTTCATCCAGGACGTCAATCCGGGCGCGTTCGCCGCAGGCATCACACTGTTGACCGGGGTCCCAGAGGTGATCATCTCGTGTGTGAAGGCGCTGCTGTTCGGGTTGATCGCCGGGTTGGTGGCCTGCTACCGGGGCCTGAACATCACTGGTGGTGGCGCGAAGGCGGTGGGCAACGCTGTCAACGAGACCGTGGTGTACGCATTCATGGCGCTGTTCGCGATCAACGTGGTCGTGACGGCCATCGGCATCCAGATGAGCCAGGACTGACCGATGGGAACACAAACCGTATTCCGCAGTCGCTTTCCGCGGCTGGCCCGGGGGCTCAAGATGCCGACCGACCTCTTGGGCCGCGCCGGCGATCACATGTTGTTCTACATACGGGCCCTTGGCGGGGTGCCGCATGCGACCGTTCATTTCCGCCGCGAAATCATCCGGCTGATCGCCGAAATCTCCATGGGGGCAGGGACCTTGGCGATGATCGGCGGCACCGTCGTCATCGTCGGCTTCCTGACTCTGGCCGCCGGTGGAACACTTGCGGTCCAGGGATACAGCTCACTCGGCGACATCGGCATCGAAGCCCTGACCGGGTTCTTGGCGGCCTTCATCAACGTGCGGATCTCTGCCCCGGTGGTGGCTGGCATCGGGTTGGCGGCGACCTTCGGCGCTGGTGTGACGGCGCAGCTGGGCGCGATGCGCATCAACGAGGAGATCGACGCGCTCGCGGCCATGGCGATCCGTCCCATCGAATACCTGGTCTCCACCCGGATCGTCGCGGGGATGATTGCGATCACTCCGCTGTACTCGATCGCGGTGGTCCTGTCATTTCTGGCTTCCCAATTCACGACGGTGGTGTTGTTCGGGCAGTCGGGTGGGCTCTATGACCACTATTTCAACACCTTCCTCAACCCGGTCGATTTATTGTGGTCGTTCCTGCAGGCAATACTGATGGCGGTAACGATCTTGTTGGTGCACACGTATTTTGGTTATTTCGCCTCCGGCGGGCCCTCCGGTGTCGGGGTCGCTGTGGGCAACGCCGTGCGCACCTCCTTAATCGTGGTCGTCTCGGTCACCCTGCTGGTATCGCTGTCCGTCTATGGTTCCAACGGCAACTTCAACCTGTCGGGATAGGTGGCGCGGGGATGAAAAGTGGTGCGGTACGCCCGCTGACGGGGTTGGCGATGATTGTCGCCGTCGGCTTGATCATCGCCTTGGCCATCGGCTTGTTCCAGGGCAGCTTCACCAAAACCGAACCGGTGACGGTCATTTCGGATCGCGCCGGTCTGGTGATGAACAACGACGCCAAGGTCAAGATGCGTGGCGTGGAGGTCGGGAAAGTCGATTCGATCGAGAGCCGGCCCGATGGCAAGGCGGCGCTGCGCCTGGCCATGAATCCGTCGCAACTGAATCTGATTCCATCGAACGTGAATGTCAACATCGAGTCGCCGACGGTGTTCGGCGCCAAGTTCGTGAACATGGTTCCTCCGGACGATCCTTCGCCGCAGAAGCTCCGCCCCGGTCAGGTGATTCAAAGCCAGCACGTCGTGGTCGAGATCAACACCGTCTTCCAGCAGTTGGTGCAGGTGCTCGATAAGATCGACCCCGCCAAGCTCAATCAGACACTGGGCGCGATCGCGACGGCGTTCGACGGCCGAGGAGAGAAGTTCGGCAAGACGCTGACCGACTTCAACGCGTTCCTGGCCAAAATCGAACCGAGTCTGCCGAATCTCAGTCGCGACCTCGAAGCCGCGGCTCCCACTCTGGGCGCGTACGCGGACGCGGCGCCCGACCTCATCAGGACCGCCGACAGCACCACGCAGGTCAGCCACACCATCGTCGACCAGCAACAGGAACTTGACGAGTTCCTGGTCGCCTCAATCGGTTTAGCGGATGTCGGGAACGAGGTGATCGGCGGAAACCTGCCGGCGCTGACCGAGGTGCTGCACCTGCTCGTGCCCACCACGGAACTGCTCAACCGGTATCACGAATCGCTGTATTGCTCAATTGGCGGACTTGCCGTGATGGCGAATTCGCCACCACTTCCAGGTAACAACAGCTCCGTAGTGGTGTCTGCCGGCCTGACGCTCGGTACCGAACGCTACCGCTATCCGAACGACCTGCCGAAGGTAGCCGCTAAGGGCCGACCATACTGCAAGGAACTGGGTCTGCCCAACGTTCCCCCCGAGTTTCGAGTGCCGGCCATCGTCGCCGATGTCGGCGCGAACCCGCATCAATACGGGAACCAGGGCATCCTGCTGAACTCCGCCGGTCTCAAGAATTGGTTGTTCGGGCCCATCCCTGGACCCCCGCGCAACTCCGCACAGATTGGAATGCCCGGATGACACGCCCGACGGGCACGCTCATCAAGTTCGCCGCCTTCGCGCTCGTGATGGCGATTCTGACCGCCTTCCTGTTCTTCATCTTCAGCCAGACCACGACCGGTAAGACGAACGGATATGCGGCGGTCTTCACCGACGCCTCACGACTCAAAACGGGGGATACCGTGCGGGTCGCGGGAATCCGGGTGGGCACCGTCAAAGAGGTGTCGCTGCAGCCGGACCGCAAGGTGCTCGTCAAGTTCGACGCCGGTCGCGACGTCGTCTTGACCACCGGAACCACGGCGCAGATACGCTATCTGAATCTGACCGGCGATCGATTTCTCGAACTCGCCGACAGCCCTGGATCGACGAAGATACTACCGGTCGGCTCCCAGATACCTGTGGATCGCACGGCGCCCGCCCTGGACCTCGACCTGCTGCTCGGCGGCCTGAAACCCGTTATCCAGGGGCTTAACCCGCAAGACGTGAACGCGCTCACCTCGTCCCTGGTCCAAATCCTGCAGGGCCAAGGCGGAACCCTCGAATCGCTGTTCTCGAAGACATCGTCATTCTCAAACTCGTTGGCGGACAACAGCGAGGTCATCGAGCAGTTGATCGACGACTTGCGAACCCTGCTGGATACGCTGTCCAAGGACGGCGACGAATTCTCTGGTGCGATCGACCGGCTCGAGCAACTGGTTAGTGGCTTGTCGACCGACCGCGATCCCATCGGTGAGGCGATCACGTCTCTCGACAACGGCACCGCCTCGCTGACCGACTTGCTCGGTCGGGCGCGCCCGCCGCTGGCCGGCACAGTCGACGAGTTGAACAGGCTGGCTCCACTGTTGGACGGCAAGCACAAGGATTATTTCGACGCCACCCTGCAGCAGCTGCCCGAGCTCTACCGCAAACTCGCGCGGGTCGGTTCCTACGGGGCGTTCTTCCCTTACTACATCTGCGGGATCACCTTCCGGGCCAGCGATCTCGAGGGCCGCACCGTGGTCTTTCCCTGGATCAAGCAAGAGACGGGGAGGTGCGCGGAAAACTAATGGCACTAATGGATAGATACCGCGGATCCCAGCTCATACAGGCGGGCATCATTGGCGTCGTCCTGATGATCCTCGTCATCATCGCGGGCCTTCAGCCGGAACGGTTGCTGCAATACGCCAGCGGCATCAAGTACCAGGCCCTCTTCACCGAGGCGGGAGGTCTCATCGAAGGCAACGACGTGACCGTGTCGGGTACCAAGGTCGGCACAGTGTCGTCGATTGAACTCGAAAACGGCGACGCACTGGTCACTTTCACCATCGCGGGTAAGGCTGCCCTCGGCTCGGAAACCAGCGCGCACATCCGCACCGGAACCCTGCTCGGCGAGCGTGTGCTGGCCCTGGAGTCCTCGGGAAGCGGCACACTTGACCACAAGAAGCGTATTCCGGTGTCGCGCACAACCTCGCCGTACTCCTTGACCGACGCTGTCAGTGAACTCACTGCGAATACCGCTGCAACCAATACCGATACGCTCAACCAGTCCCTGGACACGTTGGCGACCACGCTCGACCAGGTCGCGCCACAGTTGGGTCCGACATTCGACGGTCTGTCGCGACTGTCGAAATCACTCAACAATCGTAATGAGAGTCTGGCCGAGCTGCTGAAAACCGCCGGTGACGTGACCGGCATCCTGTCCGACCGCAGCGAGCAGGTCAATATGCTGATCCTCAATGCCAACGATCTGCTCGCAGTGCTCAACGAGCGTCGGCAGGCCATCGTCAGCCTGCTCGCCAACACCTCGGCGGTGTCGCGGGAGCTGACTGGTGTGGTCGCCGACAACGAGCAGGAGCTGGCACCGACGCTGGAAAGGCTGAACCGCGTCAACGCGATGCTCATAAAGAACCGGGACAATATTTCCAAGGCCATCCCCGGCCTGGCCAAATACGAGCTCACACAGGGCGAAATCGTGTCCAACGGGGCCTATTACAACGCGTTCATACCCAACATCCAACCGGCGCAGCTCCTGCAGCCGTTCCTGGATTACGCCTTCGGGTTCCGCCGCGGTGTGGGCGCAGGCCAGCCGCCGGACAACGCCGGGCCGCGCGCCGAACTGCCCTTCCCAGTCAATTCCATCCCGCAACCAGGCGACCTCCCCGATGACGGAGACCCAGGTGAACCGTAAGCCTCTCTTTGTGATCACCTCTGCGCTCCTGGCCGTTGCGCTCGTCGCCGGAGCCGTGGTTTTGGTACGCCAGGTCTTCTTCGGGCCCAATACCATCACCGCGTACTTCCCGACCGCCACGTCGATCTACCCCGGCGACGAGGTGCGCGTGTCCGGTGTCAAGGTCGGCAAGATCGACTCCATCAAACCCGAAGGCACGCAGACGAAGATGACCTTGAAGGTCGATCACGGCGTGCCCGTTCCGGCCGATGCCAAGGCGGTGATCGTCGCCCAGAACCTGGTTGCGGCGCGTTACGTTCAGCTCACGCCGGCGTACCGGACGGGCGGCGGGCCCACCATGCGTGACGGCGCAGTGATACCGAGCAACCGAACGGCAGTCCCCGTCGAATGGGATGAGGTGAAAACCCAGCTGATGCGGCTGGCAGAGGAATTGGGCCCGAAGACCGGGGTGTCGGGAACCTCCGTATCCCGCTTCATCGACAGCGCGGCGAACGCACTGGACGGCAACGGCGGCAAGCTACGACAGACGCTGGCTCAATTATCCGGTGCCGCAAGGATTTTCGCCGAAGGCAGCGGCAACATCGTGGACATCATCAAGAATCTGCAAATCTTCGTCACCGCGCTTCGCGACAGCAAGCAACAGATCGTCATGTTCGAGAACCGGCTGGCCAGTTTGACGAGCGTCGTGAACGACAACAGGTCCGATCTGGACGCGGCGTTGTCGGATTTGTCGGTTGCCCTCGGCGAGGTGCAGCGCTTCGTCGCCGGCAGTCGGAACCAAGTGTCCGAGCAGGTCAGAAGCCTGGCCGAAGTCACCCAGATCCTGGTCGACAACCGCTCGGCTGTCGAAAACATCCTTCACATCACGCCGAATGCGGTCGCCAACTACCAGAACATCTACTACCCGCCCTCCGGCGGAGTGAGCGGAGCTTTCTCGCTGGTAAACTTCGCGAATCCGGTTTACTTCTTCTGCGGTTTGTTCGGCGCAATCGAGAACACCACCGCTCCGGAAACGGCGAAACTCTGCTCGCAATACCTCGGGCCGGCGCTGCGATTGCTCAATTTCAACAACCTGCCGTTGCCGTTCAACTTGTACCTGAGGCCTGCGCCCAAACCGGAAAACATCATCTACACCGACCCGAAGCTAGCGCCTGGAGGCGCTGGGCCGGGTGACCCGCCCGAGTCCTTCCCCTCGGTATCGGCCTACCTCGGCGCCGGCGATATCCCGCCGCCACCTGGCTGGGGAGCGCCACCTGGGCCGCCGGGGTTGTATTCGCCCGGCGGAGAGGTACCCGCCACTCCCTCGCCGGCGTTGTTCCCTGGCGCGCCGATTCCGGGGCCCCCCACTGTGCTTCCGGGGCCCCCGTCGAGCGTTGACGGCATGCTGCTTCCGGCTACGCCGGCGCCCGCCGCTCCGCCGGTGTCGCCCAATGCACCCCTGCTGCCGGCCGAAGGGATGCCGCCATCATGATTCGCGCCGCGCATGCGAGGAGCATGTCTTACGGGAGTCGTGTGAAGAATGTGGTCCTCGCTGGCTCGTGCCTTGCCGTGACGGCCACCGGATGTGCTTTCCAGGGCCTGAATTCCTTGCCGCTGCCCGGCGCAGTCGGGCGGGGACCGGACGCCGCCACCTACCATGTCGAACTCCCGAATGTCTCCACGATGGAGTCGAATTCGCCGGTCATGATCAACGACGTCGTCGTCGGCAGCGTGGGCAAGATGAAGGTCGACCAATGGCATGCCGACGTCGAGATCTCGGTCAAGCCGGACGTGGTCGTGCCCGCCAACGCGGTGGCCACGGTCGGGCAGACCAGCCTGCTGGGCTCGATGCACTTGGCGCTCAACCCGCCACTCGGCCAAGAGCCAAGCGGCAGATTGCAGCCCGGTGCCACCATCGGCCTCAACCGGTCTTCGACCTATCCGACCACGGAGCAGACACTGTCGTCGCTGTCGGTGATCGCCAACGGAGGCGGTCTGGGGCAGATCGGTGACATCATCCACAACGCCAATGTCGCTTTGTCCGGACGTGAACCGCAGATCCGCGAGCTGCTCACCCGCCTCGACAATGTCGTCGGCGTCCTTGACGAGCAGCGGGACAACATCATCGCCACTATTCAGCAACTGAGGCGGGTCGCCGGCACATTCGCAGGGCAACGCGATGTGATCGACCGCGCGCTGAAGGACATTCCGCCAGCCTTGGATGTTCTGGTCAGGGAACGGCCCCGGCTGACGACCGCACTGGTGAAGCTCGGGCAGTTGAGCGATACCGCCACCCGTCTGGTCAACGACGCCGGCGACGATCTGGTGACCAACCTCGAGAACCTGGAGCCGACGATCAAGGCGCTCGCCGACGTCGGACCCGATCTGACAACTGGGCTTCGGTTTGCCACCGCGTTCCCGTACGGCCCGACCTTCGCCGACCGAGTCGCACGAGGCGACAACATCAACCTGTTCGCCGTTTTCGACATCACCTACCCGCGACTGAAGCGGACGCTGTTCCTCGGCACCCGGTGGGGCGACCAAGACGCCAAGTTCATCCCGGCGCCGGGAGACCCGTTCTACCTGAACTACTCGTACAACCCGCTCGGTGCGGGCGTCGCGCCGCCACCGCCAGAGGATGCGGCCCTTGCGGCGGGATTGCCTCCGGAGCAAGTGCCGCCTAGCGGGCCGATGCCGGCAGTCTCTGAGCCGCTGGTCCCGATGGTTCCACCCGCAACTGCGGCTCCGGTGACGACGGCATCGCAGATCTTCGCGGGACCGTACGGAGCCGAAGCGCCGGCGCCACCCGTCCCCGCCGCGCCGCCTGACGAAGTCCCACCGACACCGGAGGGCGGCGGCTGATGCTACTGACCCGCTTTGTCCGAAACCAGTTGATCATCTTCACCATCGCGTCGATCGTCGGTGTGATGGTGATGATCTTCACCTACATGCAGCTGCCGGCTTTGCTCGGCATCGGTCACATCAAGGTGACATTAGAACTGCCGGCCGCCGGTGGTTTGTACCGCTTCTCCAACGTGACCTACCGGGGCGTGCAGATCGGCGAGGTGAGAGAGATCAAGCTCACCGAGAGGGGCGCAGAGGCTGAGCTGACGCTGGACACCTCGCCGAAGATCCCCGCGGATCTGCAGGCCGAGGTTCGCAGCGTCTCGGCTGTCGGTGAGCAGTATGTCGATCTGCGTCCGCGTACCGATTCCGGGCCGTACTTGGAGGATGGCTCGGTAATCGCCATGGACAACGCGACCATCCCGCAACAGGTGGGGCCAATGCTGGATCAAGTCAGCGCGCTTGTCGACAGCATTCCAGAAAACAGGATCAGTGGCTTGCTTGATGAGACGTTCGAGGCCTTCAACGGCGCAGGCGAAGACTTCCAATCACTGCTCGACTCGTCGGCCAGCATCACCGATTACCTCGACGACGTATCTGACCAGAGCCGAGCGCTGATCGATGACAGTGGGCCGCTTCTGGAGTCGCAGGCCGAGACCACGGACGCGATCCGGACGTGGGCGCGCAGCTTGGCCGGAGTCACCGAGGAACTCGCGCAGAACGACCCCGATTTGCGGACGATACTGCAACGCGGACCCGGCTTCGCGCAGGAGGTTTCGGCGCTTCTGACTCAGATAAAGCCGACTCTGCCGATACTGCTGGCGAACCTCACCACCTTGGGTCAAATTCTCGTCACGTACAACCCGTCGCTGGAACAACTCCTGGTGCTTCTGCCCGGGGTCATCGCTGCTCAGCAGTCATTTGGGCTTCCGAAGAACAACCCAATGGGGCTGCCCCTGAGCGACTTCTCGTTCACTATCGAAGATCCCCCCGCATGTACGGTCGGCTTCCTGCCAGCGTCGCAGTGGCGCAACCCCGCCGACACCACCACGGTCGACACACCTGACGGGCTGTACTGCAAACTGCCGCAGGATTCGCCGATCTCGGTGCGCGGCGCACGCAACTACCCGTGCATGGGGCACCCTGGAAAGCGCGCCCCAACGGTCGAACTCTGCAACGACCCGAAGGGTTATCGGCCAAACGCAATTCGCCAACACACGCTCGGGCCCAATCAGTTCGACCCGAATCTCGTTGCGCAAGGGGTTCCGATCGACGATCGCGTTGACTTCAGAGATCGAATCTACGCACCGATAGAGGGTACGCCCCTGCCGCCGGGTGCCGTCCCTGCCGGAACGCCACCGATCGCACCCAATCCACTCACCGATCCGCTGCCGCCCGCACCGTCGGCGCCCGCGCCGCCGGGTAATTCCCTCAATGGAGTGCCGATACCGCCCGTCGAGGCCCCGATCGCGCCTGCAGGTGGAGACGTACCGCCTGCGCCGCTCGGTCCGCCGCCTGGGCCCGTCGAGGTGCCACCGCCAGACGGCGGCGCGTTACCCGCGGCGCCAAGTGCGTTCAACGGCAACGGTTCTGGTGGTCCATCGGTTGCGATCACGAGCTACGACCCGCGCACGGGACGTTATATGAGCCCCGATGGGCAGCTTCAGCAGGTGTCGACTCCGGTTGCTGGGACGCAACCCAGATCGTGGCAGGACCTGCTGCCGATCTGATCGTGCCAGCGGCGGCTAAGACAACTTTTCCAGTCGCACCGGCAACTGGGTGACAACCGGCTTGTTGAGACCGCATGCGCCGCTCGGGGCCATGGTCCGTTCCCAGCCCACGATCAGGTCCCGGGTCTTGTTCTTCTCACTCGTGGTCGGATCGAACCCCCACAACGCGAAGTTCTGGTGACCGGGGGCTGCCGTGCCGTCGGGGCACGGCGCCCAGTTCGGGATGTCGCGGTCGACCCTCCAGGAATCGCCGTTGAAGTTCAGCGAACCCGTCCAGCCTGCGTCGCTTCTGACCTCGCCGTTGCATTGGATCGGACTAATACAGTCCGATGTCACAGTCCAGGTCTCCATCTTCGACGGCTGGTCTATGTAGACCATGGCTCCACCCGCGCCGTTCGGGCCCGCGCTAGTTTGAGACCATTCGCCGTTCGAGAAGGCCCGATAGGTGCCATTGAGCGCAACGCCGTAATCCGTGGCGTGCGCCGACGGACCTGCGACTAGACTTCCGATCACGGCGATCGCCGTCGCGGCCGCAGCCACACTTTTCGCCTGCATAACCTAGTAGCCTAACTCGGTCTGGAGCTATCTTCTTCAATAGCGAGAGCTTCGTTCCCGCCTATGTGAAAATGTTGCTGTGCGATCAGTCGTCGCGGTGCTCGCTGCCTTACTCACCACCGGTTTGTTGCCCGGCGCGCCGCCGGCGGCCGCCGAGCCGCCAGAGTGCGACTACCCATCGTGCACGCCGGGCATCAGGCCCAATGTCGTGCTCGGCTCGTACTGCGACAACAGCACTTACTACGCATTCGGTGTGACTTCGTGGGGACGGCTGGTGTTCTGCGGCTCACCCAGGAGATACGAACCGCGGTGGTTCCGCTCGCCCGAGATGCATGGAATCAGAAACGAAACCGCACCCTGCCCCGCACAGGACGGTGAGGTGGCCCAGGCACCCGACGGGCTGTTCTTGACCTGCGTGGCCAATAACGGCGCCAGCATCTGGACGCGCGGAGACACCTAGATCGCCCGCCGACGAGCGGGGGACTGCGGGGTTGGACACGTGAAGCCCCCGCCAGGTGGTTCGACTCACCAGTGGCGCGCTTCACCCAGTGTCAGAAATGTATCCACCGTGTGGCCCCGTTGATCTCCGCACACCTCAGCGGGACGCCGGGGGTACGTGCCTGCAAGTCATTTGTGGTAATGGGTTGCTGCGCGCTATCACCCGGCCGTTCACAGGGCAGCGCCAACTCGCGCGTGCCGATCAACGGGCCGACCCGAACCCACATGCCCTGCGCGGCGCAGATGAGGGTGTTCCGGTCGGAATCCAGGCCGAAGACGTAAGAGGGACCGGGTGCGCAGGGTGCGCCCTCGGCGACATTGCGGGCAACGTTCGGGACGCAGTCTGCCGAGTCGCAATACGCCGATGCCTCACCGGCGAAAGGTATTGACGCTGAGAGTAATCCACAAGCGACGACCGGCGCCGCGATGATCTTGCGCACCTCTGCCTCCTTCGGAGATCAGACCGAGCCCGCCAGCCAGTCCAGCCTAGCGTCGTCTTCGCAGCTTCGAGTGAGTTCGCAGTCGAATCGAAACCTGTGGACCTGCGCGGCACGCCTACCCAACTGGGGTGAATTTGATGTTGAGGTCGGTCAGTCCGCGCAGAATGAATGTCGGCTCGTAGGTGTATGCGCGGGAGTCGGCGGGACCGTGCTTCTCGTCGTCGATCGTGATGTCGCTCAGCCGGTCGAGAATCCGCTCAATGCTGACCCGGCCCTCGACGCGCGCTAACGGTGCGCCCGGGCAGGAGTGGATGCCGCGGCTGAACGCGATGTGCTCGCGGACATTCTTCCGGTCGAGACGGAACTTGTGGGGTTCGTCGAACCGCCCGGGGTCGCGGTTTGCCGCGCCGGGACTGACCATCACTGTGGTACCGGCGGGGACCGAGGTTTCGCCCAGCGTCGTGGTCTTGCGAGCCATCCGGAACACGCTCTTCACAGGGCTGTCCATCCGCAAGCACTCCTCGATGAACACCGGAATGAGGCTGCGGTCGTCGCGCAGCTGCTGCTGGATCTCGGGTCGGTCACCGAGCACCCGCAGCGCCGCACTGAGAAGCTTGGCGGTGGTCTCCTGGCCGGCCCCGAACAGGAACGTGGCGGTGCGCACGACGTCGATGACTTCGGGCGTCGAGCCGTCGGGGTAGAGCGCAGTGGCCAGCCCGGTCAGCACGTCGTCACGCGGGTTCGTCCTGCGATCCTCGATGTAGTGACTGAACTTCTCGTCGGCCCACTCCAAGGGGTTGGCGGCGATCGGCTCGTGGTCGAGGCCTCCGATGTTGCTGCCGGGGCGCTGGGCGCCGAATGCTTCGCGAAACTCCTCGTGGTCCTCTTCGGGGACGCCGAGCAGATCGGCCACCACCAGCAGTGAGAACGGCCTGGCGTAGGCGGCCAGGAACTCACACTTGCCGTCGGCGATGAACTCGTCGATGTGGCGGTCGGCCAGCCGCCACATGAAGTCCTCGTTTTCCTTCAGCCGTTTCGGTGTCAACAGCCGACTAAGCAGCGACCGGGCATCCGTGTGGTACGGCGCGTCCATCGTGACCATGTGCTCGTACATCGGGATCTCGGCGCGGTGCTCCACGAGCTGTGCGCAGATGTCGTCGCCCTCGGGCACGAACGGGATCGGGGTGAACGGGCCGGCCACCGCAACGCAGGACGAGTAGCTCTCGGCGTCCTTGTAGACCGCGTTGGCCGCCTCCCAGCCGGTGACCGCGAGCACCCCATTGGTGATCGGGCAGCAGGATGCGTCCTTGGTCCGTAGATGGTCGAAGTAGGGATGCGGGTCCGGCACGAGCGACGGATCGGTGAAGTAGTCGAGGGAGTCGTAATCGGTAGTCATTAAAGGCGCTTCCTCCCGGAACCCGTGATAGCTCCACTGGCTGGACGTCGCACCGCGCTGAAGGTGCACGGCACATAGTATGCTGAGCACCTGCTTAGCATGGCGGTAGAGTCACGGTCAAGGTGACACCCGGTATGGCGGCTGACGTCTCCGGTGGCGACGCTCTGGGAGAATATTCGGGGAGGTGACATGGCGTCGGACCGAAGAATTGGGGCACCGGAGGCGAAGAATCGCGGCGTACTGCTGGATGCTGCCGAGGAACTGCTCCTGCAGGAGGGTTACGCCGCCGTCACGTCTCGGCGTGTCGCGGATGCCGCCGGGCTCAAGCCGCAACTTGTGCATTACTACTTCAGGACCATGGAAGACCTCTTCCTCGAGGTGTTCCGCCGCAGAGCGGAGGATGGCCTCGGGGTGCTGGCGACAGCGCTGGCGTCGCCTCAGCCGCTGTGGGCCCTGTGGAGGTTCAGCACGCAGCCTGAGGCCACCCGGCTGACGATGGAGTTCATGGGGCTGGCTAATCACCGCAAGGCGCTTAGGGCCGAAATCGTCTATTACGCCGAACGGTTCCGGAAGGAGCAGAACAAGGCGATCGCCGCTGCACTACGGCGCTACAACGTGGACGTGGGTGAGGTGCCGCCTGTGGTGTGGACGGTGTTCGCGACGAGCGTGTCGCAGGCGCTCGTGATGGAGCGGGCTCTCGGCATGTCCACCGGTCACGCCGAGACGTTCAAGTATTGCGAGCAATGGCTGCGTCGATTGGAAGGTGATCCTGTGTCCGCAGGCGACGCGACGCCGGTGAGTGATCACCAGGCTCGAATGGAGCAGAGCGCACCCTTCGGTCCCTGAGCGGTCTTCACGACCACGCCGTCGACGGCAAGCGCACAGTGGATGTTGGGTCTCTTCGGTGACTCGCCGCCGGTGCCCGCGACTACCATCGCCCACTGATCGGGGTCGGCCAAACCGACGTCGAGGTTCCATTGCTGGTTCGGGCCGACTTCGGCTTCGATGTTGGGGCTGTACAGGTAGGGGTTGTGGCTGTATTCCGCCCAGTTCGGCGGGTCGGTGTCGCGGTAGTAGATCTCCGCCGTGAAAGGCTCCTCGGCCCAAACCGTGTAATGGATGTGATGCAGCGGTGGAGGCGGCAGGTCGTCCGCGGCAGCGGTTGCGGTGCCGAAGGTGACACAGGCTCCCGCTAAAACCGTTGCCGACAGCACACTCAACAACGGCCTGGTACGCACGCGATCAGCCGGAAACCTCATTTCCGAGATGATAAAACGTTGTTTCCACAACCGGTATGGAATCGGCGATCTGATCATTACAAGTTCAGGATTTCTCGAGCGGTACCGGGACGACCTCGCTCGTGGCGCGCACCACTTGCCTTCACCGGCGCCGCGACGAAGTAGGACGAAGTAGTCAGTCACTCCGCTCGAGTCGCAGGACAGCACATACGTCGACTTGGCGGCTGTTGCAACTCCACCAACGGGGCGAGAGGCAAACTAGCATTGCCACTAGTTTGTCTCAGGACGGCGCGGGGTACCTAGCGCTAGGCGGTCAGGCCGTTTGCCTGCCTGCGGAGCCATTCTGCGCCACTACGCAGAGGGAGTTTTGATGAACCTGACACGGTTGATCGCGATGTTTTTAGCATTGCTTTTTCTGAACGGGATCCTCGCTGGCACCGCTTCGGCGACGACCGTCGTAGAGTGCCGGACGCTGATAGCCCAACTGCGGAATGCCACGGTCCAGGCCCAGCGCCAGTCCGCCCAGACAAAGGACCAAAGCGGCAGCCTCGCAAAGCTTGATGACATCTCCTTGATGCTGGCGCAAGGCAAGAACGCGGAGGCCATCCAGAAGCTGGACGACTTCGTTGCGCAGGGGCACCCCTCCATGGGTGTGCAGGATGTGATCCGCTGCATCAACGCGATCGGCGCCCCCTAGCTCGACTGCCCCCAGACGACTGTCACATCGGCAGGCGTGGTGACCAGCCCGCGCCATCGACTCCGTTTCGCAGATCATGACAGCGGGCACACGATTGCTCAGCGTGGGGCTAGTGTTGTTGCGTTGCGGTTCGACATGTAGGAGTCATCATGATGTTCGCCCGCCACCACATCGGCAAGCTTTTCGGTGCGGTGATAGCGGTGGCCGCATTGAGTCTGGTCACCCCCGGCAGCGCCGCCGCCGACGCCACCGACGACGCGTTTCTGAAGCAGCTCTTCGCCGACGGGATCAATTTTTCACAACCGGAACAGAGTGTGAAGAGGGCCCGGACGGTCTGCGAGGCGTTTACCTCCGGCAAATCGCCAGCAACCATTCACCAGCTGACACTGAACGACTCGGCCTTTACTCCGCGTCAGGCCGCGGTTTTCATGGCCGACGCCGTCCAGGCCTACTGTCCTAGGTACTCCGACCAGTTCATGAGCTAACTGCGCTTTCGACTCGACTTCTCAGGTGTGGGTTTTCGCGATGCGATGCGCGGAGTGACAACGCTATGCCCTGCGTGTGGTTCAAGTTCGAGAGGCATCCGCACGTGTGTTTTAGTGGGGCGGTGAGAGGCTGCGTGGCTTTGTTCGCTCTTTCTTGGAGCTGAGCCGCCGTCGGGCTTTACCCTGGGTGGGGAAATGAGCGCCTATCAGACACTGGTGGTCGGCACCGATGGCTCGCACACGTCGCTGCGTGCGGTGGAGCACGCGGCCGCGTTCGCCGCGGCACTTAACGCGAAGTTGATCATCGCGATGGCGCACTTGCCTAACGTGGATAAGGGAGGCTGGGGAAGACCAGCCCGGCCGGATCGTGTGATTGATGGCCGCGCCGAGGTCGTCCTCCGGGACGAGGGGGACTTCAAGATGCACGGGATGGCCCCCATATTTGGGATCCTTAGGGAAGCCCGCGACCGGGCCAGCGCGGCTGGCGCGAAGGATGTCGAGACGCGACCGATTCCGGTGGGTCGTCTGGGTGGTCCGGCACAGGCGCTGTCCCGGCTCGCCGAGGAGGTCAAGGCCGATCTGTTGGTCGTTGGCAACGTGGGACTGGGCACGCGCACCGACAAGTGGCTTGGCTCGGTACCCGGCGACGTCTTGCGCAAGGCCAAGACCCACGTGCTGATCGTCCACACCACCGACTGAAGCAGCCGTCCAGGCCGACCCTGTGTGTCGTTATGCCAATACCGAAGCTCTGACTCCGGTGCGGGTCAGGTTGTGAGGCCAATCATTCGGCGTGTCATCTCCTTCAAGTACGCGCGCAGGGTGTCACCGTCGACGTCGGCCAACAACGGATGCATGACGGCGACGCTGATCGCGCTCGACAGCATCGCGGCGTGCAAGCGCGCCTCGACGCCGCCTTCCGTGCCGAGCAGCGCCGCATAGAGACGCTCGATGAACCGCTGAAACGGTTCGTACTCCGCTTGAAGGCGAATGATCACGGGGTCGAACAGCGGGATGCTGAATGCGCCACGACGGTCGATGGCCTGTTCGATCATCCGGTCGAGGAGAACCTCCCGCGCCCGCAGCGAATGACCATGGGCCTCTGCGGCTTCCAGCGCATCCTCCAGTCGCCCCATCTCGCGTTCGGTGATGGCGATGACGATTTCTTCCTTGGTCTTGAACTGGCGATACACCGCCGCCTTCGTCACACCCATTTCGTCGGCGATCATTTGCAGCGATGTACCGCTGACGCCGTTCTCGGCGATGAGTTTCAGCGCCGCGTCCAGCACGCGGGTCTGGGCGGCGGTGCGCGTGATCGCGCTGAACCGAGGGCCCTGCCGCGTCGACGTCACACGACGAGGGTAATCGAGGATTGACCTTTTGGTAGCCGGTCGGCTACCGTCCAGTTGCCGATCGGCAACCGACGTCCATCGATGAAGAGAGCCCGACGATGAAACGAACTGACGGTGAGTTCATCCTTCTCTGCACGCTGCCGGTGGTCGCGCTGATCTGGGTGTCCGCCTTCTTCCTGTTTCCCGGCTTCGCACATCCGATGTCGCCGTCCTTGTCCGCCGAGGAAGTCGCGACCTTCTATCGCGACGAGACCGCGCGTATCCGCTACAGCATGATCCTGTTCAACTGGTTCGGCGTCGGCCTGGTCCCCATTGTGATCCTGCTCGCGATGCAGATTCGCCGCATGGCCCATCGGACGCCGATCCTGTCGTATTGCCTGATCGCATGCGCAGGCGGCCCCCCCACGATCTTCCTCATCGCCAACATGTTCTGGCTTCTCGGCTCGTTCCGCACTGACCGTGCACCCGAACTCACTCAGTTGTTGAACGACCTTGCGTGGCTAACCTTCACCCTCGTAGTTCCGTACCTGATCGCGCAGTGTCTGCTGCTGGCGCTGGCGATCTTCTGGGACCATCAGAAACAGCGCATCTTCAAACCGTGGGTTGCTCTCTTCAACGTCGCGACGGCGATCGCGTTGGCACCCGCCGCCTTCACCGCGCTCTCGTTCACCGGGCCGCTTGCATGGGATGGTCTGTTGTCGTTCTGGGTCAAGAACAGCGCGATCGCGGTGTGGATCGTCGTCATGGGAGCCGTTCTCGCGCAGAACATCCGGGAGCAGCGAGCCCAGGAGCGGGTCGCGGCATGAGCGCATCGACGACGGCGCTGCCGACGACGGCAGTCGCGCCTGCCGGTTCCCCGACGAGCAGGCTGCTGTGGAACATCCGATATCACCCCAAACGCGAGCTGTGGTTCGCGTGGTGGGTGATGGTCGTCTTCTACAACCTCTACGGCGTGCTGTTCTTCTTCGTCACCCGCGTGCAGCCACCGCCGAGCCCGGCGTGGGACACGCCGACCGTGGTGCGGTGGTTCGACGACCACGGCCACGGCATCATCGTCGGATTCGCCGTCGTGTTCCTGGTAGCCGGGATGTGCGCCCCAATGAACGCACTGCTGGCGTATTCGATGCGGCGGATGTCGGTGAGTCGGGTCTTCGCCTACTCCTACCTGATCATCTATGCGCTGGCCGCCGTACCGGGGATGCTGGTGATGGCCATGGCGATGACGGTGGCGGCGTTTCGGCCCGACCGTGACCCCGAAATCATCGCCTGGCTCTACGATTTCGGCTTCCTGTCATTCAGCGGCACCATGGGTGTGTTCCTGATCGGGTCGCTGGTCTACATGGTCGCGATCCTGCTCGACAAGAACCGTGTGTTCCCGAAGTGGTTCGGCTATCTCGGCCTGTGCAACGCGTTGACCGAAGTGGTGGTCGCGCCTGCGTGGATCTTCTCGCGCGGCGCCTTCGCGTGGAACGGCGCCATCGCCTGGTGGATCAACATGGTGGTGTTCGTCCTGTACACCGGCGTGTTCATCGTGTTGTTGCGCAAGATGATCGAACGCGAGGACTTCGGCACAGGAGTCCTACCGGAAATCGCGGCCAAGGAGGCGTCGCGATGACGAATCTCGCCGGCGCACCCCAACCGGAGCACCTCGACGACAAGGCCGCCGAGTTCGTTCCGGGTCAACCCGACATGTGGATGTTCGTTCTCTTCGAGACTCTACTGTTCACCGGGTACTTCTCGGTCTATCTACTCTCTCGAACCCAAAATCGGGAGCTGTACCTACAGGCACAGGGCGATCTTGATCTGCACATCGGTGTCTTCAACACCGTCGCGCTGCTGCTCAGCTCGTGGGCCGTCGCGCGCTGCGTTCAAGCCGCGCGGACAGGCGCCTACCGGTCGGCGATGACCAACGCCCTTCTCACTCTGTCCTTCGGACTCGTGTTCCTGGCCTCGAAGATCCTGGAGTGGATCAAGGAGATCCGGATGGGAAACACGTTCACCAGCAACGAGTTCTTCCAGCACTACTTCTTCTTGACCTCGATCCACTGCATACATGTCCTGATCGGGTTCGTCGTGCTCGGCGTTCTCGTGTATCAACTGTCCAGTCCGCTTCGGCGATCCCAGCAGCTTGTCGAAACGTGCGCCACCTATTGGCACACAGTCGATTTCCTGTGGGTGCTGATCTTCGCGTTGCTCTACGTTGTGAGGTGATCGATGAGCACCGCATCGAACAAGAGACTGTTGATCGTCTGGGCGATTCTGACGTCGATGACTTCTGCGTACGTCTGGCTGGATCACTCGGCCGATCGGCACGGAACACTGCAAGCAAGCACTGTCGTCACGGTGAGCGCCATCGTCATCGCGCTGATCAAAGTGCGCATCATCTTCAGAGAGTTCATGGAGGTGCGCCATGCTCCCGCTCTGCTGTGCCGACTCACCGACGGCTGGGTGGTCCTCGTCGGCGTGTGTCTGCTCACCACGTACTTCGTCGGCTCGGCGATCGCCTGAGGAGCCCTAGCGGTCGGGCGCGGCCCAGAACGCCCGCATGGACGTGATGCGGGCCTGGGCGTCGAACGTCATGACATCGATCCCGTCGATCGTGGTTCGGGCATCGTCGCCGATCACCGTCAGCCGCGCCAGGAACGCCGCCTCGGCGCCGTTGATGTGCACCGACAGGAGTTCGACTGTCCGGGTTTGCTTTTCGACGCGACTGTAGAGCTCACGGATCTCGGCGTGGCCGTGCCGTACACCGCTTCCCACCGGATCCTCCACCGAGGCATCCGGTGCATACAGCGCGGTGATCTCATCGGCGCTGCCCGAACCGAGCAGCTCTGCGTAGCGGTTGACGGTGTCGGCGACTGTCGGCACGACGGGTGCTATTACACCGACAGAATCGTCGCGGACGCCGTGCCGGGTGCGCCGTAGACCTGAGCCAGGCCCACCTTCGGCTCACCGGGCACCTGCCGGTCGCCTGCCTCACCGCGAAGTTGGCGCACCAGTTCGTGCACCTGTCGAAGCCCGGAGGCGCCGATGGGCTCGCCGTTGGCGATCAGGCCGCCGTCGGTGTTCACCGGCATCGTGCCGTTGATCTCGGTGGCGCCGTCGGCCAGCAGTTTCTCCTGCTCGCCGTCGGCGCACAGGCCCGTCTCGGCCATGTGGATGACCTCCGCGCCTGCATCGGTGTCCTGCAGTTGGGCGACGTCGACGTCCTCGGGACCGATACCCGCCGCCTCGTAGGCCGCCTTCGCGGCGTAGACCGTCGGCGACGAATCCTCGTCGAGCGGCGCGAATGTCGCGTGCACCTCGTATGCCCCGAAGGTGCGGGTCCGGATCTCGCTCGCCTTCACATAGACCGGCTTCTTGGTGAACTTGTGCGCGATATCGCCTCGGCACATGATCACCGCCGCCGCGCCTTCGTCGGGTGCGCAGAACATGTACTGGGTGAGTGGGTAGTTCAGCACCGCCGAGTTGAGGATCTCCTCCTCCGAAATCGGCTTGCGCCGGAAGGCATTCGGGTTCTTCTCGCCGTTGCGGAAGTTCTTGGCGGCCACCTTGGCCAGCGTCTCTTGGGAGATGCCGTGCTTGTTGAGGTAGTGGTTGGCCTTCATCCCGAAGAACTTGGTCGTGACGAACTGGCCGTTCTCGGCATACCACTGGGGCAGCGCCAACTTGGCCGGGTCGTCGGTGAAAGCACCGCGGGGATGCTTGTCCAGGCCGATGGCGATGCCGATGTCGTATTTGCCGAGCCGGATGGTGTCGGCGGTCTGCTGAACGGCCGATGCGGCGGTTGCGCAGGCATTGAAGACGTTGGTGAACGTGATGCCGGTCAGGCCGACCAGCCGGGTGACGGCGTCGGGGTTCGACACCTCGTAGCTGCCACCGAAGCCGAACTGGATGTCGCGCCACTCGACACCTGCGTCGGTGAGCGCGGCCTGAATCGCGTCGGCGCCCATCTCCATCGCGGTCTTGTCGAACCGGCCGAAGGGATGCAGCCCCACGCCGATGATGGCGACGTCGTTAGTCA
The DNA here is from genome assembly GCF_002968285.2 of Mycobacterium sp. ITM-2016-00318. Classification (NCBI taxonomy): domain Bacteria; kingdom Bacillati; phylum Actinomycetota; class Actinomycetes; order Mycobacteriales; family Mycobacteriaceae; genus Mycobacterium; species Mycobacterium sp. ITM-2016-00318. The sequence continues at coordinate 3,698,734 of NZ_CP134400.1, read as the reverse complement.
TGGCAGACCTCTCTAGACCGGCTGGAACGCGAAGGTGACGAGTTCGTTGCCCTCGTCATCGGTGGTGAACGGAATCATCGTCAACTCGACATCCATACCGAACTGCAGTTTCTCCGGGTCGTTCTCGGTAAGCCGGCCCTCGACGCGGATGACGTCCTCGAGCTGAACGAGCCCGACGCCGAACGGCACGAAATCCTTGCCCGTCGGACCCTTGTAGGGCGCGCCGGGAGGAAAGCCCTGCGTCGTCCACGCGACCAGCGTGCCGCGGCGGGGGAGGTTCACCGCGGACATGTCGCCGCCGCTGCACCTGGGGCAGCGCTGCTGGACGGGGAAGGTGGTGGCGCCGCACGCACCGCACCGGCTACCGATCAGCTGCGGGTTCTCGTCGGGCCAGGTGGAGATCTCGGGCGCGAGCGCCTTCTGCGGTGTCGACACGTGGTTGACATTAATCGGAAATGGCATTCTCGTCTAGAGAGAACACACGGTCCAGAGGTCGGTGATCGGCTAGCCTTCCCGGCGTGGATGCCGACAAGGCGCAAATCACCGAGGTGCTGGTCCGCTACGCCACGGGAATCGACACGAGGAACTGGCCGCTGTTCCGCAGCTGTTGGACCGACCAGGTCGACCTGGACTACGGCGACGTCGGCACGTTCACCGATCCCGACGCCTTCACCGATCTGTTCGCCCGGATTCACGACCCGATGGGACCGACGTATCACCGGCTGTCGAATTTCGTCATCGACGTGAACGGCGACACCGCGACCGCACGAACCTACGTGCACGCCGTGCTGATGGTGACGGCCGATGACAACGCCCCCTGGGTCGACGCCGTCGGCCACTACGACGACGAACTGGTACGGGGGCCCGACGGGTGGCGCATCCGTCGCAGAACCACACATACCCCGCGGTTACTGACCGGGGCCGGTGGGTCGTCATGACCGATGCCTTCGCGCAGCGCTACGGGCGGTGGGCGGTCATCGCAGGCGCATCCGAGGGAATCGGAGCCAGCTTGGCCGACCAATTGGCCGAGCGCGGACTGGATCTCGTGCTCATCGCCCGCAATGAGGCGCTGTTGAACGACGTCGCGACCGGGATCCGCGAGCGCCATGGCGTCGAGGTTCGACCGGTGCGGTTGGATCTGACCGTCCCCGATATCTCCGAACGGGTGGCCGAGGCGACCGACGGGCTGGAGGTCGGGCTCGTCATCTACAACGCGGGCGCCGCGAACCGGACGGTCGAGTTCCTCGACGAGTCGTTCGACGACTCGCTACGTCAGATCCAGCTTGCGTGCGTCGGGCCGGTGGCCTTGGCGCGGCACTTCGCCCCGGCGATGCGCGAACGCGGTCGCGGCGGAATCGTGCTGGTGAGCTCGCTGGCCTGCCTGGCCGGAGCGTCGCTGCTCGCGGTGTACTCCGCGGTGAAGGCGTTCAACGTCAACTTCGCCGAGGGGCTGTGGGCGGAATTGCGTCCGCATGGTGTCGACGTGTGCTGCACGCCGCTCGGCATGACGTGGACCGAGGCATACCAACGGATGGGCTTTCCGTACGACCCTGACACCGTCATGCTCTCCGAGGACGTTGCTCGGGAGATCATCGACAACATCGGAAACGGCCCGACTTATGCTGTGGGAGAGAAGAATCGCACGATGGCATCAATGGTGTGGACTGTTGACCGGCGCAACCTTGTCGAGCTCATGACCGCCGCCTCATTGGACTCGGCTGCCAAACAAGGGACGGCGGGCTGATGCGAGCGGTGGTACTGCGTGGCGGCAAGCTCGAGGTGCGTGAAACCGACGACCCGGTACCGGGACCCGGCGAATTGCTGATCAAACCGCTGAGCGCGGCCATCTGTGCGTCGGACGTGCACTACATGGACCATCCGAACTCCGCGGACCGGTTCAAATGGGACGCCGACCGCGACACCGTGATGGGCCACGAGTTCATCGGCGAGGTGGTGGGCCACGGACCGGACTGCAGCGACGACTTCCCGGTCGGCACACGGGTCACCAGCCTGCCGATCATGATCCGGCACGGCGAGGAACCGCTTGTCATCGGGCACAACCCGGATGCGCCAGGCGCGTTCGGCGGACTGATGCTCGTCTCGGAGATCATGGCCCGCAGGGTGCCTGACGGCGTGCCCGACGACTCCGTCGCGCTGGTTGATGCGTTCGCGGTCGGCGAGTTCTACGTTCGGTGTTCGGGTGTCAAACCGGGTGAGCTGCCGCTCGTCATCGGCGCCGGTGCCATCGGCCTTTCGACGGTGGCCGCACTCAAGGCGCGTGGAGTGGCGCCGATCGTGGTGGCCGACTACAGCGACGACCGGCTTGCCTACGCCAAGACCTTCGGCGCCGACGTCCTGGTCAACCCGTCGTCGCGGGATCCCTATGATGTATGGCGAGAGACGTTCCGGGCCAACAATTTTCAGACGACACAGGTCATCTTCGAATGCGTGGGCAGACACGGCCTGCTGCAGAATATCGTCGACGCGTGCGAGTTCATGGCGCGGGTCTACGTCGCAGGCGGGTGGTACGACGCGGGGACGATCGACTGCACCGCGGCCACCCACAAGGGCATGACAATCCAGTTCGGCGGCGGTCCGCTGCCGCAGGACTGGTACGGCACTCTGGACGCCGTGGCGGAGGGCAGGCTCGACCCGTCGCCGAGCATCGGCCGGATCATCGCACTCGAGGACGTGCCTGAGGCCATCGACCGGGTGCGCAAGGGGCAGGGTCCGCCTCGCGTCGTCGTCCATCCGACCGCGTCATGACGATCTTGCCGGGGCCGGTGCGCCAGTTCACTGATACGATGCGTGCGGTCGAGAACGCCGGTTGGCCGGTCGTGTGGTCGGGCGGGGAAAGCTACGGCGTGCGATTCGCCTATGTCGAGCCGCCGAACTCGCCTGCGGCCGTCATCGAGATCTCCGAACTCACCGATGCCACGGCGGCCAACGCGATCTTCATCCACGACGCCGCGGCGGAGTGGGACGGCAACAACCCCATCCGGCCGCTCGGCGGTTGATCGAGACGGCGGCTATGGCGGGCTCTACTCGCAAATCATCGCCATGGATGCAGTTTCAACGCGTGAAATCACTTGTCGCGCTTCATCACCCTGTCGGCCGCGGCCCAGTGCTCATCGGAAACCCACAGCCGGGCGAAGGCGGCGACCGCCTCGGTGGTGGTGACGCCCCGCATCACGTGTTTGATCTCCCCGGCGGGACGGTTCGCCAGAGCGCACGCGATCCTGCGCCACTCGGCGTCGAACTCGTCGCGGGCGATGACGTGGTCGACCAGCCCGCTGCGCTGCGCGTCCTGAGCGCTGAGAATCATTCCGGTGCCTGCCAGCAGCAGGGCCTTGCTGAAGCCGACCAGTTCGACGAGCCGCTCTGCCCCGCCCCATGCGGGCATGATCTCGAGCGACACCTGGTTGAAACCGATCTTGATGTCGTCTGCGGCCAGCCGGATGTCGGCCGACACCGCCACCTCGGCGCCGCCTCCGAGCGCATGACCGTTCAGGGCAGCCACCGTCGGCCCGTTGAAGCCGGCGATCCGGTCGCAGATCGACCGCATCCGCCATGCCATGGCGCCTGCTTCGCGTTCCGTGCGCAACGCGCTGAGTTCCTTGAGGTCGCCGCCCGAGACGAAGGCGCGATCGCCCGCGCCGGTGATGACGAGCGCGGCCGCGTCCTCGGCCCCGTCGAGCGCCTTGTCGAACTGGTCCATCGTCTCCAGCGAGATGGCGTTGCGGGCGTGCGGGCGGTCGATGGTGATGACCGCCAAGCCGTCATCCAATTCGAGATCGACCATCGCCCATTCTCCGTCTGCGGTATTGGCATTCTCTTGGGCGGAGAATAGCATCACGAGCGAATGGAGGTGCCGCGGCGCGCAATGCGAAAAATCCCGGTAGAGCTGATCAAACGCTATGAGGATGAAGGGTGGTGGCGGGCCGAGACGCTCGGCGATCTGATCGCAGACGGGCTGCAGGCGAACCCGCGCACCGGCTTCTGGGTGCACTCGGACGTCCGCCCGTTTGTCGGCACGTTCGCCGACGTCGAGTTGCAGGCCCGTCGGCTGGCCGAAGGCCTGCGCGCGCGTGGCGTCAAGCCCGGCGACGCCGTGGCCATTCAGCTGCCGAATTGGATGGAGGCGGCCGCGTCATTCTGGGCGTCGGCCTTCCTCGGTGCGGTTGTGGTGCCGATCGTGCACTTCTACGGCCGCAAGGAACTGACCCACATCATCGCCACCGCCAAGCCGAAGGTGTTCATCACCGCCCGCGCGTTCGGGCGGATGAAATACCTGCCCGACCTCTGCGCGGATGTCCCGATCGTCGGGTTGGTCGGTGAGAATTTCGAGGAGCTTCTCGCCGATGAACCGCTGGCCGGAACGATTGCCGCCGATCCGAGCAGCCCCGCGCTGATCGCATTCACCTCGGGCACGACAACTGACCCGAAAGGCGTTGTGCACAGCCATCAGACGCTGGGGTGCGAGACGCGGCAGCTATTGGCCAACTACCCACCCGACCGTGGCAGGCAACTCACCGCGACACCGGTCGGGCACTTCATCGGCATGCTCGGCGCGTTCCTCATCCCCGTTCTCGAGGGCGCCTCGATCGACCTGTGCGACGTCTGGGATCCCGGGAAGGTCCTCAAGTTGATCGAAAGCGACGGGCTGTCGGTCGGTGGCGGCCCACCGTTTTTCGTCACCAGTCTGCTCGACCATCCCGACTGCACCGCAGAACACGTCTCGCACTTCAAAACCGTTGGCCTCGGCGGGTCTACGGTGCCCGCCGCGGTCACCCGCAGGCTGGCCGACATGGGCATGTTCGTGTTCCGGTCCTACGGCAGCTCCGAGCATCCGTCGATCACCGGGTCGACTCGCGATGCGCCGGAGGACAAACGGCTCTACACCGACGGCAATCCGCGTCCGGGTGTGGAGATCCGGCTCGGCCCGGACGGCGAGATCTTCAGCCGCGGACCGGATCTGTGCCTCGGCTACACCGACGACGCGCTGACGGAGCGGGCGTTTGACGCCGAGGGTTGGTACCGCACCGGCGATGTCGGCGTGCTCGACGACGACGGGTACCTGACCATCACCGACCGCAAGGCCGACGTCATCATCCGCGGCGGCGAGAACATCTCGGCGCTCGAGGTCGAGGAGGTTCTACTCAGCATGCCCGCGGTGGCCGAGGCCGTGGTGGTGGCCGCACCCGACGACCGACTGGGCGAGCGTGCCGCGGCCGTGCTGCGGATCCGCGACGGCCATGACATGCCGACCCTCGACGACGTGCGCGAGCACTTCAAGTCGGCGGGCGTCGCGATTCAGAAGTGGCCGGAGGAACTGCACTGGGTGGACGACTATCCGCGCACCGCGAGTGGCAAGGTGCAGAAGTTCCTGGTAAGGCAACACATTGCGTTGAGCAGCTAAGGAGAATAGGATTCTCTCAAGAGGATAAGGAGTCTTTCATGGGTCAACTTTCACACCGGGTCGACATCCCGTTTCCGCTGTTCGACGCTGACAACCATCTCTATGAGCCGCCGGAGGCGATGACCAAGTACCTCCCCAAGGAGTACAAGGACATCGTCCAGTACGTCGAGATCAACGGCCGCACGAAGATCGCCCTGAAGGGACTGATCAGCAACTACATCCCGAACCCCACCTTCTCGGTGGTCGCCGCGCCGGGCGCATGGGAGGAGTACTTCAAGTTCGGCAACCCCGACGGCAAGAGCAAACGTGAGCTGTTCGGCGAGCCGATGCGGGCCATACCGGCGTTCTTCGAGCCCGCACCGCGGATCGAGAAGATGAACGAGCTCGGCATCGAGCGCTCCCTGATGTTCCCGACGCTGGCCAGCCTCATCGAGGAGCGGCTGAGCGACGACCCGATCGCGATCCACGTGCTCATCCACGCGCTCAATCAGTGGCTCGACGAGGTGTGGGGCTTCAACTACCAGAACCGGATCTTCACCACTCCGGTGATCACCCTGCCGATCGTCGAGAAGGCCATCGAGGAGCTGGAGTGGTGCGTCAAGCGCGGCGCTCGCGCGATCCTCATCCGCCCGGCCCCGGTGCCCGGCTTCCGCGGCCCGCGGTCGTTCGCGCTGCCGGAGTTCGATCCGTTCTGGGAGCGGGTCGTGCATCACGACGTCTTCGTGGGCATGCACTCGTCCGACAGCGGCTACTCGCGTTACACGTCCGAGTGGGACGGTGCGGCGCAGGAGATGCTGCCGTTCCAGACCAACGCGATGTCGATCCTCAACGAGTGGCGCCCGATCCAGGATGCCGTGGCGTCCTGGGTGATTCACGGCGCGCTGTTCCGGCATCCGAAGCTCAAGGTGGGCATCGTCGAGGCGGGCTCCAAGTGGATGTTCCCGTTGCTGGACTCCATGGCCGAGGTGTGGAAGAAGGCGCCGGAGGCCTTCCTCGGCAACCCGATCGAGGAGATCAAGAACCGCATCTACGTCAGCCCGTTCTACGAGGAGGGCATCGACGATCTGATCAACCTGATCGGCGTCGAGCAGGTGCTCTACGGTTCCGACTGGCCGCACCCGGAGGGCCTGGCCGAGCCGACCCACTATGTGACCGCGCTCGAGCACCTCTCGGTCGAGGATCAGGCCAAGATCATGGGTGGGAACCTGGGTCGTCTCGTCACGACGTGACGACCCGTCAAAGCTGGCAGACCATCCCCGAGATGGTCTTGAGCGCGGCGGACCGCTTCGGCGATGCGGAAGCGGTCGTCGATGGCCCGCTGCGCTTGACCTTCAATGAGGTCGTGGACCGGATTCGCCGCGCCGCAGGAGCCTTCGCCGATCTCGGCATAACCAAGGGTGACCGGGTCGCCGTGTGGGCGCCGAACTCCGCCGAGTGGATAATCGCGGCCTTCGGGCTGCTCACCGCGGGCGGCGTTCTCGTCACCGTCAACACGCGGTTCAAATCCGACGAGGCCGGCGACATCATCGAACGCAGCGGCGCGAAGGCTGTGTTGGTTCAGCAGGGTTTCCTGGGCCAGGACTACCCGGCGCCTGCCGGCGTGCCGGTCATCGACCTGAAATCCGACTTCCTCGGCAGCGGTTCGCCATCGGTCCGCGACGGAAGCGACGTCGCGGGAACCGACACGTCGGAGATCATCTTCACCTCGGGCACCACCGGCAGGCCCAAGGGCGTGTTGATGAACCACCTCCAGAATCTGCGCCATTACAGCGAGTACAGCGGTCTCATCGATCTGCGCGAGGGCGACCGCTATCTGATGATCAACCCCTACTTTCACACATTCGGTTTGAAGGCCGGCTTGCTGTCATCGTTCATCCGTGGCGCAACCATGTTCCCGATGGCGGTCTTCGACATCGATCGGGTTGTGGAAACGGTTGCGGCCGAGCGCATCACCGTGTTGCCCGGCCCGCCGACGCTGTATCACGCGTTGCTGGGCGTCGCCGACAAAGCCAAGTTGGCGACGCTGCGTGTCGGTGTCACAGGTGCGGCCGACATTCCCGTCGAACTGATCAGACGTGCCTTCGACGAACTGCCGTTCCAGACATTGGCAACCGGCTACGGGCTGACCGAGGGAGGCACTGCGACGCTGTCCCGGCCCGGTGACTCAGCGGAGGACATCGCCACCACGGCGGGGCTTCCGATGGGCGGAGTGGAACTGCGCATCGCCACCGACGGTGAGGTGCTGATGCGCGGCTTCACGGTCATGCAGGGATACCTCGACGACCCGGCTGCCACCGCGGAGGCCATCGACGGCGATGGCTGGCTGCACACCGGCGACCTCGGCACCATCGACGACACCGGTCGGCTCCGCATCGTCGGCCGCAAGAAGGACATGTTCATCGTCGGCGGATTCAACGCCTATCCGGCCGAGATCGAGGGCTTTCTGCTCGAGCATCCCGCCGTCGCGCAGGCCGCGGTGATCGGCGTGCCCGACGACCGGCTGGGACAGGTCGGCAAGGCCTTCGTCGTGCTGAAGGGCACCGTCACCGACGAAGATCTGATCGCGTGGAGCCGCGATCGGATGGCTGGTTTCAAGGTGCCCCGGTACGTAGAGTTTCTGGACGAGCTGCCGCTCAATGCGACAGGCAAAGTGATGAAGGATCAGCTGATCAAGAGAGAGCGCTAAGCGCCCGCATAGTGCGTAAATAGCATTTCCGCAGGACATGCCTGATTTCAGCGGATATGCGAATCCTGTATCGTCGCGGCGATACCGAAAATAGAAAATGCCATTCTCATTGAGCACAGTGCTTACCGGATAGGAGGTTGCATGCGGTCCCGGAAGCAGACTCCGCCGGATTTGAACGGCGACCACGTCGACGACACGGCGGGAGAAACCGAATCCGTCGACGCCATCTCGGCGGAGGAGGCGGAGGCCGAAGCAGCCGAAGCCGAGGCGGTCGCCGCCGCCGCCCGTGCGCGCGCCCGTGCGCTGCGCCTGCGCCGCGAGGCCGCCGAGGCCAAGGCAGCCGAAACCAAGGCCGCCGAGGCCAAGGCAGCCGAAACCAAGGCAGCCGAAACCGCCGAGACCGTCGCGGTACCCGGAGCAGAAGCCGACGAATCAGCCGCAGCAGTCGAAGTGGACGCCGCTGCCGACTCCGCAGTCGAGTTGACAGCCGCGCCGGCGCGGGAACGTCGCGGCGCGCGGATCCCGCTACCGTCGTGGAAGGGCATCGCGGGTGCCCTCACCGTCCTGGTGATCGCGGCCCTGCTGGCCGCCTGTGGCTACATGTACTGGAGCCACCGTCAGGTACAGGCCGAGCAGCAGCGCAGAGCCGAGTTCGAAGCGGCCGCCCGTCAGGGCGCCGTCACGCTGATGTCGCTGGACTACAAGAAGGCCAAAGAAGACGTCCAGCGCATCATCGACAACTCGACCGGCCAGTTCAAGACCGACTTCCAGAACACCGCAGAGGATTTCGTCAAGGTTGCCGTCGAATCCAAGGCCGTCACCGAAACCAATGTGACCGCGACCGCGGTCGAATCGATGACCGATGACACCGCAACGGTTCTCGTGGCCGCGTCGTCGCGCGTCACCAACGCCGCGGGCGCGAAGCAGGAGCCCCGCGCGTGGCGGCTCAGCGTGAACCTGGCGCGTGACGGCGGACAGTTGAAGCTGGCGAAAGTCGAGTTCGTACCGTGACCGATGAGAAGGACGTCCCCGAAGTGGACGCGACCCATGGCGACGAGCCGGTGTCGACCGCAGTCGAGAGCGACGCCATCGGACAGCAGGAGTCCGAACCGAAGGCGGCGGCGACGAAGCCGAGGCGCAACGTTCTCGGCGGAGTGGGCCGGGGCGCGAGAAGGCACTGGGTCGCCGTCGCCCTGACGATTGCACTGGTCGCCGCGGCCGCGCTGACGGGCTGGATGTACTACTCGGTCTACAACTCAGACCGCGACACCGATGCCGAGGCGACGCGGTCCGCCATCCGAGCCGCATCCGACGGAACCGTGGCTTTGCTGTCGTACTCACCGGACAGCCTCGACAAGGACTTCGCGACCGCGAAGAGCAAGCTCACCGGCAGCTTCCTGTCGTACTACACCCAGTTCACCCAGCAGATCGTCGCGCCGGCGGCCAAGCAGAAGGCTGTCAAGACGCAGGCCGCCGTCGTGCGCGCAGCCGTGTCGGAGATTGCGCCGGAGAAGGCGGTGGTGCTGGTCTTCATCAACCAGACCACCGAGAGCAAGGACCGTCCCGACGCCAGCTTCATCAACAGCGCGGTACGCGTGACCATGCAGAAGATCGACGGCGGCTGGCTCATCTCGTCCTTCGACCCGGTGTAGGGCCGTGCGGGGCCGTGCTCGTCGTTGACCTCGGCGACCCGCCGACCGGTCCGCGCGCCCCGACCGGAGTGGTCGTGGCGGTGGGATCCGCCGCCGAGATCGCGTCGCCGCCCGCCCAGTCCTGGATCGACAGCGCGACGTTCACCCTCAGCGGGGATGAGGTGACCGACCGCCGCGTCGTCACCGTCGAGTCGACAGCGACCGCTCTCGTCGAACTGACCACCCGCTTCGAGATGTGGCCGCAGGCGGGGACCGTCTGCGACGACGTGCTGCGCGCGGCCGATCCGGCGGCGTCGACGGTCGCCGGGGTGATCACGGAGTCGCTCGCCTACTCCACGCTGCAGGCGGGCGGGGAATTCGCCGCATGGCTGCGGCAACGGGGTCCCGTCACCGCTCCGGCGCTGCCCGATCCCGTGGTCGCCGACCGCGACGGTGACACGCTGCACGTCCGGTTCAACCGGCCGTCGCGCCACAACGCGTTCTCCAACGACGCCCGCGCCGCGCTGCTGGAAGCCCTCGACGTCGCCCGGCACGACCCGTCGGTCGACGAAGTGATCCTCACGGGCAACGGCCCCTCGTTCTGCAGTGGTGGCGACCTCGCCGAGTTCGGCTCGTTCGCCGACCCGGCGAGCGCACATGTCGCCCGTGTGCGGCACAGCCCGGCGCTGGTCCTAGCCGAACTCACCGCGCGGCTGGGTGCGCGCTGCCGAGCGCGGGTGCACGGGCAAGTGCTCGGGAGCGGGCTGGAAATGGCGGCATTCTGCGGATGGGTTGTGGCGCATCGTGATTCGGTGCTCGGACTGCCTGAGCTTAGCCTCGGTCTGATACCGGGCGCAGGGGGAACGGTGAGCATCACGCGGCGGGTGGGCCGCTGGCGTACGGCCTACCTCGTGTTGTCCGGGCGGACCATCGACGCGGCGACCGCCCTGCGCTGGGGTTTGGTGGATGCGGTGGAAGCGACCTGAGCCGATGCAGAATGTCGTGGTGAGCCGATTGGGTGTGCCCGACGCCGTACTCGCCCGTGCGCGGCGTGCCGCACGAGATGTTTGCGATGCTGCGGCCGAACTCGGCGGCGCTTTGGACGTCGACGCCGACGAGATCCTCACCGGAAGGGCCGCGCTGCTGGGGCTTGCTCCGGCCGGGCGCATCTCGGCAGGCGGTGCGACACGCCTGCTGGCGACACAAGACGGCTGGTGCGCGCTCACGCTGTCGCGCGGGGACGACGTCGAAACCGTTCCCGCCCTTCTGGGAATGGACACCTCACCCACGGATCACTGGTCGGCGGTGACGGCAGCGGCCGCCGATCGGGACGCAGCCGAGTTCGTCGCGAGGGCGCGGTTGCTGGACCTGCCCGCGGCGGTCCTCGACGAAGTCTCGCCCGCTGCACCGCGTTTCATGCGGACTGGAGTTCGCGCAACGCGAGCCATGTCCGCCCTTCTTGTCGCGGATCTGTCATCGCTGTGGGCAGGCCCGCTGTGCGGGCATCTGCTCGCTGCGGCCGGCGCCACCGTGGTCAAGGTCGAATCGCCGCGCAGACCCGACGGCACCCGGCGGGGCGATCCACGGTTCTTCGACTGGATGAATGCGTCAAAGCTGTCCTACGCGACTGACTTTCACGACCACGACGTTCGACGGCTGCTCGAGGCCGCCGACGTGGTGATCGAGGGGTCCCGGCCCGCGGCACTGGCCCGCCACGGCCTTGCGGCCGAGCAGGTGCGCGGGCGCCCCGGCCGAGTGTGGCTGCGTATCACCGGCTACGGCACTGAAGGAGAATGCGCCGACCGCGTGGCCTTCGGTGACGACGCCGCGGTCGCCGGTGGGCTGGTCGCAGCGGGCCCAAGCTTCGTCGGCGATGCGATCGCCGATCCGCTCACCGGCCTGGCGGCCGCTCAGGCGCTGCTCGATTCGCTCCGCCGCGGCGGCGGCGAGACCGTCGACGTCGCCCTTGCGGAGGTCGCCGCCGACTACGCCACCTCACCGCTCACCGTTGATCCGCAGAGCCATGAGGTGTCGCGCCTTCCGACGTTGCCGAAGTCCGCTGCCGAACTCGGCGAGGACAACCAGCGGGTGCACGCGCTCATCGAAAGCCGGCTCACCCCATGCTGATTCGTCGCGCCACACTGCCGGATGGCCGTCTCGCCGATATCCGCCTCGACGAGCGGATAGCCGACATCGCCGAGCAACTCGAACCGCTCCACTCCGAGCACGTGGTCGACGCCGACGCCGGTGTGGTGCTGCCCGGTCTTCACGACCATCACCTGCATTTGCGGGCGATGGCCGCCGCACTCGACTCACTGTCGGTCGGGCCGCCGCAGGTGCGCACCGAGGCCCAACTCGGGCAAGCGCTGAGGACGGCAGAACCGGGACCCGATGGCTGGATACGCGCCGTCGGCTATCACGCGTCGGTCGCAGGCGAACTCGACCGCCACCATCTCGACGCGCTGATCGCCGACACCCCCACCCGGATACAGCACCGCAGCGGCGCGATGTGGATTCTGAACTCGGCCGCACTGACCCGCGTCGGTCTGGCCGATCATCCCGACGGGCGGTTGAACAGCACCGACGACTGGGCCGGTGGGCTGCCGCGGCGGGTGACGGCCCTCGCCGACATCTCGGCGCGCCTGGCTCGTTACGGCATCACCGGAATCACCGATGCCACACCGGATCTCACAGCCGACGATGTCGCGGCGTTATCTGTGGCGCACCGGCGCGGGGAGATCCGGCAGCGGCTGCACTTCCTCGCGCCCGGGAAGCGGATACTGCACGACGACCGGCTCGACGTCGACGAGCTCATCGGATGGGTCGCCGACCATCACGACGACGACATTCCCGTCGCCTTGCACTGCGTGACCCGCGCGCAGCTGGTGGTCGCGCTCGCCGCGCTGCGGGCCGCGGGCCACCATCCAGGCGACCGCATCGAACATGCCGCGATCGTGCCCGACGACATGCTCGCCGAGCTGCTCGACGCGGGGGTCACCGTCGTCACTCAGCCCAACTTCGTCGCCGAACGGGGTGAGCACTACCTCCGCGACGTACCTGCCGACGAACACCCACAGTTATGGCGGGTGGCGTCGCTTCTGCGAGCCGGTGTGCCGTTGGCCGCGAGCACCGATGCGCCGTTCGGCGGCATGGACCCGTGGGCCGCGATGCGCGCTGCGGTTCACCGCAGCACGGACCAAGGCGACGTCATCGGCCCTGACGAGCGCATCACGGCTGCCGAGGCCGTGCAGTTGTTTCTGGGTCGTCCGGACCGCCCGTCGGTGCCGCGCACGATCGAGATCGGTCAGCCCGGTGACCTGATGGTCCTCGAACCGGGCATCGCCGTGGAGACGTTGGCCTCCGACATGGTCGCGACGACCGTCGTCGGCGGACGGGTCAGCTAGCGTCGGCCTTCTGCGGCGGCCGCCAGAACAGCACCAGTTGACCGATGCCGCCCGCGAGGCCGACGCCCGCGGCGATCAGCAGGCCCCACCAGCCGTGCAACAGGTCATAGAAGCCGGTGTTCGAGAACAACGCGTGGTCGAGGCTGAACCTGCCTGCGCCAAGGCCTGCCAACGCCACTGCGGCGACCGCGAGCACCAGGTTGTACTCGTAGCCCTCCTTGACGATGAAGAAGCCGTTCGCGCGATGCACGGTCCACGCCGCCACGAGCATCAGGGCGACGAAGCCGGCTGCAGGGACTGGGGTGAGCAGACCGACGGCCAAGCCGAGGCCTGCCGACATCTCGGTGCTCGCGGCGATGCGCGCATGCAGCATGCCGGGTTTCATCCCGATGCTCTCGAACCATCCCGCGGTGCCGGGTATCCGGCCGCCGCCGAAGAACTTGTTGTAGCCGTGTGCCGCCATGGTGAGACCGAGGCACACACGCAAAATCAAAAGCGCGGTGTCGTAGGCGTAGCCATCCATAAATGACAAACCTAGTTCATTGTGTAAACCATGGCGGCGGCAACCGTCGCGACGGTGCCGTCTATTCGGCCAGATCGAACGCCTTGAGCACCTTCGTCGGACGCAGGCGCACCACCAGCTCGCCGGGCACCCCGTTGCGGCGGCCGTACTCCTCGGCCCGGCCGGCACCCATGTACCGGCCGCCGGCCCTGGTGGCGATGTCGAGCAGGTCGGCGGGATCCTCGCTGATCGACACCGTGCCCTGCACCTGGACGAAGGAATACGGTGGCCGATCGTCATCCACGCAGATCACCGCGCGCGGATCGCGGGTCAGCGCGCGACCCTTGGCGGTGTCCTTGCCGGTGTTGAAGGCCAGCTCGCCGTTGTCCACGACGAACCAGACGGGAGCGACCAGCGGGCGGCCGTCGGATGCGGTGTAACCGAGCTTCGCGGTCTTGGTGCCCTCGGAGAGGAAAGCGATGACGTCGTCGGTGAGTTCAGCCACTGGACCGAGGTTAGTGCTAATCCTCGGCGTGCCGTTCGTAATCCCAGCGCTCGAGCCGTGCCTGCAACTCGTGCACGCCGAGCGCGGCGAGTGACGCCGTCAGGCTCAAGCAGGTCACGAGCAGGGCGTTCATGGCTCTCTCTCCCGATCTCTTTTCGGTGTGTATCTATTGGACGACGAAAGCGTAGGAATTGTTCACAGCGACACGCACGAGTATTCGACTACCCGTTTTGCACGCGCGGGCCCACGAGCGCGTCGAGTGCATTCAGTCGCAGCTCACGGTAGGTTTCCCTGGCGTATGCGTTCCAGTCGTCGGTCCAGCCGTCGAGCAGCGCGCCCTCCCGCAGCAGGGGGAGTAGCTCAGCAGCCACGTCATGGTCCGGCCCCCGCGGCTTGGAATGACCGAGCAGCTCACCGATGAGATCCACCGACTGGTACCAGTCCACCGAGACATCGGGCCCGATCGCGGTCGACTGCGGGGTGACCGTGAGCAGAGCCATGGCGCCCATCGGACGCAGTCGCCACAGTGTCGTGCGCAGCCGCGCCGTCGCCCGGTCGGGCCGGGCCGTCGGCCACAGCGTCCGGCACAGCCAGCTGCGGGGGACCGTGCGGCGTTTCAGGGCGGCGAGCGCCACCAGACGCTGACAGGAGGGCGGTAGGTCGAGCAGTTGACCGTCGCGGTGGACCTCGAAGCCACCGAGCATCGTGACCGTGAACTGTTCCGACATCGCGTGCCGCCTTCCGCGTCGCATGAGCCTCTGCGGTCGATGATGCGAAGCGCGGAGCCCGACGGCATGCGTAGTCGACTACCTGTCTCTGCGGTGTTTCGCCTGGACGGCCGCGGCCTGGACACTGCAGCGTCGGCTGGGCACACTCTGCAGTTCATGAGTGAGGTTGAGCCGCAACACACCCAGCGGGTCGAGGTGCATCGGATTCGCAGGATGTCAGGCCGCGACCCGGACGAGTCGCACCGGGCGGCCACACCGCTGGAGTTGTTGTTCGACCTCACGTTCGTGATCGGCTTCGGCATCGCCGCCTCCGAGTTCGCTCATCAACTCGCCGAGGGTCACGTGGGTGCCGGGTTGGCGGCGTTCGTCTTCGCGACGTTCTCCATCTGCTGGGCGTGGATCAACTTCAGCTGGTTCGCGTCGGCCTACGACACCGACGACTGGGTGTACCGCCTGTTGACGATGCTGCAGATGGTTGGCGTCATCATCCTCGCCCTAGGGCTGCCCGAGATGTACACGTCGATGGCCGAGGGCGGCCACGTCGAGAACCGGGTGATGGTGGCTGGCTACGTGGTGATGCGAATCGCATTGGTGGCGCAGTGGTTACGCGCGGCCAAGCAGGACCCGCAGCGGCGCTCTGCCTGCCTGACGTACGCGACCGTCGTCACCGTCGCGCAAATCGGCTGGATCGCGATGATCCCGGTCAGCACATCGATCGTGGCGACGTTCGCATGGGCGGGTCTGTTGGTGGTCCTCGAGATGTTCGGGCCGTTTCTGGCCGAACGGCGCATGGGCGGTACGCCGTGGCACGCGCATCACATCGCCGAACGCTATTCGCTGCTGACCATCATCGCGCTCGGCGAGGGTGTTGTTGGCACCGTGGCGTCGCTGTCCGCCGTCGTCTCGTCGCAGGGTTGGACGGTGGCCGCCGTGCTGGTCGCGGTGGCAGGCACGGGCCTGACCTTCGGAATGTGGTGGGTGTATTTCATCGTTCCGCAGTCGCGACTGCTGCAGGCCCGTCGCGAGCTCTCTTTTCGGTTCGGCTATCTGCACCTGATCGTGTTCGGAGCGATCGTGGCGACGGGTGCCGGATTGCACGCCGCCGCCTATTACGTCGAGCATCATTCGAAGCTGGACGCGGTGAGCACGGTGCTGGCCGTCGCGATACCGGTCGGCATCTACATCGCGGTGGTCTACGTGCTCTACATATTGTTAATGGGCACGCAGAGCGCGTTCAATGTGCTGCTGCTCGTGCTCACCACGGCGGTACTTGTAGCGGCGGTGATCATGGTCGGCAGAGGGATGTCGATGGCCAACGCCCTTCTGATCGTCATGCTGGCGCCCGCAGTCAGCGTCATCGGCTACGAAGTGCGTGGTTATCGGCACGCCGACCGAGCAATCGAGGCGCGTTTAGCGGACGGCGACTCGGGCAAGTCCCATACGTAGCCGTCCGAAGTCGCGTGGTTGTGAGCGGCACCACAGCCTCGCGATGGCGAGGACCCGAGGGGTCAGGTCAAGAAGCGGCCGCCGTTCATTTGTTGGGGACTGTCGAACATCCATCGCGACTTCGGCGGCGTTACTCCCTTCAGTTGACGAAGGAGCACGACATGCCGAAGACGACCTCACGCGGCACCGCCAAGAAGAGCGAAATGCCGAGCACACTGAAGAAGTCGCCCGCCAAGGCGCAGCGGACGTTCGCGAAAGCACATGACGCCGCAGCCGATCAGTACGGCGAAGGCGAACGTGCGCACCGCGTCGCCTACAGCGCGTTGAAGCACAGCTACGAGAAGGTCGGCGACCATTGGGAAGCCAAGGACGAGAAGGGGCCATCGGATTCGCGGGCGCGCAGCGGCGGGCCGAACCCCTCGGGGTCGTCGGCGGAGGGTGTGGACGCGAACGCGTCGAAGAAGCACCTGATGGAAGTGGCTCGGCGACTGGAGGTCTCGGGGCGCTCGACGATGACCAAAGAAGAACTGGTCGACGCGATCAAGAAGGCCAACCGTCGGGTCAGCGACCGCAACAGGTGAGGCGCTACCGCGCTTGCGCGGGCTCCGGTGGATGAGGCTCGAAGCCTTCCAAGAGGTCTAGTTCGGATCGCATCTGCCTTCCGGCCTTCTTGCGGGTGATCAATATGCCGATCGTCGCCAACGTCCACACCGCGTACTGAACCGTCCACGCCAACCGGAACGACTCGAACGAGTAGCCGCCCACCGCGCCGATGACCAGGCCCATCGCCTGCATCGCCAGCAGCGAGGCCAGGAAGCCGCCCATGTTGACCATGCCCTGGGCGGTGCCGAGTGTGGCGCTCGGATTGAATGTGCGGGCGAAGTCGAAGCCCACCATCGAACCTGGGCCGCCGATCGAGATGATCACGACGAGCATCGTCAGCAGCCAGAGTGGCGCAGCGGACGGCAGCGCCAGCACGACCGTCCATATCGCGGCGTTGCTCGCGATGATCGCCAGCACGAGACGTGACCGCCTGTGCGGCTTGCGTCCGGTGAAGATGCCGATAACGATGCCCGCACCGATGGCCGCGACCACCGACAGGCTCAGCAAGGTGCCCGCTACATGCACAGACAGCCCCTGTCCGACGGTGAGGTATGGCAGCCCCCACATCAGCGCGAAGGCGGTCACCGAGAACTGGGTGCCCATATGGGTGAAGAAGCCGAGCCGTGTTCCCGGCCGAAGCCAAACGGTTTTGACGCTGGCCCACACTTCGCCGATCGAGTGGGAAGGCGGGTCCTCCACCGGCCCGTTCGGGGTGTTCTTGACCAACGCCAGAGTCAGCGCGATCGAAAGCACGCCGAGAGCCACCACTGACAGGTACGCGGTGGTCCAGCCGTGACCTGCGAGCAGCGCGAGAAACGGAACCGCCGAAAGCACTTGCCCGAGTTGGCCGCAGATGCCGGTCAGCTGCGTCACCAACGGCACCTGATGGGGCCGGAACCAGTGCGGCACCAGCCGCAGCACCGAGATGAACGTGACCGCATCGCCGAGTCCAACCACGGCGCGCGCCGCGATGGCCACTGGCAGCGATTCGGTGAACGCGAGCGTCAGTTGGCCCGCCGCCATCACGGTGGCACCGGAAATGATGAGTGCCTTCGACCCGAAGCGGTCCAGCAGCAGCCCTGCGGGCACCTGGGCGCACGCGTACACCACGATCTGCAGCACCACGAACGACGACAGCACGCTTGGGCTGGCGGTGAAGCGGTCGGCGGCCTCGAGGCCGGAAACGCCCAACGTGGTGCGGTCGAGAACGGCGACGATGTATGCCAGGAGTCCGGTGGCCCACACGATCCATGGACGCACGCGCAGAACTCCTTTTAACGAACTCGGTGGCTTTTGTCGTAATGACTGACCGCTTCATGTTCCCGTAGCAGGCCAGAGACGTGCCACTTCATTGCCGGTGAGATCACTCACCCGCTGCGCGGGAATAGCTTGCGGAGCCCGGCTAGAAGTTGGCTGGATTTGCATAGCGGTGTGGTGATCTAGATCACTTACGCGACATAGGGCCAGATAATCGCCCATGATTAAGCTAACCGTGACGTCGTACTTGAGTACGCCGCGAATTCGCTCGAAAACGCCACGGGGGGATTAGAGTGTCCGCATGCGAGGTAGCTGTTCCCGGCGACGACTGGTGCGCAGGCTTGGCTGAGTACCGGCTGGACGACCTCGCGCGGATCTCGGGCGTCAGCTCACGCAATATCCGCGCCTACCGCGAACGCGGCCTGCTCGACCCGCCTCGGCGACAGGGGCGCTCGGCCTTCTACGACGACTACCACCTGTCCCAGCTGAAGACGATCAATCAGCTGCTTCGCAAGGGGTTCAACAGCGCGCACATCGCTGAGTTCTTCGCCCGCATGAGGGAGGGCCACGACCTCGCCGCCATTCTGGGTGTCCAGCAGGCGATCCTCGGTGGCGGGGGGGAGGACGGTCGGCCCGCGGCGGCAGCCCTCGATCTCGATCCCGACTGCGACGAAGCTCAGCGGCTGCTGTCGTATGGACTCGCCGAACTCGTCGAGGACTCGATGTCTCTCACCCATCCGGCGATGGCCGAGATCGTCACGCGGTCTGCCGATCAGCTCTCGTACGTTCGGATGATCCTGCGAGTGGTCGAATCGGCCGGCGGGACAATCGACGAGCTGTCAGCGGTTCTGGTCGCAGCCTTGGAGGACGCCATCGCCGCTCGTTACGGCGCCGGGTATGTGCCCAACCCGGAAGAGCTGGACGACGTGGCCGGGCTCATCGACGACTACCGCGATCTCGGAATCGCAATTGTCACCCATCTGCTCGACCAGGGGCTGCAGCGGCACATGGTGTCGGCCGTCTCGAATTACGCCACTGCGATCGTGGCTCGCGGCCAGTGGAAGCCGGCGGATTCCTGATCACACCCGTGTTGTCGCGGGATCGCCGCCGAAGCGCTGAGCCAGCCACACCGGGATGATCGCCACCAGTGTCAGCGCCGCGGCCACCACGTTGATGACGGGTGCCTGGTTGGGCCGGAACAGGTTCCCGAAGATCCAGATCGGCAGCGTCTGCACGGTCGGGCCCGCGGTGAAGGTCGTCACCACGATCTCGTCGAAGCTGAGTGCGAACGCCAGGATCGCACCGGCGACCAGGGCGCCGCGCATCTGAGGGAACGTCACGTAGCGGAACGTCTGCCAGGGCGACGCGCCGAGGTCGGCAGAGGCGTCCTCCAGGTCGGCGCCGAGCCTGCGAAGCCGCGCCTGCGTGTTGTTGAAAACGATGACGATGCAGAACGTGGCATGGCCGATGATGACCGTAGCCAGTCCGAGTGTGACACCGAGCGCCGAGGTGAACGTCGCATTGAGGGCGATACCGGTGACGATGCCCGGCAGCGTGATCGGCAGCACCACAAGCAGACTCAACGCCTCGCGGCCGAAGAAGCGATAGCGCTGCACCGCGAACGCGGCCATGGTGCCGAGCACCAGAGCGATCGCCGTCGCCCCGAGTCCGACCACCACCGAATTGGCCAGCGACTTCCACATGCCTTCGCTGTGCCACGCGGTGACCCACCAGCGGACGGTGAAGCCGGTCGGCGGGAACGCGAAGGTGCGCGACGAGTTGAACGCGTTGACAAGCACAAGAGCCAGCGGAACATAGAGGAACAACAGGATCAGAACAGTCCATGCCCGGACCGCGCCTCGCACGCCGCTCGACAGCATCAGACGTTCTCCAATGCGCCGGTGCGGCGCATCGCCAACAGATACAGGATGATCGCCGCCAGCGGAATGATCGACAGCGCAGCGGCAAGCGGCTGATTGTTCGCGGTTACCAATTGACCGTAGATGACATTGCCGAGCAGCTGCATCTTGCCGCCGACGATCGTCACCGCGATGTAGTCGCCGAGCGAGAGCGAGAAAGTGAATATCGAGCCGGCTGCGATACCGGGAAAGACTAACGGCGCCATCACCATCCGCACCGTCGACAGGTCGGAAGCGCCGAGGTCCGAGCTGGCGTCGATCAGCGAGTCGGGCACGCGGTCGAACGCCGCGAACACCGGGATGATCATGTACGGCAGCCATAAATACGTCAGGGTGATCACCGTCGCCGTGAGCCCGTAACCCGGTGTGTTGCCGCCCGCCCAGGCCAGCGGACCCTCCGGCGACAGAAGCATCCGCCATGCGTACGCCTTGACCAGATAGCTGGCCCACAGCGGCGTCGTCACCGCGATCACGAGCAGTACCCGCATCCGCGATGAGGCCACCTTCGCCATGTAGAGCGCCAATGGCACCGCCAGCGCGATGCAGATCACCGTGACGAGTAGCGCCACGCCGATCGTGCGAAGCGTGACGAGCCGGAACACGGAATCGGTGAATGCAGCCACGATGTTGTGGGTGGTGAACTTGTGCACCACCTTGCCGGTGAAGCTGTTGGTACCCCAGAACGCGGAGACCAGAAGCACCGCAAGCGATCCCAGATATGCCAGGACAAGCCACGCCATCGGCGGGACCAGGAGGAAAGCCAGCCCGATCCGACGCCTCGCGGACACCGAAATCGGGCCGGCTTCGATTACCCCTTGATCTGCTGCCACTTGGTGACCCACTCGTCGTAGGTCGTGCAGTTGTCGCCGCTGCCGTCGACGCACTGCTTCTGTGGCGTCGTCCAGTAGTGGATCTGGGCGGCGTAGTCGGCGTCCGTCGCGTGGAAGATGTCGCAGAAGTCCTTCTCGGTGGTGAAGTCGCACGCCTTCGTCTGACCCGGTGCCTCACCGAAGTACTCGGCCACCTGCGCGTTGATCTCCGGAGAGGTGATCCAGTCCATCCACTTGTACATGCAGTTGGGATGCGCGGCCTTCGCGCCGACCATCCAGGTGTCCGACCAACCGGTGGCGCCCTCCTTCGGCAGCACGGTGTTTACCTGAACCTTGTTGTCGGTGCCGATAAGGTTCGCGATCACCTGCCAGGTGGTGCCGATGACCGATGTGCCGGACTCGAACGCCTGCACCTCCTTGGTGTAGTCCGACCAGTACTCGCTGATGTTCTCCCGCTGCTTCTTGAGCAGATCGACTGCCGCATCCAACTGTTCCGGGGTCAGCGAATAGGGATCCTTGATACCCAACTCCGGCTTGGACTTCGACAGATAGAGTGCCGCGTCGGCGATGTAGATAGGGGAGTCGTAGGCGGTCACCTTGCCCTTGTACTTGTCGGCGCCGTCGAACACCGCGCCCCACGAGTTCGGCGCGTCACGGACGACATCGAGGTTGTACATCAACAAGTTGGCGCCCCAGCCGTGCGGGACGCCGTACATCTGGCCGTCGACGGAGTTCCACGACTTGTCCTTGAGGAAGTCGGAGATGGTCGCATAATTCGGCACCAGATCCGTGTTCACCGGAGCGACGTCGCCTGCGTAGATCAGCCGCAGCGTCGCATCGCCGGATGCCGAGACGCCGTCGTACTGCCCGGTGCGCATCAGCTGCACCATCTCGTCAGATGTATTGCCCAGCTTGACGTTCACCTGACACCCGGTCTTCTTCTCGAACGGGGTCACCCAGTCGACGGCCTTGTCGTTGGAGCCGTCCTCGGCGTAGCCGGCCCACGCGATCAGATTCAGTTCGCCTTCGACGTCGCCGAGGGCGCTCAGCGCCTCCATTTTGGGAGGGGATTCGCCCGACTCTCCTGACTCCTCGGAGCCGGAGCATCCCACGATCAGCGCCGCGCACGCGCCGAGCAGCAAACCCATCCGAACCGTTGCTTTCATGGCTACTCCTCGTCCGACAGTTGGTGAAGGGCTTTTTCCGGCCACGCCAACGTGATTGGCGTGCCGTGCTCCAGATCCGACGGCAGCCAGGTGCTGGCGGTCAGCACGGTGGCGGTGAGTGTGACTCCGTTTGACGTCGTCGCGGCGATCTTCGTGGTCGGTCCGGCGTAGATGACCTCGAGCACGGTGGCGTCCGCAGTTCGCACGCCTTGCACGGGATCGGTGCCCGGCGCGAAGACCGCGATCCGTTCCGGCCGCACGACGAATGTCCCTGCGCGGCCGACAAGTGCTTCGGCCGCGGCGCCGTCGAGCACATTGGAGGTCCCGACGAAGTCGGCGACGAACCGGTTGGCCGGGCTTTCGTAGACGTCGCGCGCCTTGCCGACCTGTTCGATGCGGCCGTTGTTGAACACCGCCAGCCGGTCGCACAGAGTCAGCGCCTCATCCTGGTCGTGGGTCACGATGACGAACGTGATGCCGACCTCGCGCTGAATCTCCTTCAGTTCGATCTGCATCTGTTCGCGAAGCTTGAGATCGAGCGCGCCGAGCGGTTCGTCGAGCAACAGCACCCGTGGCCGTCCGACGAGCGCGCGCGCCAACGCAACTCGTTGGCGTTGACCACCCGACAGCTGCGTAGGCTTGCGCGACGCTTCACCGCTCAGGCGGACCATGTCGAGTGCGTCGGAGGTACGCCTGCGGCGTTCCTCGCGCGGCACCCCCTTGACCTTCAGCCCGTACTCGACGTTCTGCGCGACGGTCATGTGAGGGAACAGCGCGTATTCCTGGAAGACGGTGTTGACGTCGCGACGCCGCGCGGGCAGCGCGGTCACGTCGATGCCGCCGAGACGGATCGTGCCCGCCGTCGGCTGCTCGAACCCGGCGATCATGCGCAGGACGGTGGTCTTACCGGATCCGGACGGCCCGAGGATCGCGAACAGCTCGCCATCGCCGACGGTCAGGTCGGCACCCTCGACGGCGACCACCCTGTGGTCACCTCTGCCCTTCACGCTCCTCGCATGCGCGCCGTCGCCGAATTCTTTGCGAACGCCGATCAATTCGATCTGTGGATCGTCAACGGCGGCAGCGGAATCTACGCGCTGCTCAGCGCCGACCATCCCCGAGGGCATTGGCAGATCCTACGAATCTCGCGGTCAAACCGCAGCGCAGTTGCGAATTCGGCGCGGTAATCGACGCTGAGCGCGCGTTTCCGCGCCGAATCCGCGGTTAGGTGAGGGTTGCGAAGAATGCCCGGATGTCGTCGACGAGCAACTGCGGGGTCTCCATGGCAGCGAAATGTCCGCCGGTGTCGAAGTCGCTCCAGTGCACGATGTTGTGCCACTTCTCGCCGTAGCGCCGAATGGCCGCATCTTCGGCGAACACCGCCACCCCGGTCGGTACGCCCGATGGCTCCGGCTCTTCTCTTCCTGCTCCTCGCGTGCGCTCCGCTCTTCCTGCTCCTCGCGTGCGCTCCGCTCTTCCTGCTCCTCGCGTGCGCAGCGAGCGGGCGTGGCTCGTCTCGTAATAGATGTCGGCCGACGAGCCGGCGGTGCCCGTGAACCAGTACAGCGACACGTTCGCCAGCAGGCGGTCGCGCGGCACCGAATCCTCGGGTAGCTCCTTGGCGGCGTTGGTCCACTCCTTGAACTTCTCGACGATCCAGGCCAGCTGCCCGACGGGCGAATCGGTCAGCCCGTAGCTCAGGGTCTGCGGCCGCGTGCTCTGAACCTTGAAGTAGCCGGTCCTCTCGGCGGCCCACTCGCGGGCCAGTGCCACCTTGCTGCGTTCGAGATCGGTGAGCGACGCGTGCTCCTCCTCGGTCAGGTTCTTGCCGGGCATGAAGCCAAACGCAGTCGCATTGACGTGCACGCCGATCACGCGGTCGCGGGCCAGACCACCCATCAGCGGCCCGATATAGGATCCCCAGTCGCCGCCCTGCACGCCGTAGCGCGAGTATCCGAGCCCCGCCATCAAGGTCGTGAAGACCTCGGCCATGCCCAGCGCGCTCCAGCCGGGGCCCGACACCGGCGTCGAGAAGCCGAACCCGACGAGGGACGGGATGACGAGGTGAAACGCCTGGGCGGGGTCGAGGCCGTGGGCGCGCGGGTCGGTCAGCGGTCCGACGACGTCGAGGAACTCCACGACCGAGCCGGGCCAGCCGTGCAGCAGGATCAGCGGCCGCGCGGCCGGTTCCGGTGACTCGACGTGCAGGAAGTGCAGGGTCTGGCCGTCGATCTCAGTCCGGAACTGCGGGTGGGCGTTGAGCGCGGCCTCCTGCGCGCGCCAGTCGAAGCCGTCGGCCCAATGATCGGCCAGCTGCCGCAGGTAGTCGACCGGCACACCGCGCTGCCATGGTGTGCCCGGCAACTGTTCGGGCCAGCGCGTCGCGGCCAATCTGCGTTTCAGATCGGCCAGGTCGGCGTCGGGGATCGCGATGCGGAACGGTTCGAGTGTCAGGTCTGCGGTCACTCCGCGATCATGCCCGCTCCCAATCCGTGTCGTTTGTTGCGGCGACATGCGAGCAGCGGCCGCAACAAACGATGCAAATAGGGTGCTGGCCCGCTGCTCAAGGCTCTACCGGGAATCTTGATACAAGTGTGACCGGTGGCGTTGAAATGGTTTGTGAGGTTTGTGTCATATCCTGTGGCACGTGTCGGTGCGCATTTCGGCCTCCCGGCCGGTGTCCCGGCGGGACCTGCTGAAGTACGCGGCCGCGGCCCCGGCGGTACTCGCCGTGCCGTCGCTGATGACTGCGCCGGAGGCCAAGGCCGCTCCACTGGGCATCCTGCTGGACTACGCGGCAGGCGTCATCAAAGCCTCCGACATCCGCGCCGCGGGCGCACATGGAGCAATCCGGTATGTCTCCGACCGCAGACCCGGTGGCCAGTGGATGCTGGGCAAGCCGATCCAGCTGCCCGAGGCGCGCGACCTGTACCAGAGCGGGCTCAAGATCGTGTCCTGCTACCAGTTCGGCAAGCAGGACACCGCAGACTGGCTCGGCGGCCAGGACGCAGGCATTCTGCACGCCAAACGCGGCTGGCAGTTACACATCGCCGCGGGCGGTTCGCACGGCGCTCCGATATACACGTCGATCGACGACGACCCGTCATATGAGCAGTACAAAGCGCAGGTTGCGCCCTATCTGCGCGGCTGGGAGACGGTGCTTGGCCACCAGCGCGTCGGCGTCTACGCCAACTCCAAGACCATCGACTGGGCGCTTCAGGACGGCCTTGGCTCATATTTCTGGCAGCACAACTGGGGCTCGCCGAAGGGCTTCGCCCACCCCGCGGCGCACCTACACCAGGTCGAGATCGACAAGCGCAATGTCGGCGGCATCGGAGTGGACATCAACCACATCCTCAAGCCGCGATTCGGCCAATGGGATTAAACCTTACCGATCAGTAAGTAACGTCAGCAAACTTCTTGCGTTGGCTGGACGTCTCGACAAGACATATTCGGCCCAAATGTCGCGTCAGAAGCAACTCGTCGACAGGTGTGGCCGAGCCCAAATTTTTACATAACGATTTGGTAACAGTCATGCTTTGATCTGCGCTGTTTCGCCTACTCGACCGTAACCACTGACATGCAGGACGTTTGTCTTGGAAGACTTCCGCCGGTTTGTCGGCCGGTGTTACGCAACGGGTGGTTACCCGAGCGTAGAACTCGCCAGTAACCATTTCGGGCGGAAAAGTAGGGCTTGGTCTTATGACACTCTTAGTACGGCTGGAGTGTCCGAGGGACGGTCCACGAAGGGCCGTCACGACCGTCCGCTGAAGCGGACGAGTCCGAAGCCAGTCGGGGTTCGACGAAGAATCCGGTGTGACCACCCGGGGGAGCCGGGTCGCACGACGCAGACACCACAGCCCGAATACGACGAAGTACGACGCGAGACGTGCACGAAGAGGACTTGAGGAGATTACGAGACGTGACGATCAATGAGAAGCATGACTGGGGTACCCAAGCGGAGCCAGGGGAGGTGTCGACCGGCCGCGACGACGAATCAGGAGCGCCTCAGTCCAGCCATGCCCTTGTCGATCGTCTGACTGCGGGCGAGCCCTACGCCGTCGCGTTCGGTGGCCAGGGCAGCGCCTGGCTGGAGAGCCTTGAAGAGCTGGTCTCCTCCGCCGGTATCGAGGCCGAGCTGGCGACGCTGGTCGGCGAGGCCGAGCTACTGCTCGAGCCGGTCGCGCGCGAGCTCATCGTGGTGCGCCCGATCGGATTCCAGCCGATGCACTGGGTCCGCGCGCTGGCAGGCGAGGAGGTCGTCCCCAACCCCAAGAACCTCACGTCGGCAGCGGTCTCCGTGCCTGGCGTCCTGCTGACCCAGATCGCAGCAGTGCGCGCACTGAATCGCCAGGGCATGGACCTGACCGCAACCCCGCCCGTCGCCGTCGCGGGCCACTCGCAGGGCGTGCTGGCAGTCGAGGCACTCGCGGCCAAGGGCGCCAAGGATGTCGAGCTGCTCGCGATGGCGCAGCTGATCGGCACCGCGGGCACGCTGGTGGCCCGTCGCCGCGGCATCTCCGTGCTCGGTGACCGCCCGCCCATGGTTTCGGTAACCAACGCCGACCCCGAGCGCATCTCCGAGCTGCTCGAGGAGTTCGCGCAGGACGTCCGCACCGTGCTGCCGCCGGTGCTGTCCATCCGCAACGGCAGGCGCTCGGTCGTCATCACCGGGACCCCTGAACAACTGTCGCGCTTCGAGCTCTACTGCCAGCAGATCGCCGAGAAGGAAGAAGCCGAGCGCAAGAACAAGGTTCGCGGGGGTGCCGTCTTCAGCCCGATGTTCGATCCGGTGCAGGTCGAGGTCGGCTTCCACACCCCGCGGCTGTCGGACGCCATCGACATGGTGGGCAACTGGGCGCAGACCGTCGGCCTCGACGTCGAGATGGCCCGCAAGATGGCCGAAGCCATCCTGGTGCGCCGCGTCGACTGGGTCAAAGAGATCAACGACCTGCACGAGGCGGGCGCCCGCTGGATCCTCGACCTCGGCCCTGGCGACATCCTGACCCGGCTGACCGCACCGGTCATCCGGGGCCTCGGCATGGGCATTGTGCCCGCCGCCACCCGTGGCGGCCAGCGCAACCTGTTCACCGTCGGCGCCGTCCCCGAGGTGGCCAAGCCGTGGTCGAGCTACGCCCCGACACTCGTCACCCTTCCGGATGGGTCGGTGAAGCTGTCGACGAAGTTCACCCGGCTGACCGGCCGCTCGCCGATCCTGCTGGCGGGCATGACGCCGACGACCGTCGACGCCAAGATCGTCGCGGCCGCCGCGAACGCGGGTCACTGGTCCGAGCTCGCAGGCGGCGGACAGGTCACCGAGGAGATCTTCGACGCACGCATCGCCGAGCTCACTTCTCTGCTCGAGCCCGGCCGCGCGGTCCAGTTCAACTCGCTGTTCCTCGATCCCTACCTGTGGAAGCTGCAGGTGGGCGGAAAGCGCTTGGTGCAGAAGGCCCGTCAGTCCGGCGCGCCGATCGACGGCGTCGTCGTCAGCGCAGGCATCCCCGACCTCGAGGAAGCCGTCGCGCTCATCGAGGAGCTCAACGAGGTCGGCATCAGCCACGTCGTGTTCAAGCCCGGCACCGTCGAGCAGATCCGCTCTGTCATCAGGATCGCCGCCGAGGTGCCGACCCGACCGGTCATCATGCACATCGAGGGCGGGCGCGCAGGCGGCCACCACTCCTGGGAGGACCTCGACGACCTCTTGCTGGCCACGTACTCCGAACTGCGGTCGCGGTCGAACATCACCGTGTGCGTCGGCGGCGGCATCGGCACCCCCGAGCGGTCGGCCGACTACCTGTCCGGGCGCTGGGCGCAGGACTACGGCTTCCCGCTGATGCCGGTCGACGGCATCCTCGTCGGCACCGCCGCGATGGCGACGCTGGAGGCGACGACCTCGCCTTCCGTCAAGCGCATGCTCGTCGAGACCGGTGGCACCGATCAGTGGATCAGCGCCGGAAAAGCCCAGGGCGGCATGGCTTCCAGCCGCAGCCAGCTCGGCGCGGACATCCATGAGATCGACAACACCGCATCGCGTTGCGGTCGCCTGCTCGACGAGGTGGCCGGTGACGCAGAGGCCGTCGCCGCGCGTCGCGACGAGATCATCGCCGCGATGGCCACCACCTGCAAGCCGTACTTCGGCGACGTCGGTGAGATGACCTACCTGCAGTGGCTGCAGCGCTATGTCGAACTGGCGATCGGCGACGGCAACAGCACCGCCGACACCGCCGCCCCCGGCAGCCCCTGGCTGGCCGACACCTGGCGCGACCGCTTCGCCGAGATGCTCAAGCGCGCCGAGGCCCGTCTGCACCCGAAGGACTTCGGGCCGATCGAGACGTTATTCGGCGCCGCCGAAAATGGGCCAGCTCTGCTCGAGAAGCCGCAGCAGGCGATCACCGAGCTCGTCGGTCGCTACCCCGACGCAGGCACCATCAAGCTGCATCCGGCCGACGTGCCGTTCTTCATCCAGCTGTGCAAGACGCTGGGCAAGCCGGTCAACTTCGTGCCCGTCATCGACAAGGACGTGCGGCGCTGGTGGCGCAGCGACTCGCTGTGGCAGGCCCACGACGCCCGCTATGACGCCGACCAGGTCTGCATCATCCCCGGTACCCAGGCCGTTGCCGGCATCACCAAGCTCGACGAGCCCGTCGGCGACCTGCTCGACCGGTTCGAGAAGGCCTCGATCGACGAGGTGCTCGCCGCGACCGCGCACGCGAGGAGCGATTCAGAAACCGCCGAGCCGGTCTCCGTGGTCAGCCGCCGCCAGGCGCGCGGCGACGTGACCGGCCCGCTGGCCGTCGTGCTCGACGCCCCCGACGTGTTGTGGGCGGGCCGGACCTCCATCAACCCGGTGCACCGGATCGGCGCGCCCGCCAAGTGGCAGGTCAACCAGAACCGTTCCGCCACACATCCTTCCACGGGTGCGCGGCTGGAAGTCTCCGACGACGAGGACATCACGCTGAGCGTTCCGCTCTCAGGAACGTGGATCAAGATCCGGTTCACGTTGCCGAAGACAACGGTCGACGGCGGCATGCCGGTGGTCACCGTCGAGGATGCGTCGAATGCGATGCGTGCGGTGCTGGCGATCGCCGCGGGCGCCGACGGGCCCGATGCGCTGGCTGAGGTGGTGGACAACACCGCACGGGTCACCGTCGACTGGGATCCGGAGAAGGTCGCCGATCACACCGGCGTCACCGCAACCTTCGGTGCGCCGTTGGCCCCCGGCCTCAAGGTGGTCCCCGACGCGCTGGTCGGCCTCTGCTGGCCCGCGGTGTTCTCGGTCATCGGTTCTGCCGTCACCGACGAGGGCTTCCCCGTCGTCGAGGGTCTGCTGAGCCTGGTCCACCTGGACCACGCGGCGCATCTGCTCACGACGCTGCCGACGACGAACGCCGAATTGACCGTCACCGCCACGGCTTCGGCGGCCGTCGACACCGAGGTCGGCCGCGTGGTGCCCGTCGAGGTGACGATCACCGACGCCTCGGGCACCGAGCTGGCCAAGCTGGAGGAGCGGTTCGCGATCCGCGGCCGTACCGGCGCTCTCGAGCTCACCGACCCGCCGCGCGCGGGCGGCGCGATGACCGACAACGCGACCGATACGCCGCGTCGTCGCCGTCGCGACGTCACCGTCACCGCACCGGGCGACATGAGCGCGTTCGCGGTTGTCTCCGGTGATCACAACCCGATCCACACCGACCGCGCCGCAGCACTGCTGGCGGGTCTGGAATCGCCGATCGTGCACGGCATGTGGCTGTCCGCCGCGGCCCAGCAGGTCGTCACCGCCACCGACGGCAAGGCCATCCCGCCTGCCCGTCTGGTCGGGTGGACGGCCCGCTTCCTCGGCATGGTATTGCCGGGAGACGAGGTCGACATCCGTGTCGATCGTGTCGGAATCGACCGTGGCGCAGAGATTGTCGAGATCGCCGCCCGCGTCGGATCCGATCTGGTGATGTCGGCGACGGCCCAGCTGGCCGCGCCGAAGACGGTGTATGCCTTCCCCGGCCAAGGCATTCAGCACAAGGGCATGGGCATGGAGGTCCGCGCCAGGTCCAAGGCCGCCCGCAAGGTGTGGGACTCCGCGGACAAGTTCACCCGCGAGACGCTGGGCTTCTCGGTGCTGCACGTGGTGCGCGACAACCCGACGAGCCTGATCGCCAGCGGCGTGCACTACCAGCATCCCGAGGGCGTGCTGTACCTGACGCAGTTCACCCAGGTCGCGATGGCGACCGTGGCCGCCGCGCAGGTCGCCGAGATGCGTGAGCAGGGTGCGTTCGTCGAGGGCGCCATCGCCTGCGGCCACTCGGTCGGCGAATACACCGCGCTGGCGTGCGTAAGCGGCGTGTACGAGCTGGAGGCACTGCTGGAGGTGGTGTTCCACCGCGGTTCGAAGATGCACGACATCGTGCCGCGCGACGAGTTCGGCCGGTCCAACTACCGGCTCGCCGCCATCCGGCCGTCGCAGATCGACCTCGACGACGACGACGTCGTGGACTTCGTCGCCGAGATCTCCGAGCGCACAGGCGAATTCCTGCAGATCGTCAACTTCAACCTGCGCGGCTCGCAGTACGCCATCGCGGGCACGGTCCGCGGCCTCGAGGCGCTCGAGGAAGAGGTCGAGAAGCGCCGCGAGATCTCCGGCGGCAAGCGGTCGTTCATCCTGGTTCCCGGCATCGACGTGCCGTTCCACTCCTCGGTGCTGCGGGTCGGTGTGGCCGACTTCCGCCGCTCGCTGGAGCGCGTCATGCCACGCGACCAGGATCCCGAGCTGATCATCGGCCGCTACATCCCGAACCTGGTGCCGCGGCCGTTCACGCTCGACCGCGACTTCATCCAGGAGATCCGCGATCTGGTCCCCGCCGAGCCGCTCGACGAGATCCTCGCCGACTACGACACGTGGCGGAACGACAAGCCTGCCGAGCTGTGCCGCAAGGTCGTTATCGAGCTGCTGGCGTGGCAGTTCGCCAGCCCCGTGCGCTGGATCGAGACGCAGGACCTGCTCTTCATCGAGGAGGCCGCGGGCGGTCTCGGCGTCGAGCGGTTCGTGGAGATCGGTGTGAAGTCCGCACCGACCGTTGCGGGGCTGGCGACCAATACGCTGAAGCTGCCCGAGTATTCGCACAACACCACTGAAGTGCTCAACTCTGAGCGTGACGCCCCGGTGCTGTTCGCGAACGACACCGACCCGGCCCACGAGGACGAAGAGGTCGCCGACGAGCCGGTCGCGCAGGAGGCAGCCGCCGCCGAACCGGCGGCCGTGGAAGCCGCCCCGACGCCGGCCGCCACCCCGACCGCGGCCCCCGGCGCTCCGGTGCCCGACGACATCACGTTCGACGCGTCGGATGCGACGATGGCGCTGATCGCGCTCTCGGCAAAGATGCGCATCGACCAGATCGAGCCGCTGGACTCCATCGAGTCGATCACCGACGGTGCGTCCTCGCGGCGCAACCAGCTGCTGGTGGACCTCGGTTCGGAGCTGGACCTCGGCGCCATCGACGGTGCCGCCGAGGCGGATCTGGCCGGGCTCAAGGGTCAGGTGACCAAGCTCGCGAGGACGTACAAGCCTTACGGCCCGGTGCTTTCCGATGCGATCAACGACCAGCTGCGCACGGCCCTCGGGCCGTCAGGCAAGCGACCTGCCGCGATCGCCGAGCGGGTCAAGAAGACCTGGCTGCTCGGTGACGGCTGGGCCAAGCACGTCACCGCAGAGGTGGCGTTGGGTACCCGCGAGGGCACCAGTGTCCGCGGCGGCGGCCTCGGCGGCCTGCACGACGGTGCTCTGGCCGACGCCGCAACCGTCGACAAGGTCATCGACGCAGCGGTGCAGTCGGTGGCAGGACGACGCGGTGTCTCGGTGGCGTTGCCGTCTGCCGGCGGCGGCGCTGGCGGCGGTGTCGTCGATTCCGCGGCGCTCAACGAGTTCGCCGAGAAGGTCACCGGCCGCGACGGCGTGCTGGCGTCGACCGCTCGCATGGTGCTCAACCAGCTGGGCCTCGACAACGTCGTTTCCGCCCCCGAGGTCTCGACCGACGCGGAGCTCATCGACCTGGTCACCGCCGAACTGGGTTCGGACTGGCCGCGTTTGGTGGCGCCGACGTTCGACGGCCGCAAGGCGGTGCTGTTCGACGACCGGTGGGCCAGCGCGCGCGAGGACCTGGTCAAGCTGTGGCTGACGGACGAGGACGAGATCGACGCCGACTGGCAGAAACTCTCACAGCGCTTCGAGGGTGCGGGCCACGTCGTCGGCAAGCAGGCCTCCTGGTGGCAGGGCAGGGCTCTGGCCGCCGGACGGAACGTCCACGCGTCATTGTTCGGCCGCGCCGCGGCAGGCGCGGAGAACCCGGGCAAGGGTCGGTACAGCGACGAAATCGCCGTTGTGACAGGCGCTTCGAAGGGCTCGATCGCGGCTTCCGTAGTAGCCGGTCTGCTCGACGGCGGCGCGACGGTCATCGCGACGACGTCCAAGCTCGACGACAGCCGTCTTGAGTTCTATCGCAACCTGTACCGCGACAACGCCCGGTTCGGCGCGGCGCTGTGGGTGGTGCCGGCGAACATGGCGTCGTACTCCGACATCGACGCACTGGTGGCCTGGGTCGGTAACGAGCAGAGCGAAAGCCTTGGGCCGCAGTCCATTCACGTGAAGGATGCGCAGACGCCGACGCTGCTGTTCCCGTTCGCGGCGCCGCGCGTCGCAGGCGACCTCTCCGAGGCGGGCTCGCGTTCCGAGATGGAGATGAAGGTTCTGCTGTGGGCCGTCCAGCGGCTGATCGGCGGGCTGTCGCACATCGGGTCCGAGCGCGATATCGCGTCCCGGC
This sequence comes from Mycobacterium sp. ITM-2016-00318, assembly GCF_002968285.2. NCBI lineage: Bacteria > Bacillati > Actinomycetota > Actinomycetes > Mycobacteriales > Mycobacteriaceae > Mycobacterium > Mycobacterium sp. ITM-2016-00318. The sequence continues at coordinate 3,665,827 of NZ_CP134400.1, read as the reverse complement.
TGCACGTGGTGCTGCCCGGTTCACCGAACCGCGGCATGTTCGGTGGCGACGGCGCGTACGGCGAAGCGAAGTCCGCGCTCGACGCGGTCGTGACGCGGTGGAACGCCGAATCGTCGTGGGCGCAGCGGGTCAGCCTGGCGCATGCGCTTATCGGCTGGACGCGTGGTACCGGGCTGATGGGCGCCAACGATGCCATCGTCAACGCGGTCGAGGATGCGGGTGTCACCACCTACTCGACCGAGCAGATGGCCGCGATGCTGCTCGAGCTGTGCAGTATCGAGTCGAAAGTGGCTGCCGCGCAGAAGCCGCTGAAGGTCGATCTGACCGGTGGTCTCGGCGACATCGACATCGACATGTCCGAGCTGGCCGCCAAGGCCCGCGAGGAGATGGCCGCAGAGGCGGTGGAGGAGAGCGAGCAGCAGACCGGCACCATCGCCGCGCTGCCGTCGCCGCCGCGCGGTTTCACCTCCGCACCGGCGCCGGCGTGGGCCGATCTCGACATCGACCCCGCCGACATGGTGGTCATCGTCGGCGGCGCCGAACTGGGCCCGTACGGCTCGTCGCGGACCCGCTTCGAGATGGAGGTCGACAACGAGCTGTCGGCGGCGGGCGTTCTCGAACTGGCGTGGACCACCGGGCTGATCAAGTGGGAGGACGACCCGAAGCCGGGTTGGTACGACACCGAATCCGGCGACCTGGTCGACGAATCGGAACTTGTCGAGCGCTATCACGACGCGGTCGTGGAGCGGACCGGCATCCGCGAGTTCGTCGACGACGGCGCGATCGATCCCGATCACGCGTCGCCGCTTCTGGTTTCGGTGTTCCTCGACAAGGACTTCGCCTTCGTGGTGTCGTCGGAGGCCGACGCGCGCGCGTTCGTTCAGTTCGACCCGGAGCACACGGTTGCCACTCCGTTGCCCGACAGCAGCGACTGGCAGGTCACCCGCAAGGCGGGCACCGAGATCCGGGTTCCGCGCAAGACGAAGTTGTCGCGGACCGTCGGTGGTCAGATCCCGACCGGGTTCGACCCGACGGTCTACGGCATCAGCGCCGACATGAACACGTCGCTGGACCGCGTGGCGGTGTGGAACATCGTCGCGACCGTCGACGCGTTCCTCGGTGCGGGCTTCACTCCGACCGAGCTGATGCGCTGGGTGCACCCGACGATGGTCGCCAGCACCCAGGGCACCGGCATGGGCGGTATGACGTCGATGCAGACCATGTATCACGGCAACCTGCTCGGCCGGAACAAGCCGAACGACATTCTGCAGGAGGTGCTGCCGAACGTTGTTGCCGCGCATGTGATCCAGTCCTACGTCGGCAGTTACGGCTCGATGATCCACCCTGTCGGTGCGTGCGCGACCGCGGCGGTGTCGGTGGAAGAGGGCGTCGACAAGATCAAGCTCGGCAAGGCCGAGCTGGTTGTCGCGGGCGGCTTCGACGACCTGACGCTCGAGGCGATCATCGGCTTCGGTGACATGGCGGCAACGGCCGACACCGAGATGATGCGCGCACGGGGCATCAGCGATTCGAAGTTCTCCCGGGCCAACGACCGTCGTCGGCTCGGCTTCCTCGAGTCGCAGGGCGGCGGCACGATCCTGTTGGCCCGTGGCGATCTCGCGTTGAAGATGGGTCTGCCGGTGCTGGCCGTGGTCGGCTACGCGCAGTCGTTCGCCGACGGCGTGCACACCTCGATCCCGGCGCCGGGCCTCGGCGCGCTGGGCGCGGGCCGCGGCGGTAAGGACTCGCTGTTGGCCCGGTCGCTGGCCAAGCTCGGCGTGGGCGCCGACGACATCGCGGTGGTGTCCAAGCACGACACCTCCACGCTGGCCAACGATCCGAACGAGACGGAACTGCACGAGCGGCTCGCCGACTCGATGGGTCGCTCGGACGGCGCGCCGCTGTTCATCGTGTCGCAGAAGAGCCTGACCGGTCACGCCAAGGGCGGCGCGGCGGTGTTCCAGATGATGGGCATGTGCCAGATGCTGCGCGACGGAGTGATCCCGCCGAACCGCAGCCTGGACTGTGTCGACGACGAGCTGGCCGGCTCCGAGCACTTCGTGTGGGTGCGCGAGACGCTGCGGCTGGGGGAGAAGTTCCCGTTGAAGGCGGGTCTGATCACCAGCCTGGGCTTCGGTCACGTGTCGGGTGTCATCGCGCTGGTGCATCCGCAGGCGTTCATCGCGGCGCTCGATCCCGAGCAGCGGCAGGCCTACCAGGAGCATGCGGGCGCGCGGATCTTCGAGGGCCAGCGACGGCTGGCTTCGGCGATCGCGGGCGGCAAGCCGCTGTATGAGCGGCCTGCGAGCAACCGCCGACTCGACGACGAGGCGCCGGAGAACCGTGCAGAGGCGGACATGCTGCTGGATCCGGCGTCGCGGCTTGGCGCGGACGGCGTGTACACGCGATGAGCTGATAGCGAGAGCTAGTGTTCCTCGGATGAGCATCGTTGGCGTCGGCATCGATCTGGTCTCGATACCCGAGTTCGCAGAGCAGGTCGATCAGCCCGGCACGGTGTTCGCCGAGACGTTCACACCCGGTGAGCGCCGCGACGCCGCGGACAAGAGTTCGTCGGCGGCGCGGCACCTGGCGGCCCGCTGGGCGGCCAAGGAGGCGGTCATCAAGGCGTGGTCGGGGTCACGGTTCTCGAAGCGGCCCGTGCTGCCCGAGGGCATCCACCGCGACATCGAGGTCGTGACCGACATGTGGGGTCGGCCGCGGGTAAGGCTGACCGGCGCTATCGCCGAGCATCTGGAAAAGGTGACGATTCATCTGTCGCTGACGCACGAGGGGGATACCGCCGCCGCGGTCGCCGTGCTGGAGGAGCGCTAGCCTCGCGAGCTGGGCCCACACCGCGAGCAGACGGAAAAGTACCCGCCGCGGGGCCAAATGGGGAACTTTTGCGTCTGTTCGCGCAAAAAAGTGACCCGCTAACCTCGTCACCATGAGCGATCTGGTGGCGCGCGTGCGCAAGGTCCTTCCGTCGGTGCGGCAAGATCTGGAAGACCTCGTGCGTATCCAGTCGGTCGGCGCCGATCCGCCGCGCCGCGGCGAGGTGCAGCGCAGCGCGGAAGCGGTGGCAAAGCTGTTGTCGGAAGCCGGGTTCGGCGATGTGCAGATCGTCAGCGAGGACGGCGCACCTGCCGTGATAGCGCGGCACCCGGCGCCCAACGGTGCCCCGACCGTGCTGCTGTACGCCCATCACGATGTGCAGCCAGAGGGCGATCCCTCGCAGTGGGTGTCCCCGCCGTTCGAGCCAATCGAACGCGACGGCCGTCTGTACGGCCGCGGCAGCGCAGACGACAAGGCAGGCATCGCAACGCATCTCGCCGCATTCCGTGCGCACAACGGGCAGCCGCCGGTCGGCGTGACGGTGTTCGTCGAAGGCGAGGAGGAGACGGGATCGCCGTCGCTGAGTCGGCTGCTGGCCGCGCACAAGGACGCGTTGGCCGCCGACGTCATCGTCATCGCCGACTCCGACAACTGGACCGTCGAGATTCCCGCGTTGACAGTGTCGCTGCGTGGTCTCGCCGACTGCATCGTCGAGGTCGCCACACTCGACCACGGTCTGCATTCGGGACTGTGGGGCGGGGTGGTGCCGGATGCGCTGAGCGTGCTCGTTCGCCTGCTGGCATCGCTGCACGACGACGACGGCAACGTCGCAGTCGAAGGCCTGCACGAGGCGACGGCCGCGGATGTGGATTACCCGAAGGACCGGGTGCGCGAAGAGTCAGGCATGCTGACCGGAGTGATCGAGATCGGCTCCGGCTCTGTCCCACAACGACTTTGGGCTAAGCCGGCGATCACGGTCATCGGAATCGACACGACGCCGATCGCGTTGTCGTCGAATACGTTGGTCCCGCGTGCGCGGGCGAAGGTCAGCATGCGGGTGGCGCCGGGCGGAGACGCGGGAGCTCACCTGGAAGCGCTGACCCGTCACCTAGAGAAGCACGTACCGTGGGGCGCGCAGCTCACCGTCACGCCGGGCGACGTCGGTCAGCCGTACGCGATCGACGCGAGCGGACCGGTGTACGACGCAGCACGCGCGGCGTTTCGACAGGCGTGGGGCAGCGAGCCGGTGGACATGGGAATGGGCGGTTCCATCCCGTTCATCGCGGAGTTCGCCGAGGCATTCCCGTCGGCCAAAATCTTGGTCACCGGCGTCGAAGACCCTGGCACACAGGCTCATAGCATCAACGAGAGCCTTGACCTCGGGGTCCTGGAACGCGCCGCGACGGCGGAGGCGCTGCTGCTGGCGAAGCTGGCGCCCGCTGCACGATCGTAGATCGACGCATGAGTGCGCCCCCGGCTCTGACGAACCGGGGGCGCCTTGCTGCTCAAAGGGTTACTAGGACTTGCTTGCGGCCTTCTGGCGTGATTCCTCTGTCTTCGCCTTGGCGCGAGCCGTTTCGGCTTCCGCCTCTTTACGCGCCGCCTCGAGTTGATGCGAGGCCTTGTCGACCTGTGCTCGGCCTTCTTCCTGCAGATTGCCGTTGCCGACGATCAGACCGATTACCTGCTTGGTGAAGCCGATCGCACCCGAGACGATGCCTCGCACGGCCTCGATGGGGCCGCTGTTGTTCTCCGGCATGTGTTGCCTCCTTCTAGTGGGTCGTTCTTCTTCCGATACTTCGGCAGAGTGCTAACTATTGCAAGCATTCGTTAGCACTCTCACAAAGCAGCGAAAAAGGATTAGGCGTAAGGCGGTTTGGGTAGCGGGTGCGGCTTCTTGCACGAAACCCGTGCGTCAGACCGAGAGGTCGCGGCGCAGCTTGGCCACATGGCCGGTGGCCTTGATGTTGTACTGAGCGACCTCGATCTTGCCCTGCTCGTCGACGACGAAGGTGGACCTGATCACGCCCTGCACAGTCTTGCCGTACATCTTCTTCTCGCCGAAAGCGCCCCAGGCAGCCAGTACCTTGCGATCGGGGTCGGATAGCAATGGAAAGGTGAGCTTCTCGTTGTCGCGAAACTTGGCGAGTTTCTCCGGCTTGTCGGGGGAGATCCCGACGACGTCGAGGCCGGCGTCGCTCAATTCGGCGAGATTGTCGCGAAAGTCGCAGGCCTGCTTGGTGCATCCGGCGGTGGACGCTGCCGGATAGAAGTAGACGATGACCTTGCGGCCACGGTAGTCGGCCAGTGACGCCTTGTTGCCGTCGGCGTCGAGCAGGCTGAACGCGGGGGCCTTGTCACCCACCTCCAGGCGCGGAGTCTGTGCCACCAATGATCCCTTTCTCATCTACCGGTGCGTCGCGATTAGCGTCGGCTGATCTAGGGTAGTTCGGCAAGGCAGTGAGGACGCGGGCAGTATCAGCGGTCCGCGCCGACGCGGACGATGGAGGCGACAGTGGCGGATCGTGATCCCGAGGCGATCAAGCAGGACATCGATCAGGCCCGTGATGAATTGGCCCTCACGGTTGATTCCCTGGCCGAGCGAGCCAACCCGCAGCGGATCGCCAACGACGTCAAGTCAGGAGTCGTCCGCTTCGTCAAGAAGCCTGCGGTGGCGGTGTCGCTCGCCGGCCTGGGAGCCGTGCTGGTGGCGTTGTTCGTTCGGAAACTCAGGCGTTGATCATGCGTCGATCAGCGACGACGCCGATCCTTTAGCCAGGCGGAGAACGAAAATCCGGGCGGGTTCGCGCTGCGGCCGAGCCGACTGCAATTACGTATCGCTGCGGGCTCCAGACCGTCGTTGACCTGCGCAGCAATGTGGTTGGCAGCGGAATGAGGCGAAGATCCTGAGGTGCGGGTCGCGTCGAACGCTAGCATCAGCTAAGCCTCCCTTCCGTTCCTCGAGTGTATACCTGTCGCGTACTCGGTGGCCTCCAGCTAACCGCAGCCTAGCATAGCGTTCACTCTTTACGCAGCTTGAGGCATGTTTTAGGGATAGTCGATACGTTCCCGTTATCTGATCTTGGTTCGCAAGGCGGCTGGCCCAGCTTTTTACCCGTGATGGGCAGCACATATTGACGGAGACGTTTCCCTATTCTGAGGAGGTCGCACGATACGCGAGGTCGGCAACCACCCGAGCGATGGCGGTGTGGCGGTTGTTAGCGCTGCTCCCCGGTGACGGGTTGAATGCAAAACCATCGAGTCCGCACAGCGAGAAACCGCAAACCGGAGTTTGCCAGCTGAATGCCGGGTACCGTCGCACGGGGCCGTGGTCACAGCGTTTGAAGGGACCCGCCATGCACAAGGCTCTCCGTCCCTACATGACGGCCGGAGTTGCTGTGGTCGGAGCGAGCGCCCTCGCGATTGCGCCGGTGATCGCGGCACCGCCCGACGTGAAGATCCTCAATCCCGCGGCGCAACAGAGCGCCGGTTCGTTGGACGCCTACGTCGAATCGGTCAGGCAAGCGTTGGAGAATCTCGAGGCGTTGCTCGGTTCGGCGCTGGCGCTGCCCGCGCCAACCGGGTGGACGCTCGAACTCGCGCTCGACAACCTGTTCAATGACCCCGGCGGCAGCGTCCCATTGTTCGTCGACGACCTCGAAGCCCTCGGCCCGCTCGCCGGAGCGAGCGTGCCTGCGCTGTTGGAAAACGCCGCCGACGCAGTCCAGCAGGCGGTCGAGCACGCTGCGGAGGGCAACATCGACCTGGCGATCGCCAGCCTGATCCGGACGTACGTGACGCTCGCTCCTGCCGTCACCGCCATGGTGGGGGCACCGCTGAACGTGCTGGACCCTGACGCCGCGAAGGTCGCCACGGTCGTACTCGCCAAGTCCCTCAACGCGGCGGCCGGCCCTGTGTTGAGCGCTGTCGGCAGTACCGGTGTGGCAATGCAGAACGTGGTCGATGCGCTGAACGACGCGAAGCCCGGTTCCAACGCATTCCCCTGCACTCTGATCGCTGCGCCCGGGACGGTGCTCGATGGAGTGCTCAACGGGTTCACCGGTGCGCCCGACACCATGACATTCCCTGGGCTGCTCACGCCGGGAGACCCCTTCGACCCGACGAAGTCAGACCCGGGTCCGGTCTCACTGGCAGTGGGCCTGGCGCGGGGATTCGCGTCGGTCCTGGCGCCGCAACCGGAGTCGACAATCTTCCGTGGGCCAGATGCCCGCCGGGTTGTGACGCTGGAGGTCAATGCCGGTCGGGCGCCGCTTGTTGCCGAGGCGAAGCAACTCGACGGTGACGATCCGAACGGACTTCGAGATCTCGCCAAGGGCACTAACAAGAATGTGATGGCCGCGCAGGTTGTCGCGAAACACTCGAGCACCGACACCCACCGTCCTCGGTTGTTCGGAGGGAACCCCGTTGATCGAAGCGCCGGTAGTACTGGCGGCCTGAGCGCGCTGCGGGAAGGCTTCCGGGACGGCGTTCGTGACGCGGTGAAGACAGTTGCGGGACGGAATCGCGATGCGGCAGACGCCGGCGCGCCTGCGGGGGATGAGCCAGTCGGCCCATGAATTCATCGATCGGTCACAGCCGATAGGGAAACACCCGATTCCTCCGCGTTCATATCCGGTTAGCGTTCAAGCGATGACAGCTCCGGTGCCTTGCTACCTCGTCGAGTGGTATCACTCCGCCGTGACCGACGAGCCGCTCGACGACACCGCCGCGCGGCTGAGGAACTCAGCGGTGCTGATGTCCGAGCAGGGGTCCACGGTTCGGCTGCTCAATCTGCTCGCCGTGCCGACCGACGAGGTGCTCTTCGCTGTGTTCACCGCCGACTCAGCAAGTGCCGTCGCCGACGCATGCGACCACGCCGGAATCCCGGCGCAGAGGATCTCGACCGCGACGGAGGTGGATCTGCTCCGGACGCAGTGAAAAGTTGGTGACACGCATCTGAAGCGATGCTCACGCGGCGGCATCAGTGCGCGTCCCAGGTGTTCCACGAGGTGATCGTTTCGACGGGCGGCCTCACGGCGGGCTTGAAGTCCGTCCCCAGCGTGTAGGCGACCGGCAGCAGCGCAGCCTGTGTGACACCGTCCGGTACGCCGAGCAAGTCGGCGACCTCGTCGGCCTTCACCAAATGCAACGTTGTCCACACCGACCCCAGGCCACGTGCCCGCAGCGCCAGCATGAAGCTCCACGCCGCCGGGATGATCGACGCCCACGCGGCCGCCGCTACGGGCAACGGACTGTTCTCCAAGCGGCCCTCGATACACGGGATCACGTGCATTGGGACCTGGGCAAGCGTCGCGCTTAGCGCATGCGCACTCTCATACACCCGTCTGGTCTGCGGGTCCTCCGTCGTGCGAGCCGCGTGCGCCAGATAGGCCTCGCCGCAGCTGCGGTAGATATCGGCGATGGCGGCTCGCTTATCCGGATCGTCGACTATCAGCCATCGCCAGTTCTGGCTATTGCTCGCCGTCGGCGCCTGCACCGCCAGCCTCAGGCATTCGAGAATGACTTCCCGCTCGACGGGACGGTTCACATCGAGCCGGCGTCGAACCGCCCTCGTTGTCGAGAGCACCTCGTCGACCGCCGCGGTATCCACAGCGGTCAATCCTGCCCTTCTTCACCCAGGGGTGTCACTCAGTAGGGTCCGACTTGCCGACCGATGCCGATACATACGCCTACCTGGGGGCGCGAATCGCAGGTCGAACTCCGGAAGGGGCCATGTTGCGCGAGCCTACGACGGTCGGCGTGTCGGTCTGCTCAGCGAGTGAGCGACAAATAGAATCTGCTGGTATGCGCGTGGCTTTCCGGCGTCTGCTTACGGCCTCGCTGGTAGCCGCCAGCTTCTTCGGATTTGCCGCGATCACCGCGCCGACTGCCGGAGCACTGGGGTGGGGAGCGATCGCGATCTCGCCTGACGCCGGCAGGGTGGGCTACTCGAAAGGCCTCAATTCGGCGATCGAAGCCGAAAGGGCGGCCATCGGCCTGTGCAAAGCACGCGATTGCCGAGCAGTCGTGAATTTCACCAACGCATGCGGCGCTGTCGCTCAAGCATCCAACACGTACTGGGCATGGGGCCGAGACCGCAACAGCGCCGGCGCACAGCGCGGGGCGCTGATCTCATGCAGTCAATTAGGCCCCCGCTGCCGTGTCGTCGGCTGGGTTTGTAGCTGACCGCATACTGCGCGTCGTTCCGACTCTCCGTAGCGCTGATCAGGGCCTTCTCAACCTCGAGAAAAGGTCCACGACTCGACAGTTGCATGCAGCACTTACGCACAGCGTCAGGCGCGATGCAGGGACGACTACCCGGTTGTTGGCGGTGGCACGCTACTCCGCGAGTGTCGTCATCAGGACGCGCCGTCAGCGTGCAATGCCTGGCGGGGTGGGAAGGATGAAGAGCTTTTCGCAATTACCGCATTCCCATCGCGAGGCGGTGGCTTGTCGGCTTTTGTCGATTCGATACGTGTCAGTGCTCCCGCATCGTGGACAGGTCACTGCAGGCATATACCCACCGTAGGCCGACTCTCAGAACTCGCAACGGTGTTCCCGCCTATCGCTCCGCACTCGGACGGGTGTCCATGGCCGCCCCGGCGGCCCCAGAAGTCGCGCCTGTCCGCACGTTTGAGGCGGCCTCGCCAGCTGCTGATTCCTCATCTGGGAGGGCCATAGACGACGCGCGCCCGACGTGAGCGTTGTTTAGCTGCGAGAGGACGCGGGTACTTGCGGGTCTAGGCTGATACTTCAACGCTGAGGTATCTGTTGCCTTCCGGGCGGTCCTGTCCATGCGCCGTGAGCTTCTGCTCTCAATCCGGATTCGTCACTCGTCCAGTCGCAAGGCGCCACTTTGTGCCGTCAACATGGCTGAACGCGTTCCCGAACTCATTGCGGCTGAAAAGAAGCTAGTTACCTCCACTGAGGTCGCTCGTACCAATTCATGCCGTCGTTTACTAGAGGAGAAACAATGACCACCACGCACAACCCCACATCGGCCCGCCGCGAGGACGTATCGGCAGGCCGCGCTGGTGCAGCGGACGTTAAGCGGGTCAACCGCCTAGCCCGCGGCGGCGAGACGAAGGCGTTCTATAAGACGACTGAGTTCGTCGTCTTCGTCGTCGCAACCCTCGGAGTCCTGCTCGCGTCCTTCTTGGTCGAGACCAGCGGCGCACACGAAGATTACTTTCGCGCCGACCAGGCATGGCTTTACGTCGTGATTCTCAGCGTCGGCTACATGGTGAGCCGTGGACTGGCAAAGTCGGGTAGCCGTCATCACGACGATGCCTAAGTCATTCTGCAGAACCTTCTAAGCTCCTGCACCCGGGCCCTTCGCAGTTGTGAAGGGCCCGGGCTCTCTTAAGTTGGCACATGCCAAGAGTGCGTCCGTTCGGCATCGGCTAGGTGCTTGAGTCATCCTCTTGCCGGTCGTCGGGATAGGTTGCCATCCTCCCCCAGACGATGAGCTCGGCCTGATACCGCTGCTCGGCCACGCTCAGCTCCCGCATCTAGGGGAGTGTCAAGGATCACCCGAAGCAGCAGTACAAGTCGGCGCTGCTGCGGCACCAGACTGCTATAAGGCGGTGTTCTCGGCCGTCGGTGTACGGGCCAACCGCCTTGGAATCAGCGCGCTAGCGGGTAGGTGTCGGGGTCCAAGGACTGTACATCTGTTCGATCAGATCTTTGGCGATGAGCGTGGCCGCGGCCCGACCATCCGCGGTGGGATGCAGGTTGACCCAGACCACGATCGTCACTTGGTGTTGGGGGTCGGTGCCAGCGAAAGTGTTGAAGCCTGGAACTTCACCGGTATGCCCGTACAGCGCACCGTATTTCGCGATGCCCAACCCGTACTGTGGCGCATCGGGTTCTGCCGGATTCGTTGATTGCAGGCTGGCGATTCGTTTGGCTTGCATGTCGGGATCGAGCAGTTGCCCGTCGGCCAACGCCTCAATCCAGGTAGCCAGGTCCGCCACGGTGGAGATGCCGGCGCCGGCCGCCCAGGCCCACGACGGGTTCAAGGATGTCTGATCACTGGGCTGCAGCGTGCCGGACTTTGCTGCCGCCTGCATGTCGGGCGGTACCGCCGCCGGTGAGCCCATGGTCAGCACGTTGTTGCCATACATATACCCCTGGGGATGCGGGTCCGGGATGGCGCTTGAGGTGCTGGGCGGAAACAGCGTGTCCTTGAGCCTGAGCGGGGTGAACAAACGATCCTGAAACACCTGCGACAGCGGTTTAGCGTCAAGCATCTCGGCGATGAGCCCGAGCAGAACCGTGTTGGTGTTCGAATAGTGGTAGCCCGTTCCGGGTGGGGAGTAGGGGGGATGGCTATAGGCCAGCGTGAGCAATTCCTCGGAGTTCCACACTTTCTGCGGATTGCTGTCGCCGATCTCGTTTAGTTCGCGCGTCGAGGTGTAGTTATAAAGTCCGCTGCGCATGTTCAACAAGTCGGCGATGGTGATGTGGTCACCGCCCGGAACATCGGGCCGGAACTTCGACACCGGGTCATCGAGGCTGAGCTTGCCCTCCTGGGCCTGCTGCAGGATCACGGTGCCGGTCCACGTCTTGGTGATCGATCCAATGCGGACGTGATCGGCCAACGACACCGGAGTTGTGCCACCCACCGTGGTGGTGCCGTACGTCGTGCTGAGCTCACCGGCAGGTGTGCGCACCAAGACGACAGCCCCAGGCACGAGCATCTCCCTGGCCATCGAGGAGAGCCGCACCCTCAGCGTCATCTGGTTGATGGGCGTAAACCCAGCGGTCGAGCTGTCCGACGAGGATGGGTTTGGCGACGGACCGGCACCGCAGGCGCCGACAAGTAAGGCAACGCCGACAATCTGAATCCGAAGCCATCCAAGCCGCAAGTGGGAAGCCCAGGCAGTAGCAGCCACTACCGACCTCCTCCGCGAGGCGACATCCGGGTCTGCGCCTAGCTTTCCGGCGGCGCGTAACGCACGCTACTACTACCCGTTCCGTAATTCGGCCAGCATTGGGCCGGCGGACACCGTGGATCCTGCGCCGGGTGGCCCGCCTCGCCCCGGTCACCGGTCGAACTGGACAGCTACCGGAGTCCGGTCTTGGGTTCGAGGCGCTCACGTCCAAGCGTTCCGCTGCCCGCTGGCGTTCATTTTCGCCAACACCAAGTTGTCACCACTGGCGACCGTTGATCAAAGACCCCGAGGCTATGGACGATTCGCACGTCGCTAAATTCGAACGCTATGGCGACGAACGGAGTCTTATGAACGCGCGAGTTGAGCAGTTGGAGTTTCAGGCCGAGGCACGACAACTGCTGGATTTGATGGTCCACTCGGTCTACTCCAACAAGGATTCGTTTCTGCGGGAGTTAATCTCGAACGCCTCCGATGCACTGGACAAGCTGCGGCTTGAAGCGTTCCGCAACAAGGACCTGAACGTCGATACCTCCGATCTGCACATCGATATCGAGGCGGACAAAGAAGCACGCACCCTCACCATCCGCGACAACGGCATCGGTATGACGCGCGACGAGGTCGTGGAGCTGATAGGCACTCTGGCCAAGTCGGGTACCGCCGAGCTGCGTAAGCAGTTGGACGAGGCCAAAAACCCGGCCGCCTCCGAAGAGCTGATCGGTCAGTTCGGTATCGGCTTCTACTCAGTCTTCATGGTGGCCGACAAGGTCGAGTTGCTCACCCGCAAGGCCGGCGAGAGCCAGGCCACCAGATGGGAATCGCGCGGCGATGGCACCTACACCATCGAATCCGTCGACGACGCTCCACAGGGAACGTCGGTCATCCTGCACCTCAAGGTCGAGGACGCCGAGAACGACCTGCACGACTACACCTCGGAGTGGAGGATCCGAGACCTGGTCAAGAAGTACTCCGACTTCATTGCCTGGCCCATCCGGATGGAGGTCGAGCGACGTACCCCGGCCGGCGAAGAGGGTGGCGAAGAGACCGTCACCCTCGAAACCGAGACCCTCAACTCGATGAAGGCGCTGTGGGCCAGGCCCAAAGACGAGGTCTCCGACGAGGAGTATAAGGAGTTCTACAAGCACATTGCGCACGCCTGGGATGACCCGCTCGAGGTCATCGCGATGAAGGCCGAGGGCACCTTCGAGTACCAGGCCCTGCTGTTTATCCCGTCGCACGCCCCGTTCGATCTGTTCAACCGCGACGCCCACATCGGGATACAGCTGTATGTCAAGCGTGTGTTCATCATGGGCGATTGCGACCAGTTGATGCCAGAATACTTGCGCTTCGTCAAGGGCGTTGTGGATGCGCAGGACATGTCGCTGAATGTTTCCCGCGAAATCTTGCAGCAGGATCGGCAGGTCAAGGCGATTCGTCGCCGTCTGACCAAGAAGGTCCTATCCACGTTCAAGGATCTGCAGTCCGAGCGCCCGGAGGACTACCGCATCTTCTGGACCCAGTTCGGCAGGGTCCTCAAAGAGGGCCTGCTGTCGGATTTCGACAACAAGGACACCCTGCTTCGGATTTCCTCGTTCGCCTCGACGCATAGCGAGGAGGAACCCACCACCCTCGCCGAGTACGTCGAGCGCATGAAGGACGGTCAGAAGCAGATCTTTTACGCCACCGGCCAGACGCGTCCGCACATTCTGAAGTCGCCGCACTTGGAGGCGTTCAAGGCCAAGGGCTACGAGGTCCTGCTGCTCACCGACCCGGTAGACGAGGTTTGGGTGGGAAGCGTGACCGAGTTCGACGGCAAACCGCTGCAGTCGGTAGCCAGGGGAGAGGTGGACCTCGACTCCGAGGAAGAAAACACGGCGCATGTGGCCGAGCGCGAGGAGCAGGAGAAAGAGTTCGCCGACCTGCTGACCTGGTTGAAGGAGACCCTGAGTGAGCACGTCAAGGAAGTGCGGCTATCTACCCGCTTGACCGAATCGCCGGCCTGCCTTATCACCGACGCCTTCGACATCACACCGGCGCTCGCGCGCCTCTACCGGGCTTCCGGGCAGGACGTTCCGGTCGGTAAGCGGATACTTGAACTCAACCCGGATCATCCGCTCGTCAGCGGCCTGCGCCAAGCGCACAAAGACCGCGGTGACGATCCGTCGGTCGCTGAGACGGCCGAACTACTATACGGCACAGCACTTCTCGCTGAAGGCAGCGCACTCGAGGATCCGGCACGTTTCGCCGAGCTGCTCGCGGACCGTTTGACCCGCACAGTCTAGGGCGGCGCACCCGCACGGCGACGAGCCGACCGGCGGTGGTGCGCGCAACCGCCGTGCTGTCGCCTGAGCTAGAGTTCCACAGCCTCAGACACACATACGCGAGCGTGTGCGTCGCCGCCGGGATAGCGCCATTGAGATCAGCCGGTTTAACGGCCACTTGATGGTGACGACGACGCTGACCGTTCATAGCCATCTGTTCGCGGATGACTACGCCGACGCGATGGCCGCGCGAGGCGCGATGGCCGCGCTAGGCGCGATGGAGGCAGCCAGCGACAAGCGCCGAAACGGGATTCGGCTGCGGCGATGATGATCGCCTTGCGAACCAAACCCATGCCCCCGCCGTATGCGGACGCTCCGACAAGCTCGTCCGGCGCCGTTTTGCTGTGGCGAGCCGAGGAACCGGCGTGTGGACACAATGTGGAGACCTTGGGGCCACATCCGCCGCGTCCGTAACAGCCGGCAAACACGACGGACGGGCGAAATCCCTGGCTGAGAGGGTTTCGTTTGGTGCGCCGTCAGGGTTTCGAACCCCGGACCCGCTGATTAAGAGTCAGCTGCTCTACCAACTGAGCTAACGGCGCGCGTGTGCGACAATAACAGGCCCCGTGGCGCAGCGTGAAATCCCTTTTCACCCCTCTGCCTGAGGAGACTCTCAGCGCATTCGCGCCAACCTTCGGGTTGCCCTTAGACTATTGCCAAGAATCCCGTCGAGTTCGACCCGTTATGAGTTGGAGCAAAGTATGTGGCAGGTCAAGGACATGACCCGTCCGCGTCGTTTTCGTGCGTGCCTGATGGCCATCGCCATGGTTCCTGCCCTGATCTTCGGCCTGAACGCATGCAGCGGCAACTCGGCTCCTCCGCAGCCTCAGGTCATCGATGACAAGGGGACGCCTTTCGGCGACCTCCTGGTTCCCAAGCTCACCGCGTCTGTAAAGGACGGCGCCGTCGGGGTCGCGGTTGACCAGCCCGTGACCGTCGGCGCAGAGGACGGCGTTCTCGGCTCGGTCACGATGGTCAACGACGACGAAGGCGTCCCGATCGCCGGTCAGCTCAGCCCCGATGGCCTGACGTGGCACACCACCGAACCGCTCGGCTACAACACGCGCTACACGCTGCAGGCGCAGTCACTGGGTCTCGGCGGTGCCACCAGCCAGCAGATGACGTTCCAGACGCATTCGCCCGAGAACCTGACCGTGCCCTACCTGCTGCCGAACGACGGCGAGGTCGTCGGCATCGGCCAGCCCGTCGCGGTCCGCTTCGACGAGAACATCCCCAACCGATTGGCTGCCCAGCGGGCCATCACCGTCACCACCAATCCGCCGGTCGAGGGCGCCTTCTACTGGCTCAGCAACCGCGAAGTCCGTTGGCGCCCGGCCCAATACTGGAAGCCGGGGACGACGGTGGACGTCGCGGTCAACACCTACGGCGTGGATCTCGGCGACGGCCTGTTCGGCCAGGAGAACGTCACGACGCATTTCACCATCGGCGATGAGGTCATCGCCACCGTCGACGACAGCACCAAGACAATGACGGTCCGACAGAACGGCGAGGTCGTCAAGACCATGCCGGTGTCGATGGGTAAGAACAGCACGCCGACCAACAACGGGACCTTCATCGTCGGCGATCGCTTCGGCCATTTGGTCATGGACTCGTCGACGTACGGCGTTCCGTCCAACTCGGCCAACGGGTACCGCACCGAGGTGGACTACGCCACCCAGATCTCCTACAGCGGCATCTACGTGCATGCCGCACCGTGGTCGGTTGGCAGCCAGGGCTACAGCAATGTCAGCCACGGCTGCTTGAACGTCAACACGAGCAACGCGCAGTGGTTCTACAACAACACCAAGCGCGGCGACATCGTCGAGATCTCCAACACCGTCGGGTCGATCCTGCCCGGCGAGGACGGCCTCGGTGACTGGAACATCCCATGGGAGCAGTGGCGCGCGGGTAACGCCAACACCTGACGGCTGAACGCTTCTCGCGTTACCTGGTGGTGGTCGGTGTCGGCGTCGGTGCCAGCGATAGCCCGGCGTAGATCTCGTCCAGCATTGGCGCCAACAGCGCCTGCGCCGTCGTCTTGTCGTCTAGCGGCGAAATGGTCAGGTTCGTCCAAACGACTAGTGACACATCGTTATCCGGGTCATAGCCCATGAATGAGTTGAAGCCGGGTAGCTCGCCGCCGTGGTAGTACATCGCGGCTGTCGGGCTGAATCGCTGATATGAGATGCCGTACCCGTACTTCTGCCCGTCGGGATTCTCCGGGTCCTCGGCTTGCAGGCTTTCCAGCCACTGCTTGTGGAAGTCGGCGTTGAAGACCTTGCCCGACACCAGCGTCCGTATCCACGTCTCCACGTTTTCGGCGTCGGAGATGACGCCGCCGGCCGCGTGAGCATAGGACGAGTTCTGGTTGGTGTAGTCGACGGGCTTCAACGTGCCGGCCTTCGCGGCAGCCTTCATGTCGGCGGGGTAGGGATCGTCGATCATCGCAAAGGCAGACCCCCCATACATGTAGCCATGCGAGTACGGCGTCGGCATGGACGAGGCCTCGTCAGCGACGGGAAGCGAAGTCTGCTTCAAGCCCAAAGGCCCGAGCAGGCGTTCTTGCAGCTGCTCCGTCAACGTACGGCCACCCGCCTTCTCCGCGATCAGCCCGAGCAGCGCGTAGTTGGTGTTGTTGTATTCGTAGGCGGTGTCGGGCGGGTCATTCGGCGGATGCGCGAAGGCGATGTCGAGCACCTCCTGCGGAGTCCAGGCCTTGGCCAGGTCAGCGTCCAACTCAGCGGAGAACTCCGGCGCGTTCGTGTAGTTGTAGAGCCCGCTGCGCATCTTCAGGAGTTCGGCGACGGTGATGTTATCGCCGTTGGGAACGACGGGGATGTAGTCGGACACCGGGTCGGAGAATGTGAGCTTGCCGTCCTGGGCGAGCAGCACAACGAGAGCGGCCGTCATCGTCTTGGAGTTCGACGCTATCCGGAAGTGGGTGTTCATCTCGGGCAGCGTCTGCTTGCCCAGTTCGGTCGTGCCGACGGAGGCGGTGTAATTGCCCTGAGGCGTGCGAATTGCGACGATCGCGCCCGGCACGAGCATCTCCTTGGTGGCCTTCTCCACGACGGTCTGCAGAGCGGCCTGATCGATCGGCTTGAGCGCCGGCGAGAGCGGTGCGGAACTCGTGGTGGTCGTTGTCGTCTCCGATTCCGAGGTGGTCGACGTTGACGAGCAGCCCGCGACGGCGAGTGCTGCAGCGCATGCCATGGCGATCCCCGTAGTCCCGATTCGGCATCGCCGCTCGCTCGGGCTCATGCCGCGCTCCTCGTCCGATGGCTCGGTCTTGACCGGAGCCTATGTGGGCGATCACGCATGAGGTCGAGGAACGGCGCACAAGGGGTGAAAGAGTTGCACGTGGTTCGCGCTGACCGAGCAGGGCGAAGGCGCAGCACAAGCCCTGAAGCCGAAAAGTCGGAGGGCTGAGAAGCCCTCCGACTTATCCGGGGTGGCTGACGGGACTCGAACCCGCGACAGCCAGGATCACAACCTGGTGCTCTACCAACTGAACTACAGCCACCATCGCCGCTGAGCCGGGGGCACAAGCGGCCCGTCGATACTAGCCGCTCGGGCGCTCGGCGGCCGAATCGATTCCATCGCCATTGGTCGATTCAGGACCCAGTTCGGCAGAGATCGTGGCGATATCGCTGGTCGACGGCCCCGGCGGCGCGACGAACGCCGTACGCCGGTAATACTTCAGCTCACGGATCGACTCGTGGATATCGGCCAGCGCTCGGTGCGCCAGGCCCTTCTCCGGCTGGCCGAAGTAGATCCTTGGGTACCACCGCCTGCACAATTCCTTGATGGAGCTGACGTCGATCATCCGGTAATGCAGGAAATCGTCCAGAACGGGCATGTCGCGGACGATGAAGCCACGGTCGGTGGCGATCGAGTTGCCCGCCAGCGGTGCCGTCTTGGCCTGCTTGACCTGGCCGCGGATGTAGTCGAGCACCATCTCCTCGGCGGCGGGCACATCGATCGTCGACGCCCGCACCTCCTCGGTGAGCCCGGACCTGTCGTGCATCTGCGCGACGACCTCGATCATGCCGGTCAGCGAGTCCTCCGGCGCGTGGATGACGACGTCGATTCCCTCGCCCAGGATGTTGAGGTCGGCATCGGTCACCAGGGCCGCAATCTCGATGAGCCGGTCGGATTTCAGGTCCAACCCGGTCATCTCACAGTCGATCCATACCAGTTCGTCGCGCACAGCGATCAACAGTAAGCCCATACCACGTCAAAGGCCCACCACACCCACCACGGCGGTGACCGCGCAGTAATGTTCGCCCCATGACGACCGAGTCGACAGCACCCCCCGCCCAGCAGATCGCCGCCGGATACGCCGTCGAGGGTCAGGCGCTTGAACTGGGCACTGTCGTTGTTGACGGCACCGCAGATTCCACTGCGCAGGTGCGCATCCCGCTGGGCACCGTGAACCGTCACGGCCTGGTGGCTGGCGCCACCGGCACCGGTAAGACAAAGTCGCTTCAGGTGCTCGCGGAGCAGTTGTCGGCCGCAGGCGTTCCGGTGGTGATGGCCGACGTCAAGGGCGACCTGTCGGGCCTGTCGCGGCCCGGCGAACCCAACGACAAGACGACGCAGCGAGCCGAGGACACCGGCGACGACTGGGCGCCGACGGCGTTCCCCGTCGAGTTCCTGTCGCTGGGCACATCGGGGATCGGCGTGCCGGTACGCGCCACCATCTCCAGCTTCGGGCCCATCCTGCTGTCAAAGGTGCTCGGGCTCAACGCTACTCAGGAATCCACGCTCGGCCTGATCTTCCACTGGGCCGACCAGAAAGGCCTGTCGCTGCTGGACCTCAAGGATCTGCGCGCCGTCATCCAGTTCCTCACCAGCGACGACGGCAAGCCGGAGCTCAAGGCGCTCGGTGCGGTCTCGTCGACGACCGCAGGCGTCATCCTGCGCGCGCTGGTCAATCTCGAAGCCGAGGGCGCCGACACCTTCTTCGGCGAGCCCGAGCTGGAGCCGAAAGACCTGCTGCGCCTCGACCCGCAGGGCCGCGGCATCATCAGCCTGCTGGAGCTGGGCAACCAGGCAGCCAGGCCGGTGATGTTCTCGACGTTCCTGATGTGGGTCCTCGCCGATCTCTTCACGACGCTGCCCGAGGTCGGCGACGTCGACAAGCCGAAGCTGGTGTTCTTCTTCGACGAGGCGCATCTGCTGTTCACCGATGCGTCCAAGGCGTTCCTCGAGCAGGTCGAGCAGACCGTCAAGCTGATCCGTTCGAAGGGCGTCGGCGTGTTCTTCTGCACGCAGTTGCCCACCGATGTGCCCAACGACGTGCTCAGCCAGCTCGGGGCGCGCATCCAACACGCGCTGCGCGCGTTCACCCCCGACGACCAGAAGGCGTTGTCGAAGACCGTCCGCACCTACCCGAAAACCAGTGTGTACGACCTCGAGTCGGCGCTGACGTCGCTCGGCATCGGCGAGGCGATCGTCACGGTGCTGTCGGAGAAGGGCGCGCCGACACCGGTTGCGTGGACCCGCATGCGGGCCCCGCGCTCGCTGATGGACACCATCGGTCCCGACGCGATCAAGGCCGCCGCGCAGGCCAGTCCGCTGCAGGCCGAATACGGCCAGACGATCGACGGCGACTCGGCCTACGAGCGACTCAACGCGCGCCTCGCACCGCCGCCCGAGCAGCAGGCGGCCGGCGACCCGTCGCTTCCGCCGCCGGTCTACGTGCCGCCGGCGCCCGCAGAGGCGCAGGGCACCAGTACGGCGAAGAAGGCCGTCGAACCCGGCATGTTCGACAAGATGATGAGCAGCCCGGCGTTCAAGAGCGCAATGCGTTCGGCGGGAACCGTGATCGGCCGCGAGATCACCCGCAGCATTTTCGGCACCGGCCGTCGCCGCCGCTGATGTCACCGCGAGATTGCTTTCCGGCAGCGGAATTTCGAGTGGCGGCCTGCTGAAATGCAATTTCGCGGGAAGTGACTAGTTGCCGCCGAGCTTCTTGTAGACGGCGCCGACGATCGGGCTGACGATCGCGCGCGGCGCGTAGCCGCTTGCCACCGACATCGCCTTCGACGTCACGCCGGGCACCACCCGCATCTTGTTGCGCTCCAACGCATCCAGCGACAACTTCGCGGTGTACTCAGTGGAGATCCACAGGAAGTCGGGGATCACCTTCTCCACGAGCGTCTGCTCATGCTCGGCGGGAAGCGTCTCGCGCACCGGTCCTGGCGCCAGCACCGTCACATTCACGCCCACGCGCTTGAGCTCGCCGCGTAACGACTCGCTGAACGTGTTGACGAACGCCTTCGTCGCCGCGTACGTCGCGTTGTTGGGAATCGGCGAATTGCCCGCTGCCGAACCGGAGATCAAAATTCCGCCCGCGCCGCGCTCGACCATGCCGGGCAGCACCGCGAGCACGAGGTCATGAACGCCGAGGACATTCAGCTGGACTTGCGCCTTCTCGTCGGCGGGATCGAGTTTGGCAACCGGCCCGAAGGTGGCCGTTCCGGCGTTGGCGCACAGAATCGAGATGTTGCGGCCTGCCAGCTCGTCGGCCAGCTTGCCACGCTCGCCGGGGTGGGCGAGGTCGACGGGCCGAACCTCGACGACCACGCCGTACTTCTGCGTGATCCGGTCCGCCAGCGTCTTGAGCACGTCTTCGCGCCGCGCCGTGACGATCAGGTGGTGCCCTCGCGCAGCGAGCTCGATAGCCAGCGCCTCGCCGATGTTCTGCGAGGCACCGGTGACCACGGCGCGGGCATCCGGGCTGGGTGCGGGTACTGCCATGGGCCGGACTATATCGTGGGCGACCGTGAGCGAAACGCGGCCGCCTGGGCAAACCGCACGGCGGTCGCAGGTTCTGTCCTGGGGGTTGTGGGACGTCGGCGCCACCGGCGTGAATGCGATCGTCATCACCTTCGTCTTCTCGGTGTATCTCACGAGTGCCGTCGGCACCGACCTGCCCGGTGGGACGACTCCGCAGAGTTGGCTTTTCCGCGCGCTGGCGGCCTCGGGCATCGTCGTGGCCCTGCTGGCGCCCGTCACCGGTGTATGGGTCGATGCGCCGTGGCGGCGCCGGAAGGTGCTGGCGCTTTTCAGCGCAATAGTGGTGCTGTTGACCGCATCGATGTGCCTGGTGCGCGACGACTACCACTATCTGTGGCTGGGGCTGACGCTTCTTGCGTGCACCGCCGCCTGTGCCGAGCTCTCGACCGTGCCCTACAACGCCATGCTGCGCCAGCTCTCGACCCCGCAGACATCGGGTCGTATCTCCGGATTCGGCTCCGGTATGGGCTATTTCGGCAGCGTCATGCTGCTGCTGATCGTCTACGTGACGCTTATCTCGGGCGACGGTGACACCCGAGGACTCCTGGGAGTTCCGGCTGCCGACGGTCAGAACGTGCGAGCGGCCATGCTGTTCGCCGCGGTGTGGTTCGCGATGTTCGCGCTGCCCATCTTCATCACGGTGCCCTCGCCGCCACATCCGCCAGGAGATCCGAGGGAAAGTGTCGGCTTCGTCGGCGCGTACAAACAGCTGTGGCGCGAGGTCGTCGGCGAATGGCACCGCGACCACAACATCGTCTACTACCTGGTGGCCAGCGCGGTTTTTCGCGATGCACTGACCGGTATCTTCACCTTCGGCGCGGTCCTCGGTGTCAGCGCCTACGGGATATCCAGTGCGAACGTGCTGCTGTTCGGCGTCAGCGCGAGCGTCATCGCCGCACTCGGCGCCTTCCTCGGTGGTGTCGTCGACGACCGGGTCGGATCCAAGAAGGTCATCATGGGCTCGCTGGCGTCGCTGGGCGTGATCTCGGTGGTGCTCTGGTCGGTGTCCGGGCCGCTGGCGTTCTGGATCTGCGGCCTGGCGCTGTGCCTCTTCGTGGGCCCGACGCAGTCGTCGGCGCGCACCCTGATGCTGCGCATGTCAGTCGAAGGCAAGGAAGGCGTGACGTTCGGTCTTTACACGACGACCGGACGCGCGGTGTCCTTCCTCGCGCCATTCCTCATCTCCGTGTTCATCGACTGGTTCGGCACTGTTCGGGCAGGCATCGGTGGCCTGCTGGTCGTGCTCATCGCCGGCATGGTGATGATGGCGCTGGTGCATGCACCGCACCGCGTACCCGCGCGCTAGCGAGTCGCTGTGCAGATCGTCAGGCCGTTGCCGGTGTTGGACTGCACCTGAACCCCGTTGACCGTCACCGTGCAGGTCACCGTCCTGCCCACGTTGATGATCGTAAGACTGGCCGAATCCTCTGCCGGACTGGGCAGTTCGACCTGCTTGCTCCACGGCAGCACCACGTTGAACTCCGTCTGCAGCAGGCTGCCGGTGTCGACGTAGGTGATGTTGATCGCCCGGCCCGTTCCGGTGACCTCGTAGACCACCGACTCCTTGGCGCCGGGGGCGGCTGACTCGCTGGGCGGCGTGGTGGTGGTGGTCGGGGTCGGCACGGGAACGATCGGCGGAAGGGGCCGAAGCGTCGTGGTCGTCGACGGCGTGCGCGACGTCGTGGACGTCGGTTCCGGCATCGGCGGCGGCGCCACGACGGTGTCCTGCTTCGAGCTGTTGACGACGACCAGCGCGATCACCAAGGCCACAACCAACAGCACCGCCAACGCCGCGACCAGCCACAGCCACCGCGGCGACTTCGATGGCGGCGGACCCTCCGGCGGTTCACCGGGAGGGTAGGGCGGACCGTACTGTCCGGTCGCGTACTGGCCCGTGCCATAAGGGTCGTAGCCGTAGGGCGGGTACGGCGGCAGCTGTTGGGTGGCGTCGGGAGCCGCAGGCGCCTGATAGGTGGGGCCGTACGGCGACTGATCGGCGTATGCCGGATCGACGTAGCCCGGATAGCTGGGACCCACCGGTTGATTCGGGTCAGGTCCGTCGCCTCGTGGCGTATTCGTCATACCCACCTCATGGCTGCAGGGTACCTGCGTCGTCGAAGAAGAGGATCGGCGATGAGCGGGTAAGCGCTCTGCTTAGCCGGGTGGCTCATGGCAAGCTTGATATTGATGACAGGGACGGTGCGCACCAACTACGGCGCGTCGCTGTCGCCCGACGCGACGGCGTTCGCGCACCTCGTCGATGACGGCGGATACCCGCGAGCGGTTCAACGGTTTCTGCGCGGGTGGCGAGCCAGTTCGTCACGAGATGTTGAATTGCCGGTGGAGGGCCCGGTCAACCGGGTCATGCATTCCGCCGACGGTCACTGGCTCGCCTGCGAGGTTGCGCCCGAGGGCGGCACCCGCAGCCAGATCTGGGTCGTCACCACCGACCCCGACGACCGGGCGGCCCGCCGGATCGACATGTGGCCCGCCGGCCCGCCGGAGGGCACGGCGGAGTTGATCGGTTGGGACGGTACGCAAGTCGCGGCCATTCTCACCGGTGACGACGGCGTCGGCAGTTCATGCCTCATCGATCCGGCTGACGGCACGACGACGATCCTCGACCGACGCTCGGGTGGCCGCCTCGTGGACGCATGGGCCGGCGCGGCACTGGTGCGGGTCGGGCCGCGCGGCTACCGCGACCTGATCATGCTGCGCGGCCTGACCGAAATCGCCCTGTTGCCCTACGATCCGGGTTCGACCACCGATACCGGCGTCATCCTCGACGATCAGAGCCCGCGTCGCCTGCGGTCGGGCCTCGAGGGCGAGACGTTCGAGTTGTATCACCCTGCCAAGGTGTATGGACCGAACAGCACGAACGGCTACGTGCGCGCGCTGATCCGCAGCGAGAACGGCGCCGACCATGCCCGCCTCCTCGAGGTGACGACGACCCCCGACGGTGTCTCTTATCACGTGGTAGCCGAGCGTCCCGGCTACGAGCTCGACGAGTTCGTCGTCAGCGATGACCTGTCCACGGTCGCATTGTTGTGGAACATCAACGGTGCCAGTGAGTTACAGATCCTCGCGTACGCCGACAACACGCTCGACGACCCAATTCCGCTGCCCGGCATGGTGGCCAGCGAACTGAGCATCAGCGCGGGCGGATCGATGGTGGCGATGACGGTCGAGGGCCCCGACATGCCGCGCACCGTGGAACTCGTCGACCCGCGAACCAGGGAATGGGAACGAATCGACCGGGAGCCGAGCAGCGGTCCGTTGTCCGCGGAGCCGACCTTGGAGACCATCGTCGCCCGCGACGGGCTGCAGATCAGCGGGTGGTTGTTTCGACCACCGGACGGGGTCGACTCGGTCGGGGCGATGATGTTTCTGCACGGCGGACCGGAAGGGCAGGGCAGGCCCGGCTACAACGAATTCTTCCCGCCGCTGCTGGAAGCCGGCATCACGGTGTTTCTGCCAAATGTGCGCGGCTCAGGCGGATTCGGGCGGTCGTTCATGCACGCCGACGACAGAGAGAAGCGCTTCGCGGCCATTTACGACGTTGCCGACGCGGCATTGTTCCTCGTCGAGAACAACCTGGCACCGGCCGATCGGATCGCCTGCTGCGGATGGTCCTACGGCGGCTATCTGACGCAGGCCGCGCTGGCTTTCCATCCGCAACTGTTCGCAGCGGGCATCAGCATCTGCGGGATGAGCGACCTCAACACGTGGTACCGCAACACCGAGCCGTGGATCGCTGCGGCGGCGTACCCGAAGTACGGCCATCCGGTCAGCGATCATGAACTGCTCGACCAGCTCTCACCTTTGCTCCGCGCGCACGCGATCACCGCGCCGTTGCTGCTCGTCCACGGCCTCCACGACACCAACGTTCCGCCAACAGAATCGCAGCAGATGTACGACGCTTTGCGGGTGCTGGGCCGAACGGTCGAACAATTGCTGTTCGAAGACGACGGCCATGAGATCGACAAGCGTGAGAACCGAGCCGTGCTGGTCAAGGCGATGAGCGATTGGCTCACGACCGCTTTCGCGCAGCGGGCGCACTCCTGAACCATTCAAGATCAGTTTCATGCGTTTACTGGAATTGTCCGCGGGGTAAAACCCTCCTGCGCCCACTGGGGCGCCTAACAGGAGGAGGCCAGCATGCGTGGTGGCGGAATTCTCGGCGTAATCGTGTTGATTTGGTTGCTGATCGGTGTGGTCGCGGCCTATCAGCGGGATTACTTCAAGACCGACTCGAACAATTGCGCCACAGGGGGCACCATCGCGTTGACGGTCGTAGCCGGGCCGTTGAACTACGCGGGTGCAAACCCGAAGGTGGAGAATTGCAACGTGGACCTGCCGGAGCCCAGCCAGTAGTCAACGGGTCCAACATAATTCACTGATCGAATGGAGTGAGCAATGATCGTCCTTGGAGTGATCCTCCTTATTCTCGGGATCCTGTTCGGGATTTCGATTCTCACCTACATCGGCGTCGTGCTGATCGTGATCGGCGCGGTGTTCTGGATTCTCGGGTCGACCGGCCGCGCTGTCGGCGGCCGCAGACGCTGGTACTAAGTACTAACGCCTAGCGCCACTTCGGTCGGCCAGGGACAGGGCCGCGATCGTCATCTCTCGCAGGATGGCACGCGAACCCACAACGGTTCCTCGGCCGGCCGATTTGGTCGTATTCGGCCGTACACTGTGCGGCGTTGAGTTCAACAGACCGAACACCGCATGCGCCATCAGGCGCGCGTCGGCCTCGTTGTCGGCGCGGCTCAATCGAAGAAGAACATCGACCCAGATCTCCACGTACTGTCGTTGGGCTTTCCGAACCTGACGCTTGGCAGGGTCGGGCAGATAGCCCAGATCGCGATCCTGGATCCGGATCAGATCGGACTCGTTCAGCGCGA
The DNA here is from genome assembly GCF_002968285.2 of Mycobacterium sp. ITM-2016-00318. Lineage (NCBI taxonomy): Bacteria > Bacillati > Actinomycetota > Actinomycetes > Mycobacteriales > Mycobacteriaceae > Mycobacterium > Mycobacterium sp. ITM-2016-00318. The sequence continues at coordinate 3,640,069 of NZ_CP134400.1, read as the reverse complement.
AGTCCAGGTGGAAGTCGATCAACCCGTTCAGCGCTGCTTCGGCATCTTCCGCCTCGGCGACGACAGACCTGGCCCCGGCGAGCAGTCGGGTGCTGATACCCACCAGCAGTTCGACAAGCAGCGCTTCCTTGTTGGGGAAGTGTCGGTAAATCGCAGGCCCACTGACGCCGACGGCGGCGCCGATGTCCTCGAGTCGCACGGCAAGGAAGCCTCGTTCGGCGACGAGCCGTTCTGCGGCGGCGATCAGCTGGTCCCGACGGTCCGACTTGGCCCTGCTCCGGTTGGTTGCCGCGGGTGCGGATTCGGACCGAGAGGCCGGAAGAGTCATCGCGCTACCTTCGCCGCTGGTGGACATTTGGAGTTAATCGTGACTAACATCATAAGAGTTAGTCGTCATTAACTCAACCGGACAGGCGGTACCGATGACCTCAACGCTCCAAGCGAGTCGCGAGCAGCACCTCGCGCTCGTTGCGCAGCTGCGGGAGAAGATGGCTGTCGCAGCGCTCGGCGGCTCGGCCAAATCCCGCGAACGCCACGTCAGCCGTGGCAAGTTGCTGCCGAGGGAGCGCGTCGACGGGCTCCTGGATCCGGGAAGCGCGCTGCTCGAAGTGTCGCCGCTGGCCGCCGACGGCATGTACGACGACGACTGCCCCGGCGCAGGAATGATTGTCGGCATCGGGCGGGTGTCCGGACGCGAATGCATGATCGTGGCCAATGACGCCACCGTCAAAGGTGGCACGTATTACCCGATCACGGTGAAGAAGCACCTGCGCGCCCAGGAGATCGCCAGACAGAACCGGCTGCCGTGCATCTATCTCGTCGATTCCGGCGGGGCATTCCTGCCGCGGCAGGACGAAGTGTTCCCCGGCCGAGAGCATTTCGGCCGCATCTTCTTCAACCAGGCGACGATGAGCGCTGAGGGTATACCGCAGATCGCGGCGGTGCTCGGCTCGTGCACGGCCGGAGGGGCCTACGTGCCCGCCATGAGCGACGAGGCGGTCATCGTCCGCAACCAGGGCACGATCTTCCTCGGGGGTCCGCCGCTGGTGAAGGCCGCGACCGGCGAGGTGGTGACCGCAGAGGAGCTCGGCGGCGGCGACCTGCATTCAAAGACCTCGGGGGTGACCGACCATCTCGCCGACGACGACCGCGACGCACTGCGCATCGTGCGACGGATCGTCTCTACGCTCGGGCCGCGGCTGGACCCGCCGTGGGAGGTTCGCCCGACAGTCGCTGCAGTGGCCGACCAAACCGAGCTGTACGACGTCGTACCCGTCGACGCGCGCGTGCCCTACGACGTGCGTGAGGTCATCACACGGGTTGTCGACGGCGGCGAATTCGCCGAGTTCAAAGCCGAATACGGGTCGACGCTGGTGACCGGCTTCGCCCGTATCCACGGTCATCCTGTCGGGATCATCGCCAACAACGGCGTGCTCTTCTCCGAATCCGCCATGAAAGGCGCGCATTTCATCGAGCTGTGTGACAAGCGCATGGTGCCGCTGCTGTTCCTGCAGAACATCTCCGGCTTCATGGTCGGCCGCGACTACGAGGCGGGCGGTATCGCCAAGCACGGCGCCAAGATGGTGACCGCCGTCGCCTGCGCACGGGTGCCGAAGCTGACCGTCGTCATCGGCGGGTCGTACGGCGCAGGCAATTACTCGATGTGCGGGCGCGCGTATTCGCCGCGCTTCCTGTGGATGTGGCCGAACGCCAGGATCTCGGTGATGGGTGGCGAGCAGGCCGCCTCGGTGCTGGCGACCGTGCGCGGGGAGATGGCACCCGAAGAGGAGGAAGCGTTCAAGGCGCCGATCCGCGCGCAGTACGAGAGCCAGGGCAACCCCTACTATTCGACGGCCCGGTTATGGGACGACGGTGTGATCGACCCCGCCGACACCAGAACGGTTCTCGGCCTGGCGCTTTCGGTAGTCGGGCAAGCGCCGGTCGAGCCGGTCTCCTACGGCGTCTTCCGGATGTGAGCATGACCCGATTCCCCGCTCCGGTCCATCCCTCCGCTCCTCGCTGCGTTCCTCGCTGCGCTGCGGTACTCGCTGCGATGCTCAGGAAGGACCTCCGCTCAAGATGACATTCGACACTGTTCTGGTGGCCAACCGCGGTGAGATCGCAGTTCGGGTGATCCGCACGCTGCGCGAGATGGGCGTCCGCTCGGTCGCCGTCTTCAGCGACGCCGACGCGAACGCCCGCCACGTCACCGAAGCCGACGTCGCGGTCCGCATCGGCCCGGCACCGGCGCGGCAGAGCTACCTGAACATCGAGGCGGTCGTCGACGCCGCCCGCCGCACCGGCGCGCAGGCCATCCATCCCGGCTATGGATTCCTCTCGGAGAACGCCGAGTTCGCCGCAGCGCTTGAGGCGGCGGGAATCGTATTCATCGGGCCGCCGGTGACGGCCATCCAGACCATGGGCGACAAGATCGCCGCCAAGACGACGGTGTCCGCGTTCGGTGTTCCGGTGGTCCCCGGTGTCGCGCGGCCAGGCCTCACCGACGACGAATTGACCACCGCGGCGGGCGATATCGGCTATCCGGTGCTGGTGAAGCCGTCGGCGGGCGGCGGCGGCAAGGGCATGCGGGTCGTGCGCGAACCCTCCGAGCTGTCGGCTGCGTTGATCAGCGCGCGGCGTGAGGCGGGTGCGGCGTTCGCCGACGACACGCTGTTCCTGGAGCGATTCGTGTTGAATCCCCGCCACATCGAGGTCCAGGTCCTCGCCGACGGCTTCGGCAACGTTGTCCATCTCGGCGAACGGGAATGCAGTCTGCAGCGCCGCCACCAGAAGGTGATCGAAGAAGCGCCGTCGCCGCTGTTGGACGCGCCGACGCGGGCCCGCATCGGCGCCGCGGCGTGCGACACCGCCCGCAGCGTCGACTACACCGGCGCGGGCACCGTCGAATTCATCGTGTCCGCCGACCGGCCCGACGAGTTCTTCTTCATGGAGATGAACACCCGCCTGCAGGTCGAGCACCCCGTCACCGAGATGGTCACCGGCGTGGACCTCGTCGAACTGCAGGTGCGCGTCGCGGCGGGGGAGAAGCTGCCGATCGCGCAGGACGACATCACCATGACGGGGCATGCGATCGAAGCGCGCGTGTATGCCGAAGATCCCGCCAACGGATTTCTGCCCACCGGCGGCGGAGTGCTCGGCCTCGCCGAACCGCGCGCACCCGGTGTGCGCGTCGACTCCGGGCTGGCGAAGGGCACCATGGTGGGCAGCGACTACGACCCGATGCTGGCCAAGGTCATCGCCCATGCCGTCGACCGGCCGGGCGCTCTGCGTGCACTCGACCGTGCACTGGCCGACACCGCGGTGCTGGGTGTGACGACGAACGTCGAGTTTCTGCGCTTCCTGCTGGCCGACCGCGACGTGATCGCGGGCCGGCTCGACACCGGGCTGCTTGACCGCAGGACACCGGACTTCGCCGCCGCCCAACCCGGTGACGAGGAGCTCGTCGCCGCCGCGGCATACAAGTGGCTGCTCAGCTGGCCGGTGCCCGCGGGCAACCTGTGGGAGGTGCCGTCGGGCTGGCGAATCGGGCAGCACGCTCCGACAACCGTGCGGCTGCACGCGGGTGAGCGCACCGACCACGTGTATCTGACCGGGACCCCACAGGCCGCGACGGCTGGGGTTGAGCAGGGCAAATCACACTCGCTTACAGCCAGTCTCGATGGCGACCGGCTCGTCGTGACGCTTGACGGTTTGCGCACCGACTACCTCGTCGCCGCAACAGACCGGCAGATCTGGCTGGCGCGCGCGGGACGCAGCGCGGTCATTGACGAGTTGCGGGAAGCGCCCGTGCGCCCCGACGACGAACACAGCGGCGACGCCGAACTCGTCAGCCCCATGCCAGGTTCCGTGGTCGCCGTCGGTATCGAAGATGGAGGGACGGTGACCGCGGGTGCGGTCGTCGTCGCGGTCGAGGCGATGAAGATGGAACACGCACTGACCGCGCCGGTCGACGGCGTGGTGGAACTACTCGTCGCCGTCGGCGACCAGGTCAAGGTGGGCCAGCCACTGGCCCGAATCACAGCTAGTGAGAAAGCCGAACAGTCATGAGTGATTTTCTAGCCACCGGGATGCTGCCCGATCATTACGAGCAACTCGCCAAGACCGTGCGCGACTTCGCACATAGCGTGGTGGCACCCGTCGCCGCCAAGCACGATGAAGAGCACTCGTTCCCGTACGAAGTCGTTTCGGGGATGGCCGATATGGGACTGTTCGGCCTGCCGTTTCCCGAGGAGTACGGCGGCATGGGCGGCGACTACTTCGCGCTGTGCCTAGCACTCGAAGAACTCGGCAAGGTCGACCAGAGTGTGGCCATCACGCTCGAGGCCGGGGTCTCGCTGGGTGCCATGCCGGTCTACCGGTTCGGCAACGAGGACCAGAAGCAGGAATGGCTCCCGCTTCTGGCAAGCGGCAAGGCGCTGGGCGCCTTCGGCCTGACCGAGGCGGGCGGCGGAACCGACGCGGGTGCGACACGGACCACGGCACGACTGGACGACGGACACTGGGTCATCAACGGCAGCAAGCAGTTCATCACCAACAGCGGCACCGACATCACCAAGCTGGTGACCGTCACCGCGGTCACCGGCGAAGCCGATGGCAGGAAGCAGATCTCGTCGATCCTCGTGCCTGTGCCCACCGACGGTTTCACCGCCGAGCCCGCCTACAACAAGGTCGGCTGGAACGCCTCGGATACCCACCCGCTGAGCTTCGACGACGTTCGGGTACCCGCGGAGAACCTGCTCGGCGAGCGCGGTCGCGGCTACGCCAACTTCCTGCGCATCCTCGACGAGGGCCGGATCGCCATCGCGGCGTTGTCGGTCGGTGCGGCGCAGGGCTGCGTCGACGAATGTGTGCGCTACGCCATGGAACGCGAGGCGTTCGGCGCGGCGATCGGCACGTATCAGGCGGTGTCGTTCAAGATCGCGCGCATGGAGGCCCGCGCGTATTCCGCGCGCACCGCGTATTACGACGCGGCGGCACTCATGTTGGCGGGCAAGCCGTTCAAGAAGGCCGCCGCGATCGCCAAGCTCGTCGCCAGCGAGGCTGCGATGGACAACGCCCGCGATGCCACGCAGGTGTTCGGCGGCTACGGCTTCATGAACGAGTACGCCGTTGCGCGTCACTACCGCGACAGCAAGATCCTCGAGATCGGCGAAGGCACAACGGAAGTGCAGCTGATGCTGATCGCGCGCGAGGCGGGCCTGTGAGCGACAAGAGGATTGTCGTCCAGCGCGGCCTGTGGTTCGAGGAGTTCGAGCCCGGCGTGCTGTACCAGCATCGGCCGGGCCGAACCATCACCGAAGCCGACAACGTCCTGTTCACCACGCTGACGATGAACACCCAAGCGCTGCATCTCGATGCGGCCTTCTCCGATGCGCTGCCACCGTTCAACCAGCGGCTGGTGAACTCCATGTTCACGCTGTCGACGCTCGTCGGCCTTTCGGTAGCGCAACTCACCCAGGGCACCATCGTCGGTAACCTCGGCTTCGGCGAGGTCGCCTTCCCGAAGCCGCTCTTCCACGGCGACACCCTGTACGCGGAGACGGAGGTAGTCGACAAACGCGCATCGAAGAGCCGCCCGGGCGAGGGCATCGTGACCTTCGCCCACACCGGCCGCAACCAGCATGGCGACGTCGTCGCGACGGCGTCGCGAAAAACCATGGTGCGCAAGCGGCCTGAGGGAGACGCATAGTGGCACTCGCACGGACCGGACCGGGCTGGCTGTTCTGTCCGGCCGACCGCCCGGAACGATTCGCGAAGGCCGCCGCCGCCGACGTGGTGATCCTCGATTTGGAAGACGGGGTCGCCGCCAAGGACCGGGAACTGGCCCGCGCAGCACTCATCGACACTCCGCTCGACCCCGACCGCACAGTGGTCCGGGTGAACCCCGCCGCCACCGACGATCACGCCTTGGATCTCGATGCGCTGGCCAAGACGAAGTACTCCACCGTGATGCTCGCCAAGACCGAGGACCCGCAGCAGATTCGCGACCTCGCGCCTCTCGACGTCGTCGTGCTGATCGAGACGCCGCTCGGCGCGGTCGTCGTCAACGAACTCGCCCGCATCGACAACGCCTTCGCCCTGATGTGGGGCGCCGAGGATCTGTTCGCGGTCACCGGCGGCACGGCCAACCGGTGGCCCGACGACAGCTACCGCGACGTCGCCAAGCAGGTGCGGTCGCAGACGCTGCTCGCGGCCAAGGCGTACGGGCGGATGGCGCTGGATTCCGTGTACCTCGACATCAAGAACCTCGACGGCCTGCGCGGCGAGGCCGACGACGCCGTCGCGGTGGGTTTCGACGCCAAGGTCGCCATCCATCCGACGCAGGTCGCGGTCATTCGCGACGCCTATGCACCGACGGCCGAGCAGGTCGATTGGGCGCGCCGGGTCCTCGACACCGCGCGCGGCGAACGCGGGGTCTTCCAGTTCGAGGGCATAATGGTGGATGCCCCAGTGCTGCGGCGGGCAGAGCGCATCGTCGGGCTAGCGCCTCACCCTGGCACCTAGCCTTCGGCCCCTCACCAGGGGTTTGCTCCAACCGCCTCCGTACTGAGCACCTCAGTCGCCTGACGGCGCGATCCGCCGTCAGTGACCCTAGGAGGCGGTATGGCAGGGTCCATCCAGGCACCCTCGACGTCGATCGGTGATGTCGAGTTGGAGCCGATTGCGCTGGTCGCCCCCGACGGGATGCCGACCACCGAGACCCGGTATCGCCGAGAGCATCCCCCCGAGACGCTGAACTGGCTCTACGAGCTGATGGCGGTGACCCGCGCACTCGACGCGGAGTTCGTCAACCTGCAGCGGCAAGGTGAGCTCGCGCTGTTTGCCTCCTGCCGCGGCCAAGAGGCGGCACAGATCGGCTCGGCGGCGTGCCTGCGCAAAACCGACTGGTTGTTCCCGCAGTACCGCGAGATCGGCGCGTTCCTGCTGCGCGGCATCACGCCGGCACAGATGGGCGCGGTCTGGCGGGGTCGGTGGCACGGCGGACTCGGCTTCACCGACAGGTGCGTCGCTCCGATCGCGATTCCGATCGGCACGCACGGCTTGCACGCGGTCGGCGCGGCGATGGCCGCACAACGCCTCGGCGAGGATTCCGTGACGGTCGCCTACATCGGCGACGGTGCGACGAGCGAAGGCGACACGCACGAAGCGCTCAACTTGGCTGCGGTGTACAAGGCGCCGTGCGTGTTCTTCGTGCAGAACAACCAGTGGGCGATCTCCGTGCCGGTCAACCGTCAGCAGGCCGGCCCGTCGATCGCGCACCGGGCGATCGGCTACGGCATGCCCGGCATCCGCGTCGACGGCAACGATGTGCTGGCCTGTTATGCGGTGATGGCCGAGGCCGCCCAACGTGCCCGTAGGGGCGACGGTCCGACCCTGATCGAGGCCGTCACCTATCGGATGGGGCCGCACACCACCTCCGACGACCCGACCAGGTATCAGCCGCGAGAGGAGGTCGAGCTGTGGGCCGCGCGGGACCCGATTGCCCGCTACCGCAACTACTTACAGACCATCGACGCGTGGACCGAGCGGCTGCACCACCGCGTGGAGGCGCGGGCGGCGCGGCTGTGCACGGAATTGCGCGACGCAACTGTCAACACGCCCGACATGGACATCGGCGACCTGTTCGACACGGTCTACGCGGAGATCACCCCGACGCTGCAGGCCCAGCGGGACCAGCTGATGGCCGAGTTGGCGAAGGAGGCGTGACATGACTCAAATCGTCGAGCGGCCCGCCGGATACGGCGACGACGCACACGAACCGCCACTCTTCACCCCGGTGCATGTAGCCACCACCTTGACGATGGTGCAGGCGATCAACCGGGCACTGCACGACGCGATGGCGCACGACGACCGCGTCCTGGTCTTCGGCGAGGACGTCGCGAAACTCGGCGGAGTCTTCCGGGTGACCGAAGGGTTGTCCGAAACCTTCGGCGACGGAAGGTGTTTCGACACCCCGCTGGCGGAGTCAGCGATCATCGGCATCGCGGTCGGGTTTGCGATCCGGGGTTTCGTCCCGGTGCCGGAGATCCAGTTCGACGGGTTCTCCTATCCGGCGTTCGACCAGATCGTCAGTCATGTGGCGAAGTACCGGGTGCGCACCCACGGTGACGTCGACATGCCCGTCACGATCCGGATCCCGTCGTTCGGCGGGATCGGCGCGGTCGAGCACCATTCCGAATCCACCGAGACGTATTGGGCGCACACCGCGGGGTTGAAAGTCGTGGTGCCGTCGACACCGTCGGACGCCTACTGGCTGCTGCGTCACTCGATCGCCGACCGCGATCCGGTCGTGTTCCTCGAGCCGAAGCGGCGGTACTGGGCGCGCGAGGACGTCGACACCACCGTGCCAGGCTTGCCGATCGGGCGCGCTGCGGTGCGTCGTACCGGCGACGACGTCACCGTGCTCGCCTACGGGGGGCTGGTTCAAACCGCGCTCGCAGCGGCCGACTTGGCGGCCGACCACTACGGCTGGCACCTCGAGGTGGTCGACCTGCGGTCGCTCAACCCGCTCGACTTCGACACCATCGCGACATCGGTGCGCAAAACCGGCCGGGCCGTGGTGATCCACGAGGGCGCTCGCACACTCGGCTTCGGCGCCGAGTTGGCGGCCAGGATCTCCGAGGAGCTGTTCTACGACCTGGAGGCTCCGGTGTTGCGTGCCACTGGATTCGACACCCCGTACCCGCCGGCCCGACTCGAAAAGCTGTGGCTGCCCGGCGTCGACCGACTGCTCGACTGCGTCGAGAAGGCGATGCAGTCATGAACACCCGCGAGTTCCTGGTTCCCGATCTCGGGGAGGGCCTCGAGGACGCGACGATCACGAGTTGGAGCGTGGCCGTCGGCGACGACGTCGCACTCAACCAGGTGCTGTGCACGGTCGAAACGAACAAGGCCGAGGTGGAGATCCCCAGCCCGTTCGCCGGCCGCATCGTCGAACTCGGCGGTGCGGACGGTGAGACGCTGGCCGTCGGCGCGGTGCTGGTGCGGATCGCGACCGATGCGCCTGCGCCTGCGGGTCAGGCCGATCAGCGTCCCAAGCGCAAGCCGGTGCTGGTCGGCTACGGCACGGACGACGAGATGGATTCCAGTAGGCGCGCGCCGCTGCCCGACGGCACACGTCCACGAGCCAAGCCCCCGGTGCGGAAGCTCGCCACCGACCTGCACGTCGACCTGGCCGCGCTGGCACCCGGTTCCGGCCCCGACGGAATCGTCACCCGCGACGACGTGCTGTCCGTGACAGGACATCAGGACCAGGCGTCAGACGACGTCGGGGTCACCGGCCTGAAAGCCACAATGGCACAGCGAATGACGTTGTCGCGAAGCACGATTCCCGATGCGCACGCCAGCGTCCACATCGACTGCTCGGCCCTGCTGGCGGTGCGCGACCGGCTGCGTGAAGAAGTCGGCGACGACGGACCGTCGATCACGGCGTTTGTGCTGACGCTTCGGCTGCTGACGATCGCGCTGACGCATCACCAGATGTTCAACGCGACGTGGGTGGACACCGCGGGCGGTCCGCACATTCACGTACATTCCGCTGTGCACCTCGGTATCGGGGTTGCCGCGCCGCGCGGGCTGCTGGTGCCCGTGGTCAAGGATGCCCAGGACAAGTCGACCCGTGAATTGGCGATGACGGTGGCTCGGCTGGTCGAGGAATCGCGCGCGGGCACCGTGAAACCCGCGCAGCTGCAAGGGTCAACCTTCACGGTGTCGAACTTCGGCGCACTCGGACTGGACGAGGGAGTGCCCGTCATCAATTACCCCGAAGCCGCCATCCTGGGCGTCGGGTCGTTGAAGCCGCGGGCGGTCGTGGTCGACGGAGCTGTGGTGGCCAGGCCGACGATGACGGTGACGTGTGCGTTCGACCATCGGATCGCCGACGGCGCACAGGTCGCCGCGTTCCTCGGCGAGTTGAAGCGGCTGATCGAGTCTCCGGAGTTGGCGCTGCTGGACAGCTGAGGCGCCGCGTATACGTCGTTGAGACTGTGCTGAGGGCGGAGTCTTCGGGCATTCCTCGCCGCCAGCGCAGTCTCAACGCGCTATTTGCGCTTGGCGGCTGCCAGCCGTTCGGCGAACTCCGGCGAAAGAATCGATGTGGCCTGAGGTTTCAGTTCGGTGTCCACAGCGATGCTGTGCTGATCGCGATCGATCGAGCCGGGGTTGGCGGTTGCCCGCATGGACGCCTTCGTCGCCAGAACGACCTCGCGCGGCGCGCCTGCGGGCCCCGCGGCCAGCTCCTTGGCGGCGGCGACGGGATCGTCGGCGACGTCGAGCGCGAGCCCGTATCGAACCGCCGCCTCGGCGTCGAAGCGCATGCCGAACAGCAGCGACGCCCGTGCGGCCTGCACGCCGACCGCGCGCTGCAGCATCCACGTCGCACCGCCACCGGGGTGAATGCCGAGCTTCTGGAACCGCGGATCGAACAGCGCCGCCGGACCGGCGATTCGCACATCGGCGGCGAGCGCCAAATTCAGCCCCGCGCCGACGGCCGCGCCGTTGACGGCCGCGATCGTCGGAAGCGCACAATTGGCGACCGCGAGGAAGCCGTCGTAGATGGTCCGCAGTCCGTCCTCGGTCGCGTCGCCGAGCGCGGTCAGGTCGGCGCCTGCGCAGAACGCCTTGCCCGCCCCCGTGACGATGAGCGCGTGCACGTCGGTGTTCGCTTCGGCGGCGTCGACGGCCGCGCGCAGTCCGGCGGAGATCTCGGCGGTGACGGCGTTGCGGCGCTCGGGATCGTTGACGGTGATGAGCGCGATGTGGTTCTCGACCTGGACAAGGACGCGATCGGACATCGCTTCAGGCTAGTGACCGTCTACAGCGTGGCTTGGACGGGACCCAGGAGTTGGCAGTTGTCGGCGGGCAGCGTCGGAACGATGATGCCGCAGCCGCGTCCCCGCGACACGTACGTGGCACCGGGCGTGTAGGGCTCGAAGTACGCCTGTGCGGTGTCGATGCCCTGAATGCACGAGCCGCCCGGCTGGCCGAGAAGCTCCACGCACGCCACGCTCTGATATGGGCTGGCCGCGATTCCGCAGACCGTCGACGTCACCGTCGCGGTCACCTTGCTGACGCCACCGACCTGCACCACCTGGGGCGGTGAGATCGAAAACCCACACGGCGACGGCGGCCAGGGCTCCGCCTGCGCAGCGCTTGCGCCGACGACGCTCGCCGACGCCAGGGTCAACGTCGCAGACAGTGCCATGACAAGCCGAATCATGTCTAAATCGTAGATCCGCCGTCGGCCCACCGGAGGAGATACCGGTAATAAAGCGTGCGCCGCAGTACTCCGGTTCGGAATCGGACACGTCACCGACTGTGCACAGCGCCTCAGGCTCACTTCCGATGTGGGATCCAGTGCAGATCGCGCAGTGGGTGGCAGTCGTCAACGCGCGCACTAGCGTGAAGGTGTGCGAGATCTTCCGCCGGTCGACAACCACGTCCACACGCGCTGGTCCTGGGACACCGCCTCGAGTTCGTCGATGCAGTTGGCGTGCGCGCGTGCGGTGGAACTTGGTCTCCCGGGCCTGGCGTTCACCGAACACGTCGACTTCACCGACTGGACGCTGGAGGGCCCGGACAAGCACGACGAGGAAGTCGCTCGGCCCGCGCGCGTCGGTGATCGCCCGCGCGTAGCGCCGTTCGACGCGCAGGGCTACCTCGCCGACCTCGCGCGGTGCCGCGACGAATTCCCTGGCCTGCACATTCTTTCCGGCATTGAGGCCGGCGAACCACATCTGTTTCGCGCCGGTGTGGCGTCCGTTCTGTCGGTGGGGGAGTTCGAGCGCGTACTGGGCAGCCTGCACGGGATCGTTGTCGACGGCACCCTGACCGGAATCAACCGAGCGCTGTTCAGCCACGTCGATCCCCACGAGGTGATGCGCCGGTACTTCACCGAACTCCTGGTTCTCGTCGACGGCTCATCGGTGTTCAACGTGCTGGCCCATTGCGACTACGCGCGGCGCTATTGGCCTGCCGAGCGGGTGGGCGCCTACGACGAGGCCGAATTCGAAGAGGAGTACCGGGCGGTGTTTCGCGTGCTGGCGTCCTCGGGGCGCGCCCTTGAGATCAACACGCGCAGCCCGATGGCGTCGGTGGCCCAGGTGCGGTGGTGGTGGGAAGAAGGCGGTGACGCGGTGTCCTTCGGGAGCGACGCGCATACGCCGTTCCGGGTCGGGGAGCACTTCGAGGTCGCAGTCGACGTCGCGGAAGCCGCCGGCTTCAGAGCGGGACGGGACCGGTTCGACTTGTGGCGGCGCTGACGTGCTGCCAAGAACCCGTCCGCGGTGGCGGCGTGTGGTTGCGCGTCATTGTGGGTGGTTCGCGAGATAGTCCCGCACTGGCACAGGGGTATCCGAGCCATACCCGATGGGCAGCAGAAGATCACCTTCGCCCGTTTTCAGGTAGACCTCCCAGCGGTAGAAGCCGGTGAATGCCGCGGGATCGGCGGCGAGCACCGCCGCGTAGTCGTTGACGGCCCGCACGTATTGCGACGAGTTGTTGTAGCGGTAGATCGCTCCGTCGCGATCGGCGGAGAAGTTGTTGGCGGCGAGGTAGCGGCCCGCCGCCATGATGCTGTCGCGGGGGGAGTAGATGTCGCTTCCGTCGCCGTAGGCGGCGAAGGTCGACGGCAGGAACTGCATCGGCCCCTGCGCGCCTGCGCTGCTCGGGCCGACGACGCTACCGAGTCGGGTCTCGATCAGGTTGATCGCGGCGAGGTAATTCCAGCCGACACCCGATGCAGCCTCGGCTTCGCGGTAGTGGGCGAGTAGTTCCTCCGCCGGAGCCGGCGCGGCGATGCGCCATGCCGGGATGGTGTCCCTGACTTCTGCCATCGCGGTGAGTTGGCGACGGGCGTCGACGTTGAGGTCGTAGATCTGGACGAGCTCGGCTGGGATCCGCGGACGGGTGACCGAGTCCCACTCGGGGTGGTACCCGATGGCGCGGTAGGCCGCCTGCTGACGACGCGCCGCTTCCCGCAGCGCCGCTTCCGGCGTCGACGGATCGCGCAGGGCTTGTTCGTCGGCGACGAGGTCGTCGGCCAGTTGTGCCGGATCCGCCGCGAGTCGCGGTTGTGCACCGGCGGGCGCCGTTTCGTCGTCCAGCGGGGCGACGGTGGGTGGAGGGGCGACGGAGCGCTCGTCGGGGCGGCGGTCGGGGGTGCTGTCGGTGCGGGCGGTGCGTCGTGACTGCAGGCGACGACGAAGACGAGCGCAGCAAGCGCCGCGCTGATCCGTACGCGACTGGTCATCATGTGGCTCCAATTGCCTGCGGGTATCGACGGCCAGCCTAAAGGCTCCGATCGATGAATTCCCGATGCGTCCGCGGTCTATCTGGTCAACGACGATAACGGTCAGGAGGATGAACCGATGGGAACCACGTCCTCCCGCGGAGCGCATCTGCCGATCAATGGGCTGAACATCTACCACGAGGTGTACGGCGATCTCGGCACACCGAAGCCGCCACTGCTGCTGATTCCTGGCGCGTTCATGGCCGTCGACTCGATGAGAGCGTGGGCCGAGGCTTTCGCCCGCGATCGGGCCGTCATCATGTTCGACCAGCAAGGACATGGCCGCACGCCGGATACGACGCGGGCGATGTCATACGAGCAGTTCGGTGACGACGCGGCGGAGTTGTTGCGCGCGTTGGGTGTTGAGCGCGCGGATGTCATGGGCTACTCGCAGGGCGGCGGGGTCGCGTTGCAACTGGCGATCCGTCACCCGTCGCTGGTGAACCACCTGGTCGCCATGTCGGCCACCTTCCGCAAGGACGGGTGGTATCCGGTAGTGCCCGCGGCGATCGGCGGGCTGACCGCCGAGGCGTTCGCCGGGACACCGGTGGAGACGGTCTTCATGGCACACACGCCGGACGCCAAAGCATATGAGGCGTACCTCGAAAAGATGAAGGCTCTGAACGCCGACGACCAGAACATCACCGAGGACGAAATGCGATCGATTTCTGCGAAGACGATGGTCATCGTGGGGGACGCCGACGGCGTGACACTCGAGCACGCGCTGGCGATGTTCAAGCTGCGTGGTGGTGGCGATGAGCAAGCGGCGGAATCGGGGGTGCTGCAGGACGCTCCGGCGGCGCGCCTCGTGGTGCTGCCCGCGATGTCGCATGTCGGTATTTCCGGAGAGTCCGACTTGCTGGTGCCGATGGTGAGTGCTTTTCTCGACGACGTGCCGCCACGGACACCGGACCTCTTCTAGCAGGTGACACAAGCCAATGGGCGCCTCGGACAGGATCAAGGCCGATGACGCGGGCGGGCACCTGATCGCCTTCGGCCGCATGGATGGCGCCGAGATCGCCGGGCCGGTGCTGGCGATCGACAAGGCCTACGCCGCGACCGCCAACAGCACCTCGACTGCTGAACTCGCTGCGCTAGCGGCACCCGGCGGCGAACGATTCGGGTTGCACGCCAACGGAAACGGCCGGTTCATCATCTTTGGTGGCGGTGTACCCGTCGTCGTCGACGACACGGTGATCGGCAGGGTCGGGGTGAGCGGCGCGGCCGTCAGTGACGACTGCGCCTGCGCGCACGCCGCGATGGCTGCCTTCACGTCCTGAACGACCTTCTGCCGCCGATCTCGATCCGGTGTGGCAGCAGCGAACAGCAAGCGAGGCACGGGGATGCCGATGGCATGCCCCGCGCCTCGCTCGCGGATGTTCTGCGAATACAGCTAGAACCAGACTTTGCGCCCACCGACCGGGCGGCCGACCGCGCCCAGGATCCACAGCACGATGCCGATCACGATGAGTATCGCGCCGATCGTGTACAGGATCGAGAGGCTGGTGAAGTAGCCGATCAACAAGAGGATGATGCCGAGCACAATCATGGGCGGTCCTATTCAAGTGTTGGGACGGGAACTGCCCGAACAGAATTGCCATTTCCGTTAAAACCCAAACCTTTGCGGGGTCGCGGCCCTCCCCGCGGCAAACACCACGCATCGCTCGGTGTCCCATCGGCCGTCGGCGCCCCCGGCAGGACTCGAACCTGCGGCCAACCGCTTAGAAGGCGGTTGCTCTATCCACTGAGCTACGGGGGCAGCGCACCCACCCTAGCGAATTGCCCGTCGGTGGTCGTGGTGGCTCATAAGACCGGCGTTTGCCGCCGCGGGCGGTCTGTGCGGGCGTTTTGTGCGGGCTGCACAGTTGCCCCGCAGGAGCAGTCGTGTCCGCGGTTGACCCTTCGGCCAGCGCTTCGACTGAGCCACCAAAGGCACGTCACAGCGAGTTACCGCGGACTAGCGTGGGTACAGCACTGTCCGAGGCGATGGGAGGAGCAGCGACGATGGCAGAGTGGCCGCAACTGTGAGCGACATGCCTGAACTGGATGCGGCCGGGCTACCGGAGGAACTCAGTCCCGTCGACCAGATCCTGCACCGCGGGGAAGCCAACCCGCGTACCCGCTCGGGGATCATGACGCTGGAAGTCCTCGACACCACGCCGGACTGGGAACGGCTCCGGACCCGGTTCGAGCGCGCCTCGCGCAAGGTTCTGCGGCTGCGCCAGAAGGTGGTGATGCCGACGCTGCCCACGGTTGCGCCGCGCTGGGTCATCGATCCGGATTTCAACCTCGACTTCCACGTCCGTCGGGTGCGCGTCGCCGAGCCTGGCACGCTGCGCGAGGTGCTCGACCTCGCCGAGGTCGCACTGCAGTCTCCGCTCGACATCTCCCGTCCGCTGTGGACCGCCACACTTGTCGAGGGTCTCGCCGGTGGCCGCGCTGCGCTGATGGTGCACCTGAGCCACGCGGTCACCGACGGCGTCGGCGGGGTCGAGATGTTCGCCAACCTCTACGACCTCGAGCGCGATCCACCACCCGAAGCGGATCCGCCGATGCCGATACCGCAGGACCTGTCGCCGAACGACCTTATGCGGCAGGGGTTCAATCGCCTGCCCGGCGCCATCGCCGGCGGGGTCGGCAGGGCGATCTACGGTGCGGCGCAGGCGGTGGGAAGCGTCATCCGGGATCCTGTCTCGTCGCTCGGCGGCGCGGTCGAGTATGCGATATCGGGTGCACGCGTCGTCGGGCTGGCCGCCGAACCGTCGCCGGTGCTGCGCCGACGCAGCCTGTCGTCGCGCACCGATGCGATCGACATCGAGTTCGGCGATCTGCACCGTGCCGCGAAAGCGGCGGGCGGATCGATCAACGATGCCTACCTCGCCGGTCTGTGCGGCGCGCTGCGGCTGTACCACGAATACATGGGCGTCCCCGTGGACACCCTGCCGATGGCGATCCCGGTCAACATGCGGTCCGACAACGATCCCGCGGGTGGAAACCGTTTCGCCGGAGTCAATCTCGCCGCGCCGATCGGTGTCGTCGATCCCGAGAAGCGGATCAGGAGCATTCGCTCGCAGATGACACGCAAGCGTGACGAGCGCGCCGTGAACATGGTGGGTGCCATCGCACCGTTGATCAGCCTGCTCCCCGACACCGTGCTGGAAGGCATGGCAGGCTCCTTCGTCAACTCCGACGTGCAGGCCAGCAACGTACCGGTCTATGCGGGCGATACGTTCATCGCCGGTGCGAAGATCCTGCGGCAGTACGGGCTCGGCCCGCTGCCCGGAGTGGCGATGATGGTCGTGCTGGTCTCGCGGGCCGGGTATATCACCGTCTCGGCGCGCTACGACCGCGCCGCGGTCACCGACGGCGACTACTTCGCCAGGTGTCTGCAAGCCGGATTCGACGAAGTGCTGGCCCTCGGCGGCGAAGGCCGGTCGATTCCAGCGTCGTTCACGCCGGACCCCGAAGAACCGAAACCGCCGTCACCGAACGGGAGTAGTGCCCTATGACCGCAGGAGAGGGCCAGACGAGACGACGCGCCAACCCGCGGACCATGCGGTTACCGGGGTCGGTTGCCGAGATCAAGGGAAGCCCCGCAGGCCCACGGATCGGCGCCTTCTTCGACCTCGACGGCACACTGGTGGCTGGGTTCACCGGAGTCATCATGACGCGGGATCGGTTGCGCCGCCGCCAGATGGGCGTCGGCGAGTTCATCGGCATGGTGCAGGCCGGCCTCAACCATCAGCTCGGCCGGTCGGAGTTCGAGGACCTGATCGGCAAGGGTGCCCGCATGATGCGAGGCAGCTCGCTCGGCGACATCGACGAACTCGCCGAGCGGCTTTTCGTGCAGCAGGTTATCGGCCGCATCTACCCCGAGATGCGCGACCTGGTGCGCGCTCATATGGAACGCGGCCACACCGTCGTGCTCAGCTCCTCGGCACTGACGGTGCAGGTCGAGCCGGTGGCCCGGTTCCTCGGCATCAAGAACGTGCTGAGCAACAAGTTCCAAGTCGATGAGAATGGTTGTCTCACAGGCGAAGTGAAGACTCCGATCATCTGGGGGCCGGGCAAGGCGAGGGCCGTGCAGGCCTTCGCCGCGGAAAACAACGTCGACCTGTCGAAGAGCTACTTCTACGCTGACGGCGACGAGGACGTCGCATTGATGTATCTGGTGGGCAACCCTCGGCCGACGAATCCCGCCGGCAAGATGGCGGCCGTTGCGGCCAAACGTGGTTGGCCCGTACTGCGGTTCAGCAGTCGCAGCGGGAGCAATCCCGTATCCCAACTGCGGACCGTTGCCGGTGTCGCTTCGATGGTGCCCATCGCTGCAGGCGCCGTCGGCCTCGGCCTGCTGACGCGTAACAGGCGCACCGGCGTCAACTTCTTCACGTCGGTGTTCGGGCGGGCGCTGCTGACCACCACCGGCGTCAGCATCAACCTGCTGGGCAAGGAGAACCTGAACAAGCAGCGGCCCGCGGTGTTCATCTTCAATCACCGCAATCAGGTCGACCCCATCATCGCGGGTCGGCTGGTCGAGACGAACTTCACCTCGGTGGGCAAGAAGGAGCTGGAGAACGACCCGATCGTCGGAACGATGGGCAAGATGATGGACGCGGCCTTCATCGACAGGGACAACCCCAAGGCCGCGGTGGAAAGCCTGAAGAAGATCGAGGAGCTCGCCAAGAAGGGTCTGTCCATCCTCATCGCACCGGAGGGCACCCGACTCGACACCACCGAGGTGGGCCCCTTCAAGAAGGGGCCTTTCCGCATCGCGATGTCGGCGGGAATACCGATCGTGCCCATGGTCATCCGCAACGCCGAGGTCATCTCCGCACGCGACTCGACGACCTTCAACCCCGGCACCGTCGACGTCGTCGTCTACCCGCCCATCTCGACGGACGACTGGACCGTCGAGAATCTATCCGA
This sequence comes from Mycobacterium sp. ITM-2016-00318, assembly GCF_002968285.2. Classification (NCBI taxonomy): domain Bacteria; kingdom Bacillati; phylum Actinomycetota; class Actinomycetes; order Mycobacteriales; family Mycobacteriaceae; genus Mycobacterium; species Mycobacterium sp. ITM-2016-00318. The sequence continues at coordinate 3,621,834 of NZ_CP134400.1, read as the reverse complement.
CAAGATCGCGGAGGTCCGCGAGCTGTACCTGGACACGTTGAAAGATTGGCCGCACGAATCGGTTCCGAAGATCGGGCCGTATGCGCGCGGCAGAAGCGCCGCGAAGAAGGCACCGGCGAAGGCGGCGAGGAAAGCGGCGCCGTCGAAGAAGTCGGCCGCCAAGGCTCCCGCCAAGAAGGCTCCGACGAATTCAGCGGTAAAGGCGCCCGTCAAGACGGCGGGGGCGAAGAAGACACCGGCCAAGAAGACCCCGGCCAAGAAGTCGCCGGCCAAGAAGGGACGGTCGTGACCGCCGCCGATCCGATGGTCAGCTTCTCGACCACGGACGACGCGCTGGTGCTGGCTTCGGTGTCGTCGCCTGCGGAGCGGGAGTTGTTGAGCGACTGGCTGCAGCAGCAGCGCCGAGAACATCCCGAATCCAATGTCGCGGTTCTCGAACTGCCGGAAGGCGATCCACCGCCGGGCGTGCTCGCGCGGCTGGTTCAGGAACTCGAAGCCGACGAGGACCGGACCGTCGTCCCGGTGCGCGTCTTCTGGGTGCCGGGCGGCCTGCCGACCCGCTCGAAGGTCGTCGCCCTGATCTCCGGGCGCGACACCTACCGCCCGCCGGAGATCCTGCAACGGCGCATCCTCAAGCGGGACCCGTCGCGTGCGCGCGTGGTGGCCGGTGAGCCGGCGAAGGTTTCCGAACTCCGTCAGCAGTGGAACGAGAACACCACCGCCGAAAACCCCCGCGATTTGGCGCATTTCGTGCTTAGGCGCGCGAGCCTGGCCATCGAGCGCGTCGAACTCCGACTGCTCGGACCGGAATACAAGTCGCCCAAGCTGATGGGACCAGAGATACTGGCGTCCGCTCAGTTCCGGGCGGGCCTGGAGAAGATCCCCGGGGCGACGCTGGGGAAGGCGAGCGAGATGCTCGACGAACTCTCCACCGGATGGAGCCGGTTCTCCGTTGACCTCATCCCGTCGCTGGGCCGCGCGATCTTCAGCCGCGGCTTCGATCCGAGCATCGACTATGACCGTGCCGAGATAGAGAACATGCGGCACGCGCTGGAGACCCACCCCGCGGTGCTGCTGTTCTCTCACCGGTCCTACCTCGACGGCGTGATAGTGCCGGTGGCGATGCAGGAGAACCGGCTTCCGCCCGTACACACCTTTGCAGGCATCAATCTGTCGTTCGGATTTATGGGGCCGCTGATGCGGCGCTCCGGCGTCATATTCCTGCGGCGCAAGCTCGACGATCCGCTGTACAAATACGTGCTGCGGCAGTTTGTCGGCTACATCGTCCAGAAGCGGTTCAACCTCAGCTGGTCGATCGAGGGCACCCGGTCGCGGACCGGAAAGATGTTGCCGCCCAAGCTGGGTCTGATGAGCTACGTCGCCGATGCCTACCTCGAGGGCCGCAGCGACGACATTCTTCTGCAGCCGGTGTCGATCAGCTTCGACCAGTTGCACGAGACGGCCGAATACGCGGCGTACGCACGGGGTGGCGAGAAGACACCCGAAGGGCTGTCCTGGCTGTACAAGTACATCAAGGCGCAGGGTGAGCGCAGCTACGGAAAGATCTACGTCCGTTTTCCCGAAGCCGTGTCCATGCGCGAATACCTGGGTGAGCCAGGCGGCCCGGTCACACAGGACGAATCAGCAAAGCGCCTTGCCATGCAGAAGATGGCGATCGAGGTGTCGTGGCGGATCCTTCGCGCCACGCCGGTCAACGCGACGGGGTTGGTGTCCGCCCTGCTGCTGACCACCCGCGGCGCCGCGCTGACGCTCGACCAACTGCACCACACGCTGCAGGATTCGCTGGATTACCTCGAGCGCAAGCAGACTCCGGTCACCAACAGCGTGCTGCGGCTGCGCACTGCCGACGGTGTGCGCGCCGCCCTGGATGCCCTGTCCAACGGTCACCCGGTGACGTGTGTCGACAGCGGACGCGAGCCGGTCTGGCGGATCGCGCCCGAGCAGGAGCACGAGGCGGCGTTCTACCGCAACACGGTGATCGATGCGTTCATGGAGACCGCGATCGTCGACATGGCGCTGGTTCACGCGGGACGCGCTGAGGGAGATCGCCTTGAGGCGTTCTGGAGTCGCGCGATGCGGCTGCGGGATCTTTTGAAGTTCGATTTCTACTTCGCGGACTCGACGGCGTTCCGCGAACATCTCGCGGAGGAGATGGCCTGGCACGACGACTGGGAGGCGCACGTCGCCGCGGGTGGGGACGAGCTGTACGCGATGTTGCGCGTCAAGCGGCCGCTGATCGCGCAGGCCGTGCTGCGCCCCTACTTCGAGGCCTACGAGATCGTCGCCGACGTGCTGCGTGAGTTGCCGGCCGAGATCGACGAGAAGGAACTGACGAAGCGGGCGCTCGGCGTCGGCAACCAGTACGTCGCGCAGGGCCGTGTCCGCAGCACCGAGGCGGTGTCGGCGCTGCTGTTCGCGACGGCGCGTCAGGTGGTCGCCGACCAGCACCTGCTCGAGCCCGCCGCCGATCTGGTCGAACGCCGGACGGTGTTCCGCGACGAACTCCTCGGGATCCTCGCCGATATGGACAAGGTCGAGCAGATCTCCCGCGAACAGTTCGTCGCACGCGAAACGAAGCGGCGTGCACTGCGTGAGGCATCCGAGTAGCGCGACGTCGGCTAGCCATACGCTGGGTACGTGAGCACCCTGACGTCGAGCCTGCGCACCAATGCGGTGTGGCCTGTGCTATCCGGCGTCGCCCTGCTGGCCGGTGTGACGGCGGCGGCCCTGGGCGCGCTGACGCTGGCTGACGCGCTGACGGCCACCGGCCTGCCAGACCCCGGGCCGGTCACTACCTACGGCCTGCCGTTCGTTCGGGCCGCGGGCGAGATCGCCGCCGTCGTCGCGGCGGGATCGTTCATGTTCGCCGCGTTCATAGTGCCGCCCCAGCAGAGCGGCGTGCTCGACGCCGACGGGTACCGGGCGCTGCGCGTCGGGACCGTCGCGTCGGCGATCTGGACGGTGGCCGCCGCGCTGCTCGTGCCGCTGACGGTCTCCGATGTCACCGGTCAACCGCTGTCGACGCGGCTCAGCCCAGCGGACATCTGGTCGGTGGCAAGCCTGGTCGAGACGGCGGGGGCGTGGCGGTGGACGGCGTTCCTCGCCGCGATCGTCGCGGTCGCGAGCATTCCGGTGCTGCGCTGGTCGCCGACGCCGCTGCTGTTCGTAGGTTCGCTGATCACGCTGCTGCCGCTGGCGCTGACGGGGCATTCGTCGACCGGCGGATCACACGACCTGGCGACCAACAGCCTGCTCATCCATCTGGTCGCCGCCGCGCTGTGGGCGGGTGGGCTGCTGGCGCTGCTGGTTCACGCGCTGCGTAGCGGCGGGCACGCCGACCTGGCCGCCCGCCGGTTCTCGGCCGTCGCACTGTGGTGCTTCGTCGCAATGGCTCTCAGCGGAATCGTCAACGCCCTGGTGCGAATCCGCCCCGGCGATTTGTTCGACGGCGGCTACGGCCTGCTGATCGTCGCCAAGGTGATCGCCCTGTGCACGCTCGGGGTGATCGGCTGGCGTCAGCGGCGCAGCGGTGTCGCGGCACTGCAGGCCGATCCAGCGGCGCGCGGCCCGCTGATCAGGCTTGCCATCACCGAGGCGGTGGTCTTCGGTCTCACCTTCGGCGTCGCGGTCGCGCTGAGCCGGACCCCTCCGCCTGCGCCACCGATCTTCAACCCGTCGATACCCGCCATCGAGATCGGCTACGACTTCGCAGGCCCGCCCACGGTGGCCCGAATCCTGTTCGACTGGCGGTTCGACCTCATATTCGGAACAGCGGCGATCGTGATGGCGCTCTTGTATCTCGCCGGGGTTCGGCGGCTGCGGCGGCGCGGTGACATGTGGCCGACGGGCCGGATCGTCGCGTGGCTGCTCGGCTGCCTGGTGCTGTTGTTCGCGACGTCGTCGGGTCTGGGCCGGTACATGCCCGCGATGTTCAGCATGCACATGGTCGCCCACATGCTGCTGTCGATGCTGACGCCGATCCTGCTGGTGCTGGGGGCACCGGTGACGCTGGCGCTGCGGGCGCTGCCCGCGTCGGGCAAGGCGGATCCGCCGGGACCGCGCGAATGGCTACTCGCCGCCCTGCATTCGAGGGTGTCGAGGTTCTTCACCAATCCCATCATCGCGACGGCCTTGTTCGTCGCCGGCTTCTACGGTCTGTATTTCGGCGGGATCTTCGACGCCGCCGTCGGCTCCCATGCCGCGCATGTCGCGATGAACCTGCACTTCCTGCTGACCGGATACCTCTTCTACTGGGTCGTCATCGGCGTCGATCCCACGCCGCGACCGATTCCGCCGCTGGGCAAGGTCGGCATGGTTTTCGCGTCGCTGCCGCTGCACGCGTTTTTCGGTGTCGTGTTGATGAGCACCAACAGCGTGCTGGGGGAGAGCTTCTACAAGTCGCTGCAGCTGTACTGGCACACCGATCTGCTGGGCGATCAGAAGCTTGGCGGTGGAATCGCTTGGTCGGCAGGCGAAGTGCCGCTTGTCATCGTGATGATCGCGCTGCTGGTGCAGTGGACGCGCAGCGACCGGCGTACGGCCAAGCGCCTCGACCGGGCCGCCGATCGCGACGAGGACGCCGACCTGGCTGCCTACAACAGGATGCTGGCGCAGCTGGCGAAGCGGGATGCGCACTAGGCGTAGGTGACGACGGGTACTTCGGTGAACCCCTAACCCCGCGCGAAATTGCGTTCCGGCAGAAGAAGTGCGAGTGAGGGCCTGCCGGAACGCAATTTCGCGGGGAGTTGGACGAGGCCGACCACGTTCCACAGTCCGCGATTCATGCACAGCGTGCTGTCGAGCGTCGGCCCCGCCATCGCGTGGCGTCGGTGCCGACCGGATCAATAGCGGTGTACGGCACAAGCCGGATCACATCGAAGGGACGAGCAATGTTCGAGACACCAATTCACATCGTCGGCAACATCATCACCGACCCGGTGCTGCGTCGCGTCGGCGATCAGCAGGTCTACAAGTTCCGGGTGGCCAGCAATTCCCGCCGCCGCACCGCCGATGGCACCTGGGAGCCGGGCAACACGCTGTATGCGTCGATCAACTGCTGGAGCAAGGGCCTGGTGAAGGGTGTCGGCGCCTCGCTCGGGAAGGGTGACCCCGTCATCGTTGTCGGATACGTGCACACCAGCGAATACGACGACCGCGACGGCAACCGTCGTTCGTCGGTGGAAGTGCGGGCCACCGCGGTGGGGCCGGATCTGGCACGAAGCACCGCAAGCGTCGACCGGCTCAGAAACACCGTCGCGAACAGCGACGATGCCGCTGAGGACAAGGACGACGAAGCCGAGAGCGAAGCCGGCTCGGTCGAGGCTGACGAGAGCCTCGACAGTGAGGTTCTGCCAGTGTCGGCGTGAGGAGCCGCGGCCGCCGACGGCGCAGTCTTCGACGGCCGCTGTCTACGCCTACGATGGTCCGCGAGCATTACCCGAGACCAGAGAGGCATGACAACACCCATGGCCGATTTCATCTACACGATGCGGAAGGTCCGCAAGGCGCACGGCGACAAGGTCATCCTTGACGACGTCACCTTGAACTTCCTTCCCGGCGCGAAGATCGGCGTGGTCGGTCCGAACGGCGCGGGTAAGTCCAGCGTCCTGAAGATCATGGCCGGGCTCGACCAGCCCAACAACGGCGACGCGTTTGTCCAGCCCGGTGCCGCGGTCGGCATCCTGCAGCAGGAGCCACAGCTCGACGAGACGAAGACGGTGCGCGAGAACGTCGAAGCCGGCGTGGCAGTGAAGGCCAAACTCAACCGCTTCAACGAGGTCGCCGAGCTGATGGCCACCGACTACTCCGACGAGCTGATGGAGGAGATGGGCCATCTGCAGGAGGAGCTCGACGCCGCCGACGCGTGGGACATCGACTCCCAGCTCGAACAGGCGATGGACGCGCTGCGCTGCCCGCCGCCCGACGAGCCGGTGACCCACCTGTCGGGCGGCGAGCGTCGCCGGGTGGCGCTGTGCAAGCTGCTGCTGTCCAAGCCCGACCTGCTGCTGCTCGACGAGCCGACCAACCACCTCGACGCCGAGAGCGTGTTGTGGCTCGAGCACCACCTCGCCGAGTACAAGGGCGCCATCATGGCCGTCACCCACGACCGGTACTTCCTCGACAACGTCGCCGAGTGGATCCTCGAACTCGACCGCGGCCGTGCCTATCCGTACGAGGGCAACTACTCCACCTACCTGGAGAAGAAGGCCGCGCGCGTGGCCGTTCAGGGCCGAAAGGACGCCAAGCTGCAGAAGCGTCTGCAGGACGAACTGGCCTGGGTGAGGTCGGGTGCGAAGGCCCGCCAGGCGAAGAGCAAGGCGCGCCTCGGGCGCTACGAGGAGATGGCGGCCGAAGCCGAGAAGACCCGCAAGCTCGACTTCGAGGAGATCCAGATCCCGACAGGGCCGCGGCTGGGCAGCGTCGTGGTCGAGGTCGAACACATGGACAAGGGTTTCGATGGCAGGCAGCTCATCAAGGACCTGTCCTTCACGCTCCCGCGCAACGGCATCGTCGGCGTCATCGGTCCCAATGGCGTCGGCAAGACCACGCTCTTCAAGACCATCGTGGGCCTCGAGCAACCCGACAGCGGCAGCGTCAAGGTCGGAGAGACCGTCAAGCTGAGCTACGTCGACCAGAGCCGCGCGGGCATCGACCCGAAGAAGACGGTGTGGGAGGTCGTGTCCGACAAACTCGACTACATCGAGGTCGGCCAGAACGAGATCCCTTCGCGGGCCTACGTGTCGGCGTTCGGGTTCAAGGGGCCGGACCAGCAGAAACCCGCGGGTGTGCTGTCCGGCGGCGAGCGCAACCGCCTGAACCTGGCGCTCACCTTGAAAGAGGGCGGCAACCTGATCCTGCTCGACGAGCCGACCAACGACCTCGACGTCGAGACGTTGAGCTCGCTGGAGAACGCGCTGGAGAAGTTCCCGGGCTGCGCAGTGGTGATCTCCCACGACCGCTGGTTTCTGGACAGGACGTGTACGCACATTTTGGCCTGGGAGGGCGACGACGACAACGAAGCCAAATGGTTCTGGTTCGAAGGCAATTTCGCGGCCTACGAAGAGAACAAAGTGGAACGACTCGGTATCGATGCGGCTCGTCCTCACAGGGTTACCCACCGCAAGCTCACACGCGACTAGTGTCGCCACTGCGTGCCACGGAGCCGCTGCGCGGCGACATCCAACGGAGGACGGTGCGCACCTTTAAGCGAGGAGCGGGCGGCATGACGGTCAATCCAGGGGCGGGGGGTATCGGGGGGAACACCGAATTGATGGTCGCCCCGGCCACCCTGGAGAAACTCGCCAGGGCGTACCTCTCGACCTATCACGGGCCGCACGGCGACGCTCCCATGGCCGACGCGGTCACCGGACCGGTCGACATGTCGGCCGCGGGCAAGCTGATGTCGCCGAACCTGCTGTCCGCGCACTACCGGCTCGGCAGGCGCCGACAGCCCGGCGAGACGCTCGTCGAGATCTATCCGGCAGGCGATCAGGGCGGATTCGGCCCGGCGATCCAGATCGTCACCGACTACGCGACGATGCTGATGGACTCCGTCACCGTGCTGCTGCACCGGGTCGGGGTGGCCTACAAGGCGATCATGAATCCGGTTCTCCGGGTGCGCCGGGACCCGTCCGGCGAGCTGCGCGACATCCAGCCCGCTGCCGAGGCCGACAACCGCCACGAAGCCGTCGACGAGGCGTGGATTCACGTCCAACTGTCCAGCTCCGTCGACCTCAAGGCCGTCGACGAAGCCCGGCGGCTGTTGCCGAGGGTGCTCGCCGACGCCCGCCAGGTCGCACTCGACTCACGCGCGTTGACGGGAACGCTGCTCGGTCTGGCCAACGAACTCGACACCGACCCCGAGGGCCGATTCCCCGGCGCCGACCGAAGAGATGTCGCGGCGTTGCTGCGCTGGCTCGCCGACGGGCATTTCGTGCTGCTCGGCTATCAGCGCTGCCCGGTGCAGGGCGGTGAGGCGTCGGTCGACGTGTCCAGCCGCCTCGGCATCCTTCGATTCCGCGACGACGTCCTGCCGCAGCTCACCGACGGCGACGACCTGCTGGTGCTCGCGCAGGCCACTATTCCCAGCTTTCTGCGCTACGGCGCGTACCCCTACATCGTCGTCATCCGCGAGCATCCCGGGCATCAGGCGATCGAACATCGGTTCGTCGGTTTGTTCACCGTTGCCGCCATGAATTCCAATGTGATGGACATACCGCTGATCTCGCGGCGAGTCAGCGAAGCCATCGCGATGGCGCAGCGCGATCCCAGCCACCCGGCGCAATTGCTGCTCGACATCATCCAGACCATACCGCGCCCAGAGCTTTTCACGCTGAGCTCCCAGGAGCTGCTCGACATGGCTATGGCCGTGGTCGATCTCGGCTCGCGACGGCGCACGCTGCTGTTCCTGCGCGCCGACCACCTCGCGCATTTCCTCTCCTGTCTGGTGTATCTGCCACGCGACCGCTACACCACCGCGGTGCGGCTGGAGATGCAGGACATCCTGGTTCGCGAGCTCGGCGGCGAGGGGATCGAGTACACCGCACGGGTCAGCGAATCCCCCTGGGCCGTCGTGCATTTCACTGTCCGCCTGCCCAAGGGCTCACGACCGCAGGGCGTCGACGTCTCGCTCGCCAACGAGGCGCGCATCCAAGACCTGCTGACCGAGGCGGCGCGGACCTGGGGTGACCGTCTACTCGGTGCGGTCAAGACGGGATCGATCGGCCAGGCCAGTGCAGAGCACTACTCGAGCGCCTTCACCGAGGACTACAAGCAGGCGGTCACACCGCACGACGCGATCAACGACATCGCGATCATCGAAGAGTTGCAGGACAACTCGGTCAAGCTGGTGTTCTCCGAGGGCGCGGACGGCGCCGCCAAACTGATCTGGTATCTCGGCGGACGCTCGGCATCGCTGAGTCAGCTGCTGCCGATGCTGCAGTCCATGGGTGTCATCGTGCTCGAGGAGCGGCCGTTCACGGTCACGCGTGGCGACGGTCTGCCGGTGTGGATATATCAGTTCAAGATCTCGGTGCTCGCCGACATCCCCGACGAACCCGAGGGACCGGAACGCGATGCGACGGCGGTTCGGTTCGCCGACGCGGTCACCGCGATCTGGCACGGCCGCGCCGAGATCGACCGGTTCAACGAGCTGGTTCTGCGGGCCCGCCTGACGTGGCAGCAGGTCATGATCCTGCGCACCTACGCAAAGTACCTGCGTCAGGCCGGCTTCCCGTACAGCCAGGCCCATATCGAGAACGTGCTCAACGGCAATCCAACGACCTCGCGATCGCTGGTCGAATTGTTCGACGCCATGTTCAACCCCGCCTCCGATCCCGAACGCAAGGCCGCCCAGACGGCAGCGGCACGGGTGGCCGCCGACATCGACGCGTTGACGAGTCTGGACACCGACCGCGTGCTGCGCGGATTCGCGTCGATGATCCAGGCGACGCTGCGCACCAACTACTTCGTCACCCGTGAGGATTCGGCGCGTGCGCAGAACGTGCTCGCGGTGAAGCTGAACTCCCAACTGATCGACGAACTCCCACTGCCGCGGCCGATGTTCGAGATCTTCGTCTACTCACCGCGTGTCGAAGGTGTGCACCTGCGGTTCGGCTTCGTCGCCCGCGGCGGGCTGCGCTGGTCGGATCGCAAGGAGGACTTCCGCACCGAGATACTCGGCCTGGTCAAGGCGCAGGCCGTGAAGAACGCCGTCATCGTGCCGGTCGGCGCCAAGGGCGGATTCGTCGTCAAGCAGCCTTCACCGCTCACCGGTGACCCTGCTGCCGACCGCGAGACCCAACGTAGCGACGGCATCGCCTGCTACAAGCTCTTCATCTCGGGTCTGCTCGACCTCACCGACAATGTCGAGCAGACCACCGGAAAGGTCGTCACGCCAACCGATGTCGTGCGCCGCGACGGCGACGACGCCTACCTGGTGGTGGCCGCGGACAAAGGCACGGCGACATTCTCCGACATCGCGAACGACGTCGCGAAGTCCTACGGCTTCTGGCTCGGCGACGCGTTCGCCTCCGGCGGGTCGGTCGGCTACGACCACAAAGAAATGGGCATCACCGCCAAGGGGGCATGGGAAAGCGTCAAGCGGCACTTCCGCGAGATGGGCGTCGACACCCAGTCCGAGGACTTCACCGTCGTCGGCGTCGGCGACATGAGCGGTGACGTTTTCGGCAACGGAATGCTGCTGTCGCAGCACATCCGGCTGGCCGCGGCGTTCGACCACCGGCATGTCTTCCTCGATCCGAACCCCGATGCGACGACGTCGTGGAACGAACGCAAGCGGATGTTCGGCCTGCCGCGTTCGACGTGGGACGACTACGACAAGTCGCTGATCAGCGAAGGCGGCGGGGTGTACAGCCGCGAGCAGAAGTCGATCCCGATCAGCCCGCAGGTCCGCACCGCCCTCGGGATCGAGGACGGCGTCGACGAGCTGCCGCCGCCAGACCTGTTGCGGCGCATCCTGAAGGCGCCGGTGGACCTGCTGTGGAACGGCGGCATCGGCACCTACATCAAGGCCGAGACGGAGTCCGACGCCGAGGTCGGCGACCGCGCCAACGACATGATCCGGGTGAACGGAAACCAGGTGCGCGCCAAGGTGGTCGGCGAGGGCGGCAATCTCGGTGTCACGTCCCGCGGTCGCATCGAGTTCGACCTGTCCGGAGGCCGGATCAACACCGACGCGATGGACAATTCGGCAGGCGTCGACTGCTCGGACCACGAGGTCAACATCAAGATCCTGATCGACGCGCTGGTGAGCAACGGCAAGTTGCAGGCAGAGGACCGGACGGACCTGCTGCTGTCGATGACCGACGAGGTCGGTGAGCTGGTTCTGGTGGACAACAAGGACCAGAACGACTTGATGGGTACCAGCCGCGCCAATGCGCCCAGCCTGCTGTCTGTGCACGCACGCCAGATCAAGGATCTCGAAGCCGACGATCGGTTGAACCGCGAGCTCGAGGCGCTGCCGTCGGAGAAGGAGATCCGCCGTCGCACCGAAGCCGGGATCGGCTTGACCTCGCCGGAACTCGCGACGCTGATGGCGCACGTCAAGCTCGATCTCAAGCAGAAGGTGCTGAGCAGCGACCTGCCCGACCAGGAGGTGTTCGCCGCCCGGCTGCCGCGCTACTTCCCGACCCGGCTGCGCGACGAGTTCACAACGGAGATCCGAACGCACCAGCTGCGGCGGGAAATCGTCACCACGATGCTGGTCAACGATGTCATCGACACCGCGGGAATCACGTACGTGTACCGGGTGATCGAGGACGTCGGGGTCGGGCCGGTGGATGCGGTTCGGTCGTACGTGGCGACCGACGCGATATTCGGCGTCGACAAGCTGTGGCGCGCGATCCGCGCCGCCGGCCTGGCGGTACACGTGTCGGACCGGTTGACGCTGGATCTGCGTCGGCAGGTCGACCGTGCCGGTCGGTGGCTGTTGAACTACCGGCCGCAGCCGCTGGCGGTCGGCGCCGAGATCAACCGGTTCGCCAAGACGGTGGCCGAGCTGACACCGCGTATCCGGGAATGGGTGCGCGGCGATGACCGCACGATCGTCGAGAAAGAGGTCGCGCAGTTCGTCGGGCACGGTGTGCCAGACGATCTCGCCTACCAGATCGCCAGCGGGCTGTATCAGTATGTGCTGCTGGACGTCATCGACATCTCGGACATCGTCGAGCGCGAGCCCGCGGAAGTGGCCGACACGTACTTCGCGCTGCTCGACTACCTCAACACCGATGCGCTGCTGACGGCGGTCTCCGGTCTGCCACGCGATGACCGCTGGCATTCGTTGGCGCGGTTGGCGATTCGCGACGACATCTACGGGTCGCTGCGATCGCTGTGCTTCGACGTGCTCGCCGCAGGTGAGCCGGACGAGACTGGTGAGCAGAAGATCGAGGAGTGGGAGCTGATCAACGGTTCCAGGGTGAAGCGTGCGCGGCGGACCTTGAACGAGATCTACGAGTCTGACCAACGAGACCTCGCGACGCTGTCGGTGGCGGCGCGGCAGATTCGCAGCATGACACGAACAAGCGGAACAGGGAGCTCTGGGTGACGGGTTTTGTAGCGCCGGTGCATGTCCGTTGGTCGGACATCGACATGTACCAGCACATCAACCACGGCACCATGGTCACCATCCTCGAAGAGGCCCGCATCCCTTTCCTGCGAGAGCCGTTCGAAGAGGTCATCGACGAGATCGGTCTGCTCATCCATGAGGTCAAGATCCTGTACAAGGGGCAACTTCGGCTGAGGGATTCGCCGCTGCAGGTGACGATGTGGTCGAAGCGGGTGCGAGCCGTGGACTTCACCATCGGCTACGAGGTGCGGTCGGTGAACAAGCCCGCGGACTCCAGGCCCGCCGTCATCGCCGAAACTCAGCTGGCCACCGTCCACATCAAAGAGCAGCGGCTCCAGCGGCTTTCGCCCGCGCAGCAAGAGTATCTGCAGCGCTGGCTTCGATGAGTAGCCCCGAGCGGGGCGTCTGGCTCGCGGATGCCGCCCACCGCGAGGATCTCGCCACGTTCGTCGAACGGGCGCTACGGCTCGACGATGCCGCCGTCATCCGGTTGCGCGAGCGCGACGACGACTTGCTGGTCGCTTGGGCGGCAACGGGTTTCGATGTGCTGGCCAGCCGGGTGGTTGCGGGCCGGGTACGCCCGGCCGACCTGAGCGCAGGCGCGGACGCGCTCATGCAGGGCCTAGGCGCGATGGACAGCAGCGGACACGTCGACCCGGGCTTCCCGATGGACTCGGCATGGCGTGGCGCGCTGCCGCCGGACAGTGGCTTCGCGCACCTCGACGATGTGCCGGCGCGGGTGGTGCTCGACCTGGCGCAGCGGGGTGTCGCGCTGGCGAAGGAGCACAGCAGCTCGCACGGGCCGCCCGCGTCGCTGCTCGATCAGGAGGTGCTCGCGGTCAGCTCCGAGCACGGCGACGTCGGTATCCCGATGCGGTGCGTATTCGCATTGACGGCAATGGGTTTCCTACCAAACGATCCGGATACTCTGCCCGCCGACGAGATCGTCCGGGTGCGGGCGCTGCCCGCATGGCTGCGTATCGATGCGCGCTTCGGCTCGGTGTACCGCCGCCGCGGCGACCCCGCTTTGGTTCTGCGCTGACGTTCTCCCGCGAACAGACGCAAAAGTACCCCTGCGCAGAGGATTTGGGGTACTTTTGCGTCTGCTCGCCGAACAAAAACTTGTGTCAGCCCGCGAGTTGCGGACGTTCGAGGTGGCCGAAGATGCGTGTGACGAGATCCGTCGGGTGTCGTCTGACGTCGTCCACGACAATGGGAATACTGGTCCAGCCGGATTCCTGCAGTCGGGCAATCTTCATGCGATCGTGCTTGAAGGCATCAGGATTGGCGTGCCATTCGGCGCTGTCGTACTCCGCTGCGAGTCTGGCGTCGGGCCACGCGAAATCGACCCGCCAACGTTTGCCGTGATAGTCGACGATCTCATACTGCAGCTCAGGTAGTGGCAAGCCACCTTCGATGAACACAAGTCGTGTCTCGCTTTCCATCGCCGATTCAGATCGTCCATCGGCGTACCCCACGAGTTCACGCACGTCGACAATGCCGCGTCGGCCAGCCTGTTCGCGCACGGCGTTCGTCAAGTCGTCCCGCACGCATACTCCGCAGTGAAGAGCGGCGTCGAGTAACGCCAGCGCCCGCGGGCGGCGCACTGTGCGGGCCACTTCGACAGCAGTCAATGCCGGCGCTGTCGCCAGCCGGCCGTTGGTTCGCTTCAGCGGCGCACCGACTCGTTGGTGCACTGCCAAAACCTGTTCGGGCGCATTCGCACTCCGGGGTCGAGGATGTGAACGCTCTCGTCGGGTTCAGTATTGAATCCGTACAGGCCTGCCGCGGTGTTCATGCATGCGACTATCGGCTTGCCGGCGATGAAGTCGAGCGCTGCCAGCCGTGCCTGCAGGTCGGGCGGCCTCAGCGAGTAGATGCCGTGCCATACCCGAGTGATTCTTCCCGCCAGCACATGGGATCGCAGCATCTTGTGGGACATCAGCGCTTCGAGCTGTTGGGTGGTTGCCAGCCCGCCATTGTTGGAGAACAGCTCGTCCAGCATTTGTCCATGCTGTCCGACAGTCGCAGGAGGGAAGCAACCGTCGCGACGCCCTGTGGATCGCGTCTGCTCTGTGGATAACCCAGGGTGCCGAGCAGACGCAAAAGTACCCTCAGACAGCAGCTTTCGGGTACTTTTGCGATCCCCTACTGGCGTGTGGGCCCAGCTCGCGAGGAAACTAGACCAGCCAGGCGGCGGCGTTGGGGGGCAATCTGCCGTCGACGAGGTAGGCGCTGGCCAACAGCACTTCGCCTGCAGGCAGCTGCAAAGGTTCGTCGCCGGCATTCAGCGCGCACACCAGCCCGCCGCCGACCACGCGATACACCAGTGTGTCCGCCGGCGAGTCCAGCCACTCGATCGCGCGACCGTCGAACTCTCTTCGCGCACTGCGTAATTTCAGCGCCTTGCGATAGAACGACAGCGTCGAGCCCGGATCGGCCAATTGCTTCTCGACGGTCAATGCGGACCACTCCTGCGGCAACGGCAGCCACGTGTCGGGGTTCTCCGAGAAGCCGAACGGGGGAGCCTCGCCCTCCCACGGCATGGGCACTCGCGACCCGTCGCGGCCGCGGCGCGTATGCCCGGAGCGTTCCCACACCGGGTCGCGTAGTGCCTCGTCGGGCAGGTCCACGTTGGCCAGCCCGAGTTCCTCGCCGTTGTAGACGAACACCGCACCGGGCAGCGCCAGCATGACCAGCGCCATCGCCCACGCGCGAGCCAGGCCGACATCGCCGCCGCCATAGCGGGTGACGTCGCGGTCGACGTCATGGTTCGACAGCGTCCACGTCGGGGTCGCGTCCTCGAGAGCCGCGGCCGCCAGCGAGTTCTCGACCGCACCGCGGATGTCCGCCGCGTCGAATGCCGCCCTCAGCAGCCGGAAGTTGAACCCGAGATGCAGTTCGTCGGCGCGGATGTAGCGCGAGAACTGCTCGTTGTCGTAGACCCACACCTCGCCGATCGCGACCGCCTGCGGATAGTCGTCCAGCACCGTGCGGATATGGCGGTGGATCTCGTGCACACCCTCGTGGTTGAACCGCGGATCGTCGTCCATGTCGGCCAGCAGCATCTCGGCCCCGATGACCCGCATATCGGGCAGACCGGGTGGTTTGGCCATGCCGTGCGCGACGTCGATACGGAAGCCGTCGACGCCGCGTTCCAACCAGAATCGCAGCGTCTTCTCGAGATCGTCGTAGACCTCGCGGTTCTCCCAGTTGAGGTCGGGCTGCTCGGCGTCGAACAGATGCAGATACCACTGCCCGAGGTTGCCGTCGGGTTCGGTGATGCGGGTCCACGCGGGCCCGCCGAAGATGGACACCCAGTTGTTGGGCGGCTGCATCCCGCCGGCGCCGGTGCCGTCGCGGAAGATGTAGCGCTCCCGCGCCTCCGTTCCCGGACCCGCGGCCAGCGCGGCCTGGAACCACGGGTGCGCGGAGCTGGTGTGGTTGGGGACCAGATCCATCGTCACCTTGATGCTGCGCGCGTGAGCGGCCTCGATCAGCCGGTCGAGTGCCGCCATCCCACCGAACAACGGGTCGACATCGCGGGGATCGGACACGTCGTAGCCGTGGTCGGCCATCGGCGACACCATCACCGGGTTCAGCCAGATGGCGTCGACCCCCAGCGTCTCGAGATAGTCGAGGCGTGATGCGACGCCGTCGAGGTCGCCGACGCCGTCGCCGTCCGCATCGCAGAACGAGCGCGGATAGACCTGGTAGAAGATCGCGTGCGACCACCAGGGCCGGTCGTTCGGAAGAGCCACGCCCGCAACCTACACCGAGAGGATGTCGGCTCTCAGAACGGCGAGTTGACCATTGAGTTCGCGGCCATTTCCAGGTAGTTGAGCAGCGCCTTGCGGTGTTCGTCGTCAAGGGTCTGCGAGTCGATCGACGCCACTGCGGTGTGCATGCACCGCAGCCAGGCGTCGCGCTCGATGAAGCCGATCGTGAACGGGCTGTGCCGCATCCGCAGCCGCGGGTGACCGCGCTGGTCGGAATAGGTGCGTGGGCCGCCCCAGTACTGCTCGAGGAACATCCGCAGCCGTACCTCGGCGGCGTCGAGGTCCTCCGGCGGATACAGCGGAAGCAGGATCTCGTCCTCGCGGACCAGCTGATAGAACCGCGACACAATCGCATTGAAGGTGTCGTGGCCACCTACTTCGTCGTAGAACGATCGCTGCGGCTGCGTCACGCCACCCATTGTCCCAACTCGCTCTGTAGCGGGTGTCAGCCGGTGATGTCACAGGAAGTTCATCGGGCTGACCAGGAGACACGACAGAATTTGCTATGCGATTTTCCCCAATCCATGGTGAACTGTCGGTCGGAGGACGAATGGCGCATCGCAAAAAAAGCCGGTCTCGACTGGCTGGCCACCGGCACACCGGGCTCGCTGCGAGCCTGCCCGGAGAATCGCCCGCCCCGACATTGCTGCACAGTGTCGAAACCCGTCCCCCTACCCGCGAAGGCTCGATCTGGGGACGCCGCCGCGTACTCCTGCTGAACTCGACCTACGAACCGCTGACGGCCCTCCCGATGCGTCGGGCGGTCGTCATGCTGATGTGCGGCAAGGCCGACGTCGTGCACGCCGACCCGTCCGGGCCGGTGATCCACTCGGCATCCCGGTCGGTCACCGTGCCGTCGGTGATCCGGCTGCGGTCGTTTGTGCGGGTGCCCTACCGCGCCCGGATTCCGATGACGCGGGCCGCGCTGATGCACCGCGACCGGTTCCGCTGCGGCTACTGCGGCGGCAAGGCCGACACCGTCGACCATGTGGTGCCCCGCAGCCGCGGCGGCGAGCACACGTGGGAGAACTGCGTGGCCGCCTGCTCGACCTGTAATCACCGCAAGGCCGACCGGCTGCTCGCCGAACTGGGCTGGACGCTGCGCTCGACGCCGGCGCGGCCCAAAGGTCAGCACTGGCGGCTGCTGTCGACGGTCAAGGAACTCGACCCGGCCTGGATGAGATATCTGGGTGAGGGCGCGGCCTAGTCACGCGTCGCGATAAGGTTTGCGCGTGAGCACCGCACTTGCACATTCCCTGTTGGGCGGGGTGCCGCTGGTCATGCTGTTGGTTTTGATCGCGCTGATCTGGGGCGTGGGCAAGAACCGCAAAGGCCCGCACCCGGCGACCTACAAGATGTCTGATTCCGAGTGGACCCACGAGCCGATCCTGTGGGCAGCCGATGAGCCGGAGTCGCATGGGCATGACCACCCGTTGACGATTGGAGGCGGCGCAAGTGGCAAGTGGTGAAATAGTCGCGCGTCCGTCCGGCGAACTGGAGCGCGGCTTCGTCGTCACGTCCAGCGGTCGGATCTCGGGCGTCACCCAGCCCGGCGAAGCCTCGCTCACCTATCCATTCCCGGTCAAGGACCTGGTGCGGCTCGACGATGCGCTGAAGTTCGGGTCGCGCAAGGCCAAGGCCCGCTTCGCGGTCTACATCGGCGACCTCGGATCGGACACGGCCGCGACCGCGCGCGAGGTGCTGGCCAGCGTGCCGACGCCCAACAACGCGGTGCTGCTGGCGGTGTCGCCCAACCAGAAGGCCATCGAGGTCGTATACGGGTCGCAGGTGAAGGGCCGCGGCATCGAGGAGTCGGCGCCGCTCGGCGTGAAGGCCGCCGCGGCGTCCTTCAACTACGGCAACCTGATCGCCGGCCTCGTCAGCGCCATCAAGGTGATGAGCGCGGGCGTCTCACCCGCCTACCCGCTTGCCGCGAAATAGGGGGCACCTCCCGCTTGCGGGGGACATTCCTGGTCGTGATCTCGCGGTTTCTACAGCCATAGCCTCTCTTTCGCGGGTCTAGCTGACGTCGAAGGCTCGTGCACGCAGCGCGCGTTCGACGCCGGCGCGGCCTTCGAGCACCAGCCGTCGCAGCGACGGCTGCATGTCGCCCTCCATGAACCTGGTGGCGGCCGCCAGCGCGTCCTCGCTGATGTCCCATGACGGGTACAGGCCGATGACGACCGTCTGCGCGACCTCGCTGGACCGTCGCTCCCACACACCCGGAATGGCCGCGAAGTATTTCGCGGTGAACGGCTGCAGCAGCGCCTGCTGACCCGGCTGCACGAACCCGTCGATGATCGACCGCCCGACGATGTTGGGCAGCGTGTCGTCCTCGATGACGAGCCGCCACGCGGTGTTCTTCACAGCGGGCTGCGGACGGGCCGCCGCCGCGCGCGCGGCGTTGCGCTTGCCCGCCGCCGTTGGATCCCGTTCGGCCTCCGCGTCGATGAAAGGCGTTGCCTCGCCGTCACCGTCGATGTCGCCGGCGGCTGCGAGCGCGGTGACGATGCGCCACCTCAGATCGGTGTCGATCGTCAGGCCCGGCAAACCGTGGTCGGCCGGATCGGTGTCGAGCAGCGCGGCCAGCACGGCGACGTGACGAAATGCGAGCACCGAGGAGCACAGCGCGTTGACGAACGCGAGCTGGTGGTCGGAACCGGGTTCGGCGGCGCGGGCCAACTCGAGCAGCCGATCGACGAACGACGGCCAGCCGTCCGAGCACGCCCAGTCCGGGTCGGCGTAGGAACGCAGCGCGGTCTGCGCCTGCATCAGGAGTCGTTGTGCGACACCGACTTCGGTTTCAGCGTGCACACCCGCCATGACCAGTGCGACGAAGTCGCGGGCCTTCAGCTCGGCCTCCCGCGTCATCTCCCATGCCGCCGACCAGGCCAGCGTGCGGGGGAGGGGTTCGGCGATGTCGGCGATGCGGGTCAACACGGTCTGCAGCGACTCGGGGTCGAGCCGAAGCGAGCAGTAGGTCAGATCGTCGTCGTTGACCAGGATCAGCTTGCCGCGCGGAATACCGTCCAGCGCAGGGACTTCGGTGAGGTCGCCCTCGATGTCGAGTTCCTCGCGGTGAACCCGCACCAGTTTGCCCGAGCCGTCGTCGTCGTAGATGCCGACGGCGAGGCGGTGCACCCGAGTCTCGCCTGCGCCTGGCTCGGCACCGCTCTGGCTGATGCCGAAGCGGCTGAACCGGCCGTCGGCGTCGATGTCGAAGTCGGCGCGCAAGGTGTTGAGTCCGGTCGTCTTCAGCCACTGTTGGCCCCAGTGCGACAGGTCGCGGCCCGACGACTTCTCCAGCGCGCCGAGCAGATCACCGAAGGTGGCGTTGCCGAACGCGTGATCGCGAAAGTAATCCCGCAGCCCTGCGAGGAACGCCTCGAGGCCGACGTAGGCGACCAGCTGCTTGAGCACGCTCGCGCCCTTGGCGTAGGTGATGCCGTCGAAGTTGACCTCGACGGCGGCGAGGTCCGGGATGTCGGCGGCGACCGGGTGCGTCGACGGCAGCTGATCCTGCCGGTAGGCCCACGATTTCTCTGCGTTGGCGAATGTCGTCCACGCCTCGGTGTATTCGGTGGCTTCGCTCTGGCAGAGCACCGACGCGAACGTCGCGAACGACTCGTTGAGCCACAGGTCGTCCCACCACTTCATCGTGACGAGGTCGCCGAACCACATGTGCGCCATCTCGTGCAGGACCGTCTCGGCGCGACGTTCGTATGACGCGCGCGTGACCTTGCTGCGGAAGACGTAGTCCTCGAGAAACGTTACGGCTCCGGCGTTTTCCATCGCGCCGGCGTTGAACTCCGGGACGAAGAGCTGGTCGTACTTGCCGAAGGCGTACGGTTCACCGAAATTGCGGTGATAGAAGCCGAAGCCCTTCTTGGTTTCGGTGAACAACCGCTCGGCATCCATGAACTCTTCCAGCGACTTACGGCAGAACAGTCCCAGCGGGATTTCGCCGTGCTCGTCGGTGTAGGCGTCGCGCCAGACTGCGTAGGGCCCGGCGATGAGCGCGACGAGGTAGGTGCTCATCTTCGGAGTCGTGACGAAGGTGATGGTCTTGCGGTGACCGTCCACCTGGGCGTCGGCGGGGGCACCGTTGGACACGACCTCCCAGTGCGCGGGCGCGCTGACGGTGATGTCGAAGGTCGCCTTCAGATCAGGCTGGTCGAAACACGCGAACATCCTTTTGGCGTCGGCGGTTTCGAATTGCGAGTACAGGTAGACCTCGTTGTCGACGGGGTCGACGAACCGGTGCAGTCCCTCGCCGGTGTTGGAGTAGAGGCAGGTGGCGTCGACGATGAGGGTGTTGCGTTGTTGGAGGCCGGGCAGCGCGATGCCCTCGGCTTCGTCGTATGCCGAGACGTCGAGGTCCACGCCGTTGAGGGTGGCGCGCCGCACGCTTTCGGCGGCGATGTCGATGTAGGTGTCGGCGCCGGGCAAGGCCTCGAACTCGACGGTCGCAATGGATCGGAACGTCTTTTCGCCGGGCGCGCCGGTGCCGTCGGTGAGGTCGAGGTCGACGAGGTAGCGGTCAACGGTGACGAGCGCGGCTCGTTCGATCGCCTGGTCACAGGTCAGATTGGGAAGTACCACACGTCTAACCTAGTGGCCCGTCGGACGGCGGGCCGGGTGTGGCTAGCGGACGGGCAGACCGGGCAGTCGGGGGACGCCGGCCAGTCCGGACAGGCCCTGGTTGTCCTGCAGCATGTTGAGGAACGTGCCGTTGCCGATCGAGCCCATCATCTGCGGGCAGTACATGGAGATCGCGATGCCGGTGAAGAAGGCGGCGAGGCCGGGGTTGATGCCGTTGTCGGCGACGGTCGTCGCGACCTGGGCGAAGTTCTTGCCGGGTTCGACGAGCATCGGGCAGACCCGCTCGCCGAGTTGCGCTGTGAGATCGGCGTTGTTGTTGGCGTAGGGGATGTCGGCGCGGTTCAGCGCCGCCAGGAAAGCGTCGTTATCGGGGTCGGCGGACGCGGGGGCGGCGAACGCAAGGGATGCTGCGATGCCTGCTGCGGCCGCCAACGCGGCGGCGCGAGTCAATGGTTTCACTTATGTAACAGTGGTTGACTCAAGTCACATTGACACCACGCTTGTATAACTATTTGGAACACGTGTGCGCGGCGCGTGGTTGAGGTAACCGAGTTCTGTCCACCGAACACCGATTGAGAGGACGCCCCATGCCCGAGAAGTCCGTGGCCGATTTCTGGTTCGACCCGCTGTGCCCGTGGTGCTGGATCACGTCGCGATGGATTCTCGAGGTCGAGAAGGTCCGCGATATCGAGGTGAAGTTCCACGTGATGAGCCTCGCGGTGCTCAACGAAGGACGCGACCTGCCGGAGGAGTACCGCGAAGGTCTGAAGCAGGCGTGGAAGCCGGTTCGGGTGGCGATCGCCGCTGAGCAGAACAAGGGCTCCGAGGTGCTGGCGCTGCTATACACCGCGATGGGCACACGGATTCACAATCAGCAGAACAAGGACTTCGACGTCGTCATCAAAGAGTCGCTCGAGGAGGTCGGGCTGCCGGCCGAGCTGGCCGAGGCCGCCGACAGCGACAAGTACGACGAGGCGCTGCGCAAGAGCCACCACGCCGGCATGGACAAGGTCGGCGAGGACGTCGGCACCCCGACGATTCACGTCAACGGCGTCGCGTTCTTCGGCCCGGTGCTGTCGCGGATCCCGCGCGGCGAGGAGGCAGGCAAGCTGTGGGACGCGTCGGTGATTTTCGCGTCGTACCCGCACTTCTGGGAGCTCAAGCGCTCGCGGACCGAGGACCCGCAGTTCGACTAGGCGCGTTGATCAGTCCTCGTCGGCGTCGATTTCTGCGTGATGGCCGCGACTGCGCCGAATTCACAGCCCTGATGCAGAACTCGACGAGGCCGACAGGGGGTCCACGCGCACTTCTGCGCCCATATGTTGGTTTGGGCGTCGGGGAGGTCTGCCAGAATGGCCGCCATGCGCGTCTACCTGGGCTCTGACCATGCCGGCTTCGAACTCAAGAACGAGATCATCGAGCACCTGAAGAAGAGCGGGCACGAGCCCATCGACTGCGGCGCCTACACCTATGACGCCGAGGACGACTACCCGGCGTTCTGCCTCGCCGCGGCGCTGAAGACCGTCGGCGACAACGAGAGCCTCGGCATCGTCATCGGCGGCTCCGGCAACGGCGAGCAGATCGCCGCCAACAAGGTGCCCGGGGCGCGCTGCGCGTTGGCGTGGAGCACCGAGACGGCCAAGCTGGCGCGCGAGCACAACAACGCCCAGCTGATGGGCATCGGCGGTCGCATGCACACCATCCCCGAGGCGCTGGAGATCGTCGATGCATTCCTAGGCGCCGAGTGGTCGAAAGCCGAACGGCACCAACGTCGTATCAACATCTTGAAGAAGTACGAGGAGACCCACATCCCGCCCACCGTGCCAGGCGCCCCGGCCTAGCGGATGCCCGAAGGCCACACTCTTCACCGGCTGGCACGGCTCCACCAGCGAAAGTTCGGGCGCGCACCCGTCATCGTCTCCAGCCCGCAAGGGCGCTTCGCCGACGGTGCCGCCGCCGTCAACGGCCGGGTGCTGAAGAAAGCCAGCGCCTGGGGCAAGCACCTGTTTCACCACTACGAGGGCGGGCGCGTCGTGCACGTGCACCTCGGCCTGTACGGCAAGTTCAGCGAGGTCGAGCCGCCGATGCCGCTGCCGGTGGGCCAGGTGCGGATGCGGATGGTCGGCTCTGACTTCGGCACCGACCTGCGCGGGCCGACGGTGTGCGAGGTGATCGAGGAGCCCGACGTCGACGACGTCATCGCACGGCTCGGGCCCGACCCGTTGCGCCGCGACGCCGACAGCACGCTGGCGTGGGTGCGAATCAGTAAGTCGCGCAGGCCGATCGGCGCGCTACTGATGGACCAGACGGTGATGGCGGGCGTCGGCAACGTGTACCGCAACGAGCTGCTGTTCCGTCATCGCATCGACCCGTACCGGCCGGGCACGATGATCGGCGCCGACGAGTTCGATGCGATGTGGACCGATCTCGTCGCACTGATGGCGATCGGGCTGCGGCGCGGCAAGATCATCACGATGGACCGCGCCGACGACCGCGGCCTGCCGTCGTATCGGCCGGGGCGTCCGCGTACCTGGGTTTATCGCCGCGCAGGAGAGCCGTGCCGAGTGTGTGGAACCGAGATCCGCACCGCCGTGCTCGAGGGTCGCAACCTGTTCTGGTGCCCGACCGACCAGGCCTGAGTTTCTCCGGCGAGCAGACGGAAAAGTCCCCGATTTTCGGCGTGCCAGGGTACTTATGCGACTGCTCGCGGTGAGAAATCAACCGACAACTCAGCGACAATCGGGCGCGTGGAAGTCATCCTCGTGGTCGTCGGAGCCATCGTCGTCACCGCCATGGCGCATCGACGCGGGCTCGAACCCGCGCTGATCATCGTCGTCATCGGCATCGCCGTGTCGTTCCTTCCCGGGTTCGAGGCGCCCGAACTCGACTCACACATCCTGCTGTCAGTGGTCCTGCCCCCGCTGCTGTACTCAGCGGCGCTCGACTTCTCTTTCCCGACGTTCCTACGCAACATCCGGCCGATCCTCGGACTCGGCGTCGGATTGGTCGTGGTGACTGCGTTCGCAGTGGCGCTGGTGTCGTCGTGGCTGGTAGTCGTCCCGTTGGCGTTCGGGACCGCGCTGGTGCTTGGTGCGATCGTCGCCCCGCCCGATGCGGTGACGGCGGTGGCGGTGGGGCGCAAGCTCGGCCTGCCCAAGCGCGTGATGGCGATCCTGACGGGGGAGAGCCTCATCAACGACGCCGCGGCGTTGACGTTGTTCACGATCGCGGTGGTGCAGGTCGCGGGTGGCCAGACGTTCATCGAGAACCCGTTCCTGCTGTTCGGGTACAGCGCGTTGGCCGGGCCGTTGGTGGGAGCGGCACTCGGCTTCGTGACGTTGTGGATTCGACGGCGGCTCGCCAACCCCGGACTGGAGACGGTGCAGGGGCTGGTGGTGCCGTTCGCGGCGTTCATCTGCGCCGAGGAACTGCACGCATCAGGTGTATTAGCCGTTGTCGTAGCGGGTTTCGTGGTCGGCAATGGAACACTCGACGCCGGGTACCAGACGCGGCTGCAGGAGCGGTACGTATGGAATTCGGTCGACGTGCTGCTCGAGGCGTTCGTGTTCGCCTACATAGGGCTGCATCTGCGATTTGTGCTCGAGGATCTGCATCAGTCTGATGATTCACTGGCGCAGGTCGCCGTCGCATCGGCGATCATCCTCATGATCGTGCTGGTGATTCGGCCGCTGTCGGTGTTCGCGATCTTCGGCCGCAACAAGTTGTCGTCGCATGTCGAAAGCCGCCTCAGTGTGCCCGTTCCGGCGGTGGGTGCCCGCGGGGCGCTGGGGACGCGACAACGGTCGAAGCCGCCTGGTAGATGGCGCTCACGGATCGACCGTCGTCCGCTGAGTTGGCGGGAAAGCGTCGTGGTGTCGTGGACGGGCATGCGCGGTGTGGTGACACTGGCAGCCGCAGCGGCCATTCCGGCGACGACGGTGTCCGGCGAACCGTTCCCAGAGCGCGCGACCATCCAGGCGATCGCGTTCGTGGTCAGTGTCGGCACCTTGTTGATCCAGGGCTGGACACTGCCGCTGCTGATTCGGCGGCTGCATCTGTCGCGGTTCAGCGACGACCATGCCGCCGACCGCGAGGAGGAACTCAAGGCCGAACGTATCGTGCACGAGGCGGCTGACGCGGTGCTTGCCGAGTTCCGGGCCAACCCGCCGGAGGGAATGGATCCGCGGACGCTGGCGGAGATTCGCGCAGTCGTCGCGCGGCACTCGCAGGATGCCGACGAGATGCCTGACCCCGACGCGCATACGAAACGGTCGGAGGTGTTCTCGGCGCTGTACCGCGATGTCCTTGCGGCACAACGCGAGGCGCTGATCGGCGAGCGCGACGAAGGCCGCATCGAAGATGAAGCCGTGCGCGCGATGCTCGAACGGCTCGATCTGCAGGAGGCCGGTGTGTCAGCGCGCCTGGAGAGCCGATTCTGACCAATTTCGGAGAGCGGTGCGTCGTCACTACTCAAACGTGCATGCTTGCGTCATGGAGCTGACGATCTTTGCTGCGCCGGGTTCGAGGTCGGCCGATTACGACCAATACTTGCGGTTGGCGCAGGCAGCCGAGACCTTCGGCTACGACGGGTTCGTTCGCGGAGACCACTATTGGGGTGAGGTAGAGCCCGGCTCGACCGACGCGTGGATGACCTTGGCCGGACTCGTCCGCGAGACCTCCACCATCCGGCTCGGTGTCTTGGTTACCGCGGCGACGTTTCGCCACCCGGGGTCGCTGGCAGTACAGGTCGCCCAGGTCGACCAGATGAGCAGGGGTCGCGTCGATTTCGGGTTGGGTGCGGGCTGGTATGAACCCGAGCACCGGGCCTACGGCATCCCGTACCCGTCGTGGGGAGAACGCTTCGACCGGTTCGAGGAGTCGTTGGCAGTGATCACCGGTCTGTGGCAGACCCCGGTCGGCGACCGATTCAACCACCACGGCAAGCATTTTCGCCTCGAGGACTGCTCGGCATTGCCGAAGCCCGTCCAGCCGGGCGGGCCGCCGATCATCATCGGCGGTGCCGGAACCAGGCGCACTCCCGCACTCGCCGCCCGCTACGCCGACGAATTCAACCACCAGCCGGGCAGGACGGACGTCGACGAACCTTTCAACGCGCAGCCCACCGCTGTCGCGGCGGTCGCTGCACAGTTCGAGCGAGTCAAACAGGCGTGTCAAGCGATTGATCGTGAACCCGGTGACATCAAGTTGTCCCATGCTGTGGTTCTGTGCTGTGGCCGAACCGACGCCGAAATCGCCGAACGGGCCGCGGCGATCGACCGCACAGTCGAGCAATTACGGGAACGCGGTGGCGCGGGTTCGCCCGCAGAGATCATCGACAGTGTTGGCCGCTATGCCGAGATCGGTTCCAAGCGAACATATTTCATGATCCGCAACATCGACGACATCGACCACCTCGAGCTGGTCGCGTCCGAGGTCATGCCCCAACTGCGGTGACGGGTCTAGAAGCCGCCGAAGTCTCCGCCGAAATCGCCACCGCCGAAGTCGCCGCCGCCCCAACCGCCGCTGTCGCCACCGCCCCAGCTGTCGCCGCCCATATCTCCGCCGCCATCGCCATAGTCCCCGCCGCCGTCGCCGCCGTAGTCGCTGCCCTCGCCCTGTCCGTTCTCGAAGCCCTGAGCGTCATAGCCGACACCGCCCATGCCCGAGAACAGTGCGCTGAACAGGAACACCGAGCCAACACCCCAGGCGCCCGCGACCAACGCAGGCTTCCACCACGGCTCGGAATACCAACCGGCCGGCACCGGACGGCCCGCGACGCGGCCGCCGGGGTAGTAGTTCGGGGTGCGTTCGGTCGGGTTGGGTGAGGCCTCGATCTCGCGGCCCTCGAACTCGACGCGCCGATCCTCGGTGACGACGCCTGCTGATTTCTGCCCGGACAGCGATTCGAGTTCGGGCCCGGGGTCCATGCCCATCGCGATGCGGGCGGCGCGCACGTAGTACAGCCCCTCCATGGCGCTTTCCTTCGCGAGCAGCGCCTGCTTGGCCGTCGTCGCCTGCTCGATCTGCCCGCCCGCGGCGTTGAAGCGCTCCGAGGCGTCGGCGAGGGCCTGCTTGGACGCGTCGTCGGTGCCGGTCAGGTTGATGACCTGGCCGCCGAGCCGATCGATGGTTCTCCGGGCGTCGGCCTTGGCGTCGGCCAGGGAGGCGGCATTCCGGTTGGCGGTATTGCGCGACGCTCGCCAGACAACTAGGCCGATCGCGCCGACAACGACAAGGATGAGCACCAGCAAGAAGCCGTCCATGACGACCAGCGTACTCACGGGAAACGGCCGTTTCGGGGCCGTGATCAATCGGGCGTTACGCCCAGAGCGGAGTAGACCTCGTCGGAGAGGGCCACGCTGCGCGGGTCGGCGTTGCACTTGGTGGCGTCGAAGTTGTTCATGACGTAGGCGTAGCCGATGCGGTGTTCAAGGTCGACGAAGCCGAAGCTTCCGCCCGAGCCGCCGTGGCCGAACGTCCGGGTGTTCGGGCCATTGACGCCGCGCTGGTTGAGCATGTAACCCAGGCCCCAGCCATGGTCGGCGACGCGCGCGCCGAGGACGACGTCGGTGTCGAAACCGCCCTGCGAGATTCGGCATTTATCCATGTGCTCGAAGCTGAGCAGCTTGCCCTGGGCGAGCGCGTTGTAGAAGGTCGCGAGGCCGAGTGCGGTGACGTGGGCGTTGGTGGAGGGGAACTCGGCGGCGCGCCAGGCGGTGATGTCAGTGGAGCCGAGTTCGTCGTCGGGGATGAAGCCCATCGCGACGGAGAAGGCCGCCATCGGATGCTCGTCGATGCTCGTTGGGTAGCCGGGCGCATTTCCGTAGGCGAGCACGTCGCGAATGTGGGGTTTGTTGACCATGTCGGCGCAGCGGCGGTGTTCGGCTTGCGGAAGTCCGATGTGGACGTCGATGCCGAGGGGTTCGGCGATCTCGGTGCGCAGATACTCGCCGAGGGTGCGGCCGGTGACGCGGCGGACGATCTCGCCGAGGATGAAGCCGAAGCTCACCATGTGATAGCCCTGGGCGGTGCCTGGCTGCCACCACGGTTCGGCCTTGGCGATGTGATCGCAGACGGCGTTCCAGTCGAGGGTCTCTGCTGGTGTGAGTCTGGTGCGGGGCCCGATGACCCCTGAGCGGTGTCCGAGGACCGTGGCGATGGTGATGTCTTGTTTTCCCGCTTGCGCGAATTCGGGCCAGTAGTCGGCGACGGGTGCTTGTAGGTGGAGTTCGCCGCGGTCGGCGAGTAAGTGAACGCAGGTGCTGGTCAACGCTTTTGAACCGGAGAAGATGCTAGCGAGAGTGTCGTGGTGCCAGGGTTGTCGGCCTTTGGCGTCGGCGGTGCCACCCCACAGGTGGACGGCCAGGTCGCCGTCGACCCAGATGGCGACGGCTGCACCGACTTCGCCGCGCTCGCGGAAGTTGGCGTCGAATGCGTCGCGGACACGCGCGAAGTCGGGTGAGCAGGAGCCGCTGATTGAGGCCCTGCGGTGCGCGCTCACGAGCCTCCTGACGACGATGGCCGTTGCTGGCCTTGGGTATCGAGCGTATGGGCGCAGCCTGTTAAGGCCGACCGTCAGAGGCCGAGAGTTTGTTGCGGTTGAGTTGCGATTCGGCTTAGCGAAAATCTGCAGCCGAGATGCAGGGAGCTATGGGCCGGGGAACAACTGCTCAAACCGCTCCCGCAGTCGCGATCGCAGGCTGTCCTCAGGCGTGCTCTCCGGCGGCGGCGGTGGCTTGGCGATCATCGTCTGGGCGGTCATCTCCGAAGCAATCACTACTGCAGACGGCACGGTGGGAGACGCCGAAGTTGGCGGCGGCGCAGCCTGTGAAGCGGCCGCAAGCTCAGGCGGGGCCGAGTCAGGCGTCGGCGGTATTGCCGCGGGCGGCGGCACGGCTGCAACCGGGGCCGGTGCCGCCGTGCTAGTCGCAGGCGTATTGGCGATCGGCGCGGCTGGGCGAATTGAGTCGCCCGACACCCTGATGACCGACAAGACGAGCAGCCCAATCAATACCAGCCCGAGCACCGCGCCTGTGAAAGCCCCAACGTGCGGCGACGAACCTCCGTTCAAACCGGCAGGCTGCTGGACAGCGTCTGTCAGCCGCTCTTCCGGTTCATTGACCCGGCGGCGCGGAGCGCCGGCGTTGAGCGCGAGTCCGCGCGCCGCGAGGGCGGCATCGAGATCGGGGAACGCCTCCGGCGGGGTCAGTCGGCGAGGCGGATTCTTGTCAGAGCTCACGGTCGGAAGTTCGAACGCCTTTCCCGTCGGGCTTGATTTGGATCAGGCTAGCTCGCCTGTAAGGCGCGGAGTGGCCACTACATCTTAAAGGTTTCATAAGATTATTGTCGTCCGCGTCAATCAATTGCTTGAGCAGATCCAACCAGGTATGCGACCTTGCGAATGGGGGCCGTTGCTTGCACAACTATGCGAAGTGGCCTTTGTTGCGGCGGGCCGGGACGACCGTTCAGAGGCACGTAGGCATCGAACTTGCGTAGGTTGCCCGGCGACTACTTGTTATGAATTCCCCATCAGGGTTTGCAGTTCGATCGCGACCACGCAGGACGGATGCGCGTGAGACGAATCCCTTGGGCGCCATAGCTCTGAGGCGTTGGCTGAGGCTTATTAGCCCTAATCATGCCCAGCGCTGACATCTTCCTAGTGCACGCGCTGGCTGCTAGCGTTTTCAGCTACGACGACGCTTGGGGGGTGGACGTCGCCGCAGCGATTGGCGGTGAAGTGCATGTTAGGGAGGGCTCGAGATGGTTAAGCACACGTCGGCAAGGTTGAGTGTCCTGTTTTGCGCCTTGGCGTTGAGCACCGGGGCTGGGGTCGCTTTTGCGGAACCCGACCTGTCTCCTTTCATCAACACGACGTGCACTTATTCGCAAGCGGAGGCGGCGCTGATCGCGCTCTCGCCGGACCATGGCCAGGAATTTGCTAATTCACCGATGACGCAGACCTGGCTGCATGCGTTTCTCGACTCGCCGGTCCAGCAGCGGAACCAATTGATTCAGCAGGCGCCCCAGTTAACGCAGTACACCGGACTCGTCATCGACATGGCCAACACCTGTAAGAATTATCCCGCTATCTAGGGTGGGGCATCAGGTCTTCGGCCGTCCGGCCCGGAGTGCTCATCACCGCGGTTGCCATGTCCGAACTGCCGTCGTGCATCCGCGGAGCCCTTCGCGGGGACGTTGCTAAAGACGACTCGTGACGAAGGCTGCAGCCTCGTTGGTCATCCCGTTCGTCCCATACAGAAGGTGCGCAATTCCGGGCTGCCCCCCGGGAGCCCCGGAGCAGATGTCGTCACCGGGTGCGCACAACTCGATGGTCTTGGGCTGGTACAACGGGCCGATCTTGATGGGCGGCACGCCGTACGCGCCCAGGAATTGATCCGAAGGCTTCCCGAACAGGGCAACCGCGGCGACGTGGTCAGCAACCTCCGGCTTCATTGGTTTCGGAACGTACTGTACGTAATCCGCAGGTACTTCCTGCGGAATGGCAGCCGAGGTGACGAAACCCGCCAGCGCCGCGCCTTGGGAGTATCCGCCGAGCACAATCCTGGTCCTCGGGCAGTTCGCCGCCATTGCTACGACGTGATCTCTCGCGTCATAAATCCCATTCATGACCGTACTGAGGAACTGCAATCCCCCCTGGAAGTCTCCGGGGGCAGGAAAGTCACCGCTGGCGGCGTAGTCGACCCCATATACGGCGACCGACCGGGCACCGGCTTGCGCGCGGACCGAGTCGACAAACGCCTGTCCCACACCGCCGACACCTGGTGGCTCGTAGGTACCGCGGGCGAAAACCACGTCAACGTCGGGGCACGGCTCAGCGAACGCGAACGGACTCGGCGACCCCAGCAACGCCGCCGAGCTCACCACCACGGCGGCAAGGAATTGAGCGATCCGGCGTGCGCTGCCAATGGCCTGCAGCCGACGCCCACAGCCAGCATAAAACGATCTCGTGACGTTCATTCTTTCCCCATAGCGTCGTCACATCCCGACCCTGGGTCAATGCTGCCATACCAGGCACGCCAGCATTGCGATTTTCAAACCAGCCACCTGAGTGCATGCGCCGGGTCCGGGCGCTCGATCAAGCCTCGGCAGCAACGCCCCAAGGCGCCCTGCGTTGGCGCTGTGCCGAATCAACCCGCAGCCGACTCGCTGGCGTCGTCGTGCGTGTCTGCGGGGTGGGCCTTCTTGAGGTCGGTGTCCGTTTCTCCGTCAATGCCCTGATCGACGTCCTTCAGCGTGTTTATCTCGCTTGGCTTGTCGACGCGGTTCGGCTTCCTCGTCTCGGTCGCCTCGTGGACGGCCTTCCGCTTCTTCGTCTTGCTCGGCTCGTTGACGTCGTTCGGCTTGCTCGTCTCGATTACCGGATCGGTGTCCGTCTGCGGCTTTGTGGCGGTCACCGGATCGATATCCGGCTGCAGCTGCGTCCCGGTCGGCTGAATGGACTGCGTCGGTGGCTCCGATTCGATCGGCTCAATGGAGTCCGCCTGTGTTTCCAGCGCGGTCACCGGGTCGGTTTCGGCGCCCGTTCGTGCGGCGGCGTTGATCGTGGGCTCAGAATTGCTGAACGGCGATGGCGGAACGGGGAGACCCAGGGCGTCGTCGATGCCCTGACCGATCGCGTTCACGAGATCGTTGGCCACCGTGAACGGATTGAGCAACGGGAAGAGGCCTGCGCGGGTGGGCCGCCACGGCGGGATGTCGCGGTCATAGCCGAGGTCGATGATCACCTTCAGCACCGGTTCGATGAGAGCAAGCAACGGCTCGGGAAAGCCGAGGTCGCGGAAAGGTTGCAGCAGGGGCAGGTGGGGGGTCGGGATGAAGTAGTAGGTGGTGTCCCCGTGCGGAGGGCCTTGCTGATATTGGCTCGGGTCGGGGTCGAGCCCGACAGTCATGTAACCGGAGTGGATGTAGATGATGCCGGCCACCGCGTTCAGTGTGGCGAGGAGGTTCAGCGGAAAGTTCGGGAAGTCGGCGAACCCGTCGTATTCGCGGGCGATGTCGTAGGTGGTGAAACTCGTGTTCGTCGGTGTCGGGCCGTTGAAGCTGAAGTTGAGGATGGGAATGTAGAGCCCGCGGAAGCGGGACATCACGCCGCCGTTGGGCCGGTTGAGGTTGCCGGGAAGGACGAAGGTGATGTCCGGTGCGTCCGGGTTGTCGGTTCCGGGGTACTGGCGGGCCAGCTTCCGCTTGTACTCGGTGGAGATGACTGCGCTCTGCGAGATACCGAAGATGACGATCGGCTCCGTGGTCTCCGCATCGTTGACTTCGTCTTCGAGGTCCCGCAGCCCGATGCGAACGGATCTTCCGAACGTGTAGGTGAACAGACCGGTTAGTGGCCAGGCGTCTTCAGGGGTGAACAGCGGGTCCGCATTGGGATCGGCAGGCAGCCACGGATTGGTGGGGTAGATGTAATTCTCCAGCGCTTCTGACACGAATATCGGCGGGGGAAGCCCTTCGCCCGTGCCGTGCATCACGATCGTCGTCACCATCAGCTGAGCTGCCGTGGAGATGGTGGACGTCACCGTCACCACTACGGCGGTAATAGCTCCCAGCAAGGCGATCACCATTGAAAGAGCTAACTTCTTCACGATGCCACCCTCATAGCCAGCGCCTCGCGCATTGGGGCGTTCGTGATGTATAGCACCCATTGAGGCTTCAAACAGCAAAAAGACAGCAAATTGACAACGACGTCAGAAGTTATCAGCGCTGCCGATGACGCAGTCACCTGACTGCGATAGCCCATAGTGCCGGGTGGAGGGGTCGCGAGCGAGTTGGCTATATAGGTCGGGTCCCGTCGTGGACGGGTGCCTATGAGCGCACTAGGCGCCAACTTAGTAACCGCAGTCTCAAACCACATCTACGGAGACGTGGCAGAGGCGGAGCACCCCTGACGAACGGGACCGCGCGAGCCCCCGAACGCCGTTGACGTACTCCCTTGAGAGCATTCAGAGCGGGCGACGGGAATCGAACCCGCGTAGCTAGTTTGGAAGACTAGGGCTCTACCATTGAGCTACGCCCGCGAGTACAGCGGACAACACTGTACCGGCGGCTATCCGACCAAATCCAATTAAAGGTTCGGCGTGCCTGGGCCGTAGTATCTGCGGTGGTCCGCGGGGTGTAGCGCAGCTTGGTAGCGCATCCGCTTTGGGAGCGGAAGGCCGCAGGTTCAAATCCTGTCACCCCGACCAGCGGCACGACCCCGAGACGCGACACATATAAGAGGAGCATCAGACGTGAAGAGCACCGTCGAGCAGTTGAGCCCAACACGGGTTCGCATCAATGTGGAGGTGCCCTTCACCGAGCTGGAGCCCGACTTCGACCGGGCGTTCTCCCAGCTCGCGCAGCAGGTCCGGCTGCCCGGCTTCCGTCCAGGCAAGGCGCCGCGTAAGCTGCTCGAAGCCCGCATCGGCCGCGGTGCCGTCCTCGAACAGGTCGTCAACGACGCCCTGCCCAGCCGCTACAGCCAGGCCGTCACCACGTCGGAGGTGAAGCCGCTCGGCCAGCCCGACATCGAGATCACCAAGCTCGAGGATGGCGAAGAGCTTGTCTTCACCGCCGAGGTCGACATCCGCCCCGAGGTCACCATCCCCGACCTCGAGGCGCTCAAGATCGAGGTCGACCCGATCGACGTGAGCGACGAGGACATCGACACCGAACTCCAGAACCTGCGCGCCCGCTTCGGCACCCTTACCGGCGTCGACCGCCCCGTCGAGAACGGCGACTTCGTCTCCATCGACCTGTCGGCCTCCGTCGACGGCGAGGACGTGCCCGACGCGAAGACCGAGGGCCTGTCCCACGAGGTCGGCTCCGGCCAGCTGATCGACGGTCTCGACGACGCGATCGTCGGCCTCAAGGAGGGGGAGACCAAGGTCTTCACCACCACGCTGGCCGCCGGTGAGCACGCAGGCGAAGAGGCTCAGGTGACCGCCACCGTCAAGTCCGTCAAGGAGCGCGAGCTTCCCGAGCCCGACGACGAATTCGCGCAATTGGCAAGCGAATTCGACACCATCGACGAGCTCAAGGAAAGCCTCAAGGAGCAGGTCGAGCGCGTCAAGCGCGTGCAGCAGGCCGAGCAGATCCGCGACAAGGCCCTCGAAACCCTGCTCGACGAGATCGACATTCCGCTGCCCGAGAAGATCGTGCAGGCGCAGATCGACGACACCATCCACAACGCGATCCACCAACTCGACCACGACGAGGACGCGTTCGCCAAGGCGCTGGAGTCTCAGGGCAGCAGCCGCGAAGAGTTCGACAAGGACAACAAGGAGAACTCCGAGCGCGCCGTCAAGACCCAGCTCGTCATGGACGCCATCGCCGACAAGCTCAACGTGCAGGTCGGTCAGAACGACCTCACCGAGCGGCTCGTTCTGATGTCGCGCCAGTACGGCCTCGAGCCGCAGCAACTCCTGCAGTACCTCCAGGAGAACAACCAGCTGCCCGTCATGTTCGCCGACGTGCGCCGCGGCCTTGCCGTCGCCGCCGTCGTGCACGGCGCCACCGTCACCGACACCGACGGCAACGTGATCGACACCACCGAGTTCTTCGGCCCGCCGCAGAGCACGGATCCGGCCGAGATCGCCGCCCAGATCGCCGCGCAGGTAGAACACGCTGCCAGCGCGGCCGACGAGACCGCAGCCACCGAAGCCGACACGACCGACGACGAGGCGTCCGACGACGCCAAGTGACGCTCTGAGCGAACGTGCCCCTGTCAGGGAGTGCGCCGCCGCGCAGGTTGGTTAGTGTTCGGTGAGAGCTATGAAGAAAGTAGGTATCCAGTCGTGACTGACATGCGTTCGAACGGGACAGGTCTCAACCTTGTCGACTCCGTCTATGAGCGCTTGCTCGCCGAGCGCATCATCTTCCTGGGGTCCCAGGTCGACGACGACATCGCCAACAAGCTGTGCGCGCAGATCCTTCTGCTGTCGGCCGAGGATCCCACCAAGGACATCCACCTTTACATCAACTCGCCGGGCGGCTCGATCAGCGCGGGCATGGCCGTCTACGACACCATGGTGCTTGCGCCGTGCGACGTCGCCACCTACGCCATGGGCATGGCCGCCTCGATGGGTGAGTTCCTGCTGGCCGCCGGCACCAAGGGCAAGCGCTACGCCCTGCCGCACGCGCGCATCCTGATGCACCAGCCGCTTGGCGGCATCACCGGTGGCGCCGCAGACATCGCCATCCAGGCCGAGCAGTTCTCGGTCATCAAGAAGGAGATGTTCCGGCTCAACGCGGAGTTCACCGGACAGAGCATCGAGCGCATCGAGGCCGACTCTGATCGCGACCGCTGGTTCACCGCGCCGGAAGCACTCGAGTACGGCTTCGTCGACCACATCATCACCAGCGCCAGCCTCAACGGCTCCGGCCCGACCGCAGGACTTGATGACAAATGACCGATCACACAGATCCCCGTCTGCAGCCGCAGGCCCGCTACATCCTGCCGTCATTCATCGAGCATTCGAGCTTCGGCGTCAAGGAGTCCAACCCGTACAACAAGCTCTTCGAGGAGCGCATCATCTTCCTCGGCGTGCAGGTCGACGACGCCTCGGCCAACGACATCATGGCCCAGCTGCTGGTCCTCGAGTCGCTGGATCCCGACCGCGACATCACCATGTACATCAACTCGCCCGGCGGCTCGTTCACGTCGCTGATGGCGATCTACGACACCATGCAGTACGTGCGCGCCGACATCCAGACGGTGTGCCTCGGCCAGGCCGCATCGGCCGCCGCGGTGCTGCTCGCGGCGGGTACGCCCGGAAAGCGGCTGGCGCTGCCCAACGCCCGCATCCTGATCCACCAGCCCGCGCTGTCCGGCGTCATCCAGGGCCAGTTCTCCGATCTGGAGATCCAGGCCAAGGAGATCGAGCGGATGCGCACGCTGATGGAGACGACGCTGGCGCATCACACCGGTAAGAGCGCCGAGCAGATCCGCAAGGACACCGACCGCGACAAGATCCTCACGGCAGAAGAGGCCAAGGATTACGGCGTGATCGACACCGTCCTCGAGTACCGCAAGCTCTCCGCGCAGACGGCGTAACCGCTTTCCTTGACTCTGAGCTCACGGCGCGAATTGCCAAGAGGCCGACGCCGTCAGCGCTGAGTCAACCAGGCGAAGGTCGCCGGATAGCCGTATCGTGGGAGGCTGCGAACGACACCTCGCATCTCGACGATCAAGCTGGGCCAGCAACTCGGTCCGGTAACAGCGGCGACACGCCAAGGACACTCCCGGTGCGTCATGGGGGTCGTGGGACGCGTGAGGCGATATGTTCTGCAACACAGCTGAATACCACCGACGCGATTCGGCTTTATGGGTCGCACCGCGCCGGAATGAGCGGGTAGCGTCGGGTGAACGCCCGAGGCGGCCCACACGCTTGAGATAGAACGACTGCTACAGGAAGTAGGGACTTCACCACCATGGCGCGCATCGGAGACGGCGGTGACCTGCTGAAGTGCTCGTTCTGCGGGAAGAGTCAAAAGCAGGTCAAAAAGCTCATCGCCGGCCCCGGCGTGTACATCTGTGATGAATGCATCGACCTCTGCAACGAGATCATCGAAGAGGAATTGGCCGACGCCGACGACGTAAAACTCGACGAATTGCCCAAGCCGTCGGAAATTCGCGATTTCCTCGAGGGCTATGTCATCGGGCAGGACACCGCTAAGCGAACACTGGCCGTCGCCGTCTACAACCATTACAAGCGCATCCAGGCCGGCGAGAAGATGCGCGACTCGCGCGCCGAGCCCGTCGAACTGGCCAAGTCCAACATCCTCATGCTCGGACCCACCGGCTGCGGCAAGACCTACCTTGCGCAGACGCTGGCCAAGATGCTCAACGTCCCCTTCGCGATCGCCGACGCCACCGCACTGACCGAGGCCGGTTACGTCGGTGAGGACGTCGAGAACATTCTGCTCAAGCTGATCCAGGCCGCCGACTACGACGTCAAGCGCGCCGAAACCGGCATCATCTACATCGACGAGGTCGACAAGATCGCCCGCAAGAGCGAGAACCCGTCGATCACCCGCGACGTCTCCGGCGAGGGCGTGCAGCAGGCGCTGCTGAAGATCCTCGAGGGCACGCAGGCGTCGGTGCCTCCGCAGGGCGGCCGCAAGCATCCACACCAGGAGTTCATCCAGATCGACACCACCAACGTGCTGTTCATCGTGGCGGGCGCGTTCTCGGGTCTCGAGAAGATCGTCTCTGACCGGGTCGGCAAGCGCGGGCTGGGCTTCGGCGCCGAGGTGCATTCCAAGGCCGAGATCGACACCCAGGACCACTTCGCCGAGGTCATGCCCGAAGACCTGATCAAGTTCGGGTTGATTCCCGAGTTCATCGGCCGACTGCCCGTCGTGGCGTCGGTGACGAACCTCGACAAGGACTCGCTCGTCAAGATCCTGTCCGAGCCGAAGAACGCGTTGGTCAAGCAGTACACGCGGCTCTTCGAGATGGACGGCGTCGAGTTGGAATTCACCGAAGAGGCGCTCTCATCCATTGCCGATCAGGCCATCCACCGCGGCACCGGGGCCCGCGGCCTGCGCGCCATCATGGAAGAAGTTCTGCTGCCGGTGATGTACGACATCCCCAGCCGCGACGACGTCGCCAAGGTGGTCGTCACCAAGGAAACCGTCGAGGACAACGTGCTGCCGACGATCGTGCCGCGCAAGCCCGCTCGGCCCGAGCGCCGCGACAAGAGCGCCTAGCGTTTATCCGGGTGTCCAGCCGTGCAGCTGCTCGACACCCTTGACGTCCCATCCTCAGACGGCGAAGTTCCTCAACCTGCTGATCGACGGCAAAGATTCAGGCTCGACGTCCGCGTGCGCGTCGTCAACGACGAGGTGTGACGGCGCGCAGGAGGCGGTCGCAGGGCGTCGTACCCCTCGAACAACGCCCCCACGACCCCATGGTGCGCCTATTGATCATGCGACCGGCACGGTTTTGTCGCTTTCGTCGCTAGCCGACTCGACGTCTTGCCCGCCGGCTCCGAACCTGTCACTCAGCGAGGCGCACAAACACCACAGCAGGTAGGCCGCGACGCCGGCGAACTGCAGGTTGGTGACCATGTGTCCACTCTTTCCTCGCACGGCTCCGCGGGCGCGCGTAGTGGGCTACTCCACACGAATCGAATCGCCGTCGACGATCTGGTTGACCTTGCATCCCGCGTGCGGGCATACCGACGACAGTGCGAACGTCGTTTCTCGTTGTCACGGTCAGAAGGTGATGCCGGTGGTATCGAAGAACCACAGAGCCGATGTCAGCCAGACGTAGACGAGGCCGAAGAACACCAGGCCGCCGGCGATCGGCAGCACCCACGGCCGGAGCCCTTTGCGCGTCAACAGCAGCATCTTCGTCACGAACGCGCCGTAGAAGAAGCACCCGAACAGCGAATGGAACAGCACTCTGCTGTCGGAGGACTGAAAACCCAAGGCGTACAGGCAATGCACGGCGACCGGGACGCTGGCCAATACGGCAAGCCTGCCCGACCAGACGTGTGCGACGGCGATCCACGCAGGCGCATTGCCTCGCGGCGTCAAGCGGTACATCACGAATGCGGACGCCAACTGGAACACCGCGAGCGAGGTCGCCAGCGTGGCCAGCCACGACTTCACCGCGACAGGACTGGAGAAGCCCGCGAGGTTCACGGAGAAGAACTGCGGCTCATGGACCTTTCCGAACACCCCGAGCCCGACGGCGACCAGCGCACCGATGATGACCGCGATCGCGGCCGATACGCCACCCCTCGTGCGCGCGGCTCGGATCGTTTGCGTGTCAGACGACATCGGTGTCCCCGTTCACCCGCGTCGCGTCGCCCGCCAGCGCCGGTGCGGGCACCGACGAACCGTCAGGGCGGCGCAGCACACCGGTGACCGTTCCGTCCGCGTCGACGATCCAACTGCTGCGGCCGTCGACGCCCTGGTCGACATAGAGACCGGCCGGCTCGTGGACCTCCGTCGCGACGAACTGCCAGGCCTTGCCGCGAACCTGCAGCGTGCCCGCGACCGTCGAGCCACGTAGCCGTCCGTCGAGCGTGCTGGCGTTGTCCCTGCTCGCGAGCATGGCCACGCCGTTTGTCGCGTCTCCGCGCAGCCACACCTCGACCGAGTTGCCGTCGCAGGCGTAGGCGACGGCCCTGTTTCCGTCGACCCTGATGTCGAGCGTGATCGCGCCGTAGGTGGTGGATACGGTGCCGAGGTAGTCGGCTTTGGCAGGAAACTGCTGCACCCGGGGCGTTGTGGTCGACGACGGTGCCGAGACCGATATCGGCGCCTCAGCGGCCGGTTGCGTCTCGTTCTGCGCCGAGACGTTGACGAGCCACATCCCCGCGCCGACTGCAACGACGGCGCCAAGGGTGACCACTGGACCGCGGATCTTCATGACGTTCTCCTGACTTCGAGGGTTTCGGGGATGGGAGCGGCGGCCTGCCGAACGGATCGGCGCAACTCATGACGCCACCGCCCGTTCGCCGACGACCTCGTCGATGAGGGCGGCGATCTCGGCGATGCCGCAGCGCTGCGCGTACGCCACTTCCAGTTCGCGCGCGCGGCTCAGGTAGCGGCCGTCGCCGAGCACCTCGCGCACCGCATGGCGGATCGCCTTATCGGTGGGCGCGCCGGTCCGCAGGTCGATGCCCGCGCCCGACCACGCGACGCGTGCCGCCACCTCCGGCTTGTCCTCGGTATCCCCGGCGACCACCAACGGCACACCCGTCGACAGTGCCCGCTGCACGGCGCCGTAGCCGCCGTTGGTCACCATCACGTCGACCTTCGGCAGCAACAGATCATGCGGAAGATACTCGGCGACATAGATATTCGGCGGCAATGAGAAGCCCAGCTCCGACACGGGCGGGCCGCCGGTGGTGGCGACGACCATCACGTTCTCGTCGGCCAGCGCCTCGATGGTCGGTTGCAACAACCGGCCGAAGTCGGTGTTGTCGATGGTGCCCTGGGTGACGTGCACAACAGGGCGGTCACCGTCGAGTTTCGGCCACCACAACGGTGGGTTGAACGTTGCCGTCGGCGTCGGATCCACCATTCCGACATAGCGCACGTTGGCCGGCAAATCGGTTCGCGGATAGTCGAACTCGGGTACTGTCGGCGCGATGAGCCGGTCGGCCAGCACGCCGGAGTCGAACAGGAACATGGGCAGTTCGCGCGAATTCAGCCGGTTCAGCTGATAGTTGGTCGCTTTCTGCGACTGACGCAGCAAGACCCTGTGCGACAACACGTTCAGCGCCCGATTGCGTAACCGCCCCAGCGTGCTCGTCGACGGCGGCAGCCCGAGACCGGCAGGCGCGGTGTCGCGGCTGCTGATCATCAGCGGGGTTGTGGAGTAAAGGAGCACCGGCGGTCGCGCGGTGCGCTCTCCCAGCGTGAACGGCAGTACCCCGAAGAACCCGTAGTCGGCGAGGATCGCGTCGAACCGCCTCTGCGCCAACAGTTCAGCCAGCGCCTTCGCCTGATGCGGCATGGGTGCGACGAACAACCGCACGACGTCGAAGTTGAGCCGCTTGATGCCGCTGGTCTGTTCGCGGCCAGTGTCGGAGTCCAGCAGCGCCAGATCGAGGTCGCCCTGCGGCGGCAGCGTCGCCGGCGTTGCCCCGACGGCTCGGATCTGGTTAGCACGGTCGGCCCCCGACAAGGCGGTGACGCGGTCTCCGCGGTCGACCAACCCGCGTGCGACGTTCAGCAAGGGTCCGATGTGTCCGATGGGCGACAGCGCTGCGATGAGGATTTCTGGCATGCGATTTATGCTCGGTCACCATCGAGACGCGAGCTTGGAGGTTTCCTGGAGATTAGGGGGAGAACGCAGGTAGACGCCGTGGTTTGGGCGCGCTAAGTCACCCTCAGCGAGCCTGAACGCGCCGAAATCGCCAGATGGCTAGCGCTTGATGCGGTCGGGTCGGGTGTAGACGTTCATCGAGTCACCGCGTAGGAACGCCACCAGCGTCAGCCCCGACTGGCTGGCCAGATCGACCGCGAGCGACGACGGCGCCGACACCGCGGCGAGCACCGGAATCCCCGCCATCACCGCCTTCTGGGTGAGCTCGAACGATGCGCGGCCGCTGACCAGCAGGACGGTGCCGGTCAGCGGGACCCTGTTCTGTTCGACGGCCCAGCCGATGACCTTGTCGACGGCGTTGTGCCTGCCGACGTCCTCGCGCACCACCAACACGGTGCCGTCGACGTCGAAGAGCGCGGCGCCGTGCAACCCGCCGGTGCTGGCGAACACCTTCTGCTCGGCGCGCAACCTCTCCGGCATCGCCGACAGCGCCGCGGAGTCGACCCGGGAGGCGTCATCGCCGGGCGAGTGACGGCTGATGGTGCGAACCGCATCGAGGGACGCCTTGCCGCAAACCCCGCAGGACGACGTCGTGTAGAAGTTGCGGGTGATGTCGACCTCCGGCATCTGCACGCCGGGAGCGAGCGTCGCATCGAGCACGTTGTAGGTGTTGAGGTTGTCGGGTCCCGTGCCTTTGCAGTAGCGCACGGTCAGCAGGTCGTCACGGTGTCCGATGACGCCCTCGGTAAGCAGGAAGCCCTGCGCCAGTTCGACATCCGAGCCCGGGGTCCGCATCGTCACGGTCACGGGTTTCCCGTCGACGCGGATCTCCAGCGGCTCCTCGACCACCAGCGTCTCCGGCCGCGTGACCGCGTCGCGCGGAGTGACGTGGCTGGCGCGCCGGCGCGCCGTCACCCGGCCCATGACCGCTCCAACCGGATGACGATCGCCTTGGATACCGGCGTGTTCGACCTGTCCGCGGTATGGTCCAAGGGCACAAGCGAATTGGTCTCCGGGTAGTAGGCAGCGGCATTGCCGACCGGTGTCGAGTAGGCCACCACCATGAAATCCTTCGCCGTCCGCTCCTGCAATTCGCCGTCGCCGTTGGTGAACTCGGAGACCAGATCCACCCGGTCGCCGTCGGCCAGACCGAACGACTGCAGGTCGGCCGGGTTGACGAACACCACACGCCTGCCGCCCTTGACGCCGCGATAGCGGTCGTCGAGCCCGTAGATGGTGGTGTTGTACTGGTCATGGCTGCGCAACGTCTGCAGCACCAGCCGTCCCGGCGGAACGGGCACCCATTGCAGCGGGTCGAGCGCGAAATTGGCTTTACCCGTGGCGGTGGGGAATTCGCGTGAGTCGCGGGGGCCGTGCGGCAGCTGGAACCCGTCGGGCTGGCGGACTTTCGTGTTGTAGTCGGCGCAGCCGGGTACCACCGCGGCGATCGCGTCGCGGATCTGGTCGTAGTCGTCGTTGAACTTCTCCCACGGCACGGGATGGTTCGGGCCCAGCAGCGTCCTCGCGAGCTGGCAGACGATCGCCACCTCGCTGCGCACCTCGTCGCTCGGCGGCTTCAGGCTGCCGCGCGACAGGTGCACCATCGACATCGAATCCTCGACCGAGACCATCTGTTTGGTGCCGGCCTGAATGTCCTTATCGGTCCGCCCCAGCGACGGCAGGATCAACGCCGTCGCACCGTGTGCAAGGTGGCTGCGGTTGAGCTTTGTCGACACCTGCACCGTGAGCGAACACCTGCGCAGCGCGGCCTCGGTGACCGCGGTGTCCGGGGTGGCCGACGCGAAGTTGCCGC
This sequence comes from Mycobacterium sp. ITM-2016-00318, assembly GCF_002968285.2. Classification (NCBI taxonomy): domain Bacteria; kingdom Bacillati; phylum Actinomycetota; class Actinomycetes; order Mycobacteriales; family Mycobacteriaceae; genus Mycobacterium; species Mycobacterium sp. ITM-2016-00318. The sequence continues at coordinate 3,579,745 of NZ_CP134400.1, read as the reverse complement.
CCATCGCCATGAAGACCTTCGCGCGGCCGTCGCGCATCGCGCGGATCCCGTCGACGGTGTCGACGCCGTTCTCGCGCGGGCTGACGATCCCGAACCGGTCGTCGAGTGCGGCCAGGAACGTCTCGGGCATCATCTCCCAGATGCCCATCGTGCGGTCGCCCTGGACGTTGGAGTGGCCGCGCACCGGGCACAGCCCCGCGCCGGGCTTGCCGATCATGCCGCGCATCAACAACACGTTGGCGATCTCGGCGATCATCGGGACCGCGTGCTTGTGCTGCGTCAGGCCCATCGCCCAACACGCCACTGTCCGTTCGGAATCGGCGAACATCCGCGCGACGCGCTCGAGTTGCTCGCGCGAGATCCCCGTCGCTTCGAGCACGGTGTCCAGGCCGATCTGGCGGGTGCGTGCCTCGTATTCGGCGAAGTTCGAACAGTGCGCGTCGATGAAGTCGCGATCGACGATCGTGCCCGGAGCACGGTCGTCGGCCTCCAGAAGCAGGCGGCCCATCCCTGCGAAGAGCGCCATGTCGCCGCCGAGCCTGATCTGCACGAACTCGTCGGCGATCGGTACGCCGTGCCCGACGACGCCGTGCACCTTCTGCGGGTCCTTGAACCGGATCAGGCCCGCCTCGGGCAACGGGTTGACCGCAATGATCTTGGCGCCGTTGTCCTTTGCCTTCTCGAGCACCGACAGCATGCGGGGATGGTTCGTGCCGGGATTCTGTCCGGCGATGACGATCAGGTCGGCCTTGGTGAGATCTTCGACGGTGACCGAACCCTTGGCGATACCGATCGCGTCGACCAGAGCGGCGCCTGACGACTCGTGGCACATGTTCGAGCAGTCGGGCAGGTTGTTGGTGCCGAAGCTGCGCACCATCAGTTGATAGAGGAATGCCGCCTCGTTGCTGGTGCGACCCGACGTGTAGAACACCGCCTCGTTCGGACTTGCCAGCGCGCGCAGTTCATCGGCGATCAGCCGGTAGGCGTCGTCCCAGTCGATCGGCCGGTAGTGATCGTCGCCCGGCCTCAGCACCATCGGATGGGTGAGCCGACCCTGCTGCGACAGCCAATACTCCGGTTTGGCGGAGAGTTCGGCGACCGGGTGCCTGGCGAAGAAGTCGGGCGTGACGACGCGCTTGGTGGCCTCCTCGGCGACGGCCTTCGCGCCGTTCTCGCAGAACTCGGCGAACTTGCGGCCGCCGTGCTCCTCGGGCCATGCGCAGCCGGGGCAGTCGAAGCCCTTCTGCTGATTCAGCCGTGCCAGTGACGCTGCGGTGCGGAAGACGCCCATCGACTCCAGGCCGCGCTTGAGTGACACCATGACGGCCTTGACGCCCGCTGCCTCCCGCTCGGCACCCGTCGAGACCACCGAATGCTCGTCGTGATCGGCATCCCAATCACTGGTGATTTCGCGTCGAACAGCCATACCTCCCAATCTACGACTGCGTGTCCACGACCTGCACCACGCCGCCTGACACGCCCGCGATGAACAGTTTGCCGGTGGTCGCGTCGACGCCGAGCGTGTAGGGGTTCTGGACGGTGGGCAGGCGCCGCACCTCGCGCGGCGTCGGCTGGCTCATGTCGTAGCCGATCACCTCGTTGGTGCCGGACGAGGCCACCCACAGCAGGTCGCGGGTGTTGTCGTAGGTGATGCCGTACGGCCCGCCCGGCTGGGCGACCTCGCCGGCCTGATGCGGCGTCGGCAGCGGCTCGAACACCCGGATCGCGTCGCCCCTGGTGTCGGTGGCGATCATCCGGCCGTGCTTGTCGGCCACCAGATGCGTCGGCCCCTCCCCGGCGGGTGTGGATCCGAGGATGCGCAGATTCTGGGTGTTGTAGACGGTGAGGTCGTTCTTGCGGACGTCGATCAGGCCCATGGACTGGCCGACCGGCGCCAACCCCGCAGGCTGCACGCTGTCGGCGAAGATCTTGACGACCTCCTCGCCGCGCAGCACGGCGACCGTTCCGCCGTGCTCGTTGGCGACGAACACCGTCCCGTCCGCCGCCTCCGACGCATCGTGGGGGACGACGCCCGTGACAACCTGCGGCAACGCACGTCCGCTCGGCAGCTCGACGCGAATCAGCGCGTTGGCGCTCTCGACCGGAACCAGGACAGGTCCGCCTGCGTTCGCCAGTTGCAGGTGTCGGACGAAGCCGGGCAACGGGACCCGGTTGACGACCTCACCGGTGTCGGCGTTGAGCAGGACCAGTTCGTTGGGATCGCGCTTGGCGACGGCGACCGTGCGGGTCGCCGCGTCGACGACGACGCCCTCGGGCGCTGTGCCGACGGGCACGGTGCGGCCCGGGATCGTGGCGGTCTGAGGCGGCGCCTTCTGCGGTTCGGCCGGCGGGGGCAGATCGTCGGCGGGTGGCCGGTTGCCCTCGGTGGGCACCTCGCTCGGTATGGCGGGCCTGGCCTGCGGCGCCGACGATGCCGGCGGGGCGGCCGTCTCCGGCGGCGGTTGTTCCGAACAACCTCCGACGATGACGATGAGCGCCGCGAGAGTAGCAAGACGCCGCATGTCCTCACGCTACGTGCCGAGGCTGGACGCCAGCTCAGAGCGTTGCGGCGGCAGTGACTGTGCGTCTGCGTACGGACGGGCGGCATGTCGGGTACGACAACGCACAGTCATCCAGGAATTGAGGCGTTGACGGCAGAGACGCTGAAAAGTGTGGTGGCGTCAGGCGAACAGCGCAAGCGAATGCGCGCGACGCAGCTTGCCCGACGGTGTCTTCGGGATGACCCCGGGCCCGAGGACGACGACATTGCGGGGACGCACGTCCACGTCGGAGACGATCTCATGCGCCACCTGGTGTTTGATCCGTCGCACCTCGGCCATGTCCTGGAAAGCACTCGATTCCACAGCGACAGAGAACGATTCGCGTGACAGACCGGCGTCGAGGCGGACGGCGACGGCGCAGCCGGGTCGCACACCCTCGACACGTCCCGCGGCACGTTCGATATCGGTGGGATAGACATTGCGGCCGGCCATGATGATGACGTCTTTCACTCGGCCGCAGACCACCACGTGGCCCTCCTCGGTGAGGTAGCCCAGGTCGCCGGTGTCGTACCACCCCTGCTCGTCTTGAGTGGGGACCAATCCGGACCTGGTGATGTAGCCCTTGGTCACCGGTTCACCACGCACTTCGATGACGCCGACGGCCCGAGCGGAGACCACAGCACCTCGTTCGTCGACGACACGCGCCTCGAGTCCTTCCAGCAGCGGTCCGAGCGTGGCGAGCCGAGTCGTCTTGCCGTGGTGAGTCGGTACCGCGTGGTGCAGTGTGGCGAGCAGGTCGGTGTCGACTTCGTCGACGACGAGGCCGCCGCCGCATTTCGAGAACGACACGGCCACTGTGGTTTCCGCCATGCCGTACGCGGGCAGTATCGCCTCGGGCCGCAGGCCGAAGGGCGCGCCAGCCTCGATGAGGTTCTCGACGTCGGCGGGTTCCACCTGTTCGGCTCCCGACAGCGCCCACCGCAGCGTGGACAGATCGAACTCGCCCGGCTTCGCCTGTCGCCGGAGGCGTTTCGCCAACAGCGCGTAGGCGAAGTTGGGTGCCGCGGTCATCGTGCCTTTGTACTTGTCGATGAGCCTGGCCCACAGCAAAATGTCCTGCAGGAAGTCCATCGGCGTGATCTTCACCAGTTCGGCGCCGAAATACATCGGTACGGTGAGAAACCCGGTCATACCCATGTCGTGAAACAGTGGCAACCAGCTCACGATGACGTCGGTGTCCATGTCGAACTCCGCACCGATGAACATCGCTTCGGCGTTGGACACCAGGTTGCGGAAGGTGATCTGGACAGCCTTGGGGCTACCGGTCGACCCCGACGTCAGTTGCATCAGCGCCACGTCGTCCTCGTCGGTGTCGACAGGGTCGATGGGATCGGCGGACAACAGCCCCTGGACCGTCAGCACGGTGATTCCGCGTTCCTCGAGCACCGGTATCGCAGCGGTGAACGGATCCGAGACGATCACCGTGTTGGCGGCGATCATGTCGATGGTGTTCTCGGTGTCCTCCGCCCAGATCACCAAGTCGGTTCGGGGCGTCGGCTGATGCAGCATGGTGATGCTGGCGCCACGCATCCACAGGCCCTGCGCGGTCGGGGCGATCTCGACGGGCGCCCCCGCCAGCACGCCAACCGCGTCGCCGGGATTTACTCCGGCCGCTGCCAGACCACCCGCAATTCTGCGGGCCATGTCGTGGACTTCAGCCCACGTGTGCCGGACCGGCGCGTCAGGTTCGCCTGTCACCAATCCGTGCACGCTCGAGCGTGCGTTGTCGTACATCGTCTCCGTGAAGCGACTCACGGTGGCCCCCCCTTCTCGCCTCTTTTGCGATAATACGGGCCGCAAAGCGAAATCGCGTTGTTTCGTTAGGCGGCTCGCAGGGCCTCGTCCGGCCACCACTTTGCCGATATTCGACATGATTGCGAAAAGTGGAGGACTCGCGGGGAACCATACAGGTGTCCCACTTCGCGAAATTCGCAGACGTCGGCGCGGCTAAATCACCGTCAACGCGTAGCCGACGGCCAGGTTCAACGCCGTGCCACACCGGCAGCTGCCTGAAGGAGGACGACAAGCTCCACCCCCACGGACCGTCAAAGCCCTTCCCTCGGAGCAACTCGACGAGTCCGCTCACGTCGAAGCACCCGTCGCCGCAGAGGAGCCTGCGTTCGGCGGAGTCTCATCGCTACTTCCCGTGCTTCGAGATGTACTCGATCATCGTGTTCAGTTGATAGCGGGACACCTCATGGGCGCTTTCGTCCTCGGCGAAGACAGACGAGACCATGACGGTGTCCGGCCGATGGTAGAAATCGATATCGGCAAGGGCACCGAAGAACTCGTCCCAGTCGACGTCGCCGTCACCGATCTTGAGGTGCTGGTGCACCCGCGCCGGACTGCCCGGCGGATTGGTGATGTAGCGAAGACCGTGGCTGCGGTGGTGGTCCATGGTGTCGGCCACATGCACCAGCCGTAGCCTGTTGCCCGCCGCGCGGATGATCTCGCCCATGTTGCCGCCCATGTGGAAGCTGTGGCACGCGACGAACACCATGCCGATATTGGGGGAGTTGACGCCGCGGATGATGCGCAGCGCCTCCATCCCGTCCTCGACGAAATCGTCTGGGTGAGGGTCGATTCGGACGTCGATGCCTTCGCGCTCGAAGATCGGCACCAGCTCCTCCATCGACCGGAAGAACGCCCGCTCGGACTCCTCGGCGCGCTCGGGGCGGCCGGAGAACTCCGTATTGATGACGTTGACGCCGAGATCGACGGTGATCTGCACGACGCGTTTCCAGTTGCGCACCGCGGCCTCGCGGGCGTCCTCGTCCGGCCAGGACCAGCGCAGCACAGGCAGCACCGACGCGATCCCCACGCCGGCGTCCGCGCACGCCTTGCGGAACTGCGCGACGAGGTCGTCGTCGGCACGCGGGTGGTTGAAGAACGGGATGAAGTCGCGGTGGGGCGTCAGCTGCAGGTGCTCATAGCCCAACTCCGCTATCAGACGGGGAAATTCGAGCAACTCGTAATCGTGGTGAAACGGCGTCGGATCGAGTGCGATCTTCACTTCCGGAACCCCTTGATCGAATTCGGGTCGACGATCTGGACCTCGACGGGCCTGCCGCTGTGCAACGATTCGACGCCGGCCTCGCAGACCGCGGCGGCCGCATAGCCGTCCCATGCGTCGGGTCCGTCGACGTTCACGCCATTGCGCACAGCGTCCACCCACCGTTGGAATTCGGTGTCGTAGGCCTGCCGGAAGCGCTCGCGGAAGCCGGGGGTGATGCGGCCTCCCCAGGTGCCGGGTGCACCCTTGCGCACCAGGCCGACGTCCAGCCCGATCATCGCGCTGCCCTTCTCGCCCACCAGTTCGGTACGGACCTCGTAGCCGACTCCGGTGGTGACGAACAGTTCGACGTCGATCAACTTGCCCGACTCGGTCCGCATGATGGCGATCTGCGGATCCGCAAGTCCCTGCGGCGCAGCCGGATTCGGTGCGGGCTTGATGATCTGGATCGACGCTATCTCCTCGCCGAACAGGAAACGGGTGACGTCGACCTCGTGCACCAGCGAATCCCGTACCACCATCGCGCTGTCGAAGGACGGTGGGACGGCGGGGTTGCGGTGCGCGCAGTGCAGCACCAGCGGCTCACCGAACTCGCCGCCGTCGATGAGCGCCTTCAATTGCGCGTATTCGTGGTCGAATCGTCGCATGAACCCGACCTGAATCATCTTCTTGCCGAGCTCGGCTTCCCGCTTCACCACGGCCAGCGAGGTTTCCGCATCGGTCGTCAACGGCTTTTCACACAGCACCGGCTTACCGTGCTCCAGGCATGCGAGCAGTTGGTTCTCGTGCGTCGGACCCGGCGTGGCGAGGACAACCGCGTCGACGTCGGGGTCGGCGATCGCGTCGAGAGGATCGCCGACGACCCGCGCGGCCGGCACCGATGCCGCGATCTCCTCGGCCTTCTCGGACAGGTAGTCGTTGACCACCGCGACACGGGCATTGCTGATACGGCCGGCGATTCGAGCGACGTGGTCGGCACCCATCACACCGACACCGAGGACCGCGATACGAAGATCAGACATGGCTATCCTCCGGCTCCTAAAGGAATTTCACGGACGGGACGCCGCACGAACCGAGGTAGTTGCGCGTTCGCTTGGCGATAGGCAGGGGTGCGTCGACCTCACAGGGATACATGTCCTGTTCGACGATCGCGAAGACGTCGATGCCGAGCCTCTCCACCGCGGCCAGAAGCGGCGGCATCTCGGGGATGCCGCGAGGTGGCTCGGTCATCGCGCCGAGCTTCACGGCCTCGCCGAACGGCAGATCCTCGGCGATCACCTTCGCCTGCACTTCGGGATCGACCTGCTTGAGGTGCAGATAGCCGATTCGCTCGGGTGCGCGCTCGATGATCGCGATGTTGTCGCCGCCGCAATAGCTGATGTGGCCGGTGTCCAAGCACAGGTTCACGAACTCGCCGTCGGTGCCGTCGAGGAAGCGGTATACGTTCTCCTCGGTGTCGACATGGCTGTCGGCGTGCGGGTGGTATTGCGCACGTAAACCGTAATTTTCGAACATCGCCTTGCCGAGTTGATTCATGCCGTTGGTCTTCTTCTGCCACTGCTCGGGCGTCAGATTGCGGTCCTCCAGCATGGCGCCGGTCGACGGGTCGCGCCACATCTCGGGGATGACGACGACGTGCTTGCCACCGACGGCCGCCGTCAATTTGGCGACGTCCTCGATCTGCTTCCACACGGCATCCCATGAGTCGTCCTGATGCAGATGCTCGAACACGGTGCCCGCCGACAGTTTCAGGTCGCGCGATGCCAGCTCCTCCGACAGCTGCTTGGGGTCGGTGGGCAGATAACCGAACGGTCCCAACTCGATCCACTTGTAGCCGGAGGCGGCAACCTCGTCGAGGAAACGGGTGTACGGCGTCTGGCCCGGATCGTTGGGAAACCACACGCCCCATGAATCCGGGGCGGAGCCAACGAGAATCGTGCTCATCAGTCGATCAATCCTTCGCGTCGTAGGGCTTGGTGTAGGGGCGCTGGATCTTCTTCCATTCGGCGTAGGTCTCATACGCCTCCCGGGTGGACTCCAGTTGCGAGGTCTCGCTGACCGGCACGTCCCACCAGGACCGGCTGTCGGGCGCGTAGATCAACGGGTCGGTCTCGACGTGGATCACGGTGGTGTGCTCGTTCGCCTTGGCCGCCTTGACCGCATCGGCGAACTCCGCGGCCGTCGTCACCTTGATCACCTCGGCGCCCAAACTGGCCGCGTTGGCCGCCAGGTCGACGGGGAGCCTGTCGCCCGCCAGCCGGCCCGACTGGTCGCGGTAGCGGTACGCCGTGCCGAACCGCTGCGACCCCAACGACTCCGACAGGGAGCCGATGGAGGCGAACCCGTGGTTCTGCACCAGCACAAGGATGACCTTGACGCCTTCCTGAACGGCGGTCACAAGTTCGGTGGCCATCATCAGATACGAGCCGTCGCCGACCATCACGAACACGTCGCGGTCTGGGCTGGCCATTCGCACGCCGATCCCCCCTGCGACCTCGTAGCCCATGCACGAATAGCCGTACTCGACGTGATAGCCCTTGCGGTCGCGGGTGCGCCACAGCTTGTGCAGGTCGCCGGGCATCGAGCCGGCCGCACACACAACGACGTCACGCGGCTCGGACAGCGTGTTCGCCAGACCGATGACCTGACTCTGGTTCAGCGCGCTTCCGTCGTCCTCGACCCGGTAGGCGGCGGTGACGGTGTCATCCCACTCCTGCGCCAGTTCGATTGTCCGCGTGCGATAGTCGTCGTCGACCGAGTAGCCGCTCAGCGCTTCGACCAAGGCTTCGATGGCCTCTCGCGCGTCGGACACGACGTACAGCCCGCCCTGCTTGACGGCGTCGAACGAGGCGACGTTGATGTTGACGAAGCGGACGTCGGGGTTGTTGAAGGCGGTCCGCGACGCACTGGTGAAATCGCTGTAGCGGGTGCCGATTCCGATGACGACGTCGGCGTCGGCGGCCAGTGCGTTGGCGGCGGTGGATCCGGTCGAGCCGACGGCGCCAACGGATTGCGGATGGTCGTAGGGGAGCGAGCCCTTACCAGCCTGGGTCTCCGACACCGGGATGCCCGTCTGCTCGACGAACGCCCTCAATGCGTCGTCGGCGCCGGAGTAGATGACGCCGCCACCGGCCACGATCAGCGGTTGGCGCGCCGACCGGATGATGTCGGCGGCCGTGGCGATCACCGAGCGTTCGGGCAGCGGGCGCGCCACGTGCCAGGTGCGTTCGGCGAACAGCGATTCCGGCCAGTCGAACGCTTCGGCCTGGACGTCCTGCGGTAGGGCGATGGTGGCCGCACCCGTCTCGACGGGGTCGGTGAGTACTCGCATGGCGCCGATCAACGCCGACGGCAGTTGCTCGGGCCGCCATACCCTGTCGAAGAACCGCGACAGCGGCTTGAACGCGTCGTTGACGGTCATCTCGTTGTCGTGGGCCTGTTCGAGGTCCTGCAGCACGGGCGCGCTGACCCGTGTCGCGAAGGTGTCGGACGGCAGCAGCAGGACCGGCAGCCGGTTGATGGTGGCCAGTGCCGCGCCGGTGAGCATGTTGGTGGAACCGGGTCCGATGCTCGCGGTCACCGCCCAGGCCTTCAGGCGGTCCCGCTGCCTGGCGTACGCGGCGGCGGTGTGGACCATCGCCTGCTCGTTGCGGCCCAGCACATAGCGCAGCGCAGGCTTGGTGCCGGCCCTTTCGGCCTCGACCTCGGCCTGCAGCAGCGCCTGACCCATTCCGGCGACGTTGCCGTGCCCGAAGATGCCGAAGCAGCCTGCGAAGAACCTGCCGCGTTCACCGTCGCGTTCGACGTACTGGTTGGCCAGGAATCGAACGATGGCCTGCGACACGGTCAGCCGTACGGTCGGCTCGTTGTGCGGCGCCTTGAACGCGGATGCTTTGGAGACCATGCGTCACTCTCCTTGTCAATGCAGGGGCAGCCGGGGGTCGACGGCCTGGTCCTCCCAGGTGTCGCGCAACCAAGCGTGCTCGGGGTCGTCGACGATCTTCCAGGCCCGTTCCTCACCCGGGCCTGCCATCACGTTGAGGTAGTACATGTGGTAGCCGGGCGCTGCGACCGACGGCCCGTGATACCCGTGGGGGACAAGCACGACGTCACCGCTGCGCACCTCTTCGAGGACCTCGATAGGCCTGCTCGGTGTGCCGTACACGCGGTGATAGCCGAAGCCGCGGGAATCATCTGGGCCGGAGGCGATCTCGAAGTAGTAGATCTCCTCGAGCGCCGACTCGACGGGCGTGTCCTCGTCGTGCTTGTGGGAGGGATAGCTCGACCAGTTGCCGCCCGGCGTGATCACCTCGCAGGCGATCAGCGAGTCGGCCTCGAAGACGCCCGCGGTGCCGAAGTTGTGCACCTGCCTGCTGCAGTTGCCGGTACCGCGCAACTCGACCGACACATCGGCGGCGGCCACCCTTCGGTTGGGCAGTTGCTTCGTGGCGCAAGCCCCGCAGATCGCGATCCTGCCTTCGCCGCGCAGCGTGTAGCTCCGGCCGGTTCCGATGTAGACCATGTCGGCGGGACCGTCGAAAACCGATGCGCGCGGCGACAGCTCGAACGTCTCGCCGTCGCACTTCACGGCTCCACCGCCCGCCAGCGGCACGATCATCACCTCGATGTCTGTAGTGGCCAGCTCCAGTGCCTGATCCGGCTGTAGTTCGACCACCCACAGGCTTGCCTCTGACCAGCCCGCGGACTCGGGAGTGACGTGGACGGTGTAGGGCAGCGTCGCGCTGTTGGCCGGAATGTAGTACTCGCTGCGCACGCTCACCTCACCATCGAAACGGCCGTCGAGACAGCGGAACTCACATCGTCATCCGCCGGATAAAGAAGCGTGCGGCCCACGATCAGCCCGCGCACCGACGGCAGCGCCAGCGCCTTCTCCCAGCTCGCGAACGCCTCGTTCGGATCGGCTGGGTCACCGCCGAGAAGCAGCGTCGGCAGCGTCGTCGACTCCATGACGCGGTCCATCTCGTCGACGACGGGCAGCTTCATCCAGGTGTACGCCGACGTGGAGCCGAGGCCCTGTCCGATGTGCACGGACTTGATCACCGCATCGGGGCTGAGGTCGTTGCGCACCTTGCCGTTCACCCGCGACGACATGAACGGCTCGACCATCGCGATCAGGCCGTGCGAGGCGAGCTCGTCGATGGCCCGCGCGCACGTCGCCAGCGTCGACACGGTGCCGGGATCGTCGAGATCGATGCGGCACAACATCTTTCCGCCGTTCATCCGGGCCGCCGCGGTTGCCGAGGCGGTGGCCCCCGTCATCCGGTCGTCCAGTTCGAACTGCGCCCCCGCAAGGCCGCCGCGGTTCATCGAGGAGAAGACGACCTTGTCCTCGAGTGCGCCGAGCAGCAGCAGGTCGTCGAGGATGTCGGAGGTCGCGAGGACACCGTCGACCCCCGGGTTGGCCAGCGCCGCCCGAAGCCGGTCGAGCAGGTCGGTGCGGCTGTTCATCGCGGTGGGGCGGTCGCCGACGCCAAGGGCGCCGCGAGCGGGATGGTCGGCGGCGACGATCATCAGCCTGCCGTTGCCGCGGACGGCGGGCCGGATGGCACGGGTCTGCCATGCGCGCTCGACGGCCTGCGGGTCCGACGCACGCACGTCGGTGATCTCGGCGTAGTCGCGGCACATGGCGTCAGACATTGACGGCCTCCACCGCGGTCTGGTCGGCGAGCGCGGCGACCTCTGCCGCCGTCGGCATCGCCGTCGAGCACTCGAGGCGCGACGCGACGATCGCCCCGGCGGCATTGGCGTAGCGCAGGGTCTTCTCCAGCGGCCAGCCGTGCAACAGACCGTGACACAGACTGCCGCCGAAGGCATCTCCGGCGCCGAGGCCGTTGACGACGTCGACATCGTTGGGTGGGACGCTGACATGGGTGTGCCGGGTCTTGCCGAGCACGCCGCGCGGGCCCTGCTTGACGATCGCCAACTGCACGCCCAGGCCGAGAAGGGCCTCCGCCGCGCGCTGCGGGTTGCTCTCGCCGACGGCGATCTCACACTCCTCGCGGTTACCGACGGCGACTGTCACGCGTCGCAGTGCGTTGCGCACCTGCTCGGTGGCCGCTTCGCGGGATTCCCAGAACATGGGCCGGTAGTCGAGGTCGAGGACTGTGTGCGCGGCAGGATCGCGGGCCTCCCATGCAGCGAAATGCGCGCTGCGACTCGGCTCTTCTGACAGCCCGGTGACCGTCGACCAGTAGAGCTTGGCCGACCGGACGGCGTCGAGGTCGAGCTCGTCGGCGCGAATCTGCAGGTCCGGTGCGCTGGGGCGGCGGTAGAAGTAGAGCGGGAAGTTGTCCGGCGGAAAGATCTCGCAGAACGTCACCGGCGTCGGATACTCGTCGTGGGTCGCGACGAAGCGGTTGTCGACGCCGAGACCCGCGAGCTCGTTGCGGACGAATGTGCCGAACGGGTCGTCGCCGACGCCGGAGATCAGCGCCGTCCGGTTTCCGAGCCTGGCCGCCGCCACCGCGACGTTGGCGGCGCTGCCGCCGAGGAACTTGCCGAACGACTCGACGTGCTCGAGGCCGACGCCGATCTGGAGGGGATAGATGTCGACGCCGCTGCGCCCGATGGCGAGCACGTCGTAGGGCTGCATGCTGGTCAAGATCGCTCTCCGGGGCGTTGGTGGTGGCGTCAGTACGACTGTGCCCTGCGACACTCCGGCATGTCAATACTTTGTCCTGACATTCTGACTTTCAATCATGCGGTGCTACTATTCAGCTACCGTTATCTGATCGGACCCGAGATCGGAGACAACGTGCCATTGGCCGTGGAGCTCGACAGGTCAAGCCCTGTCCCCCTCTACTATCAGCTTGCCCAGGCGATCGAGGCCGCGATCCGCGACGGCGACCTGGCACCAGGGGATCGGTTCGAAAATGAACTGGCACTGGCAAAAAGGCTGACGTTGTCGCGGCCGACGACACGTCGCGCCATCCAGGAACTCGTCGACAAAGGACTGCTGGTTCGCAAGCGCGGCGTCGGCACCCAGGTGGTGCAGAACCCCGTACACCGGCGCGTCGAGCTAACGAGCCTGTACGACGATCTGACGCGGGCAGGCCAGGAGCCGACCACGCAGCTACTCGATTACCACGTCGGTCCGCCCGACGAAGAGGTCGCGCGTGAGCTGAGCCTGAAGGACGATCGCGAGGTGGTGTCCATTCACCGGCTGCGCTGTGCCAACGGCGAGCCGCTTGCGGTGATGGTGAACCATTTGCCCGTCGAGATCGCGCCCGATGCCGAGGAGCTGGAGAGCAACGGGCTGTATTCGTCGCTGCGCGCCCGCGGTGTGCACATCCGGCTGGCCCGCCAGCGCATCGGTGCCCGCGGTGCGACCCGGGCGGAGGCCAAACTGCTCGACGAGAAGCCCGGCGCGCCATTGTTGACGATGGCGCGAACGGCGTTCGACGACTCGGGCACTGCCGTCGAGTTCGGCACGCACGGCTATCGCGCATCGCGCTACTACTTCGACACCACACTCGTCGACCGCTGACCTCCGCGCGAGATTGCATTCGCTCAGGCCTTCACTCGCACTTTTGCTGCTGGAATGCCATTTCGCGCGAAGTCAGGCGAAGGCGCGGCGGAAGGCGTCGAGGGCGGCTTCGCTGCCGGCGACACCGCCTGCAGATGCATACGCCTCGAGGCCGACAGTGCCGGTGAACCCGATGTCACGCAGTGCCTTCGCGATAGCGGGGTAGTGGATCTCGCCGGTGCCCGGCTCGCAGCGGCCCGGCACGTCGGCGACCTGAACCTCGCCGATCGCGTCGCCGCAGCGCCGGATCAGCTCGACGAGGTTCCCCTCGCCGATCTGCGCGTGGTACAGGTCGAGCATCATTCGCACGTTCGGATGGCCGACCCCCTCGACGAGCGCAAACGTGTCCTTCGCGCGGGCGAGCGGCACGCCAGGGTGGTCAACGAGCGTGTTCAGGTTCTCCACGCAGAAGGTCACACCCGCCGCGGCGCCGAGGTCGCCGATCCGCTCGAGCGTGCGCTGCGCGGTCAGCCACATCTCGCCGGTTGCGCGGTGCCGCGGCCGGGCCGCTTTGCCGTCGACGAGCTCGGCGGTGTGCAGGTTGAGCCGCGGAACACCCAGCCTCTCAGCCGCTTTGATGCTGAGCTCCGCCGTCCGCACCACCTCTTCGGCGCTTGCGGGATCGATCAGGTCGCCCTGCAGGTAACCGGTCATCGACGAGAACCGCGCGCCCGTGGCAGCCAGCGCGTCGAGGTCCTTGTCGTGCCAGCTCCAGATCTCGACGGCGAAGCCGAGGTCGTCGATGCGGCGCACCCTGTCGATGAGCGGTAAGTCGGTGAATACCATCTCCGAGCAGACCGCCAGAGTCAGGTCAGTCATCGCTTGCCATCCATTGCTCGTCGGGGAGGACCGATGCACCCTAACATTTGATGTGCAGTCCTAATGTCAGGACAAAGTATTGACTTTCGCTTGTGAGCCGTATTACATCAACGATGAGGCGTGTTCCGTTGCACTCATAAGGCGCGCGAAACTGCGATGAGCGCTCGCGCGAAGAGCGGAGGAAATATGAGGTTCAATCGGCTCGCTGCGATCGCCGGGACAAGCGTGCTCGTATGCGGCATCGCGTCATGTTCGTCGACCGGAGGCAAGCCCGAAGAGTCCGGTGGAGGCATGGGCGCGGGCCAAGCGAACACGCCGCGCGTCACGGTCGCGATGATCACCCACGAGGTGCCCGGCGACTCGTTCTGGGATCTTATTCGCAAGGGTGCCCAGGCGGCGGCCGATAAGGACAACATCGAGTTGCGGTACTCCAACGACCCCGAAGCGCCGAACCAAGCGAACCTGGTTCAGACCGCGATTGACAGCGGCGTGAAGGGCATCGCAGTGACGCTCGCCAAGCCCGATGCCATGACTCCCGCGGTGAAGGCCGCGATAGACAAAGACATTCCTGTCGTCGCGTTCAACTCGGGATTCGACGACTGGAAGGCGATGGGCGTTCAGGAGTACTTCGGCCAGGACGAGAAGCTCGCAGGCGTCGCTGCGGGAGAGCGGTTGACCAAGGATGGCGCCAAGAAGATCGTCTGCATCATTCAGGAGCAGGGCCAGGTCGCGCTCGAATCACGCTGCGCCGGCGTGAAAGAAGGCTTCAAGGGCCAGTCCGAGATCTTGAATGTCAACAGTAAGGACATGCCGTCGGTAGAGTCCACGATCACCGCCAAACTCCAGCAAGATCCGTCGGTCGATCATCTCGTCGCGCTCGGTGCACCGATTGCCTTGGCGGCGGTCCAATCGAAGACCAACGCCAATAGCAAGGCGGAGATCGTCACGTTCGACACCAACGCGGCGCTTGTCGGTGCCATCCAGGGCGGCGATGTGAAGTGGGCGGTCGACCAGCAGCCGTTCCTGCAGGGGTACCTGGCCATCGACTCACTATGGCTGTTCATCAACAACAAGAACCTGATCGGCGGCGGACAGGCCACCCTGACGGGCCCGTCGTTCATCGACGAGTCGAACATCGACTCGGTCGCCGAGCTGGCCAAGGCCGGAACCCGTTAAGCCCCGCGCGGGAGAGGATTAAACATGACGACAACTGATCTAAACGTAGCCGGTCACAAGGTTGTCCGCGACGAACGCGTCAAGGAACGAAACCGTTTACAGCGTCTGCTGATTCGTCCGGAGATGGGTGCGGCGATCGGCGCGATCGTGATCTTCGTCTTCTTCCTGGTCGTCGCGCCGCCGTTCCGGTCCGCAGACTCCCTGGCGACGGTGTTGTACGGCAGTTCGGCTATCGGGATCATGGCATGCGCGGTAGCGCTGCTCATGATCGGCGGTGAATTCGACTTGTCCGCCGGTGTGGCGGTGACCACCAGTTCGCTCGCCGCCTCGATGCTGGCGTGGAACTTCCATCTAAATCTTTGGGTGGGAGCAGCTTTGGGATTGCTGCTGTCGTTGGCGATCGGGTTCTTCAACGGCTATCTGGTGATGAAGACGAAGATTCCCAGCTTCCTGATCACATTGGGCACCTTGTTGATGTTGACCGGCGCAAACATCGCGGTGACCAAGCTGATCGCCGGCCAGGTCGCCACGCCGAGCGTGAACGACATGCAGGGCTGGGAGTCGGCGCGCGCGGTGTTCGCGTCCAGCGTGACGATTTTCGGCGTGTCAGTGCGCATCACCGTGTTGTGGTGGCTGTTGTTCACCGCCATCGCAACCTATGTGTTGTTCAAGACAAAGGTCGGCAACTGGATCTTCGCCGTTGGCGGCGACGCGGAAAGCGCCCGCGCGGTCGGTGTTCCCGTGACTGCGGTGAAGATCGGGCTGTTCATGACCGTCGGCTTCGCAGCCTGGTTCCTCGGCATGCATCTGCTGTTCTCGTTCAACACGGTGCAATCCGGTCAGGGTGTCGGCCAGGAGTTCATCTACATCATTGCCGCAGTCATCGGTGGCTGCCTGCTGACGGGCGGCTATGGCACGGCGATCGGCGCGGCCATCGGTGCCTTCATTTTCGGCATGGTGGAGAAGGGCATCGTCTACGCGGGCTGGGAACCGGACTGGTTCAAGGCCTTCATGGGCGCGATGCTGCTGTTCGCCGTGATCGCCAACAACGCATTCCGCAACTACGCCGCGAAGAGGTGACCCATGACCGCAACGGTTGATCGACACGTGGAAGAAGCTCCTTCCGGCGGAAAAGCTCCGTTGGTCGCGCTGAAGAACATCGGCAAGACCTACGGCAATATCACCGCGCTCAAGGGCATCTCGCTGCGTGTCCACGCCGGCGAGGTGACCGCGATCCTCGGTGACAACGGAGCGGGCAAGTCGACGCTGATCAAGATCATCGCCGGCTACCACCCGCAGACCGACGGCGAACTCGTCGTCGACGGCGATTCGATCAAGTTCGCCTCACCGAAGGATGCGTTGGGCAAAGGCATCGCGACGGTGTACCAGAACCTCGCCGTCGTGCCACTGATGCCCGTGTGGCGCAACTTCTTTCTCGGTCAGGAGCTCCGCCGCAGCCGCTTCCCGTGGTCGTTGGACGCCAACGCCATGCGGGCCACCACGCTCTCCGAGCTGTCGAAGATGGGGATCGAACTGCCGGACGTCGACGTGGCGATCGGCTCGCTGTCGGGTGGTCAACGCCAGTGTGTCGCGATCGCGCGGGCGGTGTTCTTCGGTGCGCGCGTCCTGATCCTCGACGAGCCGACCGCCGCACTGGGCGTCAAGCAGTCGGGTGTGGTGCTCAAGTACATCACTGCGGCCAAAGAGGCCGGCTTCGGCGTCGTCTTCATCACGCACAACCCGCACCATGCGCACATGGTCGGCGACCACTTCGTGATCCTCAAACGCGGCCAGCAGAAGCTGGACTGCACCTACGACGAGATCACCCTCGAGCACCTCACGCAGGAGATGGCTGGCGGCGACGAGCTCGAGGCGCTGTCACACGAACTGCGCGCCGCCAAGGGCTAGACCACTCGCGAGCAGACGCAAAAGTACCCGAAATACCTGCAAAAAGGGTACTTTTCCGTCTGCTCGGCAGAAGAGCTAGCGGGGCGTCATTCCGGCGGCGCGGTAGGCGGCGTCCACAAAAGCCATGTTCTGCACCGCGTCGGCGGCGTCGATGGGCAGCGCAGCGCCGTGGAGCACGTGGGCGGCGAACGCCTCCAGCTGGTAGCTGTACGACGTCCTTGTGCCGTGGTGCTCTACCCGCGTGCCCGAAGGGGTCCGTATGGTCAGCCGGTCGTCCTTGTTCGGCTTGATGAAGTCGTGCACCAACAGGTCTCCCTTGGTGCCGACGACGCGCAGCGTGAACGAGTAGTCGGAGGCGGTCATCGTGTTGGCGCTGCGCCCCGTTGCGCCGCCGGGGAAGCCGAGCTCCACATCGCACCACTCGTCGACTCCCGGCGTACGTTCTCCCGCGTGGGCTCGGATGATCGACGGGCGGCCGAGCATGCGCATCACGTGCAGGCCGTAGCAGCCCAGATCCATCAGCGCGCCGCCGGCCATCTCGAACGACCATCGCGGGTCGGAGGCATCGGGTTCGGGCATCGCTATCCGCACCTCGACGTGGTGCATGTCGCCGATCGTGCCGTCGTGTGCGAGCTCGAAGGCTCGGCGCGTCACCGGATGATAGAGATAGTGAAAGCCCTCCACGACCGTGACGCCTGAGGACCGGGCGGCCTCGGCGACGCGCTGAGCCTCGGACCGGTTGCGCGCGAACGGCTTCTCGGTGAGAACGGGCTTGCCCGCTTCGACCGCGGCCAAATTCCATGGCGCGTGCAGCGAATTCGCCAACGGGTTGTAGATCGCGTCGACCTCAGCGTCTGCGATGACGTCGGCGTAGGAACCCAGAACCCGTTCGACGCCGTGCTTTTCGGCGAACACCTCGGCGCGTTTAGGGTCGCGCGCAGCGACGGCGACCAGCCGGTGCCCCAACTGATGCGCTGGACCGACGATGGCGAGGTCGGTGATTCGGGATGCGCCGAGCACCCCGATCCGCAAGCTCATACCGCTACGCCGCGGCAGACATCCCGCATGAACTGCACACTAGCCGCCACGTCGCGAAGCGGGCCCTCGTCGGTCGGCTCGGCGTCGAGGATGGTGTCCTGCTCCATCACGAACCAGCCGTCGAAGCCGTTGCTGCGCAGGGTGGTGACGATGCCCGCGATATCCACGTCGCCGGCTCCCAGCGGCGTGTACATCCCGCGCCGCACCGCCTCGGTGTAGGTGAGCGTTCCTGCCTGCACGTCGGCCGCGAGCTTCGTGTCGACATCTTTGAGGTGAGTGTGGGCGATGCGCTCAGGCACCTGCCGTGCCAGCCGCAGCGGGTCGGTCCCTCCGATCAACAGGTGACCGGTGTCCAGGCACAGTCGAATCGACGACCCGGTCAGCACGCGATCGACCTCGTCTCGGGTCTCGACCATCGTGCCGACGTGCGGATGCAGCACCGCGAGCACGTCGCGGTCGTCCGCAGCGCCTGCGAGCCGGTCCAGATTGGCCAGCAACGTCGCCCATTGGCGGTCATCGAGGGTGGGTCTGGCGTCGTACCCGTCGGCGCCGGTTGCGGCCGCCAACACCAGCACATCCGCCCCGGTCGCCACCAACGCGTCCAATGGTGCGCCGATGTCGGGAACCGGATCGTGATCGGGGTCGTGGAGCACGACGGGGGCGAACTGGCCGACGCTGCGCAAGCCGAAAGACCCGAGCAACTCCGTCAGCTGAGCGGGATCCGACGGCAGGAACCCTTCCGGCCCAAGCTCTGTCGCGGACATTCCGACATCGCGCATCTCGGCGAGCACCTTGTCGGGCGCGAGCTGGTAGCCCCAGCCGGGGACCTCGCACACGCCCCAGGAAATGGGAGCACCGGCGATCTTCATCTACGACCTCACATCGTCGAGTCGTACCGGGGCACCGCGCTTCAACGACTCGGTCGCCGCTTCGGCGAGCCACGCCACCTCAACCGCGTCCTCGACGGTGCAGGCCGGAGCGGCATTGCCCTTGGCGACGTCGACGAACGAAGCGAGTTCCGCACGGAACGCCTCGGTGAACCGGTCCATGAAGAAGTGGTGTGCCGGGCCTTCGGGGAAGTCGTTGACCGGGTCGACGTTTCGCACCGGCGCGCCCTTATCCCAACCGGCCACCACGGTGTCGTCGAAGCCGTGCACCTCGAGCCGGCAGTCATACCCGTGGCCGTTGTAACGGGCCGCCGAGACCACCCCGAGCGTGCCGGATTCGAAACGCACCACCACCGCGGCGGTGTCGACATCACCGAATTCGCTGAACATTGGATCGCCCTGCACGCTGCCGGTGGCATACACGTCGACGGCCTGCTGCCCGGTGATCCACCGCAGGATGTCGAAATCGTGCACCGCGCAGTCGCGGAAGATGCCGCCCGAGCCTGCGATGTACTCCATCGGCGGCGGGGCGGGGTCCATCGTCGTGCTGCGGACCGTGTGAATGTGGCCGAGCGAACCGTCGTCGACGGCACGCTTGGCCGCGGCGAACGCGGCGTCGAAGCGGCGCTGATAGCCGACCTGAACCGGCACACCGGAGCGCGAGATGATGTCGGCGACCCTGGCGGCCTCCACCGCTGTCGAGGCGATCGGCTTCTCGCAGAACGTCGGTATCCCGCGCTCGACGGCCGCCAGCGTCAGCTCGGCGTGCGCGGGCGTCGCCGCGGCGACGACCACCCCGTCGATACCCGACGACAGCAGCTGGTCAACCGAATCCGCCGGCTTTGCATTGTGTTTGGCGGCGACAGCGGCGACGAGTTCGGGCCGCTCGTCGGTGATCACCAGATTGTCGACGCTGTCCAGTCCGCTGAGGGTGTCGGTGTGGAAGGCGCCGATGCGGCCCAGTCCGATCACGCCGATGGTTGTCATGGGATTCTCCGATCGTTCTGGTCGCGCAGCGCGACCTCGAGTTGTTCCGGCGTGGAGTCGTTCGCGAGCGCAGCCAGCACGGTGTCGACCTGCGACGGCGGGGCGAGGCTGCCGATCGGCTGGTCGACGTCCAGATTGGTGGGGAACGCATACCCTTCCGCGGTCGCGACGATGGCGTTGAGCAGATCGTGATGCGATCGGCCCGCGGCCTTCATCTCGAGCAGCGCCGGATAGATGGCGTGCACCATCGCGGTCCGGTCGAGCGCCTCCATCGCGCGACCGAACGGCGAAGAGATCTGCAGCAGGTTCGCCATCCGTTGGATGTCATTCGAGAAGTTGGTTCCCGCACCGTGATACAGGGCAGGGTTGAAGAACACCGCGTCGCCGCTGTGGAGGGGCACCTGCACATGGTGTTCGGCGAAGAACTCAACGAACTCCTGGCGGTTGAACGCGATGTAGCCGCCGAGGAACTGCTGCGAGTAGGGCAGCAGCATCGTCGGCCCGCTCTCGATCGGCATATCGCAATGGGCGACCGCGCCCTGCAGGGTGAGCACGGGGGAGGTGCGGTGCAGATGCGCCGGATACGCCGCCAGATCCTCGGGTGCGACGAAGCCGAGGTGGTAGTCGCGGTGTGGAACCTGTTGCCTGCCCCCGGGATTGACGACGTTGACCTGCGAGGTGACCTGGTAGCGGGGTCCGAGCCAGGCCTGCGATATCACGGCGAGCATGTCGTTGGCGTAGTACTCGGTGAACACGTCGGGGGAGTGCAGCGCGAGTTTCTGCGCGGCGTTCCAGATGCGGTCGTTGGCTCCGGGCATTCCGAAGTGGTCGCCTGCCGCGGCGCCCGCCGCGCGCTGTTGGGAGATGATGGCGAAGAACGCGGCACTGGCGCGGTCGACGACGTCAGCGGGGAACGCCTTTTCGAACACGACCACGCCAGGACCGTCGGTCAGCGCCCGGATCAACTCCGCCTGCAACGCACGCCGGTCGGCCGGTTCGGCGGCCGGATAGACGAGGACGTTGTCGCGGATGGCGACGGCGTGCGGATAGGCGGCCAGATCGGTTGTGCGCGCCACCTGAGCGCTAAACGCGTCGAGGTCACACGCGGCATCGTCGATCCACGGCGGGTATGCAGTGGTCAGCGGTGTTGCCATGGCAGCTAGTCTGATAGTCGCCAGCACCGCAATCAACACCAGAAACCCATCAAAAAAGCCTCATACAACCACGCCCAAACCGACACTTGGGCGGGAAAGTTCGAGCAGAGCCCACCATCTCGTCGATTTCGACGGCGAAACGAGGAGTAGCCGTGCCGCACCGCTACAAGGTCCGCGAAATCGCCCAGCAGTCCGGCCTGAGCGAGGCCACCGTCGACCGAGTGCTCAACGAGCGGCCCGGCGTACGGGAGACCACCCGCGCCGAGGTCATGCAGGCGATCTCCGATCTGGACAAACAGCGTGCCCAGCTGCGGCTGAACGGCCGCCGCTACCTCATCGACGTCGTGATGCAGACACCGCAGCGGTTCTCGGACTCCTTCCGGGCCGCCGTGGAAGCCGAACTGCCCGCATTCGCCCCGGCGATGCTGCGGGCGCGGTTCCACCTGTGGGAGACCGGCTCCACCGCCCACATGGTCGATGCGCTCGCACGGCTGCGCGGCAGCCACGGCGTGATCCTCAAGGCGCAGGACGAACCCGAGGTCGCCGAGGCCATCGACCGGCTCGTCGGCAGCGGCGTCCCGGTGGTGACGTATGCGACCGATGTGCCGGCAAGTGCCAGATGCTCATATGTCGGCATCGACAACCACGGCGCGGGCGTGACAGCCGCCTACCTGATGGGGCAGTGGCTGGGTTCGTCGCCGTCAGACGTGTTGATCACCCTGAGCCGCAACGCATTTCGTGGCGAAGGTGAGCGCGAGGTCGGCTTCCGGGCCGCACTGCGCGGTAGCGGGCGGCACATCGTCGAGGTGAGCGGCAGCGATGGCATAGACGCGACGAACGAGCGACTGGTGCTCGAGGCGCTGCAGCGCAATCCGGCGGTGCAGGCGGTGTACTCCGTCGGTGGTGGCAACGCGGCGACCGTCGCCGCGTTCGAGCGGCTGGGCCGCGACTGCCGTGTCTTCATCGCACACGATCTCGACGTCGACAACCGGGCCCTGCTGCGCGACGGCAGGATCTCGGTGGTCCTGCACAACGACCTGCGTGCCGATGCGCGCTTGGCGATGCGGTTGATACTGCAGGAACGCAAAGCGTTGCCCGCCGAGCCCGCGCGGCCGGCACCGATCCAGATCGTGACCCCCTTCAACGTGCCCTCCTGACTGCAAGAGTCGCTGATTCACGAGTCGGCCGACTACTATTTCGCCGCACACGACGACGAGCGGCCGTCGTGTCTGACCAGAAGTTCGTGAAGGTGTGAGAATGCACGGCCATCTCATCGCCGGGGTGACCGTCATGGGCAACCTCGCGATTGACATCATCGACGGGGCCCCGCCGAGTCCTGGCGGCTGCGCGTCATTCGCAGGCGTCGCGCTGGCCGCGGTCGATGTGCCCGGCCGGCTGGTGGCGATGGGCGCGGAACGTGACCACGCGCTGTTCGACGACCTCGCCGCACGCCTCGGCCCGACACTGCGCATCCTGCCGTCCGACCGCACGAGCTCCTTCCGGTTGGACTACGTGGACGTCGACCACCGCAGAATGTCAGTCGACGCCGTCGGCCCGGTGTGGAACTCCGACGCGATCGAGGCCGCTAGCCCCGACACGACATGGCTACATCTTGCGCCGCTACTACGCACCGACTTCCCTGCGCAGACGCTCGCCCTCCTTCACTCCCGCGGTCATCGCATCGTCTACGACGGTCAGGGCCTCGTGCGCGCCGACCGGGTGGGCCCGATGGTGGTCGACCGGCACTTCTCGCCCGAACTGCTCCGCCACATAAGTGTGCTCAAGCTCGCTGAGGACGAGGCGGTCATCGTCGCCGACGGGCCGTTCGACGAATCGACGGCGGCGCGGCTGGGGGTGCCGGAAGTCTTGGTGACCTTCGGGTCGGAGGGGTGCGACGTCTACACCGACGACACCGTCGTCCGTGTTCCGGCGGCGTGGCGGGTCGAGGGCGTGCAGACCACCGGCGCGGGTGACATGTTCACTGCCTGTTATACGGCGCACCGGTCGGCAGGCGCGGACAGTCGCCGCGCAGTCGAACTCGCCAGTGAACTCGTCGCCCGTGAGCTCGAGCAGCGGCTGCGCAGCGACGAGGGGCGCTCGGCGCACTTTCCGGTCAAGCGGTAGTGCTAGCGGACAGCTACCGATCGGTAACAATTTCCTTAAAATAGTTGTGTCGCAGTGACGTGACGAACGACACACTTTTGTCTCATCGGGTTTCTGCACACGCCGCTGACCAGTCACTTCCGGCGCTCGCGACCTGCAGGTCACCGGCGCGTCCGGTAAAGGGCCGCCTAAGAGAAGTGGTTTAATCGGTACTGAGAGTGACACCAAATTTCGATGGACGTTCAACTCGATGGCGCGATGACCCGCGACCGACGGATCCGTCCGAAGAGCAGCACGGAAGGCAGGGGTTGTGAGCCCGAACGGCAACGCGGCCGGTCCTGGCACAAACGAAGGCGCCGGCTCCGCGAGCTCGGCGTCGCAACGTCAAAAGCTCGAGAAGGTCGTCATCCGATTCGCCGGCGACTCCGGCGACGGCATGCAACTCACCGGCGACCGGTTCACCACCGAGGCCGCACTGTTCGGCAATGACCTTGCGACGCAACCCAACTACCCCGCCGAGATTCGTGCACCGGCAGGCACTCTGCCCGGCGTCTCGTCGTTTCAGATTCAGATCGCCGACTATGACATCCTCACCGCCGGCGATCGCCCCGACGTTCTCGTCGCGATGAACCCGGCGGCGCTGAAGGCCAACATCTCGGACGTCCCGCGCGGCGGGCTGGTGATCGCCAACTCCGACGAGTTCAGCAAGCGCAACCTCGCGAAGGTCGGCTACGAGTCCAATCCGCTGGAGAGCGACGAGCTGTCCGACTACGTGGTGCAGCCCGTCGCGATGACCACACTGACGCTCGGCGCTGTCGAGTCCATCGGTGCCACCAAAAAGGACGGCCAGCGCGCCAAGAACATGTTCGCGCTCGGCCTGCTGTCGTGGATGTACGGCCGCGAACTCGAGCACAGCGAGGCGTTCATTCGCGAAAAGTTCGCCCGCAAGCCCGATATCGCCGAGGCCAACGTGCTGGCGCTGAAGGCCGGCTGGAACTACGGCGAGACCACCGAGGCGTTTGCGAGCACCTACGAGGTGGCGCCCGCGAAGCTGAAGTCAGGCGAATACCGCCAGGTCTCGGGTAACACCGCCCTGGCGTACGGGCTAGTCACCGCCGGTCAGTTGGCCGACGTCCAGCTGGTGCTCGGCACCTACCCGATCACGCCCGCTTCCGACATCCTTCACGAGCTGTCCAAGCACAAGAACTTCAACGTCCTCACTTTCCAGGCCGAGGATGAGATCGCCGGTATCGGGGCGGCGATCGGCGCGTCCTACGGCGGCGCGCTCGGCGTCACCAGCACGTCGGGCCCCGGCATCTCGCTGAAGTCGGAGGCGATCGGCCTGGCTGTGATGACCGAGCTGCCGTTGGTCGTCGTCGACGTCCAACGCGGCGGTCCGTCGACCGGACTGCCCACCAAGACCGAGCAGGCCGACCTGCTGCAGGCGATGTTCGGCCGCAACGGCGAGTCGCCCGTCGCGATCATCGCGCCGCGCTCGCCGTCGGACTGCTTCGATGTCGCCGTCGAGGCGGCCCGCATCGCGATCAGCTACCACACGCCGGTGATGATCCTGTCCGACGGCGCGATCGCCAACGGCTCTGAGCCGTGGCAGATTCCGGATGTCAGCACGTACGCGCCGATCGCGCACACGTTCGCCAAGACCGATGAGCCTTTCCAGCCGTACGCCCGCGATCCGGAGACGCTGGCGCGCCAGTTCGCCGTTCCCGGTACTCCGGGTCTGGAGCACCGCATCGGTGGTCTTGAAGCGGCCAACGGCTCGGGCAACATCTCCTATGAGCCCAAGAACCACGACCTGATGGTGCGGCTGCGGCAAGCCAAGATCGACGGCATCGCCGTTCCGGATCTCGAGGTCGACGACCCGAGCGGCGACGCGGAGCTGCTGATGCTCGGCTGGGGTAGCTCGTACGGGCCGATCGGCGAGGCGTGCAGGCGAGCGCGGCGCAAGGGCGTCAAGGTCGCCCACGCCCAGCTGCGCAACCTCAATCCGTTCCCGGCCAACCTCGGCGAGGTGCTTCGGCGCTATCCCAAGGTGGTGCTGCCGGAGATGAACCTCGGCCAGCTGGCGCTGCTGCTGCGCGGCAAATTCCTCGTCGACGTGCAGTCGGTGACCAAGGTCGAAGGCATGGCCTTCCTTGCGGACGAGGTCGAATCCATCATCGATTCGGCCCTCGATGGAACGTTGAATGAGAAGGAAAGCGACAAGGCCCAGTTCGCGCGGTTGGCGGCGGCCACCGTGGAACCTGGCGTGGGAGCAGACGCATGACTGACCTGATCGGAACCGACCTCGGCCTGACCCTTGGCACCTCGGGTGTGCCGACGACCGACGAGCCGCAGAAGGGCAAGGACTTCACCAGCGACCAGGAGGTCCGCTGGTGCCCCGGGTGCGGCGATTACGTCATCCTCAACACGATCCGCAACTTCCTGCCGGAGCTGGGGTTGCGCCGGGAGAACATCGCGTTCGTCAGCGGTATCGGCTGCTCGAGCCGCTTCCCGTACTACCTGGAGACCTACGGCTTCCACTCGATCCACGGCCGCGCCCCGACAATTGCCACCGGTCTCGCGCTGGCCCGGCCCAATCTGTCGGTATGGGTCGTCACCGGTGACGGCGACGCGCTGTCCATTGGCGGCAACCACCTGATCCACGCGCTGCGCCGCAACGTGAACCTGACGATCCTGCTCTTCAACAACCGGATCTATGGTCTGACCAAGGGCCAGTACTCGCCGACCTCCGAAACGGGGAAGATCACCAAGTCCACGCCGATGGGCTCGCTGGACTACCCGTTCAACCCGGTGTCGCTGGCGCTGGGCGCCGAGGCCACCTTCGTGGGCCGCGCGCTGGACTCCGACCGCAAGGGTCTGTCCGAGGTGCTGCGTGCCGCGGCCGCCCACCGCGGCGCCGCTTTGGTGGAGATCCTGCAGGACTGCCCGATCTTCAACGACGGCTCGTTCGACGCTCTCCGCAAGGAAGGCGCAGAGGAGCGGTTGATCAACCTCAGCCATGGGGAGCCGATCACGTTCGGCGCCGACGGCGGGTACTGCGTGGTCAAGTCCGGCTACGGGCTCGAGGTGGCCAAGACGGTTGACGTCTCGGCCGACGAGATCGTCGTCCACAACGCACAGGTCGAGGATCCGGCCTATGCGTTCGCGCTCTCGCGGCTCTCCAAGCAGAACCTCGAGCACATGGTGACCGGGATCTTCCGCCAGGTGAGCAAGCCGACCTACGACGACGCCGCGCGTGCGCAGGTCGCTGCCGCCCGCGACGCCAGGCCGCACGACACGACCGCCCTGCAGTCCCTGCTCCGCGGTAAAGACACCTGGACCGTCGACTAGCCTCTCAACACGTGACATCGCCTGTGCCGCTTGCTGCTGTCGTACTCGCGGGCGGTGCGTCGCGCCGGATGGGTCGTGACAAAGCCACCATGCCGTTCGACGGCTCGACCATGGTGGAACGGGTCGTTTCCGCGTTGAGCGCCAGATGCGCGCCGGTGTTCGTGATCGCCGCGCCGGGCCAGCCGCTGCCTGAGCTGCAGGCTGAGGTACTGCGCGACGAGGTACGCGGAGTCGGGCCACTTCTCGCGACGGAGCGCGGGCTGCGGGCGGCTGCCGATGCGGGTTGCGAGCTCGCATTCGTCTGTGCGGTCGACATGCCGCACATGACCACTGAGCTGATCGACGAACTCGCCGAGCACAGCGCGCGGCTGGGGGTCGACGTGGTGCTGCCGTGGGACGGCCGCGATCACTACCTGGCAGGCGTCTATCGCACCGACCTGGCTGACCGCGCCGCCGCGCTGGTCGCGCAGGGGGAGCGGAGCATGCGTGCGCTGGTGGAGTCGGTCGACACGCAGCGCATCGTGATGGCCACGCAGAAGGCGCTGACGAACGTCAACACCGCTGCCGACGTGTCTTAGCGCCCTGCGCGGTTATTACCTCAAGTAATTTGTCTAGCAAACTTCCGATTTTTAGTTAGCTGTGCTTACGGTCTCGCCCAGCGCCATTCTTCGCCCAACCCATCGCAATCACACCGCGATAGCACCGAGATACGGCGGAATCTCGGTCGACCTCGATACCCGACCGAGATATCGCCTATCCGTTGAGGTTTCGGACTCTGTGGGCGTCAGATCTCCTGTCGGCCGTGGATGGACCGCAGCGCGGCTTGGCGATGGCCGATCGTCAACGGCCCAACGGTGCCCGTCCCGGATGAGACTCTTTGGTCTGACGGTGTCGTCTGTGTAGGCGGTCGTCAACCTCTACGGCCGTTCGGTGGTTAGTCGGCGAAAGCCGTTCACGCATAGGAACGCTCGTTTTCAGAGACCTTATACCGATCCGTCAAGACTCTGATTCGAGTTCCGGGCAGGATCCAATGATCCCTCCGGAACATGTTGCCGCATAGCGGATGTCGGGACAGCTGTGAAAAGTAATAGTGGCGAACTGATTTGGATGATTGGACTGAAACAGTTAGTGGGACGGCCGATCTGAGGCGCACCAGCCGAGATGGTTGAAGTATCAAGCGCATAAACGTGCCGCACGTCACAAAATCGTGGTGATTTGGCTCACCCGAACAGCACGCCGGTAAGGGCGTGCCATTGCCGTCGACACGCCGCGATGACCTGCATCGACGCCACAAGGCGCCACCGTGATCTAACCGTGATCTGTCCGCGACATGTTCTCCTCTCGATTATGACTTTGTGCGGCTCGATTTGTACGTTCCTCACGGCTCAGAAAACGAGCAAATAATTTAAAACCACGAACCTGCGTGTGAGTGGGGTTGCGGGCGGGCGGATCGCCTTCCGCGGCCGCCGGGCGTGAAGCCCGGTGGGGTGATGTTTTCGCTCCCCTCTGTCGTGCCCGACCGAGACGGCGCGACCCAAACCTCTGCCTGACGGCATCTGCGTCCGCGCGTGCGGGCGTTGTTGGCGCGCGCTTGGCGAAAGGAAAGAAGTGAAGAACATCCGCACTACGTTCGGGCTGGCCACCATCGCGGGCGCGCTCGCCCTGGCACCGATGGCGTTGGCGACCGGTACCGCGAATGCGGACAGCGGTGTGAACTGGGACGCCGTTGCGGCCTGCGAGTCCGGCGGCAACTGGGCCATCAACACCGGTAACGGCTACTACGGCGGCCTGCAGTTCTCCATGGGCACCTGGCGTGCCAACGGCGGCAGCGGCTCCCCGCACCACGCCAGCCGTGAGGAGCAGATCCGGGTTGCGAATAACGTGCTGAAGTCGCAGGGCATCGGTGCCTGGCCCTCCTGCGGTGGAGGCGGCTAATTCACGCGCTACGCATAACTAGAGACGATGCCGGGTCCCGTTCGGGGCCCGGCATCGTTCTATTCACTCCAGTCACAAACATCACTTTTATCACTCCTACCACTTCTCTAACAAGAAGCGCTATTTCCACAATTGGCCCTTTTTACTCATTTGCCCCATCGCTACCTGGTGCCTATCCCGTCTCGATAACGTGCAAATACCTCCCTTGTAACGCCTGACACTTCCAACCCGAAAGTCCCTTTAGTTGCAGGGTCGGGGAAGGACCAACGTGATGAAGAAACGCCACTCGTTCATCCAGACGGCGAAAAAGACCGCTTGGCTCCTCGCGATTGCCGCGGCGCTGTCGTTCGTGTCGTTGACCATCTCGACGGCCAGTGCCAACGCCGACAGCGTGGACTGGGATGCCATTGCCCAGTGCGAATCCGGCGGCAACTGGTCGACGAATACCGGAAACGGCTTCTACGGCGGGCTGCAGTTCAAACCGTCGACCTGGGCCTCCAACGGCGGCCGCGGGCATCCGTCGTCGGCCTCCCGGGCAGAGCAGATTCGCGTCGCCGAGAACGTGCTTCGAACTCAGGGACTCAAGGCGTGGCCGAAGTGCGGCACGGCTGCAGGGGGTCCCGCCATCTGGAACGCGTCGAGCCCGATGAGGGGGTGTGGTGCCATGCGCGGCGGCCCCATCCTCGGAATCGTCGATCTGCAGAAGGTCTGCTCGACGTTCCTGGGCCCGTTCGGCCTAGGCTGACGCCGCTGTGGGCGCCGTGAACGCCGACCGCGATGCCACCGTGGCCAGATGGCGGGTGAGCACCGCCTCCGGCACCAGCGCCGTGGCACGGCCGACAATGGCGCTCAAGGCAGCGGGGCGCAGGTTCAACACCTGGCCGATGCGTGTCGATTCGCGCACCAACGACCGCACCCGCGGCCCACGGAAGTCCGCGAACCGCGCGAACGCCCTCGCCGGATCGCTGTTCTGATCAACGAAACTCGCCAGGATCGCGGCGTCCTCCAGCCCCTGGCAACCACCCTGGCCGAGATGCGGACGCATGGGGTGGGCGGCGTCGCCGACCAGAACGATCGGACCCTTCGACCAGACCCGCGCCTGGTCGCGGTCGTACAAGTCGTTACGCAGCACGGCGTTCGGGTCGGTCGCGGCGAGGAGTTGGGGTAGCGGCTCGGCCCACGAGCCGAATTCGGACTTCAGGTACGCCAGTTCGCCGTGGGGCGCGCTGCCCCCTTCGGGTGTGCGTTCGGTCGCGAACCAGTAGGTGTGATCGGGGCCGAGCGGCACGTGCCCGCATTCACGCCCTGGCCCCAACGTCTCCCCGGCAAGGGCAGGATCCATCGTCGCATCGGCGATCCCGCGCCACGCGGTATACCCGACGTACCGGTTGTTCAGCGGGCCGTTGAGGTGACGGGCGACCATTGAGTGGGTCCCGTCGGCGCCGACGACTGCGGCCGCGTGCACCGTCGTCGAATCCGACAGCGTGACGTGTACGCCGTCGGACACCGTCTCGATGTCCTCGGCCGCCACTCCTGTGTGTAGGGTGCCGCACTTCAGTGCGCCGGCGAGCACGTCGTTCAGCACAGAGCGGCGGACGACCACCAGCGGCTCACCGAGAGCCTTGATGATGCGCTCGTGCGACGGCCTGCGCAGCCAGGTGCCGTCGCGCCAGCGCAGTGCGCCCGCGGTGATTCGGCCGCCGGAATCGCGGACCGCGTCACCAAGGCCGATGTGGTCGAGGGCGGCGAGCGCGTTGGGCCAGATGCTGATGCCCGCGCCGGTCGTGGTGTCGGAGCGGCTATCGATGACCATGACGTCGTGGCCGCGGCGTTGCAGCGCGACGGCGGTCGCCAGACCCGCGACGCCGGCGCCGACGACGAGGAACTGCTGGGGTGCCACTCGTCGAACGTAGCGCCTCGGCCTACAGGTCGAACACCAACAGCGTGCTGGTGGCGGTGGCCACGACGGTCCCACCGGCATCGGTGACGACGCCCTCGGCGAAGCCGACGCGCGACCCCGCCTTCACCACGGTTCCGGTCGCGGTGAGCACCCCGCTGGCGAGCCGGATCGCCTTGAGGTAGTTGACCTTGATTTCCACCGAGGTATAGCCCTTGCCCGGAGGCAGCGTGCTGTGGATCGCGCAACCGGTCACCGAGTCCAGCAGTGTGCAGACCAGACCACCGTGGATCGCGCCGATCGGGTTGTACGCCGACTCATCGGGCTCACACGTGAAGACCACTCGGCCGGGATCGGCAGAGACGATCCCGAAGCGCAGCAGGCCGGCGATCGGCGGCTGCGGCAACTCGCCGTCGGCCATCGCCCGCAGGTAGTCCACTCCGGCCATCGTGAGACCCTTTGCGGTGCTCGGGCCCGGCTCATGCCAGGTGACCGTGCGAGACCGTTGTGGACCCCAGTCCTCGCGGTCGGTCGCCTCGGCCAGCTCTGCGGTCATCGTGATCCCTTCACTTTCAGACCGCTCATCGGTCGGTACCGGCGTTGTCGGTCGGGGTCGTCGGTGGCGACCGCGTAGCGCGTGCCCCACTCGAGAAGCGCGTCCAGAACTCCGATGAGCGCGTCACCGGATTCGGTGAGCCGGTACTCGTAGCGCACCGGCCCTTCGTGGTAGGGCGTGCGTGCGACGACGCCCGCGCTCTCGAGGGCTTTCAACCTGGCCGCGATGCGGTCCCGCGGCGCGCCAGTCCCGGCGACGATGTCGCCGAAGCGGTTCGCGCCGAGCGCGATCTCGCGGATGACGAGCAGTGCCCATCGCTCGCCGACGAGCTCGAGCGCAGCGGCAATCGGACATGGCCTGCCGGGCAGCTGGGCCAGCGGTTGGGCGGTCATGCCCGCCAGTCTGCCAGCAGTCAGTTTGAAAATCAAACTTAGTCCCGCTGTGCTACGAACGTCGCATGACCGAAACCCCGTTCGGCGATCTCGACGACTACTTTGCGCTGCCCCGGGTCGCAGGGCTGGCGGCGGCGGCAGACGGCTCCCGGGTGGTGACGACGATCAGCGAGCTCAACGAGAAGGGCACTGACTACGTCACCGCGGTGTGGGAACTCGACCCGCACGGCCGCGAGGGCGCCCGGCGGCTGACAAGGGGCGCCAAGGGCGAGTCGGCGCCGGCCTTCACCGCGAGCGGCGACCTGCTGTTCGTGGCGGTGCGCCCCACCGAAGACGACGACAAGCCGCCGGCGGCGTTGTGGAATCTTCCTGCGGCAGGCGGTGAGGCCGTCGAGGTCCTGGCACCGGCCGGCGGCGTGGAAGCCGTCAAGACAGCACGCGGCGCGCAGTGCGCGGTGGTCCGCGTACCGCTCTTACCGTCCGCCGAGACCGTCGACGACGACCGTCGGCTGCGGGACCTGCGCAAGGACAACAAGGTCACCGCGATCCTGCACACCGGCTATCCCGTCCGGCATTGGGACAAGGACCTCGGCCCCGGCGCCCCGCATCTGCTTGCGCTCGATCTCGGTGACGGGTCCGCGCCGACCGACCTCACGCCGCGGCCGGCAGCAGCACTGCGCGACGCCGACTTCGACGTCAGCCACGACGGCAGCTTCGTGGTCACGGCGTGGCAGCGGCCTGCGCCCGACGCGTCGCAGCGTTCGGTGCTCGTGCGCATCGACGTCGCCTCCGGCGACAGCACCGTCATCGTCGACGAGTTCGGCGCCGATCTCTTCGGCCCGGCCATCGCACCGGACGGATCGGCGGTGGCGTTCATCCGCGAGTCGTACTCCACGCCGGAGCGCGCGCCGCGAATATCGTTGAGCTGTTTGGGTTTCGGCGATGAAGTAACGGACCTCGCCGTGGATTGGGATCGCTGGCCTGCGTCGGTCACGTGGTCGCATGACGGCGACGAGCTCTTCATCACCGCAGACGACGGCGGTCGCTGCCCGGTGTTCCGGATTCGCCTGGCCGACGGTTCGGTGGAACAACTGACAACAGACGACTTCGCCTACACCGATGTGACGGCCGCTCCCTGCGGTGTCGTCTACGCGCTGCGTAGTTCCTACGCGGCGCCGCCGCATCCGGTCCGCATCGACGCCGACGGCACTGTCACCGTTCTGCCGTGCGTGGCACCGCCGGCGTTGCCCGGGTCGCTCACCGAGGTGACGGCGACGGCAGCCGACGGGAATCCCGTGCGGTCCTGGTTGGTGCTGCCCGAAAGCGAGACACCTGCGCCACTTCTGCTCTGGGTCCACGGCGGACCGCTGGCCAGCTGGAACTCCTGGCATTGGCGGTGGAACCCGTGGCTGATGGCGGCGCGGGGCTACGCCGTGCTGCTGCCCGACCCGGCGCTGTCGACCGGCTACGGGCAGGACTTCATCCAGCGCGGCTGGGGCAACTGGGGAGTGGCGCCGTACGAGGACCTGATGGCCGCCACCGACGCCGCGTGTGCGCACCCGCGCGTGGACGCCTCGCGCACCGGTGTGATGGGCGGTTCCTTCGGCGGGTACATGGCGAACTGGATCGCGGGCCACACCGACCGCTTCGCCGCGATCGTCACCCACGCCAGCCTGTGGGCGCTCGACCAGTTCAACTCGACGACCGACGCCGCCTACTACTGGGTGCGGGAGATGACGAAAGACATGGCGACCGCCAACTCACCGCACAACTTCGTCTCCGATATCCGGACCCCGATGCTCGTCATCCACGGCGACAAGGACTATCGCGTGCCGATCGGCGAGGCGCTGCGCCTGTGGTACGAGTTGCGCACCGAGTCGGGACTGCCCGCGGCCGACGACGGCACCAGCCCCCACCGCTTTCTCTGCTTCCCGTCGGAGAACCACTGGGTGCTCTCCCCGCAGAATGCCAAGGTCTGGTACCAGGTGGTCGACGCGTTCCTCGCCCGGCACATGCTCGGTGAGGACCGCGAACTGCCCGAGACGCTCGGGTAGCGTCGGAAGCCATGACCACTGCTCGTGAGTTCGACATCGTCCTGTACGGCGCGACCGGGTTCGCGGGGACGCTGACCGCCGAATACCTGGCCAAGGCGGGCGGCGACGCACGAATCGCGCTCGCGGGGCGTTCCCACGACAAGCTTCTCGCCGTCCGGGAGAGGCTGGGGGAGCGCGCACAGTCCTGGCCGCTGATCATCGCCGACGCGTCCCAGCCGTCGACTCTGAACGCGATGGCCGCACAGACCCAGGTGGTAGTGACGACAGTCGGTCCCTACGCCAAGCACGGACTGCCGCTCGTCGCGGCGTGCGCTGCGGCGGGAACCGACTACGCCGATCTCACCGGCGAGACGAACTTCATCCGCGAGAGTATCGACCTGTATCACAAGCAGGCGATGGACAGCGGCGCGAGAATTGTGCATTCGTGCGGATTCGATTCCGTCCCTTCGGATCTCACAGTCTTCGCGCTGTACAGACGAGCAGAGCAGGACAAGGCGGGTCAGCTCGGCGACACCAACCTGGTGGTGCGTTCGTTCAAGGCCGGGATATCCGGTGGCACGGCGGCCTCGATGGTCGAGGTGATGCGTGCATCCTCCGGCGATGCCGAACTCCGCCGAATCATGAACGATCCGTACACGCTGACTCCGGACCGCGCGGCCGAACCGGAGCTCGGCGGGCAGGCGGACATGCGCTGGCGACGCGGTGGCGATATCGCACCGGAGCTCGACGGGTACTGGGTCGGGCCGTTCGTGATGGCCGTCGTAAACACCCGAATCGTCAGGCGTAGCAACGCTTTACTCGACTATGCGTACGGCCGAAGGCTCGAGTACGGCGAACAGATGACAGTGGGTAAGTCGTTGGTGGCGCCGGTCACCGCGGCACTCGCTGCGGGCGGTAATGCGGCCACGATCGCGTTCGGCACCCGGTTCCTCGACAAGGTGCCTGAGAAGCTCATCGAACGGGTCCTGCCCAAACCGGGCACCGGGCCGAGCGAACGTACGCGCGAAAGTGGTCACTACACCGTCGAGACGTACACCACGACCACAACGGGGGCGCGCTACCGGACCACCATGTCGCAGAAGGGCGACCCGGGTTACAAGGCTACGTCGGTGCTGTTGGGTGAAAGCGGTTTGGCACTGGCACTCGACCGCGACCGGCTGTCCGATCTGCGTGGCGTATTGACGCCCGCGGCGGCGATGGGCGACGCGCTGCTGGCCCGATTGCCCGCTGCCGGTGTGTCTTTGGTGACGTCCCTGCTGGATTGATCGGCAGCGCGCAGAACGCCTGTCAACCAAGATCATGTGGACTAGTGTCGTGATCGAGATGCGGTAACCAGCAATGAAGGTGGAACACGACAATGGCAGGTCTCGACGAGCTTTTCGCGCAGATCCCCGTACAGGACATCGCGAACAAAATCGGTGCGGACCAGGATGAGGTGAACAACGCGATCAAGACCTTGGTTCCCGCACTCGTCGGCGGGCTGGCCCAGAACGTCCAGTCCGACGACATCGACTCGAGCAGGCTCGAATCAGCTGTGCAGCAACAGGGCGCCAGCGGCCTCCTCGACGGCGGCGTCAACGTCGAGCAGGTCGACGAGAACGAAGGCGACAACCTCGTCGCGCACCTCTTCGGCGGCAACGACAGCAACGCCGTCGCCTCGGCGCTCGCAGGCCAGGGAGCAGGCAGCGGAGACCTGATCAAGAAGCTTCTTCCGATCCTCGCGCCGATCGTGCTGGCCTACATCGGCAAGCAGCTCAACAAGGGCGGCCGTGGCTCGGCCCCGGCGCAGCAGCCGCAGGCACAGACCAGTAGCGGCGGTGGCCTCGGCGACATCCTTGGCAGCATCCTCGCCGGTGCAGGTGCAGGTGCAGGTGCAGGTGCAGGTGGCGGTGCAGGTGCAGGCGGTGGCGGCGACAACCCGCTGGGCAGCATCCTCGGCAGCGTGATCGGCGGCCAACAGGGCGGCGCGATCGGCGACATCCTCGGCGGCCTGCTCGGGGGTAAGAAGTAGGGCGCCGGCCGAGCCGGCTCAAACCCTGAGGTCGGGGCGGGCGAACCGCACTCCATAGAATGGCGCGGTGACCGCAAGCCCCAAGCCGACAACCGACACCCTCCCCAAGTCGTGGGATCCGGGTGAGGTGGAAAGCGAGCTGTATCAGGGCTGGGTCGACGCCGGCTATTTCACGGCGGACCCCGGCAGCGCGAAGCCGCCGTATTCCATTGTGCTGCCTCCGCCGAACGTCACCGGCAGCCTGCACATGGGGCATGCCCTCGACCACACGCTGATGGACGCGCTCACGCGGCGGCGCCGGATGCAGGGTTACGAGGTGCTGTGGCTGCCGGGCATGGATCACGCGGGCATCGCCACCCAGTCGGTGGTGGAGAAGCAGCTGGCCGTCGACGGCAAGACGAAAGAGGATTTCGGCCGCGAGCTGTTCATCGACAAGGTGTGGGACTGGAAGCACGACTCGGGCGGGACGATCGGCGCTCAGATGCGGCGCCTCGGCGACGGCGTCGACTGGAGCCGGGACCGCTTCACGATGGACGAGGGCCTGTCCCGTGCGGTACGCACCATCTTCAAACGGCTCTTCGACGCCGGGCTGATCTACCAGGCCGAACGCCTGGTGAACTGGTCGCCGGTGCTGGAGACCGCAATCTCCGACCTCGAGGTCTCGTACTCCGACGTCGAGGGCGAGCTGGTGTCGTTCCGATACGGGTCGCTCGATGACTCAGAGCCGCACATCGTGGTCGCGACAACACGTGTCGAGACGATGCTCGGTGACACCGCGATCGCAGTGCATCCCGACGACGAGCGGTACCGCCACCTTGTCGGCACGACGTTGCCGCACCCGTTCGTCGACCGCCAGATGATCATCGTCGCCGACGAGCACGTCGATCCTGAATTCGGCACCGGGGCAGTGAAAGTCACGCCCGCACATGACCCGAACGACTTCGAGATCGGTCTCCGGCACCAATTGCCGATGCCGACGATGATGGACGCCAAGGGCCGCGTCGCCGACACCGAAACCCGGTTCGACGGCATGGACCGCTTCGACGCGCGCGTCGCGGTGCGCGAAGCGCTGGCCGCAGAGGGCCGGGTCGTCGAGGAGAAGCGCCCGTATGTGCACAGCGTCGGACATTCCGAGCGCAGCGGAGAACCCATCGAGCCGCGGCTGTCGCTGCAGTGGTGGGTCAAGGTCGAGTCGCTGGCCAAGGCCGCGGGTGACGCGGTGCGCAACGGGCACACCGTGATTCACCCGCCGAGCCTGGAACCGCGCTGGTTCGGCTGGGTGGACAACATGCACGACTGGTGCATCTCGCGCCAGCTGTGGTGGGGTCACCGCATCCCGATCTGGCACGGGCCGACCGGCGAAACCGTCTGCGTCGGGCCCGACGAAACCCCGCCGGAGGGCTGGGAACAGGACCCCGACGTGCTGGACACCTGGTTCTCCTCGGCGCTGTGGCCGTTCTCCACGCTGGGGTGGCCGGACCACACGCCGGAACTCGCCAAGTTCTATCCGACCTCTGTGCTGGTGACCGGCTACGACATCCTGTTCTTCTGGGTGGCCAGGATGATGATGTTCGGCCAGTTCGTCGCCGACGATCCCGCGATCACGGTCGACGGCAAGCGCGGACCTCAGGTGCCGTTCGAGAATGTCTTCCTGCACGGCCTGATTCGTGACGAGTTCGGCCGCAAGATGAGCAAGTCCCGGGGTAACGGCATCGACCCGCTGGACTGGGTGGAGATGTTCGGCGCCGATGCGCTTCGCTTCACGCTGGCCCGCGGCGCCAGTCCGGGCGGCGACCTGTCCATCGGCGAGGACCACGCCCGTGCGTCGCGCAACTTCGCCACGAAGCTGTTCAATGCGACCCGCTTCGCGCTGATGAACGGGGCAAGTCCCGCCCCGCTACCCGGCTCACAAGACCTCACCGATGCCGACCGCTGGATTCTCGGCCGGGCGGAAGAGGTTCGCGCCGAAGTGGATTCGGCGTTCGACAGATACGAGTTCAGCCGTGCCTGCGAAGCGCTCTACCACTTCGCCTGGGACGAGTTCTGCGACTGGTACCTCGAGCTCGCGAAGGTGCAGTTGGCCAGCCGGGACGAAAGGATCGTCACACACACGACTGCTGTGCTGGCGTCGGTTCTCGACACGCTGCTCAAGCTCCTGCACCCGGTGATGCCTTTTGTGACCGAGACGCTGTGGAAGGCGCTCACCGGTGGCGAGTCACTCGTGATCGCGGACTGGCCGAATCCCTCGGGCTTCGCCGCGGATCAGGTTGCGGCGCAACGGATCGCCGATATGCAGAAGCTGGTCACCGAGGTGCGGCGGTTCCGCAGCGACCAAGGTCTGGCCGACCGGCAGAAGGTTCCCGCGCGGCTCGGCGACATCGCCGCCGCCGATCTCGACTCGCAAGTGCCTGCCGTGGCGTCGTTGGCGTGGCTGACCCCCGCCTCCGACGGGTTCGCGCCGACTGCCTCGGTTGAGGTGCGGCTGACGCGCGGCACCGTCGTGGTGGAGCTCGACACGTCGGGCACCGTCGACGTGACTGCCGAGCGGCGTCGGCTGCAGAAGGACCTGGCCGCAGCGGAGAAGGAGCTCAAGGGCACCAGCGCCAAGCTGGACAATGACGCTTTCCTCGCCAAAGCGCCCGCCGACGTCGTCGACAAGATCCGGGACCGGCAGGCCCTCGCCAGGGACGAGGTCGACCGGATCACGACGAGGCTGGCATCCCTGCAATGACATCGGAGCCGCCTGGTGGGCGACAGGAGACAGTCCCAACGCCGGACGAAATCGCCTCGCTACTGCAGGTCGAGCATCTTCTCGACCAGCGGTGGCCCGAGACCAAGCTGGAACCGAGCACGGCGAGGATCTCCGCCTTGATGGAGCTCCTCGGCTCGCCGCAGCGGGGCTACCCGTCGATCCACATCGCTGGCACCAACGGCAAGACGTCGGTGGCGCGCATCGTGGATGCGCTTCTGACGGCTTTGCACCGGCGCACTGGCCGGACCACCAGCCCGCACCTGCAGTCGGCGGTGGAGCGCATCGCGATCGACAACAAGCCGATCACGCCGGCGCAGTACGTCGCCGTGTACGAAGAGATCGAACCGTTCGTCGAGTTGGTCGACAAGCAGTCGGAAGCGGCGGGTGGCCCGGCCATGAGCAAGTTCGAGGTGGTGACCGCGATGGCGTTCGCCGCCTTCGCCGACGCGCCGATCGACGTGGCCGTCGTCGAGGTCGGCATGGGTGGCCGCTGGGACGCCACCAACGTCGTCGACGCCCCGGTCGCGGTGATCACCCCCATCGGTGTGGACCACACCGAGTACCTGGGCACTGAGATCGCTGACATCGCAAAGGAAAAGGCGGGGATCATCACCCGGCAGAAGGACGACCTCGTGCCGGTCGGCACCGTTGCGGTGATCGGCAGGCAGGTGCCCGAGGCGATGGAGGTGGTGCTCGCCGAAACCGTGCTGGCCGACGCCGCGGTCGCCCGTGAGGATTCCGAGTTCGCCGTGCTCGGCCGTCAGGTGGCTATCGGCGGGCAGATGCTCGAGCTGCAGGGTCTCGGCGGCGTGTACTCCGAGATATTCCTGCCACTTCACGGTGAGCATCAGGCCCACAACGCCGTCATCGCGCTGGCCGCCGTCGAGGCGTTCTTCGGTGCGGGAGCTGACCGTCAACTCGATATCGACGCCGTGCGCGCCGGATTCGCCTCGGTTGTCAGTCCGGGTCGGCTGGAACGGATGCGCAGCGCGCCAACGGTTTTCATCGATGCTGCCCATAATCCCGCCGGGGCGGCGGCGTTGGCGGGGACGCTCGCCGAGGAATTCGACTTCCGCATGCTTGTCGGCATCGTGGCGGTGATGGCCGACAAAGACGTCGACGGAATCCTCGCCGCGCTGGAACCAGTACTCGATCAGATCGTCGTCACCACCAACGGATCGCCGCGCGCGCTCGAGGTCGAGAGCCTGGCGATGCGGGCCGAGGAGCGCTTCGGCCCTGACCGGGTGATCGCGGCAACAGGCCTGCCCGACGCCATCGAGACCGCGACAGCACTTGCCGAAGATGCCGGGCACGACGGCGAGGGCTTCTCCGGCAGCGGCATCGTCATCACCGGTTCAGTTGTCACCGCGGGCATGGCGCGCACGCTGTTCGGGCGGGACCCGCAATGAGCGAGCAGCCCGAGACGCCTGCCGCGCCGGATCCGTGGAAGAGCTTCCGCGGCGTGATGGCGGGCACGCTGATCCTCGAAGCCATCGTGGTCCTGCTCGCGCTGCCCGTCGTCTCGGTGCTCGATGGCGGGCTCACCGCCGTCACCGGCACCTATCTGATCGGTCTGGCCGTCGTGCTGATCCTGCTGGCCGGACTGCAGGGGCGCCCATGGGCGATCTGGGTGAATCTGGGCATCCAGCTTGTGCTGATCGCGGGCTGGGTCGTCTCCAGTGCCCTCGGCTTCATCGGGCTGGCGTTCGCCGGAGTCTGGCTGCTCATCCTGTACCTACGCAGCGAAGTCAAGCGTCGGGAAGAGCGCGGCCTGCTGCCTGGGCAACACCCCCCGCCCGACTAATTGCGGCGAACGAAAACTGGGGTAGCGAACTACGCTGCATAACTGGCGCTGAAGTGTCATTGTTGTGCCCAAGCGGACCGGCTTAAATGCACATCGCTTGTGGGAAGCAACATGAACAACCGAAGGGATTTCGACCAGTCGAACCTTGACGGGGCGCCGACGATGGGTGCTCCCGCAGCTGGTCACCAGCAGGGGGGATGGCCGCAACAGGCTCCCCACCGCGAACCCGGTCCATATCCGTCCCCCGGTCAGCAGCCGCAGGACATCTACTACGGCCAACAGCCACCGCAGTACGGCCAGTCCGCACCGGCATACGAAGCTCCGCTAGCGCCACTGCCGGTGTATCGGCGGCC
Source organism: Mycobacterium sp. ITM-2016-00318 (assembly GCF_002968285.2). Lineage (NCBI taxonomy): Bacteria > Bacillati > Actinomycetota > Actinomycetes > Mycobacteriales > Mycobacteriaceae > Mycobacterium > Mycobacterium sp. ITM-2016-00318. The sequence continues at coordinate 3,539,448 of NZ_CP134400.1, read as the reverse complement.
GGGCGTCGTTTTCGGCACGGCGGCGGTGGCCGCGGTGATCGCCGTCGGCGCGTTACTGCCACCTGGGTGCCGGACATGAACCCCGGCGACCCGAAGAATCCCACACCCGAAGACCTGCTGTGCCATCCGAACCCGCCTGGTTGCACAGGAGACAAAAGGCACCGGCGCAGCCGGCGCAGTAGGAATTGGAGAAAACCATGAACAATCCACGAGACGTGAACCGCACGCAGCGGATGGGTGACCGCGGACAGCAGACGGGTGATCGCACACAGCAGCTCGGCGACCGGACACAGCGGTTGGGGGACAGGACGCAGCAGATATCCCCGCCGACGGTGGTAACGCCGTCGGCACCGCCTCCGCCGGAGCCGACGGCGTGGTCCGACGAGCAGCCTGCCGCGTCGTACGGACACGAATACGCATCGTACGGTCAGCCGCCGCTGGAGCCGTACTACGGCCAGCAGCCGCAGTACTACCAACAGCCGCCACCACTACAGCAGCCGCAGTACTACACCCAGCCACCCGCCGCTCAGACCGAAGCGCCGCTGCCCTGGTACCGGAAGCCTGGCGTGATGTTCGGTGGCGCGGCAGGGGCGGCGTTGCTGGCGGTCGCCGCACTGATCGCCACGTGGCAGATGAACAGCGGGATCGGGACCTCGCCGGCTAACACCGAAGGTGGGGTTCCCCAGCAGCAGGTGGAGATTCCCGTCGCGCCGGTGCAGGAGGCGCCTGCGCCCGCGGCCCCCGCGCCTGCGCCGCCGAGTGCGCCGGTGATCGTTCAGCAGCCCGCGCCACGTCAGCAGGCTCCCGCCCAACGGGTTCCTGTGCAGCAGGCACCTCGTCAGCAGGCTCCCGTGCAGCAGGCGCCTCGCCTTGCGCCGAACAATCCAGCTCCTCGGCAGGCTCCGGTCGCTCCTCCACCGGCCCCGAAGCCGGTCCCGGTGCCTGAGGAGAAGAAGGTGCCGCCGCCGGAGGAGAAGAAGGTGCCGCCGCCGGAGGAGAAGAAGGCTCCGCCGCCGGAGGAGAAGCAAGCTCCGCCGCCGGAGGAGGAGAAGAAAGCACCGCCACCGGAGGAGAAGCAAGCGCCACCGCCACCTCCGCCGGAGGAGAAGCAAGCGCCACCGCCACCTCCGCCGGAGGAGAAGCCGGCGCCTCCGCCTCCTCCCGAGGAGAAGCCGGCGCCTCCGCCACCGGTCATGGAAAAGCCCCCGCCACCGCTGGAGCCTCTGCCTGCCGACCCCAACACCAACTGCATCCAGGGAGTCACCTGCTAGAGACCGGTCGGCATCCCGTTGACCGGAGCTGAGCCCGTTCCGCGGCGCCGCCGGCGAACCGCGGTGCCGCGGAGCGGAAAGGTTCCGCAGGTACGCTGTCGGCCGTGACTGAGCGGACCCTGGTATTGATCAAGCCCGACGGCGTCCAGCGGCGCCTGATCGGCGAGGTAATCGGCCGGATCGAGAGCAAGGGCCTGTCGATCGCGGCCCTGGAGATGCGCGCCGTCGGCGACGAACTGGCCCGCAAGCACTACGCCGAGCACGACGGCAAACCGTTCTTCGACTCGCTGTTGGAATTCATCACCTCGGGGCCCGTCGTGGCGGCGATCGTGGAGGGCCCGAGGGCCATCGCAGCGTTTCGCCAACTCGCCGGCGGCACCGACCCGGTGGAAAAGGCTTTCACCGGCTCAATCCGCGGTGACCTGGCACTTGTCACCCAGGAAAACCTCGTGCACGGGTCAGACTCGCCGGAATCGGCCGCCCGTGAAATCCAACTCTGGTTCCCCGGAAGATAGCTGAGTCCTCCAGCCTGGTCCGGTGACGGCCAGTGGTATGGGATACTGGCTCCGGGTAGACGGCTGTACACCAGGGCCGGACACCCGAATGAAGACTTTGACGAGCGCGACCACCGCTCACCCGTGGTGTGGCGCCGACCGTCCCAGCCATCATTCAGCCAGGCACCGGGAGGGTTCCGAAGTGAACCGCTCGGAGCGAGACCATAACAAGCTCGGGAGTGAACAGCCCGGGCCAACAGCGGAAGCCCTCGCGTGGCCGCGTCGCAAGGACGCGCCCGGGGGCTTGAGGAGAATACGTGGCCGACGATGCATCTACTGAAGACATTTCGGAAGAGACTCAGGAGCCCGAGGCGCAGCCTGACGGGCTGACCGTCGTCGTGGGAGATTCGGACGGATCCGCCGAGCCGGCGCTCGAGGACCAACCGGCCGACGACGTGGACGGCGCAGAACCCGACTCTCGGACAATCATCGAGACGACCACGGTGGAGACCACTGTTGAGCGCGCCGAGTACATGCCGCTGTTTGTGGCGCCGCAACCCGTCGAGTTCGAACCGGACTCCGGCGACGACGACGAGGTCGATGACGACGACGGCGACGGCGACGGCGACGGCGATGAGGGTCCCGACTCCGACGACGACCAGTCCGAGCGGCCGAGCAGGCGTCGCCGTCGCGGCCGTCGCGGCAGGGGCCGGGGTCGCGGCGAGCAGAGTGGCGACGATTCCGACGACGACTCCGGCGACGGACAGTCCAACGGGCAGGCCGACGACTCCGGCGATGATGACGACGACAGCGGTGACGACGACTCCGGTGGCGATGACGCCGGGACACGTCGCCGCCGTCGTCGCCGCCGCCGCAAGTCCGGCGGCGGAGGCGAGAACGATCCCTCACCCGACGATCCGCCGAACACGGTCGTCCACGAACGCGCTGGGCGTGGCGACAAAGAGAAAGACAAAGACAAGGACAGCGGCGAGATCCAGGGCATCTCGGGTTCCACCAGGCTCGAGGCCAAGCGTCAGCGTCGCCGTGACGGCCGCGATGCGGGGCGGCGCAGGCCGCCGATCCTGAGCGAGGCTGAATTCCTGGCACGCCGGGAGGCCGTCGAGCGCGTGATGGTCGTGCGAGACAAGGTCCGCAGCGAACCGCCGCATGAAGGCGCCCGGTACACCCAGATCGCGGTGCTGGAGGACGGCGTTGTCGTCGAACACTTCGTGACGTCCGCCGCGTCGGCGTCGCTGGTGGGCAACATCTACCTCGGCATCGTGCAGAACGTGCTGCCCTCGATGGAGGCGGCGTTCGTCGACATCGGCCGCGGCCGCAACGGTGTGCTCTACGCGGGTGAAGTCAATTGGGAGGCAGCGGGTCTCGGCGGCACGAACCGTAAGATCGAGCAGGCGCTGAAGCCGGGTGACTACGTCGTCGTTCAGGTCAGCAAGGATCCGGTCGGGCACAAGGGCGCGCGGCTGACCACCCAGGTTTCGCTCGCCGGCCGCTATCTGGTGTACGTGCCCGGCGCATCGTCCACCGGCATCAGCCGCAAGCTTCCCGACACCGAACGGCAGCGACTCAAAGAGATTCTCCGCGAGGTGGTTCCGTCGGACGCCGGAGTGATCATCCGCACGGCGTCCGAAGGCGTCAAGGAAGACGACATCCGTTCCGATGTCACCAGGCTGCAAGAACGTTGGTCCCAGACCGAGAAGAGGGCTACCGAGACCAAGGGCAAGGCGGCAGGTGCCGCTGTCGCGCTCTACGAAGAGCCCGATGTCCTCGTCAAGGTCATCCGTGACTTGTTCAACGAGGACTTCTCCGGCCTGATCGTGTCCGGTGACGAGGCTTGGAGCACGATCAATGACTACGTCAATGCCGTTGCGCCGGATCTTGTTCCGCGACTGACGAAGTACCAGCCTGCCAGCTCGGACGGTCCTGATGTGTTCGCGGTGCACCGCATCGACGAGCAGCTGGCCAAGGCGATGGACCGCAAGGTCTGGTTGCCGTCGGGCGGCACGCTGGTGATCGACCGCACCGAGGCCATGACCGTCGTCGACGTCAACACCGGCAAGTTCACCGGCTCGGGCGGCAACCTGGAGCAAACGGTCACCCGCAACAACCTCGAGGCCGCCGAGGAGATCGTGCGCCAACTGCGCCTGCGCGACATCGGCGGCATCGTCGTCATCGACTTCATCGACATGGTGCTCGAGTCCAACCGGGATCTGGTGCTGCGCAGGCTGACCGAGGCGCTCGCCCGTGACCGCACCCGACACCAGGTGTCGGAGGTGACCTCGCTGGGATTGGTTCAGCTGACGCGCAAGCGCCTTGGCACCGGTCTGATCGAGGCGTTCTCCACGCTGTGCCCGCACTGCGCGGGCCGAGGCATTATGCTGCACGCCGATCCCGTCGATTCGGCGTCCGCCACAGGGCGCAAGTCCGAGTCCGGACGACGCGGGAAACGCGGCAAGAAGGGCGGGCGTGCCGAGGAGGTCGCCGTCGCGAAGGTGCCCTCGCACACCAGCGAACATCCGATGTTCAAGGCGATGCAGGCCGCCAACGGCAAGCACGATGACGACGAGGCCGGTGACGACGAGGTCAAGGACGAATCCAAGAAAGCGGCCGAGGAAGTCGCCGAGGCCGATACCGACACCATCAAGCAGGCCGTTGTCGATACCGCCGATGCCGAACTCGAAGACGACGATCTCGACGAGGATTACGACGACTCGGAAGACTCCGACGATGACGATTCCGACGACGACTCGGATGACGACGATGATTCGGATGACGAGATCGACCTGGTCGCCGACGACGAGGAAGACGAGCTCGACGACGACATCGAGGTGATCGACTCCGAGGACTCCGACGACGCGGACGACGATGACTCGGACGACGACGACGATTCGGACGACGACGACGACGATGACTCGGACGACGACGACGATTCGGACGACGACGACGACGATCGCGGCGCGGCTCCAGCCGGAACCATCGGCGGCAGGCGCCCGCGCCGTCGGTCGGCCGCCCGACCGGCAGGTCCGCCGATCCACGACGACTGACCCGGCGTGACCTGCGGTGATTTGACCCTGGCGATGACCCTCACGTACCCTTGACCAGTTGTCTTTCGGCTGATGCCGAGGACAGCGGGCCCACCGTGGCTCCGCACCCAGACCCGCTCGCGCACCCACGGGTAGCGCGTGCCCAGAGAAGCAGAGGAACGATGGCGACGTACGCAATCGTCAAGACCGGCGGCAAGCAGTACAAGGTCGCCGTCGGTGACGTGGTCAAGGTCGAGAAGCTCGAGGGCGAGCCCGGCGCCAGTGTGTCGCTGCCCGTCGCCCTCGTCGTCGACGGCTCGAAGGTCACCAGTGCCGCCAAGGAGCTGGAGAAGGTCGCCGTCACCTTCGAGGTGCTAGAGCACACCAAGGGCCCCAAGATCCGCATCCACAAGTTCAAGAACAAGACCGGCTACCACAAGCGGCAAGGTCACCGTCAGCCGCTGACGGTCCTCAAGGTCACCGGAATCAAGTAGGGAGCGATCAGATGGCACACAAAAAAGGCGCTTCCAGCTCACGTAACGGTCGCGACTCAAACGCACAGCGGCTCGGCGTCAAACGGTTCGGCGGCCAGGTCGTCAAGGCCGGCGAGATCATCGTCCGCCAGCGCGGCACCCACTTCCACCCCGGCGTCAACGTCGGCCGCGGCGGCGACGACACGCTGTTCGCCAAGGCTGCCGGCGCAGTGACGTTCGGCGTCAAGCGCGGCCGCAAGACGGTCAGCATCGTGGAGCCGTCGGCCTCGGAGGCCTAGCACTCGCGTCGAGATCTACGTTTGGGTGCGGGCTTCTCGCACTATTGCGCCCAGATGTTCGTTTCGGCGAGAGGAGGAATAACCGATGCCCCGGTTCGTCGACCGCGTCGTCATCCATGCGCGGGCGGGAAACGGTGGCAATGGCTGCGCCTCGGTTCATCGCGAGAAGTTCAAACCCCTCGGCGGCCCCGACGGCGGCAACGGCGGACGCGGCGGCAGCATCGTGCTCGTCGTGGACCCGCAGGTGCATACTCTCCTCGACTTTCACTTCCACCCGCATGTGGCCGCACAGTCAGGCAAGCAGGGCGCGGGCAGCAACCGCGACGGCGCCGCGGGCGCCGACCTCGAGGTCAAGGTTCCCGACGGCACCATTGTTCTCGACGAGAAGGGCAGGCTGCTCGCCGACCTGATCGGCGCCGGGACCCGCTTCGAGGCCGCCGCGGGCGGTCGGGGAGGCCTCGGCAACGCCGCACTGGCCTCGCGGGCCCGCAAGGCACCCGGTTTCGCCCTGCTCGGCGAGAAGGGCCAGGCCCGCGATCTCACCCTCGAGCTCAAGACCGTCGCCGACGTCGGCCTGATCGGCTTCCCGTCGGCGGGCAAGTCGTCGCTGGTGTCGGCGATCTCGGCGGCCAAGCCCAAGATCGCCGACTACCCGTTCACCACCCTTGCGCCCAACCTCGGCGTCGTCTCGGCCGGCGAGCAGACGTTCACGGTGGCCGACGTGCCCGGACTGATTCCCGGCGCGTCCGAGGGCCGCGGACTCGGACTGGACTTCCTGCGGCACATCGAGCGGTGCGCGGTGCTCGTGCATGTGGTCGACTGCGCAACCCTCGAACCCGGTCGCGACCCCATCTCCGACATCGACGCGCTCGAGGCCGAGCTCGCCGCCTACACGCCCACGCTGCAGGGTGATACGGCGCTGGTTGACCTGGCGGAGCGCCCGCGCGCGGTGGTGCTCAACAAGATCGACGTGCCCGACGCCCGCGAGCTGGCCGACTTCGTCCGCGACGAGGTCGTGCGGCGTTACGGCTGGCCGGTTTTCGAGGTGTCAACCGTCAGCCGGGAAGGGCTGCGTCAGTTGACGTTTGCGCTGTGGGATCTGGTCTCGCAGTACCGCGCCGCGCAGCCCGAAGTGGTGCCGCGCCGGCCCGTGATTCGCCCGATACCGGTCGACGAGAGCGGTTTCACCGTCGAATCCGACGGGGAGGGCGGCTTCCTCGTGCATGGCGTCCGGCCCGAACGCTGGGTTGCGCAAACCGACTTCACCAATGACGAAGCCGTCGGCTATCTCGGCGATCGCCTGAATCGCCTCGGCGTCGAGGACGAGCTGTTGAAGCTCGGCGCCCGACCCGGTTGCGCCGTCACCATCGGTGACATGACGTTCGACTGGGAGCCGCAGACACCTGCGGGCGTTGACATCCCGATGTCGGGGCGCGGCACCGACACCCGGCTGGAACAAACCGACCGGGTCGGGGCGGCCGAGCGCAAGGCCGCGCGCAAGCAGCGTCGTCGCCCCGACGGTGAGTCGTGAGCAGCCACCGAGACACCATCCGGACGGCGCGCAGCATCGTGGTGAAAATCGGCACGACAGCGCTGACCACCCCGTCCGGTGTGTTCGACGCCGGACGGCTGGCCATCCTGGCCGACGCCATCGAGGCGCGGATGGAAGCCGGTTCCGACGTGGTGATCGTCTCGTCGGGTGCCATCGCCGCGGGCATCGAACCGCTGCGGCTGAGCAAGCGGCCTGCGGACCTGGCCACCAAACAGGCCGCGGCCAGCGTCGGGCAGGTGGCGCTGATCAACTCGTGGAGCACGGCGTTCGCCCGATACAACCGCACCGTCGGTCAGGTGCTGCTGACCGCGCACGACATTTCGATGCGGGTGCAGCACACCAATGCCCAGCGCACGCTGGACCGGTTGCGCGCACTTCACGCGGTCGCGATCGTCAACGAGAACGACACCGTCGCCACCAACGAGATCCGCTTCGGCGACAACGACCGGCTCTCCGCGCTGGTCGCACACCTGGTCGGCGCCAACGCGCTGGTGTTGCTGTCGGATGTCGACGGCCTCTACGACTCGGATCCGCGAAAAGGCAAGGCGCGGTTCATCTCCGAGGTCGCCAGTCCCGATGACCTGACCAGTGTGGTCGCGGGCCGCGGCAGCCACCTCGGCACCGGCGGCATGGCGTCGAAGCTGTCGGCCGCGCTGCTGGCTTCCGATGCCGGTGTCCCTGTGCTACTTGCCGCCGCCGATACCGCCACCACGGCACTGGTCGACGCGTCGGTCGGCACGGTGTTCGCGCCGAGGTCCGAACGCATGTCGGCGCGCCGCTTCTGGGTGCGCTACGCCGCGGAGTCGGCGGGCGCGCTGACCCTCGACGAGGGTGCGGTGCGTGCGGTGGTGAAGCAGCGCCGGTCGCTGCTGCCCGCGGGCATCACGGCGGTGGCGGGGCGTTTTCACGGCGGCGACGTCGTCGATCTGCGCGCACCCGACGAGACGATGGTGGCCCGCGGTGTGGTGGCCTACGACGCGGGTGAACTCGCGACGATGCTCGGCCGGTCGACCTCGGATCTGCCCGCCGAACTGCGCAGGCCCGCAGTGCACGCCGACGATCTCGTCGCGGTCTAGCTCGCGATTTCGGCGCGCTCACGTGCGCTGAGCGTCGATCAGCGCGCCGAAATCACTAAGAGGTGAGCTTGGCGATCGCGGACTTGATGCGATCCGCCCTTTGCGCCGCCGCATCGACAGGGTCGTCGTCTGACGGCCGCACGTCGACACCATGGGTGCGGGCCGTCTCCTGAAGGCATCGGCGAACCGCCGGATCGGTCAACACCAGAGCGGCCAGCACGCCCGGCGATAACTCCTTGCCGCGCAGCACAGCGCGGTAATGCACCTCGGCGGGTATGCGAAGGTCCATCGGGCCATCCTGCAGCTGCTCTCTGGCCACCGCGACAAGCGCGGTCAACACGGCGGTGCCGACCGCGTCGATAAGCAGCCCGCGTCCGGGAAACCACGGCAGCGGAAGCTTGCCCACCTGTTTGTCGATCGCATCGGAAAGCAGGTAGCCGACAAGGTTGCGGGTGCGGATCTCGGTGACGTCGGACCAATCCACGTCGTCGCCGTCGAACTCGACGGACTCAGCGCTGAACGCGACACCCCCGAAGTGGTTGAGCAGCCGGGTGACCCGACGCACCGGGTCCGGCGCATTGACGACATCGGCGACGCATCACCGATGCTCAGCGACCAATGCTCCTGCGCTGGGCACGATGGGGCGCACCCGGTTCAGCAGCGCAAAGGGATTCGGTGTGTTCATGCGCTCATCGCTATCGGCAGCTCGCCTGCGAGCAGTGCCAGCATGGGAGAGCAGCCCGCATCGATCTTCACGGCGGCGAGGTCGTCTCCGCGGGTACGGCCCCGGTTGACGATCGCGACCGGGATACCGCGCGCCACCGCATGCCGGACGAAGCGGAAACCCGAGAAGACGGTGAGCGACGAACCGGCGACCAGGAGCGCGTCGGCCTCCTCGACGATAGAATACGCCTGCGCCACGCGATCTTTCGGCACGCTCTCGCCGAAGTACACGATGTTGGGCTTGAGCATGCCGCCGCAGTTGGCACAGTCGACGATCGTGAACGACGATGTGTCGCCGACGACGGCGTCGGCATCGGGAGCGACAGCGATTCCTCCGACCGCCTCGGCGCGTTCGACGAACCCGGGGTTCGCCGCTTCGAGCAGTTCGGCGAGCGCGGCGCGGGTCATGGTGTGGCCGCAGTCGAGGCAGATCACCTCTGCGTAGGTGCCGTGCAGGTTGACGACATTGCGGCTGCCAGCCTTCGTGTGCAGCAGGTCGACGTTCTGCGTGATGAGACCCGACACCACACCGGCGTGCTCGAGAGCGGCCAGTGCGCGGTGACCGGCGTTCGGAAGCGTGTCGTCCATGTGCCGCCAGCCCACGTGGTTACGGGCCCAGTACCGCTGCCGGAACACCCGGTCGGAGGTGAACTGACGGATCGTCATCGGATTGCTCGGCGGCGAGTCCGGTCCGCGATAGTCGGGGATACCCGAATCGGTGGACATCCCCGCGCCGGTCAGCACCGCTACCCGACGTCGCTGCAGCAAGGCGACGAGTTCGGGGGCTTCCACGCCATCGAGGGTAGGCGATCAGGCCCGTGGTCGCGTTTCGGCCGGCAGTCGGCTCAGTTGGCCAGGGCCTGCGGCGAAAGCTCCTTGAGCATCGCGTTCGCCCAGCGCCACGAGCGCCGCCTACCCTCAAGCACACGGTTCAAACCGCCGTGGTCATCGCAATCCGCTGGAATTCAGCGTAGGCACTTCTCCGCCGACACGACCTCGGCACGCATGTTCTCCTCCATCATGCGCAGGGCGGCTTTGCCGAGGTCAGCCTCGATGTGTGCCACGGCGTCGGGGGGGACGACCACTTCGAAGTGGCGCACGTAGGCGTCCAGCGCGGTGTAGAGGATGCACTGCTCGGTGACCTGTCCGGTGAGGATCACGCGTTTGGTGTCGAGCTGATTCAACAGGTACGCCAGCGACGTCGCGTAGAACGCACTGTGGCGCACCTTCTGCAGGAACCGCACACCTGGGTCGGGCACGATCGGCTCGACGAGGTCGGGCCGATCGCCCTCGAGCGCTTGACGAACCAGGTCGTCCTGGTTGGCAGCGAAGTCGCCGTAGTTGTCGTTGACGTAGATGAGGTCGACATCCTCACGTTTCCTCGCCTCGGCGACAAGGCCGGCCAGGGGCTCGACGATGTGCTCGACGCTCGTCGTCAGCTTTTCGGCATCTTCATGCCGATAGCTGTTGAGCATGTCGATGACCAGTACTGCGGTGTCAGTCACGAATCGTTGGTACCCCGTGACAGGTTTATGACACTTCACGGGCGACAATAGAAGGTGATGGACTTCTACTCCGCCTATGGCCAGGGCTTTGTCCGCGTCGCGGCATGCACGATCCACACCGCGATCGGGGAGCCAGAGACCAACGCCGAGTCCGTCCTGGAGTTGGCGCGGCAGTGTCATGAGGACGGTGTCGGCCTGGCGGTCTTCCCCGAGTTGACGCTGTCGGGCTATTCCATCGAGGACATCCTGCTGCAGGATGCGCTGCTCGACGCCGTGGAACACGCGCTGCTCGACGTCGTCGCGGCATCAGCCGATCTGCTGCCCGTGCTCGTCATCGGCGCGCCGATGCGTCATCAGCACCGCATCTACAACACGGCGGTCGTCATCCACCGCGGGCAGGTGCTCGGAGTGGTGCCGAAGTCGTATCTGCCGACCTACCGGGAGTTCTACGAGCGCCGTCAGATGGCCGCGGGCGACGACATCCGCGGCGTCATCCGGATGGGCAGGGGAACCGCCGTCGCCGAGGTGCCGTTCGGCCCTGACCTGTTGTTCGCCGCCACCGGTCTGCCCGGCTTAGTCCTTCACGTCGAGATCTGCGAGGACATGTTCGTGCCCATACCGCCGAGCGCGACCGCGGCGCTCGCGGGCGCGACCGTGCTCGCCAACCTTTCCGGCAGCCCGATCACGATCGGGCGCGCAGAGGACCGCTGTCTGCTCGTCCGCTCGGCGTCGTCGCGCTGCCTGGCGGCATACGTGTACGCCGCTGCGGGCGAAGGGGAGTCGACGACCGACCTCGCTTGGGACGGCCAGACGATGATCTACGAGAACGGTGTGCAGCTGGCCATGTCGGAGCGGTTCCCGAAGGGCCCGCGGCGTTCGATCGCCGACGTCGATCTCGAGCTGCTGCGCTCCGAGCGGATCCGGATGGGCACGTTCGACGACAACCGCGCGCATCATGACATCGACGCTAATTCGTTCCGGCGCATCGAGTTCGAGCTCGATCCGCCTTCGGGTGACATCGGGTTGCTCCGCGAAGTGGAGCGTTTTCCGTTCGTCCCGTCGGATCCCACACGGCTGGAACAGGACTGCTACGAGGCCTACAACATTCAGGTGGCGGGGTTGGAGCAGCGGCTGCGCGCCCTCGAGTACCCCAAGGTGGTGATCGGTGTCTCGGGCGGCCTGGATTCCACGCATGCACTGATCGTCGCGGCGCGCGCGATGGACCGGGAACAGCGGCCGCGCAGCGATATTCTCGCGTTCACGCTTCCCGGCTTCGCCACCGGCGATCGCACGAAGAGCAACGCGATCCGGCTCGCCGAGGCGCTGGGGGTGACGTTCGAGGAGATCGACATCAAGGCGACCGCGGAGCTGATGCTGGGCGAAATGGGCCATCCGTTCGGCCGCGGCGAGAAGGTCTACGACGTCACCTTCGAGAACGTGCAGGCCGGGCTGCGCACCGACTACCTCTTCCGGATCGCCAACCAGCGCGGCGGCATCGTGCTGGGCACCGGCGATCTCTCCGAGCTCGCGCTCGGTTGGTCGACGTACGGAGTCGGCGACCAGATGTCGCACTACAACGTCAACGGCGGGGTGCCGAAGACGTTGATCCAGCACTTGATTCGCTGGGTTGTCTCGTCGAAACAGTTCGACGACCGGGTGAACGAGGTATTGACCTCGGTGCTGGACACCGAGATCAGCCCCGAGCTGGTGCCGCAGGGTGAGGACGAGGAGATCCAGAGCAGCGAAGCCAAGATCGGCCCCTATGTCCTGCAGGACTTCTCGCTGTTCCAGATGCTGCGCTTCGGCTTCCGCCCGTCGAAGGTGGCGTTTCTGGCCTGGCACGCGTGGAGCGATCCGGACCGCGGCGACTGGCCGATGGGATACCCCGAGGACAAGCGACCCACGTTCTCGCTCAAAGAGATTCGGCACTGGCTGCAGGTGTTCGTGCAGCGGTATTACTCGTTCGCACAGTTCAAGCGCTCGGCGGTGCCCAATGGGCCCAAGGTTTCCCACGGCGGGTCGCTGTCGCCGCGCGGCGATTGGCGGGCGCCGTCGGACATGTCGGCCAAGACGTGGCTCGACGAGATCGAGCGCGAGGTTCCCGAGGACTAGCGCGCATCTCCTCGACGGTGCGAACCTGCATTTCGATGGTCACCAGCACTGCTCGCTCTAGCAGCACGGGTCTCCCCGCCAGGCATTGCGGCCCTCCCGGACCGCGATCGCCGCGATCACCAAGGCGGCGACCGGATCGGCCCAGGACCAACCGGCCACGGCATTGAGCAGGAGCCCGGCCAGCAGTGCCGCCGACAAGTATGTGCACAGCAGCGTCTGCTTCGAATCCGCCACCGCCGAAACGGATCCCAATTCTCGGCCGGCCCGCCGCTGAGCCAACGACAACACCGGCATGACGATGAGGCTCGCCGTCGCGAGGGCGATGCCGATCGCGGACGGTTGCGGTTCGCCGTGGCCCGTCAGCGACAGCACCGCGTCGACCGCGACGTAGGCGGCGAGCGCGAAGAACGAAAACGCGATGAACCGCAGCGCGGTCTTCTCCCGCGTTTCGGGATCCTTTGCAGAGAACTGCCATGCCACTGCCGCCGCCGACGACACCTCGATCACCGAATCGAGACCGAAACCGACCAGCGCCGACGACGACACCCGGCTGCCCTCGGCCAGGGCGATGACCGCCTCGACGATGTTGTAGGCGATGGTCGCCGCGACCAGAAGTCGGATCCTGCGGGCCAGCACGTCGCCCCGAGGCCGGACAGGCGCGTTCATCAGCAGCAGGCGGCGGCTTCGGCCGCGGGGCAGCACGCCGGGTCGACGGTGAGCACCAGGCCGATCAGATCGCCGAGCGCATGCCCGATGCGCTCATCGGCCAGCCGGTACCGGCTTCGACGGCCTTCGGGTTCGGCGACCACGAGTCCGCAGCCGCGCAGACACGCCAGATGGTTGGACAGGATCTGCCTGCTCACGCCGATCTTGTCGGCCAACTCGGAGGGGTAGCCGGGTGCGTCGCGCAGCATCAACAGGATTCCGGCGCGGGTCGGGTCCGATATCGCGCATCCGAAGCGGGACAAGGCGTCGCTGTGGGTGACCGTCTGCATACCCAGAACAGTACATCACTGTCTGAATTCAGAGAACCCTGAACTTCCACCCCCCGCTGGGCGTGGGCTAGATGCGGCCGTCTACCCGTAGCTCGGGGTGTACCCAGTTCGGCGAGCGCCGTTCCTTGAACGACCGGAAGCCCTCGATCGCCTCCTCGCCGCTGTAGCTCGCCTGCATCCCGATGCGGTCGAACAACCCCATGTAGTTGTCCAGGCTGGATTTCACCACCCTCCTGGCGGCGGGCGCGGTCCGGCAGCACTGGGCGAGTACGTCGCGGGCCGCCTCCATCAACTCCTCGTGCGGCACCACCCGCGACACCATGCCCCAGTCCTCGGCCTCGGCGGCGGTCAGCGTGCGGCCCGTGAACATCAGGTCGCGGGTGCGGACCGGTCCAATCAGGCGCGCCAGCATCTGGCTGTAGTAGGTGTCGGCGATGCCGCGGAAGAGCTCGGGCACCCGGAAGGTGGCCCGGTCGCTGACCACGGCCATGTCGCTGCAGAGTGCGATCTGCAGACCGCCGCCCTGGCATAGCCCGTTGACCGCGGACACCACAGGTTTCGTCGACTGGCGCAACTTCTCGAACGGCGTGACATCCATGCCGAGCGCGGCGCCGAACGTCAACCAGTTGTCGTCACCGGCTCCGCCCAGGTCGCCGCCCGGGGCGAAGACGTCGCCGCTGCCGGTGATCAGCAGGCCCGCCAGGTCGGGAGCGGCCTCGACGTGCCCGACGGCATATTTGATGCCGAAGTACATGGCCGGGGTCATCGCGTTGCGCGCCTCGGGCCGGTCCAGTGTGCAGACGGCGAACGCACCCTCGCGGCGGAAGCGCAGGAAACGCGTGCCCAGCCAATCGCCGTCGGGTGGGCGGGGGCCGGTTTCAGGTGTCGACATGGGCTTTACGCCTACCTGCTGGCGACCGCCCCGTCAATCGCCTCGGCAAACGGCGCGCAGTCGCCTGCGCCGGGCACCGTCGTCGCCAGCGCTCCGGCGGCGCAGGCGCGCCGCACCGCCTGTTCGTGGCCCGAGGGCCATTCGGCCGCCAGCACGCCGGCGAACACGTCGCCCGCTCCCGTCGTGTCGACTGCCTTCACCGCAGGCGCGGGCACGTCGAACCGCTCGTCCTGGCCGAGGTAGCTCGCGCCGCGCCTGCCGCGAGTGATCACCAGATGCTTTACCGGCCAATGCCATTCACGGGCCTCCGCTTCGTTGACGACCACGACGTCGGCAAGCTGGGCGAGGCTGAGCAGGTCATGCGGCGCCGCGCCAGAGGGTGACGCGTTGACGATCACGACCGCACCCGAGTCCCGCGCCAGCCGCGCCGCGTCAACCGCGGTGGTGACCGGAATCTCCAGTTGCAACAGCAGCACATCGCCCGCGGAGATGACGGCGCGAGCCTTGCTGGACTGGACCGTCAGGCGCGCATTGGCCCCCGGGGCGACGACGATGGTGTTCTCTCCCGAAGAGTCGACCGCGATTATCGCCGACCCGCTCGGACCGGGAACCCTGCTCACGCCGTCCAGGCCGACGCCGTTGGTCGAGAGATGGGCGTGCAGTTGGTCGCCCGTCGGGTCGTCGCCGAGGGCAGCGACCAGTTGCACGCCCGCGCCTGCGCGGGCTGCCGCGATCGCCTGATTGCCGCCCTTGCCGCCGGGCAGCAGGCGAACCGAGGACGCCATGACCGTCTCGCCGGGGTGCGGCAGCGTCGCGACGGTGAAGACATGGTCCATGTTGACGCTGCCCACCACGCATACCCGCGCCGCCATAGTCGCCAAGTTAATCCAGCGCCGCGGCGAGCGCAGGACTGCGCTCCGATACGCTGGGGCGATGAGTTTGCAAGCGCCGTCTACGCCGGGCTTGCGCCAGCAGGTGCACGACGCGGCGCGACGGGCAAGGGTGGCCGCCCGCGAGTTGGCGACGTTGAGCACCGCTGCCAAGAACTCGGCTCTGCACGCCGCGGCGGACAACGTACTGCGCGAAGCCTCCACCGTGCTCGAAGCGAACAAAGAAGATTTGGCCGTCGCCAAGGCCGCGGGCACACGGGACGCGATGCTGGACCGCCTCGCACTCAACCTCCAGCGGATCGACGGCATCGCCGCCGGACTTCGTCAGGTCGCGGGGCTGCCCGACCCGATCGGCGAGGTGTTGCGCGGGCAGACACTGCCCAACGGCCTGCAGCTGCGTCAGCAGCGGGTCCCCATCGGAGTGATCGGAATGGTCTACGAGGGCAGGCCGAACGTCACGGTCGACGCATTCGGGCTGACGCTGAAGGCAGGCAGCGCGGCGTTACTGCGCGGCAGCTCGTCGGCGGCGCGGTCGAATCAGGCGCTCGTCACCGCGCTTCGCGATGCGCTGCAGATCGAGAACCTCAATCCCGACGCGGTGCAACTGCTGCCGAGCGAGGACCGGGCCAGCGTCACCCACCTGATCCAGGCCCGCGGTCTCGTCGATCTGGTGATCCCGCGCGGGGGAGCGGGACTGATCGACGCGGTGGTTCGCGACGCTCAGGTGCCCACCATCGAGACCGGCGTCGGCAATTGCCATGTGTACGTGCATGAGACGGCCGACCTCGACGCGGCCGAGCGCATTCTCCTCAACGCAAAGACACGACGGCCCAGCGTATGCAACGCGGCCGAATCGGTGCTGGTGGACAGCGCCATCGCCGATCGCGCGGTGCCGCGGCTGACCAAAGCCCTGCAGGACGCGGGCGTGACGGTGCACGCCGATCCGTCCGAGGAGGAGCTGCGCGCAGAGTTCCTCTCCATGGACATCTCGCTGGCGGTGGTCGACGGTATCGATGCCGCGATCGACCACATCAACACCTACGGCAGTGGACACACCGAGGCGATCGTGGCGACGGATCTGGCTGCCGCGCAGCGGTTCACCGAGCGCGTCGACGCCGCAGCGGTGATGGTGAACGCATCGACGGCGTTCACCGACGGCGAGCAGTTCGGCTTCGGCGCCGAGATCGGCATCTCCACCCAGAAACTGCATGCCCGGGGACCCATGGGCTTACCCGAATTGACCTCGACCAAGTGGATTGTGTGGGGAAACGGCCAGACCCGCCCTGCCTGATTTAGGAGTTGACACGTGAGCGTCCCCGCACGCCCGGCGCCGCTTTTCGCCGACATCGACGATGTCGCGAAGAAGCTCGCCGAGACCGGATACCTGCCCGACACCGCAACGGCGACTGCGGTTTTCCTCGCCGACCGGCTCGGCAAGCCGTTGCTGGTCGAGGGGCCTGCGGGCGTAGGCAAGACGGAGTTGGCGCGCGCGGTCGCGCAATGCACGGGTTCGGAGTTGGTGCGCCTGCAATGCTACGAGGGCGTCGACGAGGCCCGCGCGCTCTACGAGTGGAACCACGCCAAACAGATCCTGCGAATTCAGGCGGGCCACGGTGACTGGGATCAGACGAAGACCGACGTGTTCTCCGAGGAGTTCCTGCTGACGCGGCCGCTGCTGACCGCGATCCGCCGCACCGAGCCCACCGTCCTGCTGATCGATGAGACGGATAAAGCCGACATCGAGATCGAGGGCCTGCTGCTCGAGGTACTGTCCGACTTCGCGGTCACCGTGCCCGAACTCGGCACGATCAAGGCCGAGCGGGCACCGTTCGTACTGCTGACATCGAACGCCACGCGCGAGCTGTCCGAGGCGCTCAAACGTCGCTGCCTGTTCCTGCACATCGACTTCCCCGACCCGGACCTCGAACGTCGTATCCTGCTGTCGCGCGTACCCGAGCTGCCAGGACACCTCGCCGAGGAATTGGTGCGCATCATCGGGGTGCTGCGCGGCATGCAGCTCAAGAAGGTGCCGTCGGTAGCCGAGACCATCGACTGGGGACGCACGATCCTTGCGCTGGGCATGGACACCATCGACGACGAGCTGATCGCCGCCACCCTTGGCGTGGTGCTCAAGCACCAGTCCGACCAGACCAAGGCAAGCGGCGAGCTCCGCCTCAACTAGGAGATCACCCATGGCCGTCCGTCGCACCCGACCACCGCAGCCGCTTGCCCCGCACGGCATCCCGGGCCACCTGGTGGAGTTCGTCGAAGCCCTGCGCGGGCAGGGGATTGCGGTGGGACCGTCGGAGACGGTCGACGCGGGCCGGGTGATGAGTGTGCTCGGGCTCGGAGACCGTGAGGCGCTGCGCGAAGGCATCGCGTGCGCGGTGCTGCGTCGACCGGATCACCGCGACACCTACGACGCGATGTTCGACCTGTACTTCCCCGCCGCCCTCGGCGCACGCACCGCGCTCGACGACGACGAGTCGGATGCCGACGGGCTGCCGACGGAGGATGTCGAGGCGATGCGGCAGATGCTGCTCGACATGCTCAGCGACAACGAAGAGCTGGCCAACATGGACGAGCGGCTGGCCGCGATGATCGCTCAGATCGTCGAGGCCTACGGCCGCTACAACTCCAGCCGTGGCCCGTCATACTCGTCGTATCAGGCGCTCAAGGCGATGAACCTCGACGACCTCGAGGGCAGGCTGTTGGCCGGGCTGCTCGCCCCCTACGGTGACGAACCGACGCCGACGCAGGAGCAGATCGCGAAATCCATTGCAGCCCAGCGTATCGCGCAGCTTCGCAAAATGGTGGAGGGTGAGACCAAGCGGCGCACGGCCGAGCAGTTGGGCCGTGACCACGTGCAGATGTACGGCGTCCCGCAATTGGCGGAGAACGTCGAGTTCCTCCGCGCCTCCGGCGAGCAGCTGCGTCAGATGCGGCGCGTGGTGGCGCCACTGGCCCGCACACTCGCCACCCGGCTTGCCGCGCGCAGGCGTCGGTCGCGCGCGGGCGAGATCGATCTGCGCAAGACCCTGCGCAAGTCCATGTCGACCGGCGGCGTGCCGATCGACGTGGTCTTGAAGAAGCCGCATCCGGCGCGCCCGGAGCTGGTGGTGCTGTGCGACGTGTCCGGTTCGGTCGCGGGCTTCAGCCACTTCACGCTGCTCCTGGTGCACGCATTGCGGCAACAGTTCTCGCGTGTCCGCGTGTTCGCGTTCATCGACACCACCGACGAGGTCACCGAGCTGTTCGGACCCGACGCGGACCTCGCCGTCGCCGTCCAGCGCATCACCCGGGAAGCCGGTGTCTACACCCGCGACGGCCACTCCGACTACGGGCATGCGTTCGTCTCGTTCCTGGACAAGTACCCACATGTGCTGTCGCCCAGGAGTTCGCTGCTCGTCCTTGGCGACGGCCGAAACAATTACCGCAATCCTGAGACCGACCTGCTTACGCACATGGTCGACTCGAGCAGGCATGCGCACTGGCTCAACCCCGAGCCCAAGCACCTGTGGGGCAGCGGCGATTCCGCGGTGCCCCGCTACGAGGAAGTCATCGCCATGCACGAGTGCCGGTCGGCCAAACAGCTGGCAAGCGTCATCGACGCCCTGTTGCCGGTCTAGTTTCTCCCGCGAAATTGCATTCCAGCAGCGGAAGTGCGAGTGCAGGGCTGCTGGAATGCAATTTCGCGGTTCTTCGGCTAGGCGAAGGAGATGGTGACGTCGCCGCCCGCCGGGTCCGCGCCGGCGACCAGCGACCACGGCGCCCGGTACACCCGCCCTGGCGCGGCAGGCCACAGCGTGCGCCTCGTAGCGAGCGTCCTGCCGTCCTGAACGGCACGCAGCCTCGGCAGCCTGCGGTACTCGTCGACCCAGAAGAGCAGATCGCCTCGGGCTGCGACCCCGCCGTCGGGTGAGACCAGCTGCGGCGCAACCCATCTGAAGGGTACGTCGGTGCGGATGCGAACGGCCTTCTGGGGCTCCTCGCGACGCTCCACCCAGCCGGTCACCGCCGCCGCCACGTGTCGACCGTCGAGTGCCGCGCCGTCGGCGGTGTCGACGGGGTGCAGCAGGTTGCCGACCGCGAAGACGCCGGGGCTGCTGGTGCGCAGTCCTGCGTCGACAAGCGGCCCGCGCGTCGCGGGGTCCATCGCGAGGCCGCCGGTGCGGGCCAGTTCGTGGTCGGGGATCCAGTCGCCGGTGAACACCACCGTGTCGCAGTCGACGCGCATTCTCCATCCGGTTTCGAGGTTCTCGACGACCGCGGCACGAACCCGACCCCTGCCCTCGATGCCGACGATCCGGCTGCGCGTGTAGACGGGCCCGCGGGTCAATGCGCGGCCGGGGAGCCGGAACACGGCATACGCCTCCGAGCGGGGATAGCCGCTGACCATTCCGACTGTCGCACAACCGGCTTTGCGCAGGCTCAGCACCGCCGACCAGCTGACGAGCTCGGCGCCGACGATCAACGCGCGGCTGCCGACCTTCGCATGGTGGACATGCACGAGGTTCTGCAGCTGTCCGGTCGTGTACACGCCGTCAGGCCGGTCGCCCGGAACCAGCCGCGCGGGCCTCGGCCGTTCCCGCGCACCGGTCGCCAGCACCACCGCGTCCGCGGTGATGGTGCGCAGGCCGCGCGGCGAGGTGACCTGCAGCTGCCGCTCGCCTGCCCAGCCGGTGACCATCGCCTCGGTCTCCAGCGTCGCGCCTGCGTCCTGTGCCATCGCCGTGAGCCGCTTGGCGTAGGCCGGACCCGAGATGAAGCGCTTGAGGTCGCGCATGCCGTAACCGGGATGGTCGCTGTGGCAGGGGATTCCGCCGGTCTGCGCCTCGCGCTCGACGACGAGCACCTCGCCGTCGACCCGGCCGGCGAGCGCGGCGGCGGCGGTCAGGCCCGACGGTCCGCCTCCGATGATCGCGACAGCCACCCGCTGCTCGGTCATCGCGCCGCGCCGTTCGCGTCGAGCAAAAACCTGGTGTGCGCGCCGCAGTAGAAGCCCTGGCAGCGGCCGTTCATCACGCGGGTGCGGCGTCGCAGGCCGTCGAGATCTACTGGTGGAATGGAGGATTCGAATGCATCGCGGATCTCGCCTGCGGTGACCCGCTCGCAGAAGCAGACGATGCGGCCGTATTCGGGATCGGCCGCGATGGCCTCGGCGTCCTGGAACGGCCGCATGAAAGCCTCGCCGAGGTTGGGCATCTGCGGCGGCGGGGGCAGATCGGTTCGCTCGGTGACGTCGAGGCCGGCATCGGCGAGGAGGCCCGAGACGTATTCACCGATCGCCATCCCGGACGTCAGCCCGGTGGAGCGGATGCCGCCGACCAGCAGATAGCGAGCCTGCGCGACGACGTCGATGAGGTAGTCGTCGTGCTCGGTGGCCGCCCGCAGACCCGCGTAGGTGGCGGTGATCTCCTCGTCGAACAGCGACGGCATCAGCGCGCGGCCCTTGGAAACCAGGAAGTCGAAGCCGTCCTCCGAAGTACCTGTGGCGCTGCGGTCATGGAGATTCTCCGACGTGGGGCCGACCATCACGTTGCCGTAGATGGTCGGGCTCACGAGCACCCCCTTGCCGCGCGAGGACGGCACGGCCAGCACGATGACCGGCACCATCGGCCGGGTGAGCTTGTCGAACACCAGCAGCTCGCCACGTCGGGGCGTGACGGTGAAGCGATCGTGGCCGAACTCCGCGTCGAGACGGTCGGCGCCGAGACCCGCCGCGTTGACGACCCAGCGACCGTGTACGTCGCCGCGGGTGGTCTGCAGCGTGGTGTGTCCGTCCCCCACGACGGCGCCGGTGACACGAGTGCCGCGCATCAACCGCGCGCCGCGCGCCACGGCGTCGGTGGCCAGTGCGAGGTTCGTGGTCCAGGTGCAGATGATCGATTCGCCGGGGACGGTCAGCCCACCCAGCACCCCCGGGCCGAGATCCGGCACCCGCCGGTAAACCGCATCGGGGCCGACGATTTCGCACCGGTGGTAGAAGTTCCTTTCCGCCTTGTCCTTGAGTCCGGGCAGCGCGTCGACTTCCTCGTCTGTCCACGCCACCAGCAGCGCGCCGGTGCGCTCGACCGGGATGCCGGTCTGCTCGGCGTAGTCGCCCAGCAATTCGTAGCCGCGGGCCACCAGCCGCGACTCGAGGGTCTGCGGGGTCGCGTCGTAGCCGGTGTGCAGCAACGCCGTATTGGCCTTGCTGGTGCCGTCTCCGACGTCGTCGCGTGCCTCGATGAGGGTCACCGTGAGGTTGGTTCCAGCCAACGCGCGGGCGATCGAGCAGCCGACGATGCCTGCTCCCACCACGATGACGTCGCTGACGTCGACGGGGGCGCTCATGACGACGTCGTCTGCTGTTGCGTGACAACCGATTCGGCGGCGCGCATCCATTGCGACATGAACTCGTCGGCGCGCTCGTCGGACCACTGCGGTTCATATGTGTGGTCCGGCGTCCAGGTGCCGACTGCGTCGGCGACGTCGAGCTCGGAGTCGAGGGCGAGCCGCGCGCAGGCGGCGGCGCCGAGCGCGGTGGCGTGCATCGACGGGTAGATGTCGACGGGGATACGCGCGAGGTCGGCCTGCGCCTGCATCAGCACCGCGGACCGGGTTAGCCCGCCGTCGACACGCAGCCGCGTCAACGGCTGCGCCAGATCCCTGGCGACGAGGTGGGCGAGGGCGGCGACCTGCGCGGCGATCCCTTCGAGCAGTGCGCGCACCAGCTGACCACGACCGCTACTGAGGCTCATCCCGGAGAACGAGGCCGCGGCGGCGGAGTCCCACCACGGCGCCGCCAGTCCGGCAAGGGCGGGCACACACAGCACACCGTCGCTGGAATCGGCTGCGACGGAATCGATCTGCTCGGCCTCGGGCACCAGACCGAGGTCCACCGCCCAGCGCACCGCGGAGGCCGCCGTGTAGACCTGGCCGTCGACGCAATACGACGTGTGGTCGCGCAGCAGCCACGCCACCGAGGTGGTCAAGCCGGATGTGGACCGTGTGGGATTGGCGCCGAGTTGCGCAAGCAGAAATGCTCCTGTGCCGAACGTGGCCTTGGCATCGCCCGGCGCAAGACAGCTTTCGGCCAGCAATGCGGCCTGCTGATCGACGATCAGGCCTGCGAGGGGAATCGTCGGCCCAAAGGCGTCGGTGCTGCCGACGGTCTGGTCGCAGGCGACGATCTCCGGAAGTGCCTCGCCCGACAGCCCGAACAGCCCGATCAGGTCGTCATCCCAAGCATGAGAGTCCAGCGACAGCAGCAGCGATCTGCTGGCCGTCGATGCGTCGGTGACGAACGCGCCACAGAGCCGGTACACGAGCCAGGTGTCGGTCGTGGTGACGACGCCGTCGGTGGTCATGTTGGCCCGGATCCACGCCATCTTCGGCGCGGAGAAATATGGGTCGAGCACCAGCCCGGTGCGCGCTGCAACGGTTTTCGCCGACGCCGACAGCGGCGCGCAGATGGATTCGGCGCGGCGGTCCTGCCAGACAACGGCGGGAGTGAGTGGGCTACCGGTGCGCCGGTCCCACGCCAGCACGGTTTCACCCTGATTGGCGACGGCAACGGCGGCGACGGGGACACCGGCCCGAGCCAGGGCCTCTCGGCCCGCGCCGACCACGGAGTCGAACAGCGCCTCGGGATCCTGCTCGACGCCGCCGCCCGCCAGGTACTCGGGACGCACAGCGACCTCGGCGATGGACACGACCTGCCCGGCCTCGTCGACCACGATGGCCTTCGTTCCCGAAGTGCCCTGGTCGATCGCCAGGAAGTGCTGCATCGTCAGTCCTTCGCCGCCTCGGCGTCCAGTTCGGCGTCGATCGAGGCCATACCGGGCATGGTCAGCCCGCTCCTGCCGCGGGTCACCAGCAGGTAGCCGAGATAGCAACCGCCGATCAACAACATCACGATGACGTACGCCCACGCCTGTTTGAAACTCGAGTCCCTGAAGAGCGCCAACTCGAACACCAGCCACACCACGGCGACCACCAGAATCGGTATCTCCCAGGCGCCGAGGTTGAACTTGTCGCTGACCGGCAGCGATTTGCGCTTGATCAGGTACAGCACCACAGTCGACGCGTACATCACCGCGGGCAGCAGAGTCGCGGCCCCGAACAAGGTGAACAAGGCCGTCTCGGAGTGCGAGAAGATCGCCAGGATCAGCTCGGCGAGAACGACATACAGGATCGTTGCCTTCAACGGCGTGTGGAACCTCGGCGAAACCTGGCTCCACTGCTGCCAGCCGGGGAAGCGTTCGTCACGCGACATGGCCCAGGTCAGTCGGACACCGGTCATCATGATGACCAGACCGCACGCGAAGATCGCCAGCACCACCATCACCAGCAGGAGGGTGGCGACCGCCGAACCGAGCGTCTTGTCGATGACGTCGGCGATCGGAGTTCCGGATTCGGCCAGCGCGACGGGGTCGCCGGCAGCCAGTGTCACGGCGACGATGAAGATGAAGCCGAGGACACCCGAGGCGAGGACGGCCTGCCACATCGCCCGCGGGACAACCCGTTCGGGATCGTTGGTCTCCTCGGCGAGGTTGGCCGCCGACTCGAAGCCGACGATGGTGAAGGCGCCGAGCAGGAAGCCGAGCATCCACGGGCCCGCCGTGGTCAGGTCACCCAAGCTCCAGTAGCCCTCGGCCGGGACGGCGCCCAAGCTGAACAGATTCGAGACGTCGGACTGTCCGCGCACAGCGGCCACGATGAGCAGCAGCACCGTGAGCGTCACCATGCCGATGAGCTCGAGCGAGACGAACGTGTTGTTCACCCGTTCCGCCCACGGTGTCGAGAATCCGACGAGCAGTGCCTGCAGCAACAGGACGAGTCCGGTGACCAGCCAAGCGATTGTCGCGGTGCCTTCGTAATTCATCAGCGCGGGGAAGATCGTCGATGCGATCGTGTAGTCGACCGCGACCACGACAATGGCCAGGAACGTGAACGAGATCCAGCCGAGGATCCAGCCGAGGACGGGATTGGCCAGCCGCGACATCCATTGGTAGTGATAGCCGGTCACCGGGATCCGCGCCGCGAGCGCGCCGAGGACGAAGGCGACGGCCAGCTGGCCGATGGTCGCGATCGGCCAGGTCCAGATGCCCATGGGTCCCGACGAGTTCAGCACCGCCCCGTAGGTGGTGAAGATGCCGGTGGCGATGGACACGAACGCGAACGCCACGGCGAACGACGCGAATCGCCCGGTGCGCCTCTCCATGGACTGCTTGTAGCCGAACTTCGCGAGGTCAGCGGCGTCGCCGGCGACTGAGGGATCGGGAATCGTCATCGTTCCTCCAGTGGTATAGACCATGTGGTGGAACCGTAGTATGGGTGTGACGGGGGCCACCGTCAAGCGCAGTCGCAGCTGATCACGAAACCTTTACGAACCAGTTGGCCTAGACCAGGTGGTTGACTGCCGCGGTTACTCTGCAGACATGTCCCGCGCCGCCAGGAACCGACAGGCGACCCGTGGTGGGCCCCCGCCCACCCCGCGCTACATCGCGATCGCGGCCCTGGTGCGCGACCGCATCGCGACCGAGCAGCTCGGACCGCACACCCTGCTGCCGTCCGAGCGGGAACTCGCCGAACAACACAGCGTCAGCCGCATGACCGCACGCCAAGCGCTATCGCTGCTGGAGAGTGAAGGGGTGGTCTACCGCAAGCCGCCGCGCGGCACCTTCGTGGCCGAGCCCCGGGTGACCTTCCACATCGGCAGCTTCTCCGAAGAAGTCTCCCGATTGGGGCGCAGGCCGGCCGCCCGCCTGCTCTGGGCCGAACATCAAAGCCCCACGCCCGCAGTGCGATTGGCGCTCAACCTCGACGAGGCCGCGATGGTCAACGTGTTCCACCGGCTGCGCACCGTCGACGACGTTCCCTTCGCGCTGGAGACGACGTTTCTGCCCGCCGACCTCACGCCGGGGATTCTCGACGAACCCGACGACGGATCGCTGTGGGCCATCCTCCGCAGCCGCTACGGCGTCGACCTCGCGCGCTCGACAGCCGTGCTGGAGTCGATCGTGCTCGACGACGCCTCCAGCGGACAGCTCGGCGTGCGCGCAGGCTCGGCAGGCACGCTGCTGACCCGCCGCACCGAGGACAGCACCGGGCGGTGTGTCGAGTACGCGCGCGACGTCTACCGTGCCGACCGGGCCTCATTCGAGGTGTCCGAACTGCTCGGGTCGCATCGGCTCTCGGCCGTCTGACGGGCGGCCCGACTGCCGTAAGCTGCCTGAACGTGGCATCTCGACGCAGGCTGGGCGTGATGGGCGGGACATTCGATCCCGTCCACAACGGGCACCTCGTCGCCGCCAGCGAGGTTGCCGACCTGTTCGAACTGAACGAGGTCGTATTCGTGCCGACGGGGCAGCCGTGGCAGAAGAACCGCGACGTCACGCCCGCCGAAGACCGCTATCTGATGACCGTTATCGCCACCGCGTCCAATCCAAGGTTCTCCGTGAGCCGGGTGGACATCGATCGCGGCGGTCCGACGTACACCAGAGACACCCTGCGCGATCTGCGGGCGCTGAACCCCGACGCGGACCTCTACTTCATCACCGGCGCCGACGCGCTGGCCTCGATCCTGACATGGCAGGACTGGGAGGAGATGTTCGCGCTCGCCAGGTTCGTCGGTGTCAGCAGGCCCGGCTACGAACTCGACGGCCAGCACATCCAGAAGGCGCTGAAAGAGAGCCCTCCCGATGTGCTGAACCTCGTGGAAGTGCCTGCGCTGGCGATCTCGTCGACCGACTGCCGCAAGCGCGCCAAGGAGGACAGGCCGATCTGGTATCTGGTGCCCGACGGCGTCGTGCAGTACGTGTCCAAACGCAACCTCTACCGATCGCACATTCTCGCCGCCCAGGAGCAGCCCAGATGACCGCATCCGACGAAGCCATCACCATGGCGACGGTCGCTGCGCGGGCGGCCTCGTCCAAGCTGGCCGACGACGTCATCGTCATCGACGTGTCGGGCCAGTTGGTCATCACCGACTGTTTTGTGATCGCGTCGGCCTCCAACGAGCGGCAGGTCAACGCGATCGTCGACGAGGTCGAGGAGAAGATGCGACTGGCCGGGTACAAGCCTGCGCGACGCGAGGGTGCTCGTGAAGGACGCTGGACGCTGCTGGACTTCGTCGACATCGTCGTGCACATCCAACATCAGGATGAGCGCAATTTCTATGCACTGGACCGGCTTTGGCGAGACTGCCCCGTCGTCTCCGTCGATCTGGAGGCGGAGCCGTGAGAGTCCGCCGCCTTGTGATGCTTCGACACGGTCAGACCGAATACAACGCGGGCAACCGGATGCAGGGCCAGCTGGACACCGATCTGAGTGGGCTCGGCCGCGAGCAAGCCGTCGAAGCCGCCGAGGTGCTGGCCAAGCGTCAGCCGCTGGTGGTGATCTCCTCCGACCTGCGACGCGCATCGGACACCGCCGAGGCGCTCGGCGAACGTGCGGGGGTAACGGTGCGCACCGACACCCGGCTGCGGGAGACACATCTCGGCGACTGGCAGGACCTGACCCACCTGGAGGTAGACGCGTCATGGCCGGGAGCGCGCCTCGCGTGGCGCAACGATGCTCGATGGGCGCCACACGGCGGGGAGAGCAGAGTCGACGTCGCGCGACGCTCGGTGCCGCTGGTCTCCGAACTCATTGCCAACCAGAATGATTGGGGGACAGACGAACCCGAGCGGCCGGTGGTGCTGGTGGCGCACGGCGGGTTGATCGCCGCACTGACCGCAGCACTGCTGAAACTGCCTGTGGAAAACTGGCCTGCGCTGGGAGGCATGGGTAACGCGAGCTGGGTGCAACTGTCCGGTCATTCCGAGGACGACGCCGTATTCGACGACATCCGGTGGCGCCTCGACGTGTGGAACGCCTCGGCACAGGTCGCCAACGATGTCCTCTGACCGACGCACTCTTCTCGTCTTCTGCGACTCGCTCTCCTACTACGGGCCGACCGGCGGGCTGCCTGCAGATGATCCGCGGATCTGGCCCAATATCGTTGCCACTCATCTCGATTGGGATGTCGAGCTGATCGGGCGTATTGGCTGGACGTGTCGCGATGTCTGGTGGGCAGCGACCCAGGACCCACGGGCATGGGCCGCGTTGCCACGAGCCGGCGCAGTCATCTTCGCCACCTGCGGCATGGACTCGCTTCCTTCACCGCTGCCGACCGTGCTACGCGAATCCATCCGCTATGTACGACCGGGGTGGCTCCGCCGCTGGGTTCGTGATGGTTACGGGTGGGCACAGCCGAGGCTTTCGCCGATAGCGCGGCCCGCGTTGCCTCCGCACGTCTCCGTCGAGTATCTCGAGATGACCCGCGGCGCAATCGACTTCAACCGCCCGGGTATTCCGATCGTCGCCTCACTGCCGTCGGTGCACATCGCCGAGACTTACGGCAGGGCGCACCGCGGGAGGTCGGGCACCGTCAAGGCGATCACCGAATGGGCGGAGCAGCACAACGTTCCGCTGGTGGATCTCAAGGCTGCCGTGGCAGAGCACATCATGAGCGGCCGGGGCAATCCCGACGGGATCCACTGGAACTTCGAGGCGCATCATGCGGTTGCCGAGCTTATGTTGAAGGGTCTACAGGAAGCCGGTGTGACGCAAGAGGACGCGACCTGACATGGCCGTCGTCGTGGTGACCGATTCGTCGTCCCGCCTGCAGGCAGAGGAGCTTCAACGGTGCCTGATCCGCCAGGTGCCCTTGCATATCCTGCTGGACGGCAAAGATTTTCGCGACGGCGTCGACGAGATTCCCGCCGATGTCCACCAACGCCACGCCACCACAGCAGGCGCGACGCCCGCCGAACTCGCCGACGCCTACCGCGAGGCTCTCAAGCACAGCGACGGCGACGGGGTGGTGGCCGTCCACATCTCGGCCGCGCTTTCCAGCACGTACAGTTCTGCGGTGTCGACGGCACGCGAGTTCGGCCCCGCGGTCCGGGTGGTCAATTCCAGGTCGGCAGCCATGGGTGTGGGTTTTGTCGCGCTGGCGGCCGCGCAGGAGGCCGCTTCCGGCGCTGACCTCGACTCCGTTGAGATGGCCGCGCGTTCGGCCGTCCCCCGCGGCCATGCGTTCATCGTCGTACATCGGCTGGACAACCTGCGGCGCAGCGGCAGGATACGGCGAGGAGCATCGCTGCTGGGTTCTGCGCTGTCGCTGAAGCCGCTGCTGTGTCTCGACGTCGACGGCAGGCTGGCGCTCGGTCAGCGGATTCGTACCGCCACCAAGGCTCATGTCGCGATGATCGATCAGGTGGCCGAGGTGGTCGGCGACGGCGGCGCCAAGATAGCCGTCCACCATGTCGACAACCCCGATGCCGCTGAAGACATCGCCAAGACGCTGACCGTGCGACTGCCGCAGATCGCCCCGCCTGCCGTGACCGAGATGGGTCCGGTGCTCTCGGTGCACGTCGGTGCGGGTGCGGTCGGCGTATGTGTCGAGGTCGATGAATAGTGCCCTCACGGGCCAGAGTTGGACGCCGACAATGAACGATCTCCGGGATTGCCGGCGCCAGCCAGATAGCCACCGCGCAGTGGAACACTCCGACCTGCGGTTATGGGTTGGTGAAGAGTTTTCTCGAATTTCTTTGGGAAAAAGTGTGCGACTGGTCTGGGTTGATCGCTCCTACCTGTGAAAGCGACGCACAAGCGAGCTTCAGACCAGAGGAGACATCATGTACAACACCTTCCCCCAGCACCCGAACTACGGCCCCCAGCACCACGGCTACGGCTACGCGCCGATGCCGATGCAGCAGATGCCCGTGCAGCAGATGGCGCCGGTGGCGCAGTCGGCCACGGCGAGCAAGGGTCTGCTGATAATCGCGGGCCTGGCGGTGGTGGGTGCGGCCGCCTTCGGTGGGATGTATCTGATGAACTCCAGCAGCGCACCCGAGCAGGCCGCGGCCTCGCAGCCCTCGACGGTGTTCAACCTTCCCTCCTCCATCGAGATCCCGTCGCTGAGCGCCGACAACGATCCTGGCACCGCCCCGGTGATCGTGAACAACCCCGCCCCGGTGCGGGTGGTCACCCCCTCGGCGCCGCGCACAGTCAACGCCCCGCCCACGGTCAACGCCCCGATCACGGCCCCCGCCCCGGTCGCCGCTCCCGCCCCGGTCGTTTCTCCCAAGCCTGTCGAGGAGAAGAAGGAAGAGCCGAAGAAGGAAGAGCCCAAGCCCGCCCCGGCACCTGCCCCCGCCCCGGCTCCTGCCCCCGCCCCGGCTCCGGCTCCTGCCCCCGCCCCGGCTCCGGCTCCGGCTCCTGCCCCGGCTCCTGCCCCCGCCCCGGCTCCGGCTCCTGCCCCCGCCCCGGCTCCTGCGCCCGCACCGGCCAATGGCGGAGTCACCCAAGAGCAGGCCGAACAGTTCAACAAGGACTTCAACGACCAGGTCAACAATTTTGAGTTCCCCGGAATCTGAGACTCGCCAACGCCCGCCACACACACTTCAGCCCAGGCCATCACCGGCCTGGGCTGAAGGTCATGTGCGCAACGTCTACACCCCGCGGTCTCGGTGACCTGAACGGCGGGCGACACAGCTAGCCGGCGAACCGCCCGACGACGGGCGGCAGATCCTTGAGCGTGACGATGCCCGGCGGGGCGGCCACGACTGCGGGCACCGCGTTGGTCACCGGTAGAGCCGTATAGATCATGCCGAGGCCCATGAATCCCGGCTCGGTCCAGTCCTTCGGCGGCAGGCAATGCAGAACCGTGCGCATGTTGGGCAGTCCGAACACCTGGATGACGTGCCCGTGCTCGAGCGGCTTTGGCGGCGTCACGTGATCGCCCATGATCCAGTTGAATCCGACGCTCACGACGTTCTTGTCGCCAACCCAGCCGCGGTGGTAACCCATCACGCCGCCCACGGTGTCTTTCGGGATCTGCATGAAACCCAGATCGCTATCGCCGGTTGCCGGGGTGAAGGTGACGTCGAAGGTCATCCGGTCGAGTTTTGCGCCGATCGCATCTGCCATCATCGCCGCGGACTCGGCGAAGACCTCGCTCTCACGCCTCACGTTCTCGGCGAGGCCGGGAGTGTCGGGGTCCTGCGAAAAGCCCATGGCGGTCTGGGTTCCCGCTGACTCATAGGTCGAGCAGTCGACTGACTCGGTGATCCTGATCTCGTCCACGCGCTCGCAAGAGCCGCTGAGCACCATTCCCACCATGTTGGTCATACCAGGATGGGCGCCGCTTCCGAAGATGGTCGAATTGCCTTTCTCGCAGGCCCTGCGGATGCGGTCGAGGTCCTCCGGCGTCTGCTTGGCGCCGGTGATCCATGCGGCGCTGGAGCAGACGTTGACGCCTGCCTCCAAAAGCCTTGTCAACTCGTCGATGTCGGGCCACAGCGGGTTGTAACAACAGGCGTCGGGCTTCAATGCGATCAACGCGTCTATGTCGTTGGTGGCGGCGATGCCGGTCGGTTCGGGCCAGCCCGCCAGTTCGGCCGCATCCACGCCGACCTTGTCCGCTCCGTGCGCATACACGCCGACCAGTTCCATGTCGGCTCTGCCGATGACGGCGTGCAGTGAACGCTTACCGATGTTCCCGGTCGTCCACTGGATCACCCGGATCGGTCGCTGAGGTGTGCTCATGTCCCAAGACCATAGTTCGGTGCGATGATCGACATCGATGACTACCGGTGGAATCCGCGCATTCACGTTCACGCCGTCCGACGGCGTCCCGCCGGGTGTGGCACCCTTCGCCCACGCGACGGCCGCGGGGCCGACGCTGTACGTCACAGGACAGATGCCCACCGACGTGACCGGCGCAGTCGTCGGTGATGACGTCGCGACCCAGACCGATCAGGTTCTCGGCAACCTGCTGCGCGTCACGCAATTGTGCGGCGGGGGGCTTGCCGACGTGGTCTCGGTGCGTGCCTTCCTGCTCAACTGGGACGACTACGAGGTCTTCAACGCCGCTTACGTGGAGTGGTTCCCCGACCGACTGCCCAGCCGGACCTGCGTCGGCACCACCGGCCTTGCCGTCGGCGCGCTGGTCGAGATCGACTGGGTGTGTTGGCGAAGCGACGGCTGGGACGGTTGACGCCCTCGCCCGGATTGATGCGCGAGCCGTCCGCGGCGTGCCGCCGACGGTCAGCGCCGCGGTACACCATATTCGCAGCTCAGCGCGTGACCCGGCCCGGCGCACGTACTCGTCGTGACCCCCGCCCGCGCGACGAACACGCGTGATCCCGCCGTGCATCGGTTCGTCGACAGGGGTGTCCACCGCGCCGTTCACCGGGTAATGAGCGCTGCTCACGCCGACGACACCACGAAGTAGGTCCCCCGATCGGGGGACACCCGGTTCATCCGCATCAACGGCCGGTTGGCCGACATACAGCTCCTTACTGCTGAGGCACAGTTATCTCATCGCCGGAAACAACCGGTGGAAGAACTGAAAAGCCAACTCATACAAGGAGATCAAAATGAACGCCAACATCGCCCGCTACATCGCCCTCCCGATCGTCTCGGCAGGCATCCTCGGTGGAGCAGCCCTTAGCCTGGCCGGCATGGCCGGCGCCGCAACCACGGTGCATCAGAACGGGCCGAACGTCTCGATAGTGACCTCGCCCGACACCTTCGCCAAGCCCGCGCCGAACGCGATCCCGGGCTGGTACCACCATCACGGCATCGGCCGCCTGGCGATGTTCAACCAGTAAGCCCACAACTGGATAGTCCTCCTCCGAATGAGGCCCTCCCCGGCGCAGTCAACTCCGGGGAGGGCCTCCCTCTGTGCCCGGTCATACACAGCTCCGACTTCATTCACAGCCCACGCCGATCGAGCGCTCGCCGGGCGAATGGCGTCGCCTCGCGCATCTAGCGTCTGCCACATGGGAACCGAACTGCCCACCGATCGTCTTCACCGCAGGCACGGTGCAGAGGTCGACGCCGATGCCGGCGCAGACGACGACGGCGCATCCGATGCCGCACTGTCGCGTTGGCTTCCTGATACCAATACCCAGGCATCGCAGGGATGGCTGGCGGCGGTGCGCGCCGATCCCGGCCGTGCAGGCGCCATCGCCTTGGGCGTCGTCGGTGTGGTGGCCGTGCTGGTCACCGTCTTCACGTTGCTTGCAGACAAGACCCCGCCGGTGGTCTCGGCGAAACTGCCTCCGGTAGAGATGGTTTCTAGCGCGCAGCCGAGCCCGTCGGCGCCTGCCCCCGACGGGCCGGTCATCGTGAGTGTCGTCGGTCTCGTGCACAAACCGGGGCTGGTCACCTTGTCGTCAGGCGCACGGATTGCCGACGCGCTGACTGCGGCCGGCGGTGCACTCGACGGCGCGGACCTGATCGGCTTGAACATGGCCCGCCGTGTCGCGGACGGCGAGCAGATCATCGTCGGCATCGCCGCGCCGCCGGGCGAGCCCACGACCATGGGCAGTTCGGTGGCATCGGAACCGGCCGCGGCTTCGGCGTCGGGCGCTCCGACAACCACCGAGGCCGCTTCGGCGCCCGGCACGTCCGTCGACCTCAATACCGCGACCGAAGAGCAACTCGACGCGCTGCCCGGCGTCGGCCCGGTGACCGCGGCCGCCATCGTCGCGTGGCGTGCAGCGAACGGGTCGTTCACCAGCGTCGACCAACTCGCCGACGTCGACGGTATCGGTCCGGCTCGGCTGGAGAAGCTGCGTGCCCAGGTCCATGTGTGAGCATTCCGGTGGACGGTCGCGAGGGCCGCGTCGACCTGCGCCTGGTGCCCGCAGCGCTGACGAGCTGGACGGTGACGGCCGGGGGAATTCTGTGGTCGGTGACCGGCGTCGTCGTGGTGGCGATCAGCGTCGTCGTGGCCGCGGGCGTTGCGGCGTGGTGGGGGAGCAGGCCGCACCGGTCGGACTCCGACGCAGGCATGACCGCGGCGGGCGCAACGGCGATCCTGTTGACAGGGCTGACCTTTGGCATCGCGGTGCTGCTTCGCGTCGATCATGTCAGCAGCCACCCGCTCACCGAACGCTACGGTGACGTCGGCACCGTCATCGTCACGCCCAGCGAGTCGCCACGATCGGTGGGCGGCAGCCGGGTGATGTTCCGCGGCGCGTTGCGAGCTGTCGATGCCGTCGAAATGTCTGGCTCCGTCGTGGTTTTCGCATCCGTCGCCGGGTTCGCCGGGATCACGGTGGGCCAACCGGCTGCGTTCACGGCGCGGATTTCACGGCCCAACAGGCGCGATCTGACGGTCGCCGCGCTGTCGGCGACAGGCCGGCCCACGCTCGGCAAGGCTGCCCCGATCCAGCGGGCGGGGCAGCGGGTGCGCGACGAATTCTCACGCACGGCCCGCGACGCGCTGCCCGCCGATCAGGCCGCGATGCTTCCCGCCCTGGTACTGGGTGATACCTCGACCCTGCCGGCGGACACGGTCAAGCAGTTCCGGCTATCGGGGTTGACGCATCTGACGGCGGTGTCGGGCGCGAACGTGACCATCGTCTGCGGTGCCGTGCTGCTGACGGCGGCAGTCGTCGGCCCTCATGTCGCCGTCGCGCTGGCCGGCACGGCGTTGGTGGCGTTCGTCATCGTCGTGCAACCGTCGGCGAGCGTGC
The DNA here is from genome assembly GCF_002968285.2 of Mycobacterium sp. ITM-2016-00318. Taxonomy (NCBI): domain Bacteria; kingdom Bacillati; phylum Actinomycetota; class Actinomycetes; order Mycobacteriales; family Mycobacteriaceae; genus Mycobacterium; species Mycobacterium sp. ITM-2016-00318. Next base: position 3,505,601 of record NZ_CP134400.1, on the reverse strand, counting down.
TGCGCGCGGCGGTGATGGCCGCGATCACATTGCTCGCCCTCGTGACACACCGTCGCAGACAAGCGATCCCGGTGCTGTCGGCGGCAGTCATCGCGCTGATGATCGCGGCACCGGAGCTCGCCGTCGACATTGGCTTCGCACTGTCGGTGTCGGCGACCGCGGCGCTGGTCGTCGTCGCGCCAGGGTGGTCGCGACGTCTCGTCGCTCGCGGTTGGCCCAAACCGTTGGCCGATGCGCTGAGCGTGGCCGTCGCCGCCCAGCTCGTGACCGCACCGCTGGTGGCCGCCATCTCCGGGACGTTCAGTGTCGTGGCGGTGGTGGCCAACCTCGCGGCGGCGATCGTCGTCGTCCCGATCACCGTGATCGGCACTGCAGCGGCCGGCCTCGCCGTCGTGTGGCCTGCAGGTGCGGACCTGTTGATCCGGTTCACCGGGCCCGAGCTGTGGTGGCTGCTCACCGTCGCCAGGTGGTCGGCAGGGGTTCCAGGCGCGTCACTTTCGGTGCCTGACGGCATATCCGGCGCGTTGATCGTCTTCGCCGTCGGAGTGGGGGCCTTTATCGCCGTGAGGTGGTGCAGGCGACGCGTGTCGGCTCGGCATGACACGATCTGAGCATGAGCGGATCGGTCCCCGGGTTGCATCTGGTTCTCGGGGATGAGGAGCTTCTCGTCGAGCGGGCCGTCGCCGCGGTTCTGCGCGCCGCTCGCAAGCAGGCGGGAACCGACGATGTCCCGGTGAACCGCATGCGTGCCGGCGAGGTCAGCACGTCAGAACTTGCCGAGCTGTTGAGCCCGTCGTTGTTCGCCGACGAGCGCGTGGTCGTACTGGAATCCGCCGCCGAAGCGGGCAAGGACGCCGTCGCGCTGATCGAGACCGCGGCGGGCGACCTGCCCGACGGCACACTGCTCATCGTGGTGCACTCCGGTGGAGGCCGAGCCAAAGCGCTGGCCGATCAGCTGAAGAAGCTCGGCGCCGAGATCCACAAGTGCGACAAGGTCAAGTGGCCCTCCGAGCGCGCTGATTTCGTGCGCGGTGAGTTCCGCGCGTTGAAAGTCAAGGTGTCCGACGACACCGTCACCGCGGTGCTCGACGCGGTGGGCTCCGACGTCAGGGAGCTGGCGTCGGTCTGCTCACAACTTGTCGCCGATACGGCCGGGACCGTGGATGCGGCCGCGGTGCGGCGTTACTACAGCGGCAAGGCCGAGGTGAAGGGATGGGATATCGCCGATATGGCGGTGGTCGGCGATGTCGCCGGCGCTGCCGAGGCGCTGCGGTGGGCGATGATGAGCGGCGAACCGCAGGTGGTGCTCGCCGACGCACTGGCAGAGGCCGTGCATGCCATCGCGCGTATAGGCCCCCAGTCGGGGGACCCCTACCGGCTGGCGTCCGAACTTGGGATGCCGCCAAAGCGGGTGCAGAAGGTGCAGAAGCAGGCGCGACGGTGGTCGCGGGAATCGGTCGCAACAGCCATGCAGTTGGTCGCGACTTTGAACGCCGACGTGAAGGGCGCGGCGGCGGACGCCGACTACGCGCTGGAAGCGGCGGTGCGAAAGGTGGCGGAGCTGGTCAGCGAGTCGCAGCTCAGAGCTTGTTGAAGGCGCGGGCCAGCGCGGACTTCTTGTTCGCCGCCTGGTTCTTGTGGATAACGCCCTTGCTGGCAGCCTTGTCGAGCTTGCGGTTGGTCGATGCGAGCAGCTCGCCGGCCGTGTCCTTGTCGCCGGCGTCTGCGGCCTCACGGAACGAGCGGACGGCCGTGCGCAGTGAAGACTTCACTGACTGGTTGCGGAGTCGGGCAAGCTCGTTGGTCTTGTTGCGCTTTACCTTCGACTTGATGTTGGCCACGCGCTAGTTCCTTCTTGAATCTGACGTTGGGTTTGAAAAACTCTTCGGGCGCCCGGCGTGCGGGCAGCGACGGTTCAGATTACCAGCGCAGCGGGTAAATGCCCAAAGTGGCCAAGATAGGGAGGCCGCTGGCCTGCGGAAACGAGGCAGCTAAGGCACCATGTCAACGGTGAGCCTTCGCACCGCCCCTCCAGAGACCGCCAAGTCCTCACGCTCCACCAGTCGCCGCGCCGCCCGCCACGACGGGATCTTCGACGGCTACAACGAGCTGGGCAGCTACTCAGAAGCCTTCGACGAGATGTTCGACGCGCAGGGCAACGTGCGCGCCCCGTACAAAGGCATCTACGCCGAACTGGCGCCGTCGGACGCGTCCGAGCTGGAAGCGCGTAACGACGCCCTTGGCCGGGCGTTCATCGACCAGGGCATCACGTTTTCGCTGTCCGGTCAGGAGCGGCCGTTCCCGTTGGACCTGGTGCCGCGGGTGATCTCGGCGGCCGAGTGGTCGCGCCTGGAGAAGGGCATCCGGCAACGCGTCAAGGCACTGGAGATGTACCTCGACGACATCTACGGCGAGCAGGAGATCCTGCGCGACGGTGTCATTCCGCGTCGGTTGATCACGTCCTGCGAGCACTTCCACCGCGAAGCGGCAGGCATCGTCCCGCCCAACGGTGTGCGCATTCACGTCGCCGGTATCGATCTGGTTCGCGATGCGCAGGGCAACTTCCGGGTGCTCGAGGACAACCTGCGCTCGCCGTCGGGTGTCTCCTACGTGATGGAGAACCGCCGCACGATGGCGCGTGTCTTCCCGAATCTGTTCGCCACCCACCGGGTCCGCGCGGTCGGCGACTACTCGTCGCATCTGTTGCGGGCACTGCGCAACGCCGCCGCATCCAACGAAGCCGACCCGACCGTGGTGGTGCTGACGCCGGGCGTCTACAACTCCGCGTACTTCGAGCACTCGCTGCTCGCCCGACAGATGGGCGTGGAGCTCGTCGAGGGTCGCGACCTGTTCTGTCGAGACAACACCGTCTACATGCGGACCACCGAAGGCGAACGTCAGGTCGACGTGATCTACCGCCGCATCGACGACGCGTTCCTGGACCCGATGCAGTTCAACCCCAGCTCGGTGCTCGGCGTCGCAGGGGTGCTGAACGCGGCCCGGGCGGGCAACGTCGTGATCTCGAGCGCGGTCGGCAACGGTGTCGGTGACGACAAGCTGGTCTACACCTACGTGCCCACCATCATCGAGTACTACCTCGGCGAGAAGCCGTTGGTCGCCAACGTCGACACCTACCGGTGCTGGCTCGACGACGAGCGCGAGGAGGTTCTCGACCGCGTCGACGAACTGGTCGTCAAACCCGTCGAAGGCTCCGGCGGATACGGCATCGTGTTCGGACCCGACGCGTCGCAGAAGGAACTCGCGACGACCTGCAGGAAGATCCGCAACGATCCCCGCGGCTGGATCGCGCAACCCGTCGTGCAGCTGTCGACGGTGCCGACCCAGATCGACGACAGGCTCGCACCGCGTCACGTCGACCTTCGGCCGTTCGCGGTCAACGACGGCGACGACGTGTGGGTGCTTCCCGGCGGTCTTACGCGTGTTGCGCTGCCGGAAGGTTCGCTGGTGGTCAACTCCAGCCAGGGCGGCGGCTCGAAGGACACCTGGGTGCTGGCCTCACGCGCCTCGGTGGCCGATCGCGAACTGGCTGCCGCCGAGGTGGTCCGCAAGCTGCCCAATCAACCGAAGGGCCACGGCGCGGACAAGAACGGCGAATCCTCCACCCAGTCACAGCAACAACAGCAGGCGCCGAACCCGGCGCAGAGCCAGCAACAACAGCAGCAGCAGGCGACGGCGCTTCCGATGAGCGCCCGCGTGAAGAGGAATCGATGATGCTCGCCCGCAACGCCGAATCGCTGTACTGGATCGGTCGCTACGTCGAGCGCGCCGACGACACCGCCCGCATCCTCGACGTCACCGTCCACCAGCTGCTCGAGGACTCCAGCGTCGATCCCGACCAGACGTCGCGCACGCTGCTGCGGGTGCTCGGCATCGACCCGCCCAGCCACCAGCTCGACGTCTGGTCACTGACCGACATCGTCGCTTTCAGCCGCGACACTCATGGCCAGTCGATCGTCGACTCGATCTCCGCGGCGCGCGAGAACGCAAGGGGCGCGCGCGAAGTCACCTCCACTGAGATCTGGGAATGCCTCAACACCACCTTCAACGCGCTGTCCGACCGTGAGCGCGCTGCCAGACGCCTTGGTCCCGGCGAGTTCCTGTCGTACGTGGAACGGCGGGCCGCGATGTTCGCCGGTTTGGCCGACTCGACGCTGTCCCGCGACGACGGATACCGGTTCATGGTTCTCGGTCGCGCGATCGAACGCGTCGATATGGTCGTGCGCCTGCTTCTTTCGCGGGTCGGCGACAGCGCGTCGTCGCCGGCCTGGGTGACCGTGCTTCGGTCGGCGGGGGCGCACGACACGTATCTGCGCACCTATCGCGGTGTGCTCGACGCAACGCGTGTGGTCGAGTTCATGCTGCTCGACCGGCTGTTCCCGCGCTCGGTGTTCTACTCGCTCCGGCTGGCCGAGCACAGCCTCGACGAACTGCATCACCGCTCGCTCAACAGGGTCGGATCGACCGCTGAAGCGCAGCGGCTGCTCGGCCGAGCCCGAAGTGAGTTGGAGTTCCTTCGCCCCGGTGTTCTGCTGGAATCCCTCGAGACGCGCCTCGCGAGCCTGCAGAAGACTTGCCGTGACGTCGGGGATGCGTTGGCACTGGAGTATTTCCACTCCGCGCCATGGGTGGCGTGGACGGACGCGGGGCGCAACGGCTCTTTGGTCATCGAAGAAGGCGAGATCTAGATGTGGCGCATGCGGGTGGTGCACTCGACCGGCTACGCCTACAAGTCACCGGTGACGGCGTCGTTCAACGAGGCGCGCCTGACGCCGCGGTCGGACTCCCGGCAAAACGTCATCCTCAACCGTGTCGAGACGGTCCCCGCGACGCGCTCCTACCGCTACGTCGACTACTGGGGCACCGCCGTGACGACCTTCGACCTGCACGCTCCGCACACCGAACTGGAGGTGACGTCATCGTCGGTCGTCGAAACCGATCCCGGTGAGCTGCCCGAGAAGAAGGTCAGCTGGGACGATCTCAGTTCCGAGCCGGTGATCGACCGCTTCGACGAGGTGCTCAGCCCAACGAAATACACACCGGCTAGCAGGCGCATCGCCAGGGTCGGCCAGAAGATCGTCAAAGACCACGATCCGTTCGAAGCCATCGTGGCCGCAGCGAATTGGGCGCACAGCGAACTCGATTACGTCCCAGGCACCACCGGGGTCCACTCCTCTGGCATCGATGCCTTGCGCGAGGGCAAGGGGGTTTGTCAGGACTTCGCCCATCTGACCCTGATCCTGTTGCGCAGCATGGGCATTCCGGCCCGGTACGTATCGGGCTACCTGCATCCCATGGCCGACGCGCCCGTGGGTGACACCATCGACGGTGAGAGCCATGCATGGATTCAGGCATGGACGGGCGGTTGGTGGCACTATGACCCCACCAACGACACCGACATCAACGAGCAGTACATCAGCGTCGGTGTCGGCCGCGATTATTCGGATGTGTCACCCCTGAAAGGGGTCTACTCGGGGGAGGACTCGACAGACCTCGATGTGGTCGTCGAGATCACCCGGCTGGCCTAGGAACCGCGAAGTCCTCCGCATACCCCGGGGTGCACTTCGACGCGGTGCAGGTCGTCGCCGATTTCGATCTGCCTGCCGAACACGGCCGCCGCCAGTGCCCGCCACTCGTCCTCCTGCCCCGGTGCGATGCCGGGTACGTAGTGGGTGAGTACGAGGATCCCGACGCCTGCCCGCTGCGCGGTGGCGGCGGCCTCCTCGACCGACGAGTGGTAGTCGCAGATGTCGCGGATCCGCTGTTGCGGCACCCGCATGATCAGTTCCTTGCGAATCACGGTATGGACCAGCGCTCCTGCACCCGAAGCCAGCTCGTCCAGGCTCTCGCACGGCACGGTGTCTCCTGCCAGCACCACAGACGCGTCGGCGTGCTCGATGCGAAAGCCGATCGTCGGCGTCACCGGGCGGTGGTCGGTCGGCGCCACCCGCACCTGCACGCCGTTGCGGGCCCACACCACGCCTTCGGTGATCTCCTCCACCTCCACCCGCGGCGGACCGGTGATGTCGGGGTGATGAGCGATCCGGTAGCCGATGTCGTGGCCGAATGCCGTCAGCGTCGCGTCGACGACCTCGGCTGTGCCTGGCGGACCGATGATCGGCAGCGGCGCCGGATCCGGGTCGAACGTCGTCACCCAGCGGGTGATGATCAGGTCCCCGAGATCGGCGATGTGGTCGCTGTGCAGGTGGGTCAGCAGCAGAGCGGTCAGCGCGTTGGCGCCGGAACCCGCCGCCGCAAGGCGCTGCAGCACACCGCGCCCGCAGTCGACGAGAAAGGTCTGCCCGCCTGCCCGCACGAGCGTCGAGGGGCCGGCCCGGTTGGGGTCGGGAATGGGGCTGCCGGTGCCGAGTAGGGTGACCTCGATCATGAGACATACCTACTCCGATCGTTGGAGTGAATGCGGCCTTATCGTCAGAAATTGCCTGACGTGACACCTGTGGGCGCGGATCCGGCGGGGGCGGTCGCGACGTGGTTGTGGCGGGTCGAAGGCGATATTCGACAGACCGTCGAGTTCGTGACCGCGCGCCGGCTTCGCGAAGTCTGTGTTTCCGTGCCGCTGCGCGGAGTCGATGAGAAGGTCGCGAAGCTGACCCATGCATTGCGCGCCAAGGGGATTGCGGTGTCCTGCCTCGGCGGAGACCCGATGTGGGCCGTCGAGCACGACACCGCGCTGAATTGGGCCTTCCGGGCGACCACCGACGCGGTGTTCGACGGTGTGCACCTCGACGTCGAACCGTGGACTTTGCCGGGATGGCCGCGTGGCGCACCCTCGCTCATGGCGTCCTACGCCGCGCTCGTTGAGGAGGTGGCCGAGGTCGCGTCGCTGGCGGTGGATCTGGCGCCGTGGCTGGCCGACGACCATGGAGATGTCGTCGGTCAGGTTGCGCAGCAGTGTGATTCGGTGACGGTGCTGGCCTACCGAGACAACGCCGAAGCCATTCTGGCGGCTGCCGCAGGAATGATCGCGCTCTGCGACGCCGCGCAGACACGTTTCCGGATCGGTGTCGAGACTCAACCGCCGTCACCGGCAGTGCCGGATCACATCACTTTCGGCGACGACGGCCAGGCAGCGATGGAGGCCGCGCTGGCCGCTGTCGCCGAGGGCATCCAGAGCTCGCAGTTCGACGGGTTCGCCGTTCACCATCTCGGTACGTGGCGAACCATGCGCGCGTGACCGTTACTCGCGTCCCGCCGAAACCCAACTCATATCGGCGAACCTGTTGCCGGACACCGCATCTGCGGCAGCATCGAGTGCGGCGCGCTGATCGGCGGTCAGGGTCACCGACAGCGAGCCGAGGTTCTCCTCGACGCGATCGGCCCTGCGGGTGCCGGGGATCGGCACCGAGGCGACTCCGAGCGCGTCGGCGCGGTAGCGCAGCCAGGCCAGCGCGACCTGCGCCGCCGTCGCGCCCGCTTCCTGTGCAATCGAGGACACGAGATCGACCACCGCGAGGTTGGCCTCCAGAGCGCCCTCGGCGAACCGGGGCATGTTCTTGCGGAAGTCGTTCGAGGATGCGAGGTCGGCGGCCGACCGGACGGTGCCGGTCAGAAAGCCGCGGCCCAGCGGCGAGTACGGGACGAAGCCCACGCCCAACTCAGCAGCCGTCGGCACCACATTGCGCTCGACGTCACGACTCCAGATCGACCACTCGCTCTGCACCGCGGCGATCGGGTGTACCGCGACCGCGGCGCGCAGCTCGTCGGCCGTCACCTCCGACAACCCGAGGTGGCGCACCTTGCCCGCGGTCACCAGCTCGGCCATCGCGCCGACGGTCTCCTCGATCGGGACCGAAGGGTCGCGGCGATGCATGTAGTAGAGGTCGACGCTGTCGGTCTTCAACCGCGACAGACTTTCGTCGATGGACTTGTGCACATACGCGGCGTCGCCGTGGGCCACCAGGGCTCCTGCCGCCCGATCGGCCGGATTGCTCGCGATGCCGAACTTGGTGGCCAGCGTGACTTCGTCGCGACGGTCGGCGAGCAGCTTGGCGATCAGCCGCTCGTTGTCGCCGCCGCCGTACACGTTGGCGGTGTCGATGAACGAGACGCCCAGGTCGATGCAGCGGTGCAGGGTGGCAAGCGATTCGGTGTCGTCCACCTCGCCGTAGACCGGTGTCAACGCCATCGCCCCGAATCCGATTGCACTGACCGACAATTCGTCGCCAAGGGCGACAGCGGGCACGTCGGCGGGTTTGTTAGTCATACTTCATTCCTTGGCTAGGCGATGGTTCCACGTTCCTCCAACCGCCGGCCCGGCGCGACTGTTCCGACGAAGGTCCTTTCGTCCCGACCAAGTTGGACCTAACCTGATGTGACACCGGTCACGATGGAGGCGACGATGCGTATCGCGGACGTGCTGCGGACCAAGGGGGGCACGGTGGCGACCATCACCCCCGAGACTTCGGTCTCCGGGCTGCTCAACGAACTAGCTCTGCACAACATCGGCGCCATGGTCGTCGTGTCCACCGACGGTGTGGTGGGCATCGTCTCGGAGCGTGACGTCGTGCGCAAACTGCACGAACGTGGCGGCGATCTGCTGCGGCTGCCGGTCTCGGAGATCATGACGACGATGGTCGCCACGTGCACGCCCGCCGACACCGTCGATCACCTCAGCGCGCTGATGACCAACAAGCGGGTCCGGCACATTCCCGTTGTGGAGAACAACCGACTCGTCGGCATCGTCAGCATCGGTGACATCGTGAAACAGCGCATGCAGGAGCTGGAAAGCGAGCAGCGAGCGCTGCAGGACTACATCACCCGTGGGTGAGATCGAACTGCGGCCCATCGTGCGGGCCGATGTTCGTTCGCTTTCCAGGGTGTTGGCCCGGGCCTTCTACACCGATCCGGTGATGAACTACATGCTGCCCGACGACAAGGCGAGAGCGAAGGCGTTGCCGCCGATGTTCGCGACGCTGACCAGGAACCACTTCATCGCCCGTGGCGGCTCTGAGGTGGCAAGCCGCGACGGTGTCATCGGCGCCGCGGCGCTGTGGGACCCGCCGGGGCTGCGCAAGTCGTCGCGAATCGAAGAGCTGCGGATGATGCCGACGCTGGCGTGGCATTTCCACTCGCGCGCCGAGCAGACGAAGACTCTGGGCAGGCTGATGGAGGAAGCTCACCCCGAAGAGCCGCACTGGTACCTGATGGTCATCGGCAGCGACCCGTCGGTGCGCGGCGCCGGCTTCGGGCAGGCGCTGATGGGTTCGCGGCTCGACCGCTGCGACGCCGAACGGGCACCGGCTTACCTCGAGGCCAGCGAGGCGTCGCTGGTGCCGTACTACAACCGGTTCGGGTTCGTGCAGATCGGCAAGATCGACATCCCGGACGGCCCCACCATGATTCCGATGTGGCGGGCGCCGCGCTAGCTCAGCCCCATGAGTAGTCCCGGCGCAGCCTGGCCGCGACGATCTCGAACGTCGCGCGCTCCAGTACCGCGCCTTCGCGACGGATGCCTTCCTCGGGCACGTCGAGCACCCTGTCCAGCCGCACCCAGCTCGGCCGGTTCTCGTAGTCCCAGGGCCCCGAACCGATGCCGACCCAGTCCCGGTCGTCCTGGTGGCGTTCCTGGCTCGACAGCATCAGGCCGAGCAGAGTGGCGCGGTCGCGGCCGACCACCAGCACCGGGCGGTCCTTGCCCTGCGACGGGTCATCCTCGTAGACCACCCACGTCCACACCACTTCGCCCGGGTCGGCTCGACCGTCGAGGTCGGGCGCGTAGACGAGCTTGCGGGCGCGATACGCGGTCGGAACGCCGCTCTTCGTGATCGGACGGCCCGCCGTGATCGCGGGCCTGGCCTCGACGTCTGTGCCCAGCAGGGCGTCGACACCGGCCTTGATGCCCTGCTGAATCCCGCGGGGCAGGGTTTCGGGTCGCTGCAGCTGCCGGATGATCTTGGGCGCCCCGTTGAACACCAAGGTCTCGGCGATGCGCTGGAAGGTCTTCCATTGCGAAGCCATATTCGCAGCATAGGGGAAGCGAAACACGCGCGATTGTGTCGCCGTGCCCGGCGCTCGATACCCTGGAAGGGCATAGCGCGCCCGCTATACGAAGCCTGACCAGGAGATTCCCATAAGCAGTTTCGCCGACCAGACCTTCACCGCGCCGGCGCAGATTCGGAACTTCTGCATCATCGCCCATATCGACCACGGCAAGTCGACGCTGGCCGACCGGATGCTGCAGCTCACCGGGGTCGTCGCGGACCGTGACATGCGCGCGCAGTACCTCGACCGGATGGACATCGAACGCGAGCGCGGCATCACCATCAAGGCGCAGAACGTCCGCTTGCCGTGGAACGTCGATGGAACCGACTACGTTCTGCACCTGATCGACACTCCGGGCCACGTCGACTTCACCTATGAGGTGTCGCGTGCGCTGGAGGCCTGTGAAGGTGCGGTGCTGCTGGTGGACGCCGCCCAGGGCATCGAGGCGCAGACGTTGGCGAATCTCTACCTGGCGCTGGACCGCGACCTGCACATCATCCCGGTGCTGAACAAGATCGATCTGCCCGCGGCCGATCCCGATCGCTACGCCGGCGAGATCGCCCACATCATCGGCTGCGAGCCCGCCGACGTGCTTCGGGTGTCCGGCAAGACCGGCGACGGTGTCACCGACCTGCTCGATCACGTCGTCCGTGAGGTGCCTCCGCCGCAGGGTGACGCCGACGCGCCGGCTCGCGCGATGATCTTCGACTCCGTCTATGACATCTATCGCGGCGTGGTCACCTATGTCCGTGTCGTCGACGGCAAGATCCTGCCGCGCGAGCGGATCAAGATGATGTCCACCGGCGCTCATCACGAACTCTTGGAAGTCGGCATCGTGTCGCCGGAACCCAAGCCGTCCGCGGGCCTCGGCGTCGGCGAGGTCGGTTACCTCATCACCGGCGTGAAGGACGTCCGTCAGTCGAAGGTCGGCGACACCGTGACGGCCGCGCGCCACGGTGCCACCGAGGCACTCACCGGCTACCGCGAACCCAAGCCGATGGTGTACTCGGGCCTGTATCCGGTTGACGGTTCGGACTATCCGGTCCTGCGTGACGCGCTTGACCGGCTGCAGCTCAACGATGCGGCTTTGATCTGGGAGCCGGAGACGTCGGTGGCACTGGGGTTCGGCTTCCGCTGCGGCTTCCTAGGACTGTTGCACATGGAGATCACCAGGGAGCGGCTGGAACGCGAGTTCGACCTGGACTTGATCTCGACGTCGCCGAACGTCGTCTACCGCGTAGAGGTAGAAGGCGGGGGCGAGGACTCCGATTTGATCGTCACCAATCCGTCGGACTGGCCGGAAGGCAAGGTGCGCAGGGTATTCGAACCGGTGGTAAAAACCACGATCATCGCGCCCAGCGAATTCATCGGCACCATAATGGAGCTGTGCCAGTCCCGTCGCGGTGAACTCGGCGGCATGGACTACCTGTCGCCGGAGCGGGTGGAGCTGCGCTACACCATGCCGCTCGGCGAGATCATCTTCGACTTCTTCGACTCGCTGAAGTCACGCACTCGCGGGTACGCCAGCCTCGACTACGAAGAGTCGGGCGAACAGGAAGCCGACCTCGTCAAGGTCGACATCCTCCTACAGGGTGAGGCGGTCGACGCGTTCAGCGCGATCGTGCACAAGGATTCCGCGTCGGCGTATGGCAACAAGATGACCACGAAGCTGAAGGAACTAATCCCGCGTCAGCAGTTCGAAGTTCCTGTGCAGGCAGCTATCGGGTCGAAAATCATTGCCCGCGAGAATATTCGCGCAATCCGTAAGGACGTGCTGTCGAAGTGCTACGGCGGTGACATCACCCGTAAGCGCAAGCTGCTGGAGAAGCAGAAGGAAGGCAAGAAGCGGATGAAGACGATCGGTCGCGTCGATGTTCCGCAGGAAGCCTTCGTCGCCGCCCTGTCGAGTGACGCGGCGAGCGACAAACCGAAGAAATGACGACGCGCGTTGTCGGCGTCGGCATCGGCGTCGCCGTCGCTGCGATGGCGTTAACCGGTTGCGTGAGCATCGTTTCCGGAACCGCTGTGCGCAACACGAGCACTGTGCCGTCGAACGTTCCGCAGCTCACGAGTCTGCGTTGGAGCGGGTGCTGCTCCCACGTCCAACCTGACCGCCGAAACGTGGGTGTGTGCGTACAAGCTCGGCGACGAGGCGGCGGCGATGGCCATCGACATCCTCAACAACGCCGCCGGGAAATAGACGCCCGCGACACGCTAGCCGCATTCGCATGCGAGCCGCGGACGCCACGCGCGATCCTCACCTACATCGGCGCGTTGGCCGGCTGGAAACCACCGGAGCTGTCCGACTCTTCCTCGGCGCGGATGACGTGCACCACCGCGTTGATCAGCGCGAGGTGGGTGAACGCCTGCGGGAAGTTGCCTAGATGGCGTCCGGTGCGCGGCTCGATCTCCTCGGCGTACAGATGCAGCGGGCTGGCGAACGACAGCAGCCGCTCGCACAGGTGCTTGGCGCGGTGTATCTCGCCGATCTCGACAAGCGCTGACACCAGCCAGAACGAGCAGATCGTGAAAGTGCCCTCCTCGCCTGACAATCCGTCGTCGGTTTCCTCGACCCGGTAGCGCAACACCAGGCCCTCTTCGGTCAGCTCGTCGGCGATCGCGATCACGGTGGCGCGGATCCGCGGATCGTCGGGCGGAAGGAACCGGGTGAGCACCGCCAGCAGCAGGGAGGCGTCGAGCGCGTCGTCGCCGTAGCGCTGGGTGAGCACTCCGCGGGAGTCGACGCCGTTGGCCAGGATGTCGGCCTTTATCTCCTCGGCGATCGCGCGCCACTGCTGCGCATACGACCGCTCGCCCTCGATCTCCGCGAGCTTGGAACCTCGATCGAGCGCCACCCAGCACATGATCTTGCTGGACGTGAAGTGCTGCGGCTCGCCGCGGACCTCCCAGATGCCGCGGTCGGGTTCGCGCCAGTGCTTGATGGCCTCTTCGACCTGTTGCTTGAGCACCGGCCACAGTGACTCCGGAATCTGCTCGCGCGACTTAGTATGCAGGTACACCGAATCCAGCATCGTGCCCCAGATGTCGTGCTGCATCTGGTTGTAGGCGCCGTTGCCGATCCGCACCGGCCGCGCGTTGTCGTAGCCGGACAGGTGGTTGAGCTCCTCCTCGACGAGGCTGCGTTCGCCGCCGACGGCGTACATCACCTGAAGCGGGTGCCGCTCACCGTTGTTCGCGCCGGACACGTCGGCGATGAACGCGAAGAAGTCGTCGGCCTCGCGGTCGAGCCCGAGCGTGTAGAGCCCCCACAGCGCGAACGTCGAGTCGCGCACCCACGCATAGCGGTAGTCCCAGTTGCGTTCGCCCTGAGGCGTTTCCGGTAGGGAAGTCGTCGGTGCGGCAAGCAGCGCACCGGTCGGGGAGTACGTCAGGCCCTTCAGCGTCAGGGCGCTGCGCTGAAGGTAGGACCGCCACGGATGGTCGGGGAAGTCGCCGACGTTTATCCACTGCCGCCAACACTCACTCGTCTGCCACATCTTGTCGGCGGCTTCGTCATACGTCTGCGGCGAGGGGTGCTTCGACCAGCTCAACGCGACGAAGACGTTGTCGCCCTCCTTCATGCGAGTGCGGGCCCGCGCCTCGCGCCCTTCAAGACCGATGCGCAGGTTCGTGGTGATCCGCAGTGTCGGGTGCGAATCAGGAGTCTTCACCGCACGCGCGATCGCCTCGCCATACGCCTGCGCCGAGTACTCCCATGTGGCGTTGTTCCGGTGGTAGTCGAACGACGGCTCGCAGTTCAAGACCAGTTCGACGGTGCCGCTGACACACCGCACGGTGCGCAGCAGGATGTGCTCGGCGTCCCAGTCCATCGGCGTGCGGCGATGTGTGCGCGAACGCGAGTCGATGTCGTGCCACGGGCCCATCACCAACGCATCGCGCACGATGATCCAGCCGGTGTGGGTCTGCCACGTCGTCTCCAGGATCAGGCTGCCCGGTAGATAGCGGCGTGCCGCGGGCACCGAGACGCCGTACGGGCCGAGCCGGAAGTGTCCCGCGCCGCGGTCCAGGATCGCGCCGAACACGCTGGGCGAGTCCGGCCTCGGCACGCACAGCCACTCGACGGCGCCGGCAGACGAGATCAAGCACGTGTTCTCGCAGTCGGAGAGAAACGCATAGTCGGCGATCGGCGGGAACGGGTTCCGCAGGGCAGCGCTCGGCGCGTAGGGCACCGGTGCCGTCACGGTCAACGGCGGAGGGCCCGGGGCCTCACTGGCCGCTTCATGTTGCAGAACCATGCGGACATCATCGACTCCCGACCTGCTCGGCGTCTACTGGACCAGCGGTATGTCCGAGGTTTGCTGGTCAGCGCCGGGTTAAGCCGGGCATCTGCCTCGGCCAGCGGCCCGATGCCACCGCGTGACCGGGGAGCACGACCGCAGTCGATGTGGCCCTCCTGAGCTGCGGAAACGGCAGTTTGCGCCGATTCCCGCGCGCACGAAGCGCTGAACTGCGGAGATCAGCGTGGCAGGGCCCACCGTAGGCTGGCCGGGTGGGCGGCTTCCTGAACTGGTGGGACGGCGTCGAACTGTGGCTGTCCGGCCTTGGATTCGTCGCCCAGACCGCGGTCGTGATGCCCGTCGTGCTGGCGCTGGCTTACGGAACCGCCATCCTGCTCGACGGTGCGCTTGGCAACGGCATCCGGCTACTGCGCCGGGCGCGTCACCAGGACGAGGATCGGTGACGCGGATGCCGCGGTCTCGCGTGACATTGATCCTGGTCCTTCTGCTGGTGCTGGTGGTCGTCATGTGGCTCTTCACCCGTTGACGGCTGCGAAAGCCCCGACCTGAGCGATTAGCCCGACTCTGTTATTCTTCGCGCCATGCAGGCAGCGACTGGCAACAAGGGTGGCCACATCTTGGCCCTCATTGCCGTGGGTTTCACCGCTGTCGCTGATGTGTGTTGTTGTCGCTGATTCCATACCCGTCCGCGGTTTGGTGTCGGTAGCGGCTGTTCCTGTGCCCACGTACTGATCCTTCGCCTTGCCGCCGTGACGGAACTGTCCGTCCAACCCCGCAAGGAAAGGTCATCAATGAACATCCGCAGAGCCTGGCTTCACGCCGCCGCACTAGCCACCACCGCGACGGTTCTCGCGGCCTGCGGCGGCGGATCCAGTGACGTCGCGGGCGGAGGTGATCAAGCAGGAGGCGCCGACACCACGCTGACCCTGGTCGCCTACGCGGTGCCCGAACCCGGCTGGAGCAAGATCATTCCGGCGTTCGCCGCCACCGAAGAGGGCAAAGGTGTCGCCGTGACGACGTCCTACGGCGCATCCGGTGATCAGTCACGCTCGGTCGTCGACGGTAAGCCCGCCGACATCGTCAACTTCTCCGTCGAACCCGACATCGCCCGTCTGGTCAAGGCCGACAAGGTGGCCAAGGACTGGAACGCAGACGCCACCAAGGGCATCCCGTTCGGCTCCGTGGTTTCGCTGGTCGTCCGCAAGGGCAACCCGAAGAACATCAGGGACTGGGATGACCTTCTCAAGCCCGGGCTCGAGGTAGTCACGCCCAGTCCGCTGAGTTCCGGTTCGGCCAAGTGGAATCTGCTGGCGCCGTACGCAGCCAAAAGCAACGGTGGGCAGAACCAGCAGGCCGGCATCGACTACATCACCAAGCTGGTCTCCGAGCACGTCAAGACGAGGCCGGGGTCCGGTCGCGAAGCCACCGACGTGTTCCTTCAGGGCACCGGTGACGTGCTGATCAGCTATGAGAACGAGGCGATCAACGTCGAGCGGCAGGGCAAGCCGGTCGAGCACGTCAACCCACCGCAGACTTTCAAGATCGAGAACCCGGTTGCGGTCGTCACCTCCAGCGCGCATCAGGAACAGGCCAATGCGTTGAAGAACTTCCTTTATACCCCCGAGGGTCAGAAGATCTGGGCGCAGGCCGGTTTCCGGCCGGTCGACCCGTCGGTCGTCGAGGACTTCGCCACCGACTTCCCGATTCCGCAGAAGCTGTGGACGATCGCCGACCTAGGTGGATGGAGTGAGGTCGATCCCGCGTTGTTCGACAAGGACAACGGCACCATCACCAAGATCTACAAGCAGGCCACTGGATGACAGCTGACGTCGGACCTGCGTCCGAAACGAGGGGACCCCGGCCAGAACTCACCGGCGACGGTGAGGCCGGGGCGTCTCGCGGTTTCTTCAAAAGCCGCTACGGCAGCACGTCGCTGCGTGTCGGGGTGGCGACGACTTGGCTCTCGGTGATCGTGCTGCTGCCTCTCGCCGCGATCGTGTGGCAGTCCGCCGGCGGTGGCTGGGACGCGTTCTGGACGGCGGTAACGTCGAACTCGGCGATCGCGTCGTTCCGCGTGACGCTGACGATCTCGATCGCGGTAGCGGTGATCAACCTGTTCTTCGGCTTGCTGATCGCCTGGGTTCTGACCCGGGATCAGTTCCCCGGCAAGCGACTTGTCGACGCGATCATCGACCTCCCGTTCGCGCTGCCGACGATCGTCGCCAGCCTGGTGATGCTTGCGCTTTACGGGCCGAACAGCCCGGTCGGAGTTCACATTCAACACACGCAGTGGGGCGTTGCCGTCGCACTGCTGTTCGTCACGTTGCCGTTCGTCGTGCGTTCGGTCCAGCCGGTGCTGCTTGAACTCGACCGCGAAGTGGAGGAGGCCGCCGCGTCGCTTGGCGCCAACAACTGGACGATCTTCACGCTCGTCATCCTTCCCGCGCTGCTGCCATCGTTGCTTTCCGGTGCGGGCCTGGCGTTTTCACGTGCCATCGGCGAGTACGGCTCGGTGGTGTTGATAGGCGGTGCCGTCCCGGGTCAGACCGAGGTCTCTTCGCAGTGGATCCGGACGCTGATCGAGAATGACGACCGCACCGGGGCGGCCGCGATATCGATTGTGCTGCTCGTCATCTCGTTCGTCATCCTGTTCATCCTCCGCAGCGTCGGATCGCGGGCGGCCAAGCGGGAGGAGTTGGCGCAATGATCGTGTCGACTCCTGTGCGTCATCTATTGCGCTACGTCGCCCTCGGCTACCTGCTGTTACTGCTCATCGTTCCGGTCGGCCTGATCCTGTGGCGAACCTTCACGCCGGGATTCGCCGCCTTCATCGAATCGGTGACCACCCCCGCGGCGATCTCGGCGCTGCAGCTGTCGCTCCTCGTTGTCGCGATCGTGGTACCGCTCAACGTGCTGTTCGGCGTGCCGACGGCGTTGGTGCTGGCGCGCAACAAGTTCCGTGGGAAGAGTCTGCTTCAGGCCGCGATCGACCTGCCGTTCGCAGTGTCTCCGGTCGTCGTCGGCGTCGCACTGATCCTGCTGTGGGGAACCAACGGCGTCTTCGGCTTCGTGCAGAACGATCTCGGCTTCAACATCATCTTCAGTTTCCCGGCCATCGTTCTCGCCAGCATCTTCGTCACCGTGCCGTTCGTCATCCGCGAGGTCGAACCGGTGCTGCATGAGCTCGGCACCGATCAGGAGGAAGCAGCCGCCACGCTGGGGTCCAGCTGGTGGCAGACGTTCTGGCGTATCACCCTGCCATCGATCCGGTGGGGCTTGATGTACGGCATCGTGCTGACCATCGCGCGCACGCTGGGGGAGTTCGGCGCGGTGACGATCGTTGCCGCGAACCTGCCCGGCTCCTCGCAGACGCTCACACTTCTGGTCGCCGACCGGTACAACCGGGGCTCCGAGTACGGCGCCTACGCCATTTCGACGTTGTTGATGACCGTCGCGGTGCTCGTGCTGGTGGTTCAGGTAATCCTCGACGCGCGACGCGCGAAAACGGACAATTAGAACTTCAGGAGACGACATGACCAATGCGATCACGGTGCGGGGCGCGAACAAGCACTACGGCGACTTCGCCGCGCTCGACAACGTCGACTTCGATGTGCCGTCGGGCTCGCTCACCGCGCTGCTCGGACCGAGCGGATCGGGCAAGTCGACACTGCTGCGTGCCATCGCGGGCCTCGACCAGCCCGACACCGGCACGATCTCCATCAACGGCCGCGATGTCACCGGCATACCGCCGCAGCGGCGGGGGATCGGCTTCGTGTTCCAGCACTATGCGGCCTTCAAGCATCTGACCGTCCGCGACAACGTCGGCTTCGGTCTGCGGATCCGCAAGCGGCCGAAATCCGAGATCAAGGCCAAGGTCGACAACCTTCTGGAAGTGGTCGGCCTCGCCGGCTTCCAGACTCGATACCCCAACCAGCTGTCGGGCGGGCAGCGCCAGCGTATGGC
The DNA here is from genome assembly GCF_002968285.2 of Mycobacterium sp. ITM-2016-00318. Classification (NCBI taxonomy): domain Bacteria; kingdom Bacillati; phylum Actinomycetota; class Actinomycetes; order Mycobacteriales; family Mycobacteriaceae; genus Mycobacterium; species Mycobacterium sp. ITM-2016-00318. The sequence continues at coordinate 3,487,359 of NZ_CP134400.1, read as the reverse complement.
GTTGGCTCGCGCGCTGGCCGTGGACCCGCAGGTGCTGCTGCTCGACGAACCGTTCGGCGCGCTGGATGCGAAGGTGCGCGAGGACCTTCGTGCCTGGCTGCGCAGACTGCACGATGAGGTGCACGTCACCACCGTCCTGGTCACGCATGACCAGGCCGAAGCACTCGATGTGGCCGATCGGATCGCGGTGCTGAACAAGGGCCGTATCGAGCAGGTCGGTTCGCCGACAGCCGTATACGACACACCGGCCAATGCGTTCGTGATGTCGTTCCTCGGTGCGGTGTCGTCGCTGAACGGCACCTTGGTGCGGCCGCACGACATTCGCGTCGGCCGCAATCCTGACATGGCGATCGCGCAGACCGACGATTCGGTTCAGGCGACCGGTGTGCTCAAAGCGACGATCGACCGAATTGTCATGCTTGGCTTCGAAACTCGTGTCGAGTTGACCGCCGCGATCAACAACACCCCGTTCACCGCGCAGATCACCCGCGGTGACGCCGAGGCGCTCGGCCTCAAAGAGGGCGACACGGTGTACGTCCGTGCTACCCGAGTGCCGACGTTGCCCGGCGGCACGGATGTCCCGAAGCCCGACGAGGCCGACGAAGACGCGTTGTCGAAAGCCTGATCGGCAGGCCTTTGACTCAGAAGTAGCCGTTGGCGGCCGGCCACGTCCCGTTGACGGCGTAATCACCTGCGGTATAGGCCTTGTAGGCCAGCGGGCTGTGTCCGGCGATGGTGCGGGCATTGCGCCAGTGCCGGTCGAGGTTCAGCGCGCGGGCGGTCGCTGAGGCTCCGCCGGTGTCGAACAGTCGCCCGGCTGCCGAGATCGTCAGCCGCTCCGCCACCAGCTGCGCCCTCGCCACGGTGACCGCGACCTCGGCGACCGCATCGGGATCGCCCTGCCTGCGGCTGTCGACGAGTTGATCGATGGCGTCGGCTGCCGCCAACACGATGGCTTCGGCCGAGGCCGCCGAAGCCGAGATCTCTCCGACGGCCTCCAGAACGAACGGGTCGGTTGCGGCGCTGTCGGCGATCGAGTGCGATGCAGGACGGGCTTTTGTACGTACGTACTGCACGGCGTCGTCGAACACGGAGTATGCGATGCCGACCGCCACCGAGGCCAGATACAGCTGAAGGAAGGCGGTCACGTGTCCGAGCGTGTTGCCGTCGGATACCGTCACCACCTCGTGCGGATGCACTTCGACTTCGGTGAACCGGGTTCCGCCGCTCGCTGTCGTGCGCTGCCCGAATCCGTCCCAGTCGTCGAACAATTCGACGCCCGGCCGGCCGGCAGGGATGATCGCCTGGACGTCGCGGCCGAGCGCATCCAATGCAGACACCGCGATAACGTCGGCGAACAGTGTGCCGGTGGAGTAGAACTTGTATCCGTTGAGCCGAAGCACACCGTCGGTGTCGGGCAGAACCTTGGTGTCCGCGCTCGACGGAGCCTTGCCCGCAGCATCGGTGATGGCGTTGCCGACGATGAGACCCGCATGAACCCGCGGGAACCACTCTTCGGCTTCCTGCCGCGTCGCCCGGTTGCTAAGCAGCCGCTCGGAGAAGCCGAAGTGTGATCGAAGGGCCTGTGCGACGTTTGAGCTGCCGCGGCCGATCTGGATCACGGCCGAAAGGACATCGCGAGCCTTCCCGCCGGGACCGCCGAATTCGGTGGGTACGCGGAGGTTGAGTACGCCTGTCCGCCAGAGTGACTCGACGGCGTCGTACTGAAGAACCCGTTCGCGTTCGGCGGCGGGATCGTCTTCGCGGAGGGCGGCGACGACCTCGGGCAACCGCGCCAATCGCTGTTTGACTGTCCCACCCAGCGGCTTGCCGTTGAACGGGCGTCGCGGTGCGACGGCATCGCGTGTGACGGTCATGATGACTCCCAGGCGTTATCGGAAATGGGGAATGATCTTGTCGGCGAACCGGTCCACTTCGGCCTCGATCGGCTGGAACTGAAGCATGAAGAGCTCGATGCCTGCGTCGTGATACGCCTCGATGCGCTCGATCACCTGCTCATACCTGCCGACAAGGCCGGCCAGCGTGCCGCCATTGGAGCCGATGCGTCTGGTGCCCGAAAGCACCTTGTACATCTGGGTCTTCGGGTCCGTGCCGCCGGAGATCTCGGGGCGGGTCTCGGCGTCGGAGAGGGCCTGCAGATACTCCAGCTCGGCGATCGCTTCCGCCTCCGTATCGCGCGCAATCACGAATGCGGACAACCCGAATCGCAGGGGTGCACCGTCGCGAGGCCGAGCACGCAGGTCCTCGATGACCTCGATCGTGTCGGGGAACGGGCGGCCGTTGATGAAGAAGACGTCGGCGTTATCGGCGGCCAGGGCGCGGCCCGGCTCGGATTCACCGCCCACATACAGGAGGGGCGGGTCGGCGGGCACAGGACGGATCAGGGCGGGCTGGCCGTCGCGATCACCGATCGAAACATGCTTGCCCGCCCACAGTTCGGTGACGACACCGATCCATTTCCTCGAGTAGGCATACCGGTCGTCGTGATCGAGCGGGTCGAGGCCCAATCCCTCCAACTCCGGCAGGAACCAGCCGGTGACGAGATTGACGGCGAGTCGCCCGTCGGCGATGTCGGCGACATTGGCGGCGATCTTCGCGAACACCAACGGATTGAACAGCAGTGGTTTGACCGCGCCGATCAATTCGATGCGTGAGGTGGCTTCGGCCAACGCGGCGATCGTCGACCACGTCTCCAGCACATCGTCTTCGGTATTGCTGGGGTGGATGACATGCTCCGCCAACAAGGTCGAATCGAAGCCAGCCCGCTCGGCCCGCAGCAGCAGGTCGCGGGTGCGCCGATAGCTCGCGTCGGGCGCGTCATGCGGATGATGCCGGGCGCCGTGGTTGCCGTAAACGGGGGCCCACACGCCGAACCGCGGAGCGGTCACGAGCTGCTCAGGTAGCGCCGGCGTTCCCAGTCGCTGACCTCGTTGCTGTACTCCACCCACTCGCTGCGGGCCAACGATGCGAAGTCGAGGACGGAGTCGGCTCCGAGGATCTCCAGGATGGTGTCGTCACGAGTTGCGAGTTCGATTGCCACACCGAGTGATTCCGGCAGCGGTACGCCCTCGGTGTAGAGGTTGCCGCCCAACGCGGGCGGGGCGTTGCGTTTGGCTTCCAGGCCGGCGACGACCGCGGCCAGCGCCGAGGCGATCAACCAGTACGGGTTGGCGTCTGATCCGCCGCTGCGCAGCTCGATACGGGTGGCTGCGGGATCATGCTCGATCAGGGACCGCACGGCGGCGCTGCGGTTGTCCCGGCTCCACGTCACGGTCGCCGGTGCGAACGAGTCGGGGGTGAATCGCCGGTACGCGTTGACGGTGTGCGCGCCGAACAGGGTGATCGATGGCAGGTGCTCGAGCAGGCCCGCGATGGCGTGCAGGGTCACCTCGTTCTCGGTGCCGTCGTCGGGGGCGAACGCCGGCTCGTCGCCGCGCCACAGCGAGATATGGATGTGCTGCGAGCTTCCCGAATGCTCGGTGAAGGGTTTGGGCATGAAGCTGGCGAGCTTGCCGTGCCTGCGTGCCACTTCCTTCGCGGCGTATTTGAGCCTGGCCGCGTCGTCGGCGGCCGCTAAAGCGTCGGTGTAGACCAGGTTCGTCTCGATCTGACCAGGGCCGTATTCGGTTTGGATGCCTTCCAAGGCCGTGAATGCGCTCAGCGTTTCGTAGAGGTCGGTGAGGATCGGGTCGAGGGCGTTGGCATTCTCCAACGAGTAGGCGTGGATGTCTTCCTGGAACGCCGAGCCGTCCGCGTTGAGCAGGTAGAGCTCGAACTCGACGCCGACCTTGGCGGTGTAGCCCAGCGATGCAAGGCGGGTGAGCACTCTCTTGAGGACCGCCCGCGGATCGAGAAGCGACGGGCTGCGGTCGTGGGCGACGATGTCGGAGATGACGTGACCGACCCCGGCCCGCCACGGCAACGGCTTGTACGTCGCGAAGTCCGGGATGGCGTAGACGTCGGGGTATCCACCGCTCCAGTTCGTCAGCCGAAGTGAATCGATCACCGTCCCTGCGGTGTCCCACGCCAACGACGCCTCGCAGAAGGCGAATCCGGTGCCGAGCGCCCGGTTCAGGAACTGCGGTGCCGGGATCCGCTTGCCTTGAGCGTGGCCGAAGGGATCACTCCAGGCGATCTCGATCTCCGTCAACGACCCGTCGTCGAGTCCGCTGCGCAGCGCGTGCTCGGCATCCGGTTGGACGCGCTCGCCGTTCGCGGACGAATGGACGGTCTGCGTCACGGTCGCGCCACCGCCTTGTCATCGGTCCGCTTGCCGACGATGACGCCTGCGATGAACGCGACAACGAGCAATCCCACGATGGCCCAGCCCAAGATGGTCGACCCGCCAACGAGATCCTCGAGGTTGGCGACGATGAGGATGAGCCCGACGGCGAGGCCGGCGAGGCCGAGCGCAGGTGCGATCCGCACCCGCCACTGTGAGTAGCCCCGCCGATCCTTGGCGAAGTACACGAGGACAGCCACCGAGGTCGCGATCAGCAGGACGACGAACCCGACCGTGGTGGCGCCCGCGAACCAGGTGTAGAACTGCGCGGCGGGATCGAGGTGGAACACCACCGCCGCGATGACGCTCAACGCGACCACGCCGGAGATCCACAACGACGCCTGATGCGGTGAACCGTGCGTGCCATGTGGGCGGCTCAGTGACGCGGGCAGCACATCGCGCTGCGACAACGCGAACACGTAGCGCGACGCCACATTGTGGAACGCGAGGATGCAGGCGAACAGGCTCGTGAAGTACAGCACGGTGATGATGTCGGTGCCCACAACGCCGATGTAGCGCTGCGCGGTGTCGGCGAGGAACGTGGAGCCCGAATCCGTTGCCCGACTCACTGCTTCCTGGTCGCCCCATCCGGAGATGAGCGCCCAGCTGGTGACGGCGTAGAACACGCCGATCAGAATGAGCGCGACGTAGGTGGCACGGGGAATCGTGCGCTCCGGGGCCTTGGCTTCGTCCCGGAAGATCGCGGTCGCCTCGAATCCCACGTAGCTGATCAGGGCGAACAGCAGGCCGATGCCCAGAGAACCAGACGAGATGGCGCTCGGGTTGACGATCCCGCTGGACAGCCCGTGGTCGCCACCCTGGAAGACGATGACAGCGTCCAGCACGACGACGATCGCGATCTCCGCGGTCAGCAACACCGCCAGCACCTTGCTGGACAGCTCGATGTTGCGGTAGCCGACGTATGTCGTGACCGCGAACGCCACCGCTGCGAACACCCACCACGGCAGGGCAGGACCGGCGAACAATTCGACGATCGCTCCGCCCGCCGGACCGAGCAGCCCGTACACACCCGCCTCGATCGCAACATAGCTGACGAGTGCGACGAACGCGATACCGATACCGGCCGGAAAGCCCAGCGAGGTCCGGACATAGGAGAAGAACGCGCCTGCGTCCTCGACATACGGCGTCAGCGCGGTGAATCCGACTGCGAACAGCAGCAGGATGACCGTGGACACCACAAACGTGGCGGGGAAGCCTGCCCCGTTGCCCGCGGCGATGCCGAGCGGCACCACGCCGCCGATGACACCGAGCGGCGCTGCGGCGGCCATCACCATGAACACGATCGAGGCCACACCGAGGTTGCCCCGTAGTCTGCGGGCGGGACCTGGCGGATCCTGGCTCAGTTCTTCTGGAGTGGCGGTGATTTCGGACATGTGGGAGCTATCCTTCGATGGGAGTCGATGGGTTACGGGCACCGTAGGGCGCGGCGGCAGTACAGCACCACGTCTGGAGTCATCGTGAGTCTTATCAGGCGGCGGCGGCGGCCTTGACGGCGCGGCCGACCTCGGTGCGCAGCTCGGCGTACTCCGGGGACCGGCGCAGTTCGTCGGCGTCCACCTTGCCTCGGGGTAGATCGACGGGGAGGTCGAGTGCGACCTGCCCGGGCCGACGGGTCAAGACCACGATCCGCGATCCGAGGAACGCGGCCTCGTCGGCGCTGTGCGTGACGAACACAGTGGTGCGGCCGGATTCGGCGCTGACCTGCCGGACGTCCTCCTGCAGCCGTTCGCGCGTCAGCGCGTCCAGCGCTGCGAACGGTTCGTCGAGCAGGAACAGCGGGGTCTCTGCGGCGAGCGCCCGCGCGATCGCCACCCGCTGTTGCTGGCCGCCGCTGATCGCCCAGATCTTACGGTGCGCAGTGCCTTCCAGGCGTACCCGCTCGAGCAGTTGGGCGCGGCGTTCGGCGCGGCGCTCGCGCGGAACCTTCGCGTACTTGAGCGCCACGTCGACGTTTCCGCCGACCGTCCGCCAGGGAAAAAGCCGCGGCTGCTGGAACACCACACCAGCCGTCACCCCGGGTGTCGGAGCGCTGCCCGACACCTGCACCGACCCCTCGCTCGGCGCCTCGAAGCCGGCGAGCAGCCGAAGCAGGGTGCTCTTTCCGCATCCGGAAGCTCCGACCAGCACCAGAAACGACCCCGGCTCGACGGTCAGGTCGACCGGCCCGAGCGCGGTGACTTCATCCCGGCCGCGCCCGTACCGGTGCGACACGTCGCTGATCCGGATTGCGCCTTCATGACGCTGTCTCACCACGTGTTCGAGGTCACTGACTGAGGACACCCGGCAACCCTTTTGTGTAGATCGCATCCTGGAAGGTCGTCAAGGGCGCCGCCGAGGGAATCTGTTTCTGCTCGGCGAGGAATTGCGATGCGCTTTGCAGGTTGACGGCGATGTTGCCCGGCTTGCCCTCTGAGCCAAGCCATTCCGGCGATGCGACCTCTTCGGGCGTCAGGTACACGCCCTGCTTGAGCTGACTCGCCGTTTGTTCCGGCGAGAGCCCAATCTCGGCGGCGATGGCCTTGGCTGCCGCGTTCGGATCGTTCTTGATGACGCCGAGCGCGCGTGCCTCCTGTTGGCGCCAGATGTCGACGATCTCCGGATGCGCAGACGCGAAGTCGTCAGACACGGCACCGAGGTCGAGCGTCGGCTTGCCCGTCTTGGCGAGCTGGCGGCTGGTGATCAGATCCTTGCCGGACTCGCGCAGCTGGTCCAGCGTCGGCAGCCAGGTGTAGGCGGCATCGATGTCGCCGCGCTCCCACCCCGCCAGGATGGCCTGCGGCTGCAGGTCGACCAGCTGAACGTCGCTGGGCTTCAGGTTGTTCTGAGCCAACGCCGCAAGGAGGCTGTAGTGCGCAGTCGATGCGAACGGTGTGGCGATGCGCTTGCCGCGCAGTTCGGGAATCGAATTGACGTTCGTCCCGTTGCGGGCAACCAGTGCCTCGTTGTCACCGGCCACGTCGAGCACGAAGGCGACCTTGTAGGGAATGTTCAGCGGTGCTGAGAGTCCCCGAGCGACCGGACTCGACCCAAGGGCGCCGAAGTCGAGTTCCTTGGCGATGAACGCGGTGTTGACGTCGGCGCCGGAGTCGAATTTGACCCATTTGATGTTGTAGTCGGGCAGCGCGTCTTCCAGCCACTTGTTGTTCTTGACGATCAGATCACCGCTCGGAAAGGTCTGATAGCCAATGCGAATCGTCGGCTTGTCGGCCTGTTGACCCGGCTGGTCCACCGAGCACCCGGCGAGCGCCAACGTGCTCGCCGCCAGCGCCGCGACAAGGGCTTTTGAATCTCATCTAGATTTTTCCTCTCCAGGGAACAGCGCGCCGTTCGATGGCGCGAAGTAGACCGTCGATGACCTGGCCGGAAACACCGATGGCGAAGATGCCGACCAGAACGACGGGGGTGTTGTTGTAATTGCTGGCGTCCTTTACCAAGCCGCCGATACCGGGGATGCTGTTGAACAGTTCTGCGGCCACCACCGAGGAGTAGGCCATACCCACCGCGAGCCGGATGCCGGTGAACGTCTCGGGCAGAGCAGAGGGAACGACCACGTCGCGAATTACCTCAGCCCGGGATGCGCCGAGCGCGCGGGCCGCCTCCTGCAGACCGACGGGGGCGGCGACGACGGCGGCGGTGGTGGCGACGGCGGCGGGCGGCAGCGCCGCCAGCGCGAGCAGGGTGATCTTCGGTGCCTCGTCGATGCCGAGCCAGATGACCAGCAGGAAGAAGTAGGCCAGCGGCGGCAGCGCCCGCAGGAACGTCAGCCATGGCTCGAGCACTCTGCGCACCCAGCCGACCGAACCCATTACCAGGCCGAGCAGCACACCAAGCACGACGCCGATGACTACGCCTGCGAGTACGCGCCGCAGCGTCATGTAGAGGTGCTCCCACAGCAGGTATCCGGCGTATCCGCGGACACCGTCGTGCGTCGTCGAGACGTCGACGAAGGCGCGCCAGACCGTGCTCGGATAGGGCACGAACGTCTGATTCCAGATGCCGCTGGCCGCGGCGATCTGCCAGACGATGAAGAAGACAATCAGCGATAACAGCGGCAGCGCGGCTCGAGTGAGCCTGCCGCGCCACTTTCCCTTGGCCGCAGGGGGAGTCGGCGAGTCGACCAGCGACTCGTCAGGCGCGATATCTACGAACACCGACACTGTGAGGACTTTCTGTAGCTGAGACGGATCGGGAACGGGTTCAGCGACAGCAGAAGTCGTCAGACAGTGCGATGCTCACTCCGGTAGTAGTACCGGCTGCAAAATGCCTGGTATATACCTAGGCTCAGCGCGAATTTATTGTCGGGTGGGCGTTGATGAATCTGGATGCGTCATAGTCGAGTGCGCGGTGCCGTACGCAATACGCGGCAATGGCGTGCGACCACGCACGCTCGAGGTTGAAAGAGTCAGGCCGCGACGCGGGCGGCGGCCACCTGATCGTCGAAGCGGTCGAGCACCGTCTCCGCGACCAACCGGTGCGGCCCCAGCGGCTCAGCCATCACAATGCCTGTGCTGCGCGCGAATTCTGCGACACGGTCGGTGATCCGTCCATGAGCGAGGAACCACGGAGCGATGACCAGACGCGTGGCACCGCGACCCTTCAGTATCTCGGCGGCCTGGGCGAGTGTCGGCTCAGGTCCGGTGGCGAAAGCGGTGGCGGCCGTCCAATTCGTCTGCTGCACCAGATAATCGGCGACGGTTGAGGTGCGCGCATTGGCCTCGGCGTGCGACGAACCCACTGCGGTGACGAGCACACCGACGCCGGAATCGAGCCGCGATATACCCGCATGTGTCAGCCGCTGCTTCAGCACCGCGATGAGCCGGTCATCCTCACCGAGCACGTCGGCCTGCCGCGCCGACGTGGCAGCCGCCCGGATCATTTCGGGGATGTCGACACGGGCGTGGTACGCGTCGGCCAGCAGAAGCGGCACCACAACGGCGTCGCGCCCGGTCGACGCGAGCACATCGCGCAGATTGGGGGAGTTCTGCTCGCAGAACGCGACTCGCACGTCGACGCCGCGCCGCACCCTGCGAACAGTGGCCGCTAGCTCATGCACCGTTGCCGCGGACCTCGGGTCCGCGCTACCGTGCGCCGTCAGAACGAGTGTCACGAAGCGTGCAGCCCGCACTCTGTCTTCGACGACCCGGCCCAACGACCGCTGCGCGGGTCGGCGCCCTCGACGGGCTTCGATGTGCACGGCGCACAGCCGATAGACGGATAGCCCTCGAACACAAGGGGATTGACCAGGATGTCGTTGGCGTCGATGTAGGCCTGCATCTCCTCGTCGCTCCACGCCGCGATCGGGTTGATCTTCACGAGGTTGAACGCCTTGTCCCAGCTGATCAGCGGCGCGTTGGCCCGCGTCGGCGCCTCGACCCGGCGAATGCCGGTCACCCAGGCCGAGTAACCCTGCAAGGCCTTACCGAGGGGCTCGACCTTGCGCATCCGGCAGCATTCGCTCGGCTCGCGGGCGAACAGGTCCTTGCCGAACAACTGATCCTGCGTGGCAACGCTGTTCTCAGGCGTGACGTTGACGATGTTGACGTCGTAGACCGCCTCGACCGCGTCGCGGGTGCCGATGGTCTCCACGAAGTGGTAACCGGTGTCCAGGAAGAGGATGTCGACCCCTGGGCGCACCTTGGCGGCCATCGAGACGAGCACCGCGTCCTGCATGTTCGACGCGACCACATAGTCGCCGCCGAAATTCTCGTCCGTCCAGCGCAGCAGCTCCTCCGCGCTTGCGCCCCCGAGTTCGGCCGCGCCGCGTTCGGCCAGCTGTTGCAGATCCGTGTCTGTCATCGTTCTCCGTCCCCCTGCACTTCGGGCGGGTGGTGCCCCCACTTGGCGCAAGCACTCATCGCCGTCACCTCAGGTCCGCCTCGTCCGCTCGTACCGCCCACGTAGCGAAACGCTCGCCCTGCTCTCGTTGTTTCACGAAATTGCGGACAACCCGGTCGATGTAGTCGCCCAGCTCGGTAGTCAGCACCTTGTGCTGGCGCAGCTTGCGGCCGAAACCGCTGTCCAATCCCAGGCTGCCGCCCAGATGGACCTGGAACCCTTCGACGGGGTTTCCGTCGCCGTCGTCGATCATCTGACCCTTGAACCCGATGTCGGCGACCTGGATGCGGGCGCACGAGTTCGGGCAGCCGTTGATGTTGACGGTGATCGGGACGTCGAGGCGGGCGTTGATGTCCTCCAGCCGCTTCTCCAGCTCGGGCACCAGTACCTGCGCGCGATTACGCGTCTCGGCGAACGACAGCTTGCAGTACTCGATACCCGTGCAGGCCATCAGGTTCTTGCGCCATGACGACGGCCGCGACGGCAACCCGAGCGCATCGAGGCCGGCGACCAGCTCATCGAGCTTGTCGTCGGGCACGTCGAGGACGACCAGCTTCTGGTAGGGGGTCAGCCGGATGCGGTCAGAGCCCGCGGCCTCGGCGAGGTCGGCGACCTTCGTCAGAATCGTGCCGGTCACTCGCCCCGCGATGGGTGCGACGCCGACGGCGTTGCGGCCGTTCTTCTGCTTCTGCACGCCGACGTGGTCGAGCGGATGCTTCAGCGGCTCTGGTGCGGGGCCGTCGATCAGCTTGCGGCCCAGGTACTCGTCCTCGACGACCTGGCGGAACTTCTCGACTCCCCAGTCCTTGATCAGGAATTTCAGCCGCGCCTTGCTGCGCAACCGGCGGTAGCCGTAATCGCGGAACACCGACGTGACGGCTTCCCAGACCTCGGGCACCTCGTCGAGCGGCACCCAGGCGCCGAGACGCTGGGCCAGCATCGGGTTCGTCGACAACCCGCCGCCGACCCAGACGTCGAGGCCGGGACCGTGCTCGGGGTGGTTGACGCCGATGAACGCGATGTCGTTGACCTCGTGGGCGACGTCCTGCAGGCCCGACACCGCGGTCTTGTACTTACGCGGCAGGTTGGAGAACGAGGGGTTGCCGACGAAGCGACGCACGATCTCGTCGACCGCCCAGCTCGGGTCGAGTACCTCGTCGAGGGACTCACCGGCCAGCGGTGAACCGAGCACCACTCGCGGGCAGTCGCCGCACGCCTCGGTGGTCTGCAGGCCAACCGCGGCCAGCCGGTCCCAGATCTGCGGGACGTCCTCGATCCGGATCCAGTGGTACTGCACGTTCTCGCGGTCGCTGATGTCTGCGGTGTCGCGAGCGAACTCCGTGGAGATCTCGCCGATGGTCCGCAGGGCGGCGCTGGTCAACGCTCCGCCGTCGCAGCGGACCCGCATCATGAAGTACTCGGCCTCGAGGATGTCGGCGTTCTCGTCGCCGGTCCATGTTCCGTCGTAGCCCTGCTCACGCTGGGTGTACAGCCCCATCCAGCGCATCCGGCCGCGCAGGTCCTGCTTGTCGATGCTGTCGAAGCCCTGCTTGGAGTAGATGTCGACGATGCGGGCGCGCACGTTGAGTGCGTCGTCGTCCTTCTTGAACTGTTCGTTCGGGTTGAGCGGCTCGCGGTAGCCGAGCTTCCACTGCCCTTCGCCGCGCGGGCGCTTAACAGGCTTTGCAGTGGTCATTGGTTGGCTCCTTCACAGAGCCGGCCGTCGGGCGCGCTGGTCACCGGTGGCTGATCCGGCGGCGCAGATCCGGCGGCCAGCGGAAACGTACGAGGGCTGGGTCCTAGATCAGGCGCGTCAAGGCAGACAACAACAGCTACATACGCGCTTGAAGTCGACATGCCGCCGCGCCACCAACGAGATGCGGTGGGTGTGGATGCGGGCGGCGGTCACGTGGCCATTGTGCCACGGACACCGACATCCGCCCTAACCGGGCCAGATTTGCGCTCACGGTGAGCAAAAGCAACGTCTGGGAAACTAACAGTGTGACGGCCCGGACGCAGCAACTCGACCTGCCAGGCATTTCGCCGATGCAGGGGGCACCGTTCGGCCTCTACATCCATGTCCCGTTCTGCGCCACCCGCTGCGGATACTGCGATTTCAACACCTATACGCCGTCCGAGCTGGGCGGCGCGAACCCAGAAGGCTGGCTGGCCGCGTTGCGCACTGAGCTGGCGCTGGCAGCCGGCCTGCTGGGATCTCCGGCTCGGCCTGATGTCGCAGGCCGAGCGGCTCCGGCGGTCCAGACGGTGTTCGTCGGCGGAGGCACGCCGTCGCTGCTCGGCGGTGCCGGGCTGCGCCGGGTGCTCGACGCCGTCCGCGATCACTTCGTCCTCGCCCGCGACGCGGAGGTGACCACCGAGGCCAACCCGGAATCGACATCGCCCGAGTTGTTCGCGGAGTTGCGCGCCGCCGGCTACACCCGGGTGTCGCTGGGCATGCAGTCGGCGGCGCCGCACGTGCTGGCCACGCTCGACCGCGTGCATTCGCCGGGCCGGGCGCCCGCGGCCGCGCGCGAGGCGCTGGCGGCCGGGTTCGACCACGTCAACATCGACCTCATCTACGGCACGCCGGGGGAATCCGACGACGACCTCCTCCGGTCGATCGACACCGCTGTCGAAGGAGGCGTTGATCACATCTCCGCGTACGCGCTGACCATCGAGGACGGCACTGCGATGGGCCGCAGGGTTCGCCGCGGCGAGATGGCGCCGACAGACGACGACGTCGTCGCTCATCGCTACGAGCTTGCTGACCAACGGCTCCGCTCGGCCGGTTTCGACTGGTACGAGGTTTCCAACTGGAGCAAGCCCGGCGGTGAGTGCAGGCACAACATGGGTTACTGGGACGGTGGCCAGTGGTGGGGCGCCGGGCCGGGGGCGCACGGCTATGTCGGGTCGACGCGGTGGTGGAATGTCAAGCACCCGAACGCATATGCGCAATCTCTCGCGCAAGGACGGCTGCCCGTCGCCGAGCAAGAGCAGCTCGACGACGTCGCGACGCACACCGAGGACGTCATGCTGCGACTGCGACTTCGTCGTGGCTTGACGGCCGACTCGCTCAGCGATCGAGAACGAGACCGCGCCCGAATCGCCGTCGACGACGGCTTGCTGCACATCGCCGCCGATCGGTTCGTGCTCACCGACCGTGGCCGGCTCTTGGCCGACGCGGTGGTGCGCACCGTGCTCGACTGAGTCACTCCTCGTCGAACGGTTCCCGCGTTCTGTCTGGAATCCACAAGGAGATACACAGGAGACGCAGAGGACCCGCGCGGAGCATGAGCGACATGACCGATCCCGATCGGGCTTCACTTCCGGGCGATCCATAACGCACACAGCCAGGAGTTGTTGCGCTATGTATTGCGACTCACCCGCGGCGACATGGCTTTGGCCGAGGACGTCGTGCAGGAGTCGATGCTGCGGCTGTGGCGAAAGCCCGAGCTACTGCAGCAGTGCACCGACGGTGTCAGGGCGTGGCTGTACACCGTCGCCCGCAACCAGGTGATCGACGATCGCCGAAGTGCAAGGTATGCACGCGAACTCAAGACCGATTCCGTTCCAGAACAGGCTTCGCCCGACGAAATCGGTCCGGCCTTCGACAAGTGGATCCTTTCGGATGCCTTGCTGTCGCTTTCCGCCGACCATCGAACGGCCGTGGTCCGCGCTTACTACCATGGGCAGACCGTCGCCGAAATCGCTGCGCACGAACAGGTTCCCGACGGGACGGTCAAGTCCCGGATGCATTACGCGTTGCGGGCCCTGCGAATCGCGTTGCAGGAGAGAGGCGTCGTTCGGTGATCGACGACATCGCCGAGTGGGACGCCGCCTATCTCCTCGGCGCGCGCTCAGCCGAGACGACCGGCATCTCTACCAGATCTACCTGACCGAGAACCGCCCGCGCTGCTGAGCTCACCGAGTTGGCCGGCCTGCCCGGCATGCTCAGCGTGCTCGGCCACGACGAGGGCCGTGGCGTTGATCGAGACGGCAGGCAGCGATAGCGCCGAGGTCTCGGCTCTCGATCTGATGCCGTCGCTGGCATCCGCTGCGGAGCGGCCTCGACGTCGATTCCGACCGCGCGCATTGACATTGTCCACATCAGAGTGAGTGGGACACACGAGCCTTTGGCCGTCACGACGATGCGATAGAAGTACCGTCGGCTCATGGCATTCGACCCAGCCGCCGTCGGCCGCGCGTTCTCGGAGCACCGTTTCGACGAGGCGCTCGGCCATCTCGCCAGAGATGTGCGGTGGACCATCGTCGGCTACATGGTCCTCGAGGGTGCTGACGCCGTCCGCCAGACGTGCCGGGAGACGGCCGCCAGCCTCGAGGACACCACCACCACGTATGACCGCTGTGTGGTGGCGGCGGGATCCGACGTGGTGGCCGTCGACACCTTCGCGCGTTACGGCGGCCCGTCGGGTCTGACGGCCGTCGCCAGCTGCGACATCTACGAATTCGCGGGTGAGGAGATCGCCGCGATCACGTCCTACGCCGTCGAGGTCGATCCCGAGTCAGCCGGCTCGCAGCCGCCACCGCGCGGACGTTAGATCTGTTGGGGGGCAGGCATGTCCATGTCGAAGATTCGGGCGTGCAGGATCGTGCGGTTGCGCAACGCGGCGCGCACGGCGCGGTGCAGTCCGTCCTCGAGGTAGGTCACCCCACGCCATCGCACAGCATGCGGGAATAGGTCGCCGTAAAATGTCGAGTCCTCCGACAGCAGCCGGTCGAGCTGTAGCACGGTCGTCGTCGTCACCAGCTCGTCGAGGCGGATCTGCCGTGGCGGAATCTGTGACCATTGTCGATAGGTCAGTCCGTGGTTGGGATACGGCTTGCCGTCCAGAACGCCTTTGAAGATCACCCCGAAATCCTTCGACTCGTCCCGCGTGGCGACGGCTTCACCATGTACCGAGGCTAGTCGCAACCAGCAGATCCGCACGCTAAACAGGCCCGCGAACACCACGGGAAGGCATCCCCGCTGCTGGTCACCGTAAAATGGGTGCGAATCAAGACCGAGGGCGGGTGAACACCATGGGAAGTGCCGACGACCGTCGGTTCGAGGTGTTGCGCGCCATCGTCGCCGACTTTGTCGCGACCAAGGAGCCGATCGGCAGCAAGAGTCTTGTCGAGCGGCACAACCTGGGCGTTTCGAGCGCGACGGTGCGCAACGACATGGCGGTGCTGGAGGCCGAGGGCTACATCACGCAGCCGCACACCAGCTCGGGCCGGGTGCCGACCGAAAAGGGCTACCGCGAGTTCGTCGACCGGATCGAGGAAATCAAGCCGCTGTCGACGTCGGAGCGGTCCGCCATCTTCAAGTTTCTCGAGACCGGCGTCGACCTCGACGACGTGCTGCGTCGCGCGGTGCGGCTGCTGGCGCAGCTGACCCGACAGGTCGCCATCGTGCAGTACCCGACGCTGTCGACCTCCACCGTTCGCCACCTCGAGGTCGTCGCACTGACGCCCGCCCGGCTCCTTCTCGTGGTGATCACCGACTCCGGTCGCGTCGATCAGCGCATGGTCGAGCTCGGCGATACCATCGACGACCACCAGGTCGGCCAACTGCGCGAGATGCTTGGTCAGGCGCTCGAAGGCAAGCGGCTTTCGGCGGCCTCGGTCGCCGTTTCGGACCTCGCCGCCCACATGGACGGCACCGGCGGGCTCGGCGATGCGATCGGCCGGTCGGCGACAGTGCTGCTCGAATCGCTCGTGGAGCACACCGAAGAGCGGCTGCTGCTGGGCGGCACCGCCAACCTGACGCGCAACACCGCCGATTTCGGCGGATCGCTGCGCTCGGTGCTCGAGGCGCTCGAGGAGCAGGTCGTGGTGCTGCGGCTGCTGGCCGCACAGCAGCAGGCGGGCAAGGTCACCGTGCGCATCGGCCACGAGACCGAAGCCGAGGAGATGGCAGGCACGTCGGTGGTCACCACGACTTACGGCAGTATGGGAACGGTCTACGGCGGCATGGGGGTGCTCGGGCCCACTCGAATGGACTATCCGGGAACTATCGCTAATGTCGCTGCGGTTGCTCTGTACATCGGCGAAGTCTTGGGTAACCGGTAAACCGCAGTAAGCGGTAGGGAAGGTCAGGGAGTGGCACGCGACTATTACGGCCTGCTCGGCGTGAGCAAGGGCGCGAGTGATCAGGAGATCAAGCGCGCCTATCGGAAGTTGGCCCGTGAACTGCATCCCGACGTCAACCCCGATCAAAAGGCGCAGGCGCGCTTCCAGGAGATCAGCGTCGCCTATGAGGTGCTCAACGACCCGGAGAAGCGTCGCATCGTCGACCTCGGCGGTGACCCGCTGGAATCGGTGGGCGCGGGCGGCAACGGCTTCGGTGGGTTCGGCGGTCTCGGCGACGTGTTCGAAGCCTTCTTCGGCGGTGGTACCACGTCCCGCGGGCCCGTCGGCCGGGTCCGGCCGGGCGCCGACTCCCTGCTGCGGATGCGGATGAACCTCCACGACTGTGCGACAGGCGTGACCAAGCAGGTCACCGTCGACACCGCTGTGCTGTGCGACCTCTGCCACGGCAAGGGCACACACGGCAACTCCACGCCGACCACCTGCGACACCTGCGGTGGGCAGGGCGAGATTCAGACGGTTCAGCGCTCGCTGCTCGGGCAGGTCATGACGTCGCGTCCGTGTCCGGTCTGCGGTGGCGTCGGCGAAGTCATCCTCGACCCGTGCAACCGCTGCGGCGGCGACGGCCGGGTGCGGGCCCGCCGCGAGATCAGCGTCAAGATCCCGGCAGGCGTCGGCGACGGCATGCGGGTGCGGCTGGCGGCCCAGGGCGAGGTCGGCCCCGGTGGCGGCCCGGCGGGTGACCTGTATGTCGAGGTCCACGAACAGCAGCACGACATCTTCGTCCGTGACGGCGACGACCTGCACTGCACTGTCTCGGTGCCGATGGTCGACGCCGCGCTCGGCAACTCGGTGACCGTGGACGCGATCCTGGACGGACCGACCGAGATCACCATCGCACCGGGCACCCAGCCGGGGTCGGTGACCACACTTCGGGGCCACGGCATGCCGCACCTGAGGTCCGGGGTCCGCGGTGACCTGCACGCCCATATCGACGTGGTCGTCCCGTCGCGGCTCGACCACGAAGACATCGAATTGCTCCGCAAGTTCAAGGAGCATCGCGTCCGAGACACCGCCGAGGTGAAGTCGACGCAGACCGCCGCGAGCTCGGGCGGCGGGCTCTTCAGCAGGCTGCGCGAGACCTTCACCGGCCGCTAGCGCTCGGCGATGACCGAGGCGCTGTTCTACGTCGACACCCTGCCGGAAACCGGCGAGTTGGCCGTCGTCGACGGCGACGAGGGATTCCACGCCGCCAACGTGCGGCGGATCAGGGCCGGCGAGAAGCTCGATCTGGGTGATGGCGCCGGCGCGATGGCACACTGCGTGATCGAACAGGTCGCCAAGGCCAAGCTGACGGCGCGCGTGCTGGAGCGCTGGACCGTCGAGCCCGCTGCGCCGGAGGTCACTGTCGTGCAGGCGCTGCCCAAATCGGACCGCTCCGAGTTGGCCATCGAGTTGGCCACCGAGGCGGGCGCGGATGCGTTCGTCGCCTGGCAGGCGGCGCGGTGCGTGGCCCGCTGGGACGACGGAAGGGCCGACAAGGGCCTTCGGCGGTGGCGGGCGGTGGCGCGCGCGGCGGCCAGGCAATCCCGTCGACCGCATATCCCAGCGGTCTCCGGTGTCGCGTCGACCCGCGACCTGATCGCTGATGTCCGCGAAGCGGTGGCATCGGGTTCCACTGTGCTGGCGCTGCACGAGTCGGCCGCTGAACCTTTGACGAAAATCGCTCTGGTCCAGGCTCGTTCGCTTTTCCTGGTGGTCGGCCCGGAGGGTGGCATCTCCGAAGAAGAGGTCACCGCGCTGTCCGAGGCCGGGGCCGCCGTGGTGCGCCTGGGTCCGACGGTGCTGCGGACCTCGACGGCGGCGGCGGTCGCCCTCGGTGCGCTGGGCGCGCTGACGCCGCGTTGGGATTGACGGCTGGCACGACGATCGGACCGGGTCTGTCGATCCCGCGCCGGCGTCGTCGCAGGTTGAACATTGCCGACGGGTCGCCCTGCGGCGGTAAACTGCACTCAGCAGCAACCGAACAGGCAAAGAACCCCAGAAAGCAGGCAGAAAGTCCCACGTGACGCCCAGCGAGACGAACGCTGACCCGGACACACCCGTCCGTAGCAGCATCAATGTTCCGCCCGACCTCATCGTGGGCCTTCTGGGTTCCGCCGACGAGAACCTGCGTGCACTCGAGCGGCTGATGGCGGCCGATATCCATGCACGCGGCAACGCGATCACCCTGTCGGGCGAGCCGGCCGATGTGGCGCTGGCCGAGCGAGCGATCTCCGAACTCATCGCGATCGTCGGCGGAGGTCAGCCCCTGACGCCGGAGGTGGTGCGGCACAGCGTCGCGATGCTCACCGGCACCGAGGGGGAGTCGCCCGCCGAGGTGCTGACGCTGGACATCTTGTCGCGGCGCGGAAAGACCATCCGGCCGAAGACGCTCAATCAGAAGCGGTATGTCGACGCCATCGACACCAACACCATCGTGTTCGCCATCGGCCCAGCGGGCACCGGTAAGACCTATCTTGCGATGGCCAAGGCCGTGCGCGCATTGCAGACCAAGCAGGTGTCGCGGATCATCCTGACCCGCCCCGCGGTGGAAGCCGGTGAAAGCCTTGGCTTCCTGCCCGGCACGCTGAGTGAGAAGATCGACCCGTATCTGCGGCCGCTCTACGACGCGCTGCACGACATGATGGATCCCGAGCTGATCCCGAAGCTGACGAGCGCCGGGGTCATCGAGGTCGCGCCGCTCGGGTACATGCGTGGCCGCACCCTGAACGATGCATTCATCATTCTCGACGAGGCGCAGAACACCACCGGCGAGCAGATGAAGATGTTCCTCACCCGGCTCGGCTTCGGCGCCAAAATGGTTGTCACCGGCGATATCACACAGATCGACCTTCCCGGCGGCGCCAACTCCGGTTTGCGGTCGGCAGTGGAGATCCTCGACGGCGTCGACGACATTCACATTGCCGAACTCACCACGTCTGACGTCGTCCGCCATCGGCTCGTCGGCGAAATAGTCGACGCCTACGCCAAATTCGAGGAACCCGGTCTCATGAACCGGGCTCAGCGGCGCGCTTCCGGCAACCGGCCCCGGCGATAAGGGCTTCAGCCGTGAGCATTGAGGTGTCCAACGAGTCGGGCCTCGACGTCTCCGAAGAGGAACTGGTCAGCGTCGCGCGTTTCGTCATCAAGAAGATGAAAGTCCACCCCGCGGCGGAGCTTTCGATGGTGCTGCTCGACACCGCTGCGATGGCAGACCTGCACATGCGCTGGATGGACCTGCCCGGTCCGACCGACGTGATGAGCTTCCCGATGGACGAACTCGAGCCGGGCGGCCGTCCGGACGCGCCAGAACCCGGCCCGGCGATGCTCGGCGACATCGTGTTGTGCCCGCAATTCGCCGCCGAACAGGCCACCGCGGCCGGCCACACCCTCGGCCAGGAACTGGCCCTGCTGACCGTGCATGGTGTCCTGCACCTGCTCGGCTACGACCACGCCGAACCCAATGAAGAGAAAGAGATGTTCGCCCTGCAACGCCAATTGCTCGAAGAGTGGGTCGCTGCCCAAGTCGAGGCATATCGCCTGGACCGCCAGAGCGAGAAGGACCGGCGACTGCTCGATAAATCTCGCTTCTTCGACGAATCGTGACGGGCATCAGTTCATTGATCGGCGCGATCGCGCTGGTCGGTTTCGGCGGTCTTTTCGCGGCCATCGACGCCGCCATCGGCACGGTGTCGATCGCTCGCGTGGAGGAGATGGTGCGCGACGAGCGACCAGGTGCCGTGCGGCTGGCTCGAGTGATCAACGAACGGCCGCGTTACATCAATCTCGTTGTGCTGCTGCGCATCGCCTGCGAGATCACCGCGACGGCGCTGCTCGTGGACTTCCTCTACGAGCACCTCGGCCTCGACTGGGGCCTTATCGCCGCGGCCGCGATCATGGTCGTCACCAGCTTCGTGTTGATCGGGGTTGGGCCCCGAACGCTCGGCAGGCAGAACGCCTACACGATCGCGCTCGGCGCCGCTGTTCCGCTGCAGGGGATTTCGATACTGCTGACCCCCATCAGCCGTCTGCTCGTGCTTCTCGGTAACGCGGTGACCCCTGGCCGTGGTTTCCGCAACGGCCCGTTCGCGTCGGAGATCGAGTTGCGCGAGGTCGTCGACCTGGCCCAGCAGCGCGGCGTGGTTGCCGACGACGAGCGCCGGATGATCCAGTCGGTGTTCGAGCTGGGCGACACCCCCGCGCGCGAGGTCATGGTGCCGCGCACCGAGATGGTGTGGATCGAGAACGACAAGACCGCGGGCCAGGCGACGTCCCTCGCGGTGCGCAGCGGCCATTCCCGCATCCCGGTGGTCGGTGAGAACGTCGACGACGTCATCGGCGTCGTCTACCTGAAGGATCTCGTCGAGCGCACCTACTACTCGAACAACGGCGGCCGGGACACCAAGGTGTCTGCCGTGATGCGCGACGCCGTCTTCGTTCCTGACTCGAAACCGTTGGACGCGCTGCTGCGCGAGATGCAACGCGACCGCAACCACATGGCGCTGCTCGTCGACGAGTACGGCGCGATCGCCGGCCTGGTCACCATCGAGGACGTGCTCGAGGAGATCGTCGGCGAGATCGCCGACGAGTACGACACCGATGAGGTCGCGCCGGTCGAGGAACTCGGCGATCAGTGCTACCGGGTTTCGGCGCGGCTGCCGATCGAGGATCTGGGCGAACTCTACGACAGGGAGTTCGACGAGGATCTCGACGTCGACACCGTCGGCGGTCTGCTGGCCCTCGAACTCGGCCGCGTCCCGCTGCCCGGGGCCGAGGTGACGTGGGATGGTCTGCAGTTGCGCGCCGAAGGCGGCCGCGATCACCGCGGCCGGGTGCGGATCGGCACCGTGTTGGTCAGCCCTGCTGAGCCCGAACCCGAGGAACACGATGAGTGAGCTGGACGCCGAGGACGCCAAGCTGGTGACGCTGGCACGCGGCGCGATGGGTCGGGCCGAGGCGGGCAGCGGTGCTGCCGTACGGGATCAGGACGGCCGCACCTACGCCGGCGCGCCGGTGGCTCTCGACGCACTCGCGCTGACCGCACTGCAGGCTGCGGTGGCCGCGGCCGTATCAAGCGGCGCAACAGGACTCGAGGCGGCTGCGCTCGTCGGCGGCTCCGCGGACGACGCGGGTATCGCCGCGGTACATGAGCTGTCTGCCGATGCGTCGATCATCGTCACCGACCGGGCGGGCAGCGTGCAGTGAGCGAGCCTGATGATGAGTTCCGCTCCGGCTTCGTGTGTTTCGTCGGCAGGCCGAACACGGGTAAGTCGACGTTGACGAACGCCCTCGTCGGCGCCAAGGTGGCGATCACGTCGAACCGTCCGCAGACGACGCGACACACCATTCGCGGCATCATGCACCGCGAGAACTTCCAGATCATCCTCGTCGACACACCGGGGCTGCACCGGCCAAGGACGCTGCTTGGACAGCGTCTCAACGATTTGGTGAAGGACACGTACTCCGAGGTCGACATCATCGGATGGTGCATCCCGGTCGACGAGAAGATCGGCCCCGGTGACCGGTGGATCTTCGACCAGATCAAGACCGTCGCACCGAAGACGACACTGGTGGCCATCGTCACCAAAACCGACAAGGTGGCCAAGGATCGGGTGGCCGCGCAGCTGGTAGCGGTCAGCGAGCTGGTCGGGCCGGACGCCGAGATCGTTCCGGTGTCGGCGACGACGGGCGAAAATCTCGACGTCCTGACCTCGGTATTGGCGAGCCGGCTGCCACCTGGGCCCGCGTTCTACCCCGACGGGGAGCTGACCGACGAGCCCGAAGAGGTCCTGATGGCCGAGCTGATCCGCGAAGCCGCCCTGGAGGGTGTGCGCGACGAGCTCCCGCATTCCCTGGCTGTGGTGATCGAGGAAGTCAACCCCCGCGAGGGGCGCGACGACCTTATCGACGTGCACGCCATCCTTTTCGTCGAGCGCGACAGCCAGAAGGGCATCGTCATCGGCAAAGGCGGTGCGAGGCTGCGCGAGGTGGGCACCGCCGCCCGCACTCAGATCGAGAAACTGCTGGGCACCAAGGTTTATCTGGATCTGCGCGTCAAAATCGCGAAGAACTGGCAGCGCGATCCCAAACAGCTCGGTCGCTTAGGGTTCTGAATTCAGCCTTCGTCGCTACGGTTGAGTTCGTCGAACCGGGTGAGTGCCGCGTCGATGTCGGCTTCATCGAACATCTCGCAGCGGTTCATCGTGCCACCAACGAGGGTGAATACGTCGACTACCCGCAACTCGAAGTCGAACCCCTCTTGCGAAGTCCCGCAGGTCGATTGCGTGATAACGGCTCCGCCGTCATTCAGCCTGTGAACCGCCTGCACGCGCGTGCGGATATCCAAAGTTATGTCCCACGCGGCTTGTGTTGTTTCGGTGAGATTGCTGGTGGTCCCGCTTCCTACAAGCCGACGCCGGTCGATCCATTCGAGCGCGGTGGACGGAAGTTCATGGTTGTTGAACCCGGCAACGGAGCGAGTGATGCTTGACCACGTCTGAGCGTGCGGGGCGGCTTCGCCGGCTAGATATCGGGCGTCGAGTTCTGCAAAAGCGGCGTCGACGTCGTCCGTGTCGAACACGACTATGCCATTAACCAGTTGGTCCCTGACCTCAGTGAGCACCAGAGCTTGCACGACGATCGGCCGGTCGGCCTCGCTGGCGTCGCGGTAGATGTGCCGACTCAGCGCCAAGTGGTGTCCTCGGATGGCGATCGGTTCAAACGCCAGACGCCAGCTCTGGGGTGCATCGGACAGCACCCCGCCCACGAATGCCGCATCTATGGGACCCTCATTGCGAAGGCCTCTGCGCCGGTCGTCGTATCGCGCCTCTGCGTCGACCGCGCCGAGATAACCTTTCAGGTCGCGGCGATTGAACGCGGCCATCACGGACTGGTCAAGCCGAGTCGCAGCGTTCTCGAGTGGCGGCGCCTGCCTATTGAGTTCATCGAATTGCGCAAGCGCCGCGTCCAGGTCGTCCTCGTCGAAGAAGTCAAACTGCTTGCCCAGGTTGCCTTCAA
This sequence comes from Mycobacterium sp. ITM-2016-00318, assembly GCF_002968285.2. Taxonomy (NCBI): domain Bacteria; kingdom Bacillati; phylum Actinomycetota; class Actinomycetes; order Mycobacteriales; family Mycobacteriaceae; genus Mycobacterium; species Mycobacterium sp. ITM-2016-00318. The sequence continues at coordinate 3,464,051 of NZ_CP134400.1, read as the reverse complement.
ACGTCAGAAGGTGGATTTCCCGCCGCGCCGCGGGGAACCCGTCTCGCGACGTGCCATAGGAAGGGGCCGTGACGACCGCCCCGACATCGCTCAGCCGATGCACCTTCTCGATCGAGGCCCTGACGTCGGGGGTGACGTCCCACGCCGCATGGGCGTAGCCGATTACATCGAGCTGCGCCGAGGTTATACCGCGACGGTGATCGACGCTCGACCAGTCTGGCGCCGTCGCAAGCAACTCGCGGCGGTTGAACCCGGCGTACGTCTCGGTTACCAGCGACCACGTGTGCGCGTAGGCGGCGGCTTCGCCTGCGGCGTAGCGGGCATCGAGTTCCGCGATGGCGGTATCCATGTCCTCGGGATCGAAAAGCCAGAGCCCGCTTACTAGTTCGTCGTCATCGACTTCCGTTATCGCGAGCACCTCGAGAACGGTAGTTCGGTCCGCCTCGTCAGCATCGAAGAAATTGCAACGGCTCAGCGCCAAGAGGTTGCCCCTGATGGCGATCGGTTGGAACTCCACCCGCCAACTCGCAGGGGGCACCGATAACAGTTCGCGCGCAAAAGATGAGTACACGGGACCGCTACTGCGCAGGACTTTGCGTCTGTCGTCGAACCGCGCGTCTGCGCCGAAAACCGCGAGATAGGCATCCAGGTCGCGGCGGTTGTAAGCATCGATGATCGGTGTAAGAAGACGGGTCGCCGCATTCTCGAGTTGCGGCGCAGACGGCGTGAGCTCGTCGAAGCTCGCGAGCGCCGCATCAAGGTCTGCCTCATCGAATACTTCGTAGCGGCTGAGCAGGTCGCCCGACACCGTCACAAGGTTGAGCACTCGCCATTCTGCGGCAAAGCCGTCGTGTGAGATGCCACGGGCCGTATTGACGAAGACGGCGCCGATCTTGCTCACTCGATGCACGGCCTCGATGTACATGCTCGCTTGGGGCGTGAGATCGTATGTGGCACGGAGGTAGCCGGTCAGCTCGCCAGGAACGAACGCTGTTCCTTTGCGGTGGTCGATGCTGACGAAGTCGTCGGTACCGGCGGGGATTTGGCGCTGGTTGAACATCGCCGTTGATCGCGCAATGGTCGACCACGTCTGCGCGTACTCAGCGGCTTCACCGGCGAGGTACCGTGCGTCCAGTTCTGCGAAGGCAGCGTCGATGTCGTCGGGGTCGAAGATTACCGCACAGCGCACCAGGTCATCGCCGCCGACTTCGATGAGCGTCAACGACTCGGCCGTAATCGGCCGGTCGACTTTCTCGACGTCACGGAATCGCTCACGCATCAGTCCGACGCGCGAACCCCTCGTAGCGATGGCCTCGATCTCCTGCCGCCATGACGTCGGCGCTTCGAACACCCTGCGCGCGACCTCGCGAAGCACTGAAGCCTGGTCGCGCGACCCCTTGTGCAGATCCTCGTAGCCTCCATCTGAGGCAATTAGATTCACGAAGCTGTCAAGATCGCGGCGGTTGAAGGCATCGGCCATCCGAATGCGTGCTCGCGTTGCGGAGTTCTGCAATGCCAGCACTCGCGCCTCGAGTTCGTCGAATTTCGTGATCGCGGCCCGAAGGTCTGTCTCGTCGAAGATCTCGCAGCGGCTGAGCGCCTCGCCGTCGACGCTGAGAAGGACGATTTCACGCCATTCCGCCTCGAACTGTTCGCCCGAGGTCACGCTTTCCGCCTGGGTGAAGACGGTGCCGAAATCGCTCAAACGGTGCACGGCGACGATGCGATGGTTGACATCTGGCGCGATGCCCCATGTCGCCCGGACGTAAGCGGCCTGTTCCCCGGACTCGAAAGCTGTCACACGTCGGTGATCGACGTTGATCCAGTTCGCGGTCGTCTGGAACATTTCACGTCGGTTGAACATTTGGCTGGCATTGACAATGGCCGACCACGTGCGTGCGTGAGGCGCGGCTTCGCCTGCGAGATAACGGGCGTCCAGTTCGGCGAAGGCCGCTTCGCTGTCGTCAGGTTCGAACACTAGCCACGCTGCGATTCGTTCCTCGGCGTCGATCTCGACGATGACGAGCAGCTCCCAATGAAGTGCATCCGCCCGCTGGTCGTGCCCTGACACCCGGCCGCGATAAAGGAGAAGGCGCTCTCCCCGAATGGCGATGACGTCGGGAGTCAGTGTCCACGACTCCGCGCTCATTCCTTGGAGATCTTCGATCTGGGATTCGCGACCGCGCCGTATTCCCGCGCCGATAATCGGCCGACGATCGTCGCTGTAATGGTCGACCGTCAGCATGTCGGTCATGCCTGACCAGTTCTGCGCAGCGAAGCTCGCTTGGAAGCGATCCAGCACACGGCTTGCCGCATTCTCCAGCTCCAACGACTCCAACGGCGCTCTCGGCGGTTGCTCCTCGAGCCGCTGGTGCTGGGCGTCGAGTTCTGCGATCGCAGCGTCGAAGTCGTCGGCATCAAAGGTCACCTGCAGCGCGATTCGCCCGCGGTCATCGATGCCGTAGAGGATGAGCATTTCGTCTTGCGGCGCACCAGCGGTTTTATCAACCGTGCTGACTTGCACTCTGGTGAGAGCTAAACGCTCGGCTCGGACCGCGGCCACGGAACTGCGGTGCTGCACCATGCCTGGCTCACGAAACTGTCTTGCCGCGGTTATCCACTCGTCTGACGAGAGCTCGCCCCGTGTGACGCCGACAATCTTCCTACGATTCTCGACGTGGACACGCGGGGCGACCAGCTTGCCGGCCTCCCAGTCCTCGTTACGCCAAGCCGACTCCATGTGGCGAACGGCGCGCACGCAGGAGTTTTCAGCTTCGATGATCGCGGCCGGAGGTTCTTGCTCTTCGAGCGCGTACTGGGCGTCGAGTTCCGCCGTTGCAGCGTCGATGTCTTCGATATCGAATAACAACTGCAATGCGACTCGACCGCTTTGGTCGATGCCGAGCAATTCGAGCACCTCGTCCTTCGGCGCGCCGGAACTGGGATCGACAGTGCACATCTCCAATCGTCCGAGCGCCAAACGCTCGCCACGCACGGCAACGAGGCCACCACGCACCAGGTCGATGCCCACTTCGAAGTAGCGCCTCATCTCAAGTGACCACTGCGTCGGCGAGAAGTGTTTCGGTGGGAAGCCGACGATCTTGCGGCGACTCTCGAGCAAGATCTGTGGGGCTAGCAGCCGCTCCACTTCGTCCCAGGCCTCGCGGTTGATGGCGGCAGTCATCTGCCCAATAGCAGCTCGCAAGTTCGGACTCACCTCAAGCGCCGGCGATTCAGGTTCTGCTGGGGTTGACGCGGCACTGCCACCGACGAGGCTGCGCGCCTTTGCGGCAAGCGCCACAGCGCCTTTCGACTCGTATAGTGCGACTGCCTTTTCGGCGGCGACGCGCTGTCCCTCGGAATCCGCGGCGGCCCCCGACACGATCGCCAGCGCAAGGCAGGCGTCACCGTGATCGACCAACAGGTCGGTGCGCTCAGCAATGGCCACAGCTTCCTCAGCGATCCTTCGAGCGTCGTCGTGGGCACCGCCGCGCGCCAGGAGTTGCGCCCGGACCGTCCGCCAGGAGATCGCAGCCTTCAACGCGTGCCCGGCGAGACGCTCACTTTCGGTGCATAATTCGTCGGCCTCGGTATCTCTGTCGAGTGCCAGGCATACCCGCGCCAACAACGCGGCGGTCTCCGCCGTGTCCGCTTCGAGGCCCATGCGCCGAAAGCCGTTGTACGCCCGGCGAAGGAGTGGCTCTGCGGCCGCGGGATCGTCAGCGACAGACTCAACGATGCCTGCGAATTGGTCAACCTCGAGCAAGGCGTGCCGCATACCGAGTTCGGTGAGTGATCGTCGGGCGGACTCGATCAGCTGGCGCCCCGCGGACGCACGCCCGCGAAACGCGTCGAGCACTCCCTGACACCTCGTCGATGTTGCCTCGACGACCGGTGAGCCGGTCGTAATACGCAGCAGGCGAACGACATCAAGACACCGTCCGCCTGCGCGAGGGACCGGGTTAGGCCCCCACAGCGCAGCGAGGGGTGCCCCGGCCAGCACGGCGTTGACACGGCGGTGGTCGCGCGCTCGCCGCGCTGCCGTCAACGCCTGATCCAGGGCGGTCTCGGCATCCCCGATTCGGCCGAGCCGGGCCAGGACGCCGGCGCGGACGGTGTGAGCTTTCGCCTCACCCGCGGCATCCTCGAACTGCGCCAAACTCGCGGCGGCGTCCGCCACCGCGGACTCGATTTCGTCCAACCGCTCCGGATCCGTGAGCATCGACAGCTGACCGTCGAAGCACGCGCCCCACGCCGCAAGCCGACCGAAATGAGCTGCAGCCAGTAATTGAGAGACAGCGCCCTCCGCGGCAACGACATCGCCTGCGGCCAGAAGCGCCTCACAGCGAGCGACTAGCAGTTCCGCCCGCTGATCGTCGCGGTCGGGTAGCTCGGCGTCGAGGTCTTCGAGTGCGTGAACGGCCTTGTTGTAGAGGTCGGCGGCCCCCTCGTAAGCCAGGCGCGCCATCGCCTGGTCGGCCGCACGCCTGCAGTAATCGACCGCCTTGGCCGCATTTCCCGCCCACGCGCATTCGAAGTAGTGGTAGGCCAGTTCGGCCAGAAGTTCGTCGTCGCCAGCCGATTCGGACTCCAAAGTCGTTGCTATGCGGTGATGGAGGCGCATGCGCCGGACGGATGCAAGCTCGGCCAACAGCGACTGCCGAACGATTGCGTGGTTGAACCGGTAGCGACCGCCGGGCTCTTCGATCACGATGCCCGCCTTGGCCGATTCGTCGAACGCATCGACGAGGTCGTGACCGACCACGCGCTCGACCAGCGCCAGCTCGAACCGACTTCCCACGACGGCGGCGGTTGCGAGCGCCGTGTTCGTCTCCGCTGAAAGCCGGGAAAGCCTGCGACTCACGGCTTCCCGAACACCCTGCGGTAGGGTCGTTGGATCCCAGCGGCCATCGCTCTCATCGACGTGACGGAGTGCCTCGATGAGGAAGAACGGATTGCCACCGGTGACTGAGGCCAATGCGCGAGCAAGCTCTTCATCGTCGTAGCCGGCATCGGCGACGTAAGCGGTGACGTCGTTTTCGTCAAGGCCGCCGAGTGTGAGGCGACTGACCGAACCGTCGCGGTGAAGATCGGCGAGCATGGCCGCGAGCGGGTGCGAGCGGTCGAGATCAGTACTGCGGTATGTGCCGACAATCTGAATGCGCGTGTGCTCGCCGAAGCGGAGGAGATGCCGCAACAACAGCAGCGTCGGCTTAGCCGCCCAATGCAGGTCGTCGAGGACCAGGATCACGGGTGCACTGGAGGCGGCGGTGCCGAGCAGTGCACCGACCGCGTCGAAAAGTGCGTAACGCTCGGTGCCCGGGTCGGCTCGGGGCGGCGCCGCCAGTTCCGGTAGTACCTCGGTCAGCTCCGGCACCAGAGGTATCAGCGCTTCGATGCCGCGAATCCCGCGCAACCTGCTGGTCCCGAAGCCCGGCACCAGTGACCGCAGCGCCTCTGAGAACGGTTGATACGGCGCGCCGAGATCCTCGTCGCAACGACCGTAGAGGACGATGGCGCCCTGTTCGTATGCCTGGCGAGACCACTCCCCGGCGAGCCGCGTCTTACCCACACCCGGTTCGCCGGAGATCAACACGGCGTGGCTGCCCGCGACCTGCGTGGTCTGCCATGTGGCCAGCAGGCGCTCGAGTTCACGACCACGCCCGAAGAACGGTCCGGAATCAGCCAGCACGGTGGGAAGTGAGGGACGCTCCACCGGCGAATCGATGGTGGGGGTGCGGGACTCTTGGGCCTCGATGCGAAGTTCGAATACATGCTCAGGGCGCGGGAGGTTCTTCAGCTGACGCATCCCCAAGTCCGTCAGCGCGACATCGTCTGCGAGTGTGTCGATCACGAGTTCGGCAGTCGCGCCCGAGCACAGGATCTGACCGCCTACGGCCAGCGACCTCAGGCGTGCGACCCGGTTGACTGCCCTCCCGAAGTAGTCGCCGTCGCGGAACTCCACCTCGCCGGTGTGCAGAGCAACCCGGATGCGCATCGGATCCGCCAACGGCCACGGCTCCCGTCGGATCGCTTCCTGAAGCTCGATGGCGGCGGCGGCCGCCGCGGACGGCCGGTCGAAGACCGAGAACGTCGCGTCGCCCTCGCCGCGAGTCTTGATGAGCCGTCCTCCGCGGAACGTCACGACCTGTTCGACGATCTCGTCGTGACGTGCGAGCGCCGCGGCCATCGCGTCCGGATCCGCCTCCCACGCGGCAGTCGATCCTTCGATATCGGTGAGTAGGAATGTCACGGCGCGTGTGACTGCCGAAAATTCATGCGATACAGGCAGTTCCAGAGAAACATCGTGGGCCACGATCGCGGATTCGAGCCTCCGCAGATCTGGGCCTGGATCGACGCCCAGCTCCTCGGCGAGCAGCGATCGGGCCCTTTGGTAAGCGCCGAGGGCTTCGCCTTGTCTGCCTGCCCGGTATAGCGCGAGCATCAGATGACCCCAACGTCTTTCGCGTAGCGGGGAATCAGCGATGGCGGCCTCAAGCTCGCCAATGATCTCAGCGGCACGACCTGTCGCCAGCAGCGCGTCGGCCCGGTCGTCAACGAGCGCGGCGTGACCCTCGATCCAGCGGGTCTTCTCTGAAACTCCACGCCGCCCGTCCGGTAGTTCGGGAATGCCGCGCCAGAGGGCCAGCGCCTCGTCGAAATGGGTCACCGCCTGTCTGGCATCTCCGGTGGCGATGGCATCGCGGCCGTGTTGAGCGGCTGACTTGTACCGGGTGGCGTCGATCTCGGCGGTGCTCAGGGTCCAGCCCGTGCCCTCTGTCAACACGAAGCCGTCGCCGAGCGCGCGACGCAATGCGGAGATGTGGGTCTGCATGGCTTTGGCGGCGGTGCGCGGCGGGTCATCGCCCCACAGGAGTTCGACGAGCGCTTCGGCTGACACCACCGATCCGCCGTGCAGCCCGAGCATGCTGAGGATCGCGCGTGGTTTGGCGCCGGGTATCGCGACCGGCAGGCCGTACTGCCTGACCTGCACGGGCCCGAGAACGCCCAGCTCCACCTGTTGAAGCGTAGTCACGTTGCCATCGTCACGAACGCGAATCAACGCATGGTCAAGGCGGAGTAAAGGTATCCCTCAGCCGGCTTCTGAGTGATTTCGGCGCGCTAATCGACGCTGAGCGCATGTGAGCGCGCCGAAATCGCTACCACCACGGCTGCGGCTGTTTGGTCACCCAGCCGTTCACCGCCTCTAGCTCGGCGGCAAGCGAGATCAGCAGCGGCTCGCTGTCGGCGGGACCCATTAATTGCACGCCGATCGGTAATCCCTGCGACGTGAAGCCGGCGGGGACGTTGATCGACGGCCAGCCGAGCAGATTCCACGGCCACGTCGCGGGGCAGGCGCGGATCATCGCCCGATCGGTGGACAGGCCGCTGCGCGTGTCGAAATGGTGCACGGCCGGCGGCGGCAAGGCGGTGGTCGGCGCGAGGATCACGTCGACGATGTTGAAGATGTAGCCGACGCGGCGCTGGGTCGCGGCTTCCCTGGCCCGCGCCTTGCGCAACACGTTCTCCGACAGCAGCCGTCCCATCCGTAGGTTCTCGACGGTGCGCCGGTCGAATTCGACGTCGCTGCCGAGCCGGTCCGCCCAGTCCAACAACCCCGCCGTCGATCGAGACAAGAAATTCCACGACATCCCGACTCCGTAGTCGGGATCGGCGGCGACGATCGTGTGCCCCAGTTCGGTGAGCTGTTGGCTGACGGTGTGCAGCGCGTCGCGGATGTCCGGATCCAGCTTGGGGCGGAAGAAGTTGAAGGGGAACTTCGTCGACAGTGCGATCCGCAACGGGCCCGGTGCCCGGCCCACTGCCTCTGCCGCCTGTATCGGAGCAGGCTTGTGGAGATCGCCGTCGACGTTTCCCGACGCGGCGTCGAGCAGCAGGGCCGCATCGGTGACGGTGCGGGCCAGTACACCGTTCACGGTGATGCCGTTGAACGCCTCCGGCAGCGGCCACGTTGAGATGCGTCCCCGCTGCGGCTTGATGCCGACAAGATGTGTCCAGGCCGCCGGGATGCGTACGCTGCCTGCGCCGTCGGATCCGATCGCGGCGGTGACGAGACCGGCGGCCACGGCCGCTGCGCTGCCGCCCGAGGACCCACCGGGAGTGTGATTGCGCGACCACGGGTTTCGCGTGTGTCCGAATGCCGGCCCGCTAGTAAACGGCCACTGGCCGAGCTCGCAGGTGTTGGTCTTGCCGACGATGACCGCACCCGCGGTGCGCAGCCTGCGCACGACTTCGGCGTCGGCTACTGCCGTGCGGACCCGACCCGCAGCGCCGAACATCGTCGGCGCACCCGCCATGTCGACGTCGTCCTTGACGGCGATCGGGATTCCCAACAGAGGCGAGCGGTCTCCGGCGGCCCGCCTGCGGTCTGCTCGCGCTGCGTCGGCCAGCGCCTGCTTGCGAAGCACCACCCGGAACGCGTTGAGGGTCGGCTGGCTGGCCTCGATGGCGTGGAGCGACTGCTGCACGAGTTCGACCGACGTCACACTGCCGCTGGCCAGCCGGTACAGCTGGCCGGTCAGCGTCGGTAGAGGCGCCTTGGGCGTGGTCACAGCGGGAGACATGGTCGTATCAGCCATCAATTTCGACAATATCCCGGCGCTGCCTACCGGCCGTGTCAGAACACGATGGGAAACTGGGTTGATGCGCCTGTACCGCGATCGCGCGGTGGTGCTTCGCCAGCACAAGCTCGGCGAGGCCGACCGGATCGTCACCCTGCTCACCCGCGACCACGGGTTGGTCCGTGCGGTGGCCAAGGGAGTCCGGCGCACCCGCAGCAAGTTTGGATCCCGGCTGGAGCCGTTCGCGCACATCGACGTCCAACTGCACCACGGCCGCAATCTCGACATCGTCACCCAGGTGCAGGCCATCGACGCGTTCGCCGCCGACATCGTCAGCGACTACGGCCGCTACACCTGTGCGTGTGCGGTGTTGGAGACCGCGGAACGGCTGGCGGGCGAGGAGCACGCGCCAGTGCCCTCCCTTCACCGGCTGACGGTCGGTGCATTGCGGGCGGTGGCCGACAACAGCCGTCCATGGGAACTCGTGCTGGACGCGTATCTGCTGCGGGCCATGGGAATCGCGGGATGGGCACCCGCGCTCACCGAGTGTGCCCGCTGCGCCACGCCAGGACCGCACCGCGCGTTCCACATCGCGGCGGGTGGCAGTGTGTGCATGCATTGCAGACCGTCCGGATCGACCACCCCGCCGCAGGCGGTGGTCGACCTGATGTCGGCGCTCTACGACGGGGACTGGGACGCCGCCCAGGCATCGCAGCAGTCGCACCGCAACCAGGCCAGCGGGCTGGTTGCTGCGCATCTGCAGTGGCATCTGGAACGTCAGCTCCGAACGTTGCCGCTGGTCGAGCGCGTGTACCGGGTTGATCGCGCGGTCGCCGAGCACCGCGTTGCGCTGTTCGGGCAGGATGGCACCCGTGGCGGTGATTCGGAAGGGCCAGCGGGCGGCCAAGACCACGTACCCCCAGCTGCCTCCGGCGCCTGACGACTATCCGACCTTTCCCGACAAGTCGAGCTGGCCGGTCGTCTTTCCTGAGTTGCCGCAGCGCAGCAACGGCAGGTTCGCCAGGCCGCCACAACACACATCGAAGGCCGCCGCACCCCAGATTCCGGCCGACCAGGTACCTCAGCACGTCGCCGTCGTGATGGACGGCAACGGCCGCTGGGCCACCCAGCGCGGCCTGGGCCGCACCGAGGGCCACAAGATGGGTGAGGCGGTGTTGATCGACATCACTTGCGGCGCCATTGAAATCGGCATCAAGCACTTGACGGTTTACGCCTTCTCCACGGAGAACTGGAAGCGCAGCACCGAAGAGGTCCGCTTTCTGATGGGGTTCAACCGCGAGGTCGTCCGGCGTCGGCGGGAGAACCTCAACGACATGGGTGTGCGCATGCGTTGGGTCGGCTCGCGGCCGCGGATGTGGCGCAGCGTCATCAAGGAGTTCGACATCGCCGAACAGATGACGGTCGGCAACGACGTCATCACCATCAACTACTGCGTGAATTACGGCGGCCGCACGGAAATCGTCGAGGCCGCACGAGAGCTCGCGCAGGAGGCCGTCGACGGCAAGGTCAATCCCAGCCGGATCAGCGAGGCGGCATTCGCCAAACACCTGCACCGCTCCGACATCCCTGACGTCGACCTGTTCATCAGGACGTCGGGGGAGCAGCGGGCGAGCAACTTCCTGCTGTGGCAGGCGGCTTACGCCGAGTATGTCTTTCAGGACAAGTTGTGGCCAGACTACGACCGTCGAGACCTTTGGGCGGCGTGCGAGGAGTACGTGAACCGCAACCGCAGATTCGGCCGCGCCTGATGTCCCTCGCCGGCCGGCTGCGGATGGCGCTCGACGGTGCGCTGCCGGTCGAGGAGGAAGACGACGGCGCGTTGACCGTTCACCACGACCACACGTTCGCCTCGCTGCGGGTGGTGGCGATCGCCGACGACCTCGAGATGATTTCGCTGACGCAGATTCTGGCGTGGGATCTACAGCTGGACAACGAAGTTCGCGCGAAGGTGGCGCAGCTCGCGCACGACACCGTGCTGGGTACCGTGTCGCTGGCGGAGCAGGTGGCAGGCGGTGGCGTCGGCGACGTCACGCTGCGTTACAACTTCCCGGCGGCAGGCCTGACCGACGACGCGTTGCGGACGCTGATCATGATGGTGCTCAGCACGGGCGTCGATGTGCGCGCGGAATTGGTCGGCGACACCGGTGCCTAGTCACCCGGCGTGCAACCGCCGCACACACCGAAGATCTCGATGGTGTGGCTCACGTCGGAGAAGCCGTGCTCCCGGGCGACATCGGCGGCCCACGTCTCCACCTGGCCGCCCTGCACCTCGACCGTGCAACCGCACACCCGGCACACCAGATGATGGTGGTGATGGTCGGAGCAGCGCCGGTAAACCGATTCGCCGGTGTCGGTGCGCAACGTGTCGACCAGACCCGCGGTGGCCATCGACTGCAGTGTGCGGTACACGGTGGTCAGCCCGATGCCCTCGCCTCGGCGGCGAAGTTCGTCATGCAGATCCTGGGCGGAGCGGAAGTCGTCGAGCTTTTCGAGCAGCGCCGATATCGCCGCACGCTGCTTGGTGGCGCGCACGCCGTTCACTCGTCCTCCCCAGCGTGTGTCACGGCGGCGACGACGATGTGTGCGAGGTGGTGATCGACGAGGCGGTAGAGCACTTCCCGGCCGGAGCGCTCGCCCGCGACCACGCCCGCCGCCTTGAGGATGCGCAGATGCTGGCTCACCAGAGGCTGGGGTACTCCTAGCGCGTCGACGAGTTCGTGCACGCAGCGCGACGACTCCCGCAATTGCAGCACGATCGCGATCCGCACCGGCGCTGCGAGTGCGCGCAGCAGGTCGCCTGCGGTGTCGAGGACGTCGCGGGGTGGCAGATCAGGCAGCGGCGAGTCGCTGTGCTGGTGGTGGTCGTCGACCTGCCGGGGATTTTTCTGTTCCTCGCGTGCGCGATCGAAGGTGGAAACCGTTTCCATTATGCCGGCCACGATACATGCGTGATCACGCATGTCAACGGCGTCGGAAGACCCGCTCGGGTCATCGTTAGGCTTGGCACCCGTGGCGTCCATCATCGACACCGTTGCGAACCTGGCCAAGCGCCGTGGTCTGGTCTACCAGTCCGGCGAAATCTATGGCGGCACCAAGTCCGCTTGGGACTACGGCCCTTTGGGCGTCGAGCTCAAGGAGAACATCAAGCGCCAGTGGTGGCGGTCCGTGGTCACCAGCCGCGACGACGTCGTCGGTCTCGACAGCGCCATCATCCTGCCGCGGGAAGTGTGGGTGGCTTCGGGACACGTCGAGGTGTTCAACGACCCGCTGGTGGAGTGCCTCAACTGCCACAAACGGCATCGGCAGGACCACATGCAGGAGGCGTACAGCGAGAAGCAGGCGAAGAAGGACGGTGTCACAGTCGATCCCGACTCCGTGCCGATGTCGGAGATCGTGTGCCCGGATTGCGGCACCAAGGGGCAGTGGACCGAACCGCGCGACTTCAACATGATGCTCAAGACCTACCTCGGCCCGATCGAGACCGAGGACGGCCTGCACTATCTGCGGCCGGAGACCGCGCAGGGCATCTTCGTCAACTTCGCCAACGTCGTCACGACGTCCCGCAGGAAGCCGCCGTTCGGTATCGGCCAGATCGGCAAGAGCTTTCGCAACGAGATCACGCCGGGCAACTTCATCTTCCGCACTCGCGAGTTCGAGCAGATGGAGATGGAATTCTTCGTCGAACCCGATTCGGCGCCGGAATGGCATCAGTACTGGATCGACACGCGTCTCGAGTGGTACGTCGACCTCGGAATCACCCGCGACAACCTGCGGCTCTTCGAGCATCCCAAGGAGAAGCTGTCGCACTACTCGGACCGCACGGTCGACATCGAGTACAAGTTCGGCTTCCAGGGCAATCCGTGGGGTGAGCTCGAGGGTGTCGCCAACCGGACCAATTTCGACTTGTCAACGCATTCAGAGCATTCCGGCGTCGATTTGTCGTTCTACGACCAGGCCAGCGACACCCGATACGTGCCATACGTCATCGAGCCGGCGGCGGGCCTGACGCGGTCGTTCATGGCATTCCTCGTCGACGCGTACTCCGAGGACGAGGCACCCAACGCCAAAGGCGGGGTGGACAAGCGCACCGTGCTGCGCCTCGACCCGCGGCTTGCCCCGGTCAAGGCGGCGGTGCTGCCGCTGTCGCGGAATGAGGACCTGTCGCCCAAGGCCCGCGTTCTGGCCGCCGAGCTGCGCAGGTCGTGGAACGTCGAGTTCGACGACGCAGGCGCGATCGGGCGACGGTATCGGCGTCAGGACGAGATCGGCACGCCGTTCTGCGTGACGGTCGACTTCGACACGCTCGACGACCACGCCGTCACCATCCGCGAACGCGATGCGATGTCGCAGGAGCGCATCGCGCTCGACGCCGTGAGCGACTACCTGGCTGTGCGGCTCAAAGGCAGCTGACGAAGCACCGCGATCGATCCTAGAAGCGGCCGCCGCCTCCCAACATGCCGCCGCCTCCGCCGGAGCCGCCGAACGAGCCGGTGCTGAAACCGCCGCCGCCGAAACCGCCGCCGAAGCCGCCGCTCAGGACGTTGCCGATCAGGATGCCTCCGAGGATGGCACCCATATTGCCGCCGCCGCCTCCGCCGCCATAGGGACCCATGTACGAACGTTGCGCGTTCTGCACGTCGGCGCTGGCCAACGACTGGGCCTGTGCTGCCAGCATCGACGCGCCATTGGCGTGCGCGATGGCCTCGACCGGATCGGTCGACCGCTTGGCATCTGCGGCGCCGATGTGCCGGACGGCCTCGGCAAGACGCGTACGCGCCTCCGGACCGACGATGCCCCGCCGGGTGTCGATGAAATCGGACACCGAACGCACCCGCGACCGTGCTGTGAACAACGCCTCGTCGAGCGCCCGGGTCAGCCGTTCGGCCGCCTCACGTTTCTGTTCCACGTCGGCCAGCAGCCGGTCCAGATCCGCGTCGGCCTTGGTCAGTTGGGTGAACGACCCCAGCGGATCTTGAGATCCGTTGCGCTGGGCGGTGGCCACCGCCGCCGCCGCGGCGTCACGCGCCTGGGCCAGTTGCGCTGCCTGCGGCGTCGACCCTTGGTGCAAGAGGACACCGGCCTGCTTGATTCCGTTCTGAATGTCCTCGATTGCGGCGGGCAAGGTGGCGGCCGCCCGCCGGATGTCGCTGGCCGCACTGTCCACGGCATCGAGCAGCGAGCGGGCCTGAGCGAGAGAGGCCTCGGCCGCTCGAACGCACTCGACCAGTTCGGTCTGGCGGCCCGCCATCGGCCGGTCGGCCAGTTCCCGGCCGCGGGTGATGTTTTGGTCGGCGAAGCCCAGTAGTTCCTTCGCCGCGTCCACGTTTCCACTGACGGAAGTCAATGCGGTGTCATCGAATTCACTGTGCAGCGCCGTGAGCTTCTGCTCTGACGGGCCAAGCCGGGCGGTGATGTCGACGACCTGTTGCGTCAGCGCGTCCAGCCGTGTCGGCGCATTGATAACCAGATCCCGCAGTTTCGCGAACGCCTCGCTGCGGGCGTCCAGCTCCCGGTCGGCTTTGGCGGCGGCGACCACGACTCGAGTTAACAGATCCCGCCGCTGAGCCGGCGTCTCAGGGATGGCGTCGTCGAGCTGCTGGCGCACATTGAACGCCTGCGCCAAGGTGATTTTCGCGTTGTTCACCGCACGCACGAACGGCTCGGTCTCTTTCTCACCGAACTCGCCGAGGGCAAGGTCCAGTTCATGCTCGCTGGTGCGCAGGGCGTTGTCGACTTCGACGACCATTGCTTTGGACATGTCGTCGAGCGCATCGACGGAAACCGCAGCCAATGCCTGCGGGTCTGTGGGGTCGACCCGGCGCGCTGCGGCGAACTCGGCTTCTCGACGCTTGCGACGGCGTCGCCGCCGCCACAGCAGCAGTAAAGCGAGCGCCAGCCCGATCACCGCGAGTGCCACGAGCAAACCGACCCACGAAATGCTGCCGGGCGACTCGTCGAGCCCGCTAGCCGCTGCCACCGCGGCGCCGGCCCAATCGGTTTGGCCGAGTGCTGGCTCAATCCCGTTGCGTCGCACATTATCCAGCCTGCTGGAACTCAGTTCGGTGGCGCTTTCGGGAACTAGAAAGGCATACGCCCGATCGACGGTTGCCACCGCCAGCAGTGCGTCGAAATCACCCAGATCGCTCGCCCTCATTGTGTTGCGTGCCCACGTTTCGGCGCTCTGGCCGGAAAACGAGTCGACGTAAACCACCCACAATCGGGTCTTGCGACTCGAATACAGCGAGTCGATCGCCGACGTGACGTTGCTGCGGTCGGCGCCGTTTAGGACACCAGCCTGGTCGGTGACGTAGCCGGGCAACCGGAACGGTGGCGTGCTGCCTGCGGTCGGTGCCAACAGCACACCGGTGGCCAGAATCGCGAGGATCAGGCTGAGCAAGCGGGCGATGCGCATGATCGCCAATGTAGTGCGCGCCCACACCGAGACGTCCGGTACCGGCCAAGACTCCTGGCAGACTATGCGTCGGTGGCCATGATCAAAGACGCGTACGACGAATTCGACCGGCAGCGCCTGGTGGTCGAATCGCCGAAGATTGCCGCGTTGCCGGGGACGGACTCCGAACACCGCACCGATTTCGCCCGTGACAGGGCCAGGGTGCTGCACTGCGCGGCGTTGCGGCGACTGGCTGACAAGACGCAGGTGGTCGGCCCGCGGCTGAACGACACCCCGCGCACCCGGCTGACCCATTCGCTCGAGGTCGCACAGATAGGCCGGGGGATGGCGATCGGGCTCGGCTGCGACCCCGACCTCGTCGATATGGCCGGGCTGGCCCACGACATCGGCCATCCGCCGTACGGACACAACGGCGAGCGAGCGCTGAACGAGATCTCCGATGCGTACGGCGGCTTCGAGGGCAATGCCCAGAACTTCCGCATCCTGACGCGCCTCGAGCCGAAAGTGCTTGACCCGCAAGACCACAGCGCCGGGCTGAACCTGACCCGTGCGGCGCTGGACGCCGTCACCAAGTACCCGTGGCAGCGGAGTCCGCAGCGCAGCAAGTTCGGTTTCTATCGCGACGACATGGCCGCAGCGGACTGGATGAGGGACGCCGCGCCGGACTCCCGTCCCTGCCTGGAGGCCCAGGTGATGGACTGGGCCGACGACGTCGCCTACTCGGTGCACGACGTCGAGGACGGAGTGGTGTCGGGCCGGATCGACATGCGGGTCCTTGCCGACGACGACGCGGCTGCCGAACTGGGACGGCTGGGGGAGTCCCACGGAATGGGCGGCGGCCTGTCCGCCGACGATCTGGTGTACGCGGCCGTGCGGCTCTCCGAGCTGCCGGTGGTCGCCGCGGTCGGCAAATACGACGCGACACTGGCCGCTTCCGTCGAGTTGAAGAAGCTGACCAGCGAGCTGGTCGGACGGTTCGCATCCGCGGCGATCGCCGCGACCAGGGCGGAGGCAGGGCCGGGCCCGCTCGTTCGATACGCCGTCGACCTGCGTGTACCCGAACTTGTTCGCGCCGAGGTATCGGTGCTGAAGGTGCTCGCGCTGCAGTTCATCATGTCTGATCCGCGGCATCTGGAACTCCAGGCCCGCCAGCGCGAGCGGATCCGCCGCGTGGCCGACTGGTTGTTGGCGGGTGCGCCGGCCTCGCTCGATCCGATCTTCGTGCCAGCGTTCAACGCGGCCGCCGATGACGGCGGCCGGCTACGCGTGGTCATCGACCAGATTGCATCGTTCACCGAAGGCCGATTGGAGCGCCTGGAACCGGCTCTAGACTGATTCGGTGGCCGGCCGTATCCCTGATCGCGATATCGCAGCCATTCGTGAACGCGTGCGGATCGAAGACTTGGTCGGCGACTATGTTCAGCTGCGGCGCGCGGGGGCCGACTCGCTGAAGGGACTGTGCCCGTTCCACGACGAGAAGTCGCCGTCCTTCCACGTTCGGCCCAACCACGGCCACTTCCACTGCTTCGGCTGCGGCGAGGGTGGCGATGTTTACGCGTTCATGCAGAAGATCGAGCACGTGAACTTCGTCGAGGCGGTCGAACTGCTCGCCGATCGCGTCGGCTACACCGTCACCTATACCGGAGCCGCGACCAGCGTGCAGCGCGACCGGGGAAGCCGCAGCCGGTTGCTCGCGGCCAACGCCGCCGCCCAGGAGTTCTACGCGGAAACGTTGAAGTCTGACGAGGCCGCGCCCGCGCGTCAGTATCTGCTCGACCGCAACTTCGACGCGCAGGCCGCGGCTCATTTCGGCTGTGGATTCGCCCCGTCGGGTTGGGACACGTTGACGAAACACCTGCTGCGCAAGGGCTTCGAGTTCAAAGAGCTCGAGGCCGCCGGGCTGTCGCGGGAGGGCAAGCGTGGCCCGATGGACCGCTTCCATCGCAGGCTGCTGTGGCCCATCCGGGTGTCCAGCGGCGAGGTCATCGGGTTCGGCGCCCGTAGGCTTTTTGAAGACGACCAGAACCAGGCGAAATACGTCAACACACCCGAGACCGTGCTGTACAAGAAGTCGTCGGTGCTCTTCGGCCTCGATCATGCCAAACGGGATATCGCCAAGGGCCACCAAGCCGTCGTCGTCGAGGGCTACACCGACGTGATGGCGATGCATCTGGCGGGGGTGACCACCGCGGTGGCCTCCTGCGGAACCGCGTTCGGCGACGAGCACCTCGCGATGCTGCGCCGACTCATGATGGACGACAATTTCTTTCGCGGCGAGCTCATCTACGTGTTCGACGGCGACGCGGCAGGGCGGGCGGCGGCTGTCAAGGCGCTCGACGGCGAGCAGAACCTGGCGGGCCAGTCGTTCGTCGCCGTCGCCTCCGACGGCATGGACCCGTGCGACCTGCGTCTGAAATTCGGTGACGGCGCCCTGCGCGACCTGGTGGCACGGCGAACTCCGTTGTTCGAGTTCGCAATTCGGACCGCCCTTGCCGACCACGACCTCGAGAACGCCGACGGCAGGGTGTCCGCGCTGCGGCGCTGCGTGCCGATGGTGGCGCAGATCAAAGACCCGACGCTGCGCGACGAGTACGCCCGCCAGCTGGCCGGCTGGGTCGGCTGGGACGACGTGGCCCAGGTGGTGGGCAGGGTCCGCGACCAAGCCAAGGGCGGCAGGCAGGCGTCTGCGCAAGCCAGCAGGGCCGGTCGACCCGCCAAGTCTGCCGCTGCTGCCGTCGCCCGGCCCGACCCGCGGGATCCGACGCTGTGGCCGCAGCGGGAGGCGTTGAAGTCCGCACTGCAGTACGCCGCAATCGCCGGACCGGTGTTCGACGCTCTGTCGGTCGAGACTTTCACGCACCCGGGATACGCCGCGGTGCGGGCCGCCATCACCGCTGCGGGCGGCACCACCGCGGGCGCCAAGGGAGCCGAGTGGATCGAGGCGGTCCGCCAGCACACGGGATCGGATGCCGCTGCGAGCCTCGTCACCGAGCTCGGCGTGGAGTCGATAAGGGTCGAGGACGACGAGAGGCTGCCGCGCTACATCGGTGGAGTGCTCGCGCGACTGCAGGAAGTGGCCGTCGGCCGCCGGATCGCAGAGGTGAAATCCAGGCTTCAGCGGATGTCGCCGGTGGAGCAGGGCGACGAGTACCACGCGCTGTTCGGCGACCTGGTCGCAATGGAGGCCTATCGCCGCAGCCTGCTGGAACAGGCCAGTGGCGACGACCTTACTGCGTGATCAGCGGCCACAAGATATGGTGTAGACACCTTAAGACCTCTGGTGAAAGGCAATTCGGTGGCTTCGAAGAAGACTCGTCGGGTGATCGCCCTCAGTGCATTCGCGGCTGCCGCGGCTGCGCCGGTCATCGCCGCGACCGCGATCTCGGCCTCCGAGCCTCAGACCTACCAGGCATATCCGGGCGAATGCCTGGCCTGGTTCGGGAACCAGGAGGACGGCAAGTGCCTGTCCTACTCCAATGGCACGACCAGCGGCGGCACGCCGTGGGGCATCTACGGGCCCAACAACTACCAGAACCGGGGGCTGCTGCCGGGTCAGACGTACACCGGCCCCCTCCGCTAGCGACGCCTGTCGGCCGTCGGCGCAGGCTGCGGCCTCAGTACGTCGGTTTCGGTATCGATCTGCGTCAGCGTCACCATCTCCGGATCGGGTGAGACCCGATCGGCTATCTTGCGGCGACCCGCCGTGATCACGGCCTTGGCCGCCGGGCTTTCGGTGACAGCGCGATAAGTACCCGCGATCTGCTCATATCGGCGCCGGCCCGCCTTCGTACCCAACACATAGCCGACGGCCAATACGGCGACATACCCGAACACAGGGCCCCTCCCAGACGATGGTGCGACAGGCTCCATCCTGCCTCACGGATGGGGGTGCCCGCCGGGCCGGGAGACCATTGGCGGGCCTGCCCGACCGTAGGCTAAAGTCAACCCTCGGTCCGCGGAGGAACCGGCGGGCCGGGCAATCCCCTGTAGCTCAATTGGCAGAGCATTCGGCTGTTAACCGAAGGGTTGGTGGTTCGAGTCCACCCGGGGGAGCAGGTCTAACGGCAGGTCAGCTCCCTTTGAGATTCTCGCCAACCCCCGCGTGCTATACACGTGCTATCTGACGCAGGCGCCTGGTCTACAGGAGTCCAAGGGTGTCGCTTCATTCGAGCCAAGGAATGTGCGACTACTACACCCTTGCTTCGCCGCAGTACCGTCGCGGCCTGCGCCAGATCAAAGACTTAAGTGCACCGTTCGAGCTTTTAGAGGACCTCGGGTGGCCGGGCCGTGCAGATCAGCCAGTGTCCAGGCGGTCCCTAATCTCCTCGCGCACCCGCGTTGTACCGAAGTACCGAAGCGTCATTATGGGCTGACTACATTCAGAACGAAGTTCGCATCGGTTTGATTGGGCACCTGGATGGTGCCATCGCCGCGGGCACCCGTATAGATTCCTGTGCCGCCCAGGATTAACAGGGGGAGAGTCTCGCCTCGACCCAGCAGAGCAGCACTGTCGGCCAAGACTTGTATTGCGATCTGCCCGCCATCGAGTACAAAGGTGCAGGCGAACAAGACCTCGCCTGCGGTGAGGTCTCCACTCAACGTGGTGACTTGGCCTGCAAGTCGGCCGAGTCTGATTCCTCCCGGCTCGTTGAACACCTCGCCCGAGAAGACGAGCTGGTCTCCTGGGCTTGGCCCCGCAGGACCGAGGTCCAAACTCGTTTGCTGGGTGTCGTGGGTGAAGAAACCTAGGGTTGTATTGGTTTCGGCTGCCGCCTTGTAGCTGAACCCGGCTGGCATCGGCAGTGCCAGCGCAACAAGGAATGCGATGGTCGACGTGGCATTTGCTGCACGGCGGCTTTTCATGACCCTCCCCCGTTAAGCGGTGGCGTGGATAGGCGCCCCTAATGAACGAAGTATTGCAAACCTAGCAACAGCGAGGTGGGCGGATCCCCGAGGTGAGGCGCACATCTGCAATTTGGGTGCAACTTGCTGTCGCGTGGGCTGTAGTGGCGTTGCGCCCAACCGCTGCGCTGGGTGCCGCGGTCTTAGGAGTCACTGGGTGGGGGTGAAGTACTCACGGCAGGCGGTAATTTGTTGGTCCTTCACCTCGCAGACCCCCATGTGCGGTATCGCTAACGACTTCCAATCGATGATCCAGTGATCGATGCGCTCCATCAGCACGACATCGCCCGCCGTTGCAAGATAAAGGATCTCGTGGTTTCCGCGAATCCGTTGCCCTTGGCCGTCACGTGCACAAGGTGTACCTGGCGGGAGTTATAGGGCGTAATCTTTGCCTATGAGTGCCGCGCTTGTCGTGGTTGGCTTTTCGCTGGTGATCGTTCTGATGACCACAGCGGTGGTCCGGCGGGTGCGGCGCAACCGGATCCGCCCTCACAGGGATGCAATCCCTGAGGATGGATTCCGTCGCCAGATTACGGACCTTCGGCCCAAAGCCCAGGTGTCGCTGGACGGCAATGGCGACGCGGCAGAAGCCCCGCGCCCGGTTGTTGGGGCTGATGATC
Source organism: Mycobacterium sp. ITM-2016-00318 (assembly GCF_002968285.2). Classification (NCBI taxonomy): domain Bacteria; kingdom Bacillati; phylum Actinomycetota; class Actinomycetes; order Mycobacteriales; family Mycobacteriaceae; genus Mycobacterium; species Mycobacterium sp. ITM-2016-00318. The sequence continues at coordinate 3,443,514 of NZ_CP134400.1, read as the reverse complement.
TCGCCGCCCTGGTTCAGCGCGCCGTGCAGGACGCCCCGGAACGAGAAGTCGTCGGGGATTACCGTCATCAGCGTCGTGCCAAAAGGCGCCGCAGCGTCTGGGCGGCCGGAACGGCCGGCACAATGGGCGCCACTTACTGCATTGGGCATATTGGCTGGGGTGACAGCGGCGGTAGCGGCGGAGACTGCCACGGCGGAGACTGCCACGGCGGCGGCGGGGGTGCGGCGGCGGGGGAGACTGACGCAGGCAAGCAGCCGTCCGCGGCAACAGTCAATCTCACGGAAAACACCACGCCCCATTAGTCCTTAACTCGGCTATCTGGTTGCGCTCGCGGGGCGATAGGCCCTAGCGGCACGCAACTGCGTCAAAGTCGCGAGTGGTGACGCCCGGCGTCGCTACGCTCAATGCCGTGCCGGAAACGTCGTACGCGTCATGCGGCGGCCTCAGCGTGGCGTATCAGGTGTTCGGCGCCGGGCCCGTGGACCTCGTGTTCGCGGGATCGTTCGTCAGCAACCTCGAGTTGAGCTGGGCTGTGCCCGAATTCGTTGCTTTCTTCGAGCGGCTCGCGACGTTTTGTCGCGTCCTGCTGTTCGATAAGGCCGGCGTCGGCCTGTCGGACCCGGTCCCGCGGGTCCGCACGCTGGATGACCGGGCCGCCGAGATCGAGGCCGTCATGGACGCCGTCGGTTTCGAAAGAGCGGCGATTTTTAGTGGCAGCGAGGGTGGCGCCGCTGCCATCGTGTTCGCGGCGACACGACCAGAGCGAACGCGGGCGTTGATCTTGACCGGCAGCTTCTCGTACTTCGGGTTCGAGGGATGGGACGACCTCAACCGCGATCCGGCCGAGCTGCGCGCGCGCGTCCTTGCCGAGCTAGGCGAGGAGTACACGCCCTCGGTGCAGCAGCTCGCCCGCTGGCAGGCATGGCTGCGCGCCGCGGGCTCGGCCTGGGGCAGCGGTGCGGCACTGAAAGCTCTTCTGCCCTCAGTGCGTTCGTCGACGCGCCAGCTCGGAATGGTGGAGCGCATGAGCGCCAGCCCGGGGATGGCGCGCGCGGCGCTCGAAGCGGCGTTCCGGATCGACGTGCGGCCGATCCTGGCGACGATCAACACCCCCACCCTGGTCATCCATGGCCGCGACGAAGTCATTCCAGTGCAAGAGGGCCGGTATCTGGCCGACCACATCCCCGGCGCTCGGTTACTCGAAGTCGCCGGCAGGGACCACGTGCCCTGGTTCGCCGACCCCGACAGGGTCCTCACCGAGTTGGAGGAGTTCCTCACCGGCAGCCACGCCGCGCCGTCGCCGTCACGGCGCGCCCTGCGCACCGTGTTGTTCACCGACATCGTCGCCTCAACCGCGCACCTTGCGGCCACAGGCGATGAGCGGTGGCGGGCGGTGCTGCACCGGTTTGACGAGATCACCGTCGACCGCGCGGAACACTTCGGGGGCACGGTGGTGGAGAGCACCGGCGATGGTCACCTAATCACCTTCGACGGCCCGACGCAGGCCATCCGCTGCGCCGAGGCCGTACATGCTGAAGCCCAGACACTGGGCATCGAGATCCGCGCCGGCATTCACACCGGCGAGTGCGAGCTACTCGACAACGGTATCGCCGGGATCGCAATACACATCGCAGCGCGCATCGTCGACCAGGCCGGCGCCGGAGAAATCCTGGTTTCCCGAACCGTGCGTGACCTGGTCGTCGGCTCGGGCACGGGTTTCGAGGATCGCGGCATCGTCGAGTTGCGGGGTGTACCCGGCAGCTGGCAACTGTTGGCGGTCGATCGCCACGGCGCGCGGGCGGGCTCGGCCGAGGCCGAACTGGTATCAACACCCACCCCTGGCCCTCGCACCGCCATGCGCCGAACGGACCGCGCCGTGGCGGTGATAGCCAGGCGCACACCGTGGATCCTGCGCGGGGTAGCCCGCCTCGCCCCGGCCTCCAGCCGCAACTGACCAGCTGCCGGAGTCAGCGCGCTCGGAGATGCCTCGCGGGACGGCTTCTGATTCCGGACCGAGCTGGCGGCAGAATGACCGAAGCCGCAACGTCGCTTGATTATTCGCTTGGCCGAGTCGTGCACCGCCTGCAGTAGTTGGGTCGTCAGTTGCACCGCAAGCCGGCGCTGACTGACCAGAGACTGCAACCGGAACATGTTCAACTCGGCGCTGTCAGATGCGCCGTGAGGCTTCTCGTCGTAGCCGTCGCGTTCAGTCATGGCTAATAGTTTGCGCGCGCTTCGGTTCGTAGGCGTGGGTGGTCCAATACCTGTCGCCCGGGGAATGAGTTCAGCCCCATGCGAGCAACGGTCCGGCGGCAAGGTTCCCCTAAGAGTTCCTTGCGTGCGCAACAGCGCCGATATTCGTAGTGCTAATCCGTCTGATCCGCGACCGAACGGGCGACAATGTATGCGGCGGCGAACGGTCTGACTGACCCGGGAGTTGCGCCTCGTGCGGTTCCCCCGGACCGGCCACTTCACCCGCGGCCGGAATATCGGATGCACACGAAGGGGGTCTCCAGTGTCCGAGCAGGAAAACAACAAGGAACTCATCAAGAGGGGTTACGAAGCCTTCTCTGCTGGTGATGTTGAAACAGTGATGGATCTCTTCGACGATGACGTGGAATGGGTGCAGCCGGGCGCAAGCGCGGTCAGCGGCACATTCCACGGCAAGGCCGAAGTCATGGAGTACATGGGTCGGTTGGCCGAGAGGTCGATGAGCGTGAATCTGAAGCGGCTCATTGCTGAGGGCGACACTGTCGTCGCCATCACCGACGTGACCGTTGACGGCCAGACCGGCGAGGACGCGGACGTGTTCACCATCCGCAACGGCAAGACAGTCCGCGCCGAAATGCACGGCGACACGGCGTTGATGGAGAAGGTCTACGGCAAGAAGGAACTCGCCGCAGGCTGATCGAATCACCACTCACGCGAGCAGGCGTCATCTACCGATGGCGCCTGCTTCTTGTTTGCGGACCCGCAGAATCTCCAAACCGTCGAACGCACCCGCCTCGAACGGGTCCTGGATCTCTCTGTGTGGATCGACATGTACAACCCGACGGTCGTCTTCTGACCCCGGCGTCGTCCCGCGTTGGAGCCAGTCCCTATGTTTGAGTCGCTGACTCCGGGGGTTAACCCTGCCTGAGCAAGGGGGTATGGATGGCACACACCAACGGCGGCAAACGCCCCGACGTCGTCGTGACCGCGGTCGCATCGACGACGCCCCTGGCACCAGACGCTGAAGACACGTGGCGCCTGCTGCTGGACGGGCGAAGCGGCGTAGGCGTGCTCGACGAGCCGTTCCTCGACCAATTCGACTTCGAGGTGCGGATCGGCGCAAAGCTGCAGGAGGACTTCGACGAGCAGCTGTCCCGCGTCGAGGTGCGTCGAATGTCGTACATGCAGAAGATGGCGGCTGTCCTTGGCAGGCGACTCTGGGCCAACGCGGGATCACCGGAAGTGGACCCGAAGAGGCTTGCCATTTCCGTGGGACAGGCGCTGACCTCCACACAAGTACTGATCGGCCTCTACGAAAGCATGAAGGCCGAAGGGATGCGGGCGGTGAGGAAGATGCCGCTGGTTGTCCAGATGCACATGCCCAATGCGCCTGCTGCGGCCGTCGGCCTCGATCTCAAGGCGAGGGCCGGAATCATGTCGCCGGTGCTTTCCGACGCCTCCGGCGCCGCCGCCATCCAACAGGGTTGGCAACACATCGTTTTCGGTGACGCCGACGTCGCGGTCTGTGGCGGTGTGGAGGCGAGGATCGAGGCGGTACCTATGGCCACCTTCAGCGCGCTCGGCATGTTGTCGGCGAACAACGCCGACCCCGAGGGCGCCAGCCGGCCGTTCGACAAGAGCCGCGACGGAATGGTGCTCGGCGAGGGTGGCGCGATGATGCTCCTCGAGACCGAGGAACATGCCAAGGCGCGCGGGGCGAATATTCTGGCCCGTGTCCTCGGCGCCTCCATCAAGTATGACGCCTACCACGACGTCGCCCCCGAGCCAGAGGGTGAGATGGAGGGCGAAGCCATCGCCCAGGCGATCAGGCAGGCTGGGTTGGCGCCCGCCGACATCGACTATGTCAATGCGAGTGCGGGGGGCACCGTTTACGGGGATCTGACCGAGGCGCGCGCCATCCGCAATGTGCTGGGCACCCACACGCCCGCGGTTTATGCGCCAAAGGCCGCGCTCGGTCACTCCCTGGGCTCGGCCGGGGCGATCGAAGCCGTCCTCACGGCGCAGGCGCTGCGCGACGGAATCTCGCCGCCCACGCTCAACGTGACCGAACTCGATCCCGAGATCGAATTGGATGTGATCGCCGGTGAGGCCCGCCGCAATGACTACCGATACGCGGTGAGCAACTCTTTTGCCGTCGGCGGCCACAACGCAGCCATCGTGTTCGCCGCGTACTGACGCCCGTGTTGCAACGCCTCGGGCCGTAAGCTCGTGGTCATGCGATCACTCCGCCTGCTTGCGGCCCTGCTGGTCGTCGGATCGTTCGCGATTGGCTGCGGTTGGAGCCCGCCTGGCCCGGCGCCGACCAGCACACAGGCCTGCGGACCGACAGACGCGCCCGCCGCCGACACCGTCGCGCAGGCGGTCGCCGGGCTACCTCAGGCCGCGTGGAAAGAGACCGCGCGCGGCAACACGCCGGACTGTCGTTTGAACTGGGTGGTGGTGAAGACAGGCGACGCGTCGGACAGCCCGATGCAAGTCCTGTTCTTCGACCGCAACAATCCCCTCGGCCCGGCCACACCCGAGCCTCGGCCCTACATCAACGTCATCTCAACGGGAAATGACACTGCCGAAGTGCAGTACCAGTGGCGGCAGGGCCAGGATCCAGCGTGCTGCCCTACCGGCATCGGCACGGTTCGCTTCCGGGTGGGCGAGGACGGCAAACTAGCGCCGCTTGACCCGATCCCGAACTCGTAATCACACTCCGCGAACGCTGCCGCCGTCGATGACGTACTCGGCACCGTTGATGTAGGCGGCGCGGTCGGACACCAGGAAGGCAACGAGCTCACCGACGTCGGCGGGGCGGCCGGGCGCGCCGAGTGGAATGCCGCCGATCGACTCCATGATCTGTTTCCTGGCTTCGTCGACGGTGATGCCGTTCATTTCGCCGATCTCGACCGCCATCCGGTACGCCGATTCGGTCTCGATATAACCCGGACAGACCGCATTCACGCGAACACCTTTGGGTGCGAGCCCATCGGAGAGCGCCTTGCTGTAATTGGCCAGTGCCGCCTTGGCCGCAGCATAGGGAATCGATGTCGGTAGCGGTGCGCGGCGCTGAATCGACGTGACGTGCACGATGGCACCGGTTCGCCGGTCGACCATTCCGGGGATGATTGCGCGGTCCAGTCGCACCGCGGCGAGGAGATTCGCGTCGAGGGCGAACTGCCAGTCGTCGTCGGTGAGCGAAGCCGCGCCACCGTCGTACTGTCCGGAACCACCTACGTTGTGTATCGCGATGTCGATCTTCCCGAGACGTCGAAGCGCCTCATCGGCCAATGCCGCTACGCCTTCGGCCGTCGCGACGTCGGCGACCGCTACTTCGGCTCGATGGTGCCCGCGCTCGTAGCGTCTTTCTCGTGGTGTTCGTCAGCGTCGGGAATGAGCTCGGGGTGCAGCATCTCGGCGTAGCGCAACCGCTCGGGCACGCCGAAACCGTCGACCAGTAATTCGGCGTAGGGCCGCAGGTTGCGGCAGCGTTCGTTGATGCCGCGGGTCACCGCCTTGGCGCGTTCGGTCGACAAGAAGCGGTGTTCCATGAACCAGGCACGGTCCTGCTCGATCACTGACAGCGCATACAGATCGCAGACCATGTTGAGGATGTTGCGCGCCTCGTCGTCTTCGCAGGAGTCGATTCCCGCGACGAACGCCTCGAGGATGATTCGGTCGATGTGCGCCCGCGCGGCGTGCAACACGTGGTCCTGAACGGAGTTGAACGCGTCGAATGGAGACATCTCCTTCGACTTGCCCTGCAGCCGCCTTGCGACCGACGCGACGATGTACTCCTCACGGTCCTCGAACATCTTGACCTGGGTACCGCGGTTGAAGAGGCTGCCCTCTTCCTCGTTGTCCTGCCGCGTGTCGATGATTGTCTGCATGATCGTCTGTGCGGCAGTGCGTTTCAGTACCCGCTCGCCGGCGAAGTTGGCGGCGAACCGCACCCACTCCACCGGGCTCATGCCCTTGATGTCGTCGGCGTAGGCGGTCAGCAGTTCCTTCGCCACCAACTGCGTCAGCACATGGTTGTCGCCCTCGAAAGTGGTGAACACATCGGTGTCCGCCTTCAGTGCGATCAACCGGTTCTCGGCCAGATAGCCTGCGCCGCCACAGGCTTCGCGCGCCTCCTGGATCGCGGTCGTCGCGTGCCATGTGTTGGCGGCCTTGAGGCCCGCGGCGCGCGACTCCAGCTCGCGTTGCTCCTCGGCGTCGGGGTCATCCGACGTTTGCAGCTCATGGCACTTGGCGACGAGTTCGTTCTGTGCGAATTGCAAGGCGTAGGACTTCGCGATCAACGGGAACAACCGGCGCTGGTGCCCGAGGTAGTCCATGATCAGCACCTCGTGATCGTCGCCTGGGGCTTCGAACTGCCTGCGCTCCAACGCATATCGGGTCGCGATATCCAGTGCGACGCGGGTGGCCGCACCCGCGCTCCCGCCGACCGTCACCCGCCCGCGAATCAGCGTGCCGAGCATGGTGAAGAACCGCCGGCCGGGATTTTCGATCGGCGAGCTGTACGCGCCGTCCTCGGCGACGTCGGCGTATCTGTTCAACAGGTTCTCGCGGGGAACACGGACGTTGTCGAACTGGATCCGGCCGTTGTCGACGCCGGGCAGCCCGCCCTTGTAGTGGCAGTCCGAGGTCGTCACACCCGGCAGATCGTTGCCGTCGTCGTCGCGGATCGGCACGACGAAGCAGTGCACTCCGTGACCCTCACCGTCCGGCGTGATCAGCTGAGCGAAAACAGCTGCCACCCGCGCGGTTTCGGCGGCGCCACCGATGTAATCCTTGCGCGAGGTGCGAGTGGGGGAGTCGATGACGAACTCCTGGGTCGACGGGTCGTAGGTCGCCGTCGTCTCGAGGGACTGTACGTCGCTGCCGTGGCCGGTCTCGGTCATCGCGAAGCAGCCCAGCAGCTCGAGGTCGATGATCTTCTGGACATACTCCTTGTGATGCCGCTCGGTGCCCAGGTTCTCGATGGCCCCGCCGAACAGGCCCCACTGCACACCGGCCTTCACCATCAGCGAGAGGTCGGACATCGCCAGCATCTCGATCTGGCTGATCGCGGCGCCGACGTCGCCGTTGCCGCCGTGCTCCTTCTTGAAGCCGTCCTCCGCGGCGCCCTGGGCGGCCATGATCTTCAATTGCTCGCCGACCTTGGTGCGGGCGATCACGGTGTTCGGGGTGTAGTGCGGTTTGAAGATCTCCGTGGACAGGTCTTGTCGCATCTTGTTCTTCACATCGCGCCAACGGCCGTCCAGCGTGTTGCGTAGATGCTCCGCAGTGGTGGTCATACCTCTGACGGTAGCCCGTTGTCGCTCTGCGGAAACTGTGATGTCGCAAACGTAGGCAAACCTCGCTGGACCTGGCTAAAGCCAAGGCGTTCAATCGATGGCTATGGCCAATCCCAAGGATGCCGCGCTCTCGCCGACGGGGATGCCTCACACCGCGGGACACCGGCACTCCGACGTATCCGGAGGCTGGCTGCGCGCGGCCACCTTCGGCGCCATGGACGGTTTGGTCAGCAATACGGCGCTGATCGCGGGCGTGGCCGCGGCCGCAAGCGCCCACACCGTCGTGATCAGCGGCGTGGCGGGGCTGCTCGCCGGCGCGTTCTCGATGGCGCTGGGGGAGTACACCTCGGTCACCACCGCGAATGAGCAGATCGACTCGGAGGTCCGCGTGGAACGGCGGGCATTCGAGCGTCATCCGAAGGCGGAACGCGCCGAGCTGGTGGCCATGCTCGTCAACTTGGGCATGAGCCACAAGACCGCGACACAGGCCACCGACGAGATCCACCGCGACGAGAACCGGGCGGTGAACTTCCATCTCGTTCAGGAACTCGGAGTCAATCCCGACGAGAAGCCGTCGCCGTGGATCGCGGCGACCTCATCCTTCGTCATGTTCGCTATCGGCGCCATCGTGCCGCTCATCCCGTACTTACTTGGATACGAGTCGTTGTGGGCCGGATTGATCTGCGGTGGCGTCGGTCTGGCCATCGCAGGCGGGGTCGCCGCACGGTTCACCAGCAGGCCCATGTGGCTGGCGTCGCTGCGGCAACTGTTTTTCGGCGGAGTCGCGATTGCGGCGACCTATCTGGTGGGCACGCTCGTCGATTCGCTCCTCTAGTGAGAGCGATTTCGGCGCGCTCACGGACGCGCAGCGTCGTTCAGCGCGCCGAAATCGCAGATCACGTCTCTCTGCCGACGGTGACCGATTCCGCGCGATCGGTGGGCTCGTGGAGTTCTATCGGACGGATGGTTTCGGGGCTGCCGCGTCGTCGAGGAGCTTCCGCATCACGCGAACGGCGTCCTTCAGCGTCTGCCGGTCGGCGTCATCGAGCCGCTCGAGATAGGGGTCGATGGCCGCGCCGCGGTCGACGCGGACCTGCCGCAGCATGTCGACGCCCTTCGGGGTGATGCGGATGAGCACAGCCCGTGCATCGTCTGGATCAACGGTGCGTGACACCAATCTCGCATCCTCCAACCGGCGGACCTGCATGGTCATCGTCGGTTGCGAGCAGTGATCGAGTGCGGCGAGATCGGAGATGCGTGCGGCGCCCTGGTCCTCGATGGTGGACAGCAGACGTCCCTGCGCGAACGGCAGCGGTATGCGGGTCCGTTGCGACGCCAGGCGGTTGAGTCGTGCCACTACAGCGAGCAGGTCTGCGCCAAGGGTTGGGGTCACCCCACAATGATTACATAGCTTTACTATACGTATCAACCCATGGCGCGCGCCGGTGCTCACAGCGCTGCCGGAGGTCTCTTCAGACGCTACTGGCAGAATCGTGAAATGACTGCGACCCGCCGTGCGAGCGAGACTCGGCGGCGCGGGCCGCTGCAGCCCGTGGAGCTCGCACACGCCTCGGTGATGGCGGCCCTCTGCGCGGCCACCGCCATCGTGGCGGTCGTCGTACCGTTCGCCGCAGGCATCTCGCTGCTGGGCACCGTGCCGATGGGCCTGCTCGTCTACCGATTCCGCCTCCGGGTGCTGGTCGCCGCGACGGTCGGCGGCGCGACGATCGCGTTCTTGATCGCGGGCATGGGCGGCTTCATGACGGTGCTCAACTGCGCCTACATCGGGCTGCTGATCGGCTTGATCCTGCGCCGGGGTCGAGGCACGCTCACCGTGCTGGTCGTCGGGCTGGTCGCGGGGGCGGTGTTCGGTGCCGCTGTCGTCGCGGCGCTGGCGGTCCTTGTCCGGTTGCGCCACCTGATCTTCGACTCGATGACCGCCAACGTCGACGGCGTCGCCGCCTTCATGACCCGCATTTCGGACTGGTGGTGGCTGCCCAACATGGAGGTGCCGGCCGAGCGGTTGCGCAGCGGTTTCGCCGCCGCGCTGCACCACTGGCCCTATCTGCTCGGCGGATGGTCCGTGGTCATCATCACCGTCGTGATGTTGATGGGTTGGTGGGCGCTGTCGCAGGTGATTAACCGGCTCGTCGTCATCCCCGATGTGCACAAGCTCGACTCGCCAGCCGATCCGACGCCGATTGCGCCTGTGCCGGTGCGGCTCACCGACGTCCGGTTCCGATACCCCACGAGCGACCGCGACGCACTCGGACCGGTGAGCCTGAGCATCAAACCCGGCGAGCACGTCGCGGTGACCGGGCCCAACGGCTCCGGCAAGACGACGCTGATGCTGATGCTGGCCGGTCGGGATCCGTCCTCGGGCACCGTCGACCGTCCCGGTTCGGTCGGCCTGGGCCGCCTCGGGGGTACCGCGGTCATCCTGCAGCACCCGGAAAGCCAGGTGCTCGGCACCCGGGTCGCCGACGACGTGGTGTGGGGCCTACCGCCGGGCACCACCACTGACGTGCACAAGCTACTCAGCGAGGTCGGCCTCGACGGCCTGGCCGAACGCGACACCGGCGGCCTGTCGGGCGGCGAATTGCAACGCCTGGCGGTGGCTGCGGCCCTGGCCAGAGAGCCGGCCCTGCTGATCGCCGACGAGGTGACCAGCATGGTCGACCAGGAGGGCCGCGATGGGCTGCTCTCTGTGCTGTCCGGGCTGACCGAACACCATCGGATGTCGCTGGTGCACATCACCCATTACAACGACGAGGCCGACTCCGCCAACCGCGCGATCGACTTGACCGGCAACAGCAGTGCGGCCGACAACACCGAGATGGTCGAAACGACCGAGGCGCCCGCGGCGAAAGGACCTCTCAAGCCGCGTCGTGAGGCTCCGGTGCTCGAACTCATCGACGTCAACCACGAATACGCCAGCGGAACACCTTGGGCCACAGCAGCATTGCGCGATATCAATTTCACCGTTCACGAGGGCGACGGCGTGCTGATCCACGGGCTCAACGGATCGGGGAAATCCACGTTGGCGTGGATCATGGCCGGCTTGACCGAGCCGACGTGTGGCAGTTGTCTGCTCGATGGCGCACCCGCCGCCGATCAGGTCGGCGCGGTGGCGATCTCCTTCCAGGCGGCTCGCCTGCAACTGTTACGCAGCCGCGTCGACCTTGAAGTCGCTTCGGCGGCGGGGTTCTCGCCCAAGGCCCGTCCTCGAGCGATCAAAGCCCTTGCCGCCGTCGGCCTGGATGCGACGATTGCCGACCGGCGGATCGACCAGCTCAGCGGCGGGCAGATGCGTCGGGTCGTGCTGGCGGGCCTGCTGGCGCGGTCCCCGCGGGCCTTGATCCTCGACGAGCCGTTGGCCGGGCTCGACGGCGCCAGCGCCCGCGGACTGCTGCGCCTGCTCGAGGATCTTCGGCGCAACGCCGGGCTGACCGTCATCGTGATCTCCCACGACTTCACCGGACTGGAGGACCTGTGTCCTCGGATCCTGCATCTTCAGGACGGTGCGCTGGCCACCGCGCCCACGCCGGCGGGCGGCGTGTCATGACCGCGCCCACCCGCAAGCAGCAACGGCGGCCGGTCGTCTTACTGCGCCCAGTGCCCGGCCGCAGCGTCATCCACAATCTGTGGGCGGGCACGAAACTCCTTGTGGTGGCGGGAATCGGCGTGTTCATGACCTTCTACCCCGGCTGGGTGCCGATCGCCGCGGTCGCGGCGATCGTCCTCGTCGCGGCGCGGCTTGCCCACATTCCGCGCGGCGTCCTGCCGTCGATACCGCGATGGCTGTGGTTCCTGCTGATACTCGGCGGGGTCACCGCCGCACTGGCAGGAGGCAGCCCCGTCATCGAGCTCTTCGGAGCCGAACTCGGTCTGGGCGGACTGCTGAAGTTCCTGCGCATCACCGCGCTGTCGATCGTTCTGCTCGCGCTCGGCGGAATGGTCTCTTGGACCACCAACGTCGCCGAGATCGCGCCCGCCGTAGCCAAACTCGGTAGACCGCTGCGCCCCCTGCGGGTGCCGGTCGACGACTGGGCGGTCACCCTGGCATTGGCGCTGCGCGCTTTCCCGATGCTCGTCGACGAGTTCCGGACTCTGTACGCGGCGCGCAGCCTGCGCCCCAAGCCGGTGTTGACCACACGGCGGGCGCGCAGGCGTCGATGGGCGTTCGAGGCGGTCGACTTGATCGCCGCTGCCGTCATCGTCGCACTGCGGCGCGCCGACGAAATGGGTGACGCGATCACCGCGCGCGGTGGTGCCGGTCAGATATCAGCTGCCCCGACGGGGCCCAAACGGCGTGACTGGGTGGCGCTTTCGATCGTTCTGCTGGTATGCGGAACCGCGCTGGGACTCGAGTTGACGATTCTGGGGACGACTTAGCGCTGGGCCGCGGCGTTGGCTGCCGCCTGCGCATCGCCGCATTCGATTGGCTGCCACCGAGCCATTAAAGCGGGCGCAGCGCGGTCGAACTACGGTGATAGCCGTGACAGCACCCCGACAAGTCGATCGCGACTTCCTCGAGCTGCCGCGCCAACAGCTTGCCGACGCCGCGCTGTCGGCCGCAGTTGCGGCTGGGGCCGACCATGCCGACCTGCGCATCCACCGCATCGTCAACGAGGTCGTGGCGCTGCGCGACGGTGAGCTGGAGACCTCCGTCGTCGACCGCGAGATCGGACTGGCCGTACGGGTGATCGTCGGCGGAACGTGGGGGTTCGCCTCTCACGCCGAACTGGACGCGGATGTCGCCGCGGAGACCGCCCGTCGCGCGGTCGCGGTCGCTCGGACCCTGGCTCCGCTCAACGCCGAGACGATCGCGCTGGCTGCCGAGCCGGTGTACGACGATGCCAGCTGGGTGTCCGACTATCGAATCGATCCGTTCACGATTCCGGCGGCCGACAAGATCGGCCTGCTGGCGGAGTACTCAGGACGGCTGCTGGCCGCCGACGGCGTCAACCACGTCTCGGCCGGCCTGCACGCGGTCAAGGAGCAGACGTTCTACGCCGACACCGCTGGTTCGTCGATCACCCAGCAGCGGGTCCGGGTGCAGCCGACCCTCGAGGCCGTCGCCGTCGATGCCGCGGCGGGGTCGTTCGAGACCATGCGCACGCTGGCGCCGCCGACGGCGCGCGGATGGGAGGCCGTCGAGGGCGACGACGTCTGGGACTGGTCATCCGAACTCGCCGAACTACCCATGCTGTTGGCGGAGAAAGTCAAGGCACCCAGCGTGACGCCGCGACCGACCGACCTCGTGATCGACCCGTCCAACCTGTGGCTCACGATCCACGAATCCATCGGGCACGCCACCGAATACGATCGCGCCATCGGCTACGAGGCCGCGTACGCGGGCACCTCGTTCGCCACGCCGGACAAGCTGAACACGATGCGCTACGGCTCGCCGGTGATGAATGTGACCGCCGACCGCACCGAGCTGTTCGGCCTTGCCACCGTCGGCTGGGATGACGAGGGGGTGGCTTCACAACGCTGGGACCTGGTGCGCGACGGGATTTTCGTCGGCTACCAGTTGGACCGGGTGTTCGCGCCGCGGCTCGGAATGACCCGGTCGAACGGGTGCTCCTATGCCGACTCGCCGCACCACGTACCGATCCAGCGGATGGCCAACGTCTCGCTGCAGCCAGGCGCCGACGACCTCTCTGTCGACGACCTGATCGCACGGGTCGACGACGGGATCTACATCATCGGTGACAAATCATGGTCAATTGACATGCAGCGGTACAACTTTCAGTTCACCGGCCAGAGGTTCTTCCGGATAACCGACGGCAGGCTGGACGGCCAATTGCGTGATGTGGCTTATCAGGCCACCACCACCGACTTCTGGGGCGCGATGGAGGCCGTCGGCGGCTCGTCGACGTGGCGGCTCGGCGGTGCGTTCAATTGCGGGAAGGCGCAACCTGGGCAGGTCGCACCGGTCAGCCACGGCTGTCCGGCCGCGTTGTTCCGCGGCATCAACGTGCTCAACACGCGCACCGAAGGAGGGCGGTGACGATGATCGGGGCACAGCAGGTCGTCGACATCGCATTGGCGGAAGCGACACGGTTGGGCAAGGCAGACGAGACGATCGTGACAGTCACCGATCGCAGTGACGCGGCGCTGCGGTGGGCGAACAATTCGATGACCACCAACGGTGTTTCGGTGCAGCGCAAGACCACGGTGATCTCCGTGGTGAGGCGGGGCGACCGAGGCCATGTGGCATCGCTGACGTCGAGCGAGGTCGACCCTGCGGTCATCCCGAGTCTGGTGGCTGCCTCGCAGGAGGCCGCGCTCGCAGCGCCGGAAGCCCACGACAGTGCGCCGCCGCTTCCCGCGACGAATGCTGCAACCGATTGGGACACACCGGTTCCCGGCACAGGTGTTGAGGTCTTCTCCGACGTCGCCGACGCCTTGAACCGCGGCTTCCCTCGGGCCGACAGGCTCTACGGGTACGCACGCCACATCCTCGAGACGACGTTCGTTGCCACTTCGGGCGGGCTGCGGCGGCGGTACACGCAGCCGACCGGCTCGGTCGAGATCAACGCCAAGCGCGACGGCGCCAGTGCGTGGGTGGGCACGAGCACACCCGACTTCGCCGGGGTGCCAACTGATTCCATGCTCGACGCGCTCTCGACCCGGCTTGGATGGGCGCAGCGCACCGTGGAGCTGCCTGCGGGACGCTATGAGACGATCCTGCCGCCGTCGGCCGTCGCCGACCTGATGATCTACCTGTCATGGTCGATGGACGGCCGCGGTGCCCAGGAGGGCCGCACCGCATTCTCGGCGCCAGGCGGCGGGACGCGGGTGGGCGAGAAGCTCACCGAGCTACCGCTGACCCTCTACTCCGATCCAGCCGCAGCCGGTCTGGAGTGCTCGCCGTTCGTGGCAGTCGCCGGCTCCTCGGAACGCGCGTCGGTGTTCGACAATGGGATGGACATCGACCGTGTCGACTGGATACGCGACGGCACCATCAACGCGCTGGCCTACCCGCGGGCCGGTGCAGCCGAATTCGGCATCCCCGTGGCTGTCGGCGCGGACAACCTGCTGATGACGGGCGGCGGTGACAGCCTCGCCGAGATGGTGGCCGCGACCGAGCGGGGACTGCTGCTCACCACGCTGTGGTACCTCCGGGTCGTCGATCCTGGCGTCCTGCTGCTCACCGGGCTGACCCGGGACGGCGTCTACCTCGTCGAAGAGGGGCGGGTCACCGGCGCGGTCAACAACTTCCGGTTCAACGAGAGCCCGGTGGATCTGTTACGCAGGGTCAGCCAGGCCGGCATCAGCGAAGTCACGTTGCCGCGCGAGTGGGGTGACTGGGCCACGAGGGCGGCGATGCCGTCGCTGCGGATTCCCGACTTCCACATGTCGTCGGTCAGCCAGGCGCAATAATGCGACGATGCACGATCTGCTGAACGGCCTCCTGGCGCGGCTGGTCGCGTTGGCGCCGCCCGAACACGCGCGAATCACCTCGCTGGTGCGCCGGACCTGCGCAACGACGCTGTCGCTGCCGCCGCTGCCGACCGAAATCGAGGTTGACGGGCCGGCGGACGAGGCCGAGTCGGTGGCGGTGGGCTTCGCCGAACAGTTCAGCGCTGACGTGTCGGCGATCAGCGACGACCTACGCGGGCGCTTCACGTCGGCGCTCGGCCGCGCTGTGCTACCGGCGGTGATGCTGACGTATTTCGCTGACTACCTACCGCGGGTGCGCTCCGGGTTCAATATGCTCGGCCTGCCTGCGCCGTGGGATGACGCGATCGCGTGGGATCACGACAGCGACCTCGGCGACGTTCTGTTCAACACGTTTCAGCCCGCAGTTGCCCGGCTGCGCGAACTCGGCCCGCTGACAACGGAAATCGTGCGGCTGCGCGGGGCGACTCAGCACAACTGCCGGCTCTGCAAGTCGCGGCGACCGGAGCCGTCGTCGCTGTTGAGCGCGCATGTTCCTGAGGGTTGGACGGCGTGAGGGTCGTGCGCTGGATACGGGCGGGTCGGAGTCAATGTACGAGCAGATCGAGCGGTACGAGACCTCGGATGCGCTGAGTGATCGGCACAAGGCCGCGCTGCGCTACACCGATGCGCTGATCTGGACACCCGCGAACGTCTCGGCGGAGGTGGCGTCGGACGTCAGAAGTCATTTCAGCGACGTGCAGTGTTACGAGCTGACCGTCGACGTGATGCGCAACGCAGGCAACAAGATCGCCGTCGCGCTCGGCGCAGATGCGCCGACCGTCGAGGACGGCACCGAACGCTTCCTCGTCGACGACAACGGCCAGACCGTCACCGTCTGAGAGTCACTACACCTCGATGCGCGAGCCCATGATCACCGTCCGGTCGCGCGGCAGGCCGAAGCGCTCGGCGGCGTCGGCGGTGATGTAGGACGTCGCGATGAACAGCCTCTTGCGCCACTGCGCCATCGTTTTTCCGCGGCCGCGAACGAGTTCGAGCTTGGACAGGAAGTAGGACGCGTCGTCGATCAGAATCCTGCCCTCCGACTGCTTCGGACTCAGGCTGCGAAGGGCATCCAGAACGTGCGTCTTCTCCATGTAGCCGTAATTGGCTGTGACGAAGACGATCCCATCCTTCTTGTACCCGAGTGCGTCAACCGTGATGCGATCTGACTCCGGTGTACGCGGCATCGGCAGCGTCTCGATGGACACGATGATGACGTGGTTGTGCAGGACGTGGGTGTGCTCGACACATGTGCGCAAGGCAAGCGGCGCGGTCTCCTTACCGCGGTTGAGGAAGACGGCGGTCCCCGGAACGCGCGCCAATGGTGGTTGGGAGTCGCGGATCTCGTCGATGAACTCGTCGAGAGGTCCCTCGGCTTTCTCCCTTGCCACGGTGACGATTTCGCGTCCGCGGTGCCAGGTGACCATGACGGTGAAGGCGATCACACCGATCAACAGCGGAAGCCACGCCCCGTGGACGACCTTGGTCAGGTTCGCCGCGACGAAGAGCAGGTCGATCAACAACAGGGCGCCGCCCCCGCTTATCACCAGCCATAGCGGGGCGTTCCATCTCGTCCGCGAGTAGTAAAGAAAGAGCAGCAGTGTGATCGTGAAAGTTCCGGTCACCGCCATGCCGTAGGCGTAGGCCAAACGTTCCGAACTGCGGAATGCCAGCACGAGTGTGAGCACTCCGAGCAGCAGCACGCCGTTGATCCACGGCACATAGATCTGGCCCTCCCGCGACGCGGAGGTGTGAATCACCCGCAGCCGCGGTAGGTAGCCGATGCGGGCGGCCTGCGACGCCACCGAGAACGCTCCGGTGATCACGGCCTGCGCCGCGATCACCGTTGCGGCGGTGGCCAACAAGACCATCGGCCACAACGCCCAACTGGGGATCAGAAGGAAGAACGGTGCACGCATGGCGGCCGGATCATTGATCAGCAACGCGCCCTGGCCGAGGTAGTTGAGGGCGAGTGCAGGCAGGACGACGAGCAGCCAGGCCCGGGTGATCGCCTTGCGGCCGAAGTGCCCCATGTCGGCGTAGAGCGCCTCGGCGCCGGTGACGGCCAGTACGACCGCGGTCAGAGCGAAGAAGGCGATCTCGAAGTGGCCGACGATGAATGTCAATGCGTAAGTGGGGGATAGGGCCTTCAGGATCTCGGGGTGCGCGACTATGCCGGTGACTCCGCATGCGCCGATCGCGAGGAACCACATGACCATGACAGGCCCGAATGCACGTCCGACAGCGGCGGTGCCGTGCCGCTGAACATAGAACAGGGCCACGATAATCCCGACGGTGACGGGCACGATCCAGTCTTTGAAGTCCGGATCGATGACCTCGATGCCCTCGATGGCGGAGAGCACCGAAATGGCCGGGGTGATCATGCTGTCGCCGAAGAACAGGGAGGCGCCGAAGACGCCCAGCCCGGCCAGGAGCAGCGCGGTGCGGTGTCGGGTCTCGGATCCCCATCGGCGCAGCAGCGTGATCAGGGCCATGATGCCGCCCTCGCCGTCGTTGTCCGCCCTCATCACGAGGGTCACGTAGGTGAGGGTGACGATAAGCATGATCGACCAGAAGATCAGCGACACGATGCCGTAGACGTTGTGGTCGTTCAGCGGAACCGGGTGGGGATCACTGGGGTTGAAAACGGTCTGCACCGTGTAGATCGGGCTGGTTCCGATATCGCCGAAGACCACCCCGAGAGCGGCGAGAACGACGGCTGGCCGGATCGACGTCCCGGTGTTCGTTTGCAACGGCGTGGTCCCCCGGCTGGCAGCGGTGCGGTGGATCGATCGTAAGGGCTTGTTTGCGGATAATCCCTGAACTGCGGCGTTCGGGGTCGGCGCACGACGGCATCAGACAGAAACACGGGGTCGTCACGAGGTGCCGCACGGCGTCACCGGCTGACTGACATCGGTGAGCTACCCGGGCGGTCGGGATCGGAAGGTTCCCGGCGGCGCGCTAACGTATTGGCCCGTGCAGCGTGAACGTCGCTGGACTAGGGGCGGTAGCTCAGTTGGTTAGAGCCGCGGACTCATAATCCGTTGGTCGCGGGTTCGAGCCCCGCCCGCCCCACTCTAAAAGGCCTGGTCAGGTTGGGTACACCCGCGGCCGGCCGAGTTTTCGGCGCGTTCATCGCGGCGTCGTCGCGGCGCATGGCGGGGTGCCGGCGGTGAGGTGTGCGCGCTAGCTAACTTACGGCGGTACCACTTTTGCTGCCCGGCGCTTGATCCAACGCGGCTCGGATATCCGCGGTCATCTCCCCCCGAGGGACAAGAGTCCCGAGTCGATGGTCGATGTTCACCCAATCCGGCACCGTCGCTAAGAGTTTACGCCGATTGATTGCGGCGAAGGCTCTCGCGATGACCGACCATGCCTGTGCATGTGCGGCCGCTTCCCCAGCGAGGTAACGAGCATCGAGCTCTGCGATGGCGGCCTCGAAGTCGTCGAGGTCGAAACTGACGCCCGCCCCGATCCGGCTGCCGTTATCGGTTTCGATGACGGTGAGCATTTCGATTCCGAACGCCTCGGGCCCCTTGTCGCCGCCCGATACGCGGGTCCGAGTGAGCGCGAGGCGGTCCCCGCGTGTGGCGATGACGACTGACTCGAGATTCCTGACGCCCACATCGACGATGGCTCGCAAGTTCGCGATCTGGGCGTCACGACCCCGTCGGACGCCGCCGCTTACCACCCGACGCCGATCGTCATCGGAAACGTCCTCGGAGATCATCTCCGCTATGGCATCCCAGTCGCGAGCCGCGAGGTATGCGTTAAATCGGACGTATTCGGGTAGCCGTGTTTTCCAGCCGTCGTTCCTGCGGGCGCAGTTCTTCGAAACGGGCAAGGGCGCCATCGAAGTCTGCCTCGTCGAACATCTCGCAGCGGTTGATTTGGCCGTCCTCGATCGAGTAGACGTCCACTACCCGCCACTCGGCGTCTGAGCCTTCCTGCGTCGTTGCGGTCCCTACGTGCGTTACGAGCCCTCCGAGATCGGTCAGCCGATGCACAGCTTCTATGTAAACGTTGATGTCCCGCGTGAGGTCGTACGTGGCGCGGATATATGCGTTCACGTCCACCGACTCCACCGGCGCAAGCCGTCCATGGTCGATGATCTCCGCCGTTGTGGCAAGCAGTTCGCCTCGATTGAGCGCGGCATATCCTTCCGCGAGTGCCGACCACGTGCGCGCGTGGGCGGCCGCTTCGCCGGCGAGGAATCGGGCATCAAGTTCCTCGAAGGCGGCGTCGATGTCGTCGGGGTCGAACATGACACCCGCCGTGATCCGCTGGTCGGCGTCGATCTCGAAGACGCCGAGCACGTCGGTGCGGAACGCCTCGGGCCGCTGGTCGTGCCCAGAGAAACCGTAACGGCTCAGGACGAGGCGGCCTCCGCGGGTCGCAATGACGGCGGACGTCGTGTTCTTTACCCCGATGTCGGCGGTCGCCCGCCAATCGGCAATGACAATGGCTCTACCGCGTCGGACCCCCACGCCCGTTAGCCGACGACGGTCGTCCGTAAATGTGTCGTCGGTCAACAACTTTGCCATTGCGTCCCAGTCGCGGGCCGCGAAGTCCGCCCGAAAGCGCTGGTCCACTTGGCTTGCCGCGTTTTCCAACCGCGGCGCCGGACGGCTCAGGTTGTCGAAACTCGCGAACGCGGCGTCGAGATCTGCTTCGTCGAAGAATTCCACGCGGGTGATCAGGTCGCCCTGGACAGTCAATAGTGCGACGACCCGCCACTCGGCGGCAAAGCCTTCTTGTGAGGTCCAATGTGCGGCGTGAGTAACAACTGCCCCGATGCTGCTCAGCCGATGGAGGGTTTCGATGTAGACGTTTTCCTCCGGAGTGACGTCCCATATCGCACGGAGGTACGCGGCCATTTCCCCGGGCGCGAATGCTGCTCCCCGCCGGTGGTCGATGTTCACCCAGTTCGGCGTCGTGGGAAACATTTCGCCTCGATTGAACGCGGCATAGGCCCCCGCGATGACCGACCATGTGTGCGCATGCGTGGCCGCCTCGCCTGCCAGGTAACGGGCTTCGAGTTCCTCAAAGGCAGCGTCAATGTCGTCGGGGTCGAACCAGACCACCGCGCCGACCGTTTCGTCGGTGTTTGTTTCGATGATGGCGAGCACCTCGGTGTGGAACGCCTCGGGCCGCTGGTCTCGGCCCGAGAGTAGGACACGAAGGAGGGCGAGGCGCTCCCCGCGGATCGCAATCAGGTTTAATGCCGCGGTTTTCGTCCCGGTGTCAGCGGTGGCCTTCATGCTTGCGATCTCGGCATCTCGACCGTGTTGGATCCCCGCGTTCACGACCCGCCGGCGATCGTCAGTCGAGACGTTGTCGGCGAGTAATTCAGCGACGGCGTCCCAGTCGCGAGCCGCGAAGCGCGCGAGGACCTGCTCGTATGCCTGGCTTGCCTTATTTTTCAGTCGCGGCGCTTGCGGATGCAGCTCCTCGAAGCGGGCGAGCGCGATGTCGACGCCCTCGTCGAGAAGCTCGATACGGGTGACGAGGTCGCCTTCGACCGTCAGAAGTTCGATCATTCGCCACTCGGCATCGAAGCAGTCTTGCGAGGTGCCATGCGCGACAAGGGCGAACACCGATCCGACGCCGTTCAGACGATAGACGGACTCGATGTGGATGGTGAGGTCCGGTGTTTGATCCCATGCGACGCGGGCGTAACCGTCCAGAGCACCCGCCTCGATGATCGCGAACTGCCGGTGGTCGACGAACACAAAGTCCGGTGTCCTGTCGGGGAGTTCGCGCCGGTTGAATGCGGCGATGGCGCCGGCGACGACCGACCACGTGTGCGCGTGGGCAACCGCTTCTCCGGCGAGGTATCGGGCGTCGAGTTCGGCGAAGGCCGCGTCGATGTCGTCGAGGTCGAACGTGACGACCGCAACAATACGGTTTTCCGTGTTGATCTCTATGACGGTGAGAGCATCACCGAGCACCTCCGGGGGAAACGCTTCTTGCTCTCGATTGCTGCGACCCGCCCAGCGGAAACGATTGAGGATGAGGCGATTCCCGCGGGTCGCGATGACATCTGATGCCACCTCCGTGATCCCAATGTCGGCGATCGCCTGAATGTTGGCGATCTCGGCATCTCGACCGCGTCGAACTCCTGAGCCAACCACCCGACGGCGATCGTCGTTGCAGATGTCGTCCGCCAACGTCTCCGCCATGGCCGTCCAGTCGCGGGCCGCGAAGGCTGCCCGGCGGCGCTCGGCTACCTTGCTTGCTGCGTTCTCCAGCCGCCGCGGCTGCGTGTGCAGCTCCTTGAACCGCGCAAGAGCCGCGTCGAGGTCGTCCTCTTCGTACATGTCTGCGCGGGATTGCTCGAACATCCACGAAATGTTGCCTACCCATTGCACTTCGGTCCCGCCTGCGTCTGTGCCTTCAACGACGAGACCCAGAACGGCACCCTGGGCGTCCAGTTCGTGCACCACTGAAATGCGGTAATGGACATCGGGCGCCAGCGTCCACAGATCTTCCACCGCGCGCCCATAGTCCTCCGAAGCAAACGATGCTCGCCGATGATTGTCGAACGTAAGTCCCATTAGAATCGGTCCTAGCTCGTGACGATTGAGCTCGCGGAGCGCGTCCATGCAGGCCCGCCAGTTGTCCGCGTACGGTGCCGCTTCGCCGGCGAGATACCGGGCGTCGAGTTCGGCGATAGCGGTGTCGAGGTCGTCGATATCGAACTTCATGAATGAGACGACCCGGCCGTCGTTGTCTATCTCCGCGAGTCGGAACATGTCGGTTCGATAGGCATCTGGCCGTACGTCTCGACCGGAGAAGCGGACGCGGCTAAGGACGAGACGTTCGCCGCGAATGGCGACTAGATGTGACGTGATGGCCTTGACGCCGAGGTCGGCGACCACACGTACCTCGGCCATAAGTCGAGCCTGCCCGGTGCTTTCTCGGGGGAATCCCCGGCGGCGCTCTTCGACCTGGACGTCGTCGGCAAGCAGACAAGCGATTTCATCCCAGCGCCTATCGGCAAAAAGAGCATTGAGATGGAGCTCGGCTCTGCTCGCAAGATTGTCGAGTCGCGCCCGCGGACGTTCCTCCTCGAAACGAGCATGCAAGGCGTCGAGTTCGGCGACTGCAGCGTCCATGTCGTCGACGTCGAACCACACCTCCAGCGCGATCCGACCCTCCTGATCGATGCCGAATACCCGGAGAAATTCGTCGCTCGGCGCGCCCCGGCTCACGTCTGTATTGCTTATCGCTGTTCGAGTGAGAGCCAGCCGCTCGCCTCGTATGGCGATGACGACCTGGCTGACGCGGACGCCACCGACCTGGAGAACGCGACGGGCCCATTCATCGGGTGGGAGGTCGTCCGCCGAAAAGCCGACGATCTTTCGGCGACTCTCCAGCTGGAGGTCGCGTGCCCACAGCTGTTCGGCTTCTTCCAAGGCTTCGCGATTGATTGCAGCCATCGCCCGTTTGGCTACTCGCATGCACTCGTTGTCCAGCTCGACTTGCGGCGCTTTGGGCGTCGCCGGAGCGACAGGTACCGTAGCCTGGCCGAGCAGGCCGCGCGCCTTCTCGACAAGTGCCGCAGCACCTTTCGTCTCGTACAGACCGGCGGCCTTCTCAGCGGCGGTTTGCGCCCCCGTGACGTCGCCGGCGGCGAACAACACCGTCGCCAGAGTCAAGCAGGCATCGCCGTGGTCAACCAACAGGTCGGTGCCCCCAGCGATACTGACCGCCTCCTCGGCCACCCGCCTGGCCTCGTCGTTGTCGCCACTGCGCGCCAGCAGCTGCGCCCGGACCGTCCGCCATGCAATTGAGGCCTTCAAGGCGTGGCCGGCGAGTCGCTCACTCTCCGTGCATAATTCGTCGGCTTCGTCATCTCTCTCGAGCGCGAGGCAGGCGCGTGCCAACAGTGCGGCGGTCTCGGCCGTGTCCGCATCCAGGCCCATGCGGCGAAAACCGTCGCAGGCTCGTCGCAGATGTGGCTCGGCGGACACGGGGTCGTCGGCGACCAACTCGACAATGCCTGCGAACTGCTCAACTTCCAGTAGTGCATGCCGCATGCCGAGTTCGGTGAGCGTGCGTCTGGCGGAGTCGATCAGGCGACGGCCCGCGCTGGCACGTCCGCGAAACGCGTCCAGCACGCCCTGGCACCTCGTGGACGTCGCCTCAACGACCGGTGATCCCGTCGTGATGCGGAGCAGTCGTACTACATCGAGACACCGGCCACCCGCTCGAGGAACAGGGTTCGGGCCCCAGAGCGCCGCAAGTGGTGCGTTCGCCAGAACGTTGTTGACTCGGCGATGTTCACGCGCAAGCCGCGCCGCGGTCAGGGCCTGGTCCAAAGCCGTTTCGGCATCGCCGATTCGACCGAGGCGGGCCAGGCATGCGGCCCGGACGGTGTGCGCCTCGGCCTCCCCCGCGGCGTCGTCGAGTTCGGCCAGCTTCACCGCCGCAGCGCTCACCGCGGATTCGATGTCGTCCAAGCGCTCGGGATCGGTGAGCATCGAGAGCTGTCCGTCGAAACATGCACCCCACGCTGCGAGACGGGTGGAATCGCGCGTCGCCGCTTGCAGCCGGGACACCGCTTTGGCCGCGGACACCACGTCACCCGCGGCCAGCAGCGCCTCGCAGCGAGCGATCAGCAGCTCAGCTTGTCGGTCGTCTCGGTTGGGCAGCTCGTCATCGAGTTCGTCGAGTGCGTGCAATGCTTTGTCGTAGAGTTCGGCGGCGCCCTCGTAGGCCAGCCGTGTCATCGCTTGGTCCGCGGCGCGCCTGCAGTACTCGACGGCCTTGGCCGCGTTGCCCGCCCACGCACATTCGAAATAGTGATAGGCCAACTCGGCCAACAGCGCGTCCTCGGCGCCGGGATCGGCCTCCAGTGTTGCGGCGATGCGCTGATGCAGCCGCATGCGTCGCACGGACGCCAACTCGGCGAGCAGAGACTGCCGGACGAGGGCGTGATTGAAGCGGTATCGACCGCCCGGTTCCTCGATTACGATGCCGGCCTTGGACGCTTCGTCGAAAGCATCGAGCAGATCGTTGCCAGTCACGCGCTCCACCAGGTCAAGCGAAAAGCGGCTGCCGACGACCGCAGCTGCCGCAAGCGCCGCGTTCGTCTCCTCCGGAAGCTGAGAAAGTCTGCGGCTCACGGCTTCTCGAATACCCTGTGGCAGAGTTCTCGGATCCCAGCGGCCGCCGCTTTCGTCGACGTGACGAAGAGCCTCGATGAGGAAGAACGGGTTGCCGCCCGTGACTGATGCCAATGCCCGGGCCAGCTCGGCGTCGTCGTAGCCGGCTTCGGCGACGTACGCGGTGATGTCGTCCTGGTCGAGGCCGCTCAGTGCAAGGCGGTCGGCGGAACCGTCGCGGTGCAGGTCTGCGAGCATCGCTGCCAGCGGATGGGCGCGGTCGAGATCGGTGCTGCGATACGTGCCGACGATCTGCACGGGAGTGTGCTCGCCGAACCGTAGCAGATGCCGCAACAACAGAAGCGTGGGCTTGGCCGCCCAGTGAAGGTCGTCGAGAATCACGACTACGGGCGCGCTGGTGCACACGACTCCCAACAGCGCAACGACGGCGTCGAAGAGCGCATAGCGTTCGGTGTCGGCGTCCGCATGGGTTGGCGCGACTAGATCAGGCAGGTCGTCGGCCAAGCCGGGAATCAGCGGCAGCAGCGCCTTGATGCCGCGCAGACCGCGCAAACGGTCACTACCCAGGCACGGCACCACTGACCGCAGCGCCTCGGAGAATGGCTGATACGGCGCGCCGAGGTCCTCGTCGCAGCGACCGTATAGGACGACGGCTCCCAGCTCATAGGCCTGGCGTGCCCATTCACCGGCCAACCGCGTCTTGCCAACGCCCGGTTCGCCAGCGATCAGCACGGCGTGGGTACCGGCGGCGAGCGCCGTCTGCCATGCGGATAGCAGGCCTTCAAGCTCGCGGCCACGTCCGACGAACGGCCCAGGGCCGGCTAGCACCGCAGGCAGGTCGGGCCGTTCGATGGGTCGTGCATCGGTGGTGGGAGCGCCGGAATCCGCGGCCGTCTCCAAGCGGAGTTCGAAGACGTGCTCCGGGCGTGCGAGGTTTTTCAGCTGGCGCATTCCCAGATCAGCCAGCACGACATCGTCCGGAATCGAGTCGATGACCAGCTCGGCCGTCGCACCCGAGCACAGGATCTGGCCACCCGCCGCCAGCGACCGCAGGCGCGCAGCGCGGTTGACCGCACGACCGAAGTAATCACCGCCGCGAAGCTCGACCTCGCCCGTGTGTAGCGCCACGCGGATGCGCATGGGCTCTTGCAGCGCCCACGGCTCGTGACGTATTGCTTCCTGCAGCTCGATTGCGGCCGCGGCTGCCGCCGATGGCCGATCGAATACCGAGAACGTCGCATCGCCTTCGCCGCGCGTCTTGACGAGCCGCCCGCCGCGGGATGTGACTACTTGCTCGACGAGCTCGTCGTGTCGCGCGAGTGCCGTCGCCATGGCGTCGGCATCTGCCTCCCACGCGGCGGTGGACCCCTCGATGTCGGTAAGCAGAAAGGTGACCGCGCGTGTCACCACCGAGAGTTGCTGTGACACAGTGATTTCCAGGACAGCGTCCTGGGCGACAATCGCAGCTTCGAGCCTCCGCAAGTCCGGTCCAGGATCGACGCCCAGCTCTTCGGCAAGCAGTGATCGTGCCCGTTGATAGGCACCCAGGGCTTCGCCCTGCCTTCCGGCGCGGTATAGGGCGAGCATCAGCTGGCCCCAACGCCTCTCGCGCAGCGGCCCGTCGGCGATGGCGGCCTCGAGCTCGCCGACGATCTCCGCGGCGCGATCCGTCGCCAGCAGCGCATCGGCCCGGTCTTCTACCAGGGCGGCATGGCCCTCGATCCAGCGGGTTTTTTCGGACAGCCCGCGCGGGCCCTCGGGCAGTTCGGGAGAGCCACGCCAGAGAACCAGCGCTTCCTCGAAGCGGGCCAGCGCTTGGGTGGGGTCGCCAGCACCGAGGGCGTCGCGGCCGAGCCTCGCAGCTGTCTTGTAACGGATCGCGTCAATCTCCGTCGTGCTCAGGGTCCAGCCAGCCCCCTTCGTCAGCACGATGCCGTCGCCGAGGGCGCGGCGCAGCGTGGAGATGTGGGTCGGCAGGGCCTTCGCGGCGGTGCGTGGCGGATCGTCCCCCCACAGCAGCTCTACGAGAGTCTCGGCCGACACGACCGACCCACCGTGCAGCCCAAGCATCGTGAGGAGAGCACGCGGCTTGGCGCCCGGGATGGAGACCGGCAGCCCGTACTGCCGGACCTGCAGAGGCCCTAAAACCCCCAGCTCCACCTGTTGAAGCGTAGTCACAAAGCGATCGTCAGACAGGCGATTAAACATGCGGTCAAGATCCAGTAAAGCCGTCGTGCCTGCAATTTCTGGTGCGCGGATTCCTTCGCGCCCTTCTCGCCGCACGCGCGGCGGCACGCCGTTCCCCCTTCCGATGCGTCCGGCCGCCTACCGCCCGGCATAGCTAACAGGGCGCAAGGCATCTCGTCGCGGCGTCAACGCGGCGTCCGAGGGCGATTTCTAGCCGTACCGAAGCCGTACCGGCAACGGCGAAAGCCATTCGCGTGCAGGCGATTTGAGCCGATGTAGTTCACCGTTTCGCCTGGTCGCGGGCGCCCTGCCTACGGACTCATAATCCGTTGGTCGCGGGTTCGAGCCTCGCCCGCCCCACTTACATCGGCGTCGCTATCGAGCTGGCGGCGGCGGCATCGCGGACGGCGCAAAGGTCGGCCCCGGCTGATCGGAGGGTTAGCCTCGGCAATGTGGCTACCCCGGTGCTCGACCTGCTGCTGGGTCCGGAAGCCCCGAATGTGCTCGCCGCTGCGGTCGCCGAGTACGGATGTCGGCTGGAAGAGCTGCGCCCGGCCGAGGTCAATATGGACCCGTCCGGCGCTGGCATCGTCATGTATATGGCGAGTGTGCGCCGCGCTGACGGCACATGCACGACGGAATTTCTCGGAGCAACAACCGGAAGCCGGATCCCGGCCGGCGCGGCCGTCGTCGCGGGCGAGTACGGCGGTGAGCCGGTCGAGGTTGGAATCTGGGCGTGGCCCCGCGATCCCGCGCTACCCGCGCTACCGACGGCCAGCAACCCCGCCCTGCTGGCCGACTTATTTCGCGATTTCGGGCTGAGCGAGGCGGCGACCCTAGACATCCGCCCCTGCGGATACCTGCCCTCGCGGCATGCCGTTCTCGATGTGCGCGACGGCAGATTCCGGTGGTTCGTCAAAGTCGTGCGGCCCTCGGCGGTCGCCGACCTCCGCCATCGTCATGACATCGCCTGCCGAGATGTGCCGGTGCCACCGGTGCTCGCCGCGACCGGGGACGGTGTGATCGTGCTGCCCGCGGCGAAGGGAACACCGCTGCAGACACTGATCATCGGTGGCGACGCCGCGCTGCCCTCACCCGAGGCGCTCGAATCTGTATTGAACGCACTACCGGCCGAACTGATGAAGCTGACGCCCGAACCATCGCATCTGGAGATGGTGGATTACTACGCGGGTGTGCTGCGCTGCGTTGCGGGCGACGAGCCCACGGTGCTGACCCGGCTCGCCGAGGTGGTGGAAGGCCTGCATTCGGCTGAAGTCCAGACCGAGGAGGTCGTGCCGATCCACGGCGACTTTCATGAGGGCCAGCTTTTCGCCCACAACGGCCGGGTAACGGCTGTTCTCGACATCGATACCGCAGGACCCGGACAACGATCCGACGAGTGGGCAACGCTACTCGCGCACCTGTCGGCTCTGGCCCTCGACACCACAGGCCGGGAAGCGGCCCCCGGCTACGCAGACGCTATCCTCGCCCACGCCGAGTCGCGGGTTCCAGCTAAGCAGCTACGACTGCGAACCGCTGCGGCACTGCTCGGGCTGGCGACCGGGCCGTTTCGCCTGCAGCAACCCCAGTGGCCCGAGCACACCATCGCGATGCTGGATCTTGCGAAGACGTGGCTAGCAAGAGCGAGATGAAAGACCACCTTGGCTGGCCTTGCAGACGTTCGCATTGCGCGCAAGACTGAGGTCAGGCCGGGGAGAAGAACTGAAGAGAAGGAAGGGGTAGATCAATGGAACGACCGGCCACCTGGAAAGTCGTGACCGTTGGCGTCGCCCTCGCCGGATTCAGCGTCGCGAGCGCTGGGGCTGCACAGGCAGACCGCGGATCTCCGGGCACCGCGCCTGCGTCGGTCGGCGCAGCCAGCGATCTGAACGCACCGCTCGACCCAATCTTCACACCGTGGGTCCCCACCCCGGGGAAGTGGATCGCCACCCCGGGGAAGTGGATCGCCACCCCGGGGAAGTGGATCCCCACCCCTGGTAAATGGATCCCCACCCCCGGGAAATGCCTAAAGAGCCCGTGGAAATGCGTCCCCGGGTGGTGATGCCTGACAGCTACCTCGGTTGATCCTTGACACTCCCTGGATGAGGGAGTTGAGCGTGGCTGCAGATCAGGCTCGGTTCGCCGTGATCAACGATGGTTTGTCGATCTGGACCGCGCCCGCTCGTCAGCGGCTTCCTGTTCCGCGGACGTGACGACGACCGCGTCCGCGCCGGGAAACACAGTTGCCACATGGCCGGTGGTGAGCCATCGCACCGTGTATGGCGGCGAGCCGTCTGCCGAACGCACCTCGGTGATCTCCCCGCGCTGATCCGATCGCTCCACTGTCGTGCCCTTAATCACCAACCAGTCGCCTACCTTCGCCTTCATCGCCCATTCCTTCCTTCGCTTCCGCTTACCATCGTCCGCGCGCCTGCCACTCCTGGGAAGGTCATGCCGCCGGGTTCTCGCATATTCGTCGCTCGTGTTGGAGTGTGCCTCGGCGGTGGCGCCGCACGCACAGTCTCGTCGTCGTGCGGATCATCTTGTCGGCTGTCGTCGCCGTAGACAGTCGAGGACGAAGGCGCGCCAGGGCGGCGGCAGTTGCGGGCTAACGCTGCATCTCTAATCGTGCGGAGTTCAGAGCCCAGAAGCTTCCACTGCCGCGAACACAGGCGTTTGCTCGGCCGAGGAGCCGAGCAAGGTCACTCGCTTTGTCGCAAGGACCGGCGTTTCATCGGTAATAGCAGCCCGAGCTCGCTGACGAATACCGGCGGCCGAAGCCGGGCAGATTGGAGATAGAGATGATCACCCTCTACGCACTGGCCGCAGCGTTCGGCGTCGGTGTGCTCTGGCTCGGAACGAATATCAAGGTCATCAACCAGTTCGAACGCGGCGTCGTGTTCCGATTCGGCCGTGTGCAATCCGTCATCCGCGGACCCGGTCTCACGATGTTGATTCCGATCGCCGATCGCCTCGAAAAAGTGAACATGCAGATCATCACGATGCCCGTGCCTTCCCAAGATGGCATCACCCGCGACAATGTGACCGT
Source organism: Mycobacterium sp. ITM-2016-00318 (assembly GCF_002968285.2). Taxonomy (NCBI): domain Bacteria; kingdom Bacillati; phylum Actinomycetota; class Actinomycetes; order Mycobacteriales; family Mycobacteriaceae; genus Mycobacterium; species Mycobacterium sp. ITM-2016-00318. Next base: position 3,414,175 of record NZ_CP134400.1, on the reverse strand, counting down.
CCGGGTGGATGCTGTCATCTATTTCAAGGTCTCGGATCCGGTGCGTGCGGCTGTCGACGTGCAGAACTACGTGTCGGCCATCGGTCAGGTTGCCCAGACATCACTGCGTTCGATCATCGGCAAGAGCAATCTGGACGACCTGCTATCCAACCGCGAGCGTCTCAATCAGGGGTTGGAGTTGATGATCGACAGTCCCGCGCTGGGCTGGGGTGTTCAGATCGACCGCGTCGAAATCAAGGACGTAGTGCTGCCCGATTCGATGAAGCGGTCGATTGCACGCCAAGCCGAGGCGGAGCGTGAACGGCGGGCCCGGGTCATCACCGCAGAGGGCGAACTTCAGGCGTCCGAAAAGCTGGCCCAAGCAGCCGAGGTCATGTCCGAGCACCCAGCCGCGCTGCAACTGCGACTCCTGGAGACCGTCGTCGAGGTCGCCGCAGAGAAGAATTCCACCTTGGTACTTCCCTTCCCTGTCGAACTGCTCCGATTTCTGGAACGCGCCACACCGCAAGGATCCGAGCGTCGCGACGAGGCCACCGGTACTGACGCGGGCGCAGCGTCCAAGGGTGACACTTTGACGCTGGAACAACCACGGATTCCCGACGACGTCCGCGGCTTGGAATTTTACAAACGCATCGCGAAGATATTCGAGAGGGATCAGTAACAAATCTCGTCCCTGTCAACTCGTGCTTAGTTGGCGGCCCGGGCGCACAATCAAGGTGTACGTCTGAACGTAGGAGCCGCGATGAGCGAGCAACTGTACGACTTTTTCGGTGCGATCTTCCAGCGGTACTTCAGACCCGCCATGGATGCATATCCGCGAATGGGTGGAGCACTGGTGGAAAGCTTGTTCACTCTGACTGACGACGTCCCGGATCGATTGGCACAGACCCGGCGCGCCGCGATGGCATGGGGCGCAGCCGAGACCCCAAACGCCAGGATCACCTCGGAACTCTTCGTGATAACCCAACGCGGACTGATGTATGCCGCCGGGTTGAACGAGTCGCGCCGGGCGCTGTATTACTTGGCCACGCCGCCCGAATTGTTCGATCCGTTCGTCGATCAGATCCAGACCGCCGAACTGCCGGAGGGCGCGGTAGTCGTGGTGGACAGTCGGTTCGGCCGCGATCTCGCATCCGCGCATCCCATGGACGCCGCGCTGCGCCGGATACTCGATGAGCACCTGGCGCTGCGGGTGGATCTGCCCGCGTAGCCGTTTCTTCGCCGCGGCTGCCGGCAGCGTGGTGCAACCGCCTCTTCTTGACCCGACCGTCCCGCGACGGCATTTCGTTTTCCGTGATGTCGTCTGATCACCGGTGTCCGGGCGCTACCGTGGCGACTGCCGAAATCGAGTGTCGTCGAAGGAGCCTCACCATGCGCGTCGCGGTAGCCGGGGCGACCGGCAACATCGGAGCCCGCACCGTTACCCATCTCGAGAAGGACGGACACGAGGCGGTCGGCATCAGCAAATCGCTCGGCGTGGACCTGGTTACCGGTGATGGTTTGGAGGCGGCGCTTCGGGGTGTTGACGCCGTCGTCGACACCATCAGCTCGCCGCCGGTGGGCCGCGAGGAGACCGTTGACTACTTCGGCACCACGACGCGCAATCTGCTCGATGCCGAGGCGAGTGTCGGCGTCGGTCACCATGTGCTGCTGTCAATCGTCGGCATCGACCGCGTCGAGGGCAACGCGCACTACGCCGGTAAGCGCGAGCAGGAGCGCCTGGTCAGCGAGGGTCGAGTGCCGTGGACCATCGTTCCGGCCACCCAGTTCTTCGACTTCGCGGAACTCGCCTCTGGCTGGGCGGAGAAGGACGGTGTGTCGCACATTGCACCGCTGCTGATGCAGCCGATTGCTCCCGACGACATTGCGGCGATCCTGGCAGAGCTCGCCGTCGGTGAACCGCAAGGCCGATACGCCGATGTCGCTGGGCCCGAGACCCAGGACCTCATCGACATGGTGCGGCGCACCAACGCCGTGCGCGGGCGCGAAGTGCGACTCGTGCCCACCTGGTCGGCGATGTTCGACGAATCCATGGCGGGCAACGTAATGCTGCCCGGCGACAATATGCGCATCGCCCCGATGACCTTCGAACAGTGGCTGGCTGCCGGCGGGCAGTAGCGGCCGGCTCGCAATCGTGCGATGAGATCTCCGGCGCTCTGAGGTCCACTTTCTGACCAGAAGTTCTCACCACTAATGGGAGTCAGGCATGGGCCTCATCCATATTGAGCTGTTCGCAACCCTCGACCTCGTCGGCCAGGCGCCCGGCGGTCCCGAGGAGGACCCGGACAATGGTTTTCCGTTCGGCGGCTGGCAGGCACCGCTCATGGACGATGTGGCCGGGGCGCAGGTCGGTGCCGCCTACGAGGGCACAGACGCGCTCCTTCTCGGCAGGCGAACCTATGACATCTTCGCCGGCTTCTGGCCGCACCAGGAGGGTGGTGAGGACGATGACATCGCCACCCTTTTCAACCGCGTCCCGAAGTACGTGGCCTCCCGCGGTAGGCCCGACCTCGCGTGGCCCGGGTCCACCCAGCTCGGCCCCGACCTTGCTACCGCGGTGCGGGAAGTTCGCGACCGACACGATCATGTGAAGGTTGTCGGGAGCCTCAACCTTGTCCAGACCCTGCTGCGCGAGAAGCTCTTCGACCGCCTCGACCTCTGGTTGCACCCGATCACACTCGGCGTCGGGAAGAAGGTGTTCGACGGTGGTGCGGTACCCACCAACCTGACCCTGCTCGAACCGCCGGCGCCCAGTCCGACAGGGTCTGTACTCCTGCGCTACGGGCTCGCCGAGGGCACACCGGGAACCGGAGACATGAGCGCACCCCACCGCGGTGTCGGACGGCACTGACCCTGTATTCATCTACATCAACCGGTTGGAGAGGCGGACATCGCATCCTCTCGGCGATGTAGTGGTGCCGCTGACCAACAAAACCGAAGCCGTCGAGCGCGACAGGTGCCCGTCGTAGGCTCGTGACGATGCTCGAGAATCCCGAGATCAGATTTCTTCCCCTCTACGCCCGCCGAGTGGCGTACGAGAAGCGTGGCGACGGACCCCCGCTCGTCGCCCCGGCATGGTGGGTGAGCCACCTTGAACTCGATTGGCAGAGCCCCGGATTTCGCCGCTTCTGGGAATTCGTCGGAGGCGGCTACACACTGATCCGCTACGACCGGCTCGGCGTCGGCATGTCGGATCGCACAGTGCGCGAATCGGATCTGACCATCGAGGGCGAGGTCGCGATGCTCCGTGCTCTCTTGGACGAACTCGAGCTCGAGCGCGTGACGCTCCTCGGCGGCTCCTGTGGGAGCTGCACTGCAATCGCTTTCGCCGCAACATATCCCGAGCGAGTCGAGCGGCTGGTGCTCTACGGGTCGTATCCAGACGGTGCGGAGATCACCGCACCGGGAGTGGGCGACGCGATCATCGCGGCTGTGCGCGCCCATTGGGGCCTTGGTTCACGCGTCCTCGGCGACATCTTTCTCGGCGCCGCTGACCGCGCGGAGCATGAACGCTTCGCCCGGCTGCAACGAGAGGCGGCCACCGCCGAGGCCGCGGCGGCGTTACTTGGCCTCGTCTATCGCCTTGACGTACGCGAGTTTCTTCCCCGTGTCCGCGCACCGGCAACGGTGGTGCATCGTCGCGACGACCGCGCCGTACCGTTCCGGCTCGGGCGTGAGGTGGCGGCCGGAATTGCCGGCGCCACGTTCATTCCCTTGCAGGGAACCGCCCATTTCCCGTGGCACGGTGACGTTGATTCCGTAACCCGCGCCTGCCGCGAAGCGCTCGCACCGCAGCCCACGACACCTCATGCGGGCGAGCCGGAATCGGCCCTGCTATCCCGTCGTGAACGCGAGGTCCTGGCGTGCGTCGCCCGCGGTCTGAGCGATGACGAGATCGCAGAACAGCTGGTGCTGAGCTCGCACACCGTTCACCGCCATGTCGCGAACATCCGCCGCAAGCTGGGGCGCAGCTCGCGGACTGCTGCTGTCGCCGAGGCCGCGCGTCTGGGACTTCTCTGACTGGCCGGAACGGGCCATCTGCAGATGATGGCCGCTTAGGGCGATGCGCGCACGAGGCGGGCGCTCGTAAGTTCGCGGAATGACAGACACCGTTGGTGCCGAGATCCGGATACCGTCGCCCTCCAAGGCATGGATGCGCTTCTTCGCCTTCGTTTACGACTCATTCCTCTGGCTGGGCGAGATCGCCGGCATGCGCAAGCGGCGAAGCGAGCTGCTGGCCGATGCCCGCGGGCGGGTCGTCGAGATCGGTGCCGGAACCGGGCTGAACGTCGCACATTACCCCAACGACATCGCCGAGCTGATACTCACCGAGCCCGACGCCTCGATGCGCCGACGGCTTCAGCGCAGTCTGCAGCGCAATGATCGTGCCGCGCGGATCATCGACGCACCGGCTGAACGCCTACCGTTCGATGAAGCCTCAGTGGACACCGTGGTGTCGACGCTGGTGCTGTGCACCGTCGGCGATCCCGGCGCCACATTGCGCGAGATCGCCCGCGTGCTCCGTCCCGGCGGTCAGCTGTTGTTCGTCGAGCACGTGCGCGCGAGTTCCCGCTTCCTCGCGTTATATCAAGAGTTGCTCTCCCGCCCATGGCGCGCCTTCGCAGGCGGATGCTGCTGTAACCGCCGGACCTTGGAACTGTTGCGAGACTGCGGGTTCGATGTCGCAGCCGAACAAGCCGTGTGGCGCGGCATGCCGGCGGTGGTGCACCCGATCGTCATCGGTCGAGCGACTCTGGGCTCCTAGACAGCCACACACCCTGCCGGGTCGAGGCTGACGGACCCGCAGTCCGTGCGGAACGCGGCTTCGAGCGAGTTCGGCCCCTCAGGGGTGATCACGATAGGCGGCGGCGGCAGGATCTGGAACAGCCTGGCGCCCCAGACACCGGTAGCGAGGGCAACCGCCTGCGCGGGCGTGTTCGTCGCCACGTAGAGGATGTCACCGAGCGGGGCAGGGAGATCCTGGTCGTACACGAAGTACGGAATGAAGGCGACGATCGTCCGCGTGCTCAGCGCCGCATTGACGATGATGTTCGGATAGTCGTTCGAGGCCATCTGTGCTTCCAGCGCGTCATGCAACACGGCCTGCGAGAGGGGATTGGTACTGCTGCCGTTCAGTGACTGCAGCGGAACACCATCGGACCTGGGGTCCTGCGGGACGTTGAACAGGCTCAGGACGGTCGGTGTCACATCGACGATCTCATATTCGGGATTGAATCTGCCGCATTCCGTTGTGCACGTGTCAGTTTTGTTCTCGAATTGCGGACCGTCGACGATGACGAATGTGTCTGTCTCGCGGGGCGACTGGAAACCGTGGCCGAAGCCCGGCTGCGGTTGGTGGCCGTGGTCGGTCACGACGATGACGGTCCAGTCCTCGCCGGTTGCCGCCTCACGTGCCGCCACCGCTTCCAGGATCGCGCCGAGGTTGTCGTCCGTGCGCTTGAGGGCAGCGTCGTACTCGAGCGAATCGCCGCCGTACTGGTGCCCGGCCTCATCGACCTGGACCAGGTAGGCGACCGTGAAATTCGGCGCCTCGCCGGTGTAATTTCCGTTCGGGCCCTTGAGGGTGGCCACGGCTTCGTCCGTGACCGCCTTATCCGTCTTCTCCCAAGTGGGGTCGTCCGGCTTCTGCGCTATGTAGACCACTTCGTCGGCGCCGACGCCCGAGTCAGAGATGGCCGCGATGACGTCCCAGTCGGCGATGGCCTTCGTCCTGATGTCCGGGTTGGCCGTTTCGAGTTGGGTGAAAACAGACGGCCATCTCTCGTAGGTCCACGGGGTGTAGACGTTGTTGATCACGCCAGTCTTGTTATCCCAGGCTCCGGTAAAGACGGCCGTCCACGAGGGGTTGGACACCGTGGTGTGGCCGACGATGCTCGGCGCGGAGGTGGTGCTGGTGTTCATCAGATTGATGAAGTTCGTGTTGGGGGTCAAATCCTCCTGCAGCACCTCGCTCATATTGGTGCCGTCGACCGCGATCACCAGGACATGCTGATCTGTAGGGGCGGGCAGGGTTGGATCACCGATGGGCTGACTGGTGGTCGGCGGATACACGGGCTGTGGGGGGCGGGCTCCCAGAGTCCGCTCCAATTCGTCGCGCACGGCTGCAATCACCGCCATCAGCGTCGGCAACTGCGGCAGGCCCGGGACCCCGTCCCCGTAGATCACCGGCTGCAGCACCGCACCGAGTGCGTTGGTGAAGAGCGGGACAACGCTTGTCCGCTGCCGTGGTTCGAACAGCGGCGTCACCGCAGCCGTAGTAATCGGTTGGGGCTCAGCCGTGGCCGCGGGGCTCGGCGTGCTGTCGAGCGTGGGTGCGGTGTATTTCTGCACGGCCTGCTCGACACGTTGCGTGAACGTGTCGACCGTCGACTGCAGGTTCTCGGCCGCGTCATCCAAAGTGTCTGCGCGCGTGCGGGTATTGGTGACAGTCGTCGTGATGTTCGACGTCTGGCGGTTGGCCGAGTCGCCGCCCGCCGGATCCTGCTTGCCGAGCCTGGTGGTGGCCCCAGCGGCGTTGCCCGCGGCAACAGCGTCGTCAGCGATGTCCCGGATGGCTCCGACGACGGTGCGCAGCACCGACCTCCGTTGGGACGTCGGATCCGAGGTCGTCGACCCGGAGTCGCCGGCGTCGGCAGCGGCGCCGTCAATCGTCGAGGACGTCTGGCCCGTTGTCGAGGACGTGTCCGTCGTCGAAGTGGTGGTCTTTTGCGAGGAGTCACCGCCCGTTGAGGCGCCTGTTGTATCGGCGTACGCGATCCCCGGAGCGTTGGCGATAGCCGCGCCGACGCCAAGAGTCACCGCTAGCGCTCCGACCCGACCGATGTGCCTGGCATAACCCATGGGAATTCCTTCCGTGCCGCTGAACCCCCAAAGGGCCCCGCCGCACCTTTTGGGATGACCACGGCGTAAATTACGCCTCTCCGCACAGCCGTTTGCCAGGAATCGAAGTTTTACCTGCCGGCTACGTGGGCCACGCCTCAGGCGTCACATCAGGCGGCCTTGAGGCGCAGCTTCCACCGCACGAAGCTTCCGTACATAAGCCACAGCCCGGCCAGCATCGCCATGTCGAACATCCAGGCGCCCGGCGTGTGCGCCCAGTGGGCATCCTGTGGGCCCGGGGCGGGCTCCAGCACTCGCAGGTCGACGGTGGACGAGGCGGCGGCGTGGCCCCACCGCGCTGGGGTGATCCACGACAGCTGCTCGAGCCCCGCCCTGGCGGCGACCGGCAGCAGCCCGCCGGACAACACCAGCTGCGCCATGATCGCCACCACCAAAAGCGGCATGATCTGCTCGTTCGACCGGGCGAGCGCGGACAGTGCGAGACCGAGGATCACCGACGCGACGCAGGTTGCGGCCACGGTGACGAACAGTTCGACCGGGGCGCTGTGCAGTAACACCGCGCCACGGGTCGGGCCGTTCTTGCCGTACAGCACGATCCCCACCATCACCGCCGATTGAATGACGGCGGCAGCGCAGTACACGACCACCTTCGCCATCAGGTAGGCCCAGGTAGACAGACGCGCAAGCAGCGGTTTGCGGCTATAACGCATTCTGCTCAACACGGGGGAGCGAGGTGGGGCGCCGACGGTGGGTGCCGGCGCCCCACCCCGCATCACGACGCGTCGTTCGACGGATCCCCTCTTCCCGTCGGACCGTTACCCGCGCCGCTGGAAGCCGACGGCGTCGCCACCGTCGGTCAGGGTCGTGGGATGCTTTCGCCGACGCTGCCTTCCGAACGCCAGTCAGATTGCGAAGCAATCTAGCACCTTCTCACCGGTTCCTCGCAAATTGCGAGCGACCGGTTCAGGAAAACCGCAACCGCCTCACGCATACGCGCTCTGAGCTCACGCTGGAGTGGTTGCAGGCATAACCCAGCTGATGTAACGATCAAGCGCCGTAGAGCGATATGAGCTGCCTCTTTTGCCGATCATGAACACAGGCGTCAATTTCTGTCAGCTCACTATGGGTTCGCTATCCAGCGAGCGAAATAGGGGCGTCGAGCGGCTTGAGTCGACCAGCGGATTTCCGCGAAAGAACTTGATTCAGCAAATGTCCTGGCTGGTTAGTGGGATGGCCGCGCCAGATTTGCTGGCGTCACCCGCGAAGCGCAGCGGCTCGCGTGGTCAGCTCTCGCCGAACGCGGTGAGTGCGACGCTCAGATCGGCCTCGTCGTAAAGCTCGCAGCGCCTCCTTTCATCACGAGTTGAGAGGAGCACGACCATGCGCCACTCGGCATCGAAGCCGTCCTCCGAGGTGCCACAGGCGACGTGGGTGTACGCGGCACCGAAGTCGGTCAGTCGGTGCACGGTCTCAATACGAATGGTGACGTCAGGTATCAGATCCCAGGCGGAATGCGCGTACGCGGTCAGCTCACCCCCTTCGAATGACTGGCGAACTCGGTGGTCGGTCGTCACCCAATCGGCCATCGTTGCGGGAATTTCGTGGCGGTTCATCGCGGCGTAGCTCTGCGTGATTTCCGACCACAAGTCGACGTAGTCTGCCGCCTCGCCAGTGAGGTAACGCGCCTCGAGTTCGTTGAACGCGGCGTCCATGTCGTCGCGGTCGAAGATGACTTGCGCCGTCAGCAATCCGTCGGCGTCGGTCTCGACGACGCTCAGCAACTCCGTCCGGAACGCTTCTTGTTCCTGACCGCTACCCGAGTAGCCGGCGCTGGTGAGAACGAGGCGCTCGCCGCGAGTCGCGATGATGGTCGAGTTCACGTTCGTGTTGTCCGGATCGACGGTCACACGCATCCTCTCGATCACCGCGCTCCGGCCTCGCTCGATCCCAGAGTTGACGGCGAGACGGCGGTCATCAATGGCGAAATCGAGCGCGACGGTCTCGGCGATCGCATCCCAGTCACGGGCACAGAAGCAGTCGCGGAAACGCCGTAGACTTTCAGAGGCTAAATTTCCCAATTGCATTGCGTGTATGTGCAGTTCGTCGAAACGCTCGAGCGCTGCGCTGAGGGCGCCTTCATCGAACAGTTCCAAGCAATTGAGCGCATCATCCCCGATGATCATCACGCAAATCTCGCGCCACTCTGCGTCGAAGCCGTCCTGGGAAGTCCCTTTAACGATTTGGGTCACAACGGCACCGGAGGAACTGATCCGATGCACAGTCTCGATATGAATACGGCCGTCCGAGGTGGTTTCCTTGCCCGCTCGGAGGTACGCAGGCAGATCGCCGGGTGAAAACGCCACTCCACGTCGGTGATCCAGGCTCGCCCAATTGTCTGCCGTCGGGGCTAGCTCGTGGCGATTGAGCGCGGCATAGCCTCGTGTGATGACTGACCAGGTATGCGCGTGGTCAGCCGCCTCGCCCGCGCCGTATCGGGCTTCCAGTTCTTCGAAGGCTGCATCCATGTCGCCGGGATCGAAGCTCACGGTCGCATGCATCAGTCCGTGATCGTTGACTTCCATCAGGCTCAAGAGCTCAATTGTGGCCGGGTGGTCGGCCTGGTCGTCGTCTACCCAACGTGCATAGGTCAGCGAAAGCCTCGCCCCTCTTTCTGCGATGGGTTCCAATACCATTCGCCAGCTATCCGGCGAAACATCCAGCATCGCTTGAAGATTTTGACGCATCGCCGGTCCTTTTTGTACGGAATGTAGGCCTTGACGACAGTCGAGCAATGAGCCATCCGTCGCTGCGAGGGATAAGAATCCATCCAAATCTCTTCGGTTGTAGGCGTCAGCCATCCGTGTCCAGTTTCGCGTTGCGGCGTTCTCAAGGCGCGGTTCCTGCGAACGCAATACTTCGAATCTGCGCAGAGCCGCCTCGATGTCGGCTTCGTCGAATAGTTCGCATCTCGTCACGCGGTCACCGTCGACTATGATGACTTGGATCATCCGCCATTCGGCGTCAAACCCATCTTCAGACGTCCCGCGCGAGATGTTCGTAATGACGGTCCCGAAGTCATCCAAGCGATGCACAGCCTCGATGCGTACACAGAGGTCAGGTGTGAGAGCCTTAACGCCCCTGATCATTTCACTGAGTTCTATTGCTGCGAATGGCGTGCCCTTCCGGTGGTCGATGTTCACCCAATTCGACATCGGAACTTCGGCATGATTGAAGGCCGTGTAGTTCGAAGTGATGACCGACCACGTCTGCGCATGTGCGGCACCTTCACCGGCGAGGTAACGGGCGTCGAGTTCCGCTATGGCAGCATCAAGATCGTCGACATCGAATACGATTCGCGCTAGGACGCGCTTATCTGCGTCGGTTTCGATGATATCGAGCACCGTGGTGTCAAACTTGCCCGGTTGGCCATCTATGCCCTTGATTTCAGAGCGTTGCAGCGAAAGGCGGTCGCCCCGGGTGGCGACGACGTCTGAAGCTATCGTCTGGGCGCCGATAGCGGCGAAGCTATGAAGCTCAGCCAATACCGCATCGCGGCCCTTGCGAATACCGGAGTTGATGACGCGACGACGGTCATCCGTGCTGACGTCCTCGGACAGGAGCTCGGTTATCGCATTGAAGTCGCGGACCGAGAACATCGCTCGAATACGTTCATAGGCTTGACTCGCCGTGCTCTCCAGGCGAGGAGTCGATGGCGACAATTCTTCGAACCGTGCGAGCGCCGCGTGCAGTTCAGCCTCATCGAAAAGCTCACCCCGACGGATGACGTCTCCGACGACCGTCATTATGCCGACTGTCCGCCACTCAGCTTCGAAGCCTTCTCTCGATGTCCCATTACCCACATGAGTGAAGACTGCCCCGAGGTCAGTCAGCCGGTGGACGGACTCGATGTACACGCTGAGCTGTGCGGCGAGCTCCCACGAAGCGTGGAAGTATGCAACTCCGTCACCCGGTGCCATCGCGGCCGCGTACCGATGGTCAACGTTGAACCCGTCTTCGGCCCAGGCGGGAAGCTCGCCTCGATTGAATCCTTCGAAGGCCCGCGTGATGAGCGACCAGGTATGTGCATGAGCTCGCCCCTCGCCCGCTCGGAATCGGGTGTCGAGCTCTTTGGCGGCAGCGACGAGGTCATTAACGTCGAAAAGTGCGCCAGATGTGAGGAGGCTGTCCGCGTCGATTTCGAGGATGCTGAGCACCTCGCCGCTGAACTCGTCGGGCGGCGCGCCGCGAATGAATGAGCGAACGCGAGTGAGACAAAGACGTTCCCCACGCGTCGCAATGACGGTGGAGGTCATGCGCTGGACGCCTACGTCGGCGACTGCCCGCATATTCGCCACGATGGCTTCAGACCCACAAAGGATGCCCGAATTCACCACGCGTCGGTGGTCACGCGATACGAACTCATTGATCATCAGTCCGCCCATTGCGGCCCAGTCCCTCCGAGCGAAAGTGCTCCAAAGACGTTCATCCACACGGCTTGCCGAATTCTCAGGCCGTCGCGGGTTCGCCTCAAGCTCGTCGAACCGTGCAAGCGCGGCGTCGAGGTCGTTCTCATCGAATCGCTCACAACGGTCTATCAGTCCACCTTTGGCCGTCAGAAGGCTGATCACACGCCACTCGGCATCGAAGCCCTCCTGCGAGGTCCCCTGCGTCGCGTGGGTGACGACGGCTCCGAGGTCACTGAGCCGATGCACGGCCTCGATTCTGATGATGATGTCCGGCGTGACGTCCCACGAAGCACGGAGGTAAGAAACCATCTCCCCGGGGGCGAATCCAATTCCACGCCTGTGGTCGACGTTCACCCAATCCGGCGTCGTCGCGAAGAGTTCGTGACGGTTGAATGCCGCGTAGGCCTCCGTGACCGCGCACCATGTTCCCTTATACTCGGCAGCCTCTCCAGCGAGGTACCGCGCATCAAGTTCGGCGAAAGCTGCGTCAAGGTCGTCGAGATCGAAGATGACGACCGCCGTGATCCGGTTGTCGGCGTTTAGTTCGACAACACGGAGCGCCTCGGTATTAAAATACTCAGGCAGCTCTTCCTTGTAGATCGCGAAATGAACCCGGCTGAGTACCAGGCGCTCGCCGCGAGTCGCGAGCGCGACCGGCTTGATGGTTTGCGCTTTGAGTTTGGCGATCACCCGAAGGTCCGCGAGGTTCGCCTCACGCCCGCGTTGGATCCCGGCGCCGACCACCTTGCGGCGATCGTCCAAATACATATCGCCCGCCAGCATTTTCGCCAAGGCGTCCAAGTCGCGGTCCGCGAAGCAGCCGTAGAACTGCTCTGCGACCTGGCTTGCAGAATTCAGCAGCCGAGGTTCCGGCCGACACAGCTGGTCGAACCTCGCGAGCGCCTCGTCGAGTTGCGCTTCGTCGAAGAGCTCCAGATGGCGCACTTGCTCGCCTTCAAATATGAACAGGTTGACCACTCGCCATTCGGCATCGAACCCCTCTTCGAAGGTGCTCCGCGCCGCGTGAGTGATGACCGTCCCGATGTCCGAGAGTCGATGCACGGTCTGGATGTAGTTCGTGAGTTCGGGTGTTGAATCCCATGTCGTGCTGAGGAAAGTCGTCAACTCTCCGGATTCGATGCTCGCCGCTCGTCGGTGATCGACGTTCACCCAGTCGGGTCTCGTCTCGGGAAGCTCGCGTCGATTGATTGATGCAAAGCAACGCACGACTGACGACCACGTGCACGCATGCGCGGCGCCTTCGCCCGCGAGGTATCGCGTGTCGAGTTCGGCAACAGCCGCTTCGAAGTCCTCGGGGTCGAACGCGACATAGGCCACGCAGCGGCCGTCTAGCCCGATCTCTGTTACCGACAAGACATCGATGCTGAATGCCTCAGGCCCCTGGTCCCCATAGTAGGAGAGGTGGCCGAGTACGAGGCGATCGCCGCGCGTTGCAATGACATCCATCGAGATATGGGTCGCCCCGAGTGCGGCGGCATTTTTGGAGTTCGCGATTATGTGCTCGGGGCCGCGGATAAGGCCACTGTTCGTGATACGTCGACGATCGTCATCGCAAACATCCGGAGCAAGAGTCTCCGCCAAAGCGGTCCAGTCCCGCTTCTCGAAAAGCCCGTTTGCGTGTTCGTGCGCTCGGCTGGCCGCGTTCTCCAGCCGCGGCTCATGCGTGTGCAATTCGTCGAAACGGGCGAGCGCGGCATCGAGGTCCGCCTCGTCGAACAGTTCGCAGAAGGTGCCCAATTGGTCCTGCACCGTCAGGAGTTGAATCATGCGCCATTGCGCGTCGAAGCCTTGAGGAGACGTTCCGTAAGCCCCTTGCGTGATGACGGCGCCAAGGTCGTCAAGCCGATGCACGGCCTCCACGTACATGACAAGATCGGGCGTCAGATCCCATGTGATGCCGAATAAATCGACCAGATCCGCTGCATCGATCGTGGCATGAAGTCGGTGGTCGACGACCTGGTACTGGGGCGTCGTGCGAGGTAGTCCGTCGAGTTCATGGCGGTTCAGTGCGGCGAAAGCGCGGGTGATCGGCGACCACGTGTCGGCAAACGGTGCGGCCTCTCCCGCAAGGTAACGCGACTCGAGCTCGGCTATTGCGACGACGAAGTCATTGACATCGAAGGAAATATGCGCCGCAATGCGCTCCTCGGTGTCTGTCTCGACAACCGCGAGAGTCTCATTGATCGCCTCTTGGCCGAGGTCGCCGCCTATGAATTGCGTCCGTAGAAGCGACAGATGCTCACCGCGGATCGCAACTACCGTTGTCACGATGTCATCAACACCGAGGTCGGCGATTACTCGCTGATCCGCAATCGCCGCCTCCCGACCGTGTCGCAACCCTGCACCCAGCACTCGCCGACGGTCATCCGTGGTGATTGCATCAGCCAGCGCTTCCGCCATCGAGTCCCAGTCGCGTGCCGCGTAGTGCGCCAAATAACGTTGGACCGATCGGCTTGCCGCGTTTTCAAGCTCTCGCGGCCTTGGATGCAGTTCGTCGAAGCGCGCAAGCGCCTTCTCGAGGTCCGCTTCGTCGAAGATCTCCAGGCGATTGAGCAAGCCGTCGGCGACCGTGAAAACGCAAATCATGCGCCACTCTGCGTCGACGCCCTCATGCGAGATACCGTGCGCCGTGTGGGTGACGACTCCTCCCAGAGTGTCCAGTCGGTGCACGGCCTCCACGCGCTGCTCGCCGCCCCCAGACGCGAGGTCGTCCCAGGCGGCGCGTATGTATGCGACAAGGTCACCTGGTCCGATGGCGGCGAGTGATCGATGGTCGGTATCGACCCAGCCGGCTGCGAGCACGGGCATTTCGCGTTGGTTGAGTGCGCTATACGCCTGTGTGACAGCCTGCCACGTCCCTGCATATGGCGCAGCTTCTCCCACAATGTATCTTGCGTCGAGCTCCTCGAAAGCTGCATTGATGTCGGTGGTTTCGAATACCACGACTGCCGCTATGCGCTCATCGGAGTCGATCTCGACGACGTGAAGCACTTCATTCTCGAACGGCCGATCATGACCGCCTGAATAGCGGCCACGGGTGAGTGCGAGGTGCCGGCCGCGGGTTGCGATAACAGCAGCTGTCGCGTGTTCGAACCCGACGGCGGCCGACGCCTGCAAGTCTTCGATCTCGGCGTCTCGGCCACGTCGCAGCCCGGCGTTCACGGTCGGTCGCCGATCCTGGATATAGAAATCCGGGGCCAGCAGCGCTTCGACGGCAGTCCAATCGCGTGAGACGAAGGCCGAACCATGACGGTCCGACGCGCGGGTTGCTGCGTTCTCGAGACGCCGCTTCTGCGGGATCGTGTGGTCGGGGGCGAGGTGCATCGCGTCGAGTTCGGCTATGGCGGCGTCGATGTCTTCGATGTCGAACCACACCTGCTGCGCGATTCGACCCTGGGCATCAAGACCAATCACCTGGAGCAGTTCGTCCCGCGGCGCCGATGAACCCGCATCGCCAGTGCCCGCTTGCAAGCGGGCAAGCGCCCAACCTTCGCCACGGACCGCGACGAACTCGTGACGGAATTGCACGATGCCCGCTTTGAAGTACCGCCGCATTTCGACGGGCCACTGGCTGGCCGATATCTGAAACTTCTCGAAGCCGACGATCTTCCGACGGCTCTCGGTAGTGACGTCGGGCGCCAACAGTTGTTCGACCGCCGACCAGTCCTCGCGATTCACGGCAGCTAGCATCTGCTCGCCCACTCGCGTGCATTCATTGGCCACCTCGGGGCGGCCGCTCTCCGGCGCGGGAGCCGAAGGCACAGGTTTGCTTGTACCGGTTAGAACGCGCGACGCCATTTCGACAAGTGCTGGTGCACCTTTGCGTTCATACAGATCGATCGCCTGCCCGGCTGCCGCTCGACCCCCGGCGTCATCGCCGGCTGCATTGAGGACCGTCGCCAATGTTAGGCAGGCATCGCCGTGGTCGACCAACGCGTCGGTGCGCTCGGCAAGGGCGATCGCCGCCTCGGCAAATCGCCGTGCCTCGTCGTGTGCTCCACTGCGCGAGAGCAGGTGCGCCCGAAGGGTGCGCCAGGCGATCGATGCCTTGAGCGCGTGGCCTGCGAGTCGCTCGCTCTCCGAACACAATTCTTCTGCCTCGGTCTCGCGGTCCAGCGCCAGGCATGCGCGGCCAAGCAGCGCTGCCGTTTCGGCGGTATCCGCATCGAGGCCCAGTCGCCGAAAGCCGTTGTAAGCCTTGCGGAGATATGGCTCAGCGGCGGCCGAATCATCGACGACCAACTCGACGATGCCTGCGAACTGCTCGACCTCCAGCAACGCATGACGTAAACCGAGTTCGCTGACGGTGCGGCGGGCAGACTCGATCATCCGTCGGGCCGCGGCCGCGCGTCCCCGGAAGGCCTCCAGCACGGCCTGGCACCGCGTCGACGTCGCCTCGACGGCGGGGGAGTCTGTGGTTATGCGCAGCAGGCGTACCACGTCGAGACACCGTCCGCCCGCGCGTGGGACCGGGTTCGGACCCCACAGCGCCGCAAGTGGCGCGACGGCGAGCACGGCATTCACCCGACGGTGTTGACGCGCGCGCCGTGCCGCCGTGAGCGCACGATCCAGCGCGATCTCGGAATCACCGATCCTCCCGAGTCGGGCAAGACAGAGAGCGCGCACGGTGTGCGCCGTGGCTTCGCCTGCAGCGTCGTCTAATTCGGCAAGTGTGTCGGCTGCCGCGCTGACAGTCGATTCAATCGAATCCAATCGTTCGGGATGGACGAGCATCGACAGCTGACCCTCGTAGCATGCCGCCCAGGCCGCGATCCGAGCCGAATCGCGCGTCGCCCGCTGCAGCGCAGTGACCGCCCCTGCCGCCGAAACCACGTCGCCCGCGGCCAGCAGCGCCTCGCAACGGGCCACCAGCAACTCGGTGGCCCGATCCTCGCGATCGGGCAGCTCGTCGTCGATCTCCTCGAGTGCGTGCAGTGCATGGTCGTACAGGTCGGCGGCGCCCTCGTAGGCCAGGCGGGCCATCGCCTGGTCGGCGGCCCGCCTGCAGTACTCGACGGCCTTGGCCGCGTTACCGGCCCACGCGCATTCGAAGTAGTGATGTGCCAACTCGGCCAGCAGTTCATCCTCGGCGCCCGGCTCATTCTCCAAAGTCGTTGCGATGCGCTGGTGTAGCCGCATGCGCCGCACCGAGGGCAGTTCGGCAAGCAACGACTGCCGGATCAGTGCATGGTTGAACCGATAGCGGCCGCCCGGCTCCTCGATGACGATTCCGGCTTTGCACGCTTCGTCGAACGCATCCACGAGATCCTGATCGACCACGCGCTCGACCAGATCGACGGCGAACCTGCTGCCGACAACCGCTGCCGCTGCCAGGGCCTTATTGGTGTCTGAGGGCAACCGCGACAGCCGGCGGCTCACGGCTTCGCGCACCCCCTGCGGCAGGGTGCTCTGATCCCACACGCCACCGCTTTCATCAACGTGACGCAGCGCCTCGATGAGGAAGAACGGGTTTCCACCGGTGACCGAAGCCAGTGCCCGGCCCAGCTCTTCGTCGTCATAGCCGGCCTCGGCCACGTACGCCGTGACGTCGTCCTCATCGAGTCCGCCGAGCTGCAGGCGCTCGGCGGTGCCGTCGCGGTGAAGGTCGGCGAGCGTCGCCGCCAGCGGATGAGAGCGGTCGAGGTCGGTGCTCCGGTACGTGCCGACGATTCGCACCTGCGCCTGGTCGCCGAAACGCAGCAGATGGCGGAGCAGCAGCAGCGTGGACTTGGCGGCCCAGTGGAGGTCATCGAGGATCAACACCACTGGCGCGGCTGTAGATGCGGACTCCAGCAGCGCAACGACGGCGTCGAAGAGCGCGTAGCGTTCGGTGTCGGGATCGGCCCGTGTCGGCGCGGCGAGGTCGGGAAGGACGTCGGCGAGCCCGGGTACCAGCGGGAGAAGCGCCTCGACGCCGCGTAGCGCCCGCAACCGAGTGGCGCTGAGGCACGGCACGAGCGAGCGCAATGCTTCGGCGAACGGTTGATACGGTGCGCCGAGATCTTCGTCGCAGCGGCCGTACAGGACAACGGCACCGTCCTCGTAGGCCCGTCGAGACCATTCGCCTGCGAGGCGCGTCTTGCCGACGCCCGGCTCGCCGGCGATCAGCACCGCGCGCATGCCGCCGAGCACGGCGCTCTGCCAAGTGGACGAAAGCCGTTGGAGTTCCTGACCGCGACCGACAAACGGGCCGTGGCCCGTCAGGAGGGCCGGCAGATCGGGCCGCTCGACGGGGGTGTCGCCCTCTGGGGAGGACGCTTCGTCATCGGCGGTTTGCATCCGCAGCTCGAACACGTGCTCCGGCCGTGCCAGGTTGCGTAGCTGGCGCACTCCGAGATCGGCGAGTACGACGTCATCGGTCAGCGAGTCGATGACGAGCTCGGCCGTCGCCCCCGAGCACAGGATTTGCCCACCGGAGGCCAAGGATCTCAGCCGTGCGGCGCGGTTGACCGCCCGGCCGAAGTAATCGCCGTCACGAAGCTCGACCTCACCGGTGTGCAACGCCACGCGAATCCGCAAGGGCTCACCCGTCGGCCACGGTTCGTGTGCGACCGCATCCTGAAGCTCGATGGCTGCCGCGGCCGCCGTGGATGGCCGATCGAAGACCGAAAACGTTGCATCACCTTCGCCACGCGCCTTGATGAGGCGCCCACCACGCGAAGTCACCACCTGCTCGACCAGCTCGTCGTGGCGCGCGAGGGCCACCGCCATGGCGTCGGCGTCCGATTCCCACGCGGCCGTCGACCCCTCGATATCGGTCAGCAGGAAGGTCACCGCTCTGGTGATACTCGACGCCTGCTGTGCCACAGGCATTTCCAGCGCGGCATCCTGCCCGACGATGGCCGCTTCGAGTCGCCGCAGTTCCGGGCCGGGGTCGACACCCAACTGGTCGGCCAACATCGATCGCGCCCGTTGATACGCGCCGAGCGCTTCGCCTTGTCGGCCCGCCCGGTAGAGCGCGAGCATCAGCTGGCCCCAACGCCTCTCGCGGAGCGGCGCGTCGCCGACCGCCGCCTCGAGTTCGCCGGCGATCTCCGCGGCCCGGCCCGTCGCAAGCAACGCGTCCGCTCTGTCCTCGACGAGCGCGGCGTGGGCCTCGATCCAGCGCGTCTTCTCAGACGATCCGCGGTGGCTGTCGGGCAGTTCGGGGATTCCCCGCCACAGAGAAAGCGCTTCCTCGAATGCGGCCACCGCCGCGGTGGTGTCGCCGGAGGCAGCAGCGTCGCGCCCCAGCCTCGCCGCGATCTTGTACCGCGTTGCGTCCACGTCCGCATCGGCGAGAATCCAGCCGGTGCCGAGGGTCAGCACGATGCCGTCGCCGACGGTTCGACGCAGAGCCGAGATGTGGGTTTGAAGGGCCTTGCCCGCAGTGCGCGGGGGATCGTCGCCCCACAGGAGCTCGAGAAGTGTGTCAGCCGATACGACCGAACCGCCGTGCAGCCCGAGCATCGTCAGAATTGCGCGCGGTTTGGCACCGGGTATCGCCACCGGCGCCCCGCCTTGTCGGGCCTGGAGAGGTCCCAAAACCCGCAGTTCCACCGCTTGCAGCGTAGTCACTCGCCGATCGTCGGTGGGCCGATTCAACACGCGGTCAAGATCGAGTAAAGATGAAGTAGTCGACTACTTACCTCGGCTGCCCGAGTCTCTCCCAAGATGTCCTCATGATGCTGTTGGCTCCTCTAGCAGGCGAGCGCCGCCTCGCATGGGTCGCGCAAGCGCGGTGCCGCACCGCCGATCCCGACGAACTGTTCGTGACGGGCGCGGCCCAGAAACGGGCGGCCGTCATCTGCCGTCAATGCGCGGTGGTGACCCAATGTCTTGCCGACGCCCTCGACAACCAGGTCGAGTTCGGAGTCTGGGGCGGGATGACCGAGCGGCAACGCCGAAAGCTCGTTAAACAGCATCCGGAGGTCAAGTCCTGGTCGGCGTACTTCGCCGGGCATACGATTCGGGAATGACAGAGGTCAGATCCCGCTCGAAGCTGTCGTCCTGGGCTTACGCCCTGCGCACCACCAATCCGCCGCCCGACGCGCCGGTCGATGCGGTCACGCGCTGGCTTGTGGTGACCAGAGCGGCAGTGCTGCCGATGACGCTGGTCTCCGGGCTCGTCGCCGCGCTGTTGGCGATCGGGGAGCCGGGCCTCGACTGGCGCTGGCTGGTCCTCGCGCTGATCGGGATCACGCTCGCGCACGTGGCCAACAATCTGATGAACGACCTGTTCGACACCCAGGTCGGCACCGACAGCGCAAGCTACCCCCGCGCCCTCTACGCTCCGCACCCAGTGTTGTCCGGGTTGGTGGCCCGCAGGACGCTGGTCATCTCGATTCTTCTGGTCAACATCGCCGACCTCGCCATCCTCGTGGTGCTGACGCTGGCACGCGGCTGGCCGGTGCTCGCCTTCGCGCTCGCGGGTTTCGTGCTCAGCGTCGCCTACACCGCGCCGCCGCTGCGGTTGAAGAAGCGCGGCCTCGGTGAGCCCGACGTCTTCGTGGTGTGGGGCCCGCTGATGGTGTGCGGCACCTACTATTCGGCGGTCGGCACAGTCGGATGGGACATCGTGCTGGCGTCGATCCCGTACGGGCTGCTGTGCGTGACGGTGTTGATGGGTAAGCACATCGATAAGATTCCGTTCGACGAACCGCTCGGAATCCGCACGCTTCCAGTCATTCTCGGCGAGCGGCGAGCCCGGATCGCGACGCTGGCGATGATGGTCGGCTTCTACGTACTGGTCGCGCTTGCGGTCGTGCTCGGCGCGATGCCGTGGCCCGCGCTGCTCGTTCTTGGGGCGCTGCCGCGACTTTGGAAGGTGTGGCCGCGGTTCCTTCGGCCACCGCCGGACGAGCCGCCGCCGGACTACCCGGTCTGGCCGCTGTGGTACGCGGCGCTGGCCTGGCTGCACGTGCGGCAGGCCGGCGCGCTGCTGGTGCTCGGTCTGGCGATTGGCGCCGTGCTGAAAATCGTCTGACTACCGGAGATTCGACCCTGCTCGGCAGTCCTCGAAGAAGTCGAGGGTCAGCGGTTCGAGCTGGATCCTCTCGGTGCAGTGCAGCGTGGGCGATGCCGACAACGACGGGACGGCCAGCGTGTCGATGACCATGACTGTCAGGACGGCAGCGGTGATCGTGATCGAGAAGACAAGGAGGGCGATCGCTCTGATGCCCGAGCTGACTGGCCTGCGGATTTCCATGATGAGCCTTCCGGTGCGGTCCGCGGCGTCGTTGCCTGCGGTTACCAGCTAAGACCGGATGTACTGCGCGTTCGTGACTGCCGCCCGACGAGATCTACGTCACCGTGGGCTACTACACGTGTGGGAATCCGCCGAGTTTGTCGGGACTCAACACCCACATCAGTCGATCGATCCCGTCGATGGATGCGCTCATCGCCAATACCGCGACAACGGTGCCGTTGCGCGAGACGAGCACGGAGGACGCGCCGTTCGCCTCGACGAAGGAAACCGCGGTGCCGGGCCAGAAGTTCGGCGCGAACGCCCGCATGAACTTAGCGACGGTCTGTCTTCCGTGCACGGGCACGCGGGCCGCTCCGCGCATGCCGTTGCCGTCGGTGTAGCTGACGACGTCCTCGGCGAGGAGTCGTTCCAGCCGGTGCAGGTCGCCCTGCTCTGCCGCAGCCACAAGCGCTTCCAGAAGCCGCTTCTGCTGCGCCGAGTCGACCGGCGCCCTGCGCTCCGCCGCGATGTGCCTACGCGCGCGGGTGACCAGTTGCCGTGCATTACCCTCTTGGATCTGCAGCACATCGCCGATCTGGGCGTAGGGATAGTCGAAGGCCTCGCGCAACACATAGGCGGCACGCTCTGTGGGAGAGAGCCTTTCGAGCAGCATCAGCGTCGCCAACTCGAGCGCTTCGCCACGCTCGGCGCCGAGGACGGGATCGGCACTCGTGTCGACGGGCTCGGGAATCCACGGACCGATGTAGGTTTCGCGTGCGCCCGCGCCGACTGCAGCGCATTGATACACAGCCGTGTCGTCGTGGTGGCCAGGAAAGCGGCGGGTTCGATGACCGAACTCCGGTCGTAGCGCTGCCAGCGAAGCCAGACCTCCTGCACGATGTCCTCGGCTTCGGTACGGCTGCCGAGCATGCGGTAGGCGATGCCGAACAGGCGTCCGCGAACCGCGACGAACTCGGCCGTCGCCTGAGTCAGATCAGCTGACGAGATGTCGTCGGCAGCCACACGGTCATCCAAGCACGCCGAAGGCCGAACGGTACCGTCGAAGGCATGTCCCTGCGCAACGATCTCGGCGGAGTGCGTGCCGGCCTGGGTCGGGCCCTGTTCGGACTGGTCGCGGGACCGGACGGCGCCGTGAACAGGGCCCGCATCCACGACACTCCTGGTCCGCGCTGGTTCGCAGCGGACCGCCCCATCCGGCGCGTACACGGCGACGCCTCCATGTACGTCGGCGGCCTGCGGGCGTTGCTACTTCAATCGCTGCACCCGCTCGCCATGGCCGGCGTTGCCGAACACTCCGATTACCGGGGCGACCCGTGGGGCCGATTGCAGCGCACCAGCACCTTCCTCGCCGTCACGACCTTCGGCACCGCAGATGACGCCCAACGCGCGGTCGACAAGGTGCGCGGAATACATCGGCGGGTGCACGGTGTGGCGCCCGACGGCACGCCGTATGCCGCGTCGGACCCGCACCTGTTGGAGTGGGTGCACATCGCGGAAGTCGACAGCTTCCTGCAGGCACACCAGCATTACGGCGCTGCTCCGTTGGACCAGGACGGCCGCGACGGCTATGTGGCCGACACCGCGCGCGTCGCCGAAGCGCTCGGTGTCGCTGATCCGCCGCGTACCGAAGCGCAACTGCGGCAACGAATCTCCGCCTATCGTCCCGAGCTCCGCAGCACGGCGTCGGCCAGGGATGCTGCGAAGTTCTTGTTGCTGACGCCTCCGCTGCCGCTGGTGATGCGCGGACCGTACGGAGTTCTGGCCGCGACCTCGATCTCGCTGTTACCGGCATGGGCGCGCGCGCCACTGTGGCTGCCCTACGTTCCTCCGGTAGAGGCCACCGTGATCAAGATGGCGGGCAATGTCGTCGTCGGCGGGATCCGATGGGTGATGACACCGGCTCAGGCGGACAATGATTCGGCGGCCTGAGCCGGACAAGCCCGGGCCGGGCCGGGAATCGGTCTGGGACTATCCGCGTCCTCCTCGGTTGGAGGAGTTCGGCGGCACCATCACGGTCGAACTCGGCGGGCGCACCGTCGCGTCGACGAACCGAGGATGGCGGGTCCTCGAGACCAGTCATCCGCCGACCTATTACCTGCCCCGCGATTGCTTTTCGCCGGGAGTGCTGCGCCCTGCATCGGGCTCGTCCTGGTGTGAATGGAAGGGGCAGGCGAGCTACTTCCACCTGCTGAGCGACACCACGGTCGCCCTGAAGGCCGCCTGGACGTATCCACATCCGACCGCCGGGTTCGAACCGCTTGCCGGTGGCGTAGCGGTGATGGCCGGTGCGGTCGATCGCTGCACAGTCAACGGCGAGACCGTCACACCGCAGCCCGGGGGTTTCTACGGCGGCTGGGTGACCAGCGCGATCACAGGGCCGTTCAAGGGCATCCCGGGATCGATGGGTTGGTGACCACGCCTGCTGGCCGCGCGACATGGCCCCGTGCGTCTGGACCGATCAGCCGGAAGTCGCCGCGCGGGGTCGGGCCGGCGGTACCGCTGCCAGCAGCGCGCGGGTGTACTCCTGCTCCGGGGAGGCGAAGATCTCCGTCGCAGGCCGGTACTCGACCACAGCGCCGTCCCGCATGACGAGCACGTCATGGCTCATCCGTTGAATGACCGCAAGGTCGTGTCCGATGAACAGATAGGTCAGATGCAGATCGCGCTGCAGGTCGGCGAGCAGGTCGAGTACGCGCGACTGGACGGATACATCAAGTGATGCGGTCGATTCATCGAGGATCAACAAGTCTGGTTCGGTGGCCAGGGCTCGGGCGATGCTGACGCGCTGACGTTGGCCGCCGGACAACTCGTGCGGGTAGCGCGACGCGAACGGTGCGGACAAGCCGACCAGTTCCAGCAGCTCCTCGACCCGCTCCCGGCGCGCCTGCTTCCCCTTCGCGAGACGATGCACACGAAGGGGTTCTGCGACTGCCGTTGCGACGCGAACCCTCGGATTGAGCGACGAGAACGGATCCTGGAACACGAGGCTGATGCGTCTGCGCAGTGTCTTCTCCGCGTTGCCGCGGACATCGAACACGTCGATTCCGTCCAACGACGCTGTGCCGCCGTCCGGTGCGACGAGTCCGGTCAGGGCGGCCGCCACCGTCGACTTGCCCGAACCTGACTCGCCGACCAGCCCCAGCGTGGCTCCACGTCGGATTCCGAAGCTGACGTCCTTCACCGCGTGGACGGTCGACCTGCCGGTCGGAGTGCTCACGGGGAAGCGCACGTCGAGTCCTTGAACCTCGAGCAGCACCGGCGCGTCGGCGTCTGCGGCCGGTGGCATGGAGGCACCGATCATTGGCCGCGCGGCCAGGAGTTCCCTAGTGTAGGCCTGCTGCGGGTTGTCGAAAACGTCGAGGATCGGCGCCTGCTCGACGACGTCGCCGTTCTGCAGCACGGTCACGTCGTCGGCCACCTGGCCGATCACCCCGAGGTCGTGGCTGATCCACACCACCGCGGTGCCGAAATCCCGCTGCAGAGTGCGCACCAGGTCGATGATCTGGGATTGCGTCGTGACGTCCAGCGAGGTGGTCGGCTCATCGGCGATCAGCAGCTCCGGGTCACAGGCCAGCGCGATCGCGATCATCACCCGCTGTCGCTGTCCACCCGACAACTGGTGGGGGTAGGACCGCAGACGCGTCTGCGGGTCGGGTAGGCCGACCGCCTCGATCAGTTCCAGCGCGCGGCCATTCGCCTGCCGTCTGCTCATTTTGCGATGGGCTTCGAGGGATTCGGTGATCTGCCGCTCGACCGTCAGCAGAGGGTTCAGTGAGGTACCTGGGTCCTGGAAGACGAAACCGATCCGGCCGCCGTGGATTTCGCGCAGCACACGCGCCGAGGCGCCGACGAGTTGGGTCGGCGCCGAGTCGCCCTTGCCTATGATCGTGCTCGAACCGCTGACCCTCGCGCCTGGAGCGTCGAGAAGTCCCGTCGCGGCCAGCACGGTCATCGACTTGCCCGAACCCGATTCGCCGACGATGCCAAGCGTCGACTCGCGCTCGACGTCGAACGAGACGCCTCGGACGATCTCGCGCCCGCCGATCCGTACATCGAGGTCGCTGACGCTCATGACCGGGTCAGCCACTTCGCCTCCGAGCTTCGATCATTGTGCGCTGCTTGGGATCCAAAACATCACGCAAGCCGTCGCCGAGCAGGTTGAACGCCAACACGGTGACGACGATGGCGGCTCCGGGGAAGACCGCCATCCACCAGGCGAGTGTGACGAATCCCTGTGAGTCGAAGATCATCCTGCCCAGTGAGGGCTCAGGCGGCTGGATGCCGAGGCCCAGGAACGACAGTGCGGCCTCCGACAGAATCGCGAAGGCGAGCGACAGCGAGGTCTGCACGACCAGAGGGCCGGCGATGTTGGGCAGGATGTGGCGGACGAGCATGTACAGGTGGCCGGTGCCCATCGTGCGTGACACCTGCACGAAGGGCTCCACTCGCACGCTCAGCGTGCTGGCTCGTGCGACGCGGGCGAATATCGGCGTGTACACGATGCCGATCGCGAGGATCGTGGTTGTCACGCCGGGACCGAGTATCGCTACGACCGCCAACGCGAGCAGCAGCACAGGGAAGGCGAACATCACGTCCACGATCCGCATCACGACCGTGTCGAGCCAGCCGCCGCGGTAGCCGGCGATGACGCCGATCGTCACGCCGACGATCACCGCGAACGCGACGCTGACCACCGCGACCCGCATCGAGGCCTGCACCGCCACCAGCACTCGGGACAGCACGTCGCGGCCGAGTTCGTCGGTGCCGAACCAATGTTGACCGCTCGGCGGCCGGAGCGCGTTCGGCACGTCGACGTCGTTGATCCCGAACGGCACGATCCATTGGGCCGTCAATGCGACGACGGCCACGATTGCGAGAACGACTGCGCTCACCACCGTGATCGGATTGCTTGCCAGCAGCCGCCAGGACGACAGCCGGGCCCGCTCGTCGACGGGTGACGTGTCGGTGGGCGGAGTCGCCGTCATGACAGCCGAATCCTGGGATCAACCACGGCGTAGAGCAGGTCGACGATGAGGTTGATGAGAAGGAACAGCGCGGCGATGAGCAGCACCGCGCCCTGGATCACCGGATAGTCGCGCGCGGCAACGGCGTTGAACACCAGCCGGCCGAGCCCCGGCCACGCGAACACCACCTCGACGACGATGACGCCTCCCAAGATAGTCGCGAGCTGGATGCCGGTGATGGTCAGCACCGGTATGGCGGCGTTCCGCACGGTGTGCCTCATCGTGACCACCCGCGGCGACAGACCCTTCGACCGTGCGGTGCGCACATAGCCCATGGCGGCGACTTCCAACACCGCGGCCCTGATGTAGCGGGTCATGATGGCGGCGGCGACGAGCCCGACCGTCAGGCCGGGAAGAACGATGTGCCGCAGCCAGCCGCCAGGGTCGTCGAAAAGCGGTCGATATCCAGACGTCGGAAGCCAGTGCAGTGTCGATGCGAACAAGGCGATCAGCAGAATCCCCATCCAGAAGTCCGGAACCGAAACTCCGAATTGACTTGTGATCCGCACGATCGCGTCGCTGACGCGGCCCTCGTGCAGCGCCGACCAGACCCCCGCGGGCAGCGCGATGAGCAGTGCGATGACTATGCCGACGACCGCGAGTGACACCGTGGCGGGCAGGCGTTCGAGCAAGGTCAGCGTGACCGGGTCGCCGTTGCGGAAGCTGACACCGAGGTCTCCGGTGAGCGCCGATCCGATGTAGCCGAAGAACTGTTCGACGATCGGCCGGTCCAAACCGCTTGCGGCGCGCAGTGCGTCGTATGCCTGCGGCGTATACCGGGTGCCGAGCGCGATTCGGACGGGGTCGCCAGGCACCAGGTGCACGAGCATGAAGACGACGATGAGAACGCCGATCATCACGACGATCGAATACAGCAATCGGCGCGCCACGAACCGCAGCACTGGACTGGACATCATTGGGTCCTACCTTCGCTGATGCTTGCGGTGCGGAACCGAATCGCCTTGTCGCGACGCGCTTCATACCCGGACATGTTCTTGTTCCACGCCTGGATCACCGAAGGGTTGTACAGGTAGATGTAGCTGACTTCGTCGGCGATGGTGGTCGCCGCCTTGCGGTAGATCGCTGCGCGCGCATCCTGGTTCGTCTCCACGCGACCGGCATCCAGCAGCTTGTCGACCTCGGGGTTGGAGAACTTCTGCGCATTGCTTGTGCCCTTTGTGTGGTGCTGCGCGTAGTAGAAGTCGTCGGGGTCGATGTTGCCCAGCCAGCCCATCATGAGCATGTCGAAGTGTCCGCTGTTCTGTTCATCCAGCCAGGTGGCGAAGTCAACCGTTCTTATGTTCACCGTGATGCCCAGCGGGGCAAGGTTATCGGCGATGATCTGCGCGGCGGTCACCGTCTCCGGGTACTCGTTGGTAACGAGCATGTCGAGATCCTGCGGTGACGCGTCGGCCTCGGAGAGTAGGCGCTTGGCCTGGGCGATGTCGTAGCGGTACCGGCTGTATTCGGTGTACCAGTAATTGCCCTTGGGTATTGCGAGCTGGTTGTTGGCGGCGGTGCCGTAGCTGGTGGCCGTCACGATCGCCTCCCGGTCGATCGCGTAGGCGATCGCCTGTCGGACGCGCACGTCGTTCCACGGTTTGCGCGCCTCGTTGAGCGCGAGGTACCAGTAGTCGTTGCTCGGCACGACCGCGAGGTTGACGGAGTCGTCGTCGGAGAGCTGGTTGACGCGCTGGGTGGGAATCGAGTCGGTCCAGTCGATTTCGCCTGCCTGCAGCGCCGAGAGCGCGGTCGACTTCTCGGGGATGAATCGGAACGTGACGCCCGAGACCTTCGGCGCGCCGTCCCAGTAGTCGGGGTTGGCGTTCAGCGTGATGGAGTCGCCGCTCTTCTGCTGCTGGAACGAGAACGGTCCCGTCCCGATCGGGTGGGTGGCGATCTGACCGCTTTCGACGTTCTTGCGTTGCACGATCGCCATGCCCTTGAAGCCGCCGAGGTTGGTCAACAGGTTCGGCGAGGGTTGTTTGAGCCGGATGACGACCGTCGACGGGTTCGTCGCACGGATGTCGGCGACGGCGCTCAGTTTGTCGACGTTCGACAGTTCCTCGTCGATGATGCGGCGGTAGGTGAACACGACGTCGTCGGCGGTCAGCGGGCTGCCGTCGTGGAATGTGACACCCGGCCGCAAGCGGAAAGTCCACGTCAGCTGATCCGGCGTGACATCCCATGATTCCGCTAGCGCGGGTCGCATCTGCAAGCCTGCGTCCGGTTCGACCAGTGTGTCGTAAACGTTCTCGAGGACCTCGAAGGAGAAGTAGGCGCTCGTCTTGTTCGGGTCGAGTTGGTCGGGCTCACCGCCGATCGCGGCGATGAGGCGGCCAGAGGAGTCGCCTCCGAGATCGACCTTCTCGCCGGGTGAGCAGGCGATGAGGGCAAGCATCAGCCATGCGGTGAAGACGGCGGCGCACCACATCGCCGCTCTCCACATGGTCATCACCCCGAATCGTCGGCCCGCCGGTAACTACCCGGCATGGACTGGGATCGTAACGCGCACTCACTTCCGCGAAACTGCGTATACGCAGGGCCTCACTCGAACTTCTGCTGCTGGAATGCCATTTCGGCGCGGTCTGGTGAGGGGTTCACCGTTTACATTGAATGCTCTATGATTCTGAGCCATGGCCAAACCTCCGCTGTCGATGACGCCCACCGGATGGTTCCAAGTTGCCTGGTCAGACGAGGTCAAGGTCGGCGATGTACACCGAATGACCTACTTCGGGCGCGAACTGGTGGCGTGGCGCGCAGAGTCGGGACAGCTGACGGTGATGGACGCCTACTGCGAACACCTCGGCGCCCACCTCGGCTACGGCGGACACGTCGTGGGGGAGGTCCTGCAGTGTCCGTTCCACGGATGGCAGTGGAATCACGATGGCCGCAACGTCTGTATCCCGTATCAGGACCGGCCCAACCGCGGTCGTCGCATCCGAACATTTCCGGTCGTCGAGCGCAACGAGTCGGTCTATATCTGGCATGACGTCGACGGGGGAGATCCGTACTTCGACGCACCCGACATCTTCGCGGGCTTCTCCGACGGCAGCAGCGCCGCTGACTACTACCCGCAGCAACGGTTGTACCGCGAAGGGCTGGAGATGCATCCGCAGTACGTTCTCGAAAACGGCGTCGACTTCGCCCATTTCAAATATGTGCACCAGACTCCCATCGTCCCGGTGTTCACCCGCCACGATTTCGACGAACCGGTGTCCTACGTCGATTTCACGATCACCTTCGAGGGCGACGAGAACCAGACCATCGACGATGTCCGCAGCGGCGTCGAGGCGATCAACGGCGGCCTCGGCATCGCCGTGACGAAGAGCTGGGGCATGGTCGACAACCGCACGATCTCGGCCATCACGCCCGTCGACGACCGCACCTCCGACGTCCGCTTCATGGTCTACATCGGCAGGCGAGCAGGCGACGACTCGCCGAAGGCCGAAGTCAAGGCGCGCGAATTCGGCGACGAGATCATCCGCCAGTTCACCCAGGACATCCACATCTGGTGCCACCAACGCTATTCGGACCCACCCGCGCTCGCAGGCGCCGAACAGCAGGGCTTCACCGCCATCCGCAACTGGGCCAAGCAGTTCTATCCCAGCGCGGACGCGAGGAGCACTGAAAACGATTGCATCGGCGGTAGCGCCGCCGAAGTGTATGCACAGAAAGGCCGAACCGAATGAGTCCCACCGACAAGCCGATCCGGGTGTTTCAGGTCGCGACCGGCAATGTCGGCTCGGAGATGATCAAGCGCATCGCCGACCGACCCGATCTCGAACTCATCGGCGTGCACTGCTACTCGCCGGACAAAGTCGGCAGAGATGCAGGCGAACTCGCGGGACTCGCGCCCAACGGTGTGACAGCCACCGGCACCGTCGAGGAGATCATCGCTGCGAAACCCGATGTACTGACGTTCCACGGCGTCTTCCCCGACGAGGATCTGTATGTACAGGTACTCGAGGCGGGGATCGACATCGTCACCACAGCCGACTGGATCACCGGCTGGCACCGCGACACCAACCATCCGCATCCGTCGGGAAAGCCGGTCTCGCAGCTGTTGGCCGAGGCCTGTGACAAGGGCGGGGCCACGTTCTACGGCACGGGGATGAATCCCGGCCTGAATCAGATCCTCGGTGTCGTGTGTTCGGCGGATGTCGCCGAAATCGAGAACGTCACGACGATCGAATCGGTCGACGTTTCCTGCCATCACAGCAAGGACACCTGGATCGAGGTCGGTTACGGTCTGCCCGTTGACGATCCGAGCATCCCGGGAAAGCTGGAGAAGTACACGCGCGTCTTCGCCGACAGCGTGCTCATGATGGCCGACTGCTTCGACCTGGCACTCGACGAGGTGAAGTTCAGCTACGAGCTGGGTGCCTGCACCAAGGACGTCGACCTCGGCTGGTACACGTTGCCGAAGGGTTCACTCGGTGGCAATTACATCAAGTACCAAGGCATGGTCGACGGCGTGCCGAGGGTCGAAACGCACCTCGAATGGCAGATGACTCCGCACACGGACCCGAGCTGGGAAATCAAGGGTTGTTACATCACCCAGATCAAGGGCGACCCGTGCATCTACAACAAGCACATGATCTTCCCGAAACCCGGTGTCGACCTGTCCAACCCGGAGAACTTCGCGTCGATAGGAATGACCGTCACCGGGATGCCTGCGCTCGCCGCGGTCAGGTCGGTGGTCGCGGCGCCGCCCGGACTGATGACCAGTGCGGAGCTGCCGCTGCGCGGGTTCGCCGGTCGGTTCAAACTGTGAGCAGGTTCAAGCGACGGTGAGTTCCAGATGCTCGAGTCGTCGCACCAGCAGGCTGGGCAGCCAGCGGCTTGCCGCCTGCGCTTCGACCCACGTGGTGCGCTCGAGCAGCCGGCCGATGACGATCCTCGCCTCCATGCGCGCGAGCGCGGCACCGACGCAGAAGTGCGCGCCTTTGCCGAACGAGATGTGCGCCTTGCCGCTGACGCGGTCAAGCCGAAAGTCATTGGCATGCGGAAAATGCGACGGGTCCCTGTTGGCCGCACCCCACAGCAGTAGAAGGCGCGATCCCGCAGCAATGTCGACCCCTGCGAGCGACGTGTCGTTGACTACATGCCGGTAATGACCGCGAAACGGAGGCTCGTATCTCAGCACTTCTTCGAGGAATGCGGTCAGCAGATCCGGGCTTGCGCGTATCCGCCGCTGAATGTCCGGTCGGGTCGCGAGCAGGTAGGCGGCGGATCCGATCAGCGATGCGGTCGATTCGCCGCCGGCGCTGAACAGGGTCGCCATCATATTCAGTGCCGTCAGATCTGCGAGTTCTCCTCCTTCGCGTGCCAACGCGATGTCGCTGAACAGGTCGTCCTTCGGGTCGGCGGCCGCCGACGGGAAGCGGTCCATGATGTAGCCGGCGAGCTGCATCACCGCGACGCCTGCAGCGGAGAGTTCGTCTTGGCTGACGAGACCCTCCACCACTTTCGTGGCAGCGTATCCCCACTTCCCGAGCTGATCGCTGTCCTCGTCGGGGACGCCGATCAACCGGCCGACCACCATCATCGGCAGCCGGTTGGCCATCGTCGACATCCACTCGATGGCCCCGTCATTCGCACCGTCGTTCCACAGCAGGTCCTCGGCCACACCGACGAACGACTCCAGCGCGTTGATGCGTTTGGCCACCAGTTGCGGCACCAGCAATTTGCGGTGCGCCGCGTGCGCCGGATCGTCAGCGGTCGCGAGCGCCTGAATGTCTCCACCGAGTTCGCCCATCGGGAACTCGCCGACCTTGCCGTCCTGGAACGTCATGGTGGCGGTGAGGTTGGACGAAAATTCCTGCGGGCGGGCGACGACATCGTTGACGGCGTCCCAACTGCATACCGCATGGAAAACGGAATCGCCGATCCGGTGGACGGGTCCCTCGGCCAGCATGCGCTCGTACAGCGGGTAGGGATCCTCGACGAAGCGGTCGTCGAACAGGTCACGGCCCAGACGGCCGTCGCGCTCATGCATTCGTCAAGGCTGAGCGCGCCCGGCCACCGCCGTCAATGGTGTCGAAGAAACATGAAAAGCGCTGCTCGGGAATCGTCAGCCGGGGTTTCTCACGTCGCGATCCCGACCAGGGAGGCGACTGAGATTTTCAGCAGAATCCGTCTCACCATGAGAAAGTTGGAGCCGTGACTCGCAGTGACTGGCTGGTCGGCGGTGACCGGCGGACGGCGGCCGCCGAACGCATCTACACCGCCGCCACGGAACTCGTCGCGCGCGACGGTATGGACGCCCTCGACATCGACGCTCTCGCGTCGCGGGTGCACTGCTCCCGCGCCACGATCTACCGGTGCGCCGGCGGCAAACGTCAGATCCGCGATGCGGTCATGGAACGGTCGGCGGCGCGGATCGTCGAGGCGGTTCGTCGTGCCGTCGACGGCATGACCGGTTCGACACGCATTGTCACTGCGATCGGTGTGGCGCTGAAGGAGATTCGCTCGGATCCGCTGGGCCGATCGACATTCGGCACGGTACGGGCTGGGCAGGATCAAACCTGGCTCACCGAATCACCGATCGTCGCCCGGTTGGCCACCGACCTCAACGGCTTGACCGACGACGACACCGAGGCGGTGCAGTGGATAGTCCGCGTCGTGCTGTCCCTGTTGCACTGGCCTGTCGCGGATCCCGGGATAGAACAGAAAATGATCGACAGGTTCATCTCCCCGGCGTTCGGGTCATGACGGGCATCTCGCCGCGACGGCCGGTCAACGGCAAGCAACTGCGGGCTGACCGAACACGGGCGATGGTCATCGATGAGACCGTGCGGTGTGTCAACGAGGAGGGCTTCGGTGCCGCGAGCGCCAAGCACATCACCGAGCGCGCGGGCGTCACGTGGGGCGTGATCCAATATCACTTCGGCGACAGGGACGGTCTGCTGATGGCCGTAGTGGACAAGGGGTTCGGCCAGCTGGCGGAGACGTTGCGGGCGATGGAGCCAGAGTTGGCGTCGACGGCGGGACCCGCAAGGGCCGAACTCGTCGTCAGCGCGGTCGCGGACGCATTTTTGAGCCCGACGTCGATCGCCGCACTCGAAATCCTGATCGCGACCCGTTCCGGACGTGCCGACCCCGACCAGAAGCATCTGCTCGAGCTGTTCACCACGCTCACCCGGCTCGGTAGGTACGCCGCAGACGGGCTCGAGCCCGATCGCGCCGATGCGGTCGGCAATGTGATCTGGACGACGTTGATGGGAGCGATGGTCGCCAAGATGGCGGTGCCGGGGCCCGTCGACGTCAGTCGCGAGTTGCGTGCCCTGACCGACGTGGTCGCCACCTACGTCGACCGCCACCGGACGACCTAGAAGCGCTCGGACTCCGTCAGCGGCTCACCGTTCGGGTTGCGCAGGAAGCAGATTGCGGTGCTCGGGTTCGGATTGTTCGCCGTCCGATCCTGATTCGAGTCGATCAGGTAGGTGACCGCGAAAGGGCCGCCGACGAACGGCTGCCCGGTGTAGTCCACGAATCCCTTCGCGCACTTCTCCATGGCCACCTGATCGATCGCCGTGTTGACCGCCAGCGGCGCCAGCAGAAAGACCTCCGCCAGATCCAGCAGAAAGACCTCCGCCAGATGTGGTGTCGCGCAGTCGACGACCGTGGTGGTCACCGCACCGGTATCGACTGCAGGGATTTCGGTCAGGCAGTCGCCGACCTTCAGGTCGAACCAGTTCTTCGATCGCGGGCCCGCAGGCGCCGGTGACGACGCGATCGTGGACGGTGTCGTCGTCGACTCCGACGCGGCACGCTGTGCCTCGCCCGAATCCTTTGCGGCGCAAGCCGACAGCAGCTCAAGTGCCGCGAACGACGCGCAAAGCGCGGCCGCCCTACTTCTCGCCCGCATCTTCGAGAAGCTGAGACGCGATCTTCTGTGCGTCGTCATGATCGTTCACATCGCACGAGAAGCCCTCGACGACCAGATTGGATACGACACCCATTGCGTGTTGGCATGTTCCGTCGAGGGTGCCACTGACATCGGCCTTCAACGAGATGGACCGGTCGTCGACATTCTGGACCTCGGCGGGCAGCCATCCGCCGTTCTCGACCTCGATGTCCTTGCGCTGCGAGCAGTCCCGCCACTTCGCCTCGGAAGCTTCGAAGAACTCGACGGCTTTGTCGGCGGTGTCGAACAGGACGAGGGTCTGCTCGACGAGCCGGCCGTCGTCGTCGGTGTTCGCCTCCAGCAGCAACTCGTCGCGTATCGCGGTCCAGTCGATTCCGTCGTACACGGCGTCCTCGCCCGGGTAGACCGCGCCAAGACATTCGACATCGGAGATCAGATCGGCGTTGTCGTTCATCTCCTCGGAGTCATAGAACGACTCCAGTTCGACGCCCGAAATCTTGTTCAGCGCGCTGTTGCTGAGCATGAGGCCGTCGAGGGCGGACTCCTCGAGCGGCGGCACGTCGTCCGACGGCACGGACGAACTGGGCTTGACAGCGGCGCCTTGCACGGTGCTCGTACAAGCGGTCGTCACGACGGCGAAGGCAACGGCCACACAGAGCGCAAACACCGGTAGCGGCCTTGTCATGGCGGGAGTCTAGAAGAACGCGGCCCCGGGCGGTCATGATTGCCGGACGGTGGCCGATCCTTGCTGCCGATCCCGCGTCGCTGTGATACTCCTTGCAGTGGCCTGAGGAGGGACATGGGGACGATCGCTCGTCTGCTGGGTGTTGCCGTGGTGCTGGCGGGCGTCGCCGTGGCGACCGCAGGCCCCTCGTCGGCAGACCAG
Source organism: Mycobacterium sp. ITM-2016-00318 (assembly GCF_002968285.2). Taxonomy (NCBI): domain Bacteria; kingdom Bacillati; phylum Actinomycetota; class Actinomycetes; order Mycobacteriales; family Mycobacteriaceae; genus Mycobacterium; species Mycobacterium sp. ITM-2016-00318. The sequence continues at coordinate 3,379,857 of NZ_CP134400.1, read as the reverse complement.
GTCATGGAGGGGATCTACACCTTCAACACCCCTGGCATGCCGCACGCGGAGTGGACGATCTACCCGATCTGCGTCCCGACCGTCGGCGACCTGCGCGAGCCGCTCGAGTTGCCGGTCGCCTGCACCCTCAAGGTCGTCAGCGCGACGAAAAACAAGTCGTCGTTCGACCTGACGAACCTGAACTGGGGCGGCGACGCCCGCCTCACCGGCGGACAGTGGACGCTCAGCACGAACAAGGCGGAAGGCCTCATGTGCCCGGACGGCACCACCATGCCGACCGTCGACACCTACAAGTTCGACGACGTCACGCTGACGGGGACCCATACCTCACTGAACAACTCGGTCTGCGGGATTCCCGCCGGGATGAAGAAGTCGCCGTTCACGCTGACTTTCGACAGGCCGTTGCCCATCCCCGTGGACAGGTACCCGCTGGTGTGCGAGCCGGCGGGCAACCGCCTGTGTAGGTGAATCGCGCTAGACGGTGAACCCGCCGTCCACGTTCCAGTTCGCGCCGGTGATGTAACCGGTGTCCGGACCCGCCAGATAACTCACCACACCGGCTATGTCGCTCGGATGGCCGTACTTGCCCGTCGCCATGAGCTGCTTGGCGAGCGCGGCGAATTCGCCCGCATCGGGGTTCATATCGGTGTCGACGGGGCCGGGCTGCACATTGTTGACAGTGATGCCGCGCGGACCCAGTTCGCGCGCCAACCCGCGCGTGAGGCCTGCGACCGCGGCCTTGGTCATCGCGTAAGGCGCCAGGCCAGGCCCGGGCACCCGCTCGGCGTTGATGCTGCCGATGTTGATGATGCGGCCGTCGGCTCCCAGATGGGGGACCGCGCGCTGAATCGCGACGAAGACCGCACGGACGTTGATGGCCAGCTGCCGGTCGAACTCCTCGAGGGTGAACGACTCGATGTCCCGCAGTACGGCGACACCGGCGTTGTTGACCAGGATGTCGAGCCCGCCGAGCTGGGCAACCGCGTCGTCGACCGATCTCGCCACCTCGGCGGCGTCGGCGCTGTCGGCCTGGATCGCCACCGCTGTCCCGCCGTCGGCGGCCACCTCGGCGACCAGCTTCTCGGCCTCGGCGGCCGACCTGCCGTAGGTGAAGGCGACGGCGGCGCCGTCGGCGGCGAGGCGCCGCACGATCTCGGCTCCGATGCCACGCGATGCGCCGGTGACCAGAGCACGTCGATCTTGAAGTTTCGTCATGTTGCGTTAAAGCCAACCACGAGGACGGAAATTCCCGCTGGGTTAGGGTCAGCGGTTGATGAGCCCGAAGATCCGGCTTGAGCGCTACGAGCAGCGCACCGAGTGGCCGCTCGTGGCGGTCGCGCTCTCCTTCCTCGCGTTGTACTCCGTCCGAGTTCTGGCCCAGCCGCACGGGGACGCGGAGCGGGCCATCGAGTTGGCGCTGTGGGCAATCTTCTCGGTGTTCATCGTCGACTACATCGTCCGGCTCACACTTGCGCAGCCACGAGGCCCGTGGTTCCTCAAGCACATGTGGGAGCTGCCGATCCTGCTTCTGCCGTTCCTGCGACCGTTGCGCCTGCTGAGCCTGGCGGTGGTGATCAACGCGCTTCAGCGCGCCGTCGGTCACACCATCCGCGGTCGGGTGATCATCTACACGGCCTGTGGTGCCGTGGCAATCGTCTACGCGGCGTCGCTGGCGATCCTCGACGTCGAGGGCAACCATCCCGAGAAGAACTCGGAAATCGACAACCTGGGCGATGCGCTCTGGTGGGCGATGACGACCGTGACGACGGTCGGATACGGCGATCTCAAGCCGGTGTCCGCCGAGGGCAGGCTGGTCGCGGTGGCGCTGATGATCGCAGGCATCACCTTGCTGGGCATCATCACCGCAACGCTGGCGTCCTGGATCGTGCAGCGTGTCGGCGAGGAGGACGTGGCGAACCAGGCCGCCACCGCGGCTCATATCGCGGAATTGCGAGCCGAGGTGCAAAGCCTCGCAGAATTCTTGCGCGACAACAGAGCGGATCAACAACCGAAGGGCGATCGATGACCAAGCGAATTGTGGTGTGGGGCACCGGCTTCGTCGGCAAGATGGTCATCGCAGAAGTGGTGAAACACCCGGGTTTCGAGCTGGTCGGGGTCGGCGTCAGCAGTCCCGACAAGGTCGGTCGCGACGTCGGCGAGATCTGCGGTCTTCCCGCGATCGGTCTGACAGCCACCGACGACGTCGACGCGCTGATCGACCTCAAACCCGACGCGCTCGTGCATTACGGCCCGACGGCCGCCCACGCCGAGGACAACATCGCGCTGATCGTGCGCTTCCTGCGGGCGGGAATCGACGTCTGCTCCACCTCGATGACGCCGTGGGTGTGGCCGACGATGCACTTGAACCCGCCGAACTGGATTGCACCGATCACCGAGGCATGCGAGCTGGGCGAAGCATCGTGCTTCACCACCGGTATCGATCCGGGCTTCGCCAACGACCTGTTTCCGATGACGCTGATGGGCCTGTGCTCGGAGGTACGCAAGGTGCGCGCATCCGAATTGCTGGACTACACCAACTACACCGGCGACTACGAGCGCGAGATGGGAATCGGCAGGGCGCCGGAGAAGAAGGCGATGCTCGAAACGCCGGACATCTTGGTCTTTGCCTGGGGCGGAACGGTTCCCATGATCGCGCATGCGGCGGGCATCATGCTCGACGAGATCACCACCACCTACGACAAGTGGGTGACTCCCACCGAACGCACGTCGGCAAAGGGCGTCATCCCGGCAGGCCACGTCGCTGCGGTGCGGTTCACCATCAACGGGATCTACCAGGGCGAAACCCGAATTCAACTGGAGCACGTCAACCGCATCGGCGACGACGCGGCGCCCGACTGGCCGACCGGCAGCCAGAACGACGTGTACCGCGTCGACATCGAAGGGACGCCAAGCATCTTTCAGGAGACGGCCTTCCGGTTCACCGACGGATCCGGCAGAGACGCCGCGGCCGCGGGTTGCCTGGCCACAGGAATGCGCGCACTCAACGCGGTACCAGCAGTCAACGCTCTGTCGCCGGGCTGGGTGACCGCTCTGGATCTGCCCCTGATCGCCGGGGCAGGCACCATTCGCTGAGTAACGCCCGCGACTGCATCTGAGATGGACGATAAGGTTGCCCGTGAGATGGGGAAGTGATGGCTGATGGGGTTGGGCTGTCGGTTGGTGCCACCAACCTGACGGCTGTTGCGGTAGGCAGGGCTGCGGTGACGCGGTCCGCGGTGGTGACCCTTTTTCGGAACCGGCCCCTCGAGGTCGGCGTGCCGTCCGAGAATCCCCGGCTGAACTCGGACGAACGCGGCCTGATCATCACCGACTTCGTCGATCGGGTCGGCGATCCGGTTGGCATCGTGGCGCTCGACGGCAGCAGTCACCGAGGTGAGGTGCTGCTTGCCGAGGCGCTGCGCGAGCTGTTGTACGAAGTGACCAGCGGGCGAGGCGCTGTCGACCCGCTCGTCGTGACACACCCGGCGCATTGGAGTGCGGGCACCGTTGACGCACTGCGCGAAGCACTGGCGCCCATGCCTGAGTTCGCCGGCACCGCGTTGGTCTCCGACGCGAGGGCGGCCGTCACCGCGCTGCACGATGACCCCGGCCTGCCGACCAGCGGTGTGATCGCGCTGTGCGATTTCGGGGGCAGCGGAACCAGCATCACGCTTGTCGACGCGGGCAACGGCAATGAGGTGATCGGCCACACAGTCCGCTACCCCGACCTGTCCGGTGACCTGATCGACAAGGCGGTACTGACGCAGGTCATGGAGGGACTGTCCGAAGCCGGCTCGATCGATGTGACCGGCACGTCGGCGATCGGTCAGCTCAGCCGGCTCCGCGCCCAGTGCCGCGGGGCCAAGGAACGGCTGTCGACGTCGGCGGCCACCTCCCTGGTCGCCGATCTGCCCGGCCATCGCGGGGAGGTCCGCCTCACCCGTAACGAGCTCGACGACGCGATCCGGCAGCCGCTCGCCGAGTTCACGGCCGCGGTTCAGGAGACGCTGGACCGCAACGGCGCCCGAGGACTGGCCGCGGTAGCGTCCACCGGCGGCGGGGCGCGCATACCGCTCGTCACGACCACGCTGTCCGAGCGGTTCGGGGTGCCGGTGATCACCACCCCGCACCCCGAGCTGACCGCGGCGATCGGCGGCGGCCTCAACGCCATCCGCGGCACGGCAGAAGAGGGCGCGACCGCCATGGCAGGCGCTCTGAGTCCGCCGACCGCAGCGGCCCTCGCCGCGATGGGCGCCACCCAGATGGCACCGGAGGTGCACCCGGACGACATGGGGTCGGGCTCGTCCTCCGGACTGGCGTGGTCCGAGGCTGACGAGGTGCCCGACGTCGTCGCAGTGACCGATCCGTACGACTACGCGGGCGCGGCCGGCACCGACGCGATGGGCGCCGGCCCCCGTCCGCTGATGCAGTTCGAACCGGAGACCGAGAACTACGAGGAAGCGGGCAAGCGGAGCCCCTTCGCATTGTTGATCGCCGGTCTGGTCATCGTTCTGCTCGCGATTGCGCTGGCGTTGTGGTTCGTGCTGCGCAACGACGAGAGCACGCCGTCGCCGTCCTCGACGACCGTCACCACCACCACCACCGCACCCGCACCGCCGCCTGCCGTCGGCGAGACGCCACCGCCGACCAGCGAGGCGCCACCGCCACCGCCGGTGACCCAGACGATCACCGAGGCGCCCCAGACCGCCTCGCAGGAGCCACCGCCACCGCCTCCGACGAGCGAGGCGCCACCGCCACCGCCGCCGACGAGCGAGGCCCCGCCACCGCCTCCGCCGTCGTCGGAGGCGCCGTCGTCGGCGTCGACGCCCCCGCGGCTCATTCCGACGCTGCCGTACCCGACCATCCCCGGCCTGCCATTCGTTCCGGCGCCGGTGGTACCGCCGGCCCCCTAGGCTCTCGTCCATGACCAAGATGGACGGCCTGCTGTTCAATCCGAACACCTACGATCCGGAGCGGTTCGACGCCGAGACCCGCCGGTTGCTGCGTGCGACCATCGATTTCTTCGAGGGCCAGGGCAAGAAGCGGCTGCTGGACGACGACCTCAAGGCGGTGTGGCCGGGCGACTTCGTCGACTTCGTCAAGCGCGAGGGTCTCTTCGCGACGTTCCTCACGCCGTCGGAGTTCGCCGCAGGCGACGAGAACAAGCGATGGGATGCCGCGCGCAACGCTGCGCTGTCGGAGATCCTCGGGTTCTACGGGCTGACCTACTGGTACACCGAGCAGGTCACCATCCTGGGTCTCGGGCCGATCTGGCAGAGCGAGAACAAGGACGCCAAGCTCAAGGCCGCCGACGATCTCGCGGCCGGCGAGGTGATGGCGTTCGGGCTGTCCGAGCGCGAGCACGGCGCCGACGTCTACAACACCGACATGGTCCTCACACCGGCAAGCGAGGAGGACGTCGCCAACGGCATCCTCTACCGGGCGACGGGGGAGAAGTACTACATCGGCAACGGCAATGTGGCGAGCATGGTTTCGGTGTTCGGCCGGCGCGGCGACGTCGGTGAGGCGGACGCTGGGGAAGGGTATGTGTTCTTCGTCGCCGACAGCCGTCACGAGAACTACCACCTGGTCGACAACGTCGTGCACATGCAGATCTACGTATCGACGTTCCGGCTGGAGAACTATCCGGTGCGCGCCGAGGACATCCTGCATACCGGCGTGGAAGCCTTTGCGGCGGCGCTGAACACGGTCAACATCGGCAAGTTCAATTTGTGCACGTGTTCCATCGGCATGGTCGAACACGCCTTCTACGAGGCGATCACCCACGCGCAGAATCGGATCCTGTACGGCAACCCGGTGACCGACTTCGCCCACGTGCGGGCCAATTTCGTCGACTCGTATGCGCGGATAGTGGCGATGAAACTGTTCAGCCAGCGCTCGGTCGACTACCTGCGCAGCGCGAGCCTCGACGATCGGCGCTACCTGTTGTTCAATCCCGTGACCAAGGCCAAGGTCACGATGGAGGGCGAGAACGTCGTGCGGGCGCTCCACGATGTCGTCGCCGCCAAGGGGTATGAGAAGAACACGATGTTCCGCGAGGTGGCGCAGCTCATCGGGGCACTGCCCCGTCTGGAAGGCACCGTTCACGTCAACGTCGGTCTCGTGTTGAAGTTCATGCCGAACTACATGCTCAATCCGGCCCAGTATCCGGAGATTCCGAGCCGCAACGATCCCGCCGACGACGTTTTCTTCTGGAAGCAGGGTCCGACGCGCGGTGCGGGGAAAGTTCAGTTCGCCGACTGGACGCCGGCTTACGAACGGCACCTGACCATCCCCAACGTCGCGCGTTTCTACGAGCAGGCGCAGGCCTTCAGGGAGTTCCTCTTCACCGCCGCTCCAGATGCCGGCCAACAGAAGGATCTGGACTTCCTGCTCAACGTGGGCCACCTCTTCTCGCTGATCGTCTACGGCCAGCTGATTCTCGAGCAGGCGGCGCTGACGGGCATGGACTCGGATATGGCAGACATCGTCGACCAGATCTTCGACTTCCAGGTACGCGACTTCAGTGCGTACGCGGTTGCCCTGCATGGTAAGTCGAGCTCGACGCAGGCTCAGCAGGACTGGGCGCTCGGCGCGGTCCGCAAACCGGTGTCGGATACCGAACGCTTCGGCAGGGTGTGGGAACGGGTGAAGGCCTACGACGGCGCCTACGAGATGCGGCCGTAGACCAGCGGCCCGACCGCAGCGGCAGAGGTCATTTCGCACTCCGTTGTTTCGTCAGCACCAATTTCGCGAACGGGATATGCATCGGTTCGGGTGCCGCAGCCAACCGCTCGACGATGCCGGCCTCGAGGCGGTCGAAGAATTCCGGTGACCGAGCATCTTCGCGGCCGTCGGCCAGTGCGGTCGCCAACGTCGGGAAGACCGATGCCCGCACGAAGCCTGCCCAGAGCGCGCCGAAAGCGGTTGCGTCGTGGTCGACTTGGTATTGCGTGAAAAACCTGTCCTCGGCGTCGAACACCTCGAGATGTTCGATCGCCAGGCGCTCCAAGCGGCCGGACGGGGCGAACGGCGCCCGGAAGTCGGACTCGCGCCTGCCGACGGTCGGCAGGCACATCCGACGTACTTCGTCCTCGGTCAGCAGGCCGGCGGCGGCCAACTCGTCGAGCCCGTCGACGAGGGCGTCGAGCAGTGGCCGGTAACCGAAGCCGCCGTCCTCGTCGAGGGCCATGGTCAAGATGACCAGCTGTCCGCCGGGACACAGCTCGCGACCTCGGAACGCGACGAACTCGTGCCAGTCGTGTGCGGCCTGCTTCTCGTACGCGGCACGCACGCCCTCGTCGGCGCTGTAGGTCACCTGCACGTGATCGGGCACCGGCGCGGGCACCCGGCGGAGCCACTGAATCGCCCACGACGACCAGCCGAGGTGGACGCTGTTGGACGGGATGATCTGGCTGTAGAACGACCTTCCCACGGCGGAGGCGAACGTCGCCGCGTCCTTGTGCAGGTAGGTGTCGGGGTCCTCGGCCAGCGTCTCGAACATCACGGTGAAGTTGTTTTCGGGCACGTCTGTGTGCACGACGAGGATCGAATGCTCGGGCCGAATCCGGTTGCGCAGCACGGGTAGCGCAGCCGAAATGGGGGCAAGCGAGTTGTGTCCGGTTGATGCGCCGTAGTCGGCGATCACCACAGGCTGCGGTGACCGTGGCAACGGCACGGTGTCGGCTGCGCGTTCGAAAAGCTCTATCGCCGGACGCAATCCGGCGGCCTGGAGCCGAGAGCTGACGGTGAATTTCTCGCTGTCCATCGGCTCGGGTCGAACGACCACGCTCGACTCGGGCACCGCCGACGGCTTCTCGGGCATGCGACCACGGTAGTAGTCTTGCCGGTCGCCGCGTGACAGACTGCGCGAATGGCTGGCGGACGCACGGCGCCCAAAATCTTCATCGTCGCGGCGGTGCTGACGCTGGCCGTAGCCATTGTCGGCCTCATCGTCACCCTGGTGCTCAACGCGTTCATCTTCGACGAGTACGACGCCTACGGCGAGGTGCCGATCCCCGGCTCGAGCAGCCTGCATCTGCCTGCGGGCGAAGCGACCGTCAGTTTCCACACCCAGACCGTCGGCAGTCCGAGTGGAGGCGGCCTACCGGTGCCGTCCCTTGGGTTGACAATGACTCCCCCCGAGGGCATTCCGCAACCGAAGGTCGACGAGAACTGGGGCACGACGACGTCGATCAACAACGATGTCCACATCAGGGTGTGGACGGTGCAGATCCCGGCGGACGGCACCTACGACATCAGCACCGACGGCCAGGTGAACGGCTACCTCAACCCGCAACTGGCATTCGGCAAGGATTCGTCGAACGCCACGCTGGCGTGGGTGTTCGGCGGCGTGCTCGTCCTCGGGTTGATCGAGTTGACGGCGGCGATCATCTATGCGGTGAGAAGCGGCAAGCGCCCATCGCCGGCGACCCCGGTCGGCGCGACGTTCAGCGTCGGCGACCTGCACGAGGTGAGGGACCCCTACACCCCGACCGACGACGGCATCCGCATCGAGGCGCTCAAGAATCTGGCCGCGTTACGGGACTCCGGCGCGTTGACCGAGGACGAGTTCGAGGCCGAGAAGCGCCGAATCCTCGACGGCTAGCTGTCCTTCCTTCTCCCGCGGGCCCACCCGCTCGCGAAGGAAGATCAGTGGCCTCGTGCGACCCATTCGTCGTAGTGGACGATCTCGTCGCCGATGGTGGTGGAGTCGCCGTGGCCGGTGTAGACGACGGTTTCGCCAGGTAGCTTGCCGAGCCTGCCGGCGATCGACTCGAGGATCGTCGGGAAGTCGGAGTACGACCTGCCCGTCGCGCCAGGTCCGCCCTCGAACAACGTGTCCCCGCTGAACACGCCGCCCAACTCGGGCGCATACCAGCAGACCGAGCCGGGCGAATGGCCCGGCGTGTGCAGGGCGCGGATCTCGGTTCCTGCGACGCGCAGCTTCTCGCTGTCGCCGACCGAGCGGAACTCCCTGTCGGGGTGCGTCATTCGCCACAGCACGTCGTCGGCCGGATGCAGCAGCACCGGCGCGTCGAGCGCGTCGCCGAGTTCCGGCGCCACCGTCACGTGGTCGTTGTGGCCGTGGGTGCACACCACAGCGACCACATTGCGGCCGCCGACGGCGTTGACGATCGGCCCGGCGTCGTGTGCCGCGTCGAACACCACCACCTCGTTCTCGTCGCCAACGATCCAGATGTTGTTGTCGACTTCCCAGCTGCCGCCGTCGAGTTCGAAGGTGCCGTGGGTGACAATGCGCTGAATCGGTCCGCCGTTCATTTGAACACCACCACCGAGCGCAGCACCTCGCCTGCGTGCATCTTGTGGAAGGCGTCCTCGATGTCGTCGAGTCCGATGCGTTCGGAGACGAACTTCTCCAGCGGCAGCCTGCCCTGCAGATACAGGCTGATCAGCGTGGGGAAGTCGCGCTCGGGCAGGCAGTCGCCGTACCACGACGATTTCAGCGAACCGCCGCGGGAGAAGAAGTCCACCAGCGGCATCTCGAGCTCCATGTCGGGCGTCGGAACACCCACCAGCACAACGGTTCCCGCCAGATCGCGGGCGTAGAACGCCTGCTTCCAGGTTTCGGGTCTGCCGACAGCGTCGATCACGACGTCGGCACCGTTGCCGTCGGTGAGGTCCTGGATCGTCGCGACCGGATCGAGTTCGCGCGCGTTGATCGTGTGCGTGGCACCGAACTGACGCGCCCAGTCAAGTTTCTTGTTGTCCGTGTCTACCGCGATGATCCGCTTGGCACCGACCAACGCCGCTCCGGCGATCGCGGCGTCGCCCACACCACCGCAGCCGATCACCGCGACGGTGTCGTCGCGGTTGACCGCACCGGTGTTGATCGCCGCGCCGATACCGGCCATCACCCCGCAGCCCAGCAGCCCGGCGACGGCCGGGTCGGCAGCGGGATCGACTTTCGTGCACTGGCCTTCGTGTACCAGCGTCTTGTCGACGAAGGCCCCGATGCCCAAAGCCGGGGTCAGCTCGGTGCCGTCGGTCAGCGTCATCTTCTGCTCGGCGTTGAAGGTGTCGAAGCACAAGTGCGGGCGGCCGCGCTTGCATGCCCGGCACTGCCCGCACACCGCGCGCCAGTTGAGGATCACGAAATCGCCGGGCTCCACATTCGTGACACCGGCCCCGACGGATTCGACCGTGCCTGCCGCCTCGTGGCCCAGCAGGAACGGGTACTCGTCGTTGATGCCGCCCTCGCGGTAGGTCAGATCGGTGTGGCAGACGCCGCAGGCTTGGATATCGACCACCACCTCGGCTGGACCAGGATCGGGAATGACCACATCGGTCACCTCGACCGGTTCGCCCTTCTTTCTCGAGATCACTCCGCGCACTGTTTGACCCATGAGTCAAACCTTAGCGGGCAGCGTCGGCGGCCCGATAGTGCAAGCCTGTAACCATGACGGCCACTCCGGTGCTGTATCTCAGCCATGGCGCCCCGCCACTCGTCGACGACGAGCTGTGGGTGTCGCAGCTCGCAGCCTGGGCAGGGGAGCTGCCTGCTCCGAAAGCGATCCTCGTCATCTCCGCTCACTGGGAGGCCGCACCTCTGACCATCGGCTCGACCACCGTCGAGACGCCGTTGACCTACGACTTCTGGGGGTTTCCGGACCGCTACTACGCCGTCACCTACGACGCTCCTGGTGCGCCGGCACTGGCCACGACCGCCGAGGCAGGTCGTCGACGGCTATTGGATGGGCCTGGCGAAGCGGTCGATCCAACTGGTGTGATGGAGAGGCGATGGACACCCTGATCGACTACCTCAGCGAGGCCCGCACCGCCCACCGGCGCAACGACTGGGCGGCCAGCTACGCCGCATTCGTGCGAGCCGACGGCCTCGGGCCGATGCCGACTGACGACCTGGACGCCTACAGCGTCGCCGCCTGGCGGCTCGGCCACGGAAGCGAGGCGGTCCGCCTGGCAGCGCGTACGTTCGACCGGTTGATACGCACCGATCCCCCCGCCGCGGCGATGGAGGCGGCCGTGCTCGCTCTTCTGTGGCATGCCCGCGACCACCTGGTGGTGTCGCGACTGTGGGCGGACCGGGCCAGGGCACTGCTCGTGGACGCAACAGCCGGCGGAACGCACGGTTATCTGGCCTACCTCGACTCCGCGGCCGCGGTCGCCGCCGGTGACGCCGCCGCGCTGGCCCGCGCCTCGACCGTGTTGCGGGAAGCGGCCTCGAGCACCGGTGATGCGACGCTGGCCACGCTCATGCGGGTCGTCGACGGAGTCGCCGCGCTGCTGGAGTCGCGCGCCGCCGACGGGTACCGGCTTCTCGACGACGCGCTGGTTCCGATGCTCGACGAACGACTTCCGCTCGAATGGGCCGGCGACGTCTACCGTTTGGTGCTGCGACCGGGCAGACACGTCGATGCGCGGCATCGCGAGGCGTGGACCGAGTCGATGCGGCGGTGGGTGGTCGTCACCGGAGTGGTCATGGCCGACACGTGACGGCGGCGACAGAGCTGACCGAGGGCGACCCGGCTGAGCTCGGCGCCCAGCATGCCTCGATGCGCGACCGGCTGCCCGCAGTCCGGGTCCTCGGCGAGTGCTGCGGCACCGACGCCCGCCATGTGGCCGCGATCGTCTCGGCATGGACGGCGAACTAGGCTCCCTTCGGTGTCTGCACTCGACGTCATCGCCGACTGGCCGGTTTCCAATGTGGCCGCGGCGGTGGTCAATCCCGCCGGCGTCGTCGCCGAGCACGGTGACCTCGGGCACCGGTTCGCGCTGGCGTCGGTGACCAAGCCACTGGCGGCGCGCGCCGTGCAGATCGCGATCGAAGAGGGTGTCGTCGAACTCAACACGCCCGCGGGTCCGCCCGATTCGACGATTCGACACCTGCTGGCCCACGCGTCGGGCTACTCGATGCACGACGATCAAGTCATGTCGCCGCCGGGCAAACGGCGAATCTACTCCAACTACGGGTTCGGCGTGGCCGCGGAGGCGGTCGGGAAGGAAGCCGACATCGAATTCGGCCGATATCTGGCCGAGGCTGTCTTCGAGCCGCTCGGAATGGCCTCCAGCGACCTCGAGGGCGGTGCCGAGGCGGCCGGTTACGGCGGCACGTCGACGGTCGCCGATCTCGGGGCCTTCGCCGCTGAACTGCTACGACCGTCGCTGGTGTCGGCGGAAATGCACGACTCGGCCGTCGAGGTGCAGTTTCCGGGCCTCGACGGCGTTTTGCCGGGCTTCGGCGTGCAGCGGCCCAACGACTGGGGCCTGGGTTTCGAGATCCGCGGCGCCAAATCGCCGCACTGGACCGGGTCGACCAACTCCGGTCGCACCTACGGGCATTTCGGCCAGTCGGGGACGTTCATCTGGGTCGACCCCCGCCGTGACCTGGGCCTTGTTGTGCTGGCCGACCGGAATTTCGGCGACTGGGCCTACGAGCGCTGGCCGGCGCTGTCGGATGCGGTGATCGCCGAATTCGACAGCTAACAGGACTGGGACTAGCGCAACAGGGGCCTCACAAGGCACAATAGACACGTACGACACAACTGCAGCTCATTTCAACCACCAGGTCGTTGGGGAAGACGTCCCTCGTGGAGCCGAAGGAGCAGCAGATGCGTGCGTCGAACCAATTCGCCGACTCGACGATGGGCGTGGTTTACATCCACGCCTCACCAGCGGCCGTGTGCCCGCATGTCGAATGGGCGTTGTCGTCGACCCTGAGGTCGAGGGCCAATCTGACCTGGACACCCCAGCCGGCGATGCCCGGACAATTGCGCGCCGTCACCAACTGGGTCGGCCCGGTCGGCGCGGGCGGGCAGCTCGCCAACGCGCTGCGTTCCTGGTCGGTGCTGCGATTCGAGGTCACCGAAGATCCGAGCAACGGAGTCGACGGCCAGCGCTTCTGCCACACACCGCAGCTCGGGTTGTGGAGCGGAACGATGAGCGCCAACGGCGATGTGATGGTCGGCGAAATGCGGCTGCGCTCGTTGATGTCATCAGGCGCCGACATGCTCGCCGCCGAACTGGACTCGGTGCTGGGCACCGCATGGGACGAAGCCCTCGAGCCGTATCGCAGCGGCGGCGATACGGGCGATGTCTCTTGGCTCAATCGAGGCGTCGGCTAGCCCCACGGTCGCTCGCCAATGTGCGGTTTCGGACGCGGTGTCGGCGAGCCGCGTCCGTAGGCGCACAGTCGGGCTACAAGACGGTCGGCCGCAGAATCTTCAGCGCTCCGCTGACCGCCGACACCTCGACGGGCAGCGGGCAGACGAACTCGCCGTCGGCGTAGGCGTTGATGCCGGGGGAGTCGACGGTGACCGTCTTCGCCTGTGCGGTGCGGACCTCGTCGAGGTCGACGTGGGTGCCCTTGAAAACGGTGGGGAACAGGCGGATCAACTTCGTCCGCGAGGCGGAGGCCACCATGGTCACGTCGAGCAGTCCGTCGGTGGGGTCGGCGTTGGGGCAGATTTTCATGCCGCCGCCGTAGCTCTTGGTGTTGCCGAAGGCGGCCAGCGTCAACGCTGTTTCGAGTTGGTCGCCGTCGAACGACAAGCGGAACGGCAACAGTCGCAGCTTGGACAGTTCTGCGACCATCGCCACGTTGTAGCGCATCCTGCCGTGCGGCCAGCGCATCCTGTTCGTTCGGTCGGTGACAAGCGAATCGAAACCCGCGGCCATCACGGTGCCGAACCATCGGTCGGTGCCGTCGGCGCCCACGATGTGGCCGAGGTCGACCGTTTCGGCCCTACCATCGACGACTACGTCGGCTGCCGCTTCCGGATCCCCTGTCGGAATACGGAATTCGCGGGCATGGTCGTTGCCGGTGCCCGCTGGGATGATGGCGAGCGGAATGTCGGTCTGCGCGAGCACCTGCAGCGCGAGCGAGATGATGCCGTCGCCGCCGACGACGACAAGCGCATCCATTCCGCGCTCGAGCGCGCCGTCGACGAGGCGCCGCGCGTGCTCGGCGTCCGTGCCCGCTATCGCGACGACGTCGAAACCCCGTTTGTGCAACTGGGCGACCGCGCGTTCTGCCGCATGCGGCGCGCTGCCGTGCCCTGACGCAGGGTTGGTCAGCATCGTGACACGGCCGACAGCCTTTTCGCTCCTCGCGTGCGCGGCACTCACGGAATCAGCTTGCCCGGGTTGAGGATTCCGACCGGGTCAAGTGCAGCCTTGACGGCCCGCAGCACCTGCACGCCGAGATCGCCGACCTCATCGCGCATCCACGGCCGGTGATCGGCGCCGACCGCGTGATGGTGGGTGATGGTGGCGCCGGTCCGCACCATCGCATCCGATGCGGCGGCCTTCGCCTTGCGCCACTGCTCGATCGCGTTACCGCGCTGCCCCGCGACGACGGTGAAGTACAGCGACGCTCCCGTGGGATACACATGCGAAATGTGGCACAGCACAAGGGCCGGCGTGCCGGTTTCGGCCAGCGCGGTGGTCAGGGCCTCGGTGACCGCGGCCTTCACCGTGGGGACGTTCGACCAGTTGGTGGCCGTCTCGAGCGTCTCGCACAGCGCGCCGGCCGACAGCAGCGAGTCACGCAGATACGGCGCGTTGAAGCGGCCGTGCTCCCACGCTTTCGCAGGCCCCTCGCCCAGCGAGGTGGCGCCCTTCGCCTCCATCAATCGCCGAGTTTCGGCGTGCCTGCTCTCGACGTGGTCCTCGGTGCCCTCGAAAACGGTGATCGCCAGGCATCCGCCGGTGACGCTGTTCTCGCCGATGTTCTCGGTGGTCGCCAGGTTCACTCCGGTTTCGGCTTCATCGGACAGTCGCAGCACGGTCGGGCCGGTGCCTGTCTGAGTGACCGCGCGCAGAGCCTCTGCGCCGGTGGCGAAGTCGGGAAACGACCAAGCCTCGTAACGGCTGGCGGCGGGCGTCGGATGAACCTTGACGCGGACGCGGGTGATGACGCCGAACACGCCTTCGGAACCGATCAGCAGCTGGCGCAGATCAGGCCCCGCGGCGGACTCCGGTGCCCGGCCGAGGTCGAGAACCCCTGCGGGTGTGACCGCGCGGAGTCCGCGCACCATGTCGTTGAACCTCCCGTAGCCCGCCGAGTCCTGACCCGACGATCTGGTTGCGGCGAATCCGCCGATCGTCGCGAACTGAAAGCTCTGCGGAAAGTGCCCGAGCGAGTAACCACGCTCGCCGAGCAGCCGTTCGGCCTCCGGACCCGTGACGCCCGCCCCGAGGTCAGCCTCGCCGGACACCTCGTCGAGGAAGTGCAGTTCATTCAGCCTGCGTAGGTCAAGCGAGATGACGGCCTTGAACTGCCCTCGCAGCGGATCGAGGCCGCCCACGACACTGGTGCCACCCCCGAAGGGAACGACGGCGATGCTGCGCTGCCCGCACACCCGGAGGACGGCGGCGACATCGTCTTCCGAGGCGGGCAACACCACGGCGTCGGGGGCGTCCTGCACGCCGGGATCACGGCGCCTCAGCAGATCGAGAGTCGATTTGCCGCCCGCCCGAAGCAATCTGGCTTCGTCGTCGACGCCGCAGTTCTCCGCGCCGACGATGTCGGCCAGCGCGTCGCGGTCGGCGGCCGACAGTGCCGACGGCCGCAGCTTGACCTGCTCGGGCCTCAGTTCGGGAAGCGGGGAATCTCCGACGCCGAGCGCTTGCTCCAGCAGGGTCCGAATCCCGTCGGAGAGCGGCTTGGCCTGATCCGGGTCACCCCATGCATCCCACTTCATCATGCGTTACAGTATTACATATGCTGTCAATCAGTAACGATGCATCGCCGGACCTCGGGGACCGGATCCTCGATGCGGCCGCGAGTTGCGTGCTGGCTTACGGCGTCGACCGAGTGACGCTGGCCGAAATCGCCCGCCGGGCCGGAGTGAGCAGGCCGACCATCTACCGCCGCTGGCCCGACACCCGCGCGCTGCTGGCCGCGCTGCTGACCTCGCGGATCATCCGCGTGCTGCGCGAGGTGCCCTCGCGTGGTGGCGGACGCGAAGCGCTGGTCGAGCGGATCGTCGGCGTCGCCGAACGGCTACGGCACGACGAGGTCGTCATGTCGGTGTTCCACACCGCCCCTGAACTGGCCATGGTCTACATCGCCGAACGCCTCGGCACCAGCCAGCAGATCCTCATCGAGGCGGTGGCCTCCGAACTGAAGGCCGCCCAGCGCGACGGCAGCGTGCGCGCGGGCGACCCGCGCCAACTCGCCGCGATGTGCCTGTTGATCACCCAGTCGACCATCCAGTCCGCACAAATCGTGGCACCGATCCTGAATGCCGACGCACTCGCCGTCGAACTCGCCCACTCATTGAACGGATACCTCCGACCATGACGAACTCGGCCGCCCTTAACGCCTCTCGCCGCAGTCGCGAGTTGGCCGCGCTCGCCGACGGGCCCGGCTCCTCGCGTGCGCCTCAGTCGCTCGATGTCCTCGTCATCGGGGGCGGCATCACCGGAACGGGCATCGCCCTTGACGCCGCCTCGCGCGGGTTGACCGTGGCGCTGGTGGAAAAGCAGGACTTGGCGTTCGGGACGAGCCGGTGGAGTTCCAAGCTCGTGCACGGCGGCCTGCGGTATCTGGCAACCGGCAACATCGGAATCGCCAGGCGCAGCGCCGTCGAACGCGGACTTCTCATGACGCGCACCGCGCCGCATCTCGTCAGCGCCATGCCGCAGTTGGTTCCGCTGCTGCCTGCGATGGGCACCCCTGAGCGGGCGCTGGTGCGGGCCGGGTTCATGGCAGGGGATGGCCTGCGCCGACTGGCGGGTACCCGGTCGTCGACGCTGCCCCGGTCGCGTCGCATCTCCGCCGATCGGGTCGTCGACATGGCGCCAACCGTTCGGCGCGACGGTCTCTCCGGCGGGCTGTTGGCCTACGACGGCCAGCTGATCGACGACGCCCGCCTGGTCGCCGCCGTGGCGAGGACGGCTGCCCAGCACGGTGCACGGATTCTGACCCGGGTGGCCGCCTCGGAGGCGACCGGCACGTCCGTGCGCCTGACCGACCAGCTGACGGGGGAGTCGTTCGACGTGGCCGCGCGCGCGGTGATCAACGCCAGCGGGGTGTGGGCTGGCGAGGTCGAGCCGTCGATCAGCTTGCGGCCCAGCCGCGGTACCCATCTTGTGTTCGATGCCAAGGCGTTCGGCAATCCGACTGCGGCGCTTACGATTCCAATTCCCGGCGAGCTCAACCGATTTGTCTTCGCCATGCCCGAACAATTGGGCCGGATCTACCTCGGCCTGACCGACGAGGACGCGCCGGGCCCGATACCCGACGTTCCCGAGCCGACCTCGGAGGAGATCGGATTCCTCTTGGACACCGTCAACACGGCCTTGGACACGAAGCTCGGCCGCGACGACGTCATCGGCGCCTACGCGGGGCTGCGGCCGTTGATAGACACAGGCTCGGGGCGCACGGCGGATGTGTCGCGCGACCACGCCGTCGTCGAGTCGCCGTCGGGCGTGATCAGCGTGATCGGCGGCAAGCTGACCGAATACCGGTACATGGCCGAGGATGTGCTCGACAAGGCAGTCGAGTTGCGCGGTCTACGGGCCGACCAGTGCCGGACCAGGAACCTGCCGCTCGTCGGGGCACCTTCGAATCCGGTTGCGACCCTGCGCGTTCCCACCAACCTGCCGTCGTCGCTCGTCGCCCGGTTCGGAGCCGAGGCGCCGAATGTCATCGCCAAGGCCACCTGCGAGCGACCCACCGATCCGGTGGCCGAGGGCGTCGACGTGATCCGGGCCGAGTTCGAGTATGCGGTGACGCATGAGGGCGCGATGACCGTCGACGACATCGTCGACCGCCGCACCCGCATAGGTCTGGTCGACTCCGACCGCGACACGGTGCTGACTGTGGCGGAGGAACTGCTCGCGAAAGGGGTGCGATGAGTCTTGCCCACGGTCGCGCCGAAGTGACCGAATTGCGCGGCTAGGCGTGGTGTTCGAGGATTACGGATATCTGGACTGGCCATCAGATGAGGCGTATGGCGTCGATGGTCGCAGCGCTGGTGATCGACACCCGAAGCGCCGACCCGATCATGCTCACGAACCTGTTCACCGCGAGCAGCCAGCGTTAACCGGCTGTCCGAGCTGTGCGGGGCCGAGCCGAGGGCGGAGAACTTCGTGAACTGGCTACCCACAGCCGAGGGTCTGGAGATTCTTTTCGCGCCTTATCAATTCGGCATAGCGCTGCCCGAGACCAAGACCGTGGCCTGGGCAGCGCTCGCCGATCTGCTCGCGCCCGCGATGGGCAGGCATCGCGCAAGCCTGACTCGCTACGACGCCATCGCGTCGAAGAGCCGTGCGATCTCGGTGGGTGCCACATCAACCTCGCACTGCGCCCGCAAGTTTCGCAGCGGACTTGCGATGCGCTGCAGATCGGCCCATTCCGTCGGATGAGCCACGAAGTAGTTGCGGATCGCGGCCTCGGCGTTGCCACCCGCACCACCCGCATTTGTGATCGCGTCGTTCGCACCGGGATGGCTGGACAGGTACGCGGCTGTAGCTCCAGAAACCTGGCTGACCGCGGTGTTCAGGCCGGCGGCATCACACGGGGGTGCAGCGGATGCCGTCGGCATTGCGACCGCGCCGGTCAGTCCCGCCAGCGCTCCGGCGGCAGCTACGCCGACGATCCCACGGCGCATCGTCATTCCAGAAATTCGCATACCTCAACTCCTCTGTCAGGGCCCTGTCGATGTCCCCCAACTCAATGGGCCGCTACCCACAGTACGGAATGCGAGATCCTCAGAGGTCCGAAACGACTAGAGGTTACAGCGGGATGTTCTTGTGCCGTCCGCGGCGGGCCGGCGCCTCGGCCAGTGCCTGGGTCAACTTGCTGCGGGTGTGCGCAGGGTCGATTTTCTCGTCGACCACACCGATCTCGATGGCGGAGTCGACCCCGCCCGCGATGCGCTCGTGCTCGGCGGCGAGCTCCTCGTGCAGCGCCTCGCGCTCGTCTTCGGGCGCGGCGGCCAGCTTTTTCTTGTGCAGAATGCCGACGGCGGCCTTGGCGCCCATCACCGCGACCTCGGCGTCCGGCCATGCGAACACCTTCGTCGCGTTCAGCGAGCGCGAGTTCATCGCGATGTAGGCACCGCCGTAGATCTTGCGGGTGACCAGCGTGACTCGGGGAACAGTCGCCTCACCGAAGGCGTGCAGCAGCTTGGCGCCGCGGCGCACCACGCCGCCCCACTCCTGGTCGACACCGGGGAGGTAGCCGGGCACGTCGACCACGACGATCAGCGGAATGCCGAACGCGTCGCACAGCCGCACGAAACGTGCTGCCTTCTCGGCGCTCTCAGAGTTCAAGCAGCCGCCGAGCCGGAGCGGGTTGTTGGCGAGCAGGCCGACGGTCCGCCCGGACAGTCTGCCGAGGCCGATCACCATCGACGGCGCCCACTTCGCCTGGAACTCCTCGAAGGGAGCGTCGGCGTCCAGCAGCGCCTCGACGAGCGGGTGCACGTCATAGGCGCGGCGGGGCGACTCGGGCAGAAGAGCGTGCAGGTCGGTGTCGCCCGCTTCGGCCTTCGTGCGGTCGAAATGACCCTGCTGGCAGAACAATCCGACCAGCCGACGGCCACGCGCGTACGCGTCGAGTTCGTCGTCCGCGACGATGTGACACACGCCGGACTTCTTGTGGTGGGTATCGGGGCCACCCAGCGACGCCATGTCGACGTCCTCGCCGGTGACGCTGCGCACGATGTCGGGCCCGGTGACGAAGACCCGGCTGTCGGGAGCCATCACGATGACGTCGGTCAGGGCGGGCCCGTAAGCCGCGCCACCCGCGGCGAATCCGACGACGACTGAGATCTGCGGGATGTAGCCCGACGCCCGGATCATCGCCTCGAACACCAGACCGACCGCGTGCAGCGCCTTGACGCCCTCGGCGAGCCGCGCACCGCCGGAGTGCCAGATCCCGACGATCGGGCTTTGTTCCTCGATGGCGGTGTCGTATGCGTTGACGATGTGGGCGCAGCCTTCGACGCCCATCGCGCCGCCCATGACGGTGCCGTCGGTGCAGAACGCGACGGTGCGCATGCCGTTGACGGTGCCTGCCGCGGCGAGCACGCCGGAGCGGTCCCGCTCATGCAGGAGCTCGAGGGCGCAGTCGTCGTCGAAGAACGTCTTGAGGCGCAGAAGCGGGTCGCGGGGATCGGTTGATTCGCCGACTGCTTCGGGGGCCGTGATTGTCATCGAAACCTCCTGATACGGCCGGATTATCGGGGCGCGCAGTACCTTTAGTACTTCCCGAAGGCGAGCGCCACGTTGTGCCCACCGAATCCGAACGAGTTGTTGATCGCGTAGTTGTAGTTGCCGGGTCTCGGCGAGCCGGACACGACGTCGAGGTCGATGTCCGGGTCCAGATTCTTCAGGTTCAGCGTCGGCGGGATGACGCCGTTCTTCAGTGCCAGCACCGTCAGGATCGATTCGACGGCACCTACCGCGCCTACCGAGTGGCCGAGCGCGGACTTGGGTGCGTACACCGCAGGCTTGTGCCCGCCCATCGTGTTGTTGATCGCCTGACCCTCGGCCACGTCGCCGACGCTGGTGCCGGTGGCGTGCGCGTTGATGTGGTCGATGTCGGTGGGCTTGAGTCCCGCGAGCTGGATGGCCCGCGTCATCGCATGGCCGGCCTGCTCACCGTTGGGGTCGGGCGCCACGATGTGGAAGCCGTCCGAGGTGATGCTGGCACCCATCAACCGTGCCAAGATGGTGGCGCCGCGCGCCTTTGCGTGCTCCTCGGTCTCGATGACGATGAGCGCACCCGCCTCGCCGAACACGAACCCGTTGCGGTCCTTGTCGAACGGGCGGCATGCCCCGGCCGGATCATCGTTGGTGGTGGACAACACGATTCGCATCTGAGCGAATCCTGCGATCGGCACCGCCTCGATCTTCGTCTCGACGCCGCCGCAGATCGCCATGTCGGCCTCGCCGAGCACGATGTTGCGCCACGCGTGTGCAATGCCTTCTGAGCCGGAGGCGCAGGCCGAGACGGGGGTGATGACCCCGGCCCTCGCCTTGCGCTCCAAACCGACTGCGGCTGCCGCCGCGTTGGGCATGTACATCTGGACCGCGAGCGGCGAAACCGCGCGCAGGCCCTTCTGCCGCATGCCGTCATAGGCGAAGAGGAGTTCCTCGCTGGAACCCATACCGGTGCCGATCGACACCATCAGCCGCTTCGGATCCACCTCCGGGTCGCCCGCGTCCTTCCAGACCCGCCGGCTCAACACCGTCGACATCCTCTGCAGATACGACAGCCTCCGGAGCTCGATACGCGTCAGCTCGTCCTCGAAGTCCTCGAGGAGATGCCCACCGATGCGCACGGGGAGGTCGTACTCCTCGACGAAGGGATCGTCGAGTTTACGGATGCCGCTGTGCCCGTCGAGCAGCTTCTGCCACGTGGTTGTCGCATCGGTCGCCAGGGCAGTCGTCATGGCAACGCCTGTGACGACAACATTGGGGAGTCCGCTCCCCGTAGCCAACCCTGTCATTTCGCCGAGATCGTTCCTTTCCCCCCGAACACTCAGTACTTGCCGAAGGCAAGTGCCACGTTGTGTCCGCCGAATCCGAATGAGTTGTTGATCGCGTACTTGTAGTCGCCGTACCGCGGCTCGCCCGCGACGACATCCAAATCGATCTCAGGATCCGGAGTTTCGTAATTCAGTGTCGGCGGGATGACGCCGTCGCGCAGCGACAGCACGGTCAGCACCGACTCGAGCGCACCCACTGCCCCGATGGAGTGGCCGAGCGCCGACTTGGGCGCGTACACCGCGGAGTCTGCGCATCCGGCGACGCGGATAGCGTTGGCCTCCGCGACGTCACCGATCGAAGTTGCCGTGGCGTGCGCATTGATGTGGTCGATGTCCTTGGGTTCAAGGCCCGCGAGCTCCATCGCCCGCGACATCGCCCGGCCGGCGCGCATGCCGTCGGAAGCCGGAGCCACCATGTGGAAGGCGTCGGACGTGATGCCTGCACCCATCAATCGTGCCAGGATGGTGGCGCCGCGCGCCTTGGCGTGCTCCTCGGTCTCGATGACCATGAGCGCACCCGCTTCACCGAACACGAACCCGTCGCGATCCTTGTCGAACGGGCGAGAAGCCGCTTCCGGATCCTCGTTACGAGTCGACATGGCACGCATCATCGAGAACGCTGCGATCGGCAGCGCCTCGATGCCGCCCTCGACACCGCCGCAGACGGCGATGTCGGCGTCACCCATCACGATCTGCCGCCACGCGTGCGCGATGGCCTCCGAGCCCGACGAACACGCCGAGACGGGGGTCATGACGCCGGCACGGGCACCGAGCTGCAAGCCGATGACCGCTGCGGCACCGTTCGGCATGATCATCTGGACGGCGAGTGGCGACACCTTGCGGGGGCCGCCCTCGTTCATCAGGTCATAGGTTTCGACGATCTTCTCGCCGCCACCCAGACCGGTGCCGACCACGACCGCGAACCGGTCCGGATCCACCTCAGGGTTACCCGCGGCATCCCAGACCTGACCACCGATGAGCTTGGCCATCCGCTGGACGTACGACATGCGTCGCAGGTCCAGTCGACCCATGTGGTCGTCGACGGCCTCCTTGAGGTGGCCGCCGATCCGCACGGGAAGGTCCCATTTGGTAACGAATTCGTCCTCGAGGACGCGGATGCCGCTCTCGCCTGCCAACAAGCCCTTCCACGTGCTCTCGATGTCAGGCGCGATCGACGTCGTCGCCGTGACGGCGGTTACCACAACACTGGGGAACCCGCCGTTAGCAGTGGAAGGCCTGGTCACGCGCGATCCGCTTCGATCTGCTGGCGCAGCGCGGCGGCGGCCTCGGGGTTCTCTTCCTCGAGCTTCTGGATGTAGGAGACGACGTCACCGACGGTGCGCAGACCGGCGAGGTCCTCGTCGGGGATCTTCACGCCGTACTTGTCCTCGGTCTGCACGGCGATCTCCACCATCGACAGCGAGTCGATGTCCAGGTCGTCGACGAACGACTTCTCCGGGGTGACCTCCGACGGCTCGATACCGGTGACTTCTTCGATGATCTCGGCGAGACCGGCGATGATTTCTTCCTGAGTGGCGGGCACAATGGCTCCTTCTATTCGTTGTGTACTGCGATTTACGTGTTATGCGGTTGTACAGACCTCGGCGGCGCCGATGGTCATACCTCTAGAGCTCGGATAGCCCGTCCAGGTCGGCGGGGGCTTTGACGGCGTGCGTCGGTACCCCTTTGAGTTCGCGCTTGGCGATCCCGGCGAGCGTCCCTGCGGGCGGGAACTCGACGATCGCGGTCACGTTGGATTGCCGGAGCGTCTCCGTGCAGAGATCCCAGCGCACCGGCCGGGTCAGCTGGGCGACCAGTTTGGTCATGGCGTCGGCGGACGAGGTGACCGGCTTGCCGTCGGCGTTGGACAGCAAGGTGGCGGCCGGCTCAGCGGTGGCGACCTTTGAAACCGCGGCGGCGTAGCCGTCAGTGGCCGAAGCCATGTAATGCGTGTGGAACGCGCCCGCGGTGGCAAGGGGCCGCACGCGCGCCTTGGCGGGCGGATCTTCGGCCAGCTTGCTCAGCGCGGCCAGGCTGCCCGCCGCCACGATTTGGCCGGCCGCGTTGCGGTTCGCCGGCACCAGGTCCAGGGCTTCGAGGCGGCTGAGCACGTCGGCCTCGTCGCCGCCGAGCACAGCGGACATGCCGGTGGGCTCGGTTGCACAGGCCTTGGCCATCTCGGCGCCGCGGGTAGCCGCGAGCGCTACCGCGTCGTCGCTGGAGATGACGCCCGCGATGGCGTACGCGGCGATCTCACCGACTGAGTGGCCTGCTGCGATGAAGTCGCGTCCAGCGAGCAGACCACGCTTGGTCAGTTCCTCCCACGCCAGCAGGGTTGCCGCAACGACGAGGGGCTGTGTCACCGAGGTATCGGTGATCTCCTCAGCCGTCGCGGTGGTGCCGAGGCGTGCGAGGTCAAGGCCGCTGGCCTGCGACCAGGTGGAGATGCGGTCAGCCGCGCCCGGCAACTCAAGCCATGAGGCGAGCATGCCGGGAGTCTGCGATCCCTGTCCGGGAGCAAGCAATGCGAGCACTGTTTAAGGAAACACTGAGGGAACGTCTCCGCGCGGTGTAAGAGAATATGAACCTCGTCTTATCTTTTTGTGGAGACCCAACAAAACAGCATGTGATGCGACTCCATCGATATGGAGCTGCAATCTGTTACCCTGCCCGGTTCCGCCCCGCGGCCGCCCCCGGGAGCTTCGCTATGGGTGCTGCGGACATGTTCGACGTGCTCGAATGCTGTGCTTGGCGCGTCAACCGCCCAACCGTCGACGCCACCCGCAGGACATAAGCGTCACGAGGGGTGGTTGCGTCCCGGCCGGTGAAGTCGGCGATGCGCTTCAAGCGATAGCGCACGGTGTTTGGATGAACGAACAGTTTGCGCGCACAGGCCTCGATCGCGCCTCCGGAGTCCAGATAGGCGTCCAACGTCTCGGTCAACGCCGGCCCCGCGTCCGCCAGCGGTCGCATGACCTCGGTCTCCAGCGCCGCAATCGCCGACACATCGCCGAGCAGCGCACGCTCGGGCAGAAGTTCACGTGCGGCAACGGGCCGCGGCGCACCGGTCCAGCCTGCGACGGCGTTCATACCGGCGATCGCCTCCGTGGCGCTCCAATGCGCTGACGACAGCGTCGGTGCGGTCGGCCCGATGATCACCGGAGCATCGGCGAAGACGGTCAACAATTCGGCCAGGAACCGATCGGTCAGGCTGAGGGGGCCCGACACGATCGTCACCAACCAGGTGCCGTGCACGTCGGATAGCGCCGCGCGGCCGTTCCTGCTGGCTACGTCATGCACATCATCGCTGGCCAGGTCGATTCGAGCGGACTGCGGGATCCCCACGATGACGGTCGCGGGCGCGGTGGCGTCCCAGTTCAGCGCGGCCGCCTGGGACTGCAGCTCCGGCCCGGTGTCGCCGCGCACCACGGCGTCGACGAGGTTGGCCTCCATCCGGGTGTCCCAGGCGCCGCGGGCCTCGGCCTGGTCGGCGTAGGCGGTCGCGGCGGCGAACGCAAGGTCGCGGCTGTATCGCAGGATGCCGGCCGTCAACGCCGTCAACTGTTCCTCGGAGCGGGCCAGAAGCGGCACCACTTCCTCGAAGAACTCCATGGTGACCCGCACCATCTCCACCGACTGGCGCAGCGCGATACGCCTGCGCAGGTCGTGCGGCACCACCTCGAAGGCCTGCGCGGTGTATCCGACGTCGCCGTTCGGGTTGCGCATCCATTCCACGAAGTTGACCACCGCGGTCTGCACCACCAGCTGGACACTGGACCGCTGCGAGGCCTCGAGCTCGGCGAAGAACGGCAGCCGCTCCTCGAGGGCGTGCACGGCCTGGGTCGCCAGCCGCCCCGAATACTGGCTCAACCTGCGCAACACCGATTCGGGCACGGTGTCGAGCACCTCCAGCGTGGAGGCGGGCGGAACAAATCGGTTGTCGGGCACCCCTAAAAGCTACGCCATATTTCTGGCAGAACTCTCCAAAGGCGCCGATCGCTAGGCCACGCCCGGGTCCGAGGTCTGCTCCGGCGCCGCGAGCACGTCGTCGATCTCGTACTTGTTGGCCGCGTCGATGGCGACCGCCTGGTCGATTTCACCGTCGGCGGCCAACGCCTCCAGGACACCGACGACGACCGATTCGGCGTCGGTGTTGTAGTAACGCCTCGCCGCGGGCCGGGTGTCGGAGAACCCGAACCCGTCGGTGCCCAGCGTCAGGTAGGTGTTGGGCACCCACGGCCGGATCTGCTCGGGCACCGCGCGCATCCAGTCCGACACCGCCACCACGGGTCCGCGGGTATCGGCCAGGACCTGGCTCAGGTAGGGCACCCGGGCGGGGCGGTCCGGGTGACGAAGTTTCTCCTTCTCGATCTCCACGCCCTCGCGGTTGAGTTCACCCCAGCTGGTCACCGACCACACGTCCGCCGCCACGTCCCACTCCTCGGCCAACAGGTCGGCGGCGCGCAGCGCCTCCGGCATCGCCACTCCCGACACGAGGATGTGCGCCTGCTTGGCCTTCTGCTCGGGTGCCTTCCGGTAGCGGTACATGCCGCGCAACAGGCCCTCGACGTCCACCCCCTCGGGTTCGGCGGGCTGCTTGTAGGGCTCGTTGTAGATGGTGATGTAGAAGTAGACGTTCTCCGGGTCCTCGCCGAACATGCGGGCCAGCCCGCTCTCGACGATGTAGGCGATCTCGTAGGCGAACGCCGGGTCATAAGCCACCACAGCGGGATTGGTGGCCGCCAGCAACAGCGAATGGCCGTCGGCGTGTTGCAGTCCCTCGCCGACCAGGGTGGTGCGGCCGGCCGTGGCGCCGAGCACGAAGCCGCGCGCCATTTGGTCGGCGGCCGCCCACAACCCGTCGCCGGTGCGCTGGAAACCGAACATCGAATAGAAGATGTAGAGCGGAATCATCGGCTCGTTGTGGGTGGCATAGGAGGTGCCCGCCGCGGTGAACGTCGCCGTCGACCCGGCCTCGTTGATTCCCTCGTGCAGGATCTGGCCGATTTCGCTTTCCTTGTACGCCAACATCAATTCGGCGTCCACCGCCGTGTAGAGCTGCCCGTTGCGGTTGTAGATCTTCAGGCTGGGAAACCACGAATCCATGCCGAACGTGCGGGCCTCGTCGGGGATGATCGGCACGATGCGGGGGCCGATCTCCTTGTCGCGCAACAGTTCCTTGAAGGTGCGCACCATGGCCATCGTGGTGGCCACCTCCTGGTTGCCAGAACCTTTCCTCAGCGCCTTGTAGACGTCGCGGCTCGGCAGCGTCAGGGCCTTGCTCTTCGTCCGGCGTTCCGGGACGAAGCCGCCCAGCGTCCGCCGGCGATCGAGCATGTAACGGATCTCGGGCGCATCGGGACCGGGGTGGTAGTAGGGCGGCAGGTACGGGTTCTTCTCGATCTCCTCGTCAGTGATCGGGATGCGGATTGCGTCGCGGAACTGCTTGAGGTCTTCCAGCGCAAGCTTTTTCATTTGGTGCGTTGCGTTGCGGCCCTGGAAGTGGGCGCCCAGCGAGTAGCCCTTGATGGTCTTGGCCAGGATCACCGTCGGCTGGCCCTTGTGCTCGGTGGCCGCGCGGTAGGCGGCATACACCTTGCGGTAGTCGTGGCCGCCGCGCTTGAGGTTCCAGATCTCGGTGTCGCTCATCTTGTCCACCAGCGCCTTTGTGCGGGGGTCGCGGCCGAAGAAGTGGTCGCGAACGTAGGCGCCGTCGTTGGCCTTGTAGGTCTGGTAGTCGCCGTCAGGTGTGGTGTTCATCAGGTTGACCAGCGCGCCGTCGCGGTCGGCGTGCAGCAGCGCATCCCACTCGCGGCCCCACACCACCTTGATGACGTTCCAGCCGGCGCCGCGGAAGAACGACTCGAGCTCCTGGATGATCTTGCCATTGCCGCGAACGGGGCCGTCCAGGCGCTGCAGGTTGCAGTTGATCACGAAGGTCAGGTTGTCCAGCGCCTCGTTGGCGGCCACCTGGATCAGGCCGCGGCTCTCCGGCTCGTCCATTTCGCCGTCGCCGAGGAACGCCCACACATGCTGGTCGGAGGTGTCGGTGATACCGCGGTCGTGCAGGTAGTGGTTGAACCTGGCCTGGAAGATGGCGTTCATCGGGCCCAGGCCCATCGACACGGTCGGAAACTCCCAGAAATCCGGCATGAGGCGCGGATGCGGGTACGACGGCAGGCCGCCACCGGGGTGGCTGTGCTCCTGGCGGAAGCCATCCAGCTGGTCCGCGGTTAGCCGGCCCTCGAGGAATGCACGGGCATAGATTCCGGGCGAGGCGTGGCCCTGGATGTAGACCTGGTCGCCACCGCCGGGATGGGATTTGCCGCGGAAGAAGTGGTTGAAGCCGACCTCATACAACGCCGCCGACGAGGCATATGTCGAAATATGGCCGCCGACACCGACTCCGGGGCGCTGCGCGCGGTGCACCATGATCGCGGCGTTCCACCGGATCCAGGCGCGGTAGCGGCGCTCGATCTCCTCGTCGCCGGGAAACCACGGCTCCAGCTCGGTCGGGATCGTGTTGACGTAGTCGGTCGAGGTGAGCGACGGGATGGCCACCCGTTGTTCGCCGGCGCGCTCGAGCAGCCGCAGCATCAGGTAGCGCGCACGCGCGGGACCCTGCCGTTCCAGCAACTGATCGAAGGACTCGAGCCACTCCGTGGTCTCTTCGGGATCGATATCGGGCAGGTAGGAGGCAACGCCGTCGCGGATCACGCGTACCCGGTCGGGTTCGGCTGCGGTGCCAGAGTTTTGGGCCAGGTCCTGGCGCGCGAACTCGGTGGTCAACTTCGACTCCTCGGTAGGAGGTACAGGCCTTGAGACAACCTCTATCGTCCTCCCATCGTGCCCCACATGCACCGCCGGTGGTGGCTAGTGGAATGAACCGTCCGGCGGCCCCCGAACCGGTACCGTCTGAAGACTGTGCCGATGGGAGGGCTGACCAGGTCACCGCAGTTGCGGATCGTGGCGCCGGTGGTGGGCAGCCTCGCCGGTATCGCCATGATCATCGTCGGGTGCACATCGGTCACCGGAGGCTCAGCCAGGGTGAACGCCGGCGAGGCGCCCGTGTACCGGGCATCGGTGTCGGCGTCGGCGGAGGAGTCGGCCGCCTCGTCGCGCGCAAAGGAGTCCAAGCGCCGCGAGTCGATGACCGTCGAGGCCGTCCACGCCGCGTGTGAGGCGTTGGCCTCCAGCAGCGTGGATTCGATCGCTGCCGTCAACGACTTCGTCGCAGCGTTCAACGCAAGTGCCCCAGATGCGCCGTCCAAGGCCGGGCCCGCCGTCGAATCGCTCAACCGCAGCGCCGACATGGTCGCCGCGAGCGTCAGCGATCCGCTGACGCCGGAGCTGCGCGACGCGCTGAACAGGTGGGTTGACGCCGCCCGGGGTGTCGCCAACGCGATAGCGGGCAACTCCGGACCCGACGAGTTCAACCCGGCGGTGTCGACGTTGAACGACGTCAACACGACCGCCCTGGGGCTGTGCGACGCGGCTTTTCGATGAACCTTTCAGCGCCCAGCGTCACCGACAGTCCGGGTCGTGCGACGATAGGACGAATTAACGAGCAGCGTGAAGGAGGACCGACGGTGGTCGCGGCGGAGGACGCCCCGAACTACGCCCAACGACTGGGCATCCAAAAAGATCAGGTTGTGCAGGAACTGGGCTGGGACGACGACGTCGACGACGACATCCGGGCCGATGTCGAAGACGCGTGCGGCGGTGAGCTGCTCGACGAGGATGCCGATGAGGTCGTCGACGTGGTGCTGCTGTGGTGGCGCAACGACGACGGCGACCTTGTCGACAGGCTCATGGACGCCATCACGCCGCTGGCCGATGACGGCTTGATCTGGGTGTTGACGCCCAAGACGGGTAAGCCGGGGCATGTGATGCCCGCCGAAATCGCCGAATCGGCGCCCACGGCAGGGTTGATGCAGACGTCTTCGGCGAACCTCGGCGACTGGAGTGCCAGCCGTCTGGTTCAGCCGAAATCCAAGGCGGCGGGGCGGCACTAGTGCTCGAACCCGGCGCCGAGGCGCCCGATTTCACGCTGAAGGACCAGAACGGGCAAGCGGTCAGCCTCAGCGGGTTCCGCGGCGAAAAGAACGTATTGCTTGTCTTCTTCCCGCTCGCGTTCACCGGGATTTGCCAGGGGGAGTTGGACGAGATCCGCGATAATCTGCCCCGCTACGAGAACGACGACACGGCCACGTTGGCGGTTTCAGTGGGACCGCCGTCGACACACAAGGTTTGGGCCACCCAGAGCGGCTTCACGTTTCCCGTGCTCGCCGACTTCTGGCCGCACGGGGCGGTGGCGCAGGCCTACGGTGTGTTCAACTGCGACGCCGGTTTCGCCAACCGCGGCACATTCGTCATCGACCGATCCGGGATCATCCGGTTCGCCGAGATGAAGCAGCCAGGGGAGGCGCGCGATCAGGCGGTCTGGACTGATGCGCTGGCGGCGTTGACCCCATAGGCCGCGGCCAACAGTCAGATTTCCAGGTTCGCCGATCCACCCGGTAGCCTCCCAGCGACGGGCGCGTAGCTCAGTGGTAGAGCTCTGGTTTTACACACCAGCGGTCGGCGGTTCGATACCGTCCGCGCCCACTAGTTTCTCGGTAGGTTTCCATCCATGTCCGATACTGACGAAATTCTCGACGCCCTCACCAGCAGCGGCAAGGTCATTAGTAACGAATTCGGCTACGCGTTGCGAACGTGGACGCGCAGTTGGCAAATGACCGTTTACACCGTGAGTGCAGAGAACGGCCGCATCCGCTCGTTCTCTTGGATCTATCGCAACCTGGTCGGGCATCTGACCGAGAGGGGCGATGACGCCAGCCCGAAGATCACGGGTGTCGTCGCTTCAATCTCGAACATCGGCGCAGTTCAACTCGAGACAAGGTTCGCCAAGCCTGCTGACTCCGCTGTGGGGTATCGGATTCTCACCGCGGACTTAGGAGCCGGTGAACCCCTTTTCGTCGACACATCAGCGGATCACCCAGGAGGCGGTGCGGATCCCGACAGGTTCATCAACAATCTGCTCGAGTCCATCCAAGGGACAGCCACCACCTAACCCGCAGGCGGTGCGAAGAACTCGAGCGCGATGCCGTCGGGGTCGCGGAAGCTCAGCCCGGAGCCGTAGTGGGCGTCGACGATGCCGCCGTGTTCGACGCCGAGTTCATTCAGCTTGGCCTGCCACGTCTCGAGCTCCGCACGGTCCGCGCAGCCGAAGCCGACATGGTCGAGGCCGGCCTGGAACTCGCTGAATCGTCCACCTTCCAGCGACCGGTCGTGCTGGTGGATACCGAACAGCGTGCCGTTGTCGAGCGCCCATACTTTGTGGTGGTAGCCGTTGTCGGTGTGCTCGTCGAGCACCGGGGCAGCGCCGAGCAGCGCCTCGTACCAGGGTCCGCTTGCGTCGACGTCACGAACGGTCACCGCGACGTGATTGAGTGCCGCCATTGGTTCCTCACTTCTGTTGTCCCGAATACTTCAATGCACGATCTCGAGACACTGCGGGTTCACTTCTGCCTCACACCACGCGCTTTCCCCGGCGGGCGCGCGCACGCATATCCCACAGATACGTTCGATAGCCCAGAATCCAGATGTCGCGCGGGATGACTCGGTCGGCGACTCGCAGCGCCGTCAGCAGCCGTTCGAAACGGCGCTGTTGCGCCGTGGACCACGACATGTTCATGTGCGCCCGGAACTCCGCGGGCAGGAAGCCCTTGGTGGCGAAGAGGTTGAAGCGGCCGGCCAGCATCCGCAGAGGTGCGGGCAGAAATGCCATCGCGGCCACGCCGTGCAGGTGGTCGCGCACGGGCGCGTCGATCCTCAGTTCGTCGAGCGTTCGCTTCCAGAACTCGTCGAACGCGATGCGGTCGGCGGGCCACATGTCTTCGCGGACTTGCAATGTGGTGCCGAGCTTTCGTGCATCTCGATAGACCGCGTCGGCTGCTTCGTCGTCCAGCGGCCCGTACAGGAACTCGTGCTGATCGATGAAGTAGCGATACAGGCAGGCGGCCACCCACAGCTGAAGCCGTGGATCGAACGCGTTGTAGGACAAGGGACTTGACTCCGTGGAGCGCACCAGTGCGTGGACCCTGTCGACTTCCTTGCGGATGAGCGCTCGGTCGGCATCCGTGCCCAGTGTGGCTGCGGCCAGATAGGTGCCCGTGGTGCGCGCCCGCTTGAACGGACGCTTGTAGACGTTGCCGCTGTCCACCGGGCTTTCCAGCACGCCATAGCCGACGCCGGGCAACGACAACTGCATGATGACGTTCGCCGCGGGAGCGAGCACCGCCGCAGGGTTGATCAGATCGACCACGCGGGTCGGCCGCCGCGGTGGGCCCAGCCTCATCATTGGAGTACATCACTTTGTGAGACGCTCGCAGCGTGTTTGCACCGATGTGTCTGTGCACGGCGGCTGGCATCGCGGCCGGCTACCTTGCCGACGTCGCGCTCGGGGACCCGCGGCACGGACATCCCGTCGCGCTGTTCGGTGCCTGCGCCGCCCGCCTAGAGCGGGTCACCTACTCCGACGACCGCCGGACGGGCGCCTTCCACACCGGTGTGCTGTTGGGCGCGCTGGCGGCCGCGGCGATGGCGGGCGAGAAGGCGGCCAGACGGCGCGGGGGGGCATGGGTGGCCACGAGCACGGCCGTGGCAACCTTCGTCGGGCTCGGTGGCACGTCCCTGACCCGGACCGGTGCCCGAATGGCTGACCTGTTGGCGGGTGACGACGTCGACGCCGCTCGGCGCCTCCTGCCTTCGTTGTGCGGACGTGATCCAGCCGCCCTCAACGTCGACGGACTGGTCCGCGCCTCGGTCGAGTCGGTGGCCGAGAACACCTCCGACGCGCAAGTGGCCCCGCTGCTGTGGGCCGCGGTGGGCGGCGTCCCCGCGCTGCTGGTCTATCGCGGCGCCAACACGCTCGACGCGATGATCGGCCATCACTCACCCCGATACGAGCGATTCGGTTGGGCCGCAGCCAAACTCGATGACGCGCTGAACGTGGTCGCCGCGCGCCTGGCAGGTGTTCTTGTCGCGTCCTGCGCGCCCGTGGTCGGCGGTTCGCCCGCAGCCGCGCTGCGCGCGTGGCATCGCGATGCCGCCCGCCATCCGAGTCCGAACGCGGGTGTCGTCGAGGCGTCGTTCGCCGGCGCGCTGGGCGTAGGGCTCGGCGGCCCAACGCAATACGCGCATCAGCTGGAGATCAGGCCGACGCTCGGCGATGGACCTGCTCCTGGGGTCGACGATCTACGCCGCGCGGTGCGGCTGTCGCGGGCGGTGCAGTTCGCGGCCGCGGTGTTGACGACAGCGACCGTCAGCGCCGCTTGCCGTAGCGGTCGGCGAGCTTCTCCTCGGTGGTGAGCGGCGCTGCGGCGGTTCGACTCTGGGCGGCAGCCTTCTCTCGTCGGCGCGCCTTGATCTCCGAAACGATGAAGTAGCCCAACCCGATCGGCGCCAGGATGCCGAAGGCGATCCACTGGATGCCGTAGGACAGGAACGGCCCGGCATCCAGGTGCGGCAGGCCGATCACTCCGAGACCGCCCGGCTGACCGTCGACCAGCTGCAGGTAGGACCCGGCCAGCGGAACGTCCAGAAGCGTGGAGATCTGTGCGGTGTCGATCGCGTACACCTGCTGGGCACCGTCGGCCCGGAACGGCGCCTTGCCCTGCGGCGCCACCTCCGAATCGCGCAGCCGCGCCGTGATCGTCACCGTGCCGCTCGGCGCGGGCGCGAAGGCAGGCGCACGCGAACCCTGCTCGGGTTTGACGTATCCGCGGTCGACGAGAACCGTCGGGCCGCCGTCGACGACGAACGGCACCAGCACCTCGAAGGCGGGATCGCCCTCGATCACCCGAAGCCGCGCCAGCACCTGGCGGTCGGGCAGGTAATGTCCGGTCGCCGTCACCCGTCGCCACTGCTCGTCGGGTGCCGACGAATCCTGCTGCGGCAAAACGCTCGTCAGTGCAACAGGCTCTGCTGTCAACGACCGGGAGATCTGTGAGTTCTCCCGCGTCGTCTTGGTGTTCTTTCCCAGCTGCCACGGGGCAAGCACGGTGAAACACAGGTACGCGAAGGCGATCACCACGACGAACAGCGCGAGCCAGCCGGGCCGCAGGAGAAAGGACCACCGTTTCATCAGCTGGCGACCCCGCGACCGGCCAATTGCGCGTCGACCCACTCGTGCAGCCCGCGCAGGCATACCTCGATGACGGCGAAGGTGTCCTCGAAATCGTCGTGGGTGCCGTAGTAGGGGTCTTCGACGTCGAGCGCATGTGCACCCGATCTCGGATCGAAAGACCGCAGCATCCGCAGCCGGGTGGGCGGGACGCCCATGTCACGCAGGATGCGTTCGTGGTTTCGGCCCAGCGCCACGACGAGGTCTGCCGACAGATGGTCTTCGTCGATTCGCCGCGCCCGATGCTTGGTCGGGTAGCCGTGGTCACGCAGTACGCGGTTCGCGCGATTGTCGGCGCCCTCGCCGGCATGCCAATCGCCGGTACCCGCGCTGGTGACCCGGACGATCCCGGCAAGGCCGCGTTCGCTGATCTGATGGGCGAACATCTTCTCCGCCATCGGGGAGCGGCAGATGTTGCCTGAGCAGATGAAGGCGACGTGCAACGGTTCGGACACTTCAGACACCGAGCACCTCGCGCAGGTCAGCCACCGTCGCCACCTGCGCCGCAGGGGCGACCGGCACGGGCCCCGCGAAGTCGGCGCCTCCGTAACCCCAATCGACGACGACCGTGCCGATGCCGTGCGCGGCGGCGCCCTCCACGTCATGGGCGCGGTCGCCGACCATCACCACGCGTTCGGGCAGCGGCGCGAGCTGGGCCAGCGCATGTCCCATCACCTCGGCCTTGGTCGCGCGCACACCGTCGAGGCTGGCACCCGCGATGACGTCGAAATGCCCGTCGAGCCCGAAGTGCTCGAGGATCCGGCGCGCCGTCGGCTCGGCCTTCGAGGTGGCCACCGCCAGCCGTACACCGGCCGCGCGCAGGTCGGCCAGCAGCTCAGGGATGCCGTCGAACAGGCTGTTGATCGCCCACCCGCGGGTCGAGTAGTCGGCGCGATAGACCGCGATGGCAATGTCGGGGTCGTCGAGACCCATTTCGTGCAGCGTGTGGTGCATCGGCGGCCCGACGATGCGGCCTGCCAGGTCGCCGTCGGGGATCTCCGCGCCGATTTCGCTCAGCGCGTGACGGAAACTGGACACGATGCCCTGCGCCGAGTCGGTCAGGGTGCCGTCGAGGTCGAAGATCACCAATTGGGGTCGGCGCTCCAGCTCCTCACGTGCGCGGGTCGCCGCGGCGGCGTCATCGAGGGTCGTCACGCATCCATTGTCTCCGACGGCGCATTAGTGTCGTGCTGTGGCAAGTCCAACCCGGGCGGGGACGCTCCCGTGAGTGCCAGATTGGCCGTCGTCATCGACGTCCTGGAAGCGGCTTATCCTCCGGCGCTCGCACAGAGCTGGGATTCGGTCGGCCTGGTCTGCGGCGATCCGGCTGACCACGTCGACTCGGTCACCGTGGCAGTCGACGCCACCGCAGCCGTCGTCGACGAGGTACCCGACCGCGGGCTGCTTCTCGCCCACCATCCGCTGCTGTTGCGCGGGGTCGACACCGTCGCCGCGGACACCGCCAAGGGGGCGCTGCTGCATCGGATGATCCGCAGCGGGCGGGCGTTGTTCACCGCCCACACCAACGCCGACGCGGCCTCGCCCGGCGTGTCGGACGCCCTCGCCGAGGTTCTGGGGTTGACGGTGGAGGAGGTGCTGGCTCCCCCCGCAGGCGGCCCCGACAACGACAAGTGGGTCGTCTACGTGCCCGTCGAGAACGCCGACGCCGTCCGCGACGCGATGTTCGTCGCGGGTGCAGGCCACATCGGCGACTACTCGCACTGCAGTTGGAGTGTGACCGGCACGGGCCAGTTCCTGCCCCATGAAGGGGCATCACCGACGATCGGCAGTGTCGGGTCAGTCGAACGGGTTGCCGAGAACCGGGTCGAGATGATCGCTCCCGCGCGGCTGCGCGGCCATGTCCTCGCGGCACTGCGCAACGCGCATCCGTACGAGGAACCGGCTTTCGACATCCTCGCGTTGGCCTCTGTCCCCGAAGACGTCGGGCTGGGCCGGATCGGGACGTTGCCGAGGCAGGAGACGTTGGCGGCATTCGTCTCTCGGGTGCACGACGCGCTGCCCGGAACGTCCTGGGGGATACGGGCGTCGGGCCAGGACGACGCCGAGGTGTCGCGAGTTGCGGTGTGCGGCGGCGCAGGCGACTCGCTGCTGGACATCGTCGTGCGCGCAGGCGTGGACGCCTACGTGACGGCTGACCTTCGACACCACCCCGCCGACGAGCACCGGCGACGCTCGGACATAGCGCTCATCGAC
Organism: Mycobacterium sp. ITM-2016-00318; assembly: GCF_002968285.2. Lineage (NCBI taxonomy): Bacteria > Bacillati > Actinomycetota > Actinomycetes > Mycobacteriales > Mycobacteriaceae > Mycobacterium > Mycobacterium sp. ITM-2016-00318. The sequence goes on along the minus strand of NZ_CP134400.1, from coordinate 3,343,971 downwards.
GTCGCCCACTGGGCCAGCGAGTACCCGTGGTGCAATCAGGCGGCCGCGCTGCTTCGCGACCACTTCGGCGACTCGCTACCGGTGCGGGTGTCCGGCATCCGCACCGATCCGTGGAACATCGAGAGAAATGATCTATGAAAGCCGAAGTGATTCAACAGCGTTCGCTGCTCGAACTGGCAGACCTCGACGCCGAGATGAGCCGTGTCGAACACCGGGCAGGCCATCTCGCAGAGCAGCAGCGCTTGGAGCAGACCCAGGCCGAGCACCGCGACGCCAACGACCGGCTGGCGTCGCTGCGCCTCGCGCTCGACGATCTGGACGCGCAGATCGCCAAGTTCGAGTCGGAGATCGATGCGGTCCGGCAGCGGGAGGACAGGGACCGCACGTTGCTCGAGGCGGGCGCCATCAACGCCAAGCAGCTCGGTGACCTCCAGCATGAACTCGAGACGCTGGAACGTCGTCAGACCAGCCTGGAGGATTCGTTGCTCGAGGTGATGGAGCGCCGCGAGGAACTACAGAGTCGGCAGTCCGACGAACTCGGCAGAATCGACACGCTGGAAAGCGAATTGGCTGAAGCCCAGCGTGCCCGCGATGACGCGCTGTCAGTGATCGAACAAAGCCGTCATCAGTGCGCGTCGCGCCGCGACGAACTGACGGCCGGGCTGGATCCCGAGTTGGTGTCGCTCTATGAGCGTCAGCGCTCGCGGGGGGGCCCCGGTGCGGGGCGGCTGCAGGGCCGGCGATGCGGAGCATGCCGGATCGAGATCGACCAGGGAGAACTGGCGCGCATCTCGGCGGCCGCCGACGACGACGTGCTGCGCTGCCCCGAGTGCGGAGCGATCCTGCTGCGGGTCAAAGACGGTGGCCAGTGAAGGTCATCGTCGAGGCCGACGGTGGTTCCCGTGGCAATCCGGGGCCTGCCGGGTACGGCTCGGTGGTGTGGACCGCCGATCACGAGACGGTGCTGGCGGAGAGCAAGCAGGCGATCGGGTTCGCAACCAACAACGTCGCCGAATACCGCGGGTTGATCGCGGGCCTGGAGGAAGCCGTCAAGGTGGGTGCCACCGAGGTGGACGTTCGGATGGACTCGAAGCTGGTGGTGGAGCAAATGTCCGGCCGCTGGCAGGTCAAGCATCCGGACCTGAGGGTGTTGATGGCGCAGGCGAAGTCGGTGGCGGCGAAATTCGGCCGTATCGAATACGCGTGGATTCCGCGAGCCGAGAACTCCCATGCCGACCGACTGGCCAACGAGGCGATGGATGCGGCGGCCGAACTGGAGAAGCCCGATTCAGGTGAGTCCGAGAAGCCCGCGGTCTCATCGCCGGGTTGGACCGGCGCCCGCGGAGAACCAACCCGATTCCTGCTGTTGCGGCACGGCCAGACCCAATTGTCGGCGCAGCGAAAGTATTCCGGCCGGGGCAATCCTGCGCTGACCGAGGTCGGTGAGGCGCAGGCCGAGGCTGCCGCGGAGTACCTCGGCAAGCGAGGCGGGGTCGACGCGGTCATCACGTCGCCGCTGCAGCGCGCCTACGATACGGCGGCGAAGGCGGCCAAGGCATTGGGCCTCGACGTCACCGTCGACGCCGACCTGATTGAAACTGATTTCGGGACATGGGAGGGCTTGACCTTCTCCGAAGCCGCCGAACAGGATGCCGAGTTGCACCGGAAGTGGTTGCGCGACACCAGCATCACCCCGCCGGGCGGGGAGAGCTTCGACAGTGTGGCCGAGCGGGTGCAGCGCGTGCGCGGCAGGATCATCTCGGAGCATGCGGGTGAGACGGTGCTGGTGGTGTCGCACGTGACACCGATCAAGACGCTGCTGCGGCTCGCGCTGGACGCGGGACCGGGGATCCTCTACCGGCTGCACCTCGACCTTGCGTCGCTGTCGATCGCCGAATTCTATCCCGACGGTGCGTCTTCCGTTCGGCTGGTGAACGACACGTCGTACCTGTAGTCAGTCGTGCAGATGGAGGCGTTCGCCGTGCACACCGAAGATCATGATCGCCTCGACGGGCCCGTCGGCGACGCCGAACCAATGCGGTGTCCAGGTGCTGAATTCGACGGCTTCGCCGGGTTCGATGACGAAGTCTCGCTCGCCGAGAACGAGCCGCATCCGGCCCGACAGCACATAGGTCCAGTCCTGCCCTTCGTGGACGGGTAACTCCGAGGGCGGTTTTCGGCGCTTGGCGGCGATGCGGATCTTGAAGGCATGTAGACCACCCGCTGCCGACTGGCGGGTCAGCGGCCAGTAGGTGATGTCATTGTGGGTATGCGATGCGCCCCGTACACGCGGATCGGCCGCCTCGGGCGCGCGCAGGAGTTCGTCGGTGCTGACCGACAGCGCTTCGGCGAGGCGGGGGAGATGGTCGAGAGCGAGTCGGCGCTTACCGGATTCGAGCCGGCTGAGCGTGGACACGTCGATGCGTGCGCTGCGGGCGACGTCCTCCAAAGTCAGGCCGCGCTCGAGGCGCAGATCACGCAGACGGCGGCGAACTCGCAGGTCGACGTCGTCTTCGGAGGTCTCGTTTGCCTGCATGGCAAATTACATTGGCAGATTCAGCGGGCAGCGGCAAGCTGGCGGCATGGCTGATTCATGGGATTGCCGGAGAGCACTGGTGGTCGATGATTATGGGCTCATCGGCCCGGAATGGAGATCACATGTCAACGCATGAGACCAAGGAGCACTGGGAGCAGCACTACGGCGGACGCGACCGGATCTGGAGCGGACGGGTCAACGTCCAATTCGCCGACGTGGCAGGCGCTCTGACGCCGGGACGAGCGCTCGACCTCGGTTGCGGAGAGGGAGCCGACGCGGTGTGGCTCGCCGAGCGGGGCTGGAACGTCACCGCGGTCGACATCTCGGACACCGCGTTGGGCCGTGCCAGGGAAGCGGCGGATGTCCGCGGCCTCGCCGACCGAATCGAGTTTCGCCAATTCGACCTGTCGGAAGGCTTTCCGGACGGCACCTTCGATCTGATCTCGGCACAGTTCCTGCATTCGAAGATTCACCTGGATCGGCGGCGGATCCTGATCAACGCCGCAGCGGCGCTGCGGCCGGGCGGTCTGCTGGTAATCGTCGACCATGGTTCGGCGCCGCCTTGGGCATCAAAGCTCGATCATCATCACGAGTTCCCCAGCCCTGAAGAGGTGATTGCCGGTATGAACTTGAGCGATGACGAATTCGACCGTGTACGTGTGGATTCCGTCGAGCGACAGGCGGTCGGTCCGGATGGGCAGCAGCGGCCGTGGATGGACAACGTCATCGTGGTGCGTCGGCGGGCATCGGCCTAGCCTTCCAGGCGCCGGTACTCCTCCGGCATACATCTGGCCATGGACGGTAGTGCCCCGGGGTTTCACGCGGCGTCGTGGAACACCAGGCCGAGCGTGAACCGCTGGCCGGAGCGCACGGCCGAAACACCATGCCGGACAGGCGCTGCCGACCATCCCCTTGCAGACTTCACCGGCCGTTCGCGGGTGGTGAAGACGAAACCGTGGCCGTGCGGCAGCAGCGTCGCCGTTCCACGCGATTGCGCCCGCGGGCGCTGCTCCAGCAGAAGGAACTCGCCGCCGGTGTGGTCGACACCCGGCTCGGACAGGTTGATCACGACCTGCAGCGGAAACACTAGATCGCCGTAGAGATCCCGGTGCAAAGCGTTCCAGTCGCCCTTCTTGTATCTGAGCAGGATCGCCGTCGACTTGGTCTGGCCCGCCGCATGGCACATATCGAGCCAGTCGTCGAGGTCGTCGGGCCACGGGATGTCGCGGCCCAGCTTGTGCCACCAGTCCCGGGCGATGGGCAGCAGCCGCGGGTACAGCGCCCGTTTCAGCTCGTTGATCGGCTCAGGGTAGGGCCGGGCGAAGTAGCGGTACTGCCCTTCGCCGAACCGGTAGCGGCTCATCTCGATCGTCGACCGGAACCGATTGTCGTCGGGATACAGTCCGCGAAGCGTCTTCGCCTCCGCCTTCGTGAGCAGCTGGGGGAGCAACGCGCCGCCGAAGTCGCTGATCTCAGCGGCGACGGCGTCCCAGGCGGCCGCGTCGACGCGCTTCTCCCAAAGGTCAGCCATCAGAACAACCGTGCCGCACGGACGTCGGCGGCTCCTCCAGGCCGAGCAGGAACTTCTTGCGTTCGAGCCCGCCCGCATAGCCGGTGAGCTTGCCATGCTTTCCGACCACGCGGTGGCACGGAACGACGATCGAAAGCGGGTTGCTGCCGACGGCGGCACCGACCTGCTGAGCGGTTGTTCGATCGGCCAACTCGTCGGCGAGTTCGCCGTAGGTGATTGTCGCGCCGTAGGGGATGGCTGTCAGCCGGTCCCAGACGCGACGCTGAAGGTCGTCACCGTGTGTTCTGATCGGTAGATCGAAGTGCGGGCGGTAGCCGGCCAGGTAGTCATCGAGTTGCTTCTGTGCCTCTGCCAGCAGCGCGTCGTCTGCGGCGTCGACTTGCGGCCCGAACGTCTTCATGGACGGCTTGTACCAGTGATGGTGAAAGTACAAACCGACGAGCGCGTCGCCGTCGGCGACGAGGGTCAGTTCGCCGAGCCCGCTGTCGACCAGAGCGTGTCGAGTGTTCATACCCTGTAGACGATGGGGGAGGGCGGCGCGTGAGATCGCTTCGGGAGGTCGTTCTGTGAGTTTCCCGGTTACCAGTTCGTCAGTCGTGTTTCGCCTCGTAGCGCAGCAGGACCGTGCCGCCCGGGAAGGTCCGGTTCTCCAACAGTCGCAGCGAGATCCATGACGGCAGGGTCGGGAAGAACGGGGTGCCGCCGCCCACGGCGGTGGGCGCGACCACGATGCGGTATTCGTCCACCAGCCCGGCCTGCACGATCGGTGCGGCCAGCGTCGCGCCGGCCACCTCCAGCCTGCCGTCGGTTTCGGCTTTCAGCTTCGTTATCACCTCGACTGGGTCGCCGCGTTCCAGGCGGGAGTTCCAGTCGACGGACTCCAGGGTGCGCGAGAAAACGACCTTGGGCATGTCGCGCCAGATGTGCGCGAAGTCGACGATCAAAGGCGTGGCGTCCGGCGTCTTGTCGGCGGTCGGCCAGTACGCGGACATCAGTTCGTAGAGCCGCCGCCCGTAGAACGATAGGACGGTTTCCCGCTCGAAGTCGTTCCAGTACTGGTGCAGTTCTTCGCTCGGATCGGACCAGTCGATGCTGCCTTGTGCGTCGGCGATGTACCCGTCCACCGACACGGTGAAGCCATAGATGAGTGTGCCCATACAGATCAGACTGCACCGGAGGGCAAAACTCATTGCGACGGCACACGAGGCCAGGTGCGGCCTGGCGGCTTATGACAGACGGCGGGCGGTGGTGCTGAGCCTCGGGTCGCTCATTGTCCAGCCCTAAGCCAGAGGCGCAGTAACTAGCTGTTCTGGCAGCGCCGCCGTCCCCCCGAGGAGCACTCCTAATCGGCACTCTAGGCGTAGTCGAGTCCACCGCCGTTAGGCTGCTAATTTACGCTCTGTTCCGCATCCGAGTTGGGCAGGCGCTCGAAGCGCGCGTAACGACTAATTCGGTTATGTGCCAGCACTTCCCCGTCGGCGTCGAGCTCGATCTCATACAGCTCCAGCATGTCTGCCGACGACGGGATTCGTCGTTCGGCGACAACTTCCACCTCGACGATCCAGCCACCCTCATCGGCGGGTTGCAACGCGGTAACCTGTGTCGGTTGGCAATTCGTGATGTCGGTGACATAGTCGGCGGCTAGTTCGACCGTTTTGCGTATCGCTACCCTCGCCGACCGCGGGCTGCGTTTCGTCATCGTCCTCACCCCTTTTAGGCGGTGTCTAGACAAACCTCACCTTCGCGCCGCTGTGGATACCCAAACTGACTGTCGATCAAACGTCAAATTTGCGGCGCAAATGCCATGATTGACAAAGATCCAGCTCAGGATATGCGGGGAGCGCTTCCAGCTATTGATATCGAAAGCCTTCCCGGCGATGACCGGCGACCGAAAGCAGAGCGCTGTGGTCTCAACACACGGCCGCCTAGCGGACGAGCGCTGACGCAACCGATCACAAACCCGCCGCTAAAACAGCCTGGTACCCCTGTGCCCGGCGACGTCGATCTATTTCCTCCAGATGGCAGCGCCGGCATGTCAGGCGCCGAAAACCGTTCGCCGCAACCACTCCCGCGAACGAGCGAGCCGCATCACGCGTATTCGCAAACGCAACCGCATTCACCGCCCCATCCACGAGGCACACCGTCGACTGCAGCACGCCCTCCGACAGGAGATCGCCTACCGAAACACCGCAACGAGATGCGCAAGAGTTGTTCATCCTCATGGGCGGCCCGAGCATCAGCCCGTTCTGCACCTGGATCACGATCCGATGGAACCCGAAGAGCTGCCACCGGATTGGTAGCCTCCACCCCGAACCACCACCGCCACCCGACGATCCACCGTCCCGACGCTGTGGCCAGGCTGGCCGACGCCGTCATCAAGGCGCATCCGCACGCCGCAGGGGCGTCACGCTCGACTTGGGGGCGTTTCGGATCCGGCGCGTCGGCACCCCCACCGACAACCCGTCGCCCCTTGGACGCAGGCGTTCGCACCTCGGCGCAAGGACTGAAAAGGGTGGCTTTGCGCGGATGAAGCCCGTTAAAGCGGTGGAGGCGGTGGAGGCGGTGCAGCGCAGCAAGGGCATTCCACGCCGCTTGCTGCCATTGCAGGGCAACAGGGACAGTGTGAATCCATCATTTCTCGATCCCTCCTAACAAAAGGCACGGCACCTCATTTGGGACCGACCAATTTTGAAACTGATTGGCACGGTATCTCGCCCGTGACAGCCCGTTGCCAACGGAATCGTCACGATCCGATCTCAGGGGGAACTGTCAAATCTCCCCACCTCTCACTAGTCGGGGTATCTAGCCCTGTAGCGCGGAACCGACCGGGATGGTTCAGACTCCGCAAGCGCAATCCCCGCCGTAGCGCGGGCACGGTAAGGCCAAGGAGCCGATCCGCCAATCCAACCAATTCGCCAGGCCCTGAGCCGTACCTTGGTAAAAGATTGTGCTCCAATGGATTACACCCATTAACCAGCACCTCGGCGGGTGCGTGCCGGCCCGACCTCTACACCTTCACGCCGACCGACGTTGTCCCCGACACCTTATTTCTTCAGTGCAGCACGGTCGCCGGTGAGATGAAGGTGACGAGCCCGTGATGCGGGTCGCCTACGTGGACGACGACCAAGCCCGGTTCACCGCCGAGGGCGACGAGACCGGAAGGCGAACCTGTACTCGTCGAGGTGCTCGTGCACACCGCGAAGGTGACGCAGTTGGTTCGGCTGTCCAATGAGAAGTACGGCCAAACGGCCACCGCCAGCCAGGTGTCGCAGTCGCCACCTCAGAACATAAGACTGGTGGGGCGCGGGTACCACCGACGCCGTGCCGATGCCGCTGTCACTGCCGGTGATCGTAGATCCGGCGGTGCCTGGCTACTCGGGCGTGGTGGTTGATCAGCGCGCCGTCGTGGGACAAGTCAAGGTCGCGACCTCGGAGCATCAGTATTTCTCCAGTGACAGCGTGTTGCTCAGGGCCATTTGGCGTTTCGGCCATGTCGTCGTGCGGCCCAACCGACTGGGAGTGTTCACCGTCACCGTATGTGCGCGGTACCGCTTATTAGGCCTTCTCGAACCCCGATCAATTTTGTTCTCGAATGCTTACGCAGGCGACAATTGGGTAATCACCGTCTGCGTCCGTCTAGATAGGTCTACATCCCTCTAGATAGGGAGTACGTCGGGCACCGACTCGACGATTCAAGTTTCAATCTGGGAGTTGGGAACAATGTCGTTCCACATAACAGCAGGAAACCGAATCTTCGCCGGTGGTTTCACCGTTGCGATTGCCCTCTTGGGGCCCGTCGTGACCCTTCCGCCCGCGAGCGCAAACCCGCAAGAACCGAGTGACTGCATCGTCGTTGAAAATCCAGACTCCGCGTCGGTCGAGTGCGAGCCCGTGGAACGGGCTCCTGACATGCCCGACCCAAACGGGGTGGCTCGTGAAGACATGGGGCCGGGGTCAGGTGGCCTGGGTGACAGCCCCGGCGAATGAGGGGCGGGACATGAAAGGCCTCGGCCGCGAGGTGCTGAGGTAGAGGAGATCGCCTACCGAAAACACCGCAACGAGCTGCGCAAGAGTTGTTCATCCTCAAATGCGGCCGGAGCACCAGCCCGTTCTGCACCTGGATCACGATCCGATGGAACCCGAAGAGCTGCCACCGGATTGGCGGCCTCCACCCCGAACCGCCACCGCCACCCGACGATCCACCGTTCTGACCAGAACACGACATCGACGTACACCTCTTGGCCGTGACCGTCGCCATAATGCTGCTGCCCGCGCCCCCGGCTTTGGCGGCCGCCATTTATGGCCGCCCGGTGCCTCCGTTGACAGCATTTTTGAATTTCTTGACCGACGTGGTAATCCGATGGCTGGGCGGCTTGACTACCGACCCACCCCGGGAAGCGGCCTTCGGGGCCTTGGGGCCGTTGGCCGTCGCGTTCGCCAGGCGAGGGGTACTGCTTTGGCCGCTCGTCGCAACCGCCCCACCAGAGGTGTTATTGATCGCGATACCGGGGGTTGTCTGCGTGACGGTTCGACCGTCTTGGAAGAGGGAAGCGGCAAATGCAAGCGGACCCGGACCCGCTGCGACTTTATTGTCGGAGCCGAAGACGTTGATCCCGGCGTTCAAGTTGCCGGGACCGGCGCTGATGGTGTTGCGGTCTCCCCCGAAGTTGTAGACGAAGTTCAAGGTGCTGCCGGGGCCGCCCACGGACAGGACATTGTTGCTGCCGCCAATGTTCCTCGCTCTGTTGGAAGACCCGCCTAGCGCCTCGACGGTGTTCCCGCTGCCCAAGAAATTGGTCGCGAGGGTTTGGCTACCGCCCAGGGTTGTGACGGTATTGCCATCACCGAACCGATTCCGCGCGAAGTTCCCGAAACCGCCCGTTGTCGTGACGGTGTTGTCGCTGCCGAGGAAGTTTCTGGCGATGTTGAAGGTTCCGCCATTTTGCGTGACCGTGTTGCCGTCGCCGAGAATGTTTTGAGCCCCGTTGTTGGAGCCGCCCGTTGTCGTGACGGTGTTGCCGTTGCCCAGAATATTGCGGGCAAAATTGAACGAGCTGCCTTCTGTCGTGACGGTGTTGTTGTCGCCGCCGATGTTTGCGGCGCGATTCGAGAAGCCTCCTTCGGCCATGACGGTGTTGTTGCTGCCGAAGAAGTTGGTGGCCAAAGTGAGGATTGACCCCGATGTGCCGGCTGTAACCTCGTTGTCGTCGCCTCCGGCGCTCAAGGCGAGGCCCAGTAAGCCGTTGGCCCCCGCCGTGACGTTATTGCCGACCGCACTGGCCAAAGTCAACGCACCGCTCGTGGTCGCAGCGGCCCCAGTACCGACGGCGAAGGACGCGCCGAGAAACCCATCGGAGTGGGCGACGGCTCCGTCGCCGACAGCGAAAGCAACACTGAACAACGTGCTGGTGCAGTCGAGGCTGTTGCCGATTCCAAAGAACGACGCACAGGTCGCGTTCGCCGTCGGGGCTAACCCTAACCCGGCGCTTGCGAACAATCCGCTCGTCATGGCGCTAGCGACGAGAACGCCCGCGATCTTGCGGGGTGAATTCACGGTGCTGTGGGCGTTCATTTGTTACTCCATCCACGACAAAAAACGGTTCGCTATGCAATGCCCCAATTGACGCTAACGTAAACTTGTTCGGCAATCATTTATGCAGGTAAGCGCGTTCCCCTGAAATGTTCTTCGCGCATGCGATGCCACCGCCTGATGAAAACGTTTTGGACCGGCGTCGGCGGCTAGGCCGACCAACAACCGCCCAACCACCACCCCACACCGGGCATCGCGGGCTGATGATGCCGCGCCGAAAACGCCCCCCCACCGCCGACCTCGCCGCAGCAATCCAAGCCGAACGCGAACTCAACCCACACGACATTCCGCCTTCTAAGACGACGGCTTCCAGGGGGTGAGCCGCGGCGTCCACGCAGGTACGTTGCGGCGGTACTCCTCGTACTGTTCGCCGTAAGTCCTCACCAGAGTGGGTTCTTCGTACCACCTGACGAACGATGCGGTGGCGATCCATCCGATCACCGCGTAGACGAGAAGCCACAAGCTGTCGAAAAGCAGTGCCTGACCGAGGATTGCGGTGAGCAGGCCGACGTACATCGGGTTGCGGACGAAACGGTTGAAACCCGTGACCACCAGATGCTCGGTCGGCGCCAGTGGCATCGGTGTTCCGCCTGCCTTCGCGAACTGAACGAAGGCGTGCACCGGCGGGATGAGGCCGAGCACGATGAACGCGACGCCGAGGACCACCCGAAGCGGCGGGCTGGACCCGGGTATCGCCCAATGGGTGATCAGCCACGGGCCCAGCCCGACAAAAGTTCCCGGCGCGACGACGAAGAATGCCGCAGAGCCCAACGCGGCGGCGGAGGTTCGCACCCCCTCAGTATCGGGTCAGCCGTCCGCCAGTTGGGTCAGTCGCACGCTGTTGCCCGACGGGTCGCGGAAACCGGAGTCGATGCCGTACGGCATCTGGTTCGGCGGCTCGTTGAACTCGACGCCGCGCTCCGTCATCTCCTTGTACGCCTTCTCGATGTCGTCGGTGATGAGGAACACCGTTCCCGCAAAGCCCTTCGCGGTCAGGTCGAGAACCTGCTTTCGGGTGGCCTCGTCCATGACGGGCTGGCCCGGCACAGCCATCAACACGAGGCTGATGTCGTCCTGTCCGGGCGGCCCGACCGTGAGCCACCGGAACGGGCCCATCTCTTCCGGGAACGACACATCTTCACGCACCTCCATGCCGACCTTGTCGGTCCAGAACTTCAGTGCCTCTTCTTGATCGTGGACCCACAGGTGGGCGCTGCCGATTGTCATCATGGTTGAAGACGCTACGGTCCGTCGGCGAGCCGCGTCTTCTCCCCGTGTGCTGTCTTGACCCGGCTGTCGGCACGGGGTCGGGTGTCGCGGGCGAGCACACAGCTCGGGATCCGCGCATGTGTCACCGCGGGCGGCATGGCGTCCCGATATGCCGCAGGCGACTGGCCGTAGACACGCGCGAAGCTGGTCGTGAAGGATCCGATGCTCTGCAGGCCGACCATCACACAGATATCGGCCACCGAGCGGTCGGTGTAGCGAAGCAGTGCTGCGGCCCGCTCCAACCGCCTGGTCTGCAGGTAGGCCCGCGGCGACTCCCCGAACGTGCGGGTGAACATCCGGCTGAAATGGGCCCGCGACAGGCCCGCCGCGGCCGCCAGATCCTCCACGGTGATCGGTTCGGCATAGCGCGAATCGACCAGATCCTTGGCCCGCTGCAGATAACGGGCCGGAGGAACCTGCGTCATAGGAGAATATTATGTACGTGCGAACGAGTTGGCCGGGCGGCCGCGGACGGCCTAGGGGCTGTTCGAGGAAAGTCCGGACTTCACAGAGCAGGGTGATTGCTAACGGCAATCCGAGGTGACTCGCGGGAAAGTGCCACAGAAAACAGACCGCCACCTTCGGTGGTAAGGGTGAAACGGTGCGGTAAGAGCGCACCAGCATCCCGGGTGACCGGGATGGCTAGGCAAACCCCACCCGAAGCAAGGCCGAGAAGGCCGCACCTGGTGTGGCTGCGCAGGCGCTCGAGGGTTGCTCGCCCGAGCCTGCGGGTAGGCCGCTCGAGGCACCCGGTGACGGTGTGCCCAGATGGATGGTCGCCGTCTCGGCGCCGTGGTCTCCGCGGCGGCGAGAGACAGAATCCGGCTTATAGGCCAACTCGTTCGCCCCCTTAACGGGCTTTGCGCACCGACTTGTCGAGCTTCTTCAGTGCACCGTCGAGCTGTCGGCGCGCATCGATCGCCAAGTCGTCCTCGCGCGCGTACAGCAGGCCGTAGGTGAATGTGTCCTCACCGGCCGCATGAGCGGCTTCGGCCTGCTGGCTCAGATGCGTGCGGCTGACGACGCTGTCCTGATGGTCACCGAGCAGGCTCTGAATGTTCTTGGCGCGATAGGACACCTTGTCGGCGCCCGTCGCCGCCGCGGTGTAGCGAATCCGTTTGGCGCCCTTGCGGATTCGATGCAGAGCCTCGTCACGGTCGTCATGGGCGGCAGCGGAGGCGCGCTTCGCGGCTTTGCGCACGCGCTTGTAAGCGGAGTCGATCGTGACCGTCACCGATTCGTCGCCCGCGGCGGCGGTCGGCGGCTCCGCGGCGACCAGACCGTCGAGTGCGTCGAGCAGACGGAAATAGCGATCCGACCGCATTGCGATCAGCGACCGCCGCAGACCCGACCGGTATCGCCGTTTGGCGCCGTCCACCAGCCGCTTGCGGATGGGGCCGCGGACCAGCTCGTCGGGTAGCTCAACGAGTGCCTTCTCGTAACGCTCCGCCAATACCTCGGCGTCGCGTGCGACGCCGAGCACGGCTGCGAGCTGACGCAGTTCGTCGAGAACCCACGCGTCGTCGGAGATCCCGAAGGCGCCTTCGGCGGACTGCAACAGGCTGCGGATCTTCCGCGTCGTCACCCGCATCTGGTGCACGGAGTCGTAGACGTCCGCCCGTACCGCGCGGTCCCACTCGACGAGTTGGTGGACCTGTTCGGCGACCGCCTCGTGGATGGGATCGGTGGCCCGCTTCGACGTCTTCTCGTCGGCCGACTCGCGCGCGAGCACCCGGGCCAGCTTTGATCCGTGCCCTGCCGGTGTCGCGCCCGCGTCCATCAGGCGATTGGCCAGCCTGTCGAGCAGGTCGCCGGACGCCGACCCGCCCTCGGCCAGTTCCAACTCCCACTCGCGCCACTGCTGGTTCTCGTCCTCACCGGCTGACGCGTTCACACTGTCGTCGCTGAACTCGGCTAGCGGCGAGCCCGCGGCGTCATAGAGGACGTCGACTGTGCGCTCGGTGGAGATCCGCGCCACCGGTCCCAGCGGGCGGTCGCGGACGATGGCCAGCACAACGTCCTTGAGGCTGTCCGGCACGACATCGTCGACGCTGTCATCCAGCGGGGCCCGGACCTCGGTTCGGGTGTCCGGTCCGGCGGGCAGTTTGAGGTGCCAACCGGCGTCGGTTCCGCCGGTACGCCTGCGCAGCGTGATGTGGCGGGCGGCCAGATCGTGGTCGGGGGTGTCGAAGTAGACGGCCTCCAGATGCTGCGACGGTGACCGCTCGACGCGTGCCACCGCTGAAAGCCCCTCAAATGACGGTGACACGGTCGACTCGACGACGTCGAACTTGCGCTCGACCTCGGTGTGCCGCGACGTCTTCGGCCTGCTGGCAGCCATCTTCACCTTCGTAGTCCGTGCCCTTGGAGTGATCAGCGTGCCATATCCAGGTGAACGACCCCGCTAGAGTCCAGGGGTGACCGAATACCAGACCATCACGCTCGAGCAGTCCGGCCCGATCGCGCGGATCACCCTGAATCGTCCCGACGCCGCAAACGGAATGAACGACACGATGACTCGCGAACTCGCTGACGCGGCCGCTCTCTGCGACAGCCCGGCGACGAAGGTCGTGGTGCTGACTGGGTCTGGCCGGTTCTTCTGTGCGGGAGGCGATCTCAAGTCGTTCGCGACGGCGTCGACTCGAGGTCGGCACATCAAGGGCGTCGCCGACAGCCTGCACCGTGCGATCTCGACCTTCACCCGGATGGACGCGGTGCTGATCACCGCCGTCAACGGCACAGCCGCGGGCGCGGGTTTCTCCATCGCCGTCACCGGCGACCTCGTGCTGGCGGCCGAGTCGGCGTCGTTCACGATGGCCTACACCAAGGTCGGGCTGAGCCCCGACGGCAGCTCGTCGTACTTCCTGCCCCGGCTCATCGGGATCGCCAGGACCAAGGAACTGATGCTGACCAACAGGACACTGTCCGCCGAGGAGGCGTCACAGTGGGGACTGGTCACCGAGGTGGTGCCCGACGACGAACTCGCCGCGCGGGCCGATCAGCTCGCCGATCAAATGGCCGCCACCGCAGGCGGATCCAACGGAGCCGTCAAGGCGTTGATGTTGTCGACGTTCTCCAGCGGCCTCGAAGAGCAGATGGAGTTCGAGAGCCGCGCCATCGCCGGACGCGCCGAATCCGCGGACGGTCGCGAAGGGGTCGACGCGTTCATGGCCAAGCGCAAACCCGAGTTCGCCTGAGGGCCAGAGGCTGAGGGCCTAGAAGCTGTGCTCCTCGGTGGGGAAGGAGCCGCTGGCCACCTCGTCGGCGTATTGAATTGCGGCGTCGCGCAATTCGGTTCCTACATCGCCGAACCGCTTGACGAACTTGGCGGTCTTGCCGCTCGTCATGCCCGCCATGTCCTGCCAGACAAGTACCTGCGCATCGCAGTTGGGCCCGGCGCCGATGCCGATGGTCGGGATCGTCAGCTTGCCGGTGATCTGGGTGGCCAGTTCCGCGGGCACCATCTCCAGCACGACGGCGACGGCGCCCGCCTCCTGGACGGCGATGGCGTCGTGGACGGTCTGCTCGGCGGCGTCGCCCCGACCCTGCACCCGGAAGCCGCCGAGACCGTTGACGCTCTGCGGTGTGAAGCCGATGTGGGCGATCACCGGGATACCGGCCTGCGTCAGCGTCGCGACCTGTTCGGCCACCCGCTCGCCGCCCTCCAGCTTGACCGCGTGCGCACCGGCCTCCTTGAGGAAGCGGGTCGCGGTCTGAAGCGCCTGCTGCGGACCGGCCTCGTAGCTGCCGAACGGCAGGTCGGCGACCACCAGCGCATGCGGCGCACCCCGCACGACACCGCGGACCAGGGGGATCAGCTCGTCGATGGTCACCGGCACGGTGGTGTCGTAGCCGTACACCACGTTGGCGGCGGAGTCGCCGACCAGCAGTACCGGAATGCACGCGTCATCAAAAACGCGGGCGGTGGAGTAGTCGTAGGCGGTCAGCATGGCCCACTTGTGGCCCTCTGACTTCCATTTTTGCAGGTGATGAGTGCGGACCTTGGTCCGCGGCTTGGATCCGGCAGCACCATAGACAGTTTGCTCAGACATCGTTGTCCCTTTGTCTGTTAGGTCGATCCTCGAGGCCCGTTGCGGGTCCCCGGGTTCGTCTGACCCCTTAAGTGTGCCACCACCTGGCAAGAAGATGAACTTGCGGTTAAGTGGATTTCCTCACATTACGATCAGACGAATGCAACGGCTCAGCGGACTCGACGCCAGCTTCCTCTACCTCGAAACCGCAGCACAACCGTTGCATGTGTGCTCCATTCTGGAGCTGGACACGTCCACGATGCCCGGCGGCTACACATTCGACCGGATCCGCGACGAACTGGCACTGCGGGTCAAGGCGATGCCGCAGTTCCGCGAGAAGCTCGCCGACAGCCGATTCAATCCGGACCACCCGGTGTGGGTGGACGACGACGAGTTCGACGTCGACCGGCACCTGCATCGAATCGGGCTGCCGTCCCCTGGCGGCCGTCAGGAGCTCGCCGAGATTTGCGGGCACATCGCCTCGCTGCCGCTGGACCGCTCAAGGCCGCTGTGGGAGATGTGGGTCATCGAGAACATCGCGGGCACCGATGCACATGAAGGCGGCCGGCTCGCCGTGATGACGAAGGTGCACCACGCCGGCGTCGACGGCGTGACGGGCGCCAACCTGATGTCGCAGCTGTGCAGCACCGAACCCGACGCACCGGCACCCGGTCCGGTGGACGGCGTCGGCGGTGCGAGCGGGCTGGAGATCGCGGTCAGCGGTGCGATCAAGTTCGCCACCCGCCCGTTGAAGCTCGTCAACGTCGTGCCGACGACCCTCAACTCCGTCGTCGACACCGTGCGGCGGGCACGCGGCGGGCAGGCCATGAAGGCGCCGTTCGCAGCGCCGAAGACGGCGTTCAACGCCAACGTGACGAGCCACCGCAACATCGCCTACGCGCAGCTGGACCTCGAGGACATCAAGAAGGTGAAGAACCACTTCGGCGTGAAGGTCAACGATGTGGTGATGGCGCTGGTGTCCACCACGCTGCGCAAGTTCCTCGACGACCGTGGTGAGCTGCCGGACGCCACCTTGGTGGCCATGGTTCCGGTGTCGGTGCACGACAAATCCGACCGTCCCGGCCGCAATCAGGTATCGGGGATGTTCTCCAGTTTGGAGACCCACATCGATTCGCCGGGTGAGCGACTGAAGGCGATCGCAGAGGCGAATTCGGTTGCCAAGCAACACAGTTCGGCGATCGGGGCGACGTTGCTGCAGGACTGGTCGCAGTTCGCCGCGCCCGCGGTGTTCGGCGTCGCGATGCGGCTGTACGCCAGGACGGGGCTCAGCGGCGCGCGTCCGGTGCACAACCTGGTCGTCTCCAATGTGCCCGGACCGCAGGTGCCGCTGTACTTCCTCGGGTCCGAGGTCAAGGCGATGTATCCGCTCGGGCCGATCTTCCACGGGTCGGGTCTCAACATCACCGTGATGTCGCTGAACGGGAAGCTCGACGTCGGCATCGTGTCCTGCCCCGAACTCCTGCCCGATCTGTGGGAACTCGCAGACGATTTCGAGGTCGCCCTCGGCGAGCTGGTGGAAAGCGCAGGCTAGACCCGCCGAGGAAGCGGTCTGCCAGTACTGATGGCTGTCCATGGCAGCATGTGGCGCATGAGCGTGAAGCGGGCGATCCTTGCGGCGTCACTGGTTGTGTTGCTGGTGGCGGGTTGCAGCAAGCTGGTCGACGGTCGCGCCGTCGTCGCGGTGCCGCCGCCCGGCTCGCCTATCCGGTGGGGCCCCTGCGAATCGACCGACCCGCAGACGCCGATTCCGCCTGAGGCCGAATGCGGCAAGCTCTCGGTGCCGGTGGACTACAGCAAGCCGGATGGCGAGGTGGCTCAGCTGGCGATGATCCGCTTCAAGGCCACCGGCGACAAGATCGGCTCACTGGTGATCAATCCCGGCGGACCCGGCGAGTCCGGCGTCAAGTCGGCCGTCAACCTCGTCACCACGATGCCGATGTCCGTACACGAGCGGTTCGACCTCGTCGGCTTCGATCCGCGTGGAGTCGCCGGTTCGACGCCCGCGGTGGTGTGCAACTCCGACGCCGACAACGATCGACTGCGGGCCGACCCCCAGGTCGACTACTCGCCGGAGGGCATCGCGCACATCGACAGCGAGACGGAGGCATTCGTACAGCGCTGTTTCGACAAGTCCTCCAAGGAGTTCCTGGCCAACGTCGGCACCGCAAGTGTGGTCAAGGATCTGGACCAAATCCGGGCGGCGCTCGGCGACGACAAGCTGTCATACCTCGGCTTTTCCTACGGCACCCGCATCGGTGGCGCGTACGCCGAAGAGTTTCCGCAGAACGTGCGGGCGCTGGTGCTCGACGGAGCGATCGATCCTAACGCCGATCCGATCGAGGAGGACGTGCGTCAGACGGCGGCTTTTCAGAAGGCCTTCGACGACTACGCCGCAGATTGCGCGCAGACGGATCCGGACTGCCCGCTGGGCACCGATCCGGCCAAGGCGACCGATGTCTACAAGAGCATGGTTGATCCGCTGGTGGATGAGCCCGCCGCAACAGAGGATCCCCGAGGTCTGGCCTACAGCGACGCGATCATCGGCACCATCCTGCCGCTCTACTCGCCGAGCATCTGGCCTCGTCTGACCAACGGACTCAAGGAGCTCAAGGCGGGTCGGGGTGACCAGCTGTTGTGGCTCGCCGACCTGTACATGCATCGCAATCCCGACGGGCACTACGACAACGCGACGGACGTACGCGTCGCCGTCAACTGCGTGGACTCGCCTGCGGTCACCGACCAGGACAAGCTCGTCGAGAAGGATCGCCGGGTCCGCGAAGTCGCGCCGTTCATGAACTATGGCGAATTCACCGGATACGCGCCGAGGGACACCTGCTCGTTCTGGCAGGTGCCGACGACGACACAGCCGCACGAGATCTCGGTCAAGGGGCTGCCGCCCACGCTGGTGATCTCCACGACCAACGATCCCGCTACGCCGTATCAGGCGGGCGTCGACCTGGCCAAGCAACTCGGCGGCACACTGGTCACCTTCGAGGGAACCCAGCACACCGTCGCGTTCCAAGGGAACGCCTGCGTCGACGACATCGTCGCCACGTATCTGATCGACTTGAAGGTTCCGCCGGCGGACACCCGTTGCTGATCAACGATTCTCGACTTCTGAACACGCCAAGGTCTCGCAACGGTCACCGTCCGATTGCGCCTGCGCGCCGCCGATGACCGGCGTGCGACGATGATCGCCATGCGGCGGGCGGGGCGGAGTGGCGCGACGCTGCTGGCATGCCTCCTTGTCGCCGCAGTCGCGTGTCCGTCCGCGACTGCAACACCGGAAGGGGCGGCGACACAAACGTACGGGCAGGCGCCGGTCTGGGGTGGCTGCCAACAGTGGGTCGCCGACACGAGCACCATTCCGACCGCGCAGTGCGGCACGGTGTCGGTGCCCGTCGACTACGCCAATCCCGAAGGCGCACAAGCGCAACTGGCAGTCATCCGGATTCCGGCGAGCGGTGACCGGATCGGCGTGCTGATGATCAACCCCGGCGGTCCCGGCGCCTCAGCCGTCGACACTGTCGCAGGCATGGGCGTGGCACTCGCCGACACCGATATCGGCCGCCGGTTCGACCTCGTCGGCTTCGACCCGCGGGGGGTCGGACACTCGACGCCCGAATTGCGTTGCCGCACCGACGCCGAATTCGACGCCTACCGTCGGGAGCCCAACGCCGACTACAGCCAAACGGGCGTCGCCCATATCGAAGCTCTGTACCGCGATTTCGCGAAGAAGTGTGTCGACCGGATCGGCGCGGAGTTCCTGGCCAACGTCGGCACCGCGCCGACCGCCCATGACATGGATGTCGTGCGCGCGGCCCTTGGCGAGAACCAGGTCAACTATCTCGGTTTCTCGTACGGCACCGAGATCGGCGCGGCCTTCGCCGAGGCGTACCCCGACCGGGTCAGGGCCATGGTGCTCGACGGGGCGATCGATCCGACGCTGGATCCGATTGAGGAGAACCTGCGTCAAATGGCCGGGTTTCAAACGGCATTCGATGATTACGCCGCCGATTGCGCGCAGTCGTCAGGGTGTCCGCTCGGCACCGACCCGACGCAGTTCGTCAACCGTTATCACCAGCTGGTCGACCCGTTGGTCAGCCGGCCCGCCGCAACGTCGGACCCACGCGGCCTGAGTTACCAGGATGCAATCACCGGAACCGTGAACGCGCTCTACTCGCGGCAGTACTGGAAGTTCCTCACAAGCGGGCTGCTCGGGCTGCAGCGCAAGACCGATCCGGGCGACCTTCTGTTGCTCGCCGACGATTACCTGAACCGCAGCCCCGCGGGCCACTACCAGAACTCGCAGGACGCGTTCTACGGCATCCGTTGCATCAACTCGCGGTTCCCGACCGATCCTGCCGTGTGGGTCGCCGCCGACCAGCGAAGCAGACAGGCCGCGCCTTTCCTGAGCTACCGGTCGTTCACCGGTCTGGCTCCGCGCGACGTGTGCGCGTTGTGGTCCGTTCAGGCGACGGCGACACCACATGAGGCCGTCTCGCCCGGACCGGGGAAGGTCGTCGTCGTATCCACCACCCACGATCCCGCCACGCCGTACCAAGCCGGCGTCGACTTGGCCAAGCAGATGGACGCCAGCCTCATCACGTTCGACGGCACTCAGCACACGGTGGTCTTCAACGGTGACACCTGCGTCGACGCCGCCGTGATGGCGTTTCTGGTCGACGGTGCCCAGCCCCCTGCTGGGCTGCGCTGCTAGAGATGAGGATGGCCGCCCTGCCGTAGCAGGGCGGACATCGCGTCAGTTATCGAACGTGCGCGCCCTTAGGGCCACGGCAATGGCGGGACCCACTCAGGGCCAGGCCAATGACCGGGCGGGACTCCATAGAGGCCGGGCACTGCTATCGGGTTCCCCTTCTTTACCTGTCCGGGCGGTCCCAAGGGGTTGTGCCCAGGCGGATCGCCCGGCACCCAAACATCATTAACCCACTCACCCGGAATTCCGGGAATTCCTGGGACCGGGGGCCAGAAATCCTCGGCCTGAGCCGTGCCTGCGCCCATTCCCAGTCCGGCGACGCCGAGACCCGCTGCGATAGCCGCTGTACCTGCCATTTTCTTGAAATTCATGTGTGGTCTCCTCTCTGCTTGATGTCGTTGCTTCGGAAGAACCCCAACCTGACTGTTGGGTACCCGTTGGCTGCGAAGCCCTAAACCACGTCACGTGGACGCGTTGCGCCCCAGCGCGCATTCACTCTGTAACACAGATTTAACAGCCCGTGCCTACGCTGCGATTATGGATCGCCAGAAGGAATTCGTCCTGCGCACGCTGGAGGAACGGGACATCCGGTTTGTCCGGCTGTGGTTCACCGACGTGCTCGGATACCTCAAATCGGTGGCGATCGCGCCCGCGGAGCTCGAGGGAGCGTTCGAGGAGGGCATCGGCTTCGACGGCTCGTCGATCGAGGGATTTGCTCGTGTGTCGGAATCGGACACCGTCGCCCGGCCCGATCCGTCGACTTTCCAGGTGCTGCCGTGGACCAGCAGCTCCGGGCAGCACCACTCGGCGCGGATGTTCTGCGACATCACCATGCCTGACGGTTCGCCGTCGTGGGCGGACTCGCGGCACGTGCTGCGTAGGCAGCTCGCCAAGGCCAGCGACCTGGGCTTCTCATGCTATGTGCACCCGGAGATCGAGTTCTTCCTGCTGCAGCCCGGCCCCGACGACGCTCCGCCGGTGCCTGCCGACAACGGCGGGTATTTCGACCAGGCCGTCCACGACTCCGCGCCGAATTTCCGTCGGCACGCCATCGACGCATTGGAGTCGATGGGTATCTCGGTGGAGTTCAGCCACCACGAGGGCGCGCCCGGCCAGCAGGAGATCGACCTGCGGTACGCCGACGCACTGTCGATGGCCGACAACGTGATGACGTTCCGCTACGTCGTCAAGGAGGTCGCCCTCGGCGACGGCGTCAAGGCCTCGTTCATGCCCAAGCCGTTCGCCGAATATCCCGGCTCGGCGATGCACACCCACATGAGCCTGTTCGAGGGCGAGAACAACGCGTTCTACAGCGCCGATGATCCGCTGCAGCTGTCGGACACCGCGAAGTCCTTCATCGCGGGCATCCTCGAGCACGCCACCGAGATCAGCGCGATCACCAACCAGTGGGTGAATTCGTACAAGCGGCTGGTGCACGGCGGCGAGGCCCCGACTGCCGCGTCGTGGGGCTTCGCGAACCGGTCGGCGTTGGTCCGGGTGCCGATGTACACGCCGCGCAAGGCGTCGTCGCGGCGCATCGAGGTGCGCAGCCCCGATTCGGCGTGCAACCCGTATCTGACGTTCGCCGTGCTGCTTGCGGCGGGCCTGCGCGGGGTGGAGAAGGGCTACGTGCTGGGACCGCAGGCCGAAGACAACGTCTGGAGCCTGACCCCCGAGGAGCGCCGCGCGATGGGCTACCGGGAGCTGCCGGGCAGCCTCGGTGCCGCGTTGGAGCAGATGGAGGGCTCCGAGCTGGTGGCGGAAGCGTTGGGGGAGCACGTCTTCGACTTCTTCCTGCGTAACAAGCGCGCCGAATGGGAGAACTACCGTAGCCACGTCACGCCGTTCGAGCTGAAGACCTATCTGTCGCTCTAGCGGCCCTGCGATACGGTCACATACGTGGCCAAACCTGCGACGCAGCGACCGAAGCTGCCCAGCGTTGGCCGGCTAGGGCTGGTCGAACCGTCGGCCCCTGCTGATCTGGAACAACTCGGCTGGAACACCGACGCACACGTCGAACTGTTGTGGTCGCTGTCGCGGGCCCCGAATGCCGACGCCGCGCTGCGGACGATGGTGCGACTGGCCGAGGCCTCTGGCAAGGAGTGGGACCAACTCAATCGGGCCCTGGTCGACGACAAGGCGCTGCGCGGCCGGCTGTTCGGGGTGCTGGGTTCGTCCCTGGCACTGGGTGACCACCTGGTCGCGCACCCGGGCGCCTGGCACGCGTTGGCCGGTGCCGTGACATTGCCCTCGGTCGACGAATTACGTCGCACGTTCGTCGATGCCGCCCAATCAGCAAGTGGCACAAGCGATGCGCTGCCAGTACTGCGCACGCTTTACAGGGACCGATTGCTGGTGCTCGCGGGACTGGACGTCGCGTCGGTTGTGGAGAACGAGCCGGTGCTGCCGTTCCCGGTCGTCGGCGAGCATCTGTCCGATCTGGCCGACGCTGCGCTGGCCGCCGCGTTGAAGGTGGCGACGCGATCGGTGTGCGGCGAGGACGGCGAGGAGCCCCGCCTTGCGGTGATCGCGATGGGCAAATGCGGCGCCCGCGAGCTGAACTACGTCAGCGACGTCGACGTCATCTTCGTCGCCGAGAAGGCCGACTCCGTCACCACCAGGGTGGCGGGGGAGCTGATGCGGTTCGCGTCGGAGGCGTTCTTCGAGGTGGACGCGGCGCTGCGGCCCGAAGGGAAGCACGGGCAGTTGGTGCGCACGCTCGAGTCGCACGTGGCCTATTACCAGCGCTGGGCCAAGACCTGGGAGTTCCAGGCGCTGATGAAGGCGCGACCCGCCGCCGGTGATGCCTCGCTCGGCGAGGAGTACGTCGCGGCGTTGATGCCGATGGTGTGGACGGCGTGCGAGCGGGAGGACTTCGTGCCCGAGCTGCAGGCGATGCGCCGCCGGGTCGAGTCGCTGGTGCCCGCCGACGAGAGAACCCGCGAGCTCAAGCTCGGCACCGGCGGGCTGCGCGATGTCGAGTTCGCGGTGCAGCTACTGCAGCTGGTGCACGGCCGCAACGACGAGACGCTGCACGTGGCGTCGACGGTCGACGCTCTTGCCGCGTTGGGCGCCGGCGGATACATCGGGCGCGACGACGCTGCCAACCTCACCGCGTCCTACGAATTCCTGCGACTGCTCGAGCATCGTCTGCAGCTGCAGCGGCTCAAGCGCACACACATGCTTCCCGACGAGGACGACGACGAGGCGATGCGCTGGCTGGCCCGCGCGGCGCACATGAGGCCCGACGGGCAGCACGACTCGCTGGGGGTGTTGCGCGAGGAACTGAAACGGCAGAGCCACCGGGTGTCGCGGCTGCACGCCAAACTCTTCTATCAGCCGCTGCTGGAAGGCGTCGGACAGCCGGCGATGCTGACGCCGGAGGCAGCCGAACGCCAACTCGCGGCACTCGGATATGAGGGCCCGAAGGGCGCTTTGACCCATCTGGCTGCGTTGACCGGAGCGACCGGCCGCCGCGGGCGCGTGCAACAGGTGTTGTTGCCGACGCTGTTGGACTGGCTGTCGGATACCCCCGATCCGGATGCGGGGCTGCTGTCGTACCGCCGGATCAGCGACGAACTGGCCGACCATCGGTGGTACCTGTCGACGCTGCGCGACGAAGGCGCGGTGGCCAAGCGACTGATGCACGTGCTTGGCACGTCGGCGTATGTGCCGGAGCTGTTGATGCGGGCGCCCGAGGTGATCCAGCAGTACGCCGACGGACCATCCGGGCCGAAGCTGCTGGAGGTCGAACCTGACGGTGTGGCAAGGGCTTTGGTGGCCTCGGCTGGTCGGCACGCCGACCCGGTACGTGCCATCGCGGCGGCCCGCACGCTGCGTCGGCGCGAATTGGCCCGTGTCGCGTCGGCGGATCTGCTGGGGATGCTTGGAGTCGTCGATGTCTGCAAGGCGCTGACGTCGGTGTGGGTGGCGGTGCTGCAGGCGGCGTTGGAAGCGGTGATCCGCGCCCAAACACCTTCGAACGGTGAGGCGCCGGCACGCATCGCGGTGATCGGGATGGGCAGGCTCGGCGGCGGCGAGTTGGGCTACGGATCCGACGCCGACGTGATGTTCGTGTGCGAACCCGTCTCAGGAGACGAATCGGCCGCGGTGCGCTGGGCGATCACCGTCGCCGAACAGGTCCGCACGCTGCTGGGGACGCCGTCGGCCGATCCGCCTCTCGAGGTGGATGCCGGACTGCGGCCCGAGGGACGCAACGGCTCACTGGTGCGGACGTTGTCGTCCTATGCGGCGTACTACGAGCAGTGGGCGCAGCCGTGGGAGATCCAGGCGCTGCTGCGGGCACACCGCGTTGCGGGAGACGAGGACCTCGGTGAGCGGTTCCTGTTGCTCGCCGACAAGACGCGGTATCCGCCGGGCGGGGTATCGGCTCAGGCGGTGCGGGAGATTCGGCGGATCAAGGCACGCGTAGACGCCGAGCGGCTGCCTCGCGGCGCGGATCCCAATACACACACCAAACTCGGGCGCGGCGGCTTGGCCGACATCGAGTGGACGGTTCAGCTGCTGCAGCTTCGGTATGCCCACGAGACTCCCGCGTTGCACAACACGTCGACGCTGCAGACGTTGGATGCGATCGGCGCAGCGGAGTTGATCGCCGAGGCGGATGTCGAACTGTTGCGCGAGGCATGGCTGACGGCGACACGGGCGCGCAATGCGCTGGTGTTGGTGCGTGGCAAGCCGAATGATCAATTGCCGGGGCCTGGTAAGCAGCTCAACGCGGTCGCAGTGGCCGCCGGTTGGGACAGCGACGACGGCGGGGAATTCCTCGACAACTATCTGCGGGTGACCCGTCGAGCTAAGACGGTGGTACGAAAGGTGTTCGGTGGCTGAGGCAAGTGGGTGAAGGCATGGATTTCTCGTTCGAGTCGATCACTGCTGCCGAGCACGACCGGCTTCATGCGGTGTACGGACCGCTGACACAGGCGATGCGGCGTTTGATCGACGCCGGTATTCGGACGGGGGCAGACGAAGGCGCTATCCGCGACGCGCAGTCGGCGATCGAAGCGGTGGCCGAGAAGCTCGAGGCGACGGTCGGGGAGGGACCGCCGAGACTGGCGGTCGACGGGCGGCCGGTGGTGTGGGGAAATCCCGTGACGGGTTTTCGGAACCCCATCGCGCCGCCACTGGTTATGCACGAGGAACCGGATGGCTTGTGGTGGAGCGAGTTCGAACTGGGGGAGGCCTACCAGGGCCCACCGGGATGGGTACACGGCGGCATACTCGCTCTGATACTCGACCAGGTGCTGGGCGAGGTGGCCAGCGAGGGCTTGTCGAAACCGATGTTCACCGGCACGATCACGATGCGGTACTTGCGCGGTACACCGTTGGGGCGGCTGAGGGCTGAGGCGGCGACCGAACGGATCGACGGGTACAAGACGTTCGTCAGCGGGCACGTGAGCGATGCCGATGGCAAGACCGTTGAGGCAGAGGGCATCTGGATCAAACCGGCGTGGGCGCGAGACGCCGGATGAAGTTCTACGTCAGTATCGCTTTCCGGGAGACCAAGGAGGCGATCGAGATCGCCCGAGCGGCAGACGATCTGGGTTACGACGGGGTCGGTATTCCGGACCATGTGATCAACCTGGAGACGTTGGCCACGCCGTATCCGTATACGCGGGACGGGAAGCGCCGCTGGGAGGCGTTCACCGACTGGCCGGACCCGTGGGTGCTGGTCGGGGCGATGGCTCAGGTGACGACGCGGCTCAAATTTGTGACGACGGTGTACATCCCGGCGATGCGGGATCCTTATGCTGCGGCGAAGGCGATCGGCACGGCGGCGTACATCTCAGACGGGCGGGTCGAACTGGGCATCGGCGTGGGCTGGTGTCGGGAAGAGTTCGAGTTGATGGGCCAGGAGTTCTCGCGGCGCGGGAAACGAACTGACGAGATGCTTGCGTTGTTTCGCCAGCTGTGGGAGCCGGGGTGGACTGAGTTTTCGGGGGAGTTCTACTCGGCGCCGAGGTTGGAGATGGAGCCGACGCCGCCGCGAATCCCGATATATGTGGGCGGGCTGTCGGATGTGGCCTTGCGGCGGGCGGCGCGCAACGACGGCTGGATCGGCGATCTGATCTCCATGGACGAGGCGCTTGTCCGCGTTGCCCGGATACGTGAGCTGCGGGCTGCGGAAGGTCTGTCGATGGACGATTTTACGGTGCTGACGCCGTTGACCGACGCGTTCTTGCCCGAGCACTACGAGCGCGCGGAAGCCGGCGGCATCGGCGGCATCATCACCATGCCGTGGATGTTCTACGCGGCTCCCGACGCTTCTCTGGCTGAGAAGATCGACGGGATGAAGCGCTTCCGCAAGGACCTCGCGCTAGACCGATAGCAGCGAGTTCATGTTGAACTGGGCGGGATCGCCGGTGCTCGACGAGAACTGCTCGACTAGTAGCGGATTGGTGTCTTCGGGCTGGGGGTAGATGACGTTGAGATTGCTTGGCGGTGTCGCGGATTCGCCGCCGAGCGTCATCATCCTGAAGCCCGAACCGTCCGGAGCGGCGATGCGGGTGATCACCGTGCCGCCGTCCGCGGTCGTCGTCGTGATGTACGCGTTGCCAGCGTCGTCGAACACCACACCGCCAGCACCGTTGCCGTCGAATTGCGCGTCTCGAATCGCCTGACCCGAGATCGTGATCGGATCACCGACCACCTCGCCGCTGTACAAGTCGATGACGGTGACGGTCGACTGTTCGTCGTTCGTGTTTGTCAGCACATACATCAGCGTGTTGTCCGGGTTGACCGTGGCGGAGGCGACATCGCCCGGAATGAAGACCGGCCCGCCGGGTTGACCTTGGAGCGGCGTCAATGTGTACCCGGAGTATCCGAAATCCTCGATGTGGAATTCGCGAGAGCCAAGATAGAGTGCCTGCTCGCCGCCGTCGAAGACGAGCTTGCCGTAACCGGGTGTAGGCGTCGAGGCTGCGACGAGATCACCCGAGTACGAGTCGACCTCGTAGTACACCGTCGTCATCTCGAACGTATCGGGGTCAGCGGTGGTCAGCGTCAGATACATCATATAGTTGCGGGGCTCATAGGACGAGTTGACGAGAATTCCGTCGGACGTGAAGACCTGGTCGGTTACCAACTCACCGGTCTCGGTGTCGATAGATATGAGGTGCGTAGTAATCGTCTCGTCGACGTTGTCATAGGAGACCGCCACGTATGCAACTTCTTCGCCAGCGGGGAATTGCACAGTTGGGCGATCATGGATAGACGCATCGGGCGAAGGCGGTTCGATCGTGATCGGTCCGTTCGAACCCAACGCCTGACCCGTCTGCATATCGACGATAAGAATGTGCACGGTCGGCGAATTCTGTTCTGTGGTGACTAGATAGCCGCGGCCGTTCTTCACAACAATGGGATCTTGGGCATAGCCAGATACCGCCGAACTGCCGACTAATTGACCGTTGTCGGCGTCGATCACATACACATGAGACGTGTCCTCGCTGTAGCTGTAAGTACTGACATAAATTTGGTTGCCTACCCGCTGCTCGTACTGCTTATAGCCGTTGAGCGGGACGGCAGGACCCACGGCCAGTCCGGACTCGCGATCAAAGAACACGTATCTCGTTGTCTCGGTTGACGTACCGTCGCCATTATCGACCGTCTGCACCGTCGCTTGGTACGTCAGGCCACCACCTGCCGCGGTCGGGGTCAATTGGCCGTAGGGATTGCCATCCATGGTGGTTGTACCGAGGACGTCTCCGCTTTCCAAGCTGACGGTCTTGATAGTGGTCTGCTTGGTGTTGTCGTCATACGTGGTCAAGTATGCGATTGGGTAATCCTCGTCGCGAACGAACTGCGTAAACCTGCCTTCACTGGAAACCAGTGGAGTGGCCTCGACTTCGCCCGTTGTCAGGTCGATGACTTTGACCTCGGAGGAGTAAGGGCCGTATCCGGTCTGCACTGCCTGATAAGCATGCACCCCGTCAGCGCTCAAGAGAAGAGGGCCTACCGCTTCGCCTGTGAAATAGCCCGTCTCACTGATGATTTCAGCTGACTCGACATCAACCGTGCTCACGTTGGTCGCCCGAGGATTCACTGACAGATTCGTGGTTGTCACATACAGATCGCCAGTCTGCTCATCGACCAGCATCCCCTGACGGCGCCCGACGAAAACGAGAGGATCCTCGGTGACGGGCGTACCCGTTACTTGGTCGAGGACGAGGAGCCTTGTCGTCTCCTGCAGGAATGTGTCATTCGATGTGGAGAAGTAAGCCTTGCTGTTGGTGTCATCGAATATGAGTTGAGGCTGGCCGCCGTCGAGTTGGACAGTGTTGAGGGCCTGGCCTGTCTCCGCGTCGAAAATTGCGACGGATTGCTTCTGATTGTTGTTGCTATAGGAGCCGAAGCTGGCCTGTTGGTACGCACGATCTCCGTGGTAGGTCATGGTTCGTTCGGCGTAGCCGTCTAACGTCGCGCCACTGATCGGATGTCCGTCCTCGGCATCAAAAATTCCCACGTAAGTCTTGGCGTTGGCGCTGTCGTACGCTCTGACGACGAGGTATTCGCCGTTCGGGCTGACCTGCAGCGGCCCGTACATGGCGGGGTCGCCGGGTATCGGCTGCGGATCAGAACCGACGGATTCGCCTGTGGTGGTATCGATTACTGTCACGTAAGTCGAATCGGTATATGCGTCGTAGCTCAGCTGATATGCCCGGTTTTTGCCGGCGTTGATCACCACGGGACCGACTGCTGTCCCAGTCGCATCGACACCGTCTGCGGGTACGGGTGTGGGTGCTTGGTAGTTGATGGTGGGGGCGGCGGTGATGCCGCCGTGGCTGTCGTTGGCGTAGAAGGTGATGGTGTCTTCTGTGGTGCCGGTGTTGGGGGTGTAGGTGAAGGTGCCGTCCTCATTGTCGACAATGGTGCCGTCGGCCGCGTACCCGGTGTAGGTGACGGTGTCGCCGTCAGGGTCGGGGTTGCCGCCGTTGGTGACCTGGTAGGTGACCGCTCCGGTGGCGGGGTCAGTGCTGTCTTCCACGACTTCGATGCTGGGTGCGGTGTTGGCGCTGTTACCCCCGATATAGGCCAGGTAGCTGGGCTTTTCGATATCGAAATTAGTGAAGTCGATGGCGATGGCGTAGGCGCCCGACCCCCCAGGGGTAAAGACGGCGATCGGCATGAACACAGTGGGTGGGGCGCTGACCGGTGTCGTCTCCCAGGTGGTGGTGTCGATGACCTTCAGACCGGAGTTGGTGTTGAGCAGCGCACGGGTGCCGTCTTCGTTGAGGGACGGGGCGAATAGGGCGCCGCCCTCGACGTCCATGCGGTGGATCTCGGAATAGTCAGCGGTGCTGAGCACGACCAATTCGGCGGGATTGACTCCGTCGGGGTCGTAACTGGTGATGTAGAGCCGTTCGCCGTCGGGGCTCACCGCGACGCCGAGTGCGTGGTCGATGTCGATGGCTTGGTCATCGACACCGCCGGTGGCCAAATCGATGACCAGAGGCGCCCCGAGCGGCGCCTGGAAGTCATCGACGGGGCCTACACCGGTGGCATACAGCGTGGAATTGTCAGCGCTGACCGCTAGCCCGCCGCGAACCTGGCGGTTACCGAGCTCGATAGTGCGGTCGAGCTCGCCTTGGTCGGTGTCGATGACACCGATGTATCCCTGCGGATCGCCTGCGGAGTTTTCAGCGGTGTAGGACACGTAGACGTTCTTGCCGTCGGGGCTCACCGCGATCCCCCATGGGTTGGTGATCACGGTGGCTGGGTCTACTGGATCGGCAACGGTGATGGTGTCGACGACTGCGCCGTCGGTGGGGTCGGCGGTGTCGATGTTGGTGTCGATCACCGACACGGTGCCATCGGTGGCGTTGGTGACATACAGCCGGGTGCCGTCCTTGCTTAACACCGCCGAGTTGGCTCCCTTGCCCACCTCGATGGTGTCGACGACTTGGTTGGTGGTGGTGTCGATCACGTTCACATGACCGTTTTGGGTCCCGTCCTGATTGATCATGTCGACGGTATAGACGAAACGATTGTCCGGACTGACTAACACCGCGGTATGCGGTGCGGTGGAACTGATCTGGCCCACCGTGGCCGCCTCAGGATCCAATGGCGGAGCGACGTTGACGTTGATCTGCTCGGTGACCGTGGCGCCTTCGTCGTCGGTGACCGCGACGTTGAGCGTGGCGGTGCGTTGGGCTTCGGTGGCGCCTTGGGCCGCGGCGGCGTGGCGCGCATCGGCGTTGGGGGTGTACACCCAAGTGTTGGCGCCGGTCTGATCCAATGTGCCCTTGGTCGGATCAGCGGTCACCGCATAAGTGACGTCGCCGCCGTCGGGGTCACTGCCATTGACGGTGATGGTGACCTCGCCGGTATCCGGATCTGTGTCGTAATCGACATCAACGACTGGCGCCTCGTTGAGTGTGGGTGCTTGGTAGTTGATGCTGGGTGCAGGGGTGATGCCGCCGTGGCCGTCGTTGGCGAAGAAGATGATGGTGTCGCCGTTTTCGATGGCTTCGTTGTTGGGGGTGTAGGTGAAGGTGCCGTCCTCATTGTCGACAATGGTGCCGCTGGGGGCGAAGCCGGTGAAAGTGACGGTGTCGCCGTCGGGGTCAGCGGTGCCGCCGTTGGTGACCTGATAGGTGACCGCGCCGGTGGTGGAATCGGTGCTGACCTCGGTGACCTGGATGCTGGGTGCAGTATTGGCGTTGTTGCCCCCGATATAGGCCAGGTAGGTTGTGCCGACGCCCGTACCGCCCAGGGCGTAGGCGCCTGACCCGCCGGGGACGAAGTCAGCGCGGGCCAGAGCCAGGTCACCGGTGTTGATTTGGTTGACGTCGTCGGTGGTCAGGTTGACGACCGTGGCGCCTGTCCCGGTGAGGACCAGCGCGCGGGTGCCGTCTTCGTTGAGGGTCGGCGTCAGAGCGAAATCACCGACGTGGATTCTGCGGTCGACGGTGTTGTTGGCGGTGTTGACCACGACGAGGTCGCCGCGGAAGACGTCGGAGATGTAGACGTGCTCGCCGTCGGGGCTGACGACCACCCCACTGCCGATGACATCCCCGACGGAGTCGGTGATGGGCTGGGTGATATCGCCGGTTTCGACGTCGATAACGCTGACCTTGTCGAAGGTGCCCGGGCTGTCGGCCAGTACGCCGGCACCGTAAAGGGTGGAACCGTCTTCATTTTCGAGCAGAGACAACGCTCGGATCGCGTGGTTTCCGGTGTCGATGGTACGCACCACAGGGTCACTAGCGGTGCCCACGAGATCGGTGTCGACGACCGCGATGTGTCCTTGCTTGCCGGTTTGGTCGGTGGTGGTGTGGGCGACGTAGAGCGTCTTGCCGTCTTGACTGAGCGCCAACCCGGACGGGTCGGTGTTGTCACCGATGTCGACGGTCCCGACAACGGAGTTGTCGACAGTGTTGATCACCGTGACGTCGCCACTGCCCTGATTGACGACATACAGTCGGCTGCCGTCCTTGCTCATAACGACATTGATCGGCCTGTCGCCCACATCGATGGTGTCGACCACCTCGTTGGTAGAGGTGTCGATCACCTTCACCACGCCAGGGTTCGTTTCGGCGAAGCCCCCGGAATCCACCAGATACACGCGAGTGCCATCCGGATGGATCGCATAGGCGGCGTGCGCCCCAGTTTCACTCACCGGCACCACACTTGCCGAATCGGCATCCAACGGCGGAGCCACACTCACCGTCACCGGAACCGAAACACTTCCACCCGCGCCGTCGGTCACTGTGATCGTGAAGCCGTCGGTCCGTTCGGCAAGCGTCGCCCCCTGCGCCGCCGCAGCATGGCGCGCACCGGGATCGGGTGCGTACACCCAAGTGTTCGTGGTGCCGACACGAGTCAGGGTGCCCTTGGGTGGGTCGCTCACCTCAATGGTGACGGGGTCGCCGTCGGGATCGGATGCTATGACGGTGAACTCGATCTCACCCGTTTCCGGGTCGGGCGAAGTGAATACCGTTGTGCCCGTAGGGTTGCCGTTCTCATCGACTGGCACAGTCACCTGCAGTGGAGTAACGCCGCCGTAGCCGTCGCGAATGGTGAAGTTGATGATGATGGGCGGTGCCGCCAGAGCCGCGAACGAGGCAGGTTCAGGCTCATCGAAGGCCATTGTTTGCATCGCGCCGAAGTCTTCTGGCGCCGGCTCCTCAAATGCCATCATCCGCATCGCGCCGAAGTCTTCCGACTCCGGCTCGTCGAGGGCCATCATCGTCATTGGGGCAAAGCCCGCCGTCTGCGGAACCTGATCAAAGGGCGTCACCTTGTAGAAGACGGTGGTGACACCATCGGCATCAGTATCTTGGCCGGTTATCTCGACAAGTCCGTATTCTGATTCGCCTTCGATGTCCAGCTCGTCGAAGTCGCCGTCCGTGATCTGGAACTGGCCTGTGATGACTCCAGTATCTGAAATCTCTGGAGGAGGAGCGTTGCTACCTGGAGGCACGAACTCCGGCACTTCGTTGGTGCTGCTGACCGGCACGGTCACCTCGACGGTGTCGATCACGTTGCCTTGGGCGTCCAGGACGTCGACCGTGTACGTCTTCTCTGTGATGGGGTTTTCTTCGTTGGCAGCTTCGTGACGGAACTCAGGCGTCGGGGTAAATGTCCACTGGCCCTGTTCATTGACCGCGAACATTTCCGCGTCCGGATCGTCACCGGCGACTTCGAAGCTGACCGGTTGCCCTGTCGTGTTTGGGATTTGGCCGCTAGTCACCCCGGTGCTCGGATTTGGAGCGGGGATCGGTGCGGTCGTCGTAACAGTCACTGTCGAGGTGTGCTGCGTTCCCGATGAGTGAATGTGAAAACCGGTGTCGTCACTGACAGTTATGACAAAGGTATCCGCCCCTGCCGGGGCGTTCGCGTATCGCGTATAGGTGACGTTGCCTTCGGCATCAACTGTGGCGACGCCCTTGGTGCCTTGCTGCGAAACGACGTACGTGTGTCCGTCGCCGTAGTCGTCCTCGACCTCGATGATGCCCGACATGTCGCCGTTTTGTTGATACTCGGGATTGGTCAGTTTGGCGCTTGGGGTTTCGTTGGAGAACGTGGCCTCAATTCGTCGAACGAAGGCGAATATTGCGTCGAAGATCGGCGTAGGGACGAAGGGGAACGACGGGGTGCCTGCCCCTGTCGACGGGCCGAGACCGACGAGCGCCAAGAATCCGGTGAATATCGAGGTGAGTGTCGGCGTTGGCGTCGCCGGGGCCGCTGCAGCCGCCATCGTCTGCATGGTGTCGTTGTCGTCCTCGGACGTCGAGAACATCGTCATCACGCCGTTGGAGTTGAGATCGTCGGCGTTCTCGTCCACGGACGTAACGCCCAGCTGAGCGCCATTGCCCGCTTCAACGTTATTCTGCGACAGCTCAGGGCTCGGCGTCGTCTTCAGTTTGTTGCCCGATTCCTCCTGCAGCTGAGCGTCTTTCGACTTGCCCTTCTCGTCGATTACCGTCTGCTGGTTCACCTGATCCTTGGGCGTGACGACCGGGGGAGTCGGGGGCACGTACACGACCGGCGGGGGAGGCGGCGGAGGCGGCGTCGTTCCCGTCGGCTCGACCGGCTTTTGCTCTTTCTGTTGCTCTTCTTGCTGATACCCGCCGGTGTTGAGCACCGCGCCGGGCTCGGCGGACCGGACCTCGGTGCCGGAAGGAGTCGTCTGGACATTGTCGTTGTTGATCTGCTGTTGGTTGTTCTCGCCCGAGGGCAGTTGTTCCCCGGCAGGTGGAGGTGTCGGGTCCGGATCGGGGTTCGGCGTGGGATCCGGTTGCGTTTCGTTTGGCTGGTTGGTCCCGATGTTGGGGTCCGGCTCGGTCTCTTCGGCGAAAGCTATGCCAGGCGTCGAAGTGGCGACTGTTGCGCCGAGGCCGAGTGCGAACGCAAGCGCACCGACTCGTCCGACGTACTTCGCATAACCCATGACGGTTCCCTTCGAGGTTCGGCCCGGTGACGGCGAGACTGCCGCGGGCAATTGCATATTGAGCGTAGGAGTGCCGAGCATGTCGGCACGTGAGTAGTGAGCTACCTCAACTGACACGGGGTCAGCAGATCTTTTACTTCTCTTGGCGCGAGTCTTGGATTTCCCCACAGCTTTGCTGAGCACGTCGCCCCTCCCCCCGGCTGATTACACCTAGAAGACTGGCGGGTTCTTAGGGGAATCTCAGTTGTTTATCAGCGTAATGGAGGTTATCCCTGTGGCATAGCTTCAACATGTTCGCTAAACCAGCATATTTTCGTCTTCAACTACCCGGATGCCACTAACCGTCGCGCCTGCGAGGGAAAGCCGTGCTCAACGCAGTTGGAGACAAAACACACTCAAGATCAGCAAACCATATTTGCTGGGCTCCTCGTCTCGTTTCTCGGATAGCCAAGATCAAAGGTGCAGTAAGAATCGATTCAGATCAGTTGCATCTAACTTCGGGTCGAAGGCTCGCAACGCGTCAAGTTGTCGTTTTTGGCTCCGCTAGAGGCCCACATCTTCGAGGTGTGGTCCGGCTGAAAGCGTAGGGCAGGACAGGACGAGAAGAGGCACGAAATTGTTTGCCTCGGTCAGCGGCTGCTTAGCGGGGCCTCCGGCGGGCCCACCGACCATGGTGGCAAGCGGTCAGGCGGTACGGTGCTCGGGATCGATCCCAAGATTTGAATACAGATGCGTTAGTTTTCGCTGGCGAGGCGGCGCCGCGAACACCCCGTTCGATGTGCTGCGGACGGCGGCTTCCGATCAGCAATCGCCCGCGAAGGCGATAAGCCTTTAGCGCCGGAAGCGGTCGAACAGGCCGCCCCGTCGGCGTGGTACATCGTCGCGGTAACGGTCATCGGCCACACGCTCAACCCGTCGTGGCGGAGCATCCGCGGTACGCCCGTAGCCGCCGCGCCGACGTGCGTCGGCCGACAATGTGCCCGCACCCGTCGTCGCGAGCAACAGAAACCCGAAACAGAACAGGATGGCCAATTCGCCCCCGTTGGCGATCGGCCAGAAGCTCGCCGTCTCGCCGCCACCGCTGAGCGGCGGCCAATGCTGATAGAAGTACGCGAACGCCATCTCGCCCGACGCGATGAACGCCGCGATCCGGGTGAAGAACCCGACCGTGATCAGGATGCCAAGGACGAACTCGATCAGGCCCGCCCACCAGTACGGAAATGAGCCCACCTCGGCCGTGCCACCCGGCGCCGCGACCGGCCAGCCGAACAGCTTCTGCGAGCCGTGCAGCGTAAAGAGAAGACCAAAAATGATGCGGAAAGCGCTCAAAACAGGGGAGTGATAACCCGCTAACCGGGTGTCCAGGTTGGTCATAGTTGACCCTAACGTGCAAAAGGGCCGGGCGAAACGAACTCGCCCGCCCCAATGCGGAACAAATCAAAACGTTGTAGTAGTAAACGCGAACCGGATCCTCGGCGTTCTCGATGTTTGCCGTGTTGGCGTTGAATAAACCTGCAGCTCAATCATGTTCCGGCCGTTGGCGTTGCTCGAACGACGCGACACCGTTGCGGACGCTCCGCGAATGGATACGGCAGGTCCCGGTTGTTTTTGGACGATGGAGTAGGAAAAGTTCTGAACCGAATGGCCGGCTCTCCGTAACCTCAAGTTGATCATGACCGCTTGAACAGGATTGGACGGTGCCATGACCGAGAAGCGAGATTCGACAACCGCGCCGACGGGACAGGATCACCGCCGGACCCGAGCGCTGTTGCCTGTGAGGCGCTTCGCGCTCGGCGTCGCGACCGGCGCCGTGCTCGCCGTGTCGCTGTTGGCCGCGTGCGGCGGCGATTCGACGGAGTGGGACACACTCACTGTCAATCAGCACCTTTACCTGAACGGCCCGGACGGGACGAAGTTCGAGATTAGCGTCGGCAAGGACGCGAGCGGTCAAGACGTGGTGACCGCGACGCGAATCGGCGAGTAGACGCGGCTTCGATTATCGCTGCGCTGTGGTTGCAACGCGATGAACTTGCGGTTTCGGCAGTCTCGACTCGACCACGACAACCGTAGGGCA
Source organism: Mycobacterium sp. ITM-2016-00318 (assembly GCF_002968285.2). NCBI lineage: Bacteria > Bacillati > Actinomycetota > Actinomycetes > Mycobacteriales > Mycobacteriaceae > Mycobacterium > Mycobacterium sp. ITM-2016-00318. Next base: position 3,308,290 of record NZ_CP134400.1, on the reverse strand, counting down.
ACCATCCGATGCCAGCTATTCCCGACACCTGCTCCAAGCTAACACATCCATGTGCTGTCAGTGCGCGCCTGGCCGGTTGGTGAAATCAGCATACGATTGCCGCCCTGTGGGTTCTAATCAAGAAGGATGCATATTACACACGTGCTCTTTGTCAGATTCTTATCGGGTGTGCGGGGAAGATTGGCGCGATCCCAGCAATCTCGCGAACGCTTAGCTAGCACATGCGCTGGGGTGTAGCTTAAGCGCATGTCCGCGAAGAACATGCGGACAGGAAACGACTGGAAGGGGATCCACCTCGTGAAGAAGACGATCACAGCCGCCCTCTTGGGCGGCGCCATCACCATCAGCTCTCTGCTGGGTGCCGGGACGGCCAGTGCGACAACTCCGGAGGAGATCTGCGCGGCGATCGCCAGCGGCGGCCAGGCGGGATATCAGGAATTCATCATGGGCAAGCTCATGGCCGGGGAAGATCCCCAACAGCTCGCACAGATCGACGTCAAGGCCCAGTCCGAGGTGTGCCCGGGTTGACCGACTGCTAACGGCGTGGGCAGGTCCGAGGCCGAGCGCGGCGTTGCCGACCAGGACAAGGTCGTCACGCTGCCGGAGATTCACTGCGCCAGCGACTCTCGACGCCCTACGGCCACCTGCGGCCGGACGCTTACGAGTCCACCCGTTCGGCGGTCTGAGCTGTGATTTGCCGAGCGGATGGACTCGTAGCGACGAACTTGGACTTACACGTCGTAGTACAGCGCGATCTCGTACGGGTGAGGTCGGATCTGGATCGGCAGAATCTCGTTCTCACGCTTGTAGGAGATCCAGGTCTCGATCAGGTCCTCGGTGAAAACCCCGCCCTCGGTGAGGTATTCGTGGTCCTCTTCGAGCTTGTCGATCACCGCCGAGAGCGACGTCGGCGCCTGCGGAATGCCCGCGGCCTCGTCCGGCGGCAGCTCGTAGAGGTCCTTGTCGACCGGCGCCTGCGGCTCCATCTTCTTCTTGATGCCGTCTAGGCCGGCCATCATCATCGCCGCGAACGCCAGGTACGGGTTGCCCGAGCTGTCGGGGCAGCGGAACTCGAGGCGTTTGGCCTTCGGGTTGTTGCCCGTGATCGGGATACGCACGCAGGCCGATCGGTTGCGCTGGCTGTAGACCAGGTTGATCGGCGCCTCGTAGCCCGGCACCAGGCGCTTGTAGGAGTTCACCGTCGGGTTGGTGAACGCCAGCAGCGACGGTGCGTGGTGCAGGATGCCGCCGATGTAGTGGCGCGCCGTGTCCGACAGGCCCGCGTAGCCGGACTCGTCGTGGAAGAGCGGGTTGCCGTCCTTCCAAAGCGACTGGTGGGCGTGCATGCCCGAGCCGTTGTCGCCGAACAGTGGCTTGGGCATGAACGTCACGGTCTTGCCCGCCTGCCACGCGGTGTTCTTGATGATGTACTTGAACAGCACCAGGTCGTCGGCCGCATGCAGCAGCGTATTGAACTTGTAGTTGATCTCCGCCTGGCCCGCGGTGCCCACCTCGTGGTGGCCGCGCTCCAGGGTGAAGCCCGCATTCTGCAGGTTGGTGCACATCTTGTCGCGCAGGTCGACGTAGTGGTCGTACGGCGCGACGGGGAAGTAGCCGCCCTTCGGGCGAACCTTGTAGCCGCGGTTCGGGCTGCCGTCGGACTCGAACGGCTCGCCGGTGTTCCACCAGCCGGCCTCAGAGTCGATCTCGTAGAACGTGCCGTTCATCTGCGAGTCGAAGGCCACCGAGTCGAAGATGTAGAACTCGGCCTCTGCGCCGAAGAAGCACGTGTCGGCGATACCGGTGCTGGCCAGATAGTTCTCCGCCTTGCGGGCGACGTTGCGCGGATCGCGCGAGTACGCCTCGCGGGTGAACGGGTCGTGCACGAAGAAGTTGAGGTTGAGCGTCTTCGCCTCGCGAAACGGGTCGATGCGCGCCGTCACAGGATCGGGCAGCAGCATCATGTCCGACTCGTGGATGGACTGGAAGCCGCGAACCGACGAGCCGTCGAACGCCAAACCATCCTCGAACACGCTCTCGTCGAAGGCCGACGCCGGGATCGAGAAGTGTTGGACGACGCCCGGCAGGTCGCAGAACCGGATGTCGACGTAGTCGACTTCCTCGTCCTTGATCTGCTTCATGACGTCGTCGGCGGTCTTTTCTGCCACTGAAGACTCTCCTTATTTCTTGTTAACCCGCGGAATGACGCTATGGACACGATGTTGCACGGCAGTCAACCGCATGTTGCGCCGAAGTTACGCAATTCCGCCAGACCTATGCTGAAACCATGCCCTCCAGCTTCGGTTCCTGGCTGTCCGGTCCGCCGCCCGTCGGGTCCGGGCCAACCGACCAACGACCTAATGATTATCCCGGTCAGCGCCTGGGTCTACCCCAGGACGGACCGAAATCGCTGGCTCGGATGGGCAGGCGCATCGGGGCCCTCTTGGTCGACTGGCTGATCGCTTACGGGCTGGCCGCCCTGCTCATGTCGTTCGGGTGGATCAGCCTGCAGATCTTGTCCACCGCGGTGCTGGTCATCTGGCTCGTGATCGGCGCGGTGTCGGTCCGGCTGTTCGGGTTCACCCCTGGTCAGTACGCGCTCGGCCTGATCGTCATCCCGGTCGACAACCGTCTGCACGTCGGGTTCGGCCGAGCGCTGGCGCGTGGGCTGCTGATCGCCCTCGTGGTGCCGCCGCTGTTCACCGACACCGATCTGCGCGGCATCCATGATCGGCTGACCAACACTGCGGTGGTGCGGCGCTAGTCGTCGAGATCGACGAAATGGTGCGAGTTACTCGCACTTTTCCGCCCAATTGTCGGTTTGGGCGTTAAGGGGCGCAGAAAGGCTAGCGCCTGCGCACCGTGCGCTGCATGCCCCGCATCTTCGCTGCGTTGGGCATCGGACCCTTGGGCATTGCCGCCGGTCCGACCTTGCTGCCCAGCGCGGCCAGCCGAGACTCCAGCGCATCCATCTGCTTGACGGTGATGTTCGCAGGCAGCTTCGTCAAGTGACGTTCCAGCTTGCCCAGCGGGACCTCGCCCTCGCCGTTGCCGATCACGAAGTCATAGATCGGCGTCTCGCCGATGAGCCTCGCCGTGCGCTTCTTCTCCTGCGCCAGTAGCGGTTTGACCCGTGCGGCCGACCCTTCGCCGACGAAGATCACCCCCGGCCTACCGATCACGCGGTGCACCGCGTCCAGATGGCCGGTGGCCGCGACGCCCGGCGTCACCCGCCACTTTCCTCGCAGATTCTCCAGCGCCCACGCCGCCGCACCCGCCTGGCCCTCTGCCTTGCGATACACCGACTTCTGCGCCCTGCGGGCGAAGATGATGAACGCGACCAGCGCGCCGAGCACCACGCCGAGGGGGATCAGCGTGAACATCGTGAACCCGCCCACGAACACGCCCGCCACCACGGAAGCCGCCACGATCAGCACGAACGCGCCGATCATGTACGGCAGAAGGCGCTTGTCCTCCTTGCGCTGGATCTTGAACGCCTGCCACAGCTGACCACGACGCTGCTTGGATGCCTCTTTACGAGTGGCCTTCGCCTCGGCCTTCGCGGCCTTCTGCTCGGCTTTGTTGCGGGTCTTCGCCATCAGATCAGGATACGGGTGGCTGCGAAACCCTCGAGCCCGCTGCCTTGGAGTAGAGCCGACCCGCCCGGTACGACGACCGCACCAGCGGTCCGGTGAGCACGCCGGCGAAACCGAGTGTCTCCGCGAACGCCGCATGCTCGACGAACTCGTCGGGATGAACCCACCGCTCGACCGGATGGTGGCGCGCCGACGGCCGCAGGTACTGGGTGATCGTGACGATGTCGCAGCCCGCGTCGAGCAAATCCGTCAGCGCCGTGCGCACCTCGTCGGTGGTCTCGCCCATACCGAGAATCAAGTTGCTCTTGGTGACCAGCCCGTAGTCCCGCGCGGCGGTAATCACGGCCAAGCTCCGGTCGTATCGGAACGCAGGCCGAATCCGCTTGAAGATCCGCGGCACAGTTTCGACGTTGTGCGCCAACACTTCCGGCCGCGATTCGAAGACCTGCTCGAGCAAGGCCGGTTCACCGTTGAAATCGGGAATCAGCAGTTCCACACCGGTGTCCGGGTTCAGCTTCTTGATATAGCGCACCGTCTCGGCATACAGCCACGCGCCGCCGTCGGGCAGGTCGTCTCGGGCGACGCCGGTTACGGTCGCGTACCGGAGGCCCATGGTGGCGACGCTCTCGGCGACCCTGCGCGGCTCGTCGCGGTCCAACTCAGCCGGCTTGCCGGTGTCGATCTGGCAGAAGTCGCAGCGACGGGTGCACTGCTCGCCGCCGATCAGAAACGTCGCCTCGCGGTCCTCCCAGCACTCGTAGATGTTGGGACAACCCGCTTCCTCGCAGACGGTGTGTAGACCCTCGCGGCGGACCAGGTTCTTCAGCTGCGTGTACTCCGGCCCGGTCTTCATCCTGGTCTTGATCCACGGCGGCTTGCGCTCGATCGGTGTCTCGGCGTTGCGCACCTCGAGACGCAGCAGTCTCCTACCTTCAGGCGCGACAGTCACGACGTCGACGCTACCCGCAGGCGGCCGTCGAGCGCGTCGCACACCGCCGTCGTCACCCTGTCGATGACGTCGTCGACACCGACGTGACGACCGAGTTCCGCCGTGAGCGAAGTGACCCCTGCGTCGGCGATTCCACACGGCACGATCGACGAGAACGCGTTCAGTTCGCAGTCGCAGTTCAGCGCGAAACCGTGCAGCGTCGTCGACCGCGACACCCGGACCCCGATCGCCCCGACTTTCCGGGCCGGCCCTGTGGCGTCCGCGGGGACCCACACCCCCGAACGGCCCTCCACACGACCGGTGTCCAGCCCAAGCTCGGCGCAGACATGGATCAGCGACTCTTCAAGGCGCCGAACGAAGTTCACCACGTCGAGCGGTTCGGCCAGACGAACGATCGGATAGCCGACCAACTGGCCGGGGCCGTGCCAAGTGATCTTGCCGCCGCGGTCGGTGTCGATGACGGGAATATCGGAGGTGGACGCACTGGGTCTTTCGCTGGGCAGTGTGCGCCTGCCCGCCGTATACACCGGAGGGTGCTCGAGTAGCAGCAGCGTGTCGGGGCCGCCCGCGACGCGCGCATCGGCCAGTTCGCGCTGCTGCGCCCATGCGTCGGAGTAGTCGACGGTGCCAAGACGACGGACGTCGATCGGGGCGGTTGCCGACCGGATCGAGCTCACGATTCGACGGTACTCGTCGTGTAGGCCAGCGCCTCGCCAACCGTGTTGTGGCGGAACTCGTATCCGGCGCGTTCGAGCACCGCCGGGATCGCTCGCTGCCCGCCGAGAAGGCCCTCTTCGGCGAACTCGCCCAGCAGTGTCTTCAGCGCGAACCCCGGCAGCATCATCGGCGTCGGCCGGTTCAGCACCCGGCCCATCGCCTTGGTGAACTCGGAGTTCGTCACCGGCGCGGGCCCGGTGAAGTTGACGGGGCCCGACACGTCGTCGTGAAAGATCGCGAACAGCATGGCGCGGACCTGGTCTTCGAGGCTGATCCACGGCATGTACTGGCGTCCGCTGCCCAGGCGCGCACCGAGCCCCAGCGAGAACAGCGGCCGCAGCCGGCTCAGCATCCCGCCGTGCGGCGACAGCACCAGACCGGTGCGCGTCAGCACGACCCGAACACCGGCCTGCTGGGCGGGAGCCGTTGCCGCCTCCCAGTCCCTGCACAACTGCGCCAGAAAGCCGCGGCCCTGCGGGGCGGTCTCGTCGGCGATCCGGTTGCCGGTGTCGCCGTAGTATCCGACCGCGCTGGCGTTGACGAGCACACCGACGCCGGCCCGGGCCACGGCCTCCGACAACACCTCGGTGGGGTCGATCCGGCTGTCGCGCAGGCTCTGCTTGAACGCGCCCGACCATCGCTTGGCGCCGACGCTGACGCCGCACATGTTGACCGCGGCGTCGACCCCGCGCAGCGCGTCCGCATCGAACTCGCCGGTGTCCGGATTCCAGAACACCTCATCGGAATTCGACGGTGCGCGACGAACAATGCGCATTACCCGATGGTCGGTCGCCCGCAACCCATAGACCAGCGCCGAGCCGATCAGTCCCGACGACCCCGCGATCGCAACGGTGGCCACTGGTGTCTACAGCCCCAGGTCCGCCTCGAACGCACCCTCTTCGAGTCGCCGCTTGATCGTGGTCACGAAGCGGCCCGCGTCGGCGCCGTCCACCAGTCGGTGGTCGTAGGTCAGCGGCAGGTAGCTGACCGACCGAACGCCGATCGACTCGTTGCCGTTCTCGTCGACGACCACACGGGGGCGCTTGACGATCGCACCGGTGCCCAGCATCGCCGCCTGCGGCGGCACCAGGATAGGGGTGTCGAACAGCGCACCCTGGCTCCCGATGTTGGTGATCGTGAAGGTGCCACCGGACAGTTCGTCCGGCTTGAGATTGCCCGACCGGGCCCGTGCCGCGATGTCGGCGATCGCCCGCGCCAGACCCGCCAGCGACAGATCACCCGCATTGTGGATCACCGGGGACAGCAGTCCCTGTTCGGTGTCCACCGCGAAGCCGAGATGCTCGGCGTCGTAGTAGGTGATCTCCTTGGTCTCCTCGTTGTAGCTGGCGTTGACGTTCGGGTGGGCCTTCAACGCGTCGACGACGGCCACTGCGATGAACGGCAGGTACGTCAGGTTGACGCCCTCGCGTTCGGCGAAGCTGGCCTTAGCCCGCGCGCGCAGCGCCACGATCTTGGTCATGTCGACCTCGTGGGTCTGCGTCAATTGCGCTGTCTGCTGCAGAGATTCGCGCGTCTTCTTCGCGGTGATCTGCCGAATGCGGTTGGCCTTCTGCTTGGTACCGCGCAGATGCGCCAAGGCGGCCGCCGGTTCGGCTTTCGCCGCCGGTGCGGACGGCTTCGCTTCGGCGGGAGCCTCCTGCGCCGGTGCCTTCTTGGCCTCAGCCGCGGCGAGCACGTCCTGCTTTCGAATGCGCCCGCCGACACCGCTGCCCTTGACCGAGCCGAGGTCGATGTCGTTCTCGCTGGCCAACTTTCGCACCAGCGGGGTCACATACGGAGCGCCGTCACCTGACGGTTCGCCAGCGGCTTTCGGCGGCTCCTTCGATTCGGCTTCGGGTTCCGGTTTCGGTTCAGGCTTCGGTTCGGGCTTGGCCTCTTCCTTCGGCTCTTCTTTGGCTTCTTTCTTGGGCTCGGGTTCCGGCTCCGGCTCCGGTTCGGGCTCTGGTTCGGGTTCCGGCTCGGCCTCTTCCTTCGGCTCCTCTTTGGGCTCTTCTTCGGGTTCCGGCTTGGGCTCTGGCTTCTGCGCGGAGGCGGCATCGGCGTCGCCGACCTTGGCGAGCTCGCCACCGACGGCGACGGTGTCGTCCTCCTCGGCGGTGATGCTCACCAAGGTGCCGGCCACCGGTGAGGGGATCTCGGTATCGACTTTGTCGGTGGACACCTCAACCAGCGGCTCGTCCACCTCGACGCTGTCGCCGACCTTCTTCAGCCAGCGCGTGACCGTGCCCTCGGTGACCGACTCACCCAGCTCGGGCATCAGCACCGGGGTCCCCTCCCCGCCGCCCGACGACGCCGCGGGCTTCTCCTCGGACTCCGACTTCTTCTCCGGCTCGGGTTCCTCTTGCTCCGGTTCCTCTTGCTCCTCCGCGGCCGGCTCGGACTGCGCGTCGGACTCCTCGGCCGGCTTCTCCTCCTCGGCAGGCTTTTCGGCAGGCTCCTCGGACTTCGAGTCCTCGCCGCCGCCGGAATCTTCGCCACCGGAGTCGTCGCCACCGGAGTCTTCGTCCGCGTCGCCGATCACCGCCAGCTCGCCGCCGACCTCGACCGTGTCGTCCTCCTGGGCGACGATCTTCTTCAGCACGCCCGCGGCCGGGGACGGGATCTCGGTGTCGACCTTGTCAGTGGACACCTCGAGCAGCGGCTCATCCATCTCCACCGTGTCACCCTCTTGCTTGAGCCAGCGGGTGACCGTCCCCTCGGTGACGCTCTCACCGAGTGCCGGCATCTCGACGGAAGTTGCCATGTCTGTTGACTCCCTCGAACGGTTGGTCGTCACGGATTCAATGCCGGTTCCCATCCTGTCATGTCGAGCCCGACCGCTCGCCCCAGACCTGACGAGCTTTTGCTCTGGCACTATCGAAAGAGGTGGAGCGCGGGAGCTCCGGAAGGCGGCACGCACTTGGGACTGTTGGGCAGGCTTCGGCGCGGCCGCTCAGCGCGTGGGAGCGGCAACGATCCCGCGGCCGATCTGGCCTACATGCGGCAGTGGGTCACCGAACGCAGCGGAGTCGAGGCATTCATCGAGCCGAAGACCACCGTCACCGACGTGACGGCGGTGCTGGTGGCCGGCGACGGTGAATGGACGCGGCGGCGCGCGGGCGGCGATGCCGGCGCCAAACGGCTGGCCGACCGGCTCAAGATCCCGGTCTACGACGTGCAGAAAGTCGGCTACCCGCAGCGCATGCGCGATTACGACGCGAAGCGCCGCATCGAACGCGAACGCGCTGCCCGACGGGAGCTGGAAGACAGTTAGGGTACTGGTCGTGGGGGACACGATCGCCGAACGATTCGTCGACAGCGCCGACGGTGTCCGCATCGCCGTGTACGAGCAGGGCAACCCTGACGGGCCGACGCTGGTGATGGCGCACGGCTGGCCCGACTCGCACGTGCTGTGGGACGGCGTGGTCCCGCGGCTCGCCGACCGATTCCGCATCGTCCGGTACGACAATCGCGGTGTCGGCAAATCGTCAGTGCCCAAACCGATTTCGGCGTACACGATCTCCAAGCTCGCCGACGATCTCGGCGCGGTGATCGCCGCCACGAGCCCCGGCGAACCCGTTCATCTGCTCGGCCACGACTGGGGTTCGGTCTCGGCCTGGGAATACCTGAGCAGGCCGGGGGCAGCCGAGCGGGTGGCGTCGTTCACCTCGGCGTCGGGTCCCGGCATCTCCCACTACGGCGGCTATATCTTCGACAGCCTCAAGCGGCCATACCGTCCCGTCCAGTTCGCCCGGGCGATAGACCGGCTTCTGCGGCTGACGTACTGGTACCCGTTCGCGGCGCCGGTGCTCGCGCCCGCGGTGTTCAGGGGCCTGATGCGCGTGCGCGACAACAAGCTGCTCACCGACCGTGTCCCCGCAGGACAGCGCTTCCGCAGTGACACCGCCGCCGTCGACCTCGTCAACTCCCTGAAGATCTACCGCTCGCTCGCGGTTGCGCCACCGACCACGTTCTCCGCCGACCGCTACGTCAGCGTGCCGGTGCAGTTGGTGGTCGCGGCGAAGGACCCGGTGGTGCGGCCGCATGGGTTCGACGACCTGTCGCGCTGGGTGCCGCGGCTGTGGCGTCGCGACATCAACGCCGGCCACTGGTCGCCGATGTCGCATCCGCAGGTGCTGGCCGCCGCCGTCGGCGAACTGGTCGACCATCTCGAAGGCAGGCCCGCGAGCCGGGCGCTGCTGCGAGCGGAGGTCGGCCGCAAGCGCGCGGCCTTCGGCGACACGCTGGTGTCGGTCACCGGAGCCGGCAGCGGCATCGGCAGGGAGACGGCCCTGGCGTTCGCCCGCGACGGCGCCGAACTGATCGTGAGCGACATCGACGAGGCCACCGCCAAGGAGACCGCGGCGCACATCGTCGAGCGCGGCGGCATCGCGCACCCGTATGTGCTCGATGTGTCCGACGCCGAAGCCGTCGAGCGGTTCGCCGAACAGGTGTGCGCCGAACACGGCGTGCCCGACATCGTCGTGAACAACGCGGGCGTCGGCCAGGCGGGGGAGTTCCTCGACACGCCAGCCGACCAGTGGGAGCGCGTTCTCGACATCAATCTCGGCGGTGTCGTCAACGGTTGCAGGGCATTCGGCAGGCGCCTCGTCGAGCGCGGCACGGGTGGCCACATCGTCAACGTCGCTTCGATGGCCGCCTACTCGCCGTCGAAGACGCTCAACGCCTACTGCACGTCCAAGGCGGCGGTCTACATGTTCTCCGACTGTCTGCGCGCGGAACTCGACGACGCGGGCGTCGGGCTGACCACGATCTGTCCGGGCACCACCGACACCAACATCCTGACCAACACCCGGTTCGACGTGCCCGGCCGGTCAGACGAGAGTGTCGAGAAACGACGAGAACAGTTGCAGAGGTCGTTCCGGCTGCGGCGCCACGGTCCGGACAAGGCCGCCAAGGCGATCGTCACCGCGGTGAGGAAGAACAAGCCGATCCGGCCGATCACCCCTGAGGCGTACCTGCTCTACGGCACGTCGCGGATCGCTCCGCAGGTCATGCGGAGCACGGCCCGTAAGAAGCTCGTCTAGCCGCTCGCGGCTATGCCCGGATCAGCCGCTCGCGGCTATGCCTGAATCAGCCGCTCGCGGCTATATCTTCGAGCACCGCGAACATTGTGCGGGTCGGCACGCCGGTGCCGCCCTTGCCGTTGTAACCCCAAGGGCCGCCGGTGTTGTAGGCGGGCGCGGCGATGTCGATGTGAGCCCAGGACACTCCGTCGGCGACGAACTCACGCAAATAGGTGCCCGCGACGAGCATGCCCGCATACCGGGACCCGCTGACGTTGGCCAGATCGGCGACCGTCGACTTCAAATCGTCCTTGAGTTCCTCGGGAAGTGGCATGGGCCAGCCGTTCTCGCCGACCTCCTGCGACAGCCTCGCGACCCGGTCACGGAACTCGTCGGATCCCATCACGCCAGGTGTGCGGGCGCCGAGCGCGACGGTCTGCGCGCCGGTCAGCGTCGACGTCTCGATCAGGTAGTCGGGATCGTCCTCGCATGCCCGCACGATCGCGTCGGCGAGGATCAACCGGCCCTCGGCGTCGGTGTTGAGCACCTCGACGGTGATTCCGCCGTACTGGGTCAGCACGTCGCCGGGTCGCTGGGCTGTCGCCGACGGCATGTTCTCCGCCATCGGCACGGTGGCGATCACGTCGATCGGCAGGTTCTGCTTTGCGGCCAGCACCACCGTCGCGATGACGGCCGCCGCGCCGCCCATGTCCGACGTCATGTGATGCATGTTGGCCGCGGGCTTGATCGAGATGCCGCCGGTGTCGAATGTGATGCCCTTGCCGACCAGCGCGACGCGCTTGGCTGAATGTTTTCGTGCTCCTCGCGTGCGCGAACGCTTGGCGCCCTTGTGGGACAACCGAACCAGACGTGGCGGGCGCGAAGACCCCTTGCCGACGCCGATCACGCCGCCGTAGCCGGCCTTCGCCAGCGCCTTGTCGTCGAGCACCTCGACATCTAGGCCGGCAGCCTCGCCCAAAGCCCTTGCGCGCTTGGCGAATTCGTCGGGGAAGAGATGCGACGGGGGAGTGTTGACGAAATCGCGTGCCGTGGCCACGGCCGTCGCGATATCGGTGGCCCGCGCTGCCTGCGTCTTCGTTCTGGCCTTGGTGTCGGCCGTCAAAGCGGTGATCTCGCGCAGGCCCTTGTCCTTCGGCGCGGTCTTGTCGCTGCGGAATTCGCTGAACCGGTATGCGCCGAGGATCAACCCCTCGATCGCGGCCTCCAGATCGATGTCCGACAGCGTGGTGATGACCGCCTCGGTGCCGTTCAGCGAGCGGCCAGCCACGCCCGCGGCGCGCCGGATCACGTCTGAAGGCCAGTCTTCGCGGGTCTTGCCGAGGCCTACCGCCAGCACGCTGCCGACCGGCAGGGAGGGTGCGACCACCCTGGTCACCTGCTCGGAGCCGCCCTTGGCGCTCAGCGACTCGAGGGCCACCTCGATCTCGCCGACGGCTTTGGCGTCCAAAAACGGGGTGGCGAGGACGGTCGCTTTCGCGTCGTCGTCACTTCCGCTGACCACGGGCACGATCAGCACCGCCTTATCGGCTTTGCGCTTGGGAAGCGACGAGCTGACGGTGACGGCGGGGGCCTGATAACCGGTATGTGTGGGGCTCACGAGCGTCGAGCCTATCGGTCAACGGGACAGGTGCAGGTCGTAGGCCGTGACCGGGGTGTCGAACCCCTTGAGCAGCAATGGTTCCTGTCGAATCGCGGCCCAGCCGGGCAGCTCGTCGCGTACGTCGGACGATGCCAGAATCTGCCCCGGCGCGGCAGCGCCGACCAGGCGGGCGGCGAGGTTGACCGCGGTGCCGAAGTAATCGCCTGCAATGGCCAGCACCCGCCCGTACCCGAGGCCGGCCCGAACCTTCAACTCGGCCTCGCGTGCCTGCGGGTGTTCGACGAGGTCGAGCGCTACTTTTGCGAGCTGTTCGGGGGTCGAACTTACCCACATCACCTCATCACCGATGAACTTGACGATCCGCCCGCCGTCGGCGAGCACCACGTCGCTGACCGCGGCCGCGAACTCCACGAGGAGCTGAGACAGTTCGGTCGGCGTGAGCCGCTGCGTCAACGACGTGAAACCCGTCAGATCCGCGAATCCGACGCCGCAGATGACGCTCGCGGTGGCGTCGCGAACGACGCCTTCGAAGTAGGTGCGGGCGCTGATCGTGTGATGGCGGAACACTGCCCCGATGAGTACCGCGAGGCGAGGAATGAACTCGCCGACGGCTTGATAGGCGATGGCGGTTTTGAGCTCGTCTCGGCTGTGCTCCATCTGGATGTCGGGTAGCCCGAGCCGGATCGCCGTCGACCCGGCTTCGGCGAGCCGGGCCATCGACGCGCCGAGAACCCTCAGCAACGTCATGGTGGCGTCCTCGCCGACGGCCGCCCGTAGTGCCACCCAGGCAGCCAAGCCGTCGAGGTCGACCTGGCTGAAAACCGGTTGGTCGGCATCCGCGACGTTCAGCCCGAGAGCAGACCACGCCTGGACCAGTGCGGGGACGGAGACGCCCAGCTCGTCGGCGGCACGGCGGAGGGTGTAGATCGGCTTGCCCGTTCTCTGCAGCGCATCACCGGCGAGGCCGAACAGCCGGCCGTGACGCTCGGCCGCCACCATCTCCTCCGCCGTGAAGCCCAGGCCGTCGAGGTATTCGATCAGCGCGGCGCGTTCGCGCGCGTTGGCGATTCCGGCGGCTTCGAGGGCATCGAAATCGACCATTATGCACCGCCGCAGGCGGACATATCGAACGCAGAGACAGGCTCGTCGAAACCCTTGAGCGTCAAAGGATCTTGCGGATCGGCAGCGCGATCAGGCAGGGCCTCGCGGACCTCCGATGCGACGAGGATCTGCCCTGGCAGCGCGGCCGCGACCAACCGTGCGGCCAGGTTCACCGCCTCCCCGAAGTAGTCGCCGTTGATGGCGAGGACCTGGCCGAAACTCAGCCCAGCCCGAACCCGCAGCCCGGCGTCGAGCGTGCGTTGGTCGCCGATGATGCCGCCTGCGGTATCGACCAGCTGCTGTGGCGTCGAGCTGACCCACATCACGGCGTCGCCGATGAACTTCACCACCCGCCCCTTTTCGCGGCGTATCACGTCGGTGGCCGTGGCGCTGAAGCCGTTCAGCAGAGCCGACAGTTCGACTGGTGTGAGTACGTGTGTCAGGGCGGTGAATCCAGACAGATCAGCGAAGCCGACACCACATGTCACGTTCGAAGACGGATCGTCGGTCACGTTCTCGAAGAGATTCGGGCGGGTCAGATGGTGGCGGTGGATGACGTCGAGCAGCGACCCGGCTCTTGGTATCAGTTCGGCGAGCGCTCGCCACGTGCGCGCGGTCGTCAACTCGTCGTGGCTGCGAGTTATCCAGAAATCGGGCGCGGAACTGCGGAGCACGGTGGTCTCCGCCTCCGCCAAACGGCTCATCGCGGCACCCATGAAGCGGAGGAGTCCTTCGACCCTGTCGGCGCCCATCCGCTCACTCATCAGGGCGCAGGTCTCCAGGGCATCGACGTCGCGTTGGCTCAACACGATGTGGTCGGGACTTGCGATGGTCAGACCGAGCAGCGCCCACGAGTGTTCGACCTGCTCAACGGACTGCCCCAGGACCTCGGCGGCGGTCCGCAGGCTGTATACCGGTCGTCCGCTACTTCTGACGGCATCACCAGCGAGGCCGAACAGCCGGCCGCGACGCTCGGCCGCCACCATCTCCTCGGCCGTGAAGCCCAGGCCGTCGAGGTATTCGATCAGCGCGGCGCGTTCGCGCGCGTTGGCGATTCCGGCGGTCTCGAGGGCATCGAAATCGGCCACCCACCGGAGTCTGCCAGCAGGAACGCCACCATTAGTGTGGTTCGGCGTGACCGAAATCCAGCACGGCCCCCTCGAAGACCGGCACCGTCAGCTCGATGCCAGCTTCGCCGAGTTCTCCGGCTGGCTGATGCCGGTCTGCTACCAAGGTACGGTCGGCGAGCACACGGCAACCCGATCCACCGTCGGCCTCTTCGATGTCAGCCACCTCGGCAAGGCGTCGGTCCGTGGCCAGGGCGCCGCCGAGTACGTCAACTCCACCCTCACCAACGACCTCTCCAGGATCGGGTCGGGCAAGGCGCAATACACTTTGTGCTGCACCGAATCGGGCGGCGTGATCGACGATCTGATTGCGTACTACGTCTCCGAGGACGAGATCTTTCTGGTCCCGAACGCCGCCAACACGGCCGACGTCGTCGCCGCGCTGCAAGGCGGGGCTCCTGACGGGTTGACCATCACCGACGAGCACCGGTCGCGCGCGGTGCTCGCAGTGCAGGGGCCCAAGTCGACCGACGTCGTCGGCTCATTGGGGCTGCCGACCGATATGGACTACATGGGCTACGCCGATGCCGACTTCAGCGGTGCCGAGGTGCGGGTGTGCCGCACCGGCTACACCGGCGAGCAGGGCTACGAACTGCTGCCCGCGTGGGACGACGCGCCGGTGGTGTTCGACGCGCTCGTCGACGCCGTCTCCGCCGCAGGCGGCCAGCTGGCCGGGCTGGGCGCCCGTGACACGCTGCGCACCGAAATGGGCTATCCGCTGCACGGACACGAGCTGTCGCGCGAGATCTCCCCGTTGCAGGCCCGCTGCGGCTGGGCGATCGGCTGGAAGAAGGCCGCCTTCTGGGGCCGCGAGGCGCTGCTCGCCGAGAAGGAGGCCGGGCCGAAACGACTTCTGCGCGGCCTCCGCGCCGTGGGCAGGGGCGTACTGCGACCGGATCTGACGGTGCTCGACGGCTCCACCCCGATCGGGGTGACGACGTCGGGAACCTTCTCTCCGAGTTTGAAAGTCGGTATCGCGCTGGCGCTGCTCGACACCGACCGCAACATCGCCGATGGACAACGGGTCGCCGTCGATGTTCGCGGCAGGCCCGTCGAATGCGAGGTCGTCAAACCACCGTTCATCGAGGCAAAAACCCGGTAGCGGACGGATATACAATCGCCCCATGACTGGCCGCCTCGAGTTCACCGTCGATCGCAACGCGAACCCGGCGAGCGACGAGGTACGCGCCGAAATCCTGGCGAATCCGGGGTTCGGCCGCTATCACACCGACCACATGGTCTCGGTGGACTACGTGGACGGCAAGGGTTGGCACAACGCGCGCGTCGTCCCGTACGGGCCCATCGAGCTCGACCCGTCGGCGATTGTTCTGCACTACGCGCAGGAAGTGTTCGAGGGGTTGAAGGCCTACCGCTGGGCCGACGGAACGATCGTGTCGTTCCGCGCCGAGGCCAACGCCGCGCGGCTGCGTTCGTCGGCCCGCAGGCTTGCCATCCCGGAGTTGCCCGAAGACGTGTTCATCGACTCGCTGCGGCAGCTGATCGCCGTCGACGGGCAGTGGGTGCCTGCCGCAGGCGGCGAGGAGTCGCTTTACCTGCGGCCCTTCATCTTCGCCTCCGAGCCCGGACTCGGTGTGCGGCCCGCATCCGAATACCGCTACATGGTGATCGGCTCGCCCGCCGGGGCGTATTTCCCGCGCGGCATCAAACCCGTCAGCGTGTGGCTGTCACACGAGTACGTACGCGCCTCACCCGGCGGCACCGGCGCCGCGAAGTTCGGCGGCAACTACGCCGCATCGCTTCTCGCGCAGGCCGAAGCCGCCGACAACGGGTGCGACCAGGTGGTGTGGCTGGACGCCATCGAACGCCGCTATGTCGAAGAGATGGGTGGCATGAACCTGTTCTTCGTGTTCGGCAGCGGGGGGTCGGCTCGCCTTGTCACACCCGAGCTCAGTGGCTCGCTGCTGCCAGGCATCACTCGGGATTCGTTGCTGCAGTTGGCAACTGATGCCGGATTCGCGGTCGAAGAACGTAAGATCGACGTCGACGAGTGGCAGAAGAAGGCGGGTGCGGGTGAGATCACCGAGGTGTTCGCGTGCGGCACCGCCGCGGTGATCACGCCGGTCTCGCATGTCAAGCACGGCGAGGGCGAATTCACCATCGCCGACGGCGAACCCGGTGAGATCACCATGGCGCTGCGCGACACGCTGACCGGGATTCAGCGCGGCACGTTCGCCGACACTCACGGCTGGATGTCGCGACTTTCCTGAACGCACGCGAAACGCGCTGCGCCGAGATCGACGAAATGGCGGCCGCTACTCGCACTTCTGCGCCCAAATGTCGGTTTGGGCGTAAGGGGGTGGGGTCAGCCGATCGCCAGGCCGACCGCGGCCAGCGTCGTCGTCACCTCGATGACGGCGCCGAGCACGTCGCCGGTGATCCCGCCGAAGCGTCGTACGCAATGCGCCACCAGCACGGCGGTGCACGCCAGCGCCACCAGCACCGCGGCAGGACCCTGCCACAGGCGCGGCCCCGCACCCAACGCCAGCGCGGCGACCGCGACCACCCAGACCGCGACCACCGCCGACGGCTGACTGCCCGCGACCATCGACCCCAGCGTGCTGCCCCGAGCCGACGGCACCGACTTCCGGCAGGCCGCGACGGCGGCGACCCGGCCCGCGGTCACCGCCACGATCAGCGCGACCGCGCTCAACTCGGCGAAGGCCAAACCCTGCACCAGGATCACCACCGCGACGGCCGCGACCCCGAACGGGCCTGCCGTCCCGTCGCGCATCACCTGAAGCGCCCGCTCCGGTGGGCCGTAACAGCCGAGACCGTCAACGGTGTCGGCCAGGCCGTCGATGTGCAGCCCCCTTGTCGCGAGCAGCAGCGTCGCCACCGCGAGCACGCCCGTCAGCGGATGACCGTGCGCGAAGGCTAGCGAGGCCACCCACACGACTCCGGCGGCAAGTCCCCCGAGCGCGAAGCCGACAACCGGCAGAGCCGCCATGACTCCGCGGCCGACGCCGGACCCCGCCCGTATCGGCAGGACGGTGGCAAAGGCGAAAGCCCCTGTGACCGAACGGATCACGAAGAGACGCTCGCCTCGTCGAAAGTCGCCATCGACCCCAGCGTGGCCACAGCGGCCCGTACCACGGGCAACGCGACCGCCGCTCCCGTCCCTTCGCCGAGCCGCATCGACAGGTCGAGGATCGGTTGGAGCTCCAACTTCTCCAACGCAAGCGCGTGCGCCGGTTCGGTGGACCGGTGGCCCGCACGCCACCACTGCCGCGCGCCTGGGGCGAGTACTTCGGCGACCAGTGCAGCGGACGCCACCACCACACCGTCGAGCAACACGGGGGTCCGGCGCACCGCCGCTTGCGCAAGGAAACCCGCCATCGCGGCCAGATCCGCGCCGCCGCACACCCGAAGAAGCGCCAGCGGGTCCGCGGTCATGCCGCGAGCACGATAGAGCGCGTCACGCACCGCGGCGACCTTGCGCGACCAGCCCGCGTCGTCGATACCGGTGCCGCGTCCGACGATCGCGACCGGCTCGGTCCCCGTCAGAGCAGCGATCAAAGCTGTTGCAGCCGTGGTGTTTCCGATTCCCATATCGCCTGCGATCAGCAGGTCCGCTGCCGCGTCGACCTCCTCGTCGGCGATCCGGCGGCCCGCTTCGACGGCGGCGTGGGTTTCGTCTGCCGTCAGCGCGTCCTCGACGGCGATGTTGCCGCTGCTCCTTCGGACCTTGTGCAGGCCGATCGAAGCGGACTGCGGTTCGTCGACGTCGACCGCGATATCGGCGACGCGTACGGTCGCGCCCGCCGCCTCGGCCAACACGTTGATCGCGGCCCCGCCTGCGTCGAAGTTGGCGACCATCTGCGCCGTAACCTCTGCAGGGAACGCCGATACGCCCGCCGACGTGACGCCGTGATCGCCTGCGAACACCACCACCCGCGCCCGCTGGAACTGGTTGGGCGGGCACACGCCCTGACAGGCCGCCACCCAGACCGACAGCTCCTCGAGTCGCCCCAGCGAGCCTGCCGGCTTGGTCAGCGTGTCCTGCCTGGCTCTGGCCTTCGCCGCGACGTCCTCGTCGGGTGGCTCGATCGGCGGGATATCGATCACGCAAGCTCCTTCACCGTTACCGGCTGTCCCGCGACCACCAGCACGACGCGGTCGCACACCGCGGCGAGTCGCTGGTTCAACGCGCCGAGTTCGTCGGCGAAGCGGCGGCCCGCCTCCGTCTCGGGCACGACGGTCAGACCGACCTCCGGACTGACGAGCACCAGATCCGACGGGTATCCGGCGACGGCGTCGACAAAATCGTCGATGTCCGCGCGGGCGGATCCGCCGGTCCATGCTCTGGCCCGGTCCAGCGCCGCGGTGAGCCAGCCGCCCACATCGTCGACGAGGGTGGGGCCGACATCGTCAGACCGCAATTCGCTTGCGACATCGCACGTTTCGACCGTCGACCAGTTCTGCGGGCGACGAGCGCGGTGGAATGAGACCCGCGCCGCCCAGGCGTCGTCGTCGGCGACGGGCCCGGTGGCCAGGTAACGAACGGGATCCCCGGCTCGCCCGACGACCGACTCGGCCCATTCGGACTTGCCCGACCGGATACCGCCGAGCACCAGAACGCGCACCGGGGGCTCAGGTGACTTTGTCGCCGCGGTTGACCTGCGGCCGAGGTGCGCGCATCCGCCGCAGCTGAGACGCGCGGCTTGCGGCGTAGAACCCGAGCTTCCAGCCGCTTTCGGTGTGCTCGGGATATTTCTCGTCGACGAGCCGATTCACCTTGCGGCCCAAAAAGAACCCGTCAACGAGCATGATGCCCATCAGGATCAGCATCGCGGGCGAGATGTAGTACTGCACCTGCGGCACCGCCAGCATGACGAAGATCAGGGCGAGCGCC
Source organism: Mycobacterium sp. ITM-2016-00318 (assembly GCF_002968285.2). Taxonomy (NCBI): domain Bacteria; kingdom Bacillati; phylum Actinomycetota; class Actinomycetes; order Mycobacteriales; family Mycobacteriaceae; genus Mycobacterium; species Mycobacterium sp. ITM-2016-00318. Next base: position 3,289,279 of record NZ_CP134400.1, on the reverse strand, counting down.
GCGGGCATGAACAGACCGAGCGCGCTGATGCGGCGCGAATCCACGATGTCGCGGGCGTACCGGCGCGCCGGGCCCTTGTCGCGGGGAAGCAGATAATCGTCGTCGCCCGCCATCATCCGTTCGCGACGGTCGGACATGGCGGCACGACGGGTGGCCTTCTCCTCGCGGCGCTCCTCGCGCGAAAGCTTCGCCCCGCGCATTTCCTTGCGCCGCTTCCTGGCCTCCGCAGAGGTCATCGGGGCCGGTGCGACGGGCCCGCGACGACGCGCAGAGTCGCGCTTAGGCGTCGGCTTGCCCTTCGGCGCTGTTCTGCCACCCGCCCTGGTCGCAGATCCGCTGTCCGCGGTCGCCTCGACGGCGGCGGTGTTGTCGTCAGGTGGCGGGTTGTCCTTCTTGCGGCCCAGCAGGTTCACGCCCGCCAGCATAATCTGCTGGAATGACCGGCTCGGACGGCCTCCGCGTGCTCATCGCACCCGACTGCTACGGCGACAGCCCGCACAAGTTTGGCGCAGGTCACGGCCGACGAACTCGGGAATAGCGGCATAACCAGGTACCGTTGAGCATGTGGGCTGTTAGAGGTCCGCAACACAAGCCATTCAGGGAGACGCAATGACTGTTCAGGACGAGTCGGCGACCAGCACCGCCACCCACGGCGCGGTCCTGACCGAAGCCGCGGCCGGCAAGGCCAAGGCGCTGCTGGACCAAGAGGGCCGTGACGACCTGGCGCTGCGAATCGCCGTTCAGCCCGGCGGTTGCGCTGGCCTGCGCTACAACCTCTTCTTCGATGACCGCACCCTCGACGGTGATCTGACCACCGAGTTCGGCGGCGTGAACCTGACCGTCGACCGGATGAGCGCCCCCTACATCCAGGGCGCCACCATCGACTTCGTCGACACCATCGAGAAGCAGGGCTTCACCATCGACAACCCCAACGCCACGGGTTCGTGCGCGTGCGGGGACTCGTTCAACTGAGCTTAACGTCGGCGCGGGTGCGGGTCTGAGCTAGTACTGGCCTGCCGCGCGCAGCAGATACGAACACACCAGGACCTGGTTGTCCTGCACGAGTAGCTGAGCCACGCCCTGCTCCTCCACCTCGGGTGGCGGACGAGTGCGGCTGCCCGCCGGCGTCACGTTCATGCTGAACAGGACCTGCGCCTGGGCCGGCGAGGAGAACACCATCTTGTCGATCGAGGTGACCTCGGCCTTCCCGAACTGCCTCTTGAAGGCATCGCTGCTCAAATCCGCCAGCGCAAGGTCCGACCGCTTCTCCTTCACCGCGTCGAACAGCCCGCACAAGGTGTGCCGGGCTATCTCCTGCGTGTCGCCGCGCTGCAGCGCATCCAGATAGTCCTGGATCGCGGCCTGCGCCGCGGCGTTGGTCAGCTTCTGCGGCGCCGACTCGTCGCCGGAGCGCATCACCAGAACCGTTGCGCCCACAGCGGCGGCCACCACGGCGAGGGCCACCAGCATGACCAGTACGGCGCGCCACGGGCTGCGCTTCGGATACGGCACCGGCGGCGGCAGCATGCCCGGGTACATCGGCGCGGCAATGGAATTGTCGGGATACGGCTGGGGCGGACCGGGATGAGGAGGAAACGGGCCGACCGGTCCAGCGCCGAAGTGGGGCGGATAGGGACCGGCCATGGAGTCGCTCTCCCGGAGATTGTCTTAGAGGATGCCGTCTACAGTGACCCGAACGAGTCTCGTACGCAGGTTAACGTAAGCGGCCGGACACCGACGGCACCGTGAAGCTCGCTACGATTAGCTAGACAGGTTAATGAATTGAAGGGTGATTCTTCGTGACCATCGCGGTAACCGGATCGATCGCAACCGACCATCTCATGCGATTTCCGGGCAAGTTCTCCGAAGGATTGCTGCCCGAACACCTGCAGAAGATCTCGGTGAGCTTCCTGGTGGACGACCTGGTGATCCACCGCGGCGGCGTCGCGGGAAACATGGCCTACGCCATCGGCGTTCTCGGCGGAGACCCGACGCTGGTCGGGGCCGTCGGCACCGACTTCGACGACTACCGCGGCTGGCTCACCAGCCACGGCGTGGACTGCGACAGCGTGCTGGTCTCCGACTCCGCCTACACGGCCCGGTTCGTGTGCACCACCGACCACGACATGGCCCAGATCGCGTCGTTCTACCCCGGCGCGATGTCGCAGGCCCGCGACATCAAGCTCGCTGACGTCGTGTCCCGTAGGGGCACACCGGACCTGGTGATCGTCGGCGCCAATGACCCAGACGCGATGTTCCTGCACACCGAGGAGTGCCGCGCGCTCGGTCTCGCGTTCGCGGCCGACCCGTCGCAGCAGCTGGCCCGGCTGACCGGGGACCAGATCCGCCAGTTGATCGACGGCGCCACCTACCTGTTCACCAACGACTACGAGTGGGACCTGCTGCTACAGAAATCCGGCTGGTCGGAGGCCGAGGTGATGCGCCAGATCCAGCTGCGTGTCACCACGCTGGGGGAGAAGGGCGTCGACATCGTCGGCCGCGACGGCACCTTCGTGCACGTCGACGTGGTGCCCGAGACGCACAAAGAAGACCCCACCGGCATCGGTGACGCGTTCCGCGCCGGCTTCTTGACCGGACGCGACAAGGGGTTGTCCATCGAGCGGGCCGCGCAGCTGGCCTCGCTGGTGGCGACCCTGGTGCTCGAGGCACCCGGACCGCAGGAGTGGAGCTGGGACCGCGATGCGGGCATCAAGCGGCTGACCGACGCCTACGGCGATGAAGCAGGCGCGGAGATCGCGCAGGCGCTTGCTTAAAGCTGCACCGGGTACGTCGGTTCGCTGATCTGTGGCGTCACGCTGCCTTCGACGAAAATGGCGTGCCACAGCATGAAGATCAGCACTGTCCACAGTCTCCTGCTGTGATCGCTTGCGCCGGTGCGGTGTTCGTCGAGCATGGTGCGGACCGCCGCGAGATTGACCAACTCGCCCGCCCCTGAGGACGCCGCAAGGCCGTACGCCCAGTCCAGCAGCTCACCCGCCCGCAGCCAGTGCCGGATCGGAACGGGGAAACCCAGCTTCGGCCGGTTCAGCACATGCGGTGGAATCACCGGTTTCAACGCACGGCGCAGCGCGTACTTGGTGGTCGCCCTGGTGATCTTCTGGTCAAGCGGAAGACGCGACGCCACCGCGAACACCTCGGGGTCCAGGAAGGGCACCCGCAGCTCGAGCGAGTTGGCCATCGTCATCTTGTCGGCCTTGACCAGGATGTCGCCGCGCAGCCAGGTGAACAGGTCGATGTGCTGCATGCGCGCGACCGGATCCCAGCCCTCGGACTCGGCGTAGACGCGGGCCGTGACGTCGGTGTGGGTCCAGTCGGCGCGGAATCCCGGCAGCACGGCCTGCAGCTGCGCGTCGGAGAAGCTGCGGGCGTTGCCGTAGTAGCGCTCCTCGAGCGTCTGGCTGCCCCTGTGCAGCAGGCTCTTTCCCCGCATGCCTTCCGGAAGCGGAGCCGACACCTTGGCCATCGACCGCCGCAGCGGCCGGGGAAGGTAGTCGAAAGGCTTGAGCGACAACGGCTCCCGGTAGATAGTGTATCCGCCGAAGAGCTCGTCGGCGCCCTCGCCGGACAGCACGACCTTGACGTACTTGCGCGCCTCGCGTGCGATGAAGAACAGCGGCACCAGTGCGGGGTCGGCGACGGGTTCGTCGAGATACCAGACGATCTCGGGCAGCGCCGCGACGAACTCGGCCTGGCTGACGACCTTGGTGACGTGCCGTGCGCCGATCGCCTCCGCCGAGGCCACCGCCACGTCGACCTCCGAGAAGCCCTCCCGCTCGAACCCGGTGGTGAACGTGATCAGCCGTGGGTTGTGCCGCATCGCCAGCGCCGCGATCGCAGTCGAGTCGATGCCGCCGGACAGGAAGGAACCGACGGTGACGTCGGCGCGCATGTGCTTGGCCACCGAGTCTTCGAGCACCGCGGTGATCTCGTCGTAGCGGCTCTGCTCGTCCGAACCGGCGCGGAACGGCACAGCGGCGAACCGCGGCCTGAAGTACCGGGTGACCTCGGGAGTTCCTCCTGGCCGCACCCTCGCATAGCTGCCCGACTCGAGCCGCCGCACGCCGCGGTGAAGCGTCTCGGGCTCCGGCACGTACTGCAGCACCGTGTAGTGCTGCACGGCGCGGTCGTCGATGCCCAGGTCCACGCCGAGCTCCTCGCCCAGATCGAGCAGGCACTTCTTCTCGCTGCCCACCGCCGTACCGGCCTTTCCGGTGGCCATGTAGAGCGGTTTGATGCCGAACGGGTCACGCGCGCACAACAACTCGCGTTCGACGGTGTCCCACAACGCGAACGCGAACATGCCGCGCAGCCGGGAGAGCGAGTCGGTGCCCCAGTAGTGGTAGGCGGCGATGATCGCCTCGCCGTCGCCGTCGGTTTTGAACTGTGCGCCCTTGGTGTCCGCCAGTTCCTCGCGCAGCTCCAGATAGTTGTAGATCTCGCCGTTGAAGACCAGCACGTAGCGGTCGGGAGTCTCGGCGGGTCCCCAGCGCAGCGGTTGGTGGCTGTGGGCGATGTCGATGATCGACAGCCGGTTGAAGCCGAGCACGACGTCGCCGTCGTGCCAGGTGCCCGGCTCGTCGGGGCCGCGGTGGCGCATCAGGTGCGAGGCGCCCGACACCGCCTCGACCAGACCATCGGAGACGTCGGCGGACGGGTCGGTCAGCAATGCCAGCAGTCCGCACACGGCGCCAGTATGCCGAATGGGGTCGCGGACGAGAGGAGCACCACCGATAAGTTGAGGTGTGTCGAGACCTGCACCCACGGTGGTCTACGCTGCGTAGTATTCGCCTAGTTCAACTGACTTCTAGGAGGCTCCAACGTGACACCTCGCGGACGCTGGGTGGTGGCACGGAGAGCGGCATTGGCGCTGGTCCTCGGTGCGACCGCACTGCTGCTCAGCGGGTGTAGCTGGTCGGAGGCTCTCGGCCTCGGCTGGCCGAACGGCATCACCCCTGAGGCGCACCTGAACCGTGAGCTGTGGATCGGCTCCGTGATCGCGTCGCTCGTGGTCGGCGTGATCGTCTGGGGCCTCATCTTCTGGAGCTCGGCCTTCCACCGGCACAAGAAGGGCGACACCGAGCTTCCCCGGCAGTTCGGCTACAACATGCCGCTCGAGCTGGTACTCACCGTCGTCCCGTTCCTGATCATCTCGGTGCTCTTCTACTTCACCGTGGTCGTGCAGGAGAAGCTGATGCACACGGAGTCCAACCCCGAGGTTGTCATCGACGTGACCGCCTTCCAGTGGAACTGGAAGTTCGGCTACCAGAAGGTCGCGTTCAGCGACGGCACGTTCGACTTCGACGGCGCCGAACCGGCGCGGACGATGTCCGCGGCGGGGCCCGAAGGGCTTCAGGGCGAAGAAGGTGGCGAGTTCCGCTCCAGCGGGGAAGAACACGCCATCGGCGCCAGGGAGCGCGACAACAAGGAGTACCTGCACTTCGACAAGGTGGAGACCCTCGGAACCAGCAACGAGGTCCCCGTTCTGGTGGTGCCGTCCGGCAAGCGCATCGAGTTCCAGATCGCCTCAGCCGACGTGGTTCACGGCTTCTGGGTACCGGAGTTCCTCTTCAAACGCGACGTGATGCCCGATCCCAAGGCGAACAATTCCAACAACGTCTTCCAGGTCACCGAGATCATGAAGACCGGCGCGTTCGTCGGCCGGTGCACGGAGTTGTGCGGCACCTATCACTCGATGATGAATTTCGAATTGCGAGTGGTCGAGCCCAACGACTTCAAGGCCTATCTACAGCAGCGCATCGCGGGTAAGACGAATGCCGAGGCGCTGCAGGCCATCAACCAACCGGCGACTGCGGTCACCACTCGCCCGTTCGACACCCGACGCGGCGAGCAGGCCGGAGCGCCTGCGCAGGCGAGTAAGTAGGGACGTCCATGCACATCGAAGCCAGGCTGTTCGAGTTCCTGACCGCGTTCTTCGTCCTCGCGGCCGTCGTCTACGGCGCACTGACACACATCTTCCAGTACGGCGGCGTCGAGTGGGCGGGTGTCACCGCCCTTGTCATGACCGCAGGACTGACGCTGATCACCGGCACCTTCTTCCGGTTCGTCGCACGTCGGCTCGATACCAGGCCCGAGGACTACGAGGATGCCGAGATCAGCGACGGCGCAGGCGAGCTCGGCTTCTACAGCCCGCACAGCTGGTGGCCGATCATCATCGCCCTTGCCGCCTCGGTCACGGCCGTGGGGGTCGCGCTCTGGCTGCCGTGGCTGATGGTGGCCGGTGTGGTGTTCGTGCTCGCTTCGGCTGCCGGCCTGGTGTTCGAGTACTACACCGGAGCAGAGAAGCACTGACCGTTCAAGGTCACATCTGGGCGTCAGTTGATTACTACCGCGCTGTGCGAATTCGATCCGCTCATCGGTTTCGGTAGGGTTTGCCGAGGCCGTACACGTCGCTGTCAGCCGCTTGCTGTCGCGCCGATGAGTAGTGGAGAAGGATAGGCGTAATGAGCGGGCCGAATCCCCCAGGACCGGATTCCGAAGGGTCGGACACTCCGGATCAGGAACCGGGCGAGCCGACCGCCGAGGAAGCTAGCGTCGCGGACGCGACCGGCGAGACGGAAATCCACTCGCGTGCCTACTCGGCGCCCGAGTCCGAGCAGTTCACCGCAGGACCCTACGTCGCCGCCGATCCCGACCTCTATGACTACGACGAGTACGACAAGACCGAACTGGTCGACACGGGCAGGCCGCCGCGCTGGCCGTGGGTCGTCGGCGTCGTCGCCATCATCGCAGCCATCTCCCTTGTGGTGTCCGTGTCGTTGCTGGTGATGGGTACGGAGTCCGACAACCTCAACGCGCAGGGCGAACCAACGTCGAGCACCACCACGGCGCCGCCCGTGCAGGACGAGATCACCACCACGACCCCGCCACCACCGCCGCCCCCGCCGCCGTCGGAGGAGCCGCCTCCACCGCCTCCGGAAACCGTGACGGTGACCGAGCCGCCGCCGGCACCTGCGCCTGCGCCTGCGCCCGCGCCCGAGGAGCCGGCGCCGCCGCCCCCTGAGGCACCGCCCAGTTCGGCAGCGCCGCCGCCCACGACGACGCGCGCGGGCCCACGCCAGGTGACGTATTCGGTGACCGGCACGAAGGCGCCGGGTGACATCATCACCGTCACCTACATCGACGCGTCCGGGCGCAGCCGCACGCAGCGCAACGTCTACATCCCGTGGTCGTTGACAGTGACACCGATCTCGCAGTCCGAGGTGGGCTCGGTGCAGGCGTCCAGCCTGTTTCTGGTCAGCAGGCTCAACTGCTCGATCACCACGAGCGACGGCACCGTATTGTCCTCGAATACCGGCAACTCCGCACAGACAAGCTGCTGATGACACACAACACTTGGGCCGCGGCCCGCTCGCGGCTCAACCCGACGGGCAACGACGCCGACAACACCGACCGGATTCTGCTCGCGGTGTGTGCGGCCGTCTGGCTCGCCGTCTTGGGATCGGCGGTCGCGGCCGCGGTGGCGCTGGTCGATCTCGGCAGCAAGCATCAAGAGTCGTCGACCGAGTCGGGGACACCCTGGTTGCTGTACGGCGTGATCGGGGTCTCGGCGCTCGTCATCGTCGGCGCGATCCCGCTGCTGATCCGGGCCAGGCGCACGGCGCTCGAGGATCCGCGCGGCGCACCGGGCGGCGACGCCCGACCGGCACCCGCGCGGACGCAGGCGGCAGCGCGGACACCCGATCCGCGCACGCAGAACCTCCGGACTGCCCAGGCGCCCGCGGCAGGGGTCCGTCAGCGCAGTGCGTTGTCGTCGTCGCCGGGAATCAGCATGTACGACACCGGAGTACCGCCCGCCGTGGAGCGGGTCTGGCTGCGTTGCGCGGTGGTCATCGCGATCGCGATGGGCGTAGCGCTGTTGGCCATCGGCATCGCCACCTATCTGATGGCGGCGGGCCATGACACCTACGCGTGGGCGGCCTACGTCGTCGCCGGCCTCGTCACGCTCGCGATGCCCGCCGCTCCGTGGATCTACCTACGGCAGTTGGGCGAACTCGTCGACAAGCACTGACAGCTGATCGCCGCTGAGCGGGTCAGTGTCCGTTTGTCGAGCCGTGCCCGTTGGGGCTCTGGCCGTCGCCGCCGTGCCCGTTGGAGCCGTTGCGGTCCTGATGCTCGCGCAGCGCCGTGAGCGCCTTGCGCTCTCCGGCGTGCTCCGCCTCGACGAGCGCGTCGTGCTGGTCGGCCGGATCCGCCCGCAGGAAGCTTCCGATGCCGGGGGAACCGCCGGAGCCCAGCTTGTTCATCCGCTTCGGCACGGGCGCACCCTGGTACTCCAGTGGGATCGGATGGCCGTGTTCGTCGACCGGTCCCAGCGGCTGGTGCAGCTCGATGTAGGCACCGTGCGGCAGCCGTTTGATGATGCCCGTCTCGATGCCGTGCTCGAGCACTCCGCGGTCGCTGCGCTGCAGACCGATGCACCAGCGGTAGGTGATGTAGTAGACGATCGCAGGCAGCACCACCATGCCGATGCGGCCGATCCACGTCGTCGCGTTCAGCGAGATGTGGAATTTCAGCGCGATGATGTCGTTCATGCAGGCGAAGGTGAGCACGATGTAGAACGAGATCGCCATTGCGCCGATCGCGGTGCGCACCGGAGCGTCCCGCGGTCGCTGCAACAGGTTGTGATGCGCCCTGTCGCCGGTGAATTTCTGCTCCAGGAACGGCCACGCCGGAAGGAGCATGAAGATGACGCCCATGAGCACAGCGATCCACACGGGCTGGGGGATCGTGTGCCCGAACAGGTAGAACTCCCATGCCGGCCAGAGCCGGATGAGGCCGTCAGTCCACATCATGTAGAAGTCCGGCTGGCTACCCGCCGAGATCTGAGAGGGCTTGTAGGGGCCGAGCTGCCAGATCGGGTTGATCTGCAGCAGGCCGCCCATGATTCCCAGAATGCCGGTCGTCACCGCGAAGAAGGCGCCGGACTTGACGGCGAACACGGGCATGACGCGGACGCCGACGACATTGGTCTCGGTGCGCCCCGGTCCCGGGAACTGGGTGTGCTTCTGGAACCACACCATCGCGAGGTGTACACCGATGAGCGCCAGGATGATTCCGGGGATCAGCAGGATGTGCAGCGCGTACAGACGCGGGATGATGATGCCGATTGTGCAGTCGTTTCCGGCCCCACCGCAGGGGAAATCACCGGCGAACAAAGCCCAGTGCAGCCAGGTGCCGACAACCGGAACGCCCATCGTGATGCCCGAGAACGCGGCACGGAGGCCGGTGCCGGACAGGAGATCGTCGGGCAGCGAGTAGCCGAAGAAGCCCTCGAACATCGCCAGGATGAGCAGCAGAGAGCCGATGACCCAGTTGGTCTCCCGGGGCCTGCGGAAGGCGCCGGTGAAGAAGATGCGCGCCAGGTGCACCATGATCGAGGCCGCGAAAAGCAGTGCGGCCCAGTGGTGAATCTGACGGACGAACAGGCCGCCGCGCACCTCGAAGCTGATGTCGAGGGTGGACGCGAACGCCTTCGACATCTCGACGCCGCGCAGCGGCTGATACACACCCTGGTAGGTGACCTCGACCATCGACGGGTCGAAGAACAGGGTGAGATACACGCCGGTGAGAAGCAGGACGATGAAGCTGTACAAAGCGATCTCACCCAGCAGGAACGACCAGTGGGTGGGGAAGACCTTGTTGAGCTGCCTGCGGACCGCCGCCGAGGGGTGGTAACGCGAGTCCATCGCGTCTCCCTGTCCGGCCGCAATCTCCGCTAGCTTGGGCGGTTTTGGCAATTTAGGACTCATGATGTCCGCTCCCAGAATGCCGGTCCGACGGGCTCGATGAAGTCGCCGTTGGCGACGAGATACCCGTCCTTGTCAATGGTGATGGGCAGCTGCGCCAGCGCGCGCGCAGCCGGGCCGAATATGGGTTTCGCGAAATGCAACGCGTCGAACTGCGACTGGTGGCACGGGCAGAGGATGCGATAGGACTGCTGCTCGTAAAGCGAAGAGGGGCAACCCAAGTGCGAGCACACCTTGGTATAGGCGAACAGGTCGCCGAAGTTGAAGCTCTCCTGCCCCTGCCTCTTGACCACCCGTTTCATGTCGCCTGGCTTGATGCGGATGAGCATCACCGGGTTGCGCACACCCATCAGGATCTCGTTGAGCCGATGGTGTGAGTCGGTGGTGGTGCCGTCGCCGTCGGACTCCCGCCACGGAAACACCGTCTCCATGCCGCCGGCGTCGAGATCCTCGGGGCGCATCTTGACGAAAGGCGCTCCGTGATCGGCGCTTCCGGTGGCGCGCGCCAAGAAGATCGTCTCGCCCGTGAACTGGGGAGTCCATCCCGACGTCCAGAGCACGGCCTTCTTACCCTCGGCGGTCGGCATCACCGGTTTCCACGGATTCTTGATGAGGCCGCCGATGAACGCGACCAGCGTGCCCGCCCCGAATGCGCCGAGGCCGATGCCGAGCGAAAGCCCGATCATCTTGCGGCGCCTGATTCCCGAGCCCTCGAGTGCATCGGAGAGGTTCGCCCCCACGGTCTTCCGCTGGATCTCGGGAGACGCGCCGTCGTGGCGCTCCTGGATGCTGATCTCCTCAGGGATGAACTTCTTCTGGTACAGCACCGCGCCGATGCCGATGGCCAGGATCGAAAGTCCGAACGTGAGCCCGTACAGCGGGGTGGCCAGGTCGTACCACCAGTGGCCCTCGGTTTCCTTGCCCTTGTACTCCCACGGCCAGAACAGGAAGACCAGCAACAGCGCGAGGCCTGAAAGGCCCCCCAGCAGAAGCCAATTGGTCACCGAACGCGCCGCGCGCTTCTCGGCCTTGGTGTCGCTGACGGGCCAGCGATCTTCCTTGTAGACGATCTCTACGCCGTCGAGCTTTCCGCCGAGCTCGACCAGCTCCTCGCGGGACATCGACGCCAGCTCGGCGTCGGTCGGCTGACCCGGCACACCCGCATGGCCGGGGGCGTCGGTGCCCTTCGGGGTGTTCTCGGCGTCACTCACGTTCGGGCTCCGATCCACAGGGCCGCCGCGATGACGGCCACCATGCCGATGATCCAGGCGGCCATACCCTCTGACGTGGGCCCGAAGCCGCCGAGTCCGTAACCGCCGGGGTCCGGCGCTTCCGCGGCCATCCGGACGTAGGCGACGATGTCGCGCTTCTCCTCGGGGGAGAGCTGACGATCGGAGAACTTCGGCATGTTCTGCGGACCGGTCTGCATGGCCGTGTAAATCTGCGCCGGCTCGGCGTCGGAAAGCTCGGGGGCGTACTTGCCCGACGACAGCGCGCCGCCCTTACCCGTGAAGTTGTGGCAGGAAGCGCAATTGAGCCGGAACAGGTCGCCGCCGCGGGCCACGTCGTTCCCGATCAATGAGGTTCCGGCGATCTGGCCGTTCTCGTCGCGAGGTACCTCCGGGCCGCCACCGTTGGCCTGGATGTAGGCGCCGAGGGCGTCGATCTGCGCTTCGTCGAACTGCGGCGGCTTCTGCGGTGCCTGCGCCTCGCCGCGCATCGCCGGCATGCGGCCGGTCGACACCTGGAAGTAGACGGCGGACTCGCCGACCCCGACCAGGCTGGGGCCGCGATCGGTCACACCCTGCAGGTTGACGCCGTGACAGGTGACGCAGGAGGTGTTGAACAGATCCTTTCCTGTGCGCAGCATCGCCGAGGCTGACTCATCGGCGACGGCCACCTGCGGCGTGGGCGTCAGCGTGGCGGCAAGGCCACCCGCGACGCCGAGTCCGATCAGCAGCAGCACTGCCGCTGAGAGTCGGCGACGAAGACGGCGGCGGTTCAATGTCGCCGGCCTTCCGGCTCCGCGGGCCTTCCTGGTCATCGAACCCCTTCTCATCCCCAGCCTGCTAACGAACGAAGTAGATGGTGGCGAACAGCGCGATCCACACGATGTCGACGAAGTGCCAGTAGTACGAGACGACGATCGCGGCGGTGGCCTGCGCGGGTGTGAACTTGGTCATGGTGGTGCGCGCAAGCAGGTAGATGAACGCGATGAGGCCGCCGATGACGTGCAGGCCGTGGAATCCGGTGGGCAGGTAGAACACCGAGCCGTAGGCGCTGCTGGAGATCGTGGTGCCGTGGTGGACCAATTGGATGTACTCGTAGCCCTGTCCAAGCACGAAGAACAGACCCATCAGGAACGTGATCACATACCAGCGCCGCAAACCGAACACGTCGCCGCGTTCGGCGGCGAAGACGCCCATCTGACAGGTGAAGGAGGAGGCAATCAGCACCAGCGTGACGGGCACGGCCTGAAAGAGGTTCAGCTCGGTCGGCTCGGGCGGCCAATCGCCGCCGGCCTGGGAGCGGGCGGTGAAGTACATCGCGAACAGTCCAGCAAAGAACATCAGCTCGCTGGAAAGCCAGACGATGGTGCCAACACTGACCATATTGGGCCGGTTCAGCGAATGCACGCGCGACGTGATCGCGGTTCCCGAGGTCCCTACAGCGCTCGTCACAACGCAAGTATGACGCTTTGTAGTTGTTCAACTCCACCCGGGTGGACCAATTCGTCATAATCTGGCGGTGACTTCATCGCACAGCGAGCCGTCGTGGCCGCTGATCCTGGGCCGACTGACCACTCGTAAGCCGTTGGAGGCGGGTCAGGCGGCCTGGGCGATGGACCAGATCATGACCGGCGTGGCCACGCCGGCGCAGATCGCGGCGTTCGGCGTGTCGATGAAGATGAAGCGGCCGACGTCGGCCGAGGTGACCGAGCTGGCCGGCACCATGCTCTCCTACGCCCTTCGGGTGCCCACCGACGAGATCGGGACGGACACCGTCGACATCGTCGGCACCGGAGGCGACGGCGCGAACACGGTGAACCTGTCGACGATGGCGGCCATCGTGGTGGCGGCTGCCGGCGTTCCTGTGGTGAAACACGGCAACCGGGCCGCGTCGTCACGCAGCGGAGGCGCCGACACCCTCGAGGCGCTCGGCGTTCGCATCGACCTGGGGCCCGACGAGGTGGCCCGCAGCGTGGCCGAAGTCGGCATCGGGTTCTGCTTCGCCCAGACGTTCCACCCGTCCTATAAGCATGCGGGCGCGGCGCGCCGCGAGATCGGTGTGCCGACGGTATTCAATCTTCTTGGGCCCCTGACGAATCCGGGTGCGCCCCGCGCCGGGCTGATCGGCTGCGCATGGGGCGATCTCGCCGAGGTGATGGCTGGCGTTTTCGCGACGCGCCGGTCCAGCGTCCTCGTCGTGCACGGCGACGACGGGCTCGACGAACTCACCACGACCACAACGAGCACCATCTGGCGGGTTCAGGCAGGCACCGTGGAGAAGCTGACGTTCGATCCGGCCGGTTTCGGGTTCGCCCGCGCGGAGATCTCCGAGTTGGTCGGCGGCGACGCCGAGAAGAACGCGGCGGAGGCGCGCGAGGTGCTCGCAGGCGCCGCCGGACCGGTGCGCGACGCGGTGATCCTCAACGCGGCGGGCGCGATGGTGGCGCATGCCGGGCTAACCAGCGGCGCCGAATGGCTCTCGGCGTGGGAGTCGGGACTGAATCGCGCCGTGACCGCGATCGACTCCGGCGCGGCCGAACAGCTGCTCGCGCGTTGGGTGCGGTTCACTCAGCAGGCTTGACGAGTCGAGCGTCTGAACTGCGGCCAGCCGGGCCGAGCGCGCCGACGCGGCCCACGACGCCCAGCGTCCCGCACACCCCACCGGGGACGCCCAGCCGGGCTCGGCGCGTACGATGCGCACGCCGGGCTGGCCGAGCCAGCGCATGATCAGCCCGACCTCTTCCACCAGCGCGCCGCCCAGCGGGGCCGTGGCGGGCAGGATCGCTTGTGCCCCAGCGGTTATCGCGTCGACCACCGGCATCGGCGGAACGCCTAGGGGCGCGAGGCCCGCGGCGGCGAGCTGTCCGCGGCGGATGACCGCGAGGTGCCATCCGCCGTTGCCGTCGGGACGCGCCGCGACGAGCTCGGTGACCGCGGCCAGTGCGCGTAGCCGCTGACCGCGCCACAGCACATCGATTGCGGCCGCGGCGTGGTCGCGCAGCCGGGCGGCCGTCTCGTAGCGGTTGGCGGCGGCCAGCTCGCCGATGCGGGCGGACACCGCCGTCAACACGGCGTCCTCGACTCCGTCGATCAGCGCCGTCGCGCGCCGCGGCGCCCCGGCGTAGCCGGCCGCGGGCACATCGCGGGGAGCCGGACACGGCGACAGTTCGCGTTCGGGGCACGCGGGCCCGTGCCGTGCCGAGCGGGCGATCCTCGTGGTGCAGGTGCGCAGCCCGGTGAACCGGGCAAGCAGATCGGCGGTCTCGACGGCGTCGGCACGCACCCGGAACGGGCCGACGGCACTGTCGCCCTTGGGGTTACGCACGATCGACAGCCGCGGGAACGCCTCGTCGGTCAGCACGATCCACCACCACCGCTGAGGGAACTTGGATCGGCGGTTGTAGGGCGGCGCATGCGCGGCCAGCAGGCGCAGCTCACGCACACCGGCTTCCAGGTCATTTGCGCACTCGACGTGGTCGACGGCGGTGGCCAGGGCGACCATCTCCTTGATTCGCGGGCGCGAGTCGGATCCGTTGAAGTACTGGACCGCGCGTCTGCGGAGATCCACCGCCGTGCCGACGTAGAGCACCTCGTCGGCGGGCCCGCGGAACAGGTAAACACCCGGAGTGCGCGGAAGGTTGGCGGCCAGCACCCGCTTGCGGCGCTGCTCGGGCGACACGTCGGGTAGGTAGGAACGTAGGTCGGTATAGGTGTGCACGCCTCGGTTGCCGACACGCTCGATGAGCGCGTGCAGCACGTCGACGGTGGCCCGCGCGTCGTCGAGTGCCCGATGCGTCGGGGTGGTCGCGGCGCCGAACAAGCGGGCCAGCGCGGAGAGTTTCACGCTGGGCGCCTCGTCGCGGGTCAGCACACGCCGGGCCAACCGGACGGTGCACAGCACCCGTGGGCGCGGCCAGGCGATCCCGCAACGCTCCGCTGCAGCGCGAAGGAAGCCGATGTCGAATCCGGCGTTGTGCGCCACGAGCACTGCGCCGCGCGCGAATTCGAGAAACGCGGGCAGCACCGACTCGATTCTCGGGGCGTCGCGGACCATGGCCGAGGTGATACCGGTGAGTTCAACGATCTGCGGTGGGATGCTGCGGCCGGGGTCGATCAGGGTGGCCAGCTCGCCGAGCACCTCACCACCGCGCACCTTGACGGCGCCGATCTCGGTGATCGCGTCGACGTTGGCGTCGTCGCCGTTCGCCCGTCCGCCCGTCGTCTCGAGGTCGACGACGACGAAGGTGATGTTCCGCAGAGATTCGGACGCCAGCCCGAACGAATCCTCCTCGACGTCGGCGAAGCTGAGCTGGCCCATGGCCTGAAGGTAGGCAGTGGTACCGACAGCGCCGAGTTGCCACGCGGGGGATGTCGGTGGTCGCGGTTACCGTGCGTTCAACCCGATCGAGAGGACGGTCAGATGGACGAGACCAGGGATACCGGCGCGGTGACCATCGACTGCGATGACTGTGCGGTCCGGGGTCACGGCTGCAAGGACTGCGTCGTGAGCGTGTTGCTGGGGGTGCCTGACACCCTGCTGTCCGACGAGCGCGCGGCGTTGGAGGTGCTCGCCGAGGCGGGGATGGCCCCGCGGCTGCGGCTTGTGCCGATTCACCGCCCCGGCGACTCCGGATTCGTCGCCTGACGACACGCCTGGCAACGGAGCGCGTCCGAAAAACTCTGAGAGGCTGTTAAATTTGCGTCTCTCGTTTGGACAAGGCCGATGCCGTTTCGTAACCTGTCTGAGACCTAAGACAGTTCGGGGCGACTCGCCAACGGCAGTTTGAGGACTCAAAATCTTGACGTTCGACCGTCAGCAGCGGACCACACGCGCGCTTAAGCGACCCGTCATATATGCGATATCGGCACTGACATTGTTCGGCGGAATTCTCTCCGCGAATGTGCAGGCTGATCCAGCAGCCGATGCATTGGCAAAGCTCAATGAGCTGTCTCGGCAGGCGGAGCGAACCACCGAGGCGATGCATTCCGCCCAGCTGGATCTGGACAACAAGCTGGCCGCGCAGCAACAAGCCGAGGCGAAGCACACCGCTGATCAGGCCGCGTTGGACACAGCCAAATCGAAGCTGGCAACCTTCCAGGCGGCCGTCGACAAGTTTGCTGCCGCGCAGTACATGGGTGGCAGGACCAACGGCATGGATGCCATGTTGACCGCCGACTCACCGCAGCGCGTCATCGACCAACTCTCGGTTCAGCGGGTGATGGCAACCGAGATGTCGGCGCAGATGAACACCTACCGCTCCGTCAACGATCAGGCCGCCAAGGCGCAGGAGGCCTCCGCCAACTCGGCGTCGGAGGCCAAGACGGCTGCCGAGCAGGCCGCCGCAGTGCGCGCGGAGCTGCAATCCAAGCAAAGTCAGCTGCAAGTGCAGATGGCTGTCGTCAAGTCACAGTTCGAGGCCCTCACACCGGGTCAGCGGGAAGCCCTCGCGGCCGCGCCGCCGGCACCTCCGCTGACCGAGGCGGCTCCGCCGGCCCCAGGAGATCCCGCCATCGTGGCTGCCCCACCGGGAGGAATCCCGCCGGGTGACGTCGCTCCTCCCGAGGGCGCGATCGCCGGCGGCGAGGGCAATTTCGCCGGCGGCGAGGGCAATATGGCCGTGCAGGCGGCGCTCACGCGGATCGGCTCGCCCTACTCGTGGGGCGGCTCCGGGCCCAACGCGTTCGACTGCTCCGGTCTGGTCCAGTGGGCCTTCCAGCAGGCGGGCGTCTCGCTGCCGCACTCCAGCCAGGCGCTGGCCAGAGGCGGCCAGCCGGTGGACATGTCGCAGATCCAGCCCGGTGACGTGGTCAACTACTACTCCGATGCCTCGCACACGGCGATCTACATCGGCGACGGAATGATGGTGCACGCGTCCACCTACGGCACGCCGGTGCGAGTGGCGCCGGTGAACAATGCGCCGATCTACAACATTCGCCGGTACTGAACGACCACTGCTCGGCCTGCTGCTGATCCTCGAGTTGAGCCTGGCGGTGGCGTTCGTCGTCAGGTCCGCCCCCTCCGCACCCGTCGCGGTTCCCGTGCCGACGCCCACGACGTCAGCGGTCGCATCGAGCACCTCGGCCACCGCGGACGGCCGAACGGTCGAGCTGATCAACCTCGGCGGTCCGGCCACCCGGCCTCTTCTCGACCGAGTGTCGGCCGCCATGGGCGACGCCGTCGCCGCGGTGACCGCATTCTGGGGGGCCGACTGGCCCCGCGGCATCGTCGTCGTCGCCACCGCATCTGACGAGCAGTTCCGCGCCATGGCGGGTGGCGGATCCGACATCGCCGCCGCGACTACCGGCCAGCGCATCGTGTTCGCTCCTGGAGCTGTCGGGTTGAGTGACTCGGCACTGCGAATAGTGCTGCGCCACGAGCTTTTTCACTACGCCGCGCGAGCCAGGACAGCGGCCGACGCTCCGCGCTGGCTCACAGAGGGGGTGGCCGACTTCGTCGGCAGGCCGGATGCGCCTCGACCGGGCGTGACGAGGGCGGCCGACATCGCCCGGTTGCCGACGGACGCCGACCTGGACACCGAGGGCGCCACGCGCACCCTGGCCTATGACCGCGCCTGGTGGTTCGCCCGCTTCGTCACCGACCGCTACGGCACCGCGACGCTGCGCAGCCTGTACGAGCGGGCCTGTGGCCACCGCCACCCCGACATCGAGACAGCGGTATCGGAGACCCTCGGTGCGAACCTCGACGAGGTGCTGGCCCAGTGGCGGACCTGGCTTGAAGGATGACCAGACCGCGATGACCCGGGTTCTACTGGTAACCAACGATTTTCCGCCCCGCCGGGGCGGGATCCAGTCCTATCTGCACGAACTCGTCGGGCAGCTGCTGCAATCGGGCGGCGACTACGCGCTGACCGTGTACGCGCCGAAGTGGAAGGGTTGCGAGGAGTTCGACGAGGCCGCAAGGACCAGCGGCTACGACGTTGTACGCCATCCGACCACACTGATGCTGCCGGGCCCGGGCGTCGACGACCGGATGCGGCGGTTGATCGGCGACAACGACATCGAGACGGTCTGGTTCGGCGCTGCGGCGCCGCTGGCGCTCTTGGCGCCGCGTGCACGAAGTGCAGGCGCCCGGCGCGTCATTGCCAGCACGCATGGCCACGAGGTCGGCTGGTCGATGCTGCCGGTGGCCCGCAACGCACTGCGCCACATCGGTGACGGCACCGACGTGGTGACCTACGTCAGCCGCTACACCAGGGGCCGGTTCGCCTCGGCCTTCGGCCCCCGTGCCGCCCTGGAGTACGTGCCGCCGGGGGTGGACACCGACCGGTTCGCACCCGATCCGGCCGCGCGGGCCGACATGCGGTCGCGCTACGGGCTCGGCGACCGCCCCGTCGTCGTGTGCCTCTCCCGGCTGGTGCCGCGCAAGGGTCAGGACATGCTCATCCGGGCGCTGCCCGCCATCCGGGACCGCATCGACGGTGCAGCGCTGGTGATCGTCGGCGGCGGACCCTACCTGGACACACTGCGCCGGCTCGCCGGCGGAACCGGCATGTCGGAACACGTCGTCTTCACCGGCAGCGTGCCCGGTGCCGAGCTGCCCGCCCATCATGCGATGGCAGATGTGTTCGCGATGCCGTGCCGGACCCGCGGAGCGGGGCTGGACGTCGAGGGTCTCGGCATTGTCTTCCTCGAAGCGTCGTCGACCGGCGTACCGGTCGTGGCGGGGAATTCCGGCGGAGCGCCGGAGACCGTTCGGCACGGCGAAACGGGTCTCATCGTCGACGGCACCGATCTCGACCAGATCGCAACGGCGACATGCGAAATACTCGCCGACCCGAACCGGGCCGCCCGGATGGGCGCAGCGGGAAGGCGCTGGGCCGTCGACAACTGGCAGTGGCGCAGCCAGGCGGCGCGGCTTGCCGGACTGCTCGCGCCTCAGCCCTTGTCGTAGAGCGCTTCGATGTCGCCGGCGAACTTCTCGGCGACCACCTTGCGCTTGACCTTCATCGTCGGCGTCAGCTCACCGGTGTCCTCGGTGAAGTCGACAGGCAGCACCCGGAACTTGCGGATCGCCTCCGCCTTGGAGACGGACTGGTTGGCATCCTTGACGGCGAGTTCGATCTCGGCGACCAGATCAGGGTCGTCGGCCAGGTCCGCCACCGACGCGTCGGCGCTCTTGCCGTTGCGTTCCTTCCAGCCGGGGAAGGCCTCCTGGTCGATCGTGATGAGTGCGGCGATGAACGGTTTCTGGTCGCCGACGCACATCGCCTGGCTGATCAGCGGGTGGGCCCGCAGCCTGTCCTCCAGGATGGCCGGGGCGACGTTCTTGCCGCCCGCCGTGACGATGATCTCCTTCTTGCGGCCGATGATGGTGAGGAAGCCGTCGTCGTCGATGGCGCCGAGATCGCCGGTGTGGAACCAATCAGCTGAAGCCTCTCCGCTCCTCGCGTCCGCGGAAAAGACCGCCTTCGTCTCCTCCTCGTTGCGCCAGTAGCCGGCGAACACCACGCCGCCGCGAACCAGGAGCTCGTCGTCATCGGCCAACCGCAACTCGTTGCCCGGCACCGGTCTCCCAACCGATCCGATCTTCAGCGCGCCGACCTGGTTCACCGTGATCGCGGCGCTGGTCTCGGTGAGGCCGTAGCCCTCGTAGATCGTCAGCCCGACACCACGGTAGAAGTGGCCGAGCCGGGCGCCGAGCGGCGCGCCGCCGGAGATCGCGGCACGGCAATCACCGCCGAGCGCGGCACGCAATTTGCCGTACACCAGCCGGTCGAACACGGCGTGCTTCGCGCGCAGCAGCAAGCCCGGGCCTTTTGCCTTTCCGCTCCTCGCGTCCGCGGCGGAGTCCTGCGCCTGACTCCATTCGATCGCGGTGTTCGCCGCGATCTCGAATATCCGGCCCTTGCCGTCGTTGCGGGCGTTCTGCTCGGCGGCGTTGTAGACCTTCTCGAACACTCGCGGCACCGAGACCGCCAGCGTCGGCTTGAAAACCCCGAACATCGGCACGAGGTTCTTGATGTCGCTGGTGAATCCGAGCGTCACCTTGTTCACGAATGCCGCGATGGTGATGGCGCGGGCAAGCACGTGGGCCAGCGGCAGGAACACCAGCAGGCGCTCACCCTTGTCCAGCAGCGTCGGGAAGGACGCCTTGGCGCCGCGGATCTCGTATACGAGGTTGGCGTGGGTCAGCTGGCAGCCCTTCGGCCTTCCGGTGGTGCCCGAGGTATAGATCAGGGTGGCGGGGCCGGCGGACTTGATGCCAGCCAGCCGGGCGTCCAGCTCGGCGCGGTCGGTGGACGCCCCCGTCTCGGCCAGTTGGTCCAGCGCCGCGACCGAACTCTCGATGCGGAACACCTTGCGCAGATCCGGTAGGTCGCCCTTGAGCTGCTCGATCTTGTCGGCGTGCGCGTCGGTCTCGGCGAACACCAGCACCGCACCGGAATCGCCGAGCACAAACTTGATCTGCTCCGCCGAGCTGGTCTCGTAGATCGGGACGGTCAGCGCGCCGACCGACAAGATCGCGAAATCGATGATGGGCCACTCGTACCGGGTCGCCGACAACACCGCGACCCGGTCGCCCGGCTGCACCCCTTCGGCGATCAGCCCAAGGGCGACCGAACGGATCTGTCCGGCCACTTCGGCGGCCGTCACATCGGTCCACGCCCCGTCGACGAGTCGCTGCATGAGGACGTGGTCGGGGTCGTCGCGTTCGTGCGAGTAGACGGAGCTGACGACGGTGTCGTGCTCGCCGACTTCGAACGGTGCGGGAACACTGAACTCTCGCACGATCTTCGCCTCCGATGCTGGTAGCGGCGTTGCCCGGGCCAGCCTAGTCGGCCACGGCCCTGCCCCGGCGGGGCCGTATGTGAAGCTAATGTCGATGAACAGCATTCAGATCGCCGATCAGACGTTCGTGGCGGCTGATCCGGTCGAGGTCGGCAGGGCCGTCGCCGACCCGGCGAGCTGGCGGCGCTGGTGGCCGGATCTGCACCTGACGGTGATCGAGGACCGCGGGCGGCTCGGCCACCGCTGGACCGTCAACGGCGCGCTGACCGGCACCATGGAGGTCTGGCTCGAGCCGTCGCTCGACGGCGTGATCCTCAACTACTTCCTGCACGCCGAGCCCGCGGCCGCGGCCGCCTGGCAGCTGGCCAATATGAACCTCGCCAAGCTCAATCATCAGCGCCGGGTGGCGGGCAAGAGGATGTCGTTCGAGCTGAAGCAGACGCTCGAGGCATCGCGTCCGGTCGGAATGCCCCCGCCCGCCTGATACACGGTTAGAGCCGGCGGCGGCGGGTAGATTTCTTTTCCATCGGGCGCATGCGGGCACACGAACGACAGAAAGCGGCCTAGTGGCGGACAAGACGGCACAGACCATCTACATCGACGCGGATCCATCGACGGTGATGGATGTCATCGCCGACATCGGCTCCTATCCGGATTGGGTCGCCGAGTACAAAGAGACCGAGGTTCTCGAGGCCGACGACGAGGGCTACCCGAAGAGGGCCCGGCTGGTGCTCGACGCCGCGGTGCTCAAGGACACGATGGTCCTGGAATACGATTGGCCTCCCGATCGCGGATCGGTCACCTGGTCGCTGGTCTCCAGTTCGTTGCTGCGGTCCTTGGCGGGCGCATACCGGTTGTCGCCCAAGGGTTCCGGCACCGACGTCACCTACGAATTGTCGGTCGACCTGATCATCCCGATGATCGGGCTGCTCAAGCGCAAGGCCGAGCGACGGCTGACCGACACCGCTTTGAAGGATCTCAAGAAACGAGTCGAGGCTGAGTGACACCCCTGCGCCTACGCACGCCCGGATCAGTCTCTTCGTTGGCAAGGGCGGTGTAGGTAAGTCAACGCTCGCGACCGCGACAGCGGTGCGCGATGCGCAAAGCGGTCTGCGGGTCCTCGTGGTCTCCACCGACCAGGCGCACTCGATCGGGGATGTGCTCGGTACCTCCGTCGCACCCACCGGGCTGCGTGCGCCCACCCGCGTGCTGGCCGACCTCGATTCCAGGCGGGATGCCGGCACCGGCGGATTCCTCGATGCCCTTGCGCTCGACACGCTGGCCCTCCTCGAGGCACGCTGGTGCGACGTCGCAGGCGTGCTGACCGCGCGGTTCGACGAATCAGAATTGGGACACATTGCGCCGGAGGAACTCTCGGCCCTACCCGGTATCCAGGAGGTGCTCGGCCTGCACGAGGTCGGCGAGTTGGCGAAGTCGGGGGAGTGGGATCACGTCGTCGTCGACTGCGCGTCGACGGCCGATGCCATGCGGATGCTGACCCTGCCGTCGGCCTTCGGGCTGTATCTGGAGCGGGCCTGGCCGCGACACCGCAGGCTCACGGCGTCAGACGATGCGCACACGGCGGCGATCGTCGAGTTGATGGAGCGCATCGACGCGGGCAACGGCGCACTGACCGGCCTGCTCACCGACGGCGACCGCCTGAGCGCGCACCTCGTGCTCACCGCGGAGCGGGTGGTGGCCGCCGAGGCCGCCCGCACCCTTGGCTCACTGGCGCTGATGGGCGTGCGCGTCGACGAGCTGATCGTGAATCAGATCTTGGTGCAGGATGATTCGTACGAGTACCGCAACCTGCCCGAGCACCCCGCGTTCGACTGGTACTCCGAACGCATCTCCGAACAGCAGACGGTGCTGGATGAACTCGACGCCACCATCGGCGATGTGCAACTGGTGCTGGTGCCGCACCTCGCTGGGGAACCCATCGGCGCGAAGGCGCTCGGCGAACTGCTCGAGTGCGCGCGCAGACGCGACGGCTCACCGCCGCCGGGCCCGCTGCGACCGATCGTCGACCGCGAGTCCGGCTCTGGATTGGGTTCGGTCTATCGGTTGCGGTTAGAGTTGCCACAAATCGACTCGACCGCACTCACCCTGGGGCGGGTCGAGGACGACCTGATCATCGGCGCCGGTGGACTGCGGCGCCGGGTCCGGCTGGCGTCCGTCCTGAGGCGATGCACAGTGACTGACGCCCAGCTCAAGGGCAGTGAGCTGACCGTGCGATTTCGACCCGACCCGGAGGTGTGGCCGCAGTGAGCGACACTCACCCCGACCTTGGCCCGGAGCTGAAGGCGTTGGCGCAAGCCATCCTCGACCGCATCGACCCGGCGGTGCGGGCGGCGGCCGCTGCGGCCGCGGGCGCGGACGGTCCCGGCAAGTGCCAGCAGGTGTGGTGCCCGGTGTGCGCGCTGGCTGCGCTGGTGAGCGGCGAGCAGCACCCTTTGCTGACCGTCATAGCCGAGCACAGCGTGGCGCTGCTGAGCGTCGTCCGCGCCATGGTCGCCGACGTCGAGTCGACGCCGACCCCCGATCGGCCGCCGCCCGACGAACCACCGCCGTCGGGTCCGAGCCGGTATCAGCACATCGCGGTGACCGTCGAAGAGTGACGGTAGAGTAAACCCCAAGCACTGCTGTCCGGTGCGCACAATCCGGGAGGGTCCATGTGGTATTGGCTGTTCAAGTACATCTTCATGGGCCCGTTGCTGACTTTGCTGGGACGGCCCAAAGTCGAAGGGCTGGAATATGTTCCGGACTCGGGCCCGGTTATTCTTGCCAGCAACCACCTGGCCGTCGCGGACAGCTTCTACCTGTGCCTGGTGGTTCGGCGCCGGATCACGTATCTGGCCAAATCCGAGTACTTCACGGGCACCGGCATCAAGGGCTGGTTCAAGCGCTGGTTCTTCACCGCGGCCGGGCAGGTGCCCATCGACCGCGCCGACGCCGACGCTGCACAGGCCGCCCTGGTAACCGCGGCGCGGGTCCTGAACGGGGGCAAGCTGCTCGGCATGTATCCGGAGGGCACCCGGTCACCCGACGGGCGGCTGTACAAGGGCAAGACAGGGCTCTCCCGGGTCGCGCTGAACACCGGCGTGAAGGTCATCCCGGTGGCGATGATCGGCACTGACGGGGTCAACCCCCCCGGCAGCAAGATGTGGCGGTTCGGCCGGGTGACGGTCCGGTTCGGCAAGCCGATGGACTTCAGCCGGTTCGAGGGTCTCGAGGGCAACCGGTTCATCGAGCGCGCGGTCGTCGACGAGATCATGTACGAGCTGATGCGCCTGTCGGGTCAGGAGTACGTGGACCTGTACGCGGCCGACATCAAGGAGGGAAAACAACCGGCTGCCGAGCTCCTAGCCGGTTGATTCGTCGGGTTAGTTCGTCGCGGGCACCCGCGCGGCGCTCACCTCTGCCGGGTCCGAATCGGTCGTGCGCGCCGACACCGTGCCAGCCACGACGATGACGGCCAGCGCCCACCACAGGTACGAACCACCCACCAGCTGACGCCACAACGGCGCCGTCGTCTCGTGGTGTTCGGGCATCAGCGTGATCGGCGTCCACACCATGAGGGCGACGCCTGCCGCGGTGACGGCGGCGAGCCAGCCGTTCCGATGCCGCCAGGCGAGGACGCTGCACGCGATCACCGTGGGCAACGCCCACACCCAGTGATGCGACCACGAGACCGGTGACACCACGAGGCCGAACATCGCCACGCAGATCAGCGCCAGCACGGGTTCCCCCGCCCGCAGCGCGCGACGCGCCGCCCAGATGGTCAATCCGAGCACGGCGAAGCAGGCCGCCGTCCACAGAATGAACCTCTCGCCTTCGCTGAGCCCGAGCCGGGCCAGCGTCCCGGCGATGTTCTGGTTGGTGTTCAGCGTCGCGGTGCCGATCCGGTCGGTGTTGCGCACGGTCTCGGTCCAGTACTCCCAGGAGTCGCGCCAGGCGAAGACGAAGCCGACCAGCGTGGCCACCACGCCCGAGACCGCGGTCACGATCAGCGTGCGGGTGTCCCGCCGCAGCAGGAAGTACAGCAGGAACACCGCAGGCGTGAGCTTCAGGGCTATCGCGACGCCGAGGAGGATGCCACGCGGCCACGGCGTCCTGCGCGGCACGCAGTCGGCGATGACCAGCGTCATCAGCACCACGTTGATCTGACCGAAATCGAAGTTCGCGCGGATCGGCTCGAAATAGATCACCGCAGGGGTGACGAGAGCGGCCGCGACCCAGCCCCGACGCAGCCATGCCGGCTCCGAGGTGATCGACGACACCGGCCAGACGTCCAGGCGGGTCAGCACGATGACCGTGGACACGATCAACAGCACGAACGTGATGACGGTGATGGCGGCACTGGCCACCGACAGCGGCAGCATGGCGAACGGGGAGAAGACGATCGCCGCGAGTGGCGGATACGTGAACGGCAGCTCAAGGCCTGCGCGCGTTTCGAACATCGCACCGTCGGCATACAGCGATTTTCCGTCCAGCCAGGCCCGCCCGCCCATCCGGTAGACGTCGATGTCGATGCGGTAGGTGACGTGGCCGAGCAGCCGCCAGCCGGCCCAGACCAGCGCCGCCAGCGTGAGCAACTGGAAAATCCGCCACGCGACGGTTGGCCACCAACCAGTCCCGCCGGGCGGTGCTATTTGCGCTCCTCGCGTGCGTGGTTCCGTTTGCGCTCCTCGCGTGCGCGGTGCCGTTTGCGCTCCTCGCGTGCGCGGTGCCGTTTGCGCTCCTCGCGTGCGCGGCGCCAACCTACTCATGTCGCACGCCAGACTATCGGCCGAGCGCGGCGCGCCGAACCATATCCCCGGCACGTCGCCGCCCGGGCAGCGTAAGTTTTCTGCGTGCACCTGACGTTGAACTGGGGCCTCGACATACCGGATGGCCGGATGCCGCTGGTGTTCTGCCTCATCGCGTTCATCGGCACCTTCTTCGTCACCCGCACCATCGTGCGGTACATCCGCAGCCACGCCGACAGCGACAAACCGCGCAAGTGGTGGCAGCCGCGCAATATCTCGGCAGGGGACGGCCTCCACATCCATCACGTGGTGATCGGTGTGATCCTGGTCATGGTTTCCGGAATCGCGATGGTGACTTTGGCCGTCAACGGGGGAGTACCCGAATTCACGGTGGCGGCAACCATTTTCGGGATCGGTGCCGCGCTGGTACTTGACGAGTTCGCATTGATCCTGCATTTGCAGGACGTGTACTGGGCCGAGGATGGGCGCACGTCGGTCGACGCGGTGTTCACAGCGATCGCCGTGGCCGGGCTGTTGATCCTCGGCTTCAACCCGCTGTCGTTCTTCGACATCGGGATATGGCGGGAAGACCACAGCTTCGCGGCGCGGGCCGCCGTCGTCGCACTGGCGGTCGTCACCCTGGCGCTCGCGGTGATCGTGCTGCTCAAAGGCAAAGTCTGGACGGGTCTCATCGGGATGTTCATCACGCCGCTGCTGTTCGTCGGGGCGTTGCGGTTGTCCCGCCCGCACGCGCCGTGGGCGCGGTGGCGCTACACCCACAAGCCACGCAAGATGCACCGGGCGCTGGTGCGGGAACGCGTGCTGCGCAGGCCGGTGGTGCAGGCCAAGCTCTGGCTGCAGCACATCGTCGCGGGCGAACCGCGGTTCCCCGACGACGCCGAGGTCGATCAGCAGCTCGACCTGGAGATTCACGCCGCTCCCGCACCGCCGACGGATTCCAGCGCCGTCGCAGAGAACGCCAGCGCGTAGGCCCGGCGTGAAGTACTTCTACGACACCGAGTTCATCGACGACGGGTACACCATCGAGCTCATCTCGATAGGCGTTGCCGCCGAGGACGGCCGCGAGTACTACGGCATATCGAGCGAGTTCAACCCCGAGCGGGCCGGGCGGTGGGTGCGCACTCACGTCCTGCCCAAGCTGCCGTCACCGTCGTCGCAGCTCTACCGGTCGCGTAAGCAGATCCGGTCGGACCTCGAGGACTTCTTCGGCATCGACGGCGACGAGCCGATCGAGCTCTGGGCCTGGGTCGGCGCCTACGACCACGTGGTGCTGTGCCAACTCTGGGGTCCGATGACCGCGCTGCCGCCCGCGATTCCTCGCTTCACCAGGGAACTGCGACAGTTCTGGGAGGAGCGAGGCTCTCCGAGGATGCCGCCGCGGCCGCGCGACGCACACGATGCGTTGGTGGACGCGAAGCACAACCTGCTGCGGTATCAGCTGATGACCGCGCCCTGAATGCTGCTGGTCAGCTTCCCGTCGGGGCCCACGGTGCCGAGAAACGCAGCCGAGCCGGGATCGTCCACGTCGTCGTCGGTGAACGTCACTACCGCAGCGACACCCCCGCCGGCCTTGGGGAGAAATAGGATGTTTCCCTATGTTTGGCCGGCTGACCCGCGGCTCACTTGAGGAAGTCGCCCCACACCCACGCCGTGCCGCCGGGGCCCGCCGCGAAAGCGACGTTGCACCAGTTGTCGTCACGGCAGCCGGCGCCGAGGTCGACCCGTTGCCCCCCGCCACCCTGCAGCATGCCGATCACGTTGCCCGTCCCGCCCGGGGCGTCGTAGACGTCGACATCGCCGGTGACTTCGCGCGAGTTGCCCGCCTGGCCCGCCGCGGGCGTCTCGCATCTCAGGGGAGTCGTGATCTCCCAGTCCCCTTTGAGCTTGGCGTCGAACTGCCCCCGTGCCCTGCCGGCATCGTCGACGGAACCCATGAAGTGCACGACAGGGTCATTGGGGAACGTCTCGCTGTGGTAGAGCAGTGTCACCGTGCCGATGGGCGTGACCACGCCTTCCATATTCCCTTGATCGGCTCGATTGTCGGTGGCGCGCACACCACTGAAACTGCGTCCAACAGCGTCGAAGGTTACGGTCGGCCCCGTGCTGAGGGCGACATTGGTCGGACCGGTGAAAGCCCACTGCGAACAGTCGCCGGGGGCCGCCGCGGCGGGCGCTGCCGCGGCGGCGAAGGACCCTGCGGCCGCCATTGCGATCGCGGCGAAGGTCGACTTCGTGCAATGATTCGTGTTCGGCATCAGGTGGCTTCCCGTTTCCCTGGGGTCCTCGGTGCGGTCAGGGTGGACGTTAGCTGTGTGACGCGTGGGAAAAAATGGGGTGTTTCCCTACGATTGCCGTCCGGGCCGCGGTTTCGATTCCCGGGTTTGCGCTGGTTACCATGTACAGGTGAACTGGACCGTCGACGTACCCATCGAGCAGCTACCGTCGCTGCCTCCGCTGCCGGATCACCTGCGGCAGCGTCTGGACGCCGCGCTGGCCAAGCCGGCCGCGCAGCAACCCAGCTGGGACGCGGGCCAGGCAGCGGCGATGAGGACCGTGCTGGAGAGCGTGCCGCCCGTGACGGTGCCCTCCGAGATCGAGAAGCTCAAGGGCCTGCTGGCCGACGTCGCGCTCGGCAAGGCCTTCCTGCTGCAGGGCGGGGACTGCGCCGAGACATTCGTCGACAACACGGAACCCCACATCCGGGCCAACATCCGCACCCTGCTGCAGATGGCGGTGGTGCTCACCTACGGCGCCAGCATGCCGGTGGTCAAGGTCGCCCGCATCGCGGGGCAGTATGCCAAGCCGCGCTCGGCCGACATCGATGCGCTCGGGCTGAAGTCCTACCGCGGAGACATGATCAACGGTTTCGCGGCCGATGCGGGGGTTCGCGAGCACGATCCGTCCCGTCTGGTCCGCGCCTACGCCAACGCGAGCGCCGCGATGAACCTGGTGCGTGCCCTGACGTCGTCGGGATTGGCATCGCTGCAGAAGGTGCACGACTGGAACCGGGAGTTCGTCCGCACGTCGCCCGCGGGCGCCCGCTACGAGGCGCTGGCCGGTGAGATCGATCGCGGGCTGACATTCATGAGCGCCTGCGGTGTCGACGACCGCAACCTGCAGACTGCCGAGATCTACGCCAGCCACGAGGCTTTGGTGCTCGACTACGAGCGGGCCATGCTGCGGCTGTCGACCGACGACGAGGGCGACGCCAAGCTCTACGACCTTTCGGCGCACTACGTCTGGGTCGGTGAGCGCACCCGTCAGCTCGACGGCGCCCACATCGCGTTCGCCGAGGTGATCGCCAACCCGATCGGCGTGAAAATCGGTCCGTCCATGACGCCAGAGGTGGCTGTCGAGTACGTGGAGCGGCTGGACCCCAACAACGAGCCTGGCCGCCTGACGCTGGTCAGCAGGCTCGGCAACAACAAGGTTCGCGACCTGTTGCCACCGATCATCGAGAAGGTGCAGGCGACCGGTCACCAGGTGATCTGGCAGTGCGACCCGATGCACGGCAACACCCACGAGTCGTCCACCGGATACAAGACCCGCCACTTCGACCGCATCGTCGACGAGGTGCAGGGCTTCTTCGAGGTGCACCGCGCGCTGGGCACTCATCCCGGCGGCATACACGTCGAGATCACCGGTGAGAACGTCACCGAATGTCTCGGCGGCGCGCAGGACATCTCCGACTCCGACCTGGCGGGCCGCTACGAGACCGCCTGCGACCCGCGGATGAACACCCAGCAGTCGCTGGAGTTGGCGTTCCTGGTCGCCGAGATGCTGCGCGACTAGAGCAGTCCCGACAGATTGCTGCCGAGTGTCCATGCGGCGGCGGTCAGCGCGCCGGTGAGAACGAGCACCGCGACAACCCAGAAGAACAGCACCCGCTTGGCGCGTTGCCGGGCCCAGTGGAACTCGTCCATGTCGATGCCCGCGAATTGCCCTGCAACGCCGTATATCTCGTCTGACGCCTCGTCGTCCTGCCAGTCCTGCGGGCCGCGCGTGAGCTGGCGGGTGTGCTGACGGGGTGCGGGCCTGACGCTTTCGGTGACGGCATCCTCTCCGACGCTGCCGCGGTGTACCTGTGCAGAAAGGTGTTGCGCCGAGTTGCGAGGCGCGGGCACCCGGAAGTCGGGTAGCCCCAACTCGTCGACGATCGCCTCCAGTTCGGTTGCCATGTCCTCGGCGTCGACGTACCGTCCGGCCGGATCCCGTGCGGTCGCGCGGCGCACCAGCTCGTCGAATTGCGTTGGTATACCCCCGATCACCGTGCTCGGGGCTGGAACGTCATGGTCCATTCGCTGATAGGCCACGGCGAGCGCGGTGTCACCGTTGAACGGTGTCGAGCCGGTGAGCAACTCGTAGGTGAGGATGCCGACGGCGTACACGTCGCTGGGCGGGCCGGCGTCGCCGGTGCTGACCTGTTCGGGCGAGAGGTAGGCCGCCGTGCCCAATATGACACTGGTGGAGGTGATCTTGGCCTCCGCGAGCGCGCGGACGAGGCCGAAGTCGGCGATCTTGACCTCGCCGCTGTCGGAGATCAGAACGTTCTCCGGCTTCACGTCGCGGTGCACCAGCCCCTGGTGGTGTGCCACCGCGAGGCCGCCGAGCAAAGGGCCGAGCACCGCGGCGACCGCGTGCGGCGGCATCGGGCCGCGCTCGACAAGCAGTTCACGCAGCGTGCCGCCGTCAACCAATTCCATCACCAGGAACGGGTGCTGTCCGTCGATGCCCTTGTCGTAGACCGCCACCAGGCCGGGGTCCTTCAGCTTTGCGACGGCGCGGGCCTCGCGCTGGAACCGCGTCAGGAACTGGGTGTCACCGGCATAGCGGGAATCCATGATCTTCAGTGCCACCGGCCGATCCAGCCGGAGGTCGAGCCCCCGGTAGACGCCGGACATGCCGCCGGTGGCGATCAAGGTGTCGACGCGGTAGCGCCCGTCCAGCACGATCCCGACGAGCGGGTCGGACTGCTGGTACGTCTCCACCGGAAACATGGTACGGAGCATTTTGCCCGTGACTGTGGTGGCAGAGCGCGTACACCGACGCGTCGTGCGTCCTAGACTCGGGCCGGTGAGCAGGATTCCAGCCGCTGAGGATGTGCTCGACCCAGGCGAGGACGTTCTCGATTTGCCTCATGTCGCGCAATTGCTCGGCATTCCGGTGACAAAAGTCCAGCAGCACCTGCGAGACGGCCATCTCGTCGGGGTGCGCCGAGAAGGGTCAGTGGTGGTGCCGAAGGTCTTCTTCGACGACACCGGTCAGGTCGTCAAGAGCCTGCAGGGGTTGCTCGTCGTCCTGCACGACGGCGGATACCAGGACACCGAGATCGTGCGCTGGTTGTTCACGCCCGATCCGTCACTGACGATCAGGCGTGACGGATCGCCCTCGGGGCAGAACAACGCGCGTCCGGTCGACGCGTTGCACTCCCATCAGGCTCGCGAGGTGGTGCGCCGCGCCCAGGCGATGGCGTGCTGATCAGGATCCCGGTACAGCGAGTACCAGGCCGCCACGGCGCAGCAGGTGGCCAGCAGCACATGGATCCATGAGTACATGCCGTGGCTGCCATCGGGTTTGAAGATCACCATGATCCAGGTGGAGAAGCCGGCGATCAACGCGATCGCCTGTCTGCTCTGGGCCAGCGCGGCGATGATCGCCAGCGGCCACGTGTAGTACCACGGCAATGCAGCGGGAACGAACAGCACCACGATCACCATCGCCAACGCGATTCCGGTGAGCACCTGGCGATCGGTGTGCCGGAACCGCCACCACAACAAGGGAAGTGAGATCGCGATGATCGCGATGCCGATGATCCGCGCGACCTCGAGGACGGCGTAGAAGTTCACCCCGAAGAAGAGGCCGCCGACGGCGTTGACGAGGTTGGATACGGCGGTCGGCACCGTCAGCCAGTTGATGATCTTCACCGAGCCGGCCAGTGCTGTGAGCCAGCCGAGACCCACTCCGGCGAGACCGGAGAGGACGGTGAACACGGCGACGAAGATCGCGATCGACCCTGCGGTCGCGGCTGTGAACGCGCGCAGCGGCGACAGGTCGCGGCTGTCCCGCAGTTGCCGGGCCCAGACCCACACCATGAACGGAAGGGCAAGACCCGCCGTGGCTTTCACGGCAACAGCGACGACGATGAGAGCGTTGCCCGCGATCGGGTGCCTGCCGAATATCAGCGCGATGCCCGCGCCCATCAGGCCGACCATCAGCATCTCGTTGTGTACGCCGCCCATCAGATGGATGATCACCAATGGGTTGAGCGCGCAGATCCACAGCGCGGTGGCGCCGTTGCCCCCGACGTGGCGGGCCAGTCGGGGCGCGGCCCAGACCAGCAGGATGAGCCCCGGCAGCATGCACAGCCGCAGCACCATCGTGCCCGCGATGACGTGGTCGCCGACCAGCATCGTGACGAATTTCGCGACCAGGATGAAGGCAGGCCCGTACGGCGCCGTCGTCGTCGTCCAGATCGGGCTCACGTTCTCCAGCAACGGGTTCGGGTTGTCGACCGGACCCACGGCATATGGGTCGAAGCCGTCGCGTAGCAGCGCGCCCTGAGCCAGATAGGAGTAGGTGTCGCGGCTGAACACCGGCACGGACAGCAGCAGCGGGGCCAACCAGAAGCCGGTGGTCGCGACCATCGTGTACTCGCGCGCCGAACCGTCGATCACGGTGCGGCCCAACCGTAACCAGGCGATCAGCATCACCGCGACGCCGCCCCACAGCAGCACCGACGACAGCACGAGCCCGTGCCCGAACCGCAACCACGACAGGTGCATCGACTCGAGCAGCGGATCGTGCAGCCGGGTGCTGCCCGCACCGACGCCACCGGCGGTGATCATCACCGCGCCGAGGAAGCCCAAAAGCGCGGGCCTTGCCTCGGGTGACTTGGCGAACGCGCGCAGCCGCGACATGGTCGTCGAAGCCATATTGCTCCTCACGTCCGCGGTCTCAGGCGGACCGGTTGGCGGCCAACCTGGCGAACGTGGACAGTCCCGCCTTCGCCTGCTCGTTGATCGGCGCGGCGCCGATGGCATCCAGCGAGCGGCTGGTGAGCATGTCGATGTGCTGCTCGACGGCGGCCAGCGCGCCGACCGAGTCGATGACGCCGCACAGCTCGCGCACCCGGCCGTCGGAGAGCTCGGTGCCGACCGACGAACGCAGCAGCTTGGCCGCTTCCGGATCCGACTTGTCGGCGAGTTCGATCGCCTCGGCGAGCAGCACCGTGCGCTTGCCCGACCGGAGGTCATCGCCCGACGGTTTACCGGTCACTGCGGGATCGCCGAACACGCCGAGCACGTCGTCGCGGAGCTGGAACGCCACCCCGAGATCGTTGCCCACCTCGAAGAAGATCGCCTGCACGTCGGGCCGGTCGGCGGCCGCGGCCACTCCCAGCTGCAGCGGCCGGGTGACCGTGTAGGAGGCGGTCTTGTAGGTGTTCACGTTCATAGCCGACGCGACCGTCGTCGCTCCGCTCGATTCGGCGACGATGTCGAGGTACTGGCCGCCGAGCACCTCGGTGCGGATGTCGGCCCAGACCCGCTGCACCCGTCGCCGCGCGTCGATCGACAGGTCGGCGGTCGTGACGATGTCGTCGGCCCACACCAGCGCGAGGTCGCCGAGCAGCACCGCAGCCGACAGCCCGAACTGCTCCGGCGAGCCGGTCCAGCCGCGTTCGTGATGCTTTTGCGCGAAGATCCGGTGCACCGTCGGCAGACCTCGACGGGTGGCCGAATCGTCGATGACGTCGTCGTGCACCAGGGCGCACGCCTGCAGCAGTTCCAAAGCGGAGAACAGCCGCCACACCGACGCGTCGGCCCGCTCGTTGGGCGGTTCGGCCACCGCGCGCCAGCCCCAGTAGGCGAACGCAGGCCGAATCCGCTTGCCGCCGCGCAGCACGAACTCCTCGAGCGCGGCGGTCAAATCGGCGTACTCGGTGCCGATGTAAGCGGCGCCCGCTCGGCGCTCGGCCAGGTACTCCCGGAGCTGGTCGGTGACCGCGCCTGCCAACTCGACGGCTGACGGTGTGGCTGTCTCCACGCTCAGCGCCCGCCCCTTTCAGTCGTCGAAGGATCGGCGAACCGGGGGGACTGGTCGCGGTTCGCCCACGCCAGCGCGGCGAGGATGCCCGCCACCAGGAATGCCGCAAGGCCAAGCCAGATCGCGGCGCCGGTGAACGACCGGGCGCTCGGATCGGTGTAGCGCGCCTGGGCCGACATCGTGCTCACCACGCCGGGTTTGAGCTTCCATTCGACGACCTCCGCCGCCACCTGATCGCCGTTGGTGGACGTCACCTCACCGGGGAACGACACCGATAGCGACACATCTGCCTCCGGGTCGGTCAGCGACGTTAGGTCGGCGCGCCCGTCGAGGATCACCACATCGCCTGCCCGGCGCAGGGACAGGTCGACGCCCGCGGCGTCCTGGTTCATGTTGGCCAGCTGGGGTAGCTCGGCGAATGTCAGGTCGGAGAACACCGCCTGCGAGCCGACGTAGTCGTCCCTGTCGTAGTCCGAGACGGCCACCTTGTTGCTGAACGGCAGGTTGTTGAGCAACTGCGGGCCCTTGTCGTCGGCACCTCGGGGCTTCGCGGCGGCGACGATCTGCCCTGACACCCGGTCGTCTGGAGAGACGGTGATGTTGGCCCTGACCCGTACGCAGCCGACGGCCGAGGGCAGGATCACCAAAAGACCCACGATCGCCAGCAGGCGAATTCTGCGGCGGTTCGACACGAGGTCATCGTGCCAGATCCGGGCCGTCAGAGCGGTAGTG
Organism: Mycobacterium sp. ITM-2016-00318; assembly: GCF_002968285.2. Taxonomy (NCBI): domain Bacteria; kingdom Bacillati; phylum Actinomycetota; class Actinomycetes; order Mycobacteriales; family Mycobacteriaceae; genus Mycobacterium; species Mycobacterium sp. ITM-2016-00318. The sequence continues at coordinate 3,254,968 of NZ_CP134400.1, read as the reverse complement.
ACCGCCCAAGAATCGCGAATGGACGTGGGTCGCCCGCGAAGTGATAGCCGCGGATGACGTCGGTGAAGCCCAGCCTGCGGTAGAGCCGCCAGGCCCGGTTGCCCTCCCCGTTGATCTCCGGGGTGGACAGCAGCACGTGAGCCTCGCGGCGGCCCGCGAGCAGCCTGCGGGCCAGCGCCTCACCGAGGCCGCGTCCCTGCGCGTGTGGCGCGATATGCAGCTCGGTGAGCTCGAAGTAGCTGGTCATCAGCTCCGAGATTCGGGACCGGTCGGCCCCGATCCGCTGCAATCCGGCGACCACCTGCTGTTGCCACCACTGGTCGGGGGCCCCGCAGTAGCCGTACGCGACACCGACGATCGGTGCGGCGGAGAGCTCGGGACCGGCCGCCTCCGTGTCGGCCGGATCCGGCGCCTCCACCGCGGCGACGGCCTTCCAACCGGTGCGCCGGGTGTGCTCGAGCCACATGGACGCCCGCTGGTCCTCGGTTCCACGCGGATAACGCATGGCGTCGACGTAGACGCCGAGCGCATCCGAGAGCCTGCGCTCCATATCGACGGGCGACAGATCGATGAGAAATGTCGCCAACTTCTCTCTCCGCCTTTCCTGCGCGCCGTGGTGAGGTTGTCCCGGGGAGCCAGTGCCATTATCGCCAGGCGAGCCGGTGGCCGGCGAAGGCGGTGCACGTCATACAATCAGGGCGCGAACTAGGTGGTACGGCTCAGATTCACCTCGTATCATGACTGTTAGTTGTCCGCGAACGCGGGCGTGAATGTCGTTGAAGGCCAAGTGACGGGCGGCAAGGAGGGACGCATGCCACTCTCCGATCATGAGCAGCGCATGCTCGATCAGATCGAGAGCGCGCTCTATGCCGAGGACCCCAAGTTCGCGTCGAGCGTGCGCGGCGGGGGCCTGAGGGCACCTTCGGCCCGGCGCAGGCTGCAGGGTGCGGCACTGTTCGTGATCGGGCTCGCGATGCTGGTGTGCGGCGTGGCGTTCAAGGCCACCATGATCGGAACCTTCCCGATCCTTTCTGTTTTCGGCTTCCTGGTGATGTTCGGCGGCGTCGTTTACGCGATCACCGGGCCCCGGGTGACCGGTCGCCGCGATGGCTCCGGCGCCGAGCCCGGCGGCCCGCGGCAGAAGAAATCCAAGGGTGGCGGAGGGTCGTTCACCAGCCGGATGGAAGACCGGTTCCGTCGCCGCTTCGACGAATAACGCGCCAATCACGGTGGGGTAGCCAAAACGGCTACCCCATTTTTTGTGCCTGAAATTCTCCCCACTTCGCCCCACCCGCAGCTGAGCTGGGCTTTCGCGCCGTCAACCCGAGCGCCGGGGGGCGGTTCACAGTCAGCGTGGCCCTGGTCGTGGGGAAATACGGGCGACATTTGCTGGTGTTTGGCGCAATGTGGGGGATTGTGGGGTAAAGTGGCGTCCGATGGAGCGACCGGGGCTCCTTCACGGTGGGAGGTGGCGAGATGTTCCTCGGCACCTACACGCCAAAGCTCGATGACAAGGGGCGGCTGACGCTGCCCGCCAAATTCCGCGACGCGCTGGCAGGAGGGTTGATGGTGACGAAAAGCCAGGACCACAGCCTCGCCGTCTACCCGCGCGCCGAGTTCGAAGCACTGGCACGGCGAGCATCGGGCGCGTCGCGGAGCAACCCGGAAGCCCGCGCGTTCCTGCGCAACCTCGCCGCCGCCACCGACGAGCAACACCCCGATTCGCAAGGCCGCATCACGTTGTCGGTCGACCATCGTCGTTACGCCAACCTGTCCAAGGACTGCGTGGTGATCGGCGCGGTCGACTACCTGGAGATCTGGGACGCCCAGGCGTGGCGGGACTACCAAGAGACCCACGAAGAGAACTTCTCCGCGGCGAGCGATGAAACTCTGCGCGACATCATCTGATTGGGGCTTTGAGGACCGTGTACCGCGGCCTCTGTCCGAGCCGGCCCTGGCGTACTTCCCCGACGCCAGGTCCATGCGCTCGGACAGAGACCACGGTGCATCGGGCCCTTTCCTCGGAGGGCTGGCCATGGATACGAGCCCCGACCACGGACACATCCCGGTCCTGCTCGAGCGCTGCGTCGAACTGCTGCGGCCCGCACTGACCCGGCGCAAACCCGACGGCTCCGGCGCCGTGCTGGTGGATGCGACGCTGGGGGCGGGCGGACATGCCGAGCGCTTCCTCACCGAACTTCCGGGGCTGCGGCTGATCGGCCTGGATCGCGATCCGGACGCATTGTGGATCGCCCGGGAGCGGCTCGCCCCGTTCGCCGACCGCGTCCAGCTGATGAGAACCAGGTTCGACGGCATCAACGTTGCGCTCGCTGAATCCGGCTACTGGACAAGTGGTTCGGGTCAGCCGGAGATCGACGGAGTGCTGTTCGACCTCGGGGTGTCGTCGATGCAGCTGGACCGCACCGAGCGCGGGTTCTCCTACTCGGTCGACGCGCCGCTGGACATGCGGATGGATTCAGACGCCGAGCTGACCGCGGCCGACGTCATCAACACCTACGACGAGAAGTCGCTGGCTCGAATCCTGCGCGAGTTCGGCGAGGAACGGTTCGCGGGCCGGATCGCCAAGCAGATCGTCCGCACCAGGAGCCGTCGGCCGTTCGCCCGCACCGGCGAGCTCGTCGAATTGCTCTACCAGGCGATCCCCGCGCCCGCCCGCCGCACCGGCGGGCATCCGGCCAAGCGCACCTTCCAGGCCCTTCGGGTCGCGGTCAACGGCGAGCTGGACGCGTTGCGCGGCGCCCTGCCCACCGCGATGACCGCCCTGCGTCCCGGCGGACGTATCGCGGTGATGTCGTACCAGTCCTTGGAGGACCGCATCGTCAAGAGCACCTTCGCCGCGGCGACGGCGTCGCGCACACCGCCTGGTCTGCCGGTCGAACTGCCGGGACACGAACCGGATTTCGTGAGCCTGACCCGCGGTGCCGAGCGCGCGGATTCCGCCGAGATCGAGCTCAACCCGCGAAGCGCGTCGGTGCGGCTCCGGGCATTGGAAAAGGTTGCACAACGGCCAGAAGGGACGGTCTCATGAAGGCCAAGCGACCCGCCGCCGCGCGCGGTACCGACGAGCGCAGGCGGACGCCGCGCCAGCCCGCACGCAGAGCGCAGACCGGCGCACGCGAGGAGCGGAAGAGTTCCCGGGCACGCGAGGAGCGAAAGAGTTCCCGCCCACGCGAGGAGCGAAGAAATCGCCGGTCGCCGGACGCGCCGCCGAGGCGGGGACGTCCGCGCGCGACCGACACCGCGCCGATCACGCGGCCCCAGATCAAACCGGTCCGACCGAAAAACGCCAGCCAGGCCAAGGCGCGCGCGAAGGCGCGGAAGGCCAAGGCGCCCAAGGTTGTCCGGCCGCCACTGAGAGAGCGGCTGCTCGCCCGGATCTCGGAGATCGACCTCAACCCGCGCACGCTCGTCGCACGGGTGCCGTTCGTCGTGCTGGTCATCGGGTCACTCGGCCTCGGCCTCGGCGTCACGCTGTGGCTGTCGACCGACGCCGCCGAGCGGTCCTATGAACTCGGCAGTGCCAGGGAGACCAATCAGGCGCTGCTGCAGCAGAAAGAGGCTCTCGAGCGCGACGTGCTGGAGGCGCAGGCCGCGCCCGCGCTGGCTGAGTCCGCGCGCGAACTGGGCATGATCCCGTCCCGCGACACCGCCCATCTCGTGCAGGATCCGGCAGGCAACTGGATCGTCGTCGGCACTCCCAAACCGGCCGAGGGAGTTCCACCGCCGCCGCTGAACACCCCGCTCCCAGAGGATAATCCGGCGCCGCCCGCCCAAGCCGCCGCGAGCCGTCCCGCGCCGCCGGTCGTGGAGCCTCGCGAGAGGGTCGTCCGGATGCCCGAAGCGGGCCAGCCAGCGGCACCGGCGGCACCCGCGGCACCCGTCGCCCCAGCGGTGCCCGCGGCACCCGTGGCACCAACGGCACCCGTGGCACCCCCGCCCGCACCGGATGCGGCAGGAATACCGCTCGCGGCGCCGGTGCCCGACAGCCCGCACGGCGTCAGCGGCCAGCCGCCGGGCCCGGCCGTGCCGCCCGCTGAAGCGCCCCAGGCGCCGCTGGCCGACCCGTTGGCCGCCGGGCAGCCTGCAGCACCCGCCCCGGCCGCGCCCGCGGAGCAGTTCGGCCCGCTCGCCGTCATCGTCCCCGGCTCTCCGACGTGAACCGCCCCGCCGGTCGGCGAGGCCGGAAGACACCGCAGCCGCGTTCGGAGCAGGGCCGCTCAGCCCGCGCCCGTCGTACGAGGGCGCCGGTCACCGACACCGGTTTGCGCAGTGCGTCTTTCGTGTTCCGGCACCGTGCGGGCAACGCCGTCATCTTCGTGGTCCTCGCCCTCGCGGCAGCGCAGTTGTTCAACCTCCAGGTGCCGAAGGCCGCAGGGCTGCGCGCAGAGGCCGCGGGTCAGCTCAAGGTCACCGACGTCGATAAGGCCGTGCGCGGCAGCATCGTCGACCGTAACAACGACAAGCTGGCATTTACGATCGAGGCGCGCGCGCTGACCTTCCAACCGGTCAAGATCCGCAAGCAGCTCGCCGACGCCAGGCAGAAGACAACCGAGGCGCCAGATCCCGACGCGAGGCTACGTGCCATCGCCGCCGAGGTCGCATCGCGGCTGAACAACAAGCCCGATGCCAAGACGGTGTTGAAGAAGCTGAAGAGCAAAGAGACCTTCGTCTACCTGGCTCGCGCCGTCGATCCGGCTGTCGCCGAGGCGATTTCAAAGAAGTACCCGGAGGTCGGTTCTGAGCGCCAGGACCTTCGCCAGTATCCTGGCGGTTCGCTGGCCGCCAACATAGTCGGCGGCATCGACTGGGACGGCCACGGCCTGCTCGGCCTCGAGGACTCGATGGACGCCACCCTGGCGGGCACCGACGGGTCGGTCACATACGACCGCGGCTCCGACGGGGTGGTGATCCCCGGCAGCTACCGCAACCGGCACACCGCGCTCAACGGCTCGACCGTTCAGTTGACGATCGACGACGACATCCAGTACTACGTGCAGCAACAGGTTCAGCAGGCCAAGGACGCATCCGGCGCGGGCAACGTGTCGGCGGTGGTGCTCGACGCGAAAACCGGTGAGGTGCTCGCGATGTCGAACGACAACACGTTCGACCCGAGCCAGGACATCGGCCGCCAGGAGAACCGCGAACTGGGCAACCCCGCCGTCTCGTCACCGTATGAGCCGGGGTCGGTGAACAAGATCGTCACCGCGGCATCGGTCATCGAGTTCGGGCTGTCCAACCCCGACGAGGTGCTGCAGGTGCCCGGCTCGATCGACATGGGCGGCGTCACCGTCGGCGACGCATGGGAGCACGGCGTGATGCCGTACACCACCACCGGAATCTTCGGCAAGTCCTCCAACGTCGGCACGCTGATGCTGGCGCAGCGGATCGGGCCGGAGCGCTACGCCGAGATGCTGGAGAAGTTCGGCCTTGGTCAGCGTGCCAACGTCGGTCTGCCCGGTGAGAGCGAGGGCCTGGTTCCCCCGATCGACCAGTGGTCGGGCAGCACCTTCTCGAACCTCCCCATCGGACAGGGTCTTTCGATGACACTGCTGCAGATGACGGGCATGTACCAGGCGGTCGCCAACGATGGGCTGCGCATTCCGCCGCGGGTGGTCAAGGCCACCATCGCGCCAGACGGCACCAGAACCGAAGAGCCTCGCCCCGACGGCGTGCGGGTGGTTTCCCCGCAGAGCGCGGCCACCGTCCGCAACATGCTGCGCGCCACGTTGCAGCGCGACCCGATGGGCACCCAGCAGGGCACCGGATCGACCGGAGCCGTCGAGGGCTACCAGCTGTCCGGCAAGACCGGCACCGCGCAGAAGATCAACCCGGCCTGCGGCTGCTACTACAGCGACGTCTACTGGGTCACCTTCGCGGGCATGGTCACCACCGACGACCCGCGTTACGTGATCGGCATCATGGCCGACAACCCGCACCGCACCGCCGACGGCCAGCCCGGAACCACGATGGCGCCGCTGTTCCACAACATCGCCAGCTGGCTGCTGCAGCGCGAGAACATCCCGCTGTCGCCGGACCCCGGCCCGCCACTGACTCTGCAGGCCACCTGACCCGGGGCTCGCCTGCGGGCAGGCCGGTACTGTGTCAGGGCCATGAAACTGCGTCCCAGCCATCCCGCCGGTCAGGCGCTCGGGCCACTGGCCGACTCGGTGGGCGCGGTCATTTCGGTTGCGGGCGACGGGCTGGAAACCGTCGTCACCGGCGTCACTCTGCGCAGCCAGGACGCGCAGCCGGGCGACTTGTTCGCGGCGCTACCCGGCGCGTCGTCGCACGGCGGGCGCCACGCGGCTGACGCCATCGCGCGCGGCGCGGTGGCCGTGCTCACCGATTCCGACGGCCTGGCCCACATGGGCGCCGACTCGACGGTGCCCGTGCTGGTCCGCCCCGACCCCCGCGCGGTGCTCGGAGGCCTTGCCGCGACCGTGTACGGCGACCCGTCGCGCCGCCTCCGGATGATCGGGGTGACGGGAACGTCGGGCAAGACCACCACCACCTATCTGGTCGAGGCGGGGCTGCGGGCCGCCGGACGCGTCGCCGGGCTGGTCGGAACCGTCGGCATCCGGATCGCGGGTACGGACCTGCCGAGCAAGCTGACTACCCCCGAGGCGCCCGATCTGCAGGCGCTGCTGGCGCTGATGCTCGAGCAGGGCGTCGACACCGTCGTGATGGAGGTGTCCAGCCACGCACTGAGCCTGGGACGCGTCGACGGCGTCGAGTTCGCCGTCGGCGGCTTCACGAACCTGTCGCGTGACCACCTCGATTTTCACCCGACGATGGAAGACTACTTCAACACCAAGGCCCGGCTGTTCGACCCCGTATCATCGACCGCCGCAAGCCTTTCCGTAGTGTGTGTCGACGATGACGCGGGCCGTGCGATGGCGGCGCTCGCGCCGAATCCGGTTACGGTCAGCGCGACCGGCGTCGACGCCGACTGGCGGGTCGAGGACATCCACACCGTCCAACGAGGCGCTCAGGAGTTCCTGGCCGTCGATCCCGCAGGCGTTCACCACACCGTGCGAATCGCGCTGCCCGGTCGCTACAACGTCGCCAACGCGCTGCTCGCCGCGGCGCTGCTGGACGCCGTCGGAGTGTCACCCGAGCAGGCCGCGCCGGGATTGCGCGAGGCGCGGGTGCCCGGCCGGCTGGAACCCGTCGAGCGCGGCCAGGACTTCTTGGCGCTGGTGGACTACGCGCACAAACCGGGGGCGCTGCGCGCGGTGCTCGAGACGTTGCGCGAGCAGGCGACCGGTCGCGTGGCGGTGGTGTTCGGCGCGGGCGGGAACCGCGATCCGGGAAAACGTGAGCCCATGGGTCGGGTGGCCGCCGAACTGGCCGACCTCGTCGTCGTCACCGACGACAACCCACGCGACGAGGATCCCGCCACGATCCGCTCGGCGATCGTCGCAGGCGCGGCGGGCGGCGCAGGGCAGGTCGTCGAGATCGGCGACCGGCGCGAGGCCATCGACCACGCCGTGGCATGGGCGCGTGCAGGGGACATCGTGTTGATTGCGGGCAAGGGCCATGAGGCCGGCCAGACCAGCCACGGGCAGACCCGGCCCTTCGACGACCGCGACGAGGTTGCCGAAGCCATCGAGGCGTTGGGCTCACACGCGTGATCGATCTGACGCTGGCCCAGATCGCCGAGATCGTCGGTGGCGAACTGGCTGACATCTCGGCCGCCGACGCCGCGACGACAAGATTGACGGGCTCGGTCGAATTCGACTCTCGTGCAGTGACTTCCGGTGGTCTCTTCATCGCGCTGCCCGGCGCCCGGTCGGACGGTCACGACTTCGCCGCGGGCGCGGTTGCCGCAGGCGCGGCGGGGGTGCTGGCCGCACGGCCGGTCGGAGTGCCCGCGATCGTCGTCGAACCGCGCACCGTGCCGGGAACCGACACGGCGGCCGGCGTCCTGGAGCACGACGTCGACGGTTCTGGTGCGGCTGTACTCGCCGCGCTGGCCCGGCTGGCGGCCGCGGTGGCTCAGGAGCTCGTGGCGCGCGGCCTGACGATCATCGGCATCACCGGCTCGTCGGGTAAGACGTCGACCAAGGACCTCGTCGCCGCCGTGCTCGCGCCGCTGGGCGAGGTGGTGGCGCCGCCGGGGTCGTTCAACAACGAGCTCGGCATGCCCTGGACGGTACTGCGGGCAAGCGAGGACACCGACTACCTGGTTCTTGAGATGTCGGCACGCCATCCCGGCAATATCGCGGCGCTGGCGTCGATCGCGCCGCCGTCCATCGCCGTCGTGCTCAATGTCGGCACCGCCCATCTGGGTGAGTTCGGCTCCAGGGAGGCGATCGCGCGCACGAAGGCAGAACTGCCCCAGGCTGTTCCGGCCTCGGGTGTGGCCATCCTCAATGCCGACGACGACGCCGTCGCCGCCATGGCGGAGCAGACGGCCGCTCGCGTCGTGCGGGTATCCCGAACGCCCGGCGCCGACGTGTGGGCGGGCCCTGTCACCCTTGACGAGGTCGCACGCCCGCGCTTCACCATGCACGCCGGCGACACCGAGACCGACATCACGCTCGCCGTGCACGGCGACCACCAGGTGTCCAACGCGCTGTGCGCCGCGGCGGTCGCACTGGAATGCGGTGCGACCGGCGCCCAGGTGGCGGCCGCCCTTTCCGGCGCGGGTCCGGTGTCGCAGCACCGCATGCATGTGACGACCCGCGGCGACGGCGTCACCGTCATCGACGACGCCTACAACGCCAACCCGGACTCCATGCTGGCCGGGCTGAAGTCGCTGGCCTGGATGTCCCGTCAGGGCGGAGAAGGCAGGCGCAGCTGGGCGGTGCTCGGCGAGATGGCCGAGCTCGGCGAGGACGCGATAACCGAACACGACCGCATCGGCCGACTGGCGGTGCGATTAGATGTCAGTCGACTCATCGTCGTGGGAACCGGGAGATCTATGAGCGCCATGCACCACGGGGCGGTCATGGAGGGATCGTGGGGAGGAGAGGCCACCATGGTCGCCGACGCTGACGCCGCGCTCGAGCTGCTTCGAGCCGAGCTGCGCCAGGGGGACGTGGTGCTCGTCAAGGCGTCCAATGCCGCAGGCCTTGGGAAGCTCGCAGAGGCGTTGGTCGCCTCATGAGGCAGATCCTCATCGCCGTCGGTATCGCGCTGACGGTGTCGATCCTGCTGACACCTGTGCTGATCGGGCTCTTCACCCGGCAGGGCTTCGGCCACGAGATCCGCGAGGACGGCCCGCCGAGCCACGCCAAGAAGCGCGGCACCCCGTCGATGGGCGGCGTCGCGATCCTGGCGGGCATCTGGGCGGGCTACCTCGGCACGCATCTCGTGGGGCTGGCACTCGACGGGCAGGGACCGTCGGCGTCGGGACTGCTCGCTCTCGCGCTTGCGACCGCACTCGGCATCGTCGGCTTCGTCGACGACCTGATCAAGATCCGCCGGTCGCGCAACCTCGGCCTGAACAAGACCGCGAAGACCATCGGCATGCTGGCGGCGGCGGTCATCTTCGGTGTGCTTGCGTTGCAGTTCCGCAACGCCGACGGGCTCACCCCGGGCAGCGCCGAACTGTCGTACGTGCGCGAAATCGCAACGGTCACATTGGCTCCCGCGATCTTCGTGCTGTTCTGCGTGCTAATCGTCTACGCCTGGTCGAACGCGGTGAACTTCACCGACGGGCTCGACGGGTTGGCCGCGGGCGCGATGGCGATGGTGTGCGCGGCCTACGTGATCATTACGTTCTGGCAGTTCCGCAATGCCTGCGCGTCGGCGCCGGGTGTCGGCTGTTACAACGTGCGCGACCCGCTTGACCTCGCGCTGATTGCCGCGGCGACGGCAGGGGCCTGCATCGGGTTTTTGTGGTGGAACGCCGCGCCCGCGAAGATCTTCATGGGCGACACCGGCTCGCTCGCGCTCGGCGGCGTCATCGCCGCGCTGTCGGTGCTGAGCCGCACCGAAATGCTCGCCGTCGTGCTCGGCGCGCTGTTCGTCGCGGAGGTGACATCGGTGGTGGTGCAGATCCTGGCGTTCCGCACGACGGGTCGACGGGTGTTCCGGATGGCGCCGTTCCATCACCACTTCGAACTCGTCGGGTGGGCCGAGACCACCGTGATCATCCGCTTCTGGTTGTTGACCGCGATCGCGTGCGGCCTCGGTGTTGCGCTCTTCTACAGCGAGTGGCTCACCACAGTCGGAGCCTGACGTGAACCGCCGCGCCGTCGCGCCGCTCGTGCCCGGCACCCGCGTGCTGGTGACCGGTGCTGGCATCACCGGCCGATCGGTGAGCGCCGCACTCGAGTCGACGGGTGTGCGGCTGACCATCTGCGACGACGACCCGCTGGCCCTCCAGCGACTCGTCACGCCCGCGTCCGTCGTCACCACCGCCGAGGCCGTCGACCGCATCGCCGACTACGCCCTCGTCGTCACCAGCCCCGGATTTGCGCCAACCACACCGGTTCTGGCCGCCGCAGCGGCAGCGGATGTACCGATCTGGGGTGACGTCGAGTTGGCCTGGCGGCTGGATCAGGCCGGCTGGTTCGGCACCCCGAAGCGCTGGTTGGTGGTGACGGGCACCAACGGCAAGACGACCACCACGTCGATGCTGCACGCGATGCTGGTCGCAGGCGGGCGCCATGCCGTGCTGTGCGGCAACATCGGTAACCCGGTGATCGACATGCTCGCCGAACCCGCCGAGCTGCTCGCAGTGGAGTTGTCGAGCTTCCAGCTGCACTGGGCGCCGTCGCTGCGGCCGGACGCTGGGGTGGTGCTCAACGTCGCCGAGGACCATCTCGACTGGCACGGTTCGATGGACGCGTACGCCGCCGACAAGGCGCGGGCGCTGAACGGCCGGGTGGCCGTCGCCGGGCTGGACGATCCGGTCGCGGCCGGGCTTCTCGATCGGGCGGCAGCGGAGCTTCGGGTCGGGTTCAGGCTCGGCGACCCGGCCGCGGGGGAGTTGGGGGTTCGTGACGGCGCGCTGGTCGACCGCGCCTTCGCCGACGGCCTGGTGCTCGCCGACAGCGCGTCGATCCCGGTGCCCGGTCCCGTCGGTGTGCTCAACGCGCTGGCGGCCGCCGCCCTTGCCCGCGCGGTCGACGTGCCCGCCGGGGCGATCGCCGATGCGCTGACGTCGTTTCACCTCGGCCCGCACCGCGCCGAGAAGGTGGCGGAGGTCGACGGCGTGACCTTCGTCGACGACTCCAAGGCCACCAACCCGCACGCCGCCCACGCATCCATCGCGGCGTACCCGCGGGTGGTGTGGATCGCCGGTGGATTGCTCAAGGGCGCATCGGTCGACGAGTTGGTCGCCGAGGTGGCGAACCGCCTGGTCGGGGCGGTGCTGATCGGTCGGGACCGCGCGCTGGTCGCCAACGCGTTATCGCGACACGCCCCGGATGTACCCGTTGTGGAGGTTGTGACGGGGGAGGATTCTGTGGTGCTTGAGACTAATGAGTCAGATGTGAATTCTGTGACTCGCTTGATGACTGAGGTCGTGGCCGCCGCCCGTCGGCTGGCGCGCCCGGGCGACACAGTGCTGCTGGCTCCCGCAGGCGCATCCTTCGACCAGTTCAGCGGGTACGCCGAGCGTGGAGACGCCTTCGCGGCCGCCGTGCACGCGGCGCGGTAGCGACGATGTCGACCATCTTGAGCCGGCTGAAGCTCCGCCGGACCGGTGCTGCGGACGCGGTGACCGCCGAAGGCAATCGCGAGCCGCGCACCGCGATCGGCGCCTGGCTCGGCAGACCGATGACCTCGTTCCACCTGATCATCGCGGTCGCCGCGCTTCTCACCTCGCTCGGTCTGATCATGGTGCTCTCCGCGTCCGGCGTGCACTCCTACGACGAGGACGGCTCGCCGTGGGTGATCTTCGGCAAGCAGTTGATCTGGACGCTGGTCGGCCTGTTTGCGTTCTATGCGGCGATGCGGATGCGGGTGCAGACCATGCGCAGCCTCGCGTTCACCGGCTTCGCAGTCACCATCGTGCTGCTGGTACTCGTGCTGATACCGGGAATCGGCAAGGAAGCCAACGGCTCCCGCGGCTGGTTCGTCGTCGCCGGGCTGTCCATGCAGCCCTCGGAGCTGGCGAAGATCGCCTTCGCCATCTGGGGCGCGCACCTGCTGGCGGCGCGCCGCATGGAGCGGGCCTCGCTGCGGGAGATGCTGATCCCGCTGGTACCCGCCGCCGTGATCGCGCTTGCGCTCATCGTCGCCCAGCCCGACCTCGGGCAGACGGTATCGCTCGGCATCATCCTGCTGGCGCTGCTCTGGTACGCCGGTCTGCCACTGCGGGTGTTCCTGTCGTCACTGTTCGCCGTCGTCCTTTCGGCTGCGGTGCTGGCCATGGCCGAGGGCTACCGGTCCGACCGGGTGATGTCGTGGCTGAACCCGACCGCCGACTCGCAGGGCTCCGGATACCAAGCCAAACAGGCCAGGTTCGCCCTGGCCAACGGCGGTTTCTTCGGCGACGGCCTCGGCCAGGGCACCGCCAAGTGGAACTACCTGCCCAACGCGCACAACGACTTCATCTTCGCGATCATCGGCGAGGAACTGGGCTTCATCGGCGCTGCGGGCCTGCTGTGCCTGTTCGGTCTGTTCGCCTACACCGGCATGCGGATCGCGCGCCGCTCGGCCGACCCGTTCCTTCGCCTGCTCACCGCGACGGCCACCATGTGGGTGCTCGGCCAGGCGTTCATCAACGTCGGCTATGTCGTCGGCCTGCTACCGGTGACGGGCTTGCAGCTGCCGCTGATCTCGGCGGGCGGGACCTCAACGGCGACAACACTTCTGATCATCGGCGTGATCGCCAACGCGGCCAGGCATGAACCGGAGGCGGTGGCCGTGCTGCGGGCGGGCCAGGACGACCGGGTCAACCGGCTGCTCCGGTTGCCGCTGCCGCAGCCCTACTTGCCGACCCGTACCGAGGCGCTGCGCGACCGGCTGCGGTCACGCCGTAACAAGCCTGGCGCCAAGCCGAAGCGAAAACCGGCCGCGGACAACCGACGCAAACCCCATACGGCCGACCGGCCGGTGCGACGCTCAGTGCATCATGGAGGCGGTCAGCAGAGCTCCCGCACACGCGAAGAGCGTGTCAGCAGGAGTGCCGCTGGACAGCGCCACCAGGGCCGACGGGCTCGCACACTGGAAGGTCAACGGCACGGGTGAATGGGCCCATCTCGGTAATCATCGCCGGCGGCGGGACGGCGGGCCACATCGAACCCGCCATGGCCGTCGCCGATGCGCTGCGCCTGCTGGAACCGGGCGTGCGGATCACCGCGCTCGGCACTCAGCGCGGACTGGAGACCCGGCTCATACCGGCGCGGGGTTATCACCTCGAACTCATCACGCCTGTCCCGCTGCCGCGTAAGCCCAGCGTCGACCTGCTGCGGCTGCCCTGGCGGGTGCGCCGTGCCGTCAAGGAGACCCGTCGCGTCTTCGACGACGTCGACGCCGATGTCGTCGTCGGGTTCGGCGGCTACGTCGCGGTGCCCGCCTACCTTGCTGCACGCAGGCGCCGGTTGCCGGTCGTTGTGCACGAAGCCAACGCCAGCGCGGGCTGGGCCAACAAGCTCGGCGCCCGCTCGGCGCGCCGGGTGCTGTCCGCGGTCGCCGACTGCGGTCTGCCGCGCGCCGAGGTGGTCGGTGTGCCGGTGCGGTCGGCGATCACCTCCCTGGACCGGATGGCGGAGCGGGCAAAGGCCCGCGCCCACTTCGGGTTCGCCGACGATGCACGGGTACTGCTGGTGTTCGGCGGATCGCAGGGCGCCCAGTCGATCAACCGCGCGGTCGCACCCGCGGCCAAGGACCTCGCCGCCGCCGGTGTGTCGGTGCTGCACGCGCACGGGCCGAAGAACACCCTCGATCTGCGTGAGCCTGCCGATGGTGACCCGCCGTACGTCGCGGTGCCCTACCTCGACCGCATGGATCTCGCTTACGCCGCAGCCGATCTCGCGATCTGCCGGTCCGGCGCGATGACGGTGGCCGAGGTGTCAGCCGTTGGGCTGCCCGCGGTGTACGTGCCGCTGCCGATCGGCAATGGCGAACAGCGGCTGAACGCACTGCCCGTCGTGAACGCAGGCGGCGGCCTTCTGGTCGACGACGCCGACCTCACGCCCGAGTTCGTCGGCGACACGGTCGCGGCCCTGCTCAACGACACTCCGCGACTGGCCGCGATGACCGCCGCAGCGGCCATGGCGGGCCACCGCGACGCCGCGGAGAAGGTCGCCGAAATCGCCGTGGAGGTGGCCTGGAGCCGAAAGTCGGGCCGGTGAGCACCATTTCGCTGCCCGACGAGCTCCACCGGGTGCACATGGTGGGCATCGGTGGAGCAGGCATGTCGGGGATCGCCCGCATCCTGCTCGACCGGGGTGGGCTGGTGTCGGGCTCCGACGCCAAGGAGTCGCGCGGGGTCGCCGCGCTGCGTGCGCGGGGTGCGGTGATCCGCATCGGCCATGACGAGTCCTCGCTTGGCCTGCTGCCGGGCGGGCCGACCGCGGTGGTGACCACCCATGCGGCCATCCCCAAGACCAACCCCGAGCTCGTCGAGGCACGGCGCCGCGGTATCCCGGTGATACTGCGGCCGGTGGTGCTGGCCCGGCTGATGGACGGTTACACCACCCTGATGGTGACCGGTACACACGGCAAGACCACGACGACGTCGATGCTCATCGTGGCGTTGCAGCACTGCGGATTCGATCCTTCGTTCGCCGTCGGCGGTGATCTCGGTGAGGCCGGGACGAACGCCCACCACGGCAGCGGCGACTGTTTCGTCGCCGAGGCGGACGAAAGCGATGGCTCGCTGCTGGAGTACACACCGAATGTCGCCGTGGTGACCAACATCGAAGCAGACCACCTCGACTTCTTCGGCAGCGCAGAGGCTTACGGCGCTGTGTTCGACGACTTCGTCGAGCGGTTGGCGCCGGGCGGCGCGGTGGTCGTATGCACCGACGATCCGGGCGCGGCCGCGCTGGCCGAACGCACGGCGGCGCTGGGCATCCGGGTGCTGCGGTACGGCAGCGACGGCCGGGACGACCTGGCGGGCAGGCTGGTCAGCTGGGAGCAGCAGAACACCGGCGCGGTGGCGCACATTCAACTGGCAGGCGAACACCATCAGCGGGCGATGCGGATGTCGGTGCCTGGCAGGCATATGGCGCTCAATGCGCTCGCGGCGCTGCTCGCGGCGGTCGAAGTGGGGGCGCCCGCCGAGCGCGTCATCGACGGGCTCGCCGGTTTCGAGGGTGTGCGGCGCCGCTTCGAGTTGGTCGGCACGGCGCACGGGGTGCGGGTGTTCGACGACTACGCCCACCACCCGACCGAGGTTCGTGCCACCCTCGGGGCGGTTCGGACCGTCACCGAGCAGAGCGGTCACGGTCGTTCGGTGGTGGTGTTTCAGCCGCACTTGTATTCGCGCACGGCAGCATTCGCGCGCGAGTTCGGCGAAGCGCTCGACATCGCCGACGAGGTCTTCGTGCTCGACGTGTACGCCGCGCGGGAGCAGCCGATGGCAGGTGTCAGCGGAGCTTCGGTGGCACAGCACGTGAGCAAGCCGGTGCACTACCTGCCTGACTTCTCCGCGGTCGCCGAGCAGGTCGCCAAGGCGGTACGCAGGGACGATGTGGTCATCACGATGGGGGCGGGCGATGTCACGATGCTCGGTCCCGAGATCGTCGATGCGCTCGCGGCACGGGCCAACAGGTCAGCGCCGCAACACGAACCGGAAACGGGCGCGCAGTGACCGAGCAGGAGGAGGACGGCGCCGAGGCGACGGCCGCGCCCGACCTGGAGCCGACGCCCGCCGAAGAACCCCCGCCTGCTGAGGAGTTCGAGGGCCCGCGCAGGCGCGCCAGGCGGGAACGCGAAGCGCGCCGCGAGGCGCAAGCCCGCGCCGTCGCGATCGAACAAGCGCGGCGCGATGCCAAGCGGCGCGTACAGGGTAAGGCGACCGAAGATGCCAAACCCGTTGGACGGGGCGCAGTTCGGGGCCTGAAGCTGGTGGTGTGGACGGTTCTGTTGGTTGTGCTGTTCGTCGGGCTCGGCCTATTGCTGTATTTCACCCCGATCATGGCGGCGCGCAACGTGGTCATCACCGGAGTCGGCACGGTGACACAGGAAGAGGTCATCGCCGCCGCTGCCGTCAAGCAGGGCACCCCGCTTCTGCAGGTCAACACCGACGACGTGGCCGAGCGGGTGGCCACCATCCGCCGGATCGCCACCGCGCGGGTGCAGCGCGAGTATCCGTCGACCCTTCGCATCACGGTCGTCGAGCGGGTGCCCGTGGCGGTCAAGGATTTTCCGGACGGACCGCATCTGTTCGACCGTGACGGGGTGGACTTCGCGACAGGGCCGCCGCCGCCCAACCTGCCCTACCTCGAGGTCGACAACCCAGGACCGAGCGATCCGCCGACCAAGGCGGCACTCGCGGTGATGACCGCGCTGCGGCCGGAGGTGGCCGGACAGGTCGCGCGGGTGTCGGCGCCGTCGGTCGCGTCGATCACGCTGACGTTGGTCGACGGCAGGGAAGTGGTGTGGGGCACCACCGACCGCACGGAGGAGAAGGCGCAGAAGCTTGCCGCGCTGCTGACCCAGCCGGGCCACACCTATGACGTGTCGAGCCCCGATTTGCCGACGGTCAAGTGACGGAGTCGCGGCCGGTTGGTCGGAAATTCTCCGCGTTTCCGTCGGCGCGCCTGCATGGATAGTGGTTGACCTCGCCCTACCGTTCTGTTTGCGCGGAACAACTTGACATAACTATAAACCTCTTGTTGAGGTCGAGGGTTTGCTCAGGGGTTCGCGCATGAAATGCAACCAGGTAGGAAAGGCGATCGCGATGACCCCCCCGCACAACTACCTCGCCGTCATCAAGGTGGTCGGAATCGGCGGCGGCGGCGTCAACGCCGTCAACCGGATGATCGAGCACGGCCTCAAGGGCGTTGAGTTCATCGCGATCAACACCGACGCACAGGCGCTGTTGATGAGCGATGCCGACGTCAAGCTCGACGTCGGCCGCGACTCCACAAGGGGACTCGGCGCCGGCGCCGACCCGGAGGTCGGGCGAAAAGCCGCCGACGACGCCAAGGACGACATCGAGGAGCTCCTGCGCGGCGCGGACATGGTGTTCGTGACCGCAGGCGAGGGCGGTGGCACCGGCACCGGCGGGGCGCCCGTCGTCGCCAACATCGCACGCAAGCTCGGCGCGCTCACGGTCGGCGTGGTGACAAGGCCGTTCTCATTCGAGGGCAAGCGGCGAAGCAATCAGGCCGAAGCGGGCATCTCCGCGCTGCGCGAGAGCTGCGACACCTTGATCGTCATCCCCAATGACCGCCTGCTGCAGATGGGCGACGCCGCGGTGTCGCTGATGGACGCGTTCCGCAGCGCCGACGAGGTGCTGCTCAACGGAGTGCAGGGCATCACCGACCTGATCACCACTCCCGGTCTGATCAACGTGGACTTCGCCGACGTCAAGGGCATCATGTCCGGCGCGGGCACGGCTCTGATGGGCATCGGCTCGGCGCGCGGCGACGGACGGGCGCTGAAGGCGGCTGAGATCGCCATCAACTCGCCGCTGCTCGAGGCGTCGATGGAGGGTGCCCAGGGCGTGCTGATGTCCATCGCGGGCGGCAGCGACCTCGGGCTGTTCGAGATCAACGAGGCCGCTTCGCTGGTGCAGGACGCCGCACACCTCGAGGCCAACATCATCTTCGGCACAGTGATCGACGATTCACTCGGCGACGAGGTGCGGGTCACGGTGATCGCCGCAGGCTTCGACGCAGCGGGACCGAGTCGCAAGCCGGTGGTCGGCGGCAACGGCCAGGCCATCGCGCCCGCGACAGCCGGCAAGGTGACCTCGTCGCTGTTCGAGCCCGCCGATGCCGCCAGCGTCCCGGTGCACACCAACGGCTCGACGGTCAGCATCGGTGGCGACGATGACGACGACGTCGACGTGCCACCGTTCATGCGGCACTGAGACCGGTCTCGCCCCGGCGGATACTGGGATCGTGAGTGTTCGGGTTCGGCGCGTGACCACCACCCGCGCCGGCGGCGTCTCGGCGCCGCCCTATGACACGTTCAACCTCGGCGACCACGTTGGCGACGACTCGGCGGCCGTCGCGACCAACAGGAAGCGGCTGGCGTCGGCCATCGGGTTGGACACCGATGCGGTGGTCTGGATGAACCAGGTGCACGGCGACCGCGTGGTGCGGGTTGACGGTCCTCGAGAAGGGGGAGCGGGCACAGTCGATGACACCGACGGATTGGTGACGACCACGCCGCGATTGGCATTGGCTGTCGTAACGGCCGATTGCGTTCCCGTTCTCATGGCCGATACCCGTGCCGGGGTGGTGGCGGCCGTCCACGCAGGCCGGGTCGGCGCGCAGATCGGCGTGGTGGCGCGCGCGGTCGAGGCGATGTGTGACGCCGGTGCGAACCCTGAAGACATCTCCGTGCTGTTCGGCCCTTCGGTCAGCGGCCGCAACTACGAGGTGCCCGCCGCGATGGCCGACGAGGTCGAGGCGGCCCTGCCCGGCAGCAGGACAACCACCTCGCGGGGTACGCCAGGACTGGACCTGCGAGCCGGAATCGCCCGGCAATTAACGGGTTTGGGCGTCACCGCCATCGATGCCGACCCTCGGTGCACGATGGAGGATCCCAACCTGTTCAGCCATCGGCGGGATGCCCCGACCGGACGGCTGGCGTCCGTGGTCTGGATCGAGTAACCGCCGATGGCAACCACGCGGGAGGCCGAACTCGTCGATGCGCTCACGGCGGTGCGCGAACGACTGTCCGACGCTGCCAAAGCCGCGGGTCGTAACAGTGACGAAATTGAATTGCTCCCGATTACGAAATTCTTTCCAGCAACCGATGTGCTAATTCTGTCGCAATTGGGCTGCGATGCATTCGGCGAATCGCGCGAGCAAGAAGCGGCCGCCAAAGCGGCCGAATGTAATTCTGCCGGACCCGCCTCGCCGATTCGCTGGCACATGGTCGGGCGGATACAGCGCAACAAGGCGCGGTCGATTGCCAACTGGGCCTACGCCGCGCACTCGGTGGACAGCGCCAGGCTGATCACCGCGCTGGACAGGGCGTCGACCGATGCGCTCGCCGAGGGGGCGCGCGCAGCGCCGTTGCGGGTCTACATCCAGCTCAGCCTCGACGGCGACCCCGAACGCGGGGGCGTCGACATCGCCCGGCCCGACCTCGTCGACGAACTGTGCGCACAGGCGCAGGCGGCGGAGGGGTTGGAGTTCGTCGGCTTGATGGGTGTTCCGCCGCTCGGCTCGGACGCCGAAGAGGCCTTCGCGCGTTTGCACGCCGAGCATCAGCGGGTACAAGTCCTGTACCAGCAGCGCCTCGAACTTTCGGCCGGGATGTCCGGCGACCTCGAGGCGGCAGTCGAACATGGTTCGACGTGTGTGCGTGTCGGTACCGCGCTATTGGGGCAACGTCCTCTAACGTCACCCTGAGTAGTCACTCCAGTCACATCTTCATCACAGGCATCACGCAAGAAGGGTCCAGCGATGAGCACACTGCACAAGGTCAAGGCGTACTTCGGCATGGCGCCTATGGACGACTACGACGACGAGTACTACGACGACGAGGACCGTCCCGCCCGCGCCTATCCGCGCCGTGAGCGGTTCGCCGACGAGGGCTACGGCCGCTACGACGACCGTTACGACGACGAGGAGATGCCAGGCGGCTACCGCGGCGAGGGCCGTTTCCACCCGCGCGACTTCGATCGTGCCGCACCGAGGTTCGCGCCCCTGCGCGGTTCGACCCGCGGCGCGCTTGCCATGGATCCGCGCCGGATGGCGATGCTGTTCGACGAGAGCAGCCCGCTGTCGAAGATCACCACGCTGCGGCCCAAGGATTACAGCGAGGCGCGCACCATCGGCGAGCGCTTCCGTGACGGCACACCGGTGATCATGGACCTGGTCACCATGGACAACGCCGATGCCAAGCGGCTTGTCGACTTCGCCGCCGGTCTCGCGTTCGCGCTGCGCGGCTCGTTCGACAAGGTTGCGACCAAGGTGTTCCTGCTGTCGCCCGCCGACGTCGATGTCACCCCCGATGACCGCAGGCGCATCGCAGAGACCGGCTTCTACGCCTATCAGTAGGTCGGTCGCCAGGTAGGCTGACGGCAACGCGCCGCCGGCATCGGTCTGCGGTCTGTATGGAACATCACATCGGCTGTAGTGAGGTCGGCTTAGTTGGCCCTGTTCTTTGAGATTCTGGGTTTCGCGCTGTTCGTCTTCTGGCTGCTCCTCATCGCCAGGGTCGTCGTCGAATTCATCCGCTCGTTCAGCCGCGACTGGCAGCCGAGGGGCCTCACCGTGGTTGTGCTCGAGGTGATCATGACGCTCACAGATCCCCCGGTGAAGCTGCTGCGCCGCATTATTCCGCAGCTCACGATAGGGGCGATCCGCTTCGACCTGTCGATCATGGTGCTGCTGCTCATCGCTTTCATCGGGATGCAGTTGGCGTTCAGCGCGGCGGCGTGAACCCGCCCGGATCGGCGTTTGCCGAACACGGCAATTGGCCTTAAGAAGATTGAATTTCGTTCTTAATTATTGGCCTCACCTGCAACCGGCGTGTCCCGTGTGACAGGATGGACGCCAGTTACTCCACTGACGCTCTACACTTTGAGATCGATTGACGGTCCAGACCATCTAGGGGGCAGACAATGCCGCTCACTCCAGCCGACGTCCACAACGTCGCGTTCAGCAAGCCACCCATCGGCAAGCGCGGCTACAACGAGGACGAGGTCGATGCCTTCCTCGATCTGGTCGAGAACGAGCTGACCCGGCTCGTCGAGGAGAACGCCGACCTTCGTCAGCGAGTGACCGAACTGGACTCCGAGCTGAGCAGCGCACGGGCAGGCGGTGGAGCCCAGTCTCAGCCGACGCAGGCCATCCCGCTGTATCAGCCCGAGCCCGAACCCGAGCCGGCGCCGGCGCCCGTTTACGAAGCCCCGCCGCAGCCGCCACCCGCACCTGCGAGTGAGGACCAGCATCTCAAGGCTGCCCGCGTGCTCAGCCTGGCGCAGGACACCGCCGACAGGTTGACCACGACCGCCAAGGCCGAGTCGGACAAGCTGTTGGCCGACGCCCGGTCGCAGGCCGACCAGATGGTCAGCGAGGCGAGGGCGACCGCGGAGTCCACCGTCGCCGAGGCGCGTCAGCGGGCGGACACGATGCTCGCCGATGCACAGACCCGCTCGGAGACCCAACTGCGTCAGGCCCAGGAGAAGGCCGATGCGCTGCAGGCGGATGCCGAGCGCAAGCACTCCGAGATCATGGGCACCATCAACCAGCAGCGCACCGTGCTCGAAGGCCGGCTGGAGCAGCTGCGCACGTTCGAGCGCGAATACCGCACCAGGCTCAAGACCTACCTGGAATCCCAGCTCGAGGAGCTCGGCCAGCGCGGCTCGGCGGCGCCGGTCGACTCGAGCGCCAACAATGACGGCGGCGCGGGCTTCAATCAGTTCAACCGCGGCAACAACTAAGCTCCCAAGCCCGCCGGCGAAGGGATTGACCAATGCTGATCGTTGCCCTCGTGCTCGCTGTCATCGGCCTAGCGGCCCTGGTGACTGCGGTCGTCACGAGCAATGCGCTGATCGCCTGGGTCTGTATCGCCGCCAGCGTCATCGGCGTCGTGCTGCTGATCGTCGACGCGCTTCGCGAGCGTTCCCACGCCAACGACGACTCCGTGTCCGACGCCTCGGCTCACGATGCGAACGAAGACGACGTCGAGGACTATCCGGACGAGACCCCGGCCCTGGCAGAAGACGAAACAGCTGCAGCCCCAGCCGAATCCGTCGACAGCGACGCCCCAGAGGTCGTCGAGGAAGACCGCAACCCGCGCTAGCGCGTCGGCTTAGCCAGCAGCTCGCGCACTTCGTCGTCGGAGACCTGGTGGAAGTCTGCGTAGACCTGTCCAACGGCCTCGAACGACTCGGGCATCGTCGCGCACACCACATCGTCGGCCTCGCGGCCCAGTTGCGTACACGCCGACTGCGGTCCGACGGGAACCGCGACCACAACGCTCGCCGGCTCCGCTGTGCGCACCGCGCGCACGGCGGCGAGCATGCTGGCGCCGGTGGCGATCCCGTCGTCGACGAGGATTGCGATTTTGCCCTCCGGATCGGCAGGCGGCCTGTCGCCTCGGTACGCGCGCTCTCTGCGGTTGAGTTCCTCGGTCTCCCGGTCGATGGCCTCGCGCAGTGCCTGCTCGCCGATGCCTAGGTTCCTCATCAGGCTGTCGTTGACCACGAGGCCGCCGCCGCTGGCAAGGGCGCCCATCGCGAGTTCCTCCCACTGCGGAACGCCGAGCTTGCGGACCAGGAACACGTCAAGCGGTGCCCGCAGCGCTGCGGCCACCTCCCAGCCGACCGGGACGCCGCCGCGCGCCAGCCCGAGGATGAGCAGATCGTCTCTGCCGTGATAAGCCGCCAGCTCCTGCGCCAGGACCCGACCTGCTGCGCAGCGGTCCCGGAAGGTTCGTCTCGCGTTGCGGCGCGCGAGCCCACTCCAACCGGCCATGACTGTTGTGTTCCCGTTCCTGGGCGGATTCCCCGTCCTGGGACTCATCTAGCCTACGACGGGCAATCCAACTGCGCGGCGACTCCGAATATCACGCATCAGCACGCGAAGGCGAACGTGAGTGAGGATCGCAGCGAAGCGAGGACCGGTGGGCCCACGCCCGCAGGGCAGGGGACGCGCGCGAGCCGAGCCGGGCCAGCACCGCGAGAGGAACCATGGGCATCGAATACGAGAGCGTCGTCGACCATCCGTTGGCCGAGGTGTTCGCCTGGCATACCAGGCCGGGTGCCATGGCGCGGCTGGTTCCGCCGTGGCAGCCGATGACGGTGGTGGCCGAGACCGAGTCGCTGGCTGACGGTAAGGCGGTGCTCGGCCTGCCTGGCGGGCTGCGGTGGATCGCCCAGCACGATCGGGACGGATTCGACCCGCCGCACCGGTTCGTGGACGCGCTGTCCTCGGCGGGGCCGCGGTCGCTGCCAGCGCGCGTTATCGGCTGGTGGCGACACACCCACGAGTTCTCCGCCGAGCCCGGCGGCGGCACGAGGGTGCGCGACGAGGTCGACACCACGGTTCCCGGTGCGGCCCTGCGGCCGACGTTCGTCTACCGGCATCGCCAGCTGGCCGACGACCTCGCCGCCCACAGGGATGCGGCTGACGCAGGTGCCGAACCTATGGTCGTCGCCGTCACCGGCGCATCCGGGTTGGTGGGCACCGCGCTGACGGCCTTCCTGACCACCGGCGGTCATCGCGTGATCCGGCTGGTCCGGGGTCCTGCCGCACGCGCCGAGGACGAGCGCCAGTGGCGGCCCGAGGCGCCCGCGGCAGACCTGCTGTCGGGTGTCGACGCGGTGATCCATCTGGCGGGCGCATCGATCGCGGGACGCTTCTCCGAGGGACACAAAGCCGCGATCCGGGATACCCGTATCGAGCCGACGCGGAAGCTGGCGCAGGCGGCCGCGGACAGCGATGACGGCCCGTCGGTGTTCGTCAGCGCCTCGGCGGTCGGCTTCTACGGCTACGACCGCGGCGATGCGCTGCTGTGCGAGGACAGCGTTCGCGGCGACGGTTTCCTCGCCGACGTGGTCGCAGACTGGGAGGCCGCCACCGGCCCGGCGGCCGGCGCCGGAATCCGGGTGGTCAACGTCCGCACCGGCGTGGTGCAGGCGGCCGCGGGCGGCACGTTGCGGCTGCTGCGGCCGCTCTTCCTCGCAGGGCTGGGCGGGCGGTTGGGTAGCGGGGAGCAATGGCTGTCCTGGATCGGCATCGACGACCTGCTCGACGTCTATTACCGGGCGCTTTACGACGCGCGGCTGACCGGACCGGTCAACGCGGTCGGGCCCGAGCCCGTGCGCAACAGCGAATACACGAAGTCGCTTGCTGGTGTCCTGCACCGGCCCGCGCTGTTACCGGTGCCGTCGGTCGGGCCGCGGCTTCTGCTGGGCGGGCAGGGCGTCCGCGAACTCGCCCAGGCCGATCAACGGGTGGTGCCGACGAAACTGACGCAGCTGGGCCATCGATTCAGGCACGCGACTGTGTCCGACGCGTTGGCCCATCAGCTCGGGCACGGCTGACCGGCGACCCGCGACACGAAGCTGCGCACCAGCGCCCGGATCCTGCGAGCCGCACTGTCCTCGAGTTCTCTTGTCGCCGCTAGTAGTTCGGCGTGGGTGCGGCCCGCGCCCACAACCTCGCCGTTGCGGTCGTCGGCGAACCAACGTTGCAGCATGTCGTGGTCGACCTCGGGATGGAACTGCAGCGCGACCGCCCTGCCGAGCACGAATGCCTGCGATGCGTTCGCCGTTCGCGCGATCTCGGTGGCGCCAGGCGGAAGCGTCCATGTGTCGAAGTGCCATTCGAACCATCGCCCGCCGGGTATCAGGCTCTCGTCGTCGCTCGTCACGTCGTACCAGCCGATCTCCGGTTCGGTGGATCGGGTGACGGAACCGCCGAAGGCCGCCGCCAGTAGCTGACCGCCGAAGCACACCCCCAGCGTCGGTACGCCCGCGTCGGCGGCGTCGCGCATCATCTGCATCTCGGCGCCGACCCAGCTACGTTGCAGCGCATCGTCGTAGACCGGCCACCGCGCACCGAGTGGCACGATGACGTCGTAACGGGTCGGATCGGGAAATTGCACGTCGCCAGCCGGGTCGTCCACGCGCTCGGCGGGCACCACCCCGAATGTGGCGACGTCGTAGCCGCATTCGGTGAACGCCTCGCCGAGCAGGCCCTCGGTGGCGAGGTGCTCGTTGTGGATGAACAAGACTTGCGGTGCCATGGGGAGAGACTATTTGGGAGCGGCAGGCGGTGCGTCGTCCGGGGCGAGTTCCTTGGCGATGCGGCTGAAGAGGGTATCGGCTTCGTTGCGGTAATTGCCCTGATCGTCGAAGGCGTCGGGTTGGTAGGTGACGGCGACGGCGATTGAGATCCGCTTGGCCGGAAGGTAGGCCATCACTCCGGCTTCGCCCGCGAACAACGGATTTTGCAGCAGCCAGTTGCCCGAGATCACGATTCCCATCCCGTAGGTGTAGCTGTCGTCGTTCGCCATGCAGGTCGTGCAGCCGGGCAGCGCGCTGGTCTTGCCGCGCAGGTCGGTCGACGCGAACGTGGCGTAGGAGTCCTTCGTCAGAAGCCTGCCGGAGCCCAGCCCGCTTGCGCTGGCCTCCATGTCGTAGATGTTCGTCGTCTGTATTGCGCCGTGGGTGATGGTCCACGATGGATTCCAGAACGTGGACTCCTCGTAAAAGGGTGTGCCACTTGGTACTTTCAGCGCCTGTCGCCGTTCGCTGGTGAACGCGTGCAGTACCGGCGCCGGGATCTGCGGAGTGAACGAGTTCGCGGTGTTGGAGAGCCCGAGCGGCCGCAAAACCTTGTCTCCCAGCAACTCCGGCATCTGCTGTCCGGTGGCTTTCTCCAGCGCCCTTCCCAGGAGCACATAATTGGTATGGGCATAGTTCCAGTTGGTGCCCGGCTCGTAGACGAGCGGCTTGCTCGTCGCGAAGCCGAGAAGCTGGTCGGGTTCCCAAGCCCGGAACGGATCTTTGTACAGCGCCTCTTCGAATTCGGTGTTGCCGATGACGTAATCGACGTACCCGGACGTCATCTGGGCCAGCTGGCCGAGGGTGACCCTGTCCGCGTTCGGCACGTCCGGTAGCCATTTCGACAGCTTGTCGTCCAGGCCGACCCGTTTTTCGTCGACGAGGATCAGCAGCAGGGTCGAGACGTAGGAGATCGCGACCGCGCCGTTGCGGAAGTGCATGTTCGTCGTCGCGGGGACTCCTGCCATCGAGTCGCCGACCGCCCGGGTGACGACCTCCTTGCCGTCGATGGTGACCCGAACGATGACCGCATTGAGGTGCGCTTCGGCCATCGTGTCGCGCACGATCGTCATCACCGCGTCGGCCTTGGCGGATCTGTCGTCGACGCGGGCGGCTGGCCTGCCGGGGGACCCGTCGGGCCGCAGCCTGCAAGGAGTAAGAGCGCGCAGGCCAGGCCGACGATGTGGCGCGTGAGGAGCATGCGGCGATCCTGACAGAGCGGGTGGTGCAGCGGTGCGTTTACCGATGTCGGCGTTCGGTTATCCGGTTCGCGTGTCGGAACTCGCAGATTGGTTCCTCACCGCGGACGAGCGAGGAAACCCGACCACCACGATTCCCATCTGGTGTGCAGGTAACCGCGCCGAGCCGCTGATTCACGGCGCGACCTACTTCGACCGCCTGGTCAGCGAAGTGGAGACGCTGGGCGAAGGCGACTATCTCTTCTTCACCGATTGGCGCGGCGACCCCGACGAGAAGATGCGCGATGGCGGACCGACCGTCCGGGAGCTGTTCTGCCAGGCGGCCGAACGCGGCGTCGTCGTCAAGGGTTTGGTGTGGCGCTCGCATCTGGACAAGTTCGCCTACAGCGAGGAGGAGAACCAGCATCTCGGCGAGGCGATCGAGGCTGCGGGCGGCGAGGTGCTGCTCGATCAGCGGGTGCGCTTCGGTGGTTCCCACCACCAGAAGCTCGTGGTGATTCGACGCCCCGGCGATCCCCAGCGTGACGTTGCTTTCGCCGGCGGCATCGACCTGTGTCACTCCCGGCGTGACGACGAGAACCATCGCGGTGACCGGCAGGCGCAGCAGATGTCCAAGCAGTACGGCGACCATCCGCCGTGGCATGACGTTCAGCTCCGGCTGCAGGGCCCGGTGGTGGGGGCGTTGGACGCCACCTTCCGGGAGCGGTGGAACGATCCCGCTCCGCTCGACATGCTTTCGCCCATCGCGTGGCTGATGGACAAGTTCCGTGGCGCGGACCTCAAACCGGATGCATTGCCCGAACAGCCCGCGGATCCGCCGCCGTGCGGGCCGCACTCCGTTCAGGTGCTCCGCACCTATCCCGACGCGCACTTCGAATACGACTTCGCACCGCACGGCGAGCGCAGCATTGCCCGTGGCTATTCCAAGGCGGTACGTCGCGCACGGCGACTCATCTATCTGGAGGACCAGTATCTGTGGTCGAAGCGGGTGGCCAAGTTGTTCGCCCGCGCGATAACGGACAACCCCGCTCTGCACCTGATCGCTGTGGTGCCCCGTCACCCCGACGTCGACGGTCGACTGTCGTTGCCGCCCAACCTCGTTGGGCGACAGCAGGCCATCGAGGCGTGCCGTGCCGCCGATCCACAACGCGTGCACATCTTCGACGTCGAGAACCACGAGGGCACGCCCGTCTACGTGCACGCGAAGGTGTGCGTCATCGACGACGTCTGGGCGACGGTCGGCAGCGACAACCTGAATCGCCGCTCGTGGACGCACGACAGTGAACTGTCGTGCGCGGTTCTCGACGACACCGGCGAGTTCGCGCGTGACCTGCGGCTGCGGTTGATCCGTGAACACCTCGATCGCGCTGTCGACGGGAGCGAGGACGACGGGATCGTCGACCTCGACACCGTCGTGCAGGAGATCGAGGCTTCGGCGACCGCGCTGGAGGAATGGCATGCCAACGGCGGCAAGGGCGCTCGACCTCCTGGCCGGCTTCGGCCGCACCAGCCGGAGAACCTCGGCCTGCTGACCCGGCTCTGGGCCGAACCGGCGTATCGCGCGTTCTACGATCCCGATGGGCGGTCCTATCGGGCGCGGCTCAAAGACGAGTGGTGATCGGGCCACCTCGTCATCGAGATGGCCTTGACGTAGGCCGCTACTCGCAATTCTTCGCCATGGCCGCAGTCTCGAGGCCGAACATCGGTATATACGCGCTTGCGCTGATGTTTTGCGGCCTGCCCAGGGCACATGCTGGCTATCATGAGCCAACTCGAGTGGAGCGAACCCGCGGACGTGAGGAGCAAGATGGCCTCCGCTGTGAGCGGGCTACCGACAGGCACGGTGACGCTGCTGCTTGCCGACGTCGAGGGCTCCACCGGACTGTGGGAGACCCAGCCCGACGCGATGACCGCCGCCATCGCTCGACTCGATGACACATTGACCGCTCTGGTCGCCGCGCACCACGGCGTGCGTCCCGTCGAGCAGGGCGAGGGCGACAGCTTCGTCCTCGCGTTCGCGCGCGCCAGCGATGCGGTCGCGTGCGCGCTGGCGCTGCAGCGGGCGCCGCTCGCGCCTATCCGGCTGCGGATCGGGCTGAACACGGGCGAGATCCAGTTGCGCGACGAAGGCAACTACATCGGTCCGACGATCAACCGGACCGCGAGGATCCGCGACCTCGGCCACGGCGGCCAGACCCTGCTGTCGAGTGCGACCGAGTCGATGGTGCTCGACCACCTGCCCCACGACGCCTGGCTGAACGACCTCGGCGTGCATCCACTTCGCGATCTGCCTCGGCCGGAACGCGTCGTCGCGCTGTGCCACCCCGACATCCGCAATGACTTCCCTGCACTCCGGACACCGGAACCCGAGAGAGCCAGACGTCTTCCGGTCCAACTGACGAGCTTCATCGGCCGCGAACGCCAGATCGCCGAGGTGCGCGAACTCCTGAGTGCCAACCGGCTGGTGACGCTGACCGGCGCGGGCGGATCGGGTAAGACGCGCCTCGCGATCCATGTCGCGGGTGACGCTCCTTATGACGTCGGATATGTTGACCTCGCGCCGATCACGGATCTGGACCTGGTGCCCGTTGCGGTGGCACGCGCGCTCGGCCTTACCGATCAGCCGGGCCGGTCGACGATCGACAGCCTGGTCCACTTCATCGGGGATCGTAGCCTGCTCGCGGTGCTCGACAACTGCGAGCACCTGCTTGATGCCAGCGCCGATCTGATCGTGGCCGTGCTCGAGGCGTGCCCCGGTCTGACGGTATTGGCCACGAGCAGGGAACCGATCGGGCTCGACGGGGAAGTGACGTGGCGGGTGCCGTCGCTGTCGCTGACCGACGAAGCGGTCGTACTCTTCACAGACCGTGCGCGCCGGGTGAGGCCCGACTTCACCGCCGTCGGTGACGACGCCGTCACCGTCACGGAAATCTGCAAACGCCTCGACGGCATGCCGCTGGCCATCGAACTCGCGGCGGCCCGAGTGCGCGCGCTGTCGCTCACCGAGATTCTCGACAGCCTTCACGACCGCTTCCGGCTGCTGACCGGTGGCGCTCGCCGCGCGGTGCGGCGTCAGCAGAGTCTCGGCGCATCGGTTGACTGGTCGCATGCGCTGCTGACCGAGCCCGAACGCGTCCTGTTCCGCCGCCTTTCGGTATTCATGGGCGGGTTCGATTTCGCCGCCGCGCAGGAGGTCTGCGGTGGCGATGGGCTACCACGCCACCAGATCCTCGATCAGTTGTCATTGCTCGTCGACAAGTCGTTGGTTATCGCGGAAACCGAGCGGGGCCGTACCAGATACCGGCTGTTGGAGACCATCCGGCAGTACGCGATGGAGAAGCTCGGCGAATCGGGCGAGGCCGACGAGATGCGCGAGTCCCATCGGGAGTACTTCGAGTCGATAGC
Organism: Mycobacterium sp. ITM-2016-00318; assembly: GCF_002968285.2. Taxonomy (NCBI): domain Bacteria; kingdom Bacillati; phylum Actinomycetota; class Actinomycetes; order Mycobacteriales; family Mycobacteriaceae; genus Mycobacterium; species Mycobacterium sp. ITM-2016-00318. The sequence goes on along the minus strand of NZ_CP134400.1, from coordinate 3,225,511 downwards.
CCAACGATTCGACGTCCCGTCACCGGCTGCCTTCGAGCTTCTTTTCGCCGACGCAGAAGCCGAAATCGACAATCTCCGTGCGGCGTTCGCCTGGAGCGTCGAGCACGGCCAATCGGATCGGGCGCTGCAGCTGGCATGCTCCATGTACCCGGTCTGGCTTTTGCAAGGCCGACCGCTGGAGGGTTTGGCGTGGTTCGACGCGATCGACGTGAGCGGCGCGAGCGATGTGAGTGCGGCGGTCCGCGCACGATCGCTCGCCGACAGCGCGGCGCTGGGTGCCCTCACCGTCGATACCCGGAAATTCGCCAAGGCAGAGGAAGCCCTGTCGATCGCGCGTGAACTCGATGATCCCGCCCTGCTCGCCCGCGCGCTCACCTCCTGTATCGCGGCCGCAGCATTCGATGTCGTCAAGGTGCTGCCGTACATCGCCGAGGCGCTCGATGTGGCTCGGGAACTCGGCGACCGCTGGCGGTTGAGCCAGGTCCTCGCCTGGCATTCGTACACGGCATGCCTTGCCGGAGATCCCGTCGCGACGGCCGCCGCGGGCGAGGAAGGCGAGGCGTATGCCGACGCCGTCGGCGACCGATTCATCGCGCGGATGTGTCGGTATTGGGGGCGCGGGATTGCCAGCTTCCAGCGCGGTGAGCTGGCCCTGGCATTCGAGGTGCTCGGGGAGCTTCTCGCCGAGGCGGACGCTACCGACGATGCCTTCTATTCGTTGCTGACCCGCATCGCACTCGCCCACGGACATATGGAGATCGGCGAGACGGCCGAGTCCAGGAGACTGGCGGAGGAAGCCGTCGAGTACGGCTCGGGCCTCGGGCCCTTCGTCGAGATGTGGGCCTTGGCGCCGCTGGCTCGGGCGGCTCTCGCGCAGGGCGACATCACGGCCGCTGTCGAAGTCAACGACATCGTCGCCCAACGAATGTCGGAACATCCCGAGTTGGGTATCGCCAACGTCATGCCGACAGTCGAACTCGCCGTCGTTCGCGGTGATCTCCACGAAGCGCGGAAGCTGGCCGATCAACTGGTGGCGCCGATGATGGGCTGGCATCGGGGTAAGGCGCTGACCGCCCGTGCGCATGTCGCCCTCGCGCTGGACGACGCGCAGCAGGCGGAACTCGACGCCTATGAGGCCCTTTCCTGCGCCACCGAGGTCAAGGCGTACCTCATTGTTCCCGACGCTCTCGACATCCTCGCCGAGCTGTCCACCGCCGAAGGCCGCCATCGTGAGGCGGCGCGCTATGGCGGTGCGGCGGCGGCGATCCGGAAGAATATGGGCGGGTTGGTTCGGTACCCGCTTTACGAGCCGAAGTACACGTCGCTCTTCGCGAACCTGCGCGATGCGCTGGGTAACGACGACTTCGACTCCGCGTGGTCCGAAGGTGCGGCGCTGTCGTTGGAAGAAGCGATCGCGTACGCGCAGCGAGGCCGCGGTGAACGCAAGCGGCCGTCGACTGGCTGGGATTCGTTGACGCCGACCGAGCTCGATGTCGTGCGGCTGATGAGTGAAGGACTCGGCAACAAGGACATCGCCGCCAGGCTCTTCGTATCCCACCGCACGGTGCAGACGCACCTGACGCACGTGTACGGCAAGCTCGGACTCACCTCACGCGTCGCGCTGGCGCAAGAAGCGGCCCGGCACGAGTGACGAGACTGCAACCACGCACGCGCTCACTCGCAGTTTCCCTGCGCAGCGGCACTCTCAATGAACTGCCGCGTCACTTCGCCGCGTGGTAGCGCCGCTCAGGACGGCCGACGCCGTACTGCAGCCGGACCCCCAACGTGCCCGTGCTCAGATAGTGCTCCAGGTAGCGTCGCGCGCTCACCCGCGAAATACCCACTCGCGCAGCACATTCCGCTGCTGACACTTCACCGGCGTCATTGACCGCGTCGAGCACCAGCCGGCCGGTTTCCACGCCGAGACCCTTCGGCAGCATCGGTGACGGGGCGCCTGCGCCGCCGAAGAGCGAGTCGATCAGCGACTGGTCGACGCCGCCCGCCGACTCCAGGGCATCAGCGCGCGACGCGAAGGCCTCCAGCTTCGCCTTCAGCTGGTCGAACTCGAACGGCTTGATCAGGTAGTCGGCCGCGCCACCGTCGAGCGCACCGCTCACCGTGTCGAGCTCGCGCGCGGCGGTGATCATGATGACGCCGACGCCGTCCCCGCCGGATCGCAAACGCTGCAGCACTTCCAGTCCCGTCATGTCCGGCAGGTAGACGTCGAGCAGGATCAACTGCGGGCGCAGTGTTCGTGCCGCCGTCAACGCCTCGGCGCCGGTTCGGGCGACGCCGACCGCGCGGAAACCGTCGACCTGTTCGACGAACCTGCGATGGATCTCGGCCACCATGAAGTCGTCGTCGACGACGAGCACCTCACGCATGCGCAGCCTGCCTCGACGCCGACGTCTCCGGCAGCCGCACCACGAACAGCGCACCGCCCGCCGGGGCGTCGGTCACCTCGACGGAGCCGCCGTGCTGCGCCGTGACCAGCCGTACCAGGGCCAAACCGATCCCGCGGCCACCGGCAACCTCCGGTTTCGACGTGACGCCTCGGGCGAAGATCTCCTCGCGAAGATGCTCCGGCACACCGGGTCCGGAGTCCGCCACCGAAATCAGCAGACCGTCTCCGTCGATGAGATGGACCGTGACGCGCGCCCGTTCTGCTCCCACCGACACGTCCACGGCATTGTCGATCAGGTTGCCCAGTAGCGTGATCACATCGGTCGCCACCGCAGGGGTCAGCGCGGACAGATGAGAGCTCGGCGCTAGCTCGAGCGCCACACCGCTCTCCGCGGCGAGCGAGGTCTTCGCGATCAGCAGCGCAGCCACCGCGGGGTCGGAGATCCGGCTGGTGACGGCGTCGTTGATCTCGGCGCGGCGCCGGGTGAGCGTGCCGACGAGGTCGCGCACCGAGTCGTACTCTCCGAGTTGGACCAGTCCCGAGATGGTGTGCAACTGGTTGGCGAACTCGTGGGTCTGGGCCCGCAGCGTGTCGGTCACGCTCTTGTGCGACGACAGTTGGCCCTGCAGCGCGGCGAGTTCGGTGCTGTCGCGCATCGTCGTCACGGTGCCGATCACCTGGCCCTGGCTGGTCGCCGACCTTCTGTTCAACGCCAACACCTTTGTCCGGGTGGCGATCACGGTGTCGTTGGCGGAGCGGCCGTCGTCGCCGGAGAGCAGGAATTCGACGACGGCAGGGTCGAGCCCGATGCTGTCCACGCGATTGCCGACCGCAGCGCCGTCCACGCCGAGCAGCTCTTGCGCGCTGTCGTTGAGAAGCGTGACGTCACCGTCATTGTTCACCGCCACCACACCCTCGCGGATGCTGTGCAGCAGCGCTTCCCGGTGGTCGGCAAGGCCCGCGATCTCGGCGACTTCCAGACCCCGGGTGTGCCGCTTGATCCGCCGCGACAGCAGCCACGAGGCCAGCAGTCCGAGAGCAGCGCCGAGGCCGAGGTAGAGCAGAAGGCGTCTGCCCGCACCGCTGAGCTGTTCCCACACCGACGGATATGGCTCACTGACCGATGCGACAGCGAGCACGTCGCCGTTCACCGACAGGATCGGCACCTGTCCGACAAGGCTGTGTGCTCCGTCGATGTCGTCGTCGCCGAACCACGCCCGCCCCTCGTCGGCCCGGCTCGGGCCGAGATCCATCCTGTCGCGGATGCGCGACGGCTCCGACGACACCCGGACCGTGCCCTCGGGTCCGAGGATTTCCGCCATCCCCGCGCCCGAGAGTGCGACGGCGCGGTCGGTCTCCGGTGCGAGCACCTGCGCGGCCGTCGGGTCGGCAAACCGGTCGCGGACGATCGGAGTCGATGCCAGGTTCTCCGCGACCGCGATCATCCGTTGACCGCGGACTTCGCGGAATTCCCTCGTCGACTGCGCGACCGAGACGATCGCGATTGCGATTAGCACTACGACGGCCACAAGCAGCTGAAACACTAGGAACTGGCCGGCCAGGCTGCGTGACCAGGTCATGTACTTAATGACCAATACTTCCTTTGCGTTCTCATCAGTGACTTCGATCACCGGTGGGGTCCAGTATTGCTGAGCATCACACCTGACGTGATTGGGGACGACGTGAAGTGCACTCGGAAAACGGCGGTGTTGGTCATCGCTGTCATCGCCGCACTGCTGGTCAGCAGCTGCGGTGTCACCGGCGGGGGTGAGGAGAAGGGCTTCCACCGGCTGCGCATGATGGTGCCGAACAGCCCGGGCGGCGGCTACGACCTCACCGCCCGCACCGCGGTCAAGATCATGGAGGACGACGACATCACCGGCCGCGTCGAGGTCTTCAACGTCATCGGCGCAGGCGGGACCGTTGCCATGGCGCGTCTGATGAACGAAAAGGGCAACAACGACCTGATGATGACGATGGGGCTGGGCGTGGTCGGCGCGACCTACACCAACGGATCGAAGATCAAGGCATCGGATGCGACGGCCATCGCCAAACTGATCGAGGATCCCGGCGCCATCTTCGTGCCTACCGACTCACCGTTCAAAACGGTTGGCGACTTCGTCAAGGCGTGGAAGGCCGATCCGTCGAAGGTGACGATCGGCGGCGGTTCCTCGCCCGGCGGGCCCGACCACCTGTTCCCGATGGAGACCGCCAGGGCGGTCGGCGTCGACCCCAAGGCCGTCAACTTCGTCACCTACGACGGCGGCGGCGATCTGTTGACCGCGCTACTGGGCAAGAAGATCGCGGTCGGCACGTCCAGTCCAGGTGAGTTGTCCGACCAGATCGAAGCCGGTCAACTTCGGGTGCTCGCGGTGTCCAGTGAGAAACGGGTCGAGGGCATCGACGCGCCGACCTTGAAGGAGGCCGGCATCAACTTGGCATTCGCCAACTGGCGCGGAGTCCTTGCGCCGCCGGGCATTTCCGACGATGCCAAGCAGGCGATGGTCAAGGTCCTCGAGGAACTGCACGGCACGCAGGGGTGGAAGGAGGCGCTGGTGAAGAACGGCTGGACCGATGCATTCGTGACCGGTGCAGAGTTCGAACAGTTCCTCAAAGACCAGGACCAGCGCGTCTCCTCGACGCTCAGCGAATTGGGGCTGCTATGACAACGACAGAAGAGCCGCGGGAGAACGCGGTCACCAGGACCGTGGACAAGGCGCAGTACCTGGTATGTGTCGTCCTCGTCCTGGTCGGGGCGTTCATCATCTATGACGCGGTGACGCTCGAGGCGGCCTTCGCCAAGGTGGATCCCGTTGGGCCGAAACTCTTCCCGATAGTTATCGGCGTCATCCTCATCGTGCTGGCGGTCATCCTCGCCGTGGCCATTCCCCGCGGTTCGGTCGGCGAGGCCGATGCGGGCGAGGACGTCGACCCGAACATGCCGGGGGACTGGCGCACCGTCGGACTGCTCGTCGCGCTGTTCGTCGCGCTGATACTGCTCGTCAATCCGGTCGGCTGGGTGATAACGAGCACACTCTTCTTCGCCGCCGCGGCAACCATTCTCGGCAGCAGGCACTACGTCCGCAACATCGCGATCGGTCTGGTGCTGGCGCTGGTCAGCTTCTATGGGTTCTACTCCGGGCTCGGAATCCCGCTGCCCGCAGGCGTTCTGGACGGGATCCTGTAAATGAACAATTTCGACTGGTTTCTTCAGGGCCTCAGCGAGGCCGCGACACCGATGAACCTGCTCTACGCGGTCATCGGGGTACTCCTCGGCACCGCCGTTGGTGTGCTACCGGGCATCGGGCCCGCCATGACCGTGGCATTGCTGCTGCCCGTCACCTACAACGTCCCCCCGAGTGCGGCGTTCATCATGTTCGCCGGGATCTTCTACGGCGGCATGTACGGCGGGTCGACAACCTCCATCCTGCTGAACACGCCAGGGGAGTCGTCGTCGGTCATCACCGCGATCGAGGGCAACAAGATGGCCAAGGCGGGCCGGGCCGCGCAGGCGCTGGCGACGGCGGCGATCGGGTCGTTCGTCGCAGGCGCGATCGGCACCGTGCTGTTAGCGGCCTTCGCCCCGCCGATCTCGAGATTCGCTGTGACGCTTGGCGCTCCGTCGTATCTGGCGATCATGCTGTTCGCTCTGGTCGCTGTCACCGCCGTCCTCGGGGCCTCCAAACTGCGCGGCGCGATCTCGCTCTTCCTCGGTCTGGCCATCGGCGTCGTCGGCATCGACTTCCTCACCGGGCAGCCGCGAGCCACATTCGGCGTGCCACTGTTGTCGGACGGAATCGACATCGTGGTGATCGCGGTCGCGATCTTCGCGGTCGGGGAGGCGCTCTGGGTGGCCGCGCATCTGCGCCGCCGTCCTGCCGACGTCATCCCCGTCGGCAGGCCCTGGATGGCACGCGCCGACTGGAAGCGGTCATGGAAGCCGTGGCTGCGCGGCACCGCGTTCGGTTTTCCGTTCGGCGCACTGCCCGCCGGCGGCGCGGAGCTACCGACGTTCTTGTCGTACATAACCGAGAAGCGACTCGCCAAGCGCACCGGACACGATGCTGAGTTCGGCAAGGGCGCGATCGAAGGCGTCGCCGGGCCGGAGGCCGCCAACAACGCCTCGGCCGCAGGCACTTTGGTGCCGATGCTGTCGCTGGGCCTGCCGACCAACGCCACCGCGGCGGTGATGCTGACCGCGTTCGTGTCCTACGGCATCCAGCCGGGACCGACGCTGTTCGAGAAGGAGCCGCTGCTGATCTGGACGCTGATCGCCAGCCTGTTCATCGGCAACTTCCTGCTGCTGGTGCTCAACCTCCCGCTCGCACCGCTGTGGGCCAAGCTCTTGCAGACGCCGCGCCCGTACCTGTACGCAGGCATCCTGTTCTTCGCCGCGCTCGGCGCGCTCGCGGTCAACCTTCAGCCGCTCGACCTCGCGCTGCTGCTGGTCTTCGGACTGCTCGGATTGATGATGCGGCGCTTCGGACTGCCGGTGCTGCCGCTGATCATCGGTGTCATCCTGGGGCCGCGGATCGAACGCCAGCTGCGGCAGTCCCTCCAGCTCGCCGATGGCAACTGGATCGGGCTGTTCACCGAACCCGTCGCGATCATCACCTATGTGCTGATGGCGATCCTGCTGCTGCTACCGCTGATTTTACGGCTGATGCACCGCAGCGAGGAAACATTGCTGGTCGTCGAGGACGACCGCGACATGCAGGAGAAGGCGGCCAAGTCATGACCGACGAACGCTTGCGTGAGGAGCAGACATGATCGTCGTGGGATACAGCGCGGACCCGTACGGGCGGGCGGCTCTCGAACACGGCATCGCCGAGGCGAAGCTGCGCGGCACCTCGCTGCGCGTGATCAATTCGACCGCCGGTGACGCCTACGTCGACGCCAGGTTCGCCCAGCCCACCGAGGTGCACGACATCGAGGAGCGGCTGGCGAACTGCGGGGTCGAATACGAGCTCAGCCAGCCTGTGGGGGTGGACGCCGTCGACGAGTTGCTGAAGACCATGGAACGCGGTGACGCCGACCTGCTGGTGATCGGCATCCGCCACCGCAACCCGGTGGGCAAGCTGCTGCTCGGCAGCGTCGCGCAGCAGTTGCTGTTGGAATGCCCGAAGCCGGTGCTCGCGGTCAAACCGCACGAGGCCTGACGTGGCTTAGGTCACGTTTGTTTCGGTCGCGTTTCGTCCTGCGCGCATGCGGCCACATCGGCCAAGTGAGCGGGTGTTGACGCTGCGGACACGACCGGGCAATCGATGCGGAATGGCTTCGCGTGAGCCTGGATCCCGTGAAGACACTGCGCCGAGACCACAACATCGAGCACTGGGACGCCGAGGACGTCGAGGCCTGGGAGGGCACCCGGGGTTCCACCCCGGGAAAAGTAGTAGCCAAACGCAACCTCGTGTTCTCGATCTTCGCCGAGCACGTCGGCTTCTCGGTCTGGTCGATCTGGTCGGTGATGGTTCTGTTCATGCCGCAGACCACCTACCACATCGACCCGGCCGGAAAGTTCTATCTGGTGGCGCTGCCCACGCTTGTCGGCGCCGCCATGCGGATCCCCTACACCGTCGCACCCGCGAGGTTCGGCGGACGGGACTGGACGATCGTCAGCGCGCTGCTGCTCCTGGTGCCGACGCTGTTGACGCTGTGGGTGATGAAGCGGCCCGACTCGTCGTACACGACGTTCATGATCGTGGCCGCGTTCGCGGGCGTCGGCGGCGGAAACTTCGCGTCGTCGATGACGAACATCAACGGGTTCTACCCGCAGCGGCTGAAGGGTTGGGCGCTGGGCCTGAACGCAGGCGGCGGCAACATCGGCGTGCCCGTCATCCAGCTGGTCGGCCTCCTGGTCATCGCGACCGTCAGCAACACCGCAGCCGAGATCGTCTGCGCCATCTACCTTGTCGCGATCGCGATGGCGGCGCTCTGCGCAGCGCTGTTCATGGACAACCTGGGTAACCAGCGGTCCAACCTCGGCGCGATGACGGAGGCCCTGCGGTTTCGCGACTCCTGGGTGATGAGCTTCCTCTACATCGGCACGTTCGGATCGTTCATCGGGTTCTCCTTCGCATTCGGCCAGGTCCTGCAGATCAACTTCCTCGCAGGCGGCGACAGCCCGGCGCAGGCAGCGCTGCACGCCGCGCAGATCGCGTTCGTCGGGCCGCTGCTCGGCTCGATAGCCCGCCCGTACGGCGGCAAGCTGTCCGACCGGATCGGCGGCGGCAAGGTCACCATGTACACCTTCATCGCGATGATCTTCGCCGCGGGAATCCTCGTCGCCACCGGAATGGTTGACGACGGTGCGCCGTCCGCGCCGACCGGTGGTCAGATGACCGGCTATGTGACCGGCTTCATCCTGCTGTTCATACTTTCGGGCATCGGTAACGGCTCGACCTACAAGATGATCCCGTCGATCTTCGAGGCGAAGGCACAGAGCCGGGACGAATGGAGCCGCGACGAGAAAGCCGTCTGGTCGCGCAGCATGTCGGGTGCGCTGATCGGTTTCGCGGGCGCAATCGGTGCGCTCGGCGGCGTGTTCATCAACGTCGTGCTGCGCGCCTCCTACGTCGGCGAGGCCAAATCCGCGACCAATGCGTTCTGGATTTTTCTCGCCTTCTACGTCGTCTGCGCCGTCGTGACATGGGCGGTGTTCCTTCGGATGCGGCACGCGAGGACCGGGGCGGGCGAGCTCGCAGGCCCGGTTCCCGCGCCCGCGGGATGACCAGTCGATGACGGTCACCCGCACGGCCTGCTCCTACTGTGGCGTCGGCTGCGGCATCGAGGTCACGACCGAGACGGGCGGCGCCGCCGTGATCGCCAAGGTGTCGGGAGACAGGCTGCACCCGGCCAACTTCGGCAGGCTGTGCACGAAGGGCGCGACGCACGCCGAAATGATGGCCGCCGACGACGGACGCCTGAGATCGGCGCTGCTGCGGCCGTCGCGTGACGACGAACCGGTGCCCGTTCCGGTCGACGATGCCGTCGCCGAGGCGGGCAGGCGGCTGCGCGCGATCGTCGACGAGCACGGTCCCGACGCCGTGGCGCTGTACGTGTCCGGCCAGATGTCCATCGAGGCGCAGTATCTGGCCAACAAGCTGGCCAAGGGCTTTCTGCGCACCGTGCACATCGAATCGAATTCGCGGCTGTGCATGGCCAGCGCGGGCACCGGTTTCAAACAGTCGCTCGGCGCCGACGGCCCACCCGGTTCCTACACCGACTTCGAGCACACCGACCTGTTCTTCGTGATCGGCTCCAACATGGCCGACTGCCACCCGATCCTGTTCCTGCGGATGGCGGACCGGATGAAGGCAGGCGCCAAACTGATCGTCGTCGACCCGCGGCGCACAGAGACCGCTAGGCGGGCGGACCTCTACCTGCAGATCAAGCCCGGCACCGACCTCGCCCTGTTGAACGGCCTCCTGCACCTGCTCGTCGAAAACGGCGACATGGACGCGGATTTCATCGCCGAGCACACCGACGGCTGGGCCGACATGCCCGAATTCCTCGCCGACTACCCGCCGCAGCGGGTCTCTGCTATCACGGGCATTCCCGAGGCCGACATCCGCGCCGCGGCACGCATGATCGCCGACGCGGGGGAATGGCTGAGCTGCTGGACGATGGGACTGAACCAGAGCACACACGGCACCTGGAACACCAACGCCATCTGCAACCTGCACCTGGCCACCGGTGCGATCTGTCGCCCAGGCAGCGGCCCGATGTCGCTGACGGGCCAGCCCAACGCGATGGGCGGCCGCGAAATGGGTTACATGGGACCGGGACTGCCCGGCCAACGGTCGGTGGTGTCAGCCGCCGACCGCGGCTTCGTCGAGCAGCAGTGGGGGCTGCCGGCGGGAACGATCCGCGACGACGTCGGTCCAGGCACCGTCGCGATGTTCGAACGGCTCGCCGCTGGCGACATCAAGGCGTGCTGGATCATCTGCACCAATCCCGTTGCCACCGTGGCCAACCGGCGCACCGTCGTCACAGGCCTGCAAGCCGCCGAGCTGGTGATCACCCAGGACGCGTACGAGGCCACGGCAACCAACCGCTACGCCGACATCGTGCTGCCCGCCGCGCTGTGGGCCGAGACCGACGCGGTGATGGTCAACTCGGAACGCAATCTCACCCTGCTGCAGGCGGCCATCCCGCCTGCCGGGCAGGCGCGGCCGGACTGGCAGCTGATCTGCCAGGTCGCCGAGCACCTCGGGTTCGGCGAGCACTTCGACTTCTCCTCCAGCGAAGAGGTTTTCGAGGAGATCCGCCGGTTCTCCAATCCGGTTACCGGATACGACCTGCGCGGCGTGACGTACTCCCGGCTCCGGCGCACACCCCTGCAGTGGCCGTGCCCACCCGACGACGACGCCGACCGGCACCCGATCCGGTACCTCAACGACGGAATCAGCCAGGATCTTTTCGTCGACGCTGACGGGCACCGGCCGCGGCTGGCGTTTCCCACCCCCTCGCGCAAAGCGGTGTTTCACGCGCGGCCCCACATGGAACCGCGCGAACTGCCCGACGACGACTACCCGTTGCTGCTCAACACCGGCCGGCTGCAGCACCAGTGGCACACCATGACCAAGACTGGCCGGGTCGCCAAACTCACCCGCCTCGACAACGGACCGTTCGTCGAGCTGCATCCGACGGACGCGGCCGCGATGGGTATCGCCGACGGCCAACAGGTCGAGCTGGCGTCGCGCCGCGGCCGGGCGGTGCTGCCCGCCGTGGTGACCGAGCGGGTGCGACCGGGAAACTGCTTCGCGCCATTCCACTGGAACGACGAGCACGGCGAGCATCTGACGGTCAACGCGGTCACCAACGACGCCGTCGACCCCGACTCCCTGCAACCCGAGTTCAAGGCGTGCGCGGTGCGCGTCAGCCCTGTCGGCCCGGTACCGGTCCGCACCGTGCACACCGTCGTCGACGAGGGGGCCGGCCCGCTCGTGCTGTGGGCGTCGCAGACCGGCACCGCGGAGGACTTCGCGGCCCGGCTGGCCCGCAGGCTCGGCGAATCGCACCTGGTCAACATGGACGACGTGCCGCTGTCGCGGCTGGCGTCGGCCCGTGACGTGCTGATCGTCACCAGTACGTTCGGCGACGGCGGGCCGCCCGACAACGGCGCCGGATTCTGGGACCGACTCGGTGCCCCCGATGCGCCCGCCCTCGACGGTGTCCGATATGCCGTGCTGGGGATCGGGGACCGGTCGTATGCCGACTTCTGCGGGTACGCGAAATCGATCGACGGCAGGCTGGCCGCGCTCGGCGCGTCCAAACTGCTGGACCGTGCCGAGTGCGAAGCCTACGACAACGGGCCGATGTCGAAGTGGGCCGACGATGTGGCCGACGCGCTCGGCGTGGTCGGGCTGCCGAACACCGTCGCCGACGAACCGTTCACGCGGGCCGATCCGGTCCTCGCCAAGCTGTGCCGCAACTCGGTGCTGACCGCGCCGATGGCGGCAAAAGAAGTGCGGCAGTTCGGATTCGACATCTCCGAGTTCGGCGTTGACTACTCCGTCGGCGACTCGCTGGGCGTGTGCGGGACGAACGGCCGCGACGTCGTCGACGCATGGCTCGCGGCGACCGGCCTGCACGGGGAGGAGAGCGTCGAGGTCGACGGCATGCACCGGTCGCTGCGTGACGCGTTGACCGGTTGCTACGACATCTGCCGTGTCACACCGGATCTGCTGCGATTCGTCGCCGAGAACTGCGCCGACCGCAGGGCCGCGAAGGCGCTCCTTGCCCCGTCGGACCGGCTCAAGAAGTGGCTGGCGGGCCGCAACGGGTTGGACATCGTCGAGGAGTTCAGTGTGCGTGCCGAGCCGTCGCGGTGGCAGAACGTACTGGTGCGGCTGACGCCGAGGAACTACTCGATCTCGTCGAGCCCGCTGGTCAGCCCGCACGAGGTGCAGTTGACGGTGTCGGTTGTGCGCTACCGCGGTCGCCGCGGGGCCCTGCGTGGCGGCGTGTGCTCGACATATCTCGCCGACCGCGCGGGGGCAGCGCCGGTGCCGGTGTTCCTGCAACGGTCTCCGCATTTCCGTCCCCCGCGCGACCCCGACACCCCGATGATCATGATCGGGCCGGGCACCGGGATCGCGCCGTTTCGCGGGTTCCTGCAGGAGCGTCGCGCCCTGGGGCACTCCGGCCGCAACTGGCTGTTCTTCGGTGAACAGCGGCGCAGCGAAAACTATTACTACCGGGACGATCTCGAGGACATGGTCGGCGACGGCTTCCTCAACCGGCTGGATCTCGCCTTCTCTCGGGACCAGGCCGACCGGGTCTACGTACAGCACAAGATGCTCGACTACGGTGCCGACCTCTGGCGCTGGCTGAACGATGGCGCGCACTTCTACGTGTGCGGCGACGCCGCCCGAATGGCACGTGACGTCGACGCGGTCCTGACGTCGATCATCAAGACCTACGGCCGGATGTCGGAAGAGGCCGCACACCACTACAAGCGCGAACTGGTAGCCGACAAGCGCTACGTGCGCGACGTGTATTGACGTTTTACCAGCGCACATTCGTCGGGCATGTCACTATTGCGCATGCGCATCTTGTTTGCCGCCGCGGCGGCGGCCATCGGGCCTGCGATCGTCTGCGCGCCGATCGCGAGCGCGATCCCCGGCTTCGAGTCGTGCCCGATTTACGGCGGCTACCGGATCGACGCGAAGAACGTCGCGTGCGGGGACGCCTGGTTGGTGGACGTCTACGACTGGCAGGGCGCCAAGTTCCAGGCCATCGAGAACTACGACTGCTACAGCGGCACCGTCGACGTGAAGCCGATCGTATTGACCTGTGTATCGCCCGACGGCGAATTGGTGGTTTCGGAGTAAGGACTCTGCGGCCATCATGTCCAGCGACGACACGATCAACGGCATTCGCCGCGTGGATCTGCAGACGCGCGGCCCGTGGCGACGCAGGCTGCAGTGGTGGATGGGCGGTGGGATCGCTGCCAGCAAGCCCGCGCTAGCGATCTTGCGGCGCGTGGCGATGCCGTTCGAGCCGACGGTGATGAAGGTGACGCGCGGTCGATTGACGCTAAGCCCCACGTTGCCGGTGGTGGTGTTGACATCGGTCGGCGCTCGGAGTGGCGAACGTCGTGACGTTCCGCTCGCCTACTTCACCGACGGGGATGACGTGGTTTTGATCGCGTCGAACTACGGAGGTTCGCGGCACCCCGCCTGGTACCACAACGTTCGCGCCCATCCTGAGTGCGAGTTGCACATCGGACCGCGCGGTGGTCGTTTCATCGCACGTGAGGTCCACGGGGCGGATCGCGACCGGTTGTACGAACTGGCGAAGGATCGGCTCGCCGGGGTGTTCGCGTTGCATGAAAAGCGCAGCGGCGATCGAACCATTCCAGTGATGCGATTGTCGCCAGCCTGACGAATTTCGATTGGACAGGGGACCGCACACGTCGCCGATGGCGGGTTGGGACTTTGTCATTGGCAGCGTCGAAGCAGGAACCAGCGCGATCTACTACAACCCTCAGCCCCGCGGCCCTGTGGGTCATCGCGAACATGACCGTGACCAGCACCGGCACGAGCCCACAGTCGTTCTTCGTGCAGAATCAGGAGCTGATTGACACAAACGGTCGGGAGTACTCCGCCGATAGCATGGCTGCAATTTCCGTGAATCCGGAAGGCTCCATGGTTATCGAGTCAAATCCAGGTTTCAGCCTTGCAGTAAGGTGCCCTTTGACGTGCCGCCCGGAACGCAGCCTGCAGCCCTTGAGGTAGAAGATTCCGCGTTTTCTGGTGGAAGCATGGTGAAGTTGTCCTGACAGCAGGACATTGTAGATTTCCTGGCGACACTCTGGCATCGCCGAATTTGCGATGCCGTGGTGTACGGGCCGCCGCTCAACACGTACTGCACTTGCCTCGATGGCCCGGCAAAGTGCGGATTTTGACCCGGACGCCGGGCACGGTGTAACCCCGCAAAACCACAGCACAGCGGCTGTAGCCAGCGAGTGCCTGCCCCGCCAAATTGTTGCCTCCGTAAATATTTGCGCGTTTAAGAAGTTTGATCATGCAAACGAATTGGTACCGCGGATCACAGGTCAGGGGGAATCAAATCAATCAGGAGGAACTATGGAAATCAAGAAAACGGCCATCGGTGTTCTGGGCGGCGCTGCTGTGGGCTTCGGGCTGTTGCTCGCGGCTCCGACGGCAACTGCCGATGAGAACACACCGCCCGATAACTGGGGGCAGGAGGTTAAACTCTGCAACCTGACCTCATGTTATCCGGGTGGTGTCAGCCGTGGCGAGTACGTCCGAGAGCAGGCACGGGATAACCAGGGACCGGGCTATGGGTACGAGATTCACGACGAAGCGAATCCGGGTAAATCAAACCCTAATCCTGGCAATCCCGACAAGCCCTAGCCACGGCATCTTGAAATGGGCGGCCCGCCGGTGCGTGAAGGACCGGCGGGCCGGTCCGACTAGTGACTCTGCCCCACGCATTCCCGTCTGGAGCGTGGGCCGGGCTGCGGACCAGAAATGCTGCCCGGCCCACGGGACGGGCAGCGCCGCGCTCCTTTTCTTCTGGCCGTCGGGCAGAAAGGAAGAAAGAACCCGGCGACCAACAAAGATCTTCAGACGAAACATGCGGCCCCCGAGCTAGTCCCTTGCGTTTACCGGGTTGCGGTGGGGTGAGTCGATCGCCCTGACAGTCGCTGACATCGAGTTTTCGAAGCGCCGTATTTCGTTGCCCCGCAACGCTGTCCAGGTTGGGCACTTTCAGGGGGCAGACGAAGGGTAAGCAGAGTCGGACGGTGGCCGGTAGCGGCATCGGTGCTGTCTCGGCTGGCGGCGCCGTGCGAGGACCGCTCGACGAGCGATTTGTTGTTCCCAGCACGCAGCGGCGGGTATCTAAAGCGTCCGAGCTACGACTCAACAGGGTGGTTCGATTGGCCGGTCGAGCGCGCTCAGGTGCAGACAATCACGCCGGGCGATCTTCGGCTCACATGCGCGAGTCTGGCTGTCAGCTCGGGCGCGAATGCCATTGCGGTGTCGCGGATGCTCGGCAACAAGGACCCCGGCGTCACCTCGTAGATCTATGCGGACTTGTTCGCAGCGACCTTGATGCGGTGGTCGTCAGTCTGGGCGCAACGATTTCGGCCGATAGCGTCCAAAGCGTGTCCTGAGCACCTACGGACCGCCGCCGTAAGCGGAGGAAAAGCGTTGTTTAACCGCCTCGATGTGGCTAAGTAATTGTGTGTCCGAGGGGGGACTTGAACCCCCACGCCCGTTAATAGGGCACTAGCACCTCAAGCTAGCGCGTCTGCCATTCCGCCACTCGGACCTGCTCTGGGCAGCTAAGGCTATCGGATCGACAAGCCCAGGCTCAAACTCGCCAGCAGGGCAGGTGGTAGACAAGGTGACTGTGAGCCAACCCCTCGACGCAGCCGACGAGGTGGTCGACCTCGTCCGCGCGCTGATCAGGTTCGACACCTCCAACACCGGCGAGCTCGAAACCACCAAGGGCGAGGCGGAATGCGCCCGCTGGGTGGTCGAGCAGCTCGAAGAGGTCGGCTACGAGACCGAGTACATCGAAGCGGGCGCGCCCGGTCGGGCCAACGTCTTCACCCGGCTGAAGGGCGGCGACTCCTCGCGGGGCGCCCTGATGCTGCACGGGCATCTCGATGTGGTGCCCGCCGAGGCGTCGGACTGGAGCGTGCACCCGTTCTCCGGTGCGCTCGAAGACGGCTACGTATGGGGCCGCGGCGCCGTCGACATGAAGGACATGGTCGGCATGATGATCGCGGTCGCCCGCGCGTTCAAGCGCTCGGGCACCGTCCCGCCGCGCGACCTGGTGTTCGCCTTCGTGTCCGACGAGGAGGCGGGCGGCAAGTACGGGTGCAAGTGGCTGGTCGACAACCGGCCCGACCTGTTCGAAGGCGTGACCGAGGCGGTCGGCGAGGTCGGCGGGTTCTCGCTGACCATCCCGCGGCGCGAGGGCGGGGAGCGCACCCTCTACCTGATCGAGACCGCCGAGAAGGCCATGAAGTGGATGCGGCTGACCGCGCGCGGGCGCGCTGGCCACGGCTCGATGGTCCACGACAACAACGCCGTGACCGCCGTCGCGGAGGCGACGGCGAGGCTTGGCCGCCATCAGTTCCCGATCGTGTTGACCGACTCCGTCGAACAGTTCCTGTCGGCCGTCGCCGAGGAGACCGGCTACACCTTCGACGTGAAATCGCCCGACATCGAGGGTGCCATCGTCAAGCTCGGGCCGATCGCCCGGATCGTCGGTGCGACACTGCGCGACACCGCCAACCCGACGATGCTCAAGGCCGGTTACAAGGCCAATGTCATCCCCGCGACCGCGGAGGCGGTGGTCGACTGCCGCGTGCTGCCCGGCAGGATGGCCGCCTTCGAACGCGAGGTCGACGAGATCATCGGCCCCGACGTGAGCCGCGAGTGGATCACCGACCTGCCCGCCTACGAAACGAGTTTCGACGGCGAACTTCTCGACGCGATGAACAACGCGCTGCTGACCGCCGACCCCGACGCCCGCACGGTGCCCTACATGCTCTCGGGCGGAACGGACGCGAAACACTTCGCCACGCTGGGGATTCGGTGCTTCGGGTTCGCGCCGCTGAAGCTGCCGCCCGACCTCGACTTCGCCGCGCTGTTCCACGGCGTCGACGAGCGGGTACCCGTTGATGCGCTGACATTCGGCGCCCGGGTTCTCGAAGAATTTCTGCTGCACTGCTGACCACACGAAAGGGACCACCGATGGCATTTCCGTACAACACCTACGACCATCTCCCGAAGCTGCCGACCTTCACAGTGACCTCCGAGTCGTTCACCGACGGCGGCGCCTGGGGAAACGACCAGGTCAGCGGCATCATGGGGGCCGGCGGCGAGGACGTCTCGCCGCAGTTGAGTTGGTCGGGCTTTCCCGAGGAGACGAGGAGTTTCGCCGTCACCGTCTACGACCCCGATGCGCCGACGGCGTCCGGCTTCTGGCACTGGGCCGTTGCCGACCTGCCGGCGAGTGTCACCGAGCTGTCCGCAGGTGCCGGCGATGGCAGCGAGTTGCCCGGCGGCGCAGTGACTTTGGCCAACGACGCCGGCCAGAAGCGTTTCATCGGAGCCGCGCCGCCGCCGGGACACGGAGTTCACCGCTACTACGTCGTGGTGCACGCCGTCGGCACCGAGAAGCTTGATCTGCCCGAGGGGGCGACCCCCGCCTTCCTGGGTTTCAACCTGTTCCAGCAGGCGATCGCACGGGCGATCATCCACGGCACCTATGAGCAGAACTAGCGAGCCACTGGCGAGCGCTCACTGTTGGCCGGTTTCGGCCGCCATTTCCGTACAAGGATGTGCGCTCGAGCTAGCGCGCGGCTGAGCCGACGGCCTCGCTCAGCGACGAGAACCCGCCGTCGTGCAGACGGCGCGCGATGCCGTCGTGAATGTGCTTGGCCCACAGGCCACCGCCGTAGATGAACCCGGTGTAGCCCTGCAGCAGGGAGGCGCCGGCGGTGATGCGCTCCCACGCGTCGTCGGGGGTCTCGATGCCGCCGACGCTGATCAGCACGAGCCGGTCGCCCACGCGGGTGTACAGCCGGCGCAACACCTCGGCCGACCGCCGCGCGAGCGGAGGGCCCGAGATTCCCCCGGGCCCGAGCTCGGCCGCCCCCGGCGTCGCCAGACCCGCGCGGGACACCGTGGTGTTGGTCGCGACGATCCCGGCGAGGCCCAATTCGACCGCCAAATCGGCGATCTCGTCGATATCGGAGTCGGACAAATCCGGCGCGATCTTGACCAGCACCGGGGTGGCGGTCTCTTCCCGAACCGCGACAAGGATGGGCCGCAACGATTCGACGGCCTGCAGGTCGCGCAGGCCCGGGGTGTTCGGCGAGCTGACATTGACGACCAGGTATGTCGCCAGCGAGCCGACCAGCCGGGCGCTTTCCCGGTAGTCGTCGACGGCCTTCTCGGCGGGCACCACCTTGGTCTTTCCGATATTGACCCCGATCGGCACGTCGGGCGTGTGCTCGGCCAGCCGCCGTGCGAGTCGGCCCGCGCCGTCGTTGTTGAAGCCCAGCCGGTTGAGCAGCGCCCGGTCGTCGGGCAACCGGAACAGTCGCGGTGGGGGATTGCCCGGCTGGGGCTGCGCGGTGACCGTGCCGACCTCGGCGTACCCGAAACCGAGCGCGCCCCAGGCAGTCAGACCTGCGCCGTTCTTGTCGAAGCCGGCGGCCAGCCCCATCGGCGCGGGGAATCGGGCGCCGAATACTGTGCTCGCGAGCACGGGGTCATGGGGTGCCAGCCATCTCTTCAGCGCGCGCTGCGTGGCACCTGGCGCGGTGCCCGTGCGCAGACCGTGGAAGACCCAGGTGTGGATGCGCTCCGCGGGAACCAGGAAGAACGCCCGCCGAACCGCTTGGTACATCACATCGCGGGCTGATCGGCGGCGGCAGAGGTGTTGACGGCGGACTTCTTGCGGCGCAACAACACCCGTCGGCTGCCGTCGGTGTAGAGCCGGACTCGGGTCAGTTCCCAGCCGCGGTACTCGGCCTCGATGGACAGCCGGGTGGAGGCGCTGATGCGGGTCAGGTCGGGTGGTAGCCGCAACGGCACCCATTCGTACTCGTCGGACAGGTCAGCGTCCCAGCCCGGCGGCATACGGCCGCGCTGTACCTCAGTCACCGCACGCCCTCTGCGTTTCTGATCGCCTGCACCCCTGCTCCGGTACCCGACACCACATACAGCGTGCCAGACGCCTCGTCGAAGGCCAGGGAGTTCGGCTGCTGCACGGTCGGATATCGCACCTTCTCCACGGGAATTCCGGTTGCCAGATCGTATCCAATCACCGAATTCGCGGCGGTCTGTGACACCCACGCCAGCCGTGCCGACCCGGCGAGCCCGTAGGGCGCAGCGCGCACGGGAGAGCGCTGACGCAGCATCAGCGGGTCTGTGCCGAAGACCAGAAGGCCGTCGCCTCTGGTGTCGGCGACCAACACCCGGCCCGCGGTGTCGGCGGCCATGGTGGTTGCTCCCTCTCCGGCGCGCAGCGCATGGTCCGCCTCGGTCCCGGTGGGGTCGACGGTGGTCACCGAGGTTTGCCCGCGGTCCAGCACAACGGCCGTATTGCCCTGTGTGACAAGGCTGTCGACGCGGGCGAAGATCTTCAGCTCCGCGCCGACCGCGGTGTCGGAACTCAACGTGTAGACCGCGCCGTCGGCGCTGCCCAGGACCAGCCTGCCGTCGGCGCGGCGGGCGATCGCGGTGAAATCCGTGCCGTCCTGGCCGTCGACCGGTACCCGGGCGGCCCGCCCCTGCGCGATATCGACCCGGAAGTAGCCGCCGCGCGTCGTCACGTACACGTGGCCGCTGCCGTCGCCGGTCATCGCCGTGGCGGCGGCAGACAGCGGCACCGCACGGCCGCCACCCTTCTCCGGCATCACGGTGACGACGGCGTGATCGGCCTTGTCGGGGCTGAGAACCACGAGCGACGAGGTCGCCGCATCGAATACGGCGGCCTCCGCGTGGCCCGCCATGGGTCGGACCACCCCGGCGGGAAAGCCCGTGACGGGTGGCGACACCGCGGCTTGTGCTGGGGCGATCGTCGGCGGCGCGTCGGATTGATCGGATGTGCACGCCGTCACAGCACACGCGAGAATGGTGAGCACACCACAATAAGCCAGGTGACCTGTGCGTTTGATACGTGTCACAACGGGTAGCTCTCGTGCGTGCGAAGTGGACGGCAATCGAACAGCAAGTGTAGGCACGCCGCCGTAAGCGGTATGGTTCGATCATGAGCCTCGCGCCGAGCCGTGATTCGGCCGACAAAGGGTTTTCCATCGAAGACATTTCGACTGGTCTGCACGCCAGCGGTTTCGGCCAGCTCGGCGGGGGACGCAGTTTCTCCTTTCACGTCGAGCATCAACAACTCGTCATCGAGGTCTACCGGCCGCGCCTCGCAGGGCCGGTTCCCCAGGCGGAGGACGTGGTGGCCATCGCCACCCGCAAGGCCACCGATATCGACCTGTTCGACGAGCGAAGCCTGGTGGCAGCGGTTCGCGACGCCGTGGCCAACGCCCAACCGGTGCCACGCACCGCACGCTGACCGACGCTCACGGTACGGTCGTCGTCGTGATCGAGGTCCCGGCGATGTCGTGGTTGCAGGTCGCCGTGCTGTCGGTCGTGCAGGGACTCACCGAATTCCTCCCGGTGTCCTCGTCGGGACATCTCGCGATCACCTCGCGTCTCTTCTTCGCCGACGACGCGGGCGCATCATTCACTGCGGTAACACAACTCGGCACCGAAATGGCGGTGCTGATGTATTTCGCCCGTGACATCGTGCGCATCGTCAAAGCCTGGTTCAGTGGCCTCTTCAACGCCGCGGCCCGCGACGCCGACTACCGCCTCGGCTGGTATGTGATCATCGGTACCATCCCGATCGGAGTTCTCGGCCTGCTGCTCAAGGACGAAATTCGCACCGGGGCAAGGAATCTCTGGCTGATCGCCACGGCGTTGGTGGTCTTCTCCGCGGTTATTGCGGCGGCGGAGTACTTCGGACGGCAGACCCGCGGCGTCGAACAACTCACGTGGCGCGACGGCGTGATCGTCGGTCTCGCCCAATGTCTCGCGCTGCTACCCGGGGTGTCCCGGTCCGGCGCGACGATCAGCGCAGGTCTGTTCCTCGGGCTCGACCGCGAGCTCGCCGCCCGATTCGGCTTCCTGCTCGCAATTCCTGCGGTGTTCGCCTCGGGCCTGTTCTCGCTGCCCGACGCCTTCCATCCCGTCGGTGAGGGGATGAGCGCGACCGGCGCTCAGCTTCTGGTGGCGACCGTCATCGCGTTCGTCGTCGGCTTCGCGGCGGTCGCCTGGTTCCTGCGCTTCCTGGTGCGGCACAGCATGTACTGGTTCGTCGGCTACCGCGTCGTCCTCGGCGGTGTGGTCTTGATCCTGCTCGGAACGGGAGTGGTGGCGGCGACATGACGGTGATTCTGCTGCGGCACGGCCGCTCGACCTCCAACACGGCGCAGACGCTCGCTGGCCGGTCCGACGGCGTCGATCTCGACGAGAAGGGTGTCGAGCAGGCGAAGGCCCTCGTGGACCGCATCGGGTCGCTACCGGTGCGCGCGATCGTGCGCTCGCCGCTGCTGCGGTGTCAGCGCACCGTCGAGCCGTTGGCCGCCGCGCTGGGCATCGAACCGGTCGTCGATGAGCGCATCTCAGAGGTGGACTACGGCCAGTGGACCGGCCGCAAGATAGGTGACCTGGTCAAAGAGCCGCTGTGGGCCGTGGTGCAGCAGCAGCCGAGTGCCGCGGTGTTCCCCGACGGCGAAGGCCTGGCCCATGTGCAGGCCCGGGCGGTGGAGGCGGTGCGCGAGCATGATCGGCGTCTCGCCGAGGAGCACTCCGGTGACGCGTTGTGGCTGGCGTGCACACACGGCGACGTGATCAAGGCGATCGTCGCCGATGCGCTTGGCGCCCATCTCGACAGCTTCCAGCGGATCACCGCCGACCCGGCGTCGGTGAGTGTGATCCGGTACACAGCGCTGCGGCCCTTCGTGGTTCACCTGAACCACACTGGCGACCAGCTGGCTTCCGGTTTGGCCGCCAAACCACCCGAGACCGCCGACGGCGAGGCCCACGACGTACCGTCGAGCGATGCCGTGGTGGGCGGCTCGACCGACTGAGCGCGGTATTTTGGAGTAGCCATGCCCCGCGCAATCCACGTCTTCCGCACACCCGACCGTTTCGTGGCCGGGACCGTTGGGCAGCCCGGAAACCGCACCTTCTACCTGCAGGCAGTGCACGACAAGCGGGTCGTATCGGTGATCCTGGAGAAGCAGCAGGTCGCAGTCCTGGCCGAGCGGATCGCGGCGCTACTGCTCGAGATCAACCGCCGGTTCGGCACGCCCGTGCCGCCGGAGACCGAGGTGGAGGACCTGAGCCCGCTGGTCACGCCCGTTGACGCCGAGTTCAGGGTCGGCACGATGGGCCTCGGCTGGGACTCCGAGGCGCAGACCGTCGTGGTGGAGCTGCTCGCGGTATCGGAAACGGAGTTCGACGCCTCGGTGGTGCTCGACGATGCCGAGGACGGGCCCGATGCCGTGCGCGTGTTCCTCACCCCCGAATCCGCGCGTCAGTTCGCGACGCGGTCCAACCGCGTCATCTCGGCAGGCCGCCCGCCCTGCCCGTTATGCGACGAGCCTCTCGACCCGGACGGCCACATCTGCGTGCGCACCAACGGGTACCGGCGGAGCCTGCTCGAGCCCGACGATGAACCCGACGAGTAACGACTGCGAGGCGTTGCGGCGCGGTGAGCTCACCGTCATCGGACGTATCCGTTCCGCGAGCAACGCCACTTTTCTCTGCGAGGTACAACTCGACGACCTGACCGTGCACTGCGTGTACAAGCCCGTCGCCGGTGAAGCCCCGCTTTGGGACTTCCCCGACGGCACGCTGGCCGGCCGCGAGCTGTCGGCTTATCTGGTCTCCGCGGCGTTGGGCTGGGACATCGTGCCCTACACCATCATTCGCGACGGGCCCGCCGGCAGCGGCATGCTGCAGCTGTGGGTGGATCAACCGGGCGACGAGCCCGACGAGGTCGGCGAGCAAGCCGCGTCCGGCCCCGATCTGGTGGATCTGCTTCCCGCAGGGCACATTCCGCCCGGGTTCCTTCCGGTGCTGCGCGCCTACGACTACGCCGGCGACGAGGTGACGCTCGTGCACGCCGACAACGTCTCACTGCGCCGTATGGCGGTGTTCGACGTGCTGATCAACAACGCCGACCGCAAGGGCGGCCACATTCTGTCGGCGACCGACGGCCACGTCTACGGCGTCGACCACGGTGTCAGCATGCACGTCGAGGACAAGCTGCGCACGGTGCTGTGGGGTTGGGCGGGCAAGCCCGTCGACGACGAGACGCTGGAGGTGGTGGCCCGGCTGCGCGACGATGTGCGCGGCGCGCTCGGTGACCAGTTGCGCGAGCACCTCACCGGCCACGAGGTCAACGCGCTCCGGCGCAGAGCCGTTGCGCTGCTTGATGATCCGGTGATGCCGTCACCCGACCGGCACCGCCCGATCCCGTGGCCGGCGTTCTGAGGGTCACCACCCCGTTTTCGCGTTGTGCCGGTACTGGATCGCGCGGTAAGGCCAGTTGGAGCCATCGCCGGTGTTCCAGTGACTGACCACAAGATGCAGGTTGCGCAACGTCGAGCCCGGCACGATATAGCCGCCGTACAACTGACTGAGGGTGCCCGCGGTACAGCCGTCGGCTGGGCTGCAGCGCGGCACAGGCCATGCGGTGTTGCGCAGCACCGTCGTGGTCGGAGCGCTTCCGAAGTCGTCGGTCAGATGATCGAGCACCTTGACCCTGATCGTTGCGGTGTTGGCCTCGAAATAGCTGAACACCCAACGATCCTCGACACGACGCAGGCTCATCTCGCCCACCGTGGTGCCCGCAGGCAGCAGTGGCTTCGGGTCGCTGTTGAACCAGCCGCCGGTCCACGGATGCCATGCCGAGCGGTCCAGTAGGTCATCGCCGCGCACCCGGTAGAGAAAGGCGTTCTCGCGACGGGTGAAGGAACTGGCGATGATGTAGACCGAGCCGGATTCGGGATCGAGCTCCCAGGTGATGAGCTGCTGATGGCCGTCGTCGTGTGAACCGAGGCGCCTCGCGTCCGCGCCTGCGTCGTGCCAGGTGTCGCCGCAGTCGTCGCTGTAACTGATCTCGGTCCACAGCACGTTGTGCAGGCCGCGGTTGACCATCGCGAACAGGTGGAGCCTGCCGTCGATCGTGATGGCGTCGGCGGGCAGCACCGTTGAATACCCGCTGCCCTTCCACGGCGGCCCGTCATGCTGGTAGTTCCACAGCTGGCGCGCGTAGTCGCCGCCGACCGCGTCGTGGAACGTGATACCGCCGTTGAGGCTTCGCAGCGACGTGTCGTTCGAACGCAGCATCACCGGGCTGCGCCAGCCGGGCCCGCCCGCGCGGCATTCGTCGAAGGTGTCCCCGAAGACGAAGCCGGTCCGTCCGTCGGCGAGTGCGACGGCGATGCCGAGATCGGTGCCCCCGACGCCGAAGCGCTCCGCTGAACTGCCGGGACCGGTGAGGTCCTTCACCTTGACCGTCGGGGGTCCGACCTGCGCGGCCTTGATGCCCCGAGCGATCACCACCCCATTATCGGCGCAATACTGCTTGCTGTGACCCTCACCGACGCAGCGCTGGCCGCCGAGCTGGCCCGCGAGGCCGGTGAACTTCTCCTCGAGGTCCGCAGGGAGGAGGGGTTCTGGGATCCCTACGACCTCGGTGACGCCGGTGACACAAGGGCGAACAGGCTGATCCTCGACGGACTTGCGCGGGCCCGCCCCGATGACGCGGTGTTGTCGGAGGAAGCCGTCGACGACCTCGTCAGAGTCGACGCCGACCGGGTCTGGATCGTCGACCCGCTTGACGGCACGTGGGAATTCTCCACCAGGCGCAACGACTGGGCCGTGCACATCGCGCTGTGGCAGCGCTTCGGAACCGGCGGGTCAAGGGCTCTTGGCCCGAGCGAAACCGGCGGTCAGGGCGGCATCACCGACGCGGCGGTGTCGCTGCCCGCGTTCGGCCAGGTGTTTCGCACCGACACCGTCAGCCCGCCGCCTCCGCGCGCCGACGGCCCGCTGCGGATCACCGCCAGCGCGAGTCGGCCCCCGGCGGTGCTGTGGCGGCTCGCCGACCAGATGGATGTCGAGCTGGTCCGGATCGGTTCGGCCGGCGCCAAGGCGATGGCGGTGGTCAACGGCGACGTCGATGCCTACCTGCACGCAGGCGGCCAGTGGGAGTGGGATTCGGCCGCCCCCGCCGGCGTGGTGTGGGCGGCGGGAATGCACGCGTCCCGGTTGGACGGCACGCCGCTGATTTACAACCGTCGTGATCCCTACCTGCCGGATCTGTTGATGTGCAGGCAAGAGCTCGCCGAGACGCTGTCGATCGCGATCAGGTCGGTCATCAGAGGCGGTCGGCGGCCCACCCCCTAGAGTCGAAGGCATGCAGTCGTGGCAGGGGCCGAGCGTTCCGGTGCTGCCGGGAGGCGGTCCGCAGCTGCGGCTGTACGACACCGCCGACCGGCAGGTGCGGCCCGTGGCAGCCGGTGACACCGCAACGATGTACGTCTGCGGCATCACGCCGTACGACGCCACCCATCTCGGGCACGCCGCCACCTACCTGACCTTCGACCTGGTGCACCGGCTCTGGCTCGACGCCGGCCACGACGTGAACCACGTGCAGAACGTCACCGACGTCGACGACCCGCTGTTCGAGCGGGCCAACCGCGACGGCATCGACTGGCGCGAGCTCGCCGACCGGGAGACCGGGCTGTTCGCTGCGGACATGTCGGCGCTGCGGGTCGTGCCACCGCACGCCTATATCGCGGCCACCGAGGCGATCGGTGAGGTCGTCGAGCTGGTGGAGAAGATGCTGGCCTCCGGTGCGGCCTACGTCGTCGACGACCGCGAGCACCCCGACGTCTACTTCCGCGCCGATGCGACGGCGCAGTTCGGTTACGAGTCCGGCTACGACCGCGACACCATGCTGGCGCTGTTCGGTGAGCGCGGCGGCGACCCCGAGCGCGCAGGCAAGAGCGACGAACTCGATGCGCTGCTGTGGCGGGCCGAGCGGCCCGGTGAGCCGAGCTGGCCGTCGCCGTTCGGTCCGGGCAGGCCCGGCTGGCACGTGGAGTGCACGGCCATCGCGCTCAACCGCATCGGCACCGGGCTCGACATCCAAGGCGGTGGCAGCGACCTCATCTTCCCGCACCACGAGTTTTCCGCCGCGCATGCCGAAAGCGTCACGGGGGAGCGCCGATTCGCTCGTCACTACGTGCACTCCGGCATGATCGGGTGGAACGGCCACAAGATGAGCAAGAGCCGGGGGAATCTGGTACTGGTGTCGCGGCTGCTGGCTGACGGCGTCGAACCGGCCGCGATCCGGCTCGGGCTGCTGGCCGGCCACTACCGCTCGGACCGGTCGTGGAGTGACGAGGTGCTCGACGACGCGAAGTCCCGGCTGCAGCGCTGGCGCGACGCGACGGCGCTTTCCGCGGCGCCGGATGCCACCGACGTGATCGCCAGGGTGCGCCAGTACCTGGCCGACGACCTCGATACCCCGAAAGCGCTTGCCGCACTCGATGGTTGGAGCACCGATGCTCTGGAGTACGGCGGCCACGACACCGAATCGCCGCGGCTGGTGGCCACGGCGGTCGATGCGCTGCTCGGGATCCAACTGTAGAACGTGTAGTCACAAGAGGGGAGTGCGAATGGGTGCGGTCAACCGAAAGGTTGTGCTGATCACCGGCGGCGCGCGTGGGGTCGGCGCGGAGGTGACCCGCCGCCTGCACGAGCGGGGCGCCAACCTGGTGCTGACCGACGTCGACGAGAGCGCCCTGCATGACATCGGCGCCGAATTCGACTCCGACCGCGTGCTGACCGCGGTCGCCGATGTGCGCGACCTCGAGACCATGCAAGCCGTCGCATCGCGAGCGGTCGACCGCTTCGGCGGCATCGACGTCGTGCTCGCCAATGCCGGGATCTCGACCTACGGGTCGGTCCTGAAAGTCGACCCGGAGGCATTCCGGACACTCGTCGACGTCAACATCGTCGGCGTCTTCAACACCGTGCGGGCAACGCTGCCGTCGGTGATCGACAGGCGCGGCTATGTGCTGATCGTGTCGTCAGCGGCGGCTTTCGCCGCGTCGCCCGGGCTGGCTCCCTACAACGCCGCGAAAGCGGGCGTCGAGCAATTCGCCAACGCGCTGCGGTTGGAGGTGGCCCATCACGGCGTCGACGTCGGGTGCGCGCACATGCTGTGGATCGACACCCCGCTTGTGCAGGACGCCAAGTCCGATCTGCCGAGCTTTCGCAAGATGCTCGACCACCTGCCGGGCCCGCTCGGAAAGACCACGTCGGTGCAGGCGTGCACCACAGCGCTCGTCAAAGGCATCGAAGCCCGCAAGCGCTACATCTACTGTCCCGATTATGTTTCGGTGCTGCGGTGGCTCAAGCCCCTGCTCTCGACGCGATTCGTGGAGTCCACCACGTGGAAGTCCGTCCCGGAGCTTCTGACGCAGATGGACGCCGAGGTCGAATCGCTCGGCCGCTCGATGAGCGCCCGCACCGAGGAGATCGAGAAATGATGGTGCGGCGCATCGGCGTTCTGGTCGCCGTCCTGACGCTTCTCGCAGGCTGCGGTAGCAAGGAGGCTGACGAGGCGGACAAGCCCGCACCGCCGCCGACGTCGTCGGACGTCACACCGGAGGCCGCCCGCGCGATCGCGAAGGAGGCCTACATCTACGGCTTCCCTATGGTCGACAACTATCGGGTGATGTACTCGTATTTCGTCAACAAGCAGGACCCCGAGTACAAGGGTGGCTGGAACCAGATCCACAGCACCGCAAGGGTTTACACCCCCGAGGACAAGACCATACAGACGCCCAACTCGGATACGCCGTACTCGGCGGTCGGCGCCGACCTGCGTACCGAGCCGCTGGTGCTGACCGTGCCGCCGATCGAGCAGAATCGTTACTACTCACTGCAATTCGTCGACGGTTACACCTACAACCAGGCCTACGTCGGTAGCCGCACGACCGGCAACGGCGGCGGCAAGTACCTTCTGGCCGGACCGACCTGGAAGGGCGACAAACCCGACGGTGTGGACGAGGTCATCCGGTCGGACACCGATCTGATGCTCGTGCTGTACCGCACACAGCTGCTCGGGCCGTCCGACATCGACAGGGTGAAGGAGATCCAGGCGGGTTACCAGGTGACTCCGCTGTCGGTGTTCCTCAACCAGCCGCCCCCGGCGCCCGCCCCGACGATCGACTTCGTGCCGCCGTTGACCCCCGACCAGCAGAAGACCTCGCCGCAGTTCTTCGAGATCCTCGACTTCGCGATGCGCTACGCGCCCGCGCTTCCCGACGAGAGGGAGATGCGCAATCGCTTCGCGACCATCGGGATCGGCCCCGACGGAGGCTTCGACGCCGACAAGCTCAGCCCCGAGATGCGGTCGGCCATCGAGGGCGGAATGGCCGACGCGTGGGCGGAGTTCGACACGTTCAAGAAGGACAAGATAGACACGGGGGAGGTCGGGTCGGCGCAGTTCTTCGGCACCGCGAATGATCTGAAGGGCAACTACCTCTACCGGATGGCCGGCGCGGTCCTCGGCATCTACGGCAACACCGCCGCGGAGGCGCTCTATCCCAGCTCCACCACCGACGCCGCGGGCCAGCCGCTGACCGGCGCCAACAACTACACGTACACGTTCGCCAAAGATCAGCTTCCGCCGGTCAACGCGTTCTGGTCGCTGACCATGTACGAGCTACCGCAGAGCCTGCTGGTCGCCAACCCGATCAACCGGTACCTGATCAACTCGCCGATGCTGCCGAGCCTGGTGCCGGACAAGGACGGTGGGTACACGTTCTACATCCAGAACGCCGCCCCCGGTGCCGACAAGGAGGCCAACTGGCTGCCCGCGCCGAAGGGGCCGTTCGTCGTGGTGCTTCGGCTGTATTGGCCGAAGCCCGACGCGCTGAACGGAACCTGGCAGGCGCCCAAGCCCGAGAAGGTCTAGCTGGCCGCTCGCGGTAGCTGAGGGGGCTAGCTAGCCCCGGAAGCCGGGACCGCGGCGGCGCAGATAGCGCTCGAACTCCGCGGCCAGCGCGTCGCCGTCGATCTTGCCGAGCACCTCGGTCATGTCCACTTCGGCGTCGCCGCGCTCTTCCAGTGACGCGACGTACTCGGCGATCTCCTCGTCCTCCGACGTCATCTCGGTGACCGCCTCCTCCCACTCCTCGGCCGCCGACGGCAGGTCGGCCAGCGGCACCTCGATGTCGAGGACATCCTCGACCCGGCGCAGGAGTGCCACCGTGGCCTTCGGGTTGGGCGGCTGCGAGACGTAGTGGGGCACGGCCGCCCAGAACGTCACGGCCGGGATGCCGGCCGCGACGCACGCGTCCTGGAAAACGCCCGCGATGCCCGTCGGCCCCTCGTAGCGCGTCTCCTCGAGCCCGAAGAACTTCGCCGAGTCGGGGGAGTAGGCCGCACCCGACACGGGCACCGGCCGGGTGTGGGGCGTGTCGGCCAGCAGCGCGCCGAGGATGACGACGGTGTCGACGTTGAGCTTGTCGGCGATCGCGAGCAGTTCGGCGCAGAATGTGCGCCATCTCATATTCGGCTCGACACCGTGCATCAGCACGATGTCGCGGTCCGACCCGGGCGGACGGCAGTGCGAGATGTGCATCGACGGCCACACCAGCTCCCGGGTCACGCCGTCGATCTGCCGGATCACCGGCCGATTGACCTGATAGTCGTAGTACGCCTCGTCGTCGATTTCGATGAGCGGCTCGGCTTCCCAGATGGCGTCCAGATGCTCCAACGCGTCGCTGGCCGCGTCGCCCGCGTCGTTCCAGCCCTCGAACGCCGCCACCACGATGGTGTTCGACAATTCGGGCAGGTCGGCCGGCTTGCGGCCGGTCACATCCGACGGGGTCACTACGCCAGCGTAAGGCTTGAGAGGCCGTGGGGAGCCTTATGGACACACGAGCGATCGTGTTGACCGACTACCCTGTCTATGTGACATGCGCGAACGACCATCCGTACGACCCGACCCTCGGCGACGTCGACAACCTCGAGGGTGCGGTCGTTACGAAATACGTTCGCCTGCAATCTGGTTAACCTCTGGGGCACGACATTGCGGCTGACACTGCCGATAAGGTTCGCGAGCTGTCGCTCAGGTGCAATGAACTGGGCGTCCAGACGTCGATCGGGTGACGACGTAGACTTTCCTGGTCGAGAGGCGTTGCAACGGTTCCGGGCGCTACCGGTAGCCGCCACGCTCGACGGAGTAAAGGACGCCTTCCGTTACGGAAGGAGTGCACGTGACTGTCGTTGAGCCGAAGACCTTCGAGCCGAACATCCGCCCCGACTGCACCGACGAACTGACGGCGGCGCTGCGCAGGCGAATCGTGGTGATCGACGGCGCGATGGGCACGGCGATCCAGCGGGACCGGCCCGACGAGGCCGGCTACCGCGGCGACCGGTTCACGGAGTGGCCGACCGCGCTGCAGGGCAACAACGACCTGCTCAACCTGACGCAGCCGCAGATCATCGAGGGGATCCATCGCGAATACCTCGAGGCCGGCGCGGACATCCTCGAGACCAACACGTTCAACGCGAATGCGATCTCGCTCGCCGACTACGACATGGCCGAGCTCGCCTACGAGCTGAACTACGCCGGTGCCGCGCTGGCCCGCAAGGCAGCCGACGAGTTCAGCACTCCCGACAAGCCCCGCTTCGTCGCAGGCGCCCTCGGGCCCACCACACGGACCGCGTCGATCTCGCCGGACGTCAACGACCCCGGAGCCCGCAACGTCTCCTACGACCAGCTGGTCGCCGCCTACCTCGAGGCGGCCAACGGCCTGGTCGACGGTGGTGCCGACCTCCTCATCATCGAGACGATCTTCGATTCGCTGAACGCCAAGGCGGCGGTATTCGCCGTCGAGACGCTGTTCGAGGAGCGCGGGCGCCGCTGGCCGCTGATCATCTCGGGCACCATCACCGACGCCTCCGGCCGGACGCTGTCCGGCCAGGTCACCGAAGCGTTCTGGAATGCGATCCGGCACGCGAAGCCGCTCGCGGTCGGCCTCAACTGCGCGCTGGGTGCGCCGGAGATGAGGCCCTACATCGCCGAGATGGCGCGTATCGCGGACACCTACGTGTCCTGCTACCCGAACGCCGGTCTGCCGAACGCGTTCGGCGAGTACGACGAGGATCCGGAGCATCAGGCCGGTTACATCGCCGAGTTCGCCGAGGCCGGCCTGGTCAACCTGGTCGGCGGGTGCTGCGGCACGGCGCCGCCGCATATCGCCGAGATCGCCAAGGTCGTCGAGGGCAAGCCGCCGCGCGAGCTGCCGGAGATCCCGGTGGCCACCCGGCTCGCGGGCCTGGAGCCGCTCAACATCACCGACGGCTCCCTGTTCGTGAACATCGGTGAGCGCACCAACATCACCGGCTCCGCCCGGTTCCGCAACCTGATCAAGGCCGAGGACTACGACACCGCGCTGTCGGTCGCCCTGCAGCAGGTCGAGGTCGGCGCGCAGGTCATCGACATCAACATGGACGAGGGCATGATCGACGGCGTCGCCGCGATGGACCGGTTCACCAAGCTGGTCGCGGCCGAGCCGGACATCAGCCGCGTCCCTGTGATGATCGACTCCTCGAAGTGGGAGGTCATCGAGGCCGGCCTGAAGAACGTGCAGGGCAAGCCGATCGTCAACTCGATCTCCATGAAGGAGGGCGAGGAGAAGTTCGTCCGCGAGGCACGGCTGTGCCGCAAGTACGGCGCCGCCGTCGTCGTGATGGCCTTCGACGAGCAGGGTCAGGCCGACAACCTGGAACGCCGCAAGGAGATCTGCGGGCGCGCCTACCGGATCCTGACCGAGGAGGTCGGCTTCCCGCCGGAGGACATCATCTTCGACCCGAACTGCTTCGCGCTGGCGACCGGTATCGAGGAGCACGCGACGTACGGAATCGATTTCATCGAGGCCTGTGCCTGGATCAAGGAGAACCTGCCCGGAGTGCACATCTCCGGCGGCATCTCGAACGTGTCGTTCTCGTTCCGGGGCAACAACCCCGTCCGCGAGGCGATCCACGCGGTGTTCCTGTACCACGCCATCAAGGCCGGCCTTGACATGGGCATCGTCAACGCGGGTGCGCTGGTGCCCTATGACTCCATCGACCCCGAGCTGCGGGACCGGATCGAGGACGTCGTCCTCAACCGTCGCGAAGACGCGGCCGAACGGCTCCTGGAGATCGCCGAACGGTTCAACAAAAACGAGACGACCGGTGACTCGGTTGTCCAAGAGTGGCGCAACCTCCCGATCCGTGAGCGCATCACGCACGCCCTGGTCAAGGGTATCGACGCCCACGTCGATGCCGACACCGAGGAATTGCGGGCGGAGATCGCCGCGGCAGGGGGCCGCCCGATCGAGGTGATCGAGGGTCCGCTGATGGACGGCATGAACGTCGTCGGTGACCTCTTCGGCGCAGGCAAGATGTTCCTGCCGCAGGTCGTGAAGTCGGCCCGGGTGATGAAGAAGGCCGTTGCCTACCTGCTGCCCTATATCGAGGCGGAGAAGGCGGAGTCCGGCGCGGCTGCCGGTAAGGACACCAACGGCACGATCATCATGGCGACCGTGAAGGGTGACGTCCACGACATCGGCAAGAACATCGTCGGGGTCGTCCTGCAGTGCAACAACTTCGAGGTGATCGACCTCGGCGTGATGGTGCCAGCCCAGAAGATCCTGGACGCGGCCAAGGAGCACGACGCCGACATCATCGGGCTGTCCGGCCTGATCACCCCGTCCCTGGACGAGATGGTCAACTTCGCCGTCGAGATGGAGCGTCAGGGGCTGGAGATCCCTCTGCTGATCGGTGGCGCGACCACCTCGCGCGCCCACACGGCCGTGAAGGTGTCACCGCGTCGTTCTGGCCCGGTGGTCTGGGTCAAGGACGCTTCCCGTTCGGTGCCGGTCGCCGCCGCGCTGCTCGACGACAAGCAGCGGCCTGCCCTTTTGGAGGCCACCGAGAAGGATTACGCGTCGCTTCGCGAACGGCATGCGCAGAAGAGCGAGCGGCCGATGCTGACGCTGGAGAAGGCGCGGGCGAACCGGACGCCGGTCGAATGGGACGGCTACACGCCGCCGGTGCCCGCCCAGGGCCTCGGCGTGCGGGAGTTCAGTGACTACGACTTCGCCGAGCTGCGCGAATACATCGACTGGCAGCCGTTCTTCAACGCCTGGGAGATGAAGGGCAGGTTCCCCGACATCCTCAACAACCCGGTGTCGGGCGAGACGGCCCGCAAGCTGTATGACGACGCCCAGGAGATGCTCGACACCCTGATCAAGGAGAAGTGGCTGACCGCCAACGGCGTGATCGGCTTTTTCCCGGCGAACGCGGTCGGTGACGACATCGAGGTCTACACCGACGAGACCCGTACCGAGGTGTTGACCACGTTGCACAACCTGCGTCAGCAGGGCGAGCACCGGGACGGGGTCCCGAACCGGTCCCTTGGCGATTTCGTCGCGCCCAAGGACACCGGTCTGGCCGACTACGTCGGCGCCTTCGCGGTCACCACGGGGCTCGGCATCCACGACAGGATCGCCGAGTTCAAGGCGGCCAACGACGACTACAACGCGATCCTGCTGGAGTCGCTCGCCGACCGGCTGGCAGAGGCGTTCGCCGAACGGATGCACCAACGGGTCCGTAAGGAGTTCTGGGGGTACCAGCCCGACGAGCAGCTGGACAACGACGCACTCATCGGTGAGAAGTACCGGGGGATCCGCCCTGCCCCCGGCTACCCGGCCTGTCCGGAACACACCGAGAAGGCGACGCTCTGGGAGTTGATGGACGTCAAGGAGCGCACCGGTATCGAGCTGACCGAGTCGATGGCGATGTGGCCCGGTGCCGCCGTCAGCGGCTGGTACTTCTCGCACCCGCAGTCGCAGTACTTCGTGGTCGGCCGGATTGCGCAGGACCAGGTCGCCGACTACGCAAGGCGCAAGGGCTGGACCCTGAAGGAGGCCGAACGCTGGCTCGCCCCCAACCTCGGCTACAACCCGGAGGACTGAGCTGTGACGGCGTCATGCTCACCGAGCCGGAACACCCTGCGGGCGAACGAGTTCGGATCACCTTCCCGCGCGGCAGCGCAGCCGGATTGCCGAGCCGATAATGCAAACCTCATTGCGCGTGAGACTGTCTTGGGTCTCACGGCCGCACTCACCGAATCCAAGTCTGTGGCCGCGGGTTTGGCGGCGGCGGTGAACGCGTCGTGAAGGCGGTGCTGTGGGACATGGACGGCACGCTTGTCGACTCCGAGAAGGTATGGGACGTCTCCCTTGCGGCGCTGTACGAGAAGCTCGGCGGTGAGCTGACGCCTGCCGTGCGCGCCTCGATGATCGGCAGCGTTGCGGAGAACACCATGAAGATCGTCTACACCGATCTCGGTCTCGCTCTCGATCGCGACGCGATGGCGGAGTCGAGCCGCTGGCTGAACGACTACACCGCCGAGCTGTTCGACCGCGGCCTGCCGTGGTGCGACGGCGCGAAGGAGTTGTTGGATGCGCTGGCCGCGGATTGCACTCCGATGGTCCTGGTGACCAACACGGAACGGGCCCTCACCGAGCGTGCGCTGAATGGGATTGGCCGCGAATACTTCTCGGCCACCGTCTGCGGCGACGAGGTGCGACGTGGCAAACCGGCGCCCGACCCGTACCGGCTTGCAGCCGAGTTGCTGGATCTGGCGCCGGAGGACTGCCTGGCCGTTGAGGATTCGGTCACCGGAACCACCTCGGCCGAGAGTGCCGGGTGCCCGGTTCTCGTGGTGCCCAACGACGTCGAGGTGCCCGTCGGCGGCAGTCGACACCATGTTCCTTCGCTGGCCGGGCTCGGCCCCGCCGACCTGCGTGACATCCATTCTCGGCTGATCTCGCAGTTCGGAGAACGCACCGCTTGACCTCTGGTCTGTGATTGAATGTGACCTCCATCACGCAGAGCTGCGGAAGGGTGTCACATGACTCACGGACCCGCCGGTGATTCTTCGTCAGCCGTGGACTATGAAGAATCCGAACACAGCGGTCGGGTCGTCCGAATTGCGTCCGTCGCGGCACTCGGCGGCTTGCTCTTCGGCTACGACAGCGCCGTCATCAATGGGGCCGTTTCGGCGATCGAGGACGAGTTCGGCGTCGGCGGTTTCAAGCTGGGCTTCGCAGTGGCCTCGGCGCTGCTCGGAGCGGCCGCGGGCGCCGTTACCGCGGGCAGGCTCGCCGACAAGATCGGCCGGATAGCCGTGATGAAGATCGCCGCTCTGCTGTTTCTGATCAGCGCGATCGGCGCCGGCCTGTCCTACAACTTCGTCGGCACCAACGACGACTACTACTTCGGACTGCCGAGCGGCGTCTGGATGCTGGTGGTGTTCCGGATCATCGGTGGCGTCGGCGTCGGCGTCGCCTCCGTCATCGCGCCGATGTACATCGCGGAGACCTCGCCGCCGCGGATCCGCGGGCGGCTCGGTTCGCTGCAGCAGCTGGCGATCGTGACGGGCATCTTCCTGTCGCTCGCGATCGACAAACTGCTGGCGGAATTGGCCGGTGGTTCCGGCGAAGAGTTGTGGCTGGGGCTGGAGGCCTGGCGCTGGATGTTCATCGTGATGTCGGTGCCGGCTCTGGTGTACGGCCTGCTGGCCTTCACCATTCCCGAGTCGCCGCGCTACCTCGTCGCCAAGTTCCGCATTCCCGAGGCCCGCAAGGTGCTGTCGCTACTGCTCGGCGAGAAGAGCCTCGAGCTGACGATCTCCCGGATCCAGGAATCGCTGAAGGCCGACAAGCCGCCGTCGTGGAGCGACCTGCGCAAGCCGACCGGTGGCATCTACGGAATCGTGTGGGTGGGGTTGGGACTGTCCGTGTTCCAGCAATTCGTCGGCATCAACGTGATCTTTTACTACTCCAACATCCTCTGGGAGAAAGTGGGATTCGACGAAAGCCAGGCGTTCAACATCACGGTGATCACGTCGGTGACCAATATCGCGACCACACTGATCGCGATCGCGCTGGTCGACAAGGTGGGCCGAAAGCCGCTGTTGCTGGTCGGCTCGACCGGTATGGCGCTCACACTGGCGACGATGGCCATTGTCTTCGCCACCGCCCCAATAGTCGACGGCGAGCCGCAACTCGGCAACGTGGCCGGGCCCGTCGCGCTGATCGCCGCCAACCTCTTCGTGGTGTCGTTCGGCATGTCGTGGGGGCCGATGGTCTGGGTGTTGCTGGGCGAGATGTTCCCCAACCGCATCCGGGCAGCCGCCCTCGGCCTTGCCGCGGCGGGTCAGTGGGTGGCCAACTGGTTGATCACCGTGACCTTCCCTGGGTTGCGCGATCACCTGGGCGCCGCATACGGCTTCTATGCGGTATGCGCGTTCTTGTCGTTCCTGTTCGTCTGGAAGTGGGTGGAGGAAACCAAGGGCAAACACCTCGAGGACATGCACCGCGAGGCTCACGTAACTACCGAGGCCGAGGCCGGCTCGCCGTAACCCGCGCGCGCCTGTCGACAGCTCCTTCGCAAACGTCCAACGTGCACTCACTGCGAGAAAAACGCGAAATCTTCGCACCCAGCGCACGTTCGGCGATGCCACCCGCGAAGACGGCGAGCCCGTCTGGACCGGCGGCGATATCACCCGTAAGTCAAGCTTAAGTGCCCCTGGTGGGTGCGGTCGACGCCAGTTTTGCGCCCATCGGCGTAAACCCGCGTGACCCGCGCGGACGCCGCGTGGAACAATCGCAGGCCGTGAAGACCTTCGAGGAGCTGTTCGCCGAGCTCAGCGAGAAAGCGCGCACCAGGCCCGACGGCAGCGGCACGGTCGCCGCGCTCGACGGCGGCGTGCACGGGCTGGGCAAGAAGATCCTCGAGGAGGCCGGCGAGGTGTGGCTGGCCGCCGAACACGAGGGCGACGATGCCCTCGCCGAGGAGATCAGCCAGTTGCTGTACTGGACGCAGGTACTGATGATCTCGCGCGGCCTCACCCTCGACGACATCTACCGGAAGCTGTGACAGTGTCTGACGCTCTTCGCGCAAGCGACTCATCGCACGTGCTGCGCGTTGCGGTCCCGAACAAGGGCACGTTGAGCGAGCCGGCCGCCGAAATTCTCTCGGAGGCGGGCTACCGACGCCGCACCGATCCCAAGGACCTGACCGTCATCGACCCGGTCAACAATGTCGAGTTCTTCTTCCTGCGGCCCAAGGACATCGCGATCTACGTCGGCTCGGGGCAGCTCGATTTCGGCATCACCGGACGCGATTTGGCCGCGGAGTCCGACGCGCCCGTTCGGGAGCGGCTGGCGCTTGGCTTCGGCTCGTCGACGTTCCGCTACGCCGCTCCCAAAGGCCGGGACTGGACCGTCGGCGACCTCGCCGGAAAAAGAATCGCCACCGCGTTCCCGAATCTGGTGCGGAAAGACCTGGCAGCCAACGCCATCGAGGCGACCGTCATTCGCCTCGATGGCGCCGTCGAGATCTCGGTAGCGCTCGGCGTTGCCGACGCCATCGCCGACGTGGTCGGCTCGGGCCGCACGCTGGGGCTGCACGATCTCGTCGCCTTCGGTGAACCGCTGTGTGATTCGGAGGCGGTGCTGATCGAGAACACCGATGCCGGCGACGACAACGCCTCCGCCCGTGACCAGTTGGCCGCGCGCGTGCAGGGTGTGGTGTTCGGCCAGCAGTACCTGATGCTGGATTACGACTGCCCGCGCACCGTGCTTGAGGCGGCCACCGCCGTCACCCCGGGATTGGAGTCGCCCACCATCGCTCCACTCGCCGATCCGGCGTGGGTGGCCGTGCGAGCGCTGGTCCCACGGCGCGACGTCAACGCGATCATGGACAAGATCGCGGCCATCGGCGCCAAGGCGATCCTGGCGTCCGACGTCAGGTTCTGCCGCTTCTGACTACGGCCGGTCGAGTCGGCGTTTGCGTGTTAGCGTCCGGGTGACATTTTCACTGGCCGGAGGTTCGCATGACGTATTTTCTGGTGCTGCTGTTGGCCCTACTGATCGGTGCGGTCGCCGGTCTGCGCGCACTGTCCGCGCCCGCGGCGGTGGCCTGGGGCGGGGCGCTCGGCTGGATCAGCCTCGACGGCACATGGGCCCAATGGGTAGCGCATCCGATCACGGTGGCCGTACTGACCGTTCTGGCGCTGGGTGAACTTGTCACCGATCAGCTTCCCAGCACACCGAGCAGGCGGGTCCCGATGCAGTTCGGGGCGAGGCTGGCGACCGGCGCGTTCTCGGGTGCCGTGCTGGCTACCGGCGCCGTCCTCAACCCGACGGCGTGGGTCGTGATCGGTGCCATCGGGGCGGCGCTGATCGGCGCCGTGATCGGCACGCTCGGCGGCGCGGAGGCGCGGCAGAAGCTCGTCGCAGCCACCGGAGGACGCGATCTGCCGGTCGCGCTCGTCGAGGACGCCATCGCGATCGTCGGCGGATTTGCAGTAGTCGCGCTGGCGTCGGTCATCTGAATGGCTACTGCACCACAGAGATTCGATGCGATAGTCATCGGCGCAGGGCAGGCCGGACCGCCATTGGCCGGGCGGCTGACCGCCGCGGGTCGGACTGTCGCGGTGATCGAGCGAAAACTGGTCGGCGGCACGTGCGTGAACTACGGATGCATCCCGACCAAGACACTGGTAGCCAGCGCGCACGCGGCGCACGTCGCTCGCCGCGGCGTCGAATACGGTATCGGCACAGGCGATGTCAGCGTGAACATGACAAAGGTCAAGGCCCGCAAGGACACGGTGATGACCGGCGATCGCACAGGCCTCGAGTCGTGGCTGGAGGGCATGGACAATTGCACGCTCATCCGTGGTCATGCCCGCTTCGAGGACCCGCACACCGTGCGCGTCGGCGACCAGGTGCTGGCCGCCGACAAGATCTTCCTCAACGTCGGCGGCAGGGCGGTGGCGCCGGATATGCCGGGGCTCTCCGACGTCGACTACCTGACCAACGTCGGCATCCTCGACCTGGACACACTGCCGGAGCATCTCGTGATCATCGGCGGCAGCTACATCGCACTCGAATTCGCGCAGATGTACCGCAGGTTCGGTGCAGAGGTCACCGTCATCGAGAAGGGTCCGCGGCTGACCTCCCGCGAGGACAAGGACGTGTCGGCGGCCATCAAGGAGATTCTCGAGAACGAGGGCATCGCTATCGAACTCAATGCGTCGGCCGTCTCGTTCCGCAAGCGCGACAACGGCTTCGAGGTGACACCGCGCGAAGGCGCCGACCCTATCGCGGGCACCCACCTGCTGATGGCGATCGGCCGCAGGCCCAACACTGACGACCTGGGCCTGGAGAACGCGGGCGTGGAAACGGATTCGCGCGGCAACATCATCGTCGACGACGAGTGCCGGACCAACGTCGAACACATCTGGGCGATGGGCGACTGCAACGGACGCGGCGCGTTCACCCACACCTCGTACAACGACTTCGAGATCGTGGCCGCCAACCTGCTCGACGACGACCCGCGCAAGATCAGCGACCGCGTGCCCACCTATGCGCTCTACATCGATCCACCGCTCGGCCGGGCAGGGCTGACCGCCGATCAGGTGAGCGAGTCAGGCCGAAAAGCGTTGGTGGGCAAGCGGCCGATGACCAGGGTCGGCCGCGCCGTCGAGAAGGGGGAGACCCAGGGCTTCATGAAGGTCGTCGTCGACGCGGAGACCGAGGAGATTCTCGGCGCCGCGATCCTCGGCGTCGGTGGCGACGAGGTGATACAGGACATTCTCGACGTCATGACCGCCAAGCTGCCGTACACCGCGATATCCCGCACGATGCACATCCACCCGACCGTCAGCGAACTGGTGCCGACGATGCTTCAGGAGCTGACGCCGCTCGGCCGAGATTGAGCTGCCGGGTCACCGTGGTCACACGCTGCCCGAGGTGGTGGCAGGTCGCGACATCAGTGGCATGCACGCCCTCGGGCGGCGCGTCGACGTCTGTCTGCGCGCCTGCGCCGATGAAGAAGCCCAGCCTGTTCAGGTTGTCCTCGCTGCCGGTCGAGCTGTTCCAGCCTGGCGGCAAACCTAACTCACCCAATGCATGTGGTGCTGGGCGGCGATTTATCAAGCGCGGGCGGCGCGCATCAGGCGCGCAGTTGACCGATTTCGGCGATGTTCTTGGTCAGTTCGACGTTCACCCACAGCGCGGTATGGATGATCGTGCGGTTCGCGTCGGCGCCCCACGGAAAAGTCGATGGCTCCGTGCGTTGATCGTCCGTCAGTTCGGTCAGGGTCGCACGCCACCGCTCAGCCAGGTCGCGCAGTCGGGTCACCGCCGCCGCACCGTTGCCTGGCCAGGTGACGTCGACGCGATCCGGCGGCGTCGCGCCGGTGACGTGAGCGACGGCCGTCGACCACCACCACATGATGTGCCAGGTCAGCCA
This sequence comes from Mycobacterium sp. ITM-2016-00318, assembly GCF_002968285.2. Lineage (NCBI taxonomy): Bacteria > Bacillati > Actinomycetota > Actinomycetes > Mycobacteriales > Mycobacteriaceae > Mycobacterium > Mycobacterium sp. ITM-2016-00318. The sequence goes on along the minus strand of NZ_CP134400.1, from coordinate 3,185,119 downwards.
GTCGATCGTCGGTACCGGCACCGGATCGGGTTCGGTCTCGGCGCAGTCGGGGTGCCAGACATCGGCGTCATCGGGACGCACCGACCATGTCAAATCCGTTGGCTCCCAGAAGAAATCGCTTTCAGTCAGCTCGGACAAGTGCAACTCGGCCAGTGTCCACACGAGGTCGAACTGCCAGACGACGTCGTCGGTCATTTTCGCCGTTGCACCAGCAGCGTCTGGGCACACGTTCCGATGAACCCGTGCCGGTCGAAGATCTCGGCGGTGGTCACCCCGATGCCGTCGGGCCCGATGGAGCCTCTCGTGCGCAGCGCGAAGTCATTGCCGACGGGGATCCGGTGCACGTGCATCGCGGTGTCGGTGTTCATGAACACGAAGTCGGCCGGATCAATGGCCGCGCCTGCGCCGTTGGCGCAGTCGACGACAAGGGCGAGGCGTTGCGTCGGTGTCATGTCCTCGTCGTCGACGAGGTGTGCGAGCGGGCTGAGCCACACCACGGGAGACCCGTTGTCCTGCTCGCGTTGCCTGCGCCAGCTGATCGCCTCCAGGTAGCCGGCCGCGCCTTCCCAGCTGTGCGGCACGGGGTCGGCGTCGCCCTCGACGACCGGCGGAAACCGGTCGGTCGCGACCTCGGCGGTGTCACTGGTGGCCAACAGCCATGCCGATGCGCGCGCGACCGCCCGGTCCCGACCGCCGGGTCGCGCGGCCACCATCTCGGCCGCCAGCAGCGAGATGCGACTGCCCCGACGCTCCACCCAAGCCCGAACCCGTACCTGGGCGACGGGAATCGCACCGAGAATGTTCATCGCCACCCGGCCGATGCGCATCGCGGGGGAGGTCGCGTTCGCACTGAGTTCCTCGATCAGTTTCGTCATCAGCGCCAGCGGCGGCGAACCGTGCTGGATCTGCGGATCCCAGTTGCTGCGGGTGAGATCCGTCGACTCGAAAAGCTGAAATTCGCCATCGGTGCCGAGCCGCCGGTAGTGACTGTCGCTCATGCCTCGGCTCCCGCTCCCTCCGGTCCTCGCTGCGCTGCGATCCTCACTCACGCTCGCCTTCGGGGTCACGCAGCGGGCTCAGCGGAAAACAGCACCGCGTCCTCGCCGCCCTCAGCGGGATGCGCCGGCCAACCCGGATAGGGCGGTGGCGTGCCGCCGAACACCGGGCAGTGCGCGTGGTGTGCACACCAGTCGCACATCCGCGACGGGTGTGGCCGGAAATCGCCTGTCGCTCCCGCGGATTGGATGGCCTCCCAGATCGCGATCAACGTCTTCTCGAACCGCTCGAGCTCGTCGAGGTCGGGGGAGTAGTCGAGCACCTGACCGTCGGCCAGATACAGCAGCCGAAGCCGTGCGGGCAACACGCCGCGCGACCGCAACAGCGCGACGGCATAAAATTTCATCTGGAACATCGCCTTGAACTCGGCCAGCGCCCGCGCCTCCGGCGGCGCCTTGCCCGTCTTGTAGTCGACGACCCTCAGCTCACCGGTGGGCGCGACGTCGATGCGGTCGACGAATCCGCGCAGCAGCGTTCCGTCGGCGAGTTCGACCTCGACGCGCTGTTCGCAGCTCTCGGGGTCGAACCGGGTCGGATCCTCGAGCCGGTAGTACCCCGACAACAGCGCCCTGGCCTCTTCGAGCAGCTCCTCCCGGACAGCCGGATCGATGTCGCCGGCGAGGTCGGGCGACTCGGCGACGATGCGATCCCACGCGGGGGCGACCAACGACCTCGCGGCCTCCGGGACGCGGTCCGCCGCTGGAAGCGCGTAGAGCTGTTCGAGCGCGGCATGCACCACCGAGCCGCGCAGCTGAGCCGTCGACGGCGGCTCAGGCAGCCGGTCGATGGCGCGGAACCGGTAGAGCAACGGGCACTGTTTGAAGTCGCTGGCCCGAGACGGCGACAGCGCGGGCTTTCGGCGCTCCGCCGGTCGCGACGGGACCTCCTGCTGGTCCATGACCGGCAGCTTATGACCGAGGGGCGACAACCCCGGGCACGCGCGTCGGCGCGTCTGCTGGCAGGCTGATGGGCTGTGCCAAGAACCGGTCCGTTCGCCGTCGGCGATCGCGTGCAACTCACCGACGTGCGGGGCAGGCACTACACCGTGGTGCTGACCGCCGGTGGCGAATTCCACACCCACCGCGGTGCGATCGAGCACGACGCGCTGATCGGACTGCCCGAGGGCAGTGTGGTCAAGTCGGCCAACGGCGACCCGTTTCTGGCGCTGCGCCCCCTGCTGGTGGATTACGTGATGTCGATGCCCCGCGGCGCCCAGGTCATCTACCCCAAGGATGCGGCCCAGATAGTGCACGAGGGGGACATCTTTCCCGGCGCACGGGTGCTGGAGGCGGGCGCAGGCTCGGGCGCTATGACCTGTTCGTTGCTGCGCGCCGTCGGCCCCGAGGGCCGGGTGGTGTCCTACGACCTTCGCGACGATCACGCGGTGCACGCGTCACGCAATGTCGAGACGTTCTTCGGCGGCCTGCCCGACAACTGGGATCTGGTCATCGGTGACATCACCGAATACGCCGGACCCGAGGTGGACCGCGTGGTGCTGGACATGCTTGCGCCGTGGGAGGTGCTTCCCAAGGTCGCCGAGGCGCTCCTCGCCGGCGGGGTTCTGATCGTCTACGTGGCGACGGTGACCCAACTGTCCCGGGTCGTCGAGGCCCTGCGCGAGCAGCAGTGCTGGACCGAGCCGCGGGCCTGGGAGACGATGCAGCGCGGCTGGCACGTGGTGGGCCTGGCCGTCCGGCCGCAACAGAGCATGCGCGGCCACACGGCTTTCCTGATCAGCGCGCGAAAGCTCGCGCCAGGGGCCGTCGCGCCGATGCCTGTGCGCCGCAGGAAACAGACTTAGTCGTCGTCGCTGCGCCGCAGGCCGCGGCGGACCGACAGCAATTCCATCTCCGGTCGTGCGGCGACAAGGCGCTCGGCGGCGTCGAGCACCTCCACCACGTGTGTGCGGTCGCTCGACACCAAGGCCAGCCCGATACCGGCACGCCTGTGCAAATGCTGGGATCCGGTCTCGGCGGCGGAGACGGCGAACCGACGGTGCAGTTCGGCGATCACGGGGCGGATGGCGGAGCGCTTCTGTTTGAGCGAATGCACGTCACCGAGGAGCAGGTCGAACTCGAGCCAGCCGATCCACATAGCGGGGATCGTCACGGAGGTGGCGACGGAGCGGTCGCTCCTTCGCCGAAATCGAGCAGTAGATTCGCGGTCTTACGGTTCAGCAGCCAGCCGTCGCGCACGGGCGTGAACTCCATCGGAAAGCTGAACTTCCCCGGCGGCTTGTTGGCTGTCGTCACGTTGACCGTTGCCACCACGTTTCCCGCCTCGGCGTCCGACCACCTCAGGTCGACGGCCGCGAACGTCAGCGGCAGCGCGCCGCTGTCGGCCAGAGCCTTGCCGAACTTGTCCAGCGCCGCGGCATCGTCGGCCGTCGCCAACTCCACGAGCCCGATCTTGTCGGCACCCGGAACGGCCGGGTCGGCCAGCCGGTTGAGGACGTCGATCAGCGCCCCGGGTGCCGGCAGCGGAGAGGAGGCGGGTGGCGCGACCGGTGCCGCAGCGGCGGCCGTCGTCGTCGGCTCCGCAGGCGGCGGGGTGTTGGTGGAGCACGCTGAGACCCCGAGCACGCCACAAAACGCGAGAGCGACCACCGGAAGTACCGTTGGCCGCTCTCGAACAGTGGGGGTCAGAATCACCCCAAGGCGTTGATCACCGAAGACGCCGAGGCGGCGGTGACCTTCCACGTACCCGCTTCGTTCACGAAAGTGATCGGCATGGTCTGGCCCGCGGCGGAGATCTGCGACGTCGCAGTGGGGCCGCTACACGAGGGCTGCGCGATGCTGATCGACGTCGGCAGGGTGCCCTTGGCGTACAGGTTCCGCAGTGTGCCGTTGGCGAGCTTTCCGGTGGTGAAGCCCAGCGGGGGCGAGATCAGCTGACCCTTGGGGCCCGCGAAGTCGCCGCCGGGAGCGATCAGGGTGTCGACGACCCCCTGCAAGGTGCCCGCATCCACGCATTGGTCAGCGAAGGCGATCGCGGGAGATGCAATGGACGTCACACCCACCGCCGCACCGCCGACGGCGGCAACTGCTGCAACGCCGGTTACGAGGGATTTCAGGGTCACGGCTTTCCTTCCGATTGGCTCAAGTCAAGCTTCAGGTTAACAAGTGTTGCTGGTGTGTCGAATGGCTACACCACACACAAAGGCTGAATCGCCGGTAGCGTTGATGTTGTTACTGCACCAACATCCGGTGCAGGGAGGGAGCGCAACATGAGCGAGTCAGAGCGTTCTGAACCTTACGGGGCATCGGATCCCGGTGACGAAGCGGCCGAGCTGGAGCAGCTTCGCCGCGAGGCGGCGCTGCTCCGAGAGCAGCTGGAGAACGCGGTAGGGCCGCAGAGCGGTCTTCGTAGCGCGCGTGATGTGCATCAGCTCGAGGCGAGGATCGATTCGCTCGCTGCCAGGAACTCCAAGCTGATGGAAACCCTCAAAGAGGCCCGCCAGCAGTTGCTCGCGCTGCGCGAAGAGGTCGACCGGCTCGGTCAGCCGCCGAGCGGCTACGGGGTGCTGCTTGGCGCGCACGACGACGACACCGTCGACGTGTTCACCTCGGGCCGCAAGATGCGGCTGACGTGCTCGCCGAACATCGACACGAAGTCGCTCAAGCAGGGTCAGACGGTCCGTCTCAACGAGGCGCTGACCGTCGTCGAGGCCGGAAACTTCGAATCGGTGGGAGAAATCTCCAGCCTGCGCGAAATCCTTTCCGACGGACACCGGGCGCTCGTGGTCGGTCACGCCGACGAGGAGCGCATCGTCTGGCTCGCTGAGCCGCTCGTTGCCGCGGCCGATCTGCCCGACGGCTATGACGATGAGCTCGGCGACGACCGGCCGCGCAAGCTGCGGCCAGGCGACTCGCTTCTGGTCGACACCAAGGCGGGGTACGCGTTCGAGCGCATTCCCAAGGCCGAGGTCGAGGACCTCGTCCTGGAAGAGGTGCCCGATGTCAGCTACCTGGACATCGGCGGCCTGACCCGCCAGATCGAGCAGATCCGCGACGCGGTCGAGCTGCCGTTCCTGCACAAGGAGCTGTACCGGGAGTACTCGCTGCGTCCGCCCAAGGGTGTGCTGCTCTACGGCCCGCCCGGCTGCGGTAAGACGCTGATCGCCAAGGCGGTGGCCAACTCGCTGGCCAAGAAGATGGCTGAGGTGCGTGGCGACGACGCCCGCGAGGCGAAGTCGTACTTCCTCAACATCAAGGGTCCCGAGCTGCTGAACAAATTCGTCGGCGAGACCGAACGCCACATCCGGCTGATCTTCCAGCGGGCGCGTGAGAAGGCATCCGAGGGCACCCCGGTGATCGTGTTCTTCGACGAGATGGACTCGATCTTCCGCACCCGCGGCACAGGTGTGAGCTCCGACGTGGAGACGACGGTGGTCCCGCAGCTGCTGTCGGAGATCGACGGTGTCGAGGGTCTGGAGAACGTCATCGTGATCGGCGCCTCCAACCGCGAGGACATGATCGACCCCGCGATCCTCCGGCCAGGCCGACTGGACGTCAAGATCAAGATCGAACGCCCGGATGCCGAAGCGGCTCAGGACATCTTCAGCAAGTACCTGACCGAGAGTCTTCCGGTGCACGCCGACGACCTCGCCGAGTTCGGCGGTGACCGGGCGGCCTGCATCAAGGCGATGATCGAGAAGGTCGTCGACCGGATGTACGCAGAGATCGACGACAACCGGTTCCTCGAGGTCACCTATGCCAACGGTGACAAGGAAGTCATGTACTTCAAGGACTTCAACTCCGGGGCGATGATCCAGAACGTGGTCGACCGCGCGAAGAAGAACGCGATCAAGTCTGTGCTGGAGACCGGGCAACCGGGTCTTCGCATCCAGCATCTGCTCGACTCGATCGTCGACGAGTTCGCCGAGAACGAGGACCTGCCCAACACCACCAATCCTGATGACTGGGCACGGATCTCGGGCAAGAAGGGCGAGCGGATCGTCTACATCCGCACGCTGGTCACCGGCAAGTCGTCGAGCGCATCGCGGGCCATCGACACCGAGTCCAACCTGGGTCAGTACCTGTAGCACGCTGGCGGAAGAACTAGGCGGTCGTCATCTCGCGGTAGGCGTCGCGGCCGGCCAGGCTCGTCGCCACGTCGGACACCAACGGGTCGAAGAACCGCTGCCGGTACAACGGGTCGACGCTGGTACTCACCGTGAAGTACAGCCCCGACAGCACCGCGACGAACAACGACGTGTGTACCACCGTCTGCGGTATCGGAATGTGAACCCCGAACCACGTTCCGGCACAGGGTGGTTCCCCGACCGGGCAGGTCTCCTCGGCAGACCACAGCACGGTCACGTCGTCGGGGATGGCGATGAAGCCAAGCGCGAGGAAGAACGCGAACAGTCCGGTGGTGAAGAACACCACCTGGATCGCCTGCGACACCACCATCACCGCCACCACGTTGACCTGCTCGGCCAGCGACAGCGGCGTGCGAGCCGGATGCCGATCGGCCCCGATCTCCAGCGGGGTGGCCGCCAACAGGCGCGCCGGGTCGTGCTGCTCGGCCCTGTCGTCGCGCAGGGCCTGCACTTCGTCGCGAATCGTGGTGACCATGAAGACGATCGCCACGACCGCGAGGAATCCGATTGTCTGCCAGAGCCGTTGGCGGGTCATCCGGGCCGCCAGCTGCCACAGCTCACCGGTGAAATACACCACCACCGTGAGCATCAGCAGCGGCAGCGCCCGGCTCATCAGGGTGCCGAGCGCGCCGACCTGCACCATGGCATACCGGAACGCCCACAACGCAATCGCACCGAAGCCCAGGTACGTCAACCAGATCACCAGCAGCGCGACGACAGCGAAGCCGAAGATCTCCGCGGCGGCGAATCCCGAGAATCCGCTGTCGGCGAAGGGAAGTCCGAACACGAACAGGGCTATCACCAACAGCGCGGCCGACCGCCTGCCCGCCTTGCCGAGCCTGGTGCCCATCTGGTGCAGCAGGTACAGCGCGAACGGAGCGGCGATCAGTACCAGCGTCAGCACTCCCAGCCGGATCACATTCGCGAAATCGGCATCGCCGCCGGTCAGCTCGGCCAGCATCATCGTCAACGCGATGATCGCGCCGACGCCGCTGACCGCAGGCGCCGACCGTTCGATCAGCGCGCGCGAACGCACCCGACAGGTCAACACCAGCGGCAGGCCGCGGTGCAGAAACCACTGGTGAACCTGTCGCATATCCGCCACGGCACACATTGTGCGGTAGAGATGGCGAAATTCCAGTGCTGATGATGGACTGATGCCGATGCGTCGACGACATCGGTGGAGCTGGGGCATATCCGCGCGCTCGGCCCTTGTGGCGGCCACGGTCGTGTTCGTGGCGCTCACCGCGGCAGGCGCGATACTCGCTATCTGTTGGCATGAGAAGCGCACACTGCCAGCTCGTCGTTGACCTGCAGGCATGCGAGCCTGAAAATTCGCCGCTGTGAAATCGCTAAGAAACGGTTACGAGGCGGTGCGCGAAACGGCCGCTCGGTAGCGGCTCCGCGCGACGAGCGTCAGCCGCAGGTCGTCGATCAGCGGGTCGATGAACCTGGCACGGTAGTCGGCGTCGCCGACCGCACGTGCGCTGATGTACATGAATGTCAGTGCGGCAAGGAACATGCTGGTCTGAATCAATGCCTGCGGTACGGGCAGCGTCATACCGAGGATGTCGCCGTCGCCCGACCCGTTGCGCGTCCACAGCGCGAGCAGTTCGGGGCTGAGCAGGATCAGGCCGAGCACGAAGAAGATGAGGCCCGCGACGATGGCCACCAGCCCGACCTGAAGCACCTGCGAGGTGGCAAGGACGAAAACCACATTGACACGCTCGCCCGGAGACAACGGCTGTGCGGTCGCAGGATCCGGCATCGACTCGAACGGGGTGCCCGCGAGCCGTCCGTCGTCGTCGTCGGACCGGCGGGAGCCCGCCAACATCGCTCTTACCTTGTCGATCGTGGCCGACGTGATGAATGCGACGGCGAGCAGGCCGAGGAACAGGAGCGCAAGCCACAACCGGGGCCTGCTTATGGTCGACGCCATCGACCACACATAGGTGTTGAAGAACACCAGTACGGTCAGCAGCACCACCGGAAGCGCGCGGACGAACAGCGCGCCGATGAACGAGAGGTTGTCAGCGGCGGTGCGCAGAGCCCATCCGAGGATGGATCCGACACCGCTGGCGGTGAGCACCAGCGCGGCGACGATCACGATCACCTCGACCACGAGGTTGGCGAAAACCCGCTCACTCGGCCCGCCCAGAAAGCTGCCCACAGTCACCACGAGGACTGAAGCCGTTGCGACGACCGTGCGGGTGCTCACGCTCGTGATGCGGGAGACGCGCCAGCCGACCAGCGCTGCGACCGGTGCCACGAGTATCAGCAACCCGAGCACGAACCACTCGTTACGGGTGGGATGGCCGTTGATGTCGATCGTGTGTTTACCGCTGATCGCCACCACCAAGATTGAATTGACCATGAACACCGCATAGGCGGCCAGTGCAGGCGCCGACCGCGGCCACAGCCTCCGTAGGAGAGCTCCTGGCCGGAGGACCGCGGGCAGGCCTCGCTCGAGGAACCACCGGTCGGCCGCCCGCCGTTGCGCGGTCTCCGCAGAAACCATCGGTGCATCTCCCGTCATCAGTCGTGCATGGCCCGCCGCTGCGGCGAACCGCTGTGCTGAATGCTGCTCACCGCATCCGGCGGCCAGTGGATCGGCAAGGAACCCAGGCGCCGAGCGTGGCCGCGAACCGGCTGGCAGTCGCGCTGCGATCGGGCTGCTCGGAAGGCACGGTCGCAGGCTACTTGGGGCCGTCACCTAGGCTTACGGATATGCAACGGATTATCGGGACCGAGGTCGAGTACGGCATCTCGTCGCCGTCCGACCCGACCGCGAATCCGATCCTGACGTCGACGCAGGCGGTGCTTGCGTACGCGGCCGCCGCCGGCATCCAGCGGGCCAAGCGCACGCGCTGGGACTACGAGGTGGAGTCGCCGCTGCGCGACGCGCGAGGCTTCGACCTGAGCCGGTCTGCCGGACCGCCGCCCATCGTCGACGCCGACGAGGTCGGTGCGGCCAACATGATCCTGACCAACGGCGCCCGGCTGTACGTCGACCACGCGCACCCCGAATACTCGGCGCCCGAGTGCACCGACCCGCTTGACGCCGTCATCTGGGACAAGGCGGGCGAGCGTGTCATGGAGGCCGCGGCGCGCCATGTCGCCAGCGTGCCCGGCGCCGCGAAGCTGCAGCTCTACAAGAACAACGTGGACGGCAAGGGTGCGTCCTACGGGTCGCACGAGAACTATTTGATGTCGCGACAGACGCCGTTCTCCGCGGTGATCGCCGGGCTCACCCCGTTTCTGGTGTCGCGCCAGGTCATCACGGGCTCGGGGCGCGTCGGCATCGGCCCGTCGGGCGACGAACCCGGCTTCCAGCTGTCGCAGCGGTCGGACTACATCGAGGTCGAGGTCGGCCTGGAGACGACGCTCAAGCGCGGCATCATCAACACCCGCGACGAGCCGCACGCCGACGCCGACAAGTACCGCAGGCTGCACGTCATCATCGGCGACGCCAACCTCGCCGAGACGTCCACCTACCTCAAACTGGGCGCCACCTCACTGGTGCTCGACCTGATCGAAGAGGGCATGGACCTCACCGACCTGGCGCTGGCCCGGCCGGTGCACGCCGTGCACGTCGTCAGCCGCGACCCGTCGCTGCGCGCGACCGTCGCGCTCGCCGACGGCCGTGAGTTGACCGGCCTTGCGCTGCAACGGATCTACCTCGATCGGGTGGCGAAGCTGGTGGACAGCCGCGACCCCGACCCCCGCGCCGCTGACGTCGTTGCGACCTGGGCGACCGTCCTCGACCTGCTCGAGCGCGACCCGATGGAGTGCGCCGAGATCCTCGACTGGCCCGCCAAGCTGCGATTGCTCGAAGGCTTCCGCAACAGGGAGAACCTGAGCTGGTCCGCCCCCCGCCTGCACCTGGTCGACCTGCAGTACTCCGACGTCCGCCTCGACAAGGGGCTTTACAACCGCCTGGTGGCGCGCGGATCGATGAAGCGGCTGACCACCGAACAGCAGGTGCGCGACGCCGTGGACAATCCGCCGATCGATACCAGGGCCTACTTCCGCGGGGAATGCCTTCGCCGGTTCGGCGCCGACATCGCGGCCGCCAGCTGGGACTCCGTGATCTTCGATCTCGGTGGCGATTCGCTCGTGCGGATTCCAACCCTCGAGCCGCTGCGCGGTAGTAAAGCGCACGTCGGAGCACTGCTGGACTCCGTGGACAGCGCCGCGGAATTGGTAGAGCAGCTCACTAACTAGCCGCGCTATCCCAGGCAAACCGGCCGCCGAACGGTAGGGTGGAGTAACGGCGGGCGGCGACACGGCCCGCCGGCTACAGGCTTAGACGAGGTGGAGGCAGCGATGGCTCAGGAGCAGACCAAGCGTGGCGGTGGTGGTGGCGAGGACGACGACCTCACCGGCAGCACGGCCGCCGGGCAGGAGCGTCGCGAGAAGCTGACCGAGGAGACCGACGATCTGCTCGACGAAATCGACGACGTGCTCGAGGAGAACGCCGAAGACTTCGTCCGCGCATACGTCCAGAAGGGTGGACAGTGAGCTGGCCGCACCGCGATCAGCTGCACTTCCCGTCACCCCTTCCCGGAGCGCCCTCTGTGCCTCAAGCCTTCTATGCTCCTCACGTGCGCTACGACTCCTATGCTCCTCACGTGCGCGTCGACCTGTCGTCCTTCTCTGAACTGCTGCGCCGCCAGGCGCCCGAGCTTCTACCCGTGAACAGAACCGGCCATGAAGTCGTCGGTGCGGGGGAAATGCTGCCGCACGGCACCACGATCGTCGCGCTGACGTTCCCCGGCGGCGTGGTGATGGCGGGTGACCGGCGCGCGACGCAGGGCAACATGATCGCCAGCCGCGATGTGAAGAAGGTGTACATCACCGACGACTACACCGCGACGGGCATCGCGGGCACCGCGGCGATCGCCGTCGAGTTCGCCCGCCTCTACGCCGTCGAACTCGAGCACTATGAGAAGGTCGAAGGCGTCCCGCTCACGTTCCCCGGCAAGGTGAACCGGTTGGCGACGATGGTGCGCGGCAACCTCGGAGCCGCACTGCAGGGCTTCGTCGCGCTGCCACTGCTCGCCGGCTACGACCTCGACGATCCGGACCCGGAGGCGGCGGGACGCATCGTGTCCTTCGACGCGGCGGGCGGCTGGAACTTCGAGGAAGAGGGCTACCAGTCGGTGGGATCGGGCTCGATCTTCGCCAAATCGTCGGTGAAGAAACTGTATTCACAAGTCACCGATGCCGAGTCGGCCCTGCGGGTGGCGATCGAAGGGCTCTATGACGCCGCCGACGACGACTCTGCCACGGGCGGACCGGATCTGGTCCGCGGCATCTACCCGACCGCTGTCCTCCTCGGGGCCGACGGCGCCGAGGAGGTACCCGAGGAGCGGATCGCCGCGCTGGCCCGTGAGGTCATCGAAAGCCGTTCCCGCGAAGACACATTCCGCCACACGGCGGGTCCGTCGACCGATGCGCGGGGCGACTCGACATGAGCTTCCCGTATTTCATCTCACCCGAGCAGGCGATGCGGGAGCGTTCGGAGCTCGCGCGCAAGGGCATCGCCAGGGGCCGTAGCGTGGTGGTACTGGCCTACGACTCCGGCGTGCTGTTCGTCGCCGAGAACCCGTCGCGGTCGCTGCAGAAGGTCAGCGAGCTGTACGACCGGGTGGGGTTCGCGGCGGTCGGCCGCTTCAACGAATTCGACAACCTGCGCCGCGGCGGCATCCAGTACGCCGACACCAGGGGCTACGCTTACGACCGCCGCGATGTCACCGGTCGCCAGCTGGCCAATGTGTACGCGCAGACGCTCGGCACGATCTTCACCGAACAGGCCAAGCCCTACGAGGTGGAGTTGTGCGTCGCCGAGGTCGCCCACCACGGCGAGACCAAGGCGCCTGAGCTGTACCGCATCACCTACGACGGCTCGATCGCCGACGAACCGCACTTCGTGGTGATGGGCGGAACGACCGAGCCGATCATCGAGAAGCTCAACGAGTCGTACGCGGAGAACACCAAGCTCTCGGATGCGGTGAAGATCGCCGTCGACGCGTTGAAGGCGGGCGGTAACGGATCGGACGCCCGCCGCCGCCTGGGACCCGACACCCTCGAAGTGGCCATCCTCGACGCGAGCAGGCCGCGGCGGGCGTTCCGGCGCATCACCGGACCGGCTCTGGAGGCCGTGCTGCCCGACGACGACTCCGGCGAGCCCGAAAACTCGAAGGAATAGGCCACTCGAAGATCACGCCGCGAGTGGCGCGAGTGGGTAGTGTCCCATCTCGGCGCGACGAGATGAGCGGTGAGCGGATATGGACGGTCAACCCGATCTCCTGATCGGCGGAGTGTGGCGGCATGCATCCGACGGCGGGACACGTGAGATCGTCAACCCTGCCGACGGTAGCGTCGCCGCGGTGGTCGACGAGGCCACCCCGGACGACGCGCGCGATGCCGTCGCGGCCGCTCGGAAGGCGTTCGACGACGGCGAATGGCCTGCGACACCCGTGACGCAACGTGCCGCGCTCCTCGACCGCGTCGGCGATCTGCTCGAGCGTGACAAGGAGTCGCTCGCCGAGCTGGAAACCAGGGACACCGGCAAGACGCTTGTCGAGAGCCGCATCGACATCGACGACGTCACATCGGTTTTCCGGTATTACTCCCGGCTTGCAGGCGTCGAAGCCGATCGCCTCGTCGACGTCGGCGACCCCGCCGTCGTCAGCCGCGTGGTGCGTGAGCCCATCGGCGTGTGCGTGCTGATCGCGCCGTGGAACTACCCGCTTCTGCAGATGTCGTGGAAGGTGGCTCCTGCGATCGCCGCCGGCTGCACGATGGTCGCCAAGCCGAGCGAGGTCACGCCACTGAGCACGATCGCGTTCGTCCACCTTCTCGAAGAGGCGGGGGTGCCCGCTTCGGTGGTGAATCTGGTGCAGGGCAGCGGCGCAACGCTGGGCGCCGCGCTGACCGACACTCCCGACGTCGACTTCATCTCGTTCACCGGGGGACTGGCCACCGGCAAGACCATCTCCAAGGTCGCCGCCGAACACGTAACCAAGGTCGCGGTCGAACTCGGCGGCAAGAACCCGCATATCGTGTTCGCCGACGCCGACTGGGAGAGCTCCGTCGACCAGGTGCTCACGGGCGTCTTCCTGCACTCCGGTCAGGTCTGCTCGGCGGGCACCCGGGTGATCGTGGAGGAGTCCATCGCCGACGACTTCGTCGCCGCGCTGGCCGAGCGCGCCGAGAAGATCCGGCTTGGCAACGGGATGGACTCCGCGAGCGAAACCGGGCCGCTGGTCTCCGAGCAGCACCGGGCCAAGGTCGAGGGGCATGTCCAGCAAGGCATTTCGGAGGGAGCCAAACTGGTCACCGGCGGCGCGCGGCCGAGCGACCCGGCGCTGGCGAACGGCTACTTCTACCTGCCGACGATCTTCGACCAGTGCGACCGCTCGATGCGAATCGTGCGGGAGGAGACGTTCGGACCGATTCTCACAGTGGAGCGGTTCGCGGGCGAAGCGGAGGCGATAGCACTGGGCAACGACACGGAGTACGGTCTCGCGGCGGGCGTGCGAACGTCGGATCAAGCCCGGGGCGAGCGTGTGGTGCGGGCACTTCGGCACGGCACGGTGTGGCTCAACGACTTCGGCTACTACACAGCGGCGGCGGAGTGGGGCGGATTCGGACAATCGGGTAATGGCCGCGAACTCGGCCCGACGGGGCTCGCCGAATACCAAGAAATGAAACACATCTGGCACAACACCGCACCCCAACCCGCCGGCTGGTTCAAGGGCTAGAAAGAGAGCACCCATGGCGATCAAGGATTCGCACGCCGACAGCGGCATGGAGGACTTCGGGTACAAGGAATCGCTGGACCGCAGCATCGGCAAGTTCGCCAGCTTCGCAGCCGGGGTTAGCTACATCTCGATTCTAACCGGCACATTCCAGCTGTTCTACTTCGGCTTCGGCACAGCGGGTCCGGCCTATCTGTGGTCGTGGCCGATAGTGTTCGTCGGGCAGATGGCCGTCGCCTTGTGCTTCATGGAACTGGCCGCGAAATATCCGGTGGCAGGCTCGGTATACAACTGGTCGAAGAAGCTGGCGAGCAGGTTGGTCGGCTGGACGTCGGGCTGGTTGATGCTGACCGCGTCGATCGTGACCATCTCCGCGGTCGCGCTGGCCTACCAGCTCAACCTGCCCCGATTGTGGAGCGGTTTCCAGATTATCGGAGACGGCACCGGCGAGTACGACTACGCCGCCAATGCGGTCATTCTTGGCACGGTGTTGATCGCGTTCACCACGCTGATCAACGCACTCGGCGTGAAGCTGATGACCAGGATCAACAGCAGCGGCGTGTTCATCGAGCTCATCGCCGCCGTCCTGATCGTCGTCCTGCTGGCGGTCAATGTTCAGAACAGCCCCGACATCTTCTTCTCCACCAACGGATACGGCCAGGGGGAGAGCATGGGTTTCCTCGGCGCCTTCCTGATCGCGTCGCTGGCGTCGGGCTATGTGATGTACGGCTTCGACACCGCCAGCTCGCTGGGAGAAGAGACGGTCGAGCCGCGGCGCACCGCGCCGAAGGCCATCGCCCGGGCGATCCTGGCATCGTTCGTGATCGGCGGCGGCATCCTGGTGTTCGCGGTGATGGCCGCGCCGAACCTGCAGGACCCGCAGCTCGGTGAGAGCAGCGGAGGCTTGCAGTACATCGTCGAGCAGGTGATGTGGGGACCGCTGGGCAAGATCTTCCTGATCTGCATCGTGATCGCGGTGACCGTCTGCACCCTCGCTGTGCACACCGCCGCGATCCGCCTCACGTTCGCGATGGCCCGGGACAACGCGCTGCCGTTCGGCGAGAAGCTCGCAACGGTCAACCCGAAGACCCAGACCCCGATCATTCCCGCGGTGACCATCGGGATCATCTCGGTGATCATCTTGGTGCTCAACATCGCCAACGCACAGATCTTCACGGTGCTGACGTCGATCGCGATCATCATGATTTATCTTGCCTACCTGATGGTGACGGGCCCGCTGCTCAAGAAGCGCCTTCAAGGGCAGTGGCCGCCAGCGGATCTCAAGGAGGGCGGCTACTTCACGATGGGGCGGTGGGGCCTGCTGGTCAACATCGTCGCCGTGGTGTGGGGCGTCGGCATGGCGGTCAACCTGGCCTGGCCGCGCGCCGCGGTCTACGGCGAGCCCTGGTACAACACCTGGGGCGCATTCGTCTACATCGGCGTGATCCTCGGCGCCGGTCTGCTGTGGTATTTCGTCAAGGGTCGTCACCACATCGGGACTTTGGAGTCGCACGCCGCGGAGACGGTGGCAGAAGCGAAGGTCGAGAAGCCTCTCGAGCAGGCCTGAAATGGCTCAGGATGTTGGTCCTCCTCACGTGCGGGTCACCGGCACATTCGACTATGTGATCGCCGGTGGCGGGACGGCGGGATGCGCACTGGCGGCGAGACTTTCGGAAGATTCGGACGTCACTGTCTGTCTACTGGAGGCGGGCCCGTCGGACGTCGGCGACGACAACATCCTGGTGTTGTCCGAGTGGATGCATCTGCTTGACTCCGGATACGACTGGGACTACCCGGTGGAACCGCAGGAACGAGGGAACTCGTTCATGCGACACGCGCGGGGCAAGGTGCTCGGCGGCTGCTCGTCACACAACTCGTGCATCGCGTTCTGGCCGCCGGCGGAGTGTCTCGACGAATGGGTGACCATGGGCGCCGACGGGTGGAGCGCCGCCGAGATCCTGCCGCTGGTAAAGCGATTGACCGGCACCGTCGGTTTGCGTGACGTGCCGCCCGACGACCCGTGCGGCGTCGCGGTGCTCGAGGCGGCCGCGAAGGTCGGGATGCCGACCGTTGCGTTCAATCGCGGCGAGACGGTGCGCAACGGCGCGGGCTGGTTCCAGATCAACGCCGCCGAAGACGGCACCCGCAACTCCAGCAGCCACGCGTACCTTCATCCGATCCTGGACTCGCGGAGCAACCTCGAGGTCCGCACCGACTGCTGGGTGGCCGAGGTCCTTTTCGGCAAGGGCAATACCGCGACCGGTGTCCGGTATCAGCGGCCGGACCTCACCGGCTATGACACGGTCTCCGCGCGGCGCGAGGTGGTGCTCACCGCGGGGGCGATCGACACCCCGAAGTTGTTGATGCTCTCGGGGATCGGCCCGAGCGTGCACCTGCGCGAGATGGGCATCGACGTCCGGGTCGATTCCCCCGGCGTCGGCTCGAACCTCGACGATCACGTCGAGGGACTGGTGTTCTGGGAGGCCGCCAAGCCGATGGTGACCACGTCGACGCAGTGGTGGGAGATCGGCTTGTTCACCACCGTTGATGACGACGCCGGCCAGCCGGATCTGATGATGCACTACGGCAGCGTGCCGTTCGACATGAACACGCTGCGCCGCGGCTATCCGACCACGAACAACGGGTTCTGCTTGACTCCCAACGTCACCCAAGGCCGGTCACGAGGCACAGTTCGCCTGCGCAGCAAAGATTTTCGCGACCGACCGCGGGTCGACCCGCGCTACTTCACCGACCCCGACGGCTACGACGACCGGATCATGCTGACCGGCGTCAAGCTGGCCCGCGCGATCGCCGCGCAGGAGCCGCTGGCCGAATGGGTCGGCCGCGAGCTCGCGCCAGGGCCCGATGCGACGACCGACGACGAACTGCTCGACTACATCCACCGGTGCCACAACACCGTGTATCACCCCGCCGCCACCGCGCGGATGGGGTCGGGAGGCGACCCGATGGCGGTCCTCGATCCGCAACTGCGGGTCAAGGGCGCCGAGCGACTGCGGGTGGTCGACGCGTCCGCGATGCCGAAGCTGCCCTCGGTCAACCCCAACATCACGGTGATGACGATGGCGGAGAAGTGTGCCGACCTCATCCGGGGGAGATGATTCGATAGAGAGTCTCGCGTCGTTTCTCGGCGAGCACACGCCCTTTCAGGCGGTGCCCGACGAGGAGCTCGCCGATCTGGCTGCCGGCTCGGAGTCGGTCGACTTCCCGGCGGGCGCCGTCGTCGCCGACTACTCGACCCGCGTGCCCGACGACGTGTGGATGGTGCGCAGCGGAGCTGTGACGCTGCAGGCGAGCACCGACGCGGCCACCATCGACACCGTCGGGCAGGGCGGGGTCTTCGGCTACACCCCGCTTCTCACCGGCGGCGGTATGGAGTTCGTGGCACGCACCACGGAGCCGAGCACGCTGATCCGGCTTCCCGGTGCGCTGGTGCGCGCCCAGTTCGCCAAGCCGGCGGGCCTTGCGTTCCTCGCGTCGACGGCATGGAACATGGGCAGCCGCACCGACCGCCCGACGATCGCACCGACGACCGACAGCAGGCCGGTCGGTGAACTCGTCCACGGCGACGTGCTGCTCGTCGCACCCGATTCGTCGGTGCGTGAGGTGGTGTGCCGGATGACCGAGCACCACGTGTCCTACGCGTTGATCCGGCTGCCCGACGGCGATTTGGGCATCTTCACCGACCGTGACCTCCGAACTCGGGTGGTGGCCGCGGGCGTCTCGATAGACGAGCCGATCACGCGGGTGATGAGCGCACCGGCGCGCCGCGTCACCGCTGACCTGACCGCGGAAACCGTGCTGATGGACATGCTCGAGTGCGGCATGAAGCACATGCCGGTGGTCAGCGCGCGAGGTGAGGTCGTCGGTGTGCTCGAAGACGCCGACCTGCTGGCGGCATCGGTCAGGCAGAGCTTCATCCTGCGTCGCTCCATCGGATCGGCAGCTGGCGCAACCGAATTGCAGGAGATCGGGCAAACCGTCACCGGGGTGGCCGGTGACCTGTTCCGCAACGGCACCAAGGCGTCGGCGACCAGTGCGATTCTCTCGGTCGTCATCGACAGCCTGGTGCGCAGGGCACTCGAATTGGCGCTGGCCGACGCGGCCGGCGGTATCGACGGGTTCGCATGGCTGACGCTCGGCAGTGTCGCCCGCCGTGAGGCGGTGCCCTCATCGGATGTGGACAGCGCGATGTCGTGGCGTGACGACATGTCCTCTGCGAGTGAGGCGTTGCGTGCGGTCGCCGCGCGCACCCACGAGATCCTCGAGGGCTGTGGCCTGCCGCATGACCGCAACGGCGCGGTCGCCTACGCGCCGCTGTTCTCGCGATCGCAGTCGGCATGGTTCGAAGCGGCGAAGGGCTGGCTCGACGATCCGCTACGCGACCAGGGCCTGATGATGTCGTCACTGCTCATCGACGGGCGGGTGGTCTGGGGCGACGCATCGCTGCACACGGTTCCCGCCGCCTATCGTTCGATGCGCGAGGAACATCCCGATGCGCTGCGGCTGCAGCGGCTCGAGGCGCTGGCCTCTCGGGTCAGGACCAGGTCGCTTCGCGATGTGCTGTCACGGCGCGGCGGCACCTTCGACCTCAAACAGCACGCGATCACACCGATCGTCAACCTGGCCCGGTGGGGCGGGTTGAGCGCCGACCTGGGGTCCGCGACGACGCCCGCCCGGCTGAGCGCCGCCGCGCAGGTCGGTGCGATCAGCGACAAGGACGCCGACATCCTGTGCGACGTTTTCGTCATGCTGCAGCGGCTGCGGATGGCCCATCAGGTCGCGCAGATCGCCGCGGGCCACACCCCGGGCGACGTGATCACCGTGTCCGAGTTGTCGCCGCTGAACCGCAGTCTGCTCAACGACGGTCTGCGCGAGATCGTGGCGGTGCAGCGCCGGGTGAAGAACGTCGTTATCCCGCCCGGCTAGCCCGCCTTGTGCAGTGTCGCCGAATCGCCGGTGATGACCGCAAGGATGCGGCGCCAGGAGTCCGACGGCGCGTTGACGATGTCGGTGTGTGCCCGCGGACCCGCCATCGGCCGACCGTCGTCGTAATCACCTGCAGCCAAACGGATCACGACGGGCATCTCGTCTGGGTCGGCACCGTGCGGGATGGCCGGATTGCCCTGCACCACCTCGATGAGGTCACCGGGTGCCGTCATCGAGAACCTCAGCACGTCGGGATTTCGGTTGTGCCAGTCCGACGGTTCGTCCACGCCGACGCCCGCGCCGGCCGCAGCGAGATAGAGCGTGCGGTCGGCGGTCAGCCCGAAGACCTCCGCGGTGCCCATGATCGAGCCGCCGTACGAGTGGCCGATGTAGGTGACGGGGATGTCGCGGCCGGTGGCGTCGACCGTGCGGTCGACGTCCTCGCTGAACGCCACCAGGCGTGGCGCCATGTCCAGCGCGTATCGGGGGTCGGCGGCCCGGGTGACGCCCGCGGCGACGTTGTCCCCGCGGGGAAACGCGCCGCCGAGGTAGGTGATCGCCGCGACCTCGCCGCGGGTGGCCGAGACGAAGCGCCTCGCCGTCGCGGTGTTCGCCGCCGAATCCTCGATCGTCGTGTTCATCCCGGGCACCATGACGGCGACGCTCGTGGCGGCTTTCACATTTCCGTTGAGCTCGATCAGCGATTCCCGCTGCGGGTCGAACGCGAGGATCTGCCTGTCCACCCGGCGGCCGCTGCGGGTCGGGTCGTCGACCTCGCCGAGCAGATCCTGGTAGAGGGCGATACGGCGCCGCGAGTCCGGGCTGTCGCTACGGCGCTCGTCGGCGATCGCCTGCGCGATGTTGGTGCGGTTGGCCGCGATTCGCATATTCCACGGCACACCGTCGGTGTTGCCGACCTGCTTGGGGAATTCGTCGATGAGCCGTTGACGCTGTTCGGGTGTCATCGCCTCGATCTGGCTCGCGATGCGGTCTTGCTCGATCGCCGACCAGCCCGCGACGACGTCGGCCATCGGCACCGGCCCCGCCCCGGCCGGCGCCGTCGAGGCCTTGGGTGCATGTTTCGGGTTCAGCGCCTCGGTGACGTCGGCTGCGGTGTCCGCGTCGGCCGCTGCGAGCCGGTCGAGGGCGGCCTCGACCTGTCCGTCGAGCGCCTCGGCCGCGACATGCGTGCTGCCGCCGGTCAGCGGAACGAGAAGTGGCGTTCGCTGGGACAGCAGTGTGATCAGAGCGCTTCGCGCCGTTGCCATTTGAGCCGCGCCGTCACGCGCCGCGACGGCGGCGGTGATCAGGCACCGCGTCGCCAGTGCGCCGTCGGCGGCGATGGTGGCGCCGTGACCGCGAGCCGCCTCGGCGGCCGATCCGGTCCAGTAGTCGCGGCTGCCCTGGATGGCACGTACGACACCGTCGACGCGGGTGCGTAGATCTGTTGCGGCGGCGTCCCATTCGTCGGCGGTGTCGCGCAGCGCGTCGGGGTTCCACGCCTCGGCCTGTGCGACCGTCAGCCTGCTCATCGGGGGAAGCGGTCGGCACTGCGGCTGTCGGCGCGCTCGAAGGCATCGGCGGCCATTCGTGCGGCCACCGCCCAACCGCGCATGTTCGCGATGACGTCGGCCAGTTTCGCCGCGATCAGATCGGGCGCGGGTACGGTGGCCACCGTCGAGCCCGCCAACTCGGCGGATGGTACTGTGGCCCAGTGTATTTCGGCGATGGCATCTGCGGCCTGTGTGACATGGTCGGCGACGGCTCGTAGCGCGTCCAGGTCGACTTCGGTGTTTCCCCCCATGCCTCATGCTGACAGATCAGCGTGCCGCGGCGCTGATGTTATCCACAGGGGCCTCGTTGCGGCGGGATGCCCAGCCGACGTAGGTCAGCCACAATCCGACGGCGGTGAGCGCGAGGAAGAAGATCCGCGCGCCGAGCAGCAGGACGGGGCGGCTCAGCGTCTCTGTGGTTCCTGATTCGATCGCGCTCGGAAAGCCCATCAACGCCAGCCCGCACAGCGCGACGAACCACCCGAACAGCGAGATGGCGACCGCGGAGGCGCTGTACCAGTACTGGTGGAAGGCGATGATCATCAGCCCGCAGGCGAGCATCATCGCGCCGAGGATCCACGGCAGCACGGCGTTGCCGAACAGGTCGTCGACCACTGTGCCGAGACCGGGTAGCCGAACGGCAACGACCACGGTCGCCGCGGTGACGACGGGCCGATGACCCGGGCGAAGGCCACAACACCCCTGCGCTCGAGGCGATCATCACGCAGGGCTGCGAGGAAGGCGTGTTCGACACCACGCACCCGCATGAAGCGGCCATCATCATCGCGGGGATGGGGCTGCATCTGGCCGATGCGATCATCGACGCCATCGACGAGGACGGAACGGACCCAATCGGCGCCGGCGGGTCTCGCGCGGGCAGCGTCGTCGCCGCCTACACCGATGCAGTCGAGCGAATTCTCGGCGCGCCGGCTGGATCGCTGACGCTGCAGGAAAGCCTGCCTATCGGCGCGGCTGATGCGCCGCCATCCCAAACCAACCCGTAAGCTCGATGAGGTGCAGCGACGGATCATGGGCATCGAGACTGAATTCGGTGTGACCTGCACCTTTCATGGGCATCGGCGGCTGAGCCCCGACGAGGTCGCCCGCTATCTGTTCCGCCGCGTGGTGTCGTGGGGTCGAAGCTCCAACGTCTTCCTCCGCAACGGTGCGCGGCTGTACCTCGATGTCGGAAGCCACCCCGAATACGCGACCGCCGAATGCGACAGCCTCGTACAGCTGGTCACCCACGACCGCGCCGGGGAGCGCGTGCTGGAAGACCTGCTGATCGACGCCGAGCAGCGGCTGGCCGACGAGGGCATCGGCGGCGACATCTACCTCTTCAAGAACAACACCGACTCGGCGGGCAACAGCTACGGCTGCCACGAGAACTACCTGATCGTGCGGGCGGGCGAGTTCTCCCGCATCTCCGATGTGCTGCTGCCGTTCCTGGTCACCCGCCAACTCATCTGCGGTGCGGGCAAGGTGTTGCAGACGCCGAAAGCCGCCGCTTTCTGCCTGAGCCAGCGTGCCGAGCACATCTGGGAGGGCGTTTCGTCGGCGACCACCCGCAGCCGCCCCATCATCAACACCCGCGACGAACCGCACGCCGACGCCGAGAAGTACCGGCGCCTGCACGTCATCGTCGGCGACTCCAACATGAGCGAGACCACCACCATGCTCAAGGTCGGCACGGCGTCGCTGGTGCTGGAGATGATCGAATCCGGCGTCGCGTTCCGGGACTTCTCGCTGGACAACCCCATCCGGGCGATCCGTGAGGTCAGCCACGACCTCACCGGACGCCGGCCGGTCCGGCTGGCGGGCGGACGGCAGGCCAGCGCCCTGGACATCCAGCGCGAATACCACTCGCGGGCGGTCGAGCACCTCGGGAGCCGTGAACCGAACCCGCAGCTCGAGCAGGTCGTCGATCTGTGGGGACGACAACTCGACGCCGTCGAGAGCCAGGACTTCGCGAAGGTCGACACCGAGATCGACTGGGTGATCAAGCGCAAGCTGTTCCAGCGCTACCAGGACCGCTACAACATGGAGCTGTCCGACCCGAAGATCAGCCAACTCGACCTGGCCTACCACGACATCAAACGCGGCAGGGGAGTCTTCGACCTGCTGCAGCGCAAGGGTCTGGCGACGCGGGTGACCACCGACGAGGAGATCGAGGACGCGGTGAACACGCCGCCGCAGACCACGCGGGCCAAGTTGCGCGGCGAGTTCATCAGCGCCGCACAGGAAGCCGGCCGCGATTTCACCGTCGACTGGGTCCACCTCAAGCTCAACGACCAGGCTCAGCGCACCGTCTTGTGCAAGGACCCGTTCCGCTCGGTCGACGAGCGGGTGAAGCGGCTCATCGCGTCGATGTAGCGCGAGCGCACACCCATGTACGGGTTCGGCCCTGAAATCTGTACAAGATTGAGCGCTCGACAGTTGTCCACAGGGCCTACTGGCGACATCTCGTGGCCGCTGGCCACAATCCCCGAATGCCAGCGGAACTCTGCGAGCTCTTCGCGGCGCAGGGCGGCGTCGCCACTTCAGCGCAGATCCTTGACCACCTGAGCAGACGGGCGATGCAGCGCCGACTCCGCTGCGCCGATTTGGTGCGGATATGGCCTGGCATCTACAGCCTCGGCCCACCGGATGCGCTGACGCGCCTGCGCGGATTGGATCTGCGGTGCGGTGAGCATGTAGCCGTTTGTCTGGGCACCGCCGCCGCGGTATTCGGCTTCGACACCGAGACAGTCAAGGCTCTACACGTCCTCAATCCCGCAGGTCATCTGCTGCGCAACTCCGCCGGTCTAGTGGTCCATCGGCGGGACGGCGCACCGCTCGTGAGGCACCGCGGCCGCACGCTCACTGCCCCAGCTTGGACGGCGGTCGAGGTCGCACGAAGCCTGCGCCGACCGCGCGCGCTGGCGACACTCGACGCCGCCCTGCGGAGCCAGACGTGCACCCGCGACGGCCTATCGGCAGCAGCGAAAGCGCAGGTCGGTCGACGCGGCATCGTGATGATGAGAGAACTCGTGGCGATTGCGCGGCCGCAGGCGGAGTCTCCGATGGAAAGCGAGGCCAGGCTCGTCATGCTCGACGGTGGCCTGCCCGAACCCCAACTGCAGTACGAGATAGGCGACCGAGACGGGCTCCTCTGGCGAGTGGATTTCGCCTGGCCCGATCGCAGACTGGCCGTCGAATACGACGGGTTCGATTGGCACAGTTCCCCAGAAGCGCTACGACGGGACCGACAGAAGACAGCCGCACTCGAGGAAGTCGGCTGGCGGGTGTTATCGATCGTCAGCGACGATGTCCGGCGTCACCCCGAGGTGATGGTGCGTCGCATCGAGGTTGCGCTGGCTATGGCCGCGGCCGCGTGAGCGCTCAGTTGTGTACGGTTTCGACGCGAATTCCCGTACCGGGCTGAGCGCTCGGGGAAGATCAATGGCCCTAAGCTGTGAAACCGTGGGGACCTCCAAAGTCGAGCGCTTGATGAACCTCGTCATCGCGCTGCTGTCCACCCGCACGTACATCAGCGCCGAACGGATCCGAGAGACCGTCTACGGCTACTCCGACAGCGCCAGCGACGAGGCGTTCTCCCGGATGTTCGAGCGGGACAAGAACGAACTGCGCGACCTCGGCATCCCGCTGGAGACCGGTCGCGTCTCGCAGTTCGACCCGACCGAGGGCTACCGCATCAACCGCGACGCCTACGCGCTGCCCGCCGTCGACCTGACCGCCGACGAAGCCGCCGCCGTCGCGGTCGCCACCCAGCTGTGGGAGTCGCCCGAGCTGATCACCGCGACCCAGGGCGCGCTGCTCAAGCTGCGTGCCGCGGGCGTCGACGTCGACGCGGGCGACGCGGGCATCGCGATCACCTCCACCGCAGGCATGCCCGGCATCCGCGGATCCGAGGAAGTGCTCGGAATCCTGTTGTCCGCCATCAACTCCGGGCAGGCCGTGCAGTTCCCGCACCGCCCCGCCCGCAGCGAGCCGTACACCACGCGGACCGTCGAGCCGTGGGGTGTGGTCACCGACAGGGGGCGCTGGTATCTCGTCGGCCATGACCGCGACCGTGACGCCACCCGAACCTTCCGGCTGTCGCGCATCGGCGCTGACGTGAAGGCCGTCGGCCCGGCAGGTGCCGTCACACCGCCCGAGGGAGTCGACCTGCGCGAGATCGTGCACAAAGTGATCGGCGAGACGCCGACCGGTACGCAGGCCAAGGTCTGGGTCGCCGACGGCCGCGCCACCGCGCTGCGTCGACTGGCGCTCGTGCTGGGCCCACGAACGCTCGATGGTCGCAGCGGCGAGGAGATCAGCATCGACATCGGGATGTCCGACCGCTTGGCCCGCGAGATCGCCAGCTACGGCGCGGACGCCGTTGTGCTGGAACCACAGGCGCTGCGCGACGAGGTGCTGGAGAGGCTGCGCGCGCAGGCGGGAGTCGAGGCATGAGCCCCCGAAGACGAGCGCGAGTGAGGATCGCAGCGAGGAACAAGCGAGGACCGGTGGGCCCACGCCCGCAGGGCAGGGGACGAGTGGGAGTCGAGGCATGAGCCCCGTATCGGAGCGGCTGGTCCGGCTGCTGAACATGGTGCCGTACTTCCAGGCCAACCCGAGGATCACCTACGCCGAGGCGGCATCGGATCTCGGCGTCACCGAGAAGCAACTGCGCGACGACCTGAACCAGCTGTGGATGTGCGGCCTGCCCGGCTACGGGCCTGGCGACCTGATCGATTTCGAGTTCTCCGGCGACACCATCGAGGTCACGTTCTCCGCGGGCATCGACCACCCGCTGCGGCTCACCTCGCCGGAGGCCACCGGTGTGCTGGTTGCGCTGCGCGCACTCGTCGACGTGCCCGGGATGGTCGATCCAGAGGCCGCCCGCAGCGCGATCGCCAAGATCGAGTCCGCTGCGGGCACGGTCACCCATGGGCACGAGGCCGTCGACGAGCCCGCACCGGCCGAAAGCCAGGCGGCCGCCGCTGTGCGCGAGGCGGTTCGCCACAACCGGGCCCTGACGATCGAGTACTACTCGGCCTCCCACGACATGCTGACCAGCAGGGTCGTCGACCCGATCCGCGTGGTGCTGGTCGCCGAACACAGCTATCTGGAGGCGTGGTGCCGGTCCGCCGAGGGCGTGCGGCTGTTCCGGTTCGACCGCATCGTCGACGCATCCGTGCTCGACGAGCCGTCCGCGCCGCCGGAGCCCGCCGTGGCGGCGCCACCGGACACCTCGCTGTTCGACGCGGACCCGGCGCTGCCGTCAGCAACGCTGCTCATCGACCGGTCGGCGTCCTGGATGTTCGACTACTACCCGCTGCGGGTGACCCGCGAGCTGCCCGATGGGGCGTGCGAGGCCGCGATGACCTACGCCTCGGACGACTGGATGGCGCGCTTCGTGCTCGGGTTCGGCTCGGGGGTCCGGGTGCTGGCTCCGGAGTCGCTGGCGCAACGGGTTCGCGATTCGGCGGCGGCGGCACTTCGTGCGTATGGCGTCGCCGCAGAGGCGGGCGGGTAGACTCGCCCCAGACCTCTGGAGGTGACCAAATTGGGCGGTTTACAACCCTGGCACTGGGTGATCGTCATCGCTGTCTTCGTTCTCCTGTTCGGCGCCAAGAAACTTCCTGACGCAGCCCGTTCGCTGGGCCAGTCGATGCGGATTTTCAAGTCCGAGGTCAAGGAGATGAAGGACAAGCCGGAGGCCCAAGCTGGGTCCAATGTCGCCGGCCGGCCGGCTCCGACGGCGACCCCGATCGCATCGGAGCGCGCCGACACTCCCGAAGCCCGATCCGATGTCGCCGGCCAGGCGACTCCGTCATCCGAGCCCACCGACAAGCGCCCGGCCTGATCCCGCGTCGACCGACCGCGGCATGATGCCGCGTCGACTGTCCGTGTCCATACCTTCCTAGGCGATCTGCGTGCACACCCCCGGGTTCCTCAAGCGGCTGGATCCGCGCCGACGACGCGCCAAGGTCAATCCCGATGGCACCATGTCGCTCGTCGATCACCTCGCCGAGCTGCGGAACAGGCTGCTGATCGCGGCGGCCGCGGTCGTCTTGACGACGATCGTCGGGTTCTTCTGGTACACCCACAGCTTCCTCGGTTTCCACAGCCTCGGCGAGTGGCTGCGCGGCCCCTACTGTTCGCTTCCCGCCTCGGCGCGAGCCACCATCGCGCCCGACGGCGAGTGCCGGCTTCTGGCGACGGCGCCGTTCGACCAGTTCATGCTGCGGCTCAAGGTCTCGCTGACCGCGGGCATCGTCATGGCCTGCCCCGTGTGGCTGTATCAGCTGTGGGCGTTCATCACGCCGGGGCTCTACAGGAAGGAACGCCGCTTCGCGATGGCGTTCGTGACCGTCGGCGCCGCGCTCTTCGTGACCGGCTCGGTACTGGCCTACGTCGTGCTGGCCAAGGCGCTGCACTTCCTGCTGACCGTCGGCAGCGACGTGCAGGTCACCGCCTTGTCGGGTGAGCAGTATTTCGGTTTCCTGCTGAACCTGCTGCTGGTGTTCGGCATCAGCTTCGAATTCCCGCTGCTGATCATCATGTTGAACCTGGTCGGTGTGCTGACATATGAGCGCCTCAAGGCGTGGCGGCGCGGGCTGATCTTCGGTCTCTTCGTCTTTGCGGCGTTCGCGACGCCCGGGTCGGATCCGTTCTCGATGCTCGCGCTCGCGCTCGCGCTGACCGTATTGCTGGAGTTCGCGATCCAGGTCGCCCGTGTCCACGACAAGCGCAAGGCACGCCGCGAAGGGCTCGACCACGTCCCCGACGATCAGGCCTCGCAGATCGACGCCGTCGAACCGATCGCGCCGCCGACCGCCGTGCCGACGTCGTCGCGGGTGGTGGTCGATGACGACGCCACTTAGCAGCGAACTCGCCGCCTTCACCGAGCAGCTTTCGTTCAAGCTGGACGACTTCCAGGAGCGCGCGTGCCTGGCGCTCGAGGGCGGCCACGGCGTGCTGGTGTGCGCCCCGACCGGTGCAGGCAAGACGGTGGTGGGTGAGTTCGCCGTTCATCTGGCGCTTGCTGCGGGCCGAAAGTGCTTTTACACCACGCCGATCAAGGCGCTGAGCAACCAGAAGCACGCGGACCTGGTTCGCCGCTACGGCCAGGACC
Source organism: Mycobacterium sp. ITM-2016-00318 (assembly GCF_002968285.2). Taxonomy (NCBI): domain Bacteria; kingdom Bacillati; phylum Actinomycetota; class Actinomycetes; order Mycobacteriales; family Mycobacteriaceae; genus Mycobacterium; species Mycobacterium sp. ITM-2016-00318. Next base: position 3,157,570 of record NZ_CP134400.1, on the reverse strand, counting down.
GCATCGGCCTGCTGACCGGCGACCAGTCGATCAACGGTGATGCGCCGATCGTGGTGATGACCACCGAAGTGCTCCGCAACATGCTCTACGCGAACTCGGGCACCTTGCACGGGCTCTCGCACGTCGTGATGGACGAGGTGCACTTCCTCGCCGACCGGATGCGCGGCGCGGTGTGGGAAGAGGTGATCCTGCACCTGTCCGAAGACGTCCGGTTGGTCAGCCTGTCGGCGACCGTGAGCAACGCCGAGGAGTTCGGCAGCTGGATCCAGACCGTGCGCGGCGACACCACCGTCGTCGTCGACGAGCACCGACCGGTGCCGCTGTGGCAACACGTCCTCGTCGGCAAACGCCTCTTCGACCTCTTCGACTACCGGGCAAGCGGTACGAAGAAGAACGGCCGCGATCTTCTGGTGGATCCAGAACTGTTGCGGCACATCGCACACCGCCGCGAAGCCGACCGGCTGGCCGATTGGCAGCCCCGTCGACGCGGCGGATTCGATCATCGTGGGCGGCGGCCGAGCATTCACCGCGGACCGTCGCGACCCGAGGTCATCGAGCTGCTGGATGCCGAGCAGCTGCTTCCCGCCATCACGTTCATCTTCTCCAGGGCCGGCTGCGACGCCGCGGTCAAACAGTGCCTGCGCTCGTCGCTGCGGCTCACCACCGACGCCGAGCGGACCCGCATCGCCGAAATCGTCGACCGCCGATGCGCCGATCTCTCCGACTCCGATCTGGTCGTGCTCGGCTATCACGAATGGCGCGACGCGTTGCTGCGGGGTCTCGCCGCACACCACGCAGGAATGCTGCCTGCGTTTCGCCACACCGTGGAGGAATTGTTCACCGAAGGCCTGGTGAAGGCCGTATTCGCTACGGAGACACTGGCTTTGGGCATCAACATGCCGGCTCGCACCGTGGTATTGGAGCGGCTCGTCAAGTTCGACGGCGAGCAGCATGTCCAGTTGACGCCGGGGGAGTACACGCAGCTCACCGGCCGCGCGGGCCGCCGCGGCATCGACGTGGAAGGCCATGCGGTGGTGTTGTGGACGCCGGATGTGGACCCGGCCGAAGTGGCCGGCCTGGCGTCCACCCGCACGTTCCCGCTGCGGAGTTCGTTCGCGCCGTCCTACAACATGACGATCAACCTGGTGAACCAGATGGGTCCGACACAGGCGCACAAGCTTCTGGAATCGTCGTTCGCGCAGTACCAGGCGGACCGTTCGGTGGTTGGGCTGGTGCGGGGCGTCGAGCGCGGCGAGAAGATGCTCGACGACATCGCCGCCGAACTCGGCGGCCGCGGTGATGAGCGCTCGCCGGAAGAGCGGAAGGCAGAGGCACCGATTCTCGAGTACGCCCGGCTGCGCGCGCAGATCTCTCAGCGCGAGAAGGCGCAGTCGCGTGCCTCGCGGCTGCAGCGACGAAGGGCGGTCAACGAAGCGCTGTCGTCGCTGCGGCGCGGTGACATCGTCAACATCGTCAACGGCCGACGGGCCGGGCTTGCGGTGATCCTCGAACCGGCCCGCGACGACGAGGATCCGCGACCGCTGGTACTGACCGAGAACCGTTGGGCGGGAAGAATCTCCTCGGCCGACTATTCGGGCGCCTCGGCGAAGGTGGGTTCGATGACACTGCCGAAGCGGGTGGAGCATCGCCAGCCCCGGGTGCGCCGCGACCTGGCATCGGCGTTGCGGTCGGCCACCGAAGGCATGTCGATGCCCAAGGGCAGGCGAAGCGGACCGCCGCGCGAACACGACGTCGACCCCGAACTCGCGGGGCTGCGCGAACAGCTGTCCCACCACCCCGGTCACCGGCTGCCGGACCGCGAGGAGAAGGTCCGGCTCGCCGAGCGGTACCTGCGTATCGAGCGCGACAACGAACAGATCCGGCAGAAGGTGGCGGCGGCGACGAACTCGCTTGCGCGAACGTTCGACCGAATAGTGGTGCTGCTCACCGAGCGTGGCTTCATCCGCGATACCGACGGCGACCCAAGGGTGACCGACGACGGCAAGGTACTGGCACGCATCTACAGCGAAAGCGACCTGCTGGTCGCCGAATGTCTGCGTGGCGGGGTGTGGGAGGGGCTGTCGTCCGCAGAACTGGCCGGCGTGCTGTCGGCAGTGCTGTACGAATCCCGAGGCGACGCCGCGACCCCGCAGGCCGCCGAGGTCCCGACCGGCAAGCTGCGAAGGGCGCTGGCCGACACGCGCCGGTTCGCCGCCGAGTTGCGGAGCGACGAGCAGCGGCACCGGATCGGGCCGAGCCGCGAGCCCGACGAGGGCTTCGTCGCCGCGGTCTACCGGTGGGCCACCACCGGCGATCTGGCGGCCGCGCTGGACGCTTCGGACGTCGGGCGCACCGGCTCTCCCATGTCGGCAGGTGACTTCGTCCGCTGGTGCCGGCAGGTGCTCGATCTGGCCGATCAAGTGCGCAATGCGGCCCCGACACCGGAACTCAGGGCCGTCGCGAAACGCGCCATCGCCGACGTTCGACGCGGCGTCGTGGCTGTTGATGCAGGGTAAGGTGTCGGCAGTATCAGCGATTACCAGGAATTGCAGGGAGAGACGATGAGCGGACCGCAGGGACCTGACCAGACGCAGCCGTGGTCCGGTCAGGACCAGCCGTCGAGCGATCCGTCGCAGCAGCAGCCGCCCGCGTGGCAGCAGCCGGCCCCCGGTGGAGACCCCGCGTGGCAGCAGCAACCGCCCGCCTATTCGCCCCAGCACTACCCGTATCAGCAGCCCGGCCAGCCGCAGTACCAGCCGCCGCAGCAGTATCCGGCGACCGAGCAGCAGTACGGCCAGCAGCCGACCCAGGACTACACGCAGCAGGGGTACCCGCAGTACGGCCAGCAACCGGGTCAGCCGGGCCAGTTCGGTCAGCAGCCGGGGCAGTACGGTCAGCAACCCGGCCAGTACGGCCAGTACCCGCAGTACGGCTCGACGGAGTCCCCTGGGGGTTCCAAGCGCTCGCTGGCGCTGATCGGCGGCATCATCGGCCTGCTCGCCGCGATCGTGGTCGCCGTCGTTGCGGTGCTCGGCTTTTGGAAGCCCGGCTTCTTTGTGACCACCAAGCTGGACGTCGACGCGGCTCAGTCGGGTGTGCAGCAGATCCTCACCGACGAGTCCAACGGATACGGCGCCAAGAACGTCAAGGACGTCAAGTGCAACGACGGCCAGAGCCCGACGGTGAAGAAGGGTGAGACGTTTGATTGCGAGGTCAGCATCGACGGCACCAAGCGCCAGGTGACAGTGACCTTTCAGGACAACGACGGCACCTACGAGGTCGGCCGACCCAAGTAGTCAGTTGCCGGGGAGCGCGTCAAGTGCCTTCTGCAGGCGGCCGATTGACGACGTGACGCCGTACTTTTCGGCGAGCTTGACCACTTTGCGCGGGTGCTCTGCGGCCAGTGGCAGCGCGTCGGACTTCGTGGAGAAGTTCACCTCGGCGTCGACTGCCACCTTGACCACTGGCCCGGCAGCCTCGATGTAGTCGGTCGCTGCGAGCAGTTTCGTCCGGTAGGCCTTCGACATCTTCGATTTCGGATCGTGCGCGGCGGCCAGGATGCCCTCCAACGAACCGTGTTGGGCGAGCAGGGTTGCCGCCGTCTTCTCGCCGACGCCGGGCACGCCCGGCAGCCCGTCGGACGGGTCGCCGCGCAGCAGCGCCAATTCGGCGTAGGCGGGCCCGGCGCGGTCGAGCGGGACGTTGTACTTGTCCGCAACTTCCTCGGGCCCCCATTTGACGGCTTTGGCCAGGCCGCTGCCAAGGTAGAGCACCCGTACCGGCACCGGGTCGTCGCGCACGAGCTGAAGCAGATCGCGATCGCCGCTGACGACGACGACCGGGTCTTTGCGTTCGCGCTCGACCAGCGTCCCGAGCACGTCGTCGGCTTCGCATTGCGGGGCGCCCGCGGTGGAAATGCCGAACGCGTCGAGGATTTCCATGATCATGTCGACCTGGGGGGTCAGGTCGTCGGGTACTTCCTCGATGTCGGGGGTGCCCGCGGGCTCCTCCTCGGCGACGCGGTGCGCCTTGTAGGAGGGGATCAGGTCGACCCGCCACTGCGGTCGCCAGTCGTCGTCGCGGCACACCACCAGCCGGCTGGGGCGTTCGCGGGTGATGACGGTGGCGACGGCGTCGAGGAAGCCACGCAAGGCGTTGACGGGCCTGCCGTCGGGCGCGGTGATCGACGAGGGCACCCCGAAGAAGGAGCGAAACCACATGCTGGCGCCGTCGAGCAGTAATACGGGAGCTGCCACGGTCATCGACAGTAGCGTGAGGTATGGCCTTGCGAGTGAATCGAATCGACCACGTCGTGCTCAACACCGGCAACGTCGACGCCATCACCGAGACGAGTCCTGAAGGGATCGGGGCGCATCTGCGGGCGTGCGGCGTGGCGGTCACAGAGGGACCCGTCACCAAGACGGATGCGCTCGGGCCCATGACGTCGCACTACTGCCGCGATCCGGACGGCAACCTGATCGAGGTCGCCAGCTATTCGCGCCCCGATTAGCCTGGCTTCCATGACAGCGGGCCGATTCAGCAACGATGTGTACGCGCAACGACTTCGGGCGGCGTCGGCGGCGGCCGCCGACGCGGGGCTTGCCGGTCTGGTCATCACTCCCGGCTACGACCTGCGCTACTTGATCGGCTCGCGGGCACAGACCTTCGAGCGGCTCACCGCGCTGGTGCTGCCCGCCGCCGGCGAGCCGACCATCGTGGTGCCGCGGCTGGAACTGGCGTCGCTGAAGGAATCGGCGGCCACCGAGCTCGGCATCGCGGTGCGCGACTGGGTGGATGGCGAGGATCCGTACCGGGTGGTGGCCGACGCGCTCGGCGGTGCGCCCGCGGCCACTGCCGTCACCGATGCGATGCCCGCGTTGCATCTGCTGCCGCTGGCGGAGGTGCTCGGCGTGGTGCCGGTGCTCGCGACAGATGTGTTGCGCCGCCTGCGGATGGTCAAGGACGGTGCGGAGATCGACGCCCTGCGCAAGGCGGGCGCTGCGATCGACAGGGTGCACGCACGGGTGCCGGACTTCCTCGTGCCGGGCCGAACCGAAGCCGACGTGGCGGCCGACATCGCCGAAGCGATTGTCGCCGAGGGGCATTCGGAGGTGGCGTTCATCATCGTCGGGTCAGGCCCGCACGGCGCCGACCCGCACCACGAGTGCTCCGATCGTGAGCTGCGTACCGGCGATATCGTCGTCGTCGACATCGGGGGTCCGTACGAGCCGGGATACAACTCGGATTCGACCAGGACGTACAGCATCGGTGAGCCGACCGAGGAAGTGGCGCAGCGGTATTCGGTGCTGCAGCGCGCTCAGCAGGCGGCGGTGGCGGCGGTGCGCCCCGGAATCACGGCCGAACACGTGGACGCCGTCGCACGCGATGTGCTTGCCGAAGCGGGTTTGTCCGATGCGTTCGTGCATCGCACTGGCCACGGCATCGGGTTGTCGGTGCACGAGGAGCCCTACATCGTGGCGGGCAACGACCTGCCACTCGTCGAGGGCATGGCGTTCTCAGTGGAGCCGGGCATCTACTTTCCCGGAGAGTGGGGAGCCCGTATCGAGGACATCGTCATCGTCACCGCCGACGGTGCCGAAGCGGTGAACAGCCGCCCGCACGAGTTGATCGTCGTGCCCGCAGGCGCTGAATCAGCTTCCTAGTCAGGTACTTTCGTCTTCGTCGCCCTCGCTGTTTTCGGTGGCGTGTTCGTCGGGGATGAGGTAGCGCTCGGGGTGGTGGTAGTTGTTGACGCGTCGCTGCCCGGTGTCGAGGTTCGGCGGTGGAATCCATTCGGTGCGGCCGTCGGCGCGGGTGCGGGTTGTCCAGCCGCCGGGTTTGACGCGGCGGTTGTCTGTGCCGCAGGCCAGAGTGAGGTCGTCGATGTTGGTCAGTCCGCCCTGGGACCAGTCGCCGTTGCGGTGGTGTGCCTCGCTGTGATACGCCGGTGCGGTGCAGCCGGGGAACGTGCAGCCGCGGTCGCGGGCGTAGAGCACGAGGCGTTGGGCCTTGGAAGCGAGTCGTTTCGCCCGGCCCAGATACAGCGCCTCTGCGGTGTGGTCGTCGAACACGCACAGGTACTGGTGGGCCGCGGCGGCTTGCTTGATGACCTCGCGCATCGGCAGCAGGGTGCCGCCGCCGGTGACGGCATGACCTGCACCGGATTGCAGCTCTTTGAGAGTCGTGGAGACGACCATCGTCATCGGCAGTCCCTTGTGGCTGCCGAGTTGCCCGGAGGCCAACAAGGCTCGGCAGAGGGCTTTGAGGGCGTCGTGATTGCGCTGCCCGGCGGTGCGTAGGTCTTTTCTGATCGCTTCGGGGCTGGGTTCGCCGTCCACACCGGGGGCTTCGTGGTCGGGGTTGCACATCCCCGGTGCCGCCCACTTGGCGAACACCACGTCGAGCAGTGCGGTGAGCTCGGGGTCGGCACTGCCGCGAAGCTCGCTCATGCCGTCGGCCCGCTGCCTGCCCTTGGTGAAGTAGCTGCGCTTGACGCGGTCGGCGTCTGATAGTTCGCCGTCTTGGTCGAGGATCATCGCCAGCCGGTCAGCGGCCTTGCGTAATTGGTCGGGGCCCAGCCCGCACGCCAACTCGGCGAGCTGGGTTTCGGCGGCTTCGCGGGTGTCGTGATCGACGAAACCAGGCAAGTCTTTGAAGAACTTCCGGATGATCTTCACGTGCTCGACCCCGATGTCGCCGCGCAGCTGCGCAGCCGCGGTGTTGGACAGCATCGGATCCAGCGGCTCGCCGGTCAGCGCCACGCGCGGCCCCAGATCCTTGGCTTCCTTGATCCGGCGGCTGGCTTCCTCGCGCGAGATCCGTAACAGCGTGGACAACGCCGCGGCCAACGACGGCTCACCCAACTCCTCAACCGGCAGCTCCCCCAGGCCGTTCACCAGCCGGTGCTGCAGGGCAGGCAGCTGGCGAACCAGCGCCTCGAACTCAGCTGTCGCGGCGGTCCGCTCGGCAGCAGATCCGTCGACCGACTCGGCCATCGCGGCGTCGAGTTCGGCGCGCATGGCGGCGATGCGCTTCAACACGGCGACCGAACTCATACTTCGAACACTAGTTCGAACCACCGACATTCCGTCCGCCTCGTGTGACTTCTGAAACCGAAGTGGCGGAAGTTATTTCAGTGACTAGTCGCCGGTGCGATCCAGCAGCTCAGAGGAGCCCAGCACCCGCTCGACCCTGACCTCGATCACGACCCGGCGCGGGTTGATCCGCGGGGTTCGGTAGCGCTGCGCGTAGCGGAGTTCGGCGTCCCGGACGGCCTCGGGGTCGGTGTTGACAGTCGCCCTGCCCTCCAGCGACAGCCAACGGGCGCCGTCGACCTGGCTGAGGACGGCGATGCCGCGATGTTCGGCGTTGACCGCCTTCTGCGAGCCGCCGCTGGTGATCACCCTGGCGATGTGGGTCTTCGGATCGAAGGTGAATCCGACCGCGACGACGTGCGGCGAGTTGTCCGAACGCAATGTCGTCAGCATCGCGAGATGGCGCTCGGTCAGGAACGCAAGCGCGTCGTTTGTCAGCCGGGTAGTTGCGTTCGCCATCGGGTTCCAAACTAGCGCAGGTGATAATCACAGCCGTGGATGACACGAGCCGCGGCGCGGTGGTGATTTTCGGTGGCCGGAGTGAAATCGGCGTCGAGCTCGCGCAATTGCTGGCACCCGGTGCGACGGTGGTGTTGGCGGCCCGCAGCCCCGAACGGCTGTCCGAGCAGGTCGCAGCCGTCGAGAAGGCAGGCGCGGCCAAGGTCGACGTTCGCCGGTTCGACGCCGACGACCTGCCCTCGCACGCCTCGCTGGTGGCCTCGATCGTCGCCGACCATGGATCGATCGGCACGGCGGTACTCGCGTTCGGTGTACTCGGCGACCAGGCCCGCGCAGAGAAGGACCCCGCTCATGCGTCCGCCGTCCTGCATACCGACTTCGTCGCCCAGGCGAATCTGCTCACCGTGCTCGCCGACGTCATGAGGACGGCGGGGAAAGGCGCGATCGTCGTGTTCTCGTCGGTTGCCGGGGTGCGGGTGCGTCGCGCCAACTATGTCTACGGTTCGGCGAAGGCAGGGCTGGACGGCTTCTGCAGCGGCCTTTCCGACGCGCTGCACGGTTCCAGGGTGCGGCTTCTGCTCGTCCGACCGGGCTTCGTGATCGGCAGGATGACCGAGGGGATGAAACCCGCACCGATGTCGAGCACGCCCCCGCAGGTCGCTGAGGCCACCGCCAAAGCGCTCGCCAAAGGTCGCCGCACGGTGTGGATTCCGTGGACTCTGCAACCGTTCTTCGTCGGCATGCGACTGTTACCCCAATGGGTGTGGCGAAGGATGCCGCGATGAGCGCTCGCGCGAAGAGCCGAGGGATCCGGTGATCGTCGTCGTCGGCATAGGCGCCGACGGTCTCGCCGGCCTCGCGCCGTCGTCGCTGACCGAATTGCGCCGGGCCACCGTCGTTTTCGGGTCCCGACGGCAGCTGGATCTACTCGACGACAGCATCTCAGCGGTCAGGCGGCCGTGGCCGTCGCCGATGCTTCCCGCCCTGCGTACCCTTTTGGACGGCGTCGGCGGGGACGTGCACGTCGTCGCCAGCGGGGACCCGCTGATGCACGGTGTCGGCGGCACCCTCATCCGGATGTACGGCAGCGACCGGGTCGCTGTCCTTCCGCACGTGTCGTCGGTGACGCTGGCCTGCTCACGAGTCGGCTGGACCGTTCAGGACACCGAGATCATCAGCCTCGTCACCGCGGAAACTCACACCGCGGTGCGCCGCGGCGGGCAGGCCGTCGTGATGTCCCGCGACGCCACAACCCCGACAGACCTGGCGCGGCTGCTCACCGAAACCGGGCGCGGTGACTCGGAGATCACCGTGCTCGAGCAGCTCGGCGGTCCCGAGGAACGGCGGCGGTCGGCCACGGCGCGCGAGTGGGTGCGGCGGCCGCCGGCAGACGTCGACGACCTGAACGTCATCGCCGTGCGATACCTACCCGACGAACGCCGGTTCGGCGTGCTGCCCGACGACTCGTTCGCGAACGACGGGCAGATCACCAAGCAGTCGATCCGCGCCGTCACGATGGCCGCACTCGCACCACGTCCCGGCGAATACCTCTGGGACGTCGGTGCCGGCTCCGGGAGTATCGCGATCGAATGGTGCCGCAGCGGAGTGGGCTGCCGGGCTGTCGCATTCGAGCGAGACGAGCAGCGCCGCAAGCGAATCACCGACAATGCGGTGGCTTTCGGCGCGCGCGTAGAGGTGCACTCCGACGCGCCGGAGGCATTCGACTTCGTGCCGGTTCCCTCGGCGATCTTCGTGGGCGGCGGGCTCACGCAAACCGGCCTCCTGGACGCGTGCTTCGACCGGCTGCCTTCAGGCGGTCGACTGGTCGCGAACGCCGTGACGATCGAATCGGAAGCCCTCCTGACGCAGTGGTATCAACGCCTCGGCGGCGAACTGCGCCGATTCCAGCATTACCTCGGGGAACCGCTCGGCACGTTCACCGGTTGGCGGCCGGCGATGCCCGTCATGCAGTGGGCGGTCACCAAGGCATGACCGTCTATTTCATCGGCGCCGGGCCCGGCTCAGCCGATCTGATCACCGTCAGGGGGCAGCGGCTGGTGAGCAGTTGTCCGGTGTGCCTTTACGCGGGCTCGATCATGCCCGACGACCTGCTGGCGCTGTGCCCGCCGGACGCCAAGGTCGTCGACACCGGGCCGTTGACGCTCGACGCGATCATCCACGAGATCGCCGAAGCGCACAAAGCGGGTCTCGATGTGGCGCGGCTGCATTCGGGCGATCCGTCGCTGTACAGCGCCCTCGCCGAGCAGTGCAGGCGGCTCGACGTTCTCGGCATCGACTACCAGATCGTCCCCGGCGTACCGGCTTTCGCGGCGGCGGCGGCGGCGCTGGGCAGGGAGCTCACCGTACCGGGAGTCGCACAGACCGTAACCCTGACGCGAGTCGCGACGTTGTCGACAGCGATGCCGGAAGGCGAGGACCTCGCATCGTTGTCGGCGCCGGGCGCAACGCTGGTGCTGCATCTGGCCGCCGCTCAGATCGACGCGGTCGTCCCGGAGCTGCTGGTAGGCGGCTACCGCCCCGAAACACCTTGTGCGGTCGTGGCGTTCGCGAGCTGGCCGCAGGAGATCGTGCTGCGGTGCACGCTCGCCGATCTCGCCGCCAAGACACATGCGGCGGACATCACCAGAACGGCGGTGATCGTCGTCGGCGACGTGCTGGCCGCCGAGGGCTTCGCCGACAGCTACCTGTATTCGACCGGCCGAACACGCGGGGACCGGCACTGATGCGCGTGCTGCTGCTCGGCGGCACCTCGGAGGCCCGAACGCTCGCCGCGCGCCTGCATCCCGGCGTCGCCGTGATCAGTTCACTGGCCGGCCGGGTGCCCGATCCCGCGCTTCCCGTCGGCGACGTCCGAATAGGCGGCTTCGGCGGTGTCAACGGCATGCGGCGCTGGCTGATCGAATCCGAGGTAGACGCCGTCGTCGACGCCACCCACCCCTATGCGGCGACGATCACCGCCAACGCGGCGAAAGCATGCGGCGCGCTGCAGATCCCGCATCTGGTCGTCGTACGCCCCGCGTGGCCCCAGGGCGAAGCCATCCCGGCGACCTCCGACCTGGATGCGGCGAAAGCCGTTCAGGACCATGACTTTCGGCGCGTCTTCCTGACCACGGGCCGGTCGGGTGTCGAGGTGTTCTCCGATGTCGACGCGTGGTTCCTCATCCGCGCCGTCACCGCGCCCGACCCGCACACGTTGCCGCGTCACCATGAGATCGTACTGTCGCGTGGACCGTACCGTTACGACGACGAACGCGCGCTTCTCACCGAACATCGGATCGACTGCTTGGTGACGAAGAACAGCGGCGGCGAGATGACCAGGCCGAAGCTGGATGCCGCTGCGGCGCTTGATATTCCGGTGGTGATGGTCGATCGCCCGCCCTTGCCCGACGGCGTGGCCACAGTGTCGACGGTCGACGACGCGGTCGCCTGGGTCAGCTCTCTTCGTAGGTCTTGATCAGCTCGAGCGTCTCCAGCTCGCGGATGGCCCGGCACCCGCGACTCAACATGGCCATCATCATGTCGTCACCGCGTTCGGTCGTCGACGCGAACGCGGTGCCAAGCGCGACCAGCAACGGCACCTGCACCGCGCCGAGCCGGTAGTCGCTCCAGCAGGTGTCGAGATCGTAGCCGGTGACGCCGAATTCGAGCAGTGACCGGTGATAGCGCTCGACGAGATCGCGTTCGATTCGCGCGCGCACGGATGGTTCGAGGCTTGTTCCGGTGAAGTACGCGAGATCGCGACCGGGCAAACCGATTCCGACTGTCTGCCAGTCGACCACGGTGATCCGCGTGCGATCGGGATCGAACAGCATGTTGTCCAGTCGGTAGTCGCCGTGCATGAGGGCATACCGCTTCGGCTCGGCCTTCAGCCACGGGGTCACCAGCGACATCGCGGCCACAAGGGTTTCCTGGTCCTCGGGCGCGATCTGGGCGCCGAGCCGGTCGATCACGATGTCGGCCGCCATGCGGGAGATCTCGCCGAGCCCGTTGGCGGCGTCGTCGTCGCCCGGCTTCGGCATCACGATGGCGGGCAGGTCCATCCACTGCGCATCGCACCAGCTCGGGCCGTGCAGTCCGGCGAGGGCCTGGACCGCGAGCTGCGCCTCTGCGGGCGAGCAGCCGGCGATTTGGTCGCCCTGCACCGCGGGAGCCATGTCGGCGAGCAGCAGCACGACGTCTGCGCCGTCGGAGGAGATCTCGGTGTGATAGCTACGCGGAACGGGGATGGCCATCTTGTCCGCGATACGCGAGTAGAACTCGACCTCCGAGCGGTAGCCGAGGGCGACGCGCTCGCGGACGGCGTCGTCCTGTGCGCTCAGTTTGACCGCGAATGACGTTGGCGCACCCGGCTGCTCGGTCGTGTACGTCGCGCTCACCCGGTAGGTGGCACCGGTCTGCCCGGTGCCGATCGGCGTGACCTCGACGCCGCTGACGTCGGCTCCCAGCACGGAGCCGAGCCACTCCGGCGTTACATTCTCGGGTCCACGTGGAATGGTCATGGCTGCCGGACAGTATCAGAGCGACGGGTACCTGCGCGGGGTGAACACCCGATCGTCGTACCACTGGGTCTGCGACGATCCGACGATCAGCAGGCAGCGCATGTCCACGTCGGCGGCATCGAGGTCGGCGAGTCGGATGACCTTCACCTCTTCGCGCGGGCCGGAGACATCACGGCCGATCACGACCGGGGTACCCGGATCGCGGTGCTCCAGCAACAGATCCCGCATGGCGCCGACCTGCCAGGTGCGGGTCTTGGACGCGGGGTTGTAGATGGCGAGCACCAGATCCGCCTCTGCCGCCGCGGTGAGGCGGGCGGCGATGACGTCCCACGGCTTGAGCCGGTCGGACAGCGAGATCACGGCGTAGTCGTGGCCGAGTGGTGCGCCGACCCGGCTCGCGACGGCCTGCGCCGCGGTCATCGCCGGGATGACGCGGACCTCGACGCCGGGCCACTGCTTGGCCTCCTCGAGCACGGCCGTCGCCATCGCGAAGACGCCGGGGTCGCCCGACGACACCACGGCGACGGCGCGGCCTTCCTCGGCGAGGCTGCACGCCAGCCTGGCGCGGGCGGTTTCGTCGGTGTTGTCGCTCGGATGCATGCGTTGTCCGTCGCGGGGCCGGACGCGTTGAAGGTATGGGCCGTAGCCGATCAGGTCGGTGGCGGCGGCGAGTTCGCGGCGGCTCTGCGGGGTCATCCAGTCGGTGCCGCCCGGGCCTAGCCCAACGACGGCGACGGTGCCCGCACTGGCCTGTCTGGCGGTGGTCCCCGGCAGCATGGCGAGCGAGAAGTACGGCACCTTGCCGTCGTCGACCTCGGCTGCGGGCGTCACCCGTTGCTGCGGCGTGCTGGCCCGCTCGACGTAGTAAGTCTCCTCGAGCCGTCCCGCCGACGAAAGTGCCTCCCGCACAGCGGGAAACGACCGTCCGAGCTTCAGTACGACGGCTGCGTCGGTGTCGGCGAGCCTGCGTTTGAGTTCGTCGACGGGCAGCGTGCCGGGGAGAATGGTCAGCACCTCGTCGCCCTGGACGAGGGGAGTGCCGGTCGCGGCCGACGCCGCGCTGACCGACGTCACACCCGGCACGATCACCGCGTCGAAACGCTCGGTCAGCCGAGTGTGCATGTGCATGTACGAGCTGTAGAACAGCGGATCGCCTTCGGCGAGCAGCGCCACGTCCCGGCCCGCGTCCAGATGGACGGCGATGCGCTCGGCTGCCTCGCGGTAGAAGTCCTCGATCGCACCCGCATAGCCGCCGGGGTGGTCGGTGGTTTCGGTGGTGACCGGATAGACCAGGTGCTCCTCGATCTGGCCCGCACGCAGGTAGGGCTCCGCGATGCCGCGGGCGATGCTGCGTCCGTGCCGTGCGCTGTGATACGCGACGACATCGGCCTGCGCGATCACCCTGGCGGCCTTGACCGTCACCAGTTCAGGATCGCCCGGCCCGAGACCGACGCCCCACAGCGTGCCCCGGTCACTCATTCGGCACTGCTCGCGATCGCGTTGACGGCCGCCGCGGCCATCGCGCTGCCACCGCGACGCCCCGTGATCACGAGGTACGACATGCCGCGCGGTCGCTCGATCAGCTCCTGCTTGGACTGCGCCGATCCGACGAAGCCGACGGGGCCGCCGAGCACGGCGGCAGGCACCGGTGCACCGTCGTCGATGAGTTCGAGCAGCCGGAACAATGCGGTGGGCGCGTTGCCGATCGCCAGTACCGCTCCGGCGAGCCGGTCGGCCCACAGGTCCACCGCGGCGGCCGACCGGGTGCTGCCGAGCCGCGCGGCCAGATCGGCGGCCCTTGCGTCCGCTACCAGCGACACCACCTCGTTGTCGGCGGGCAGCCGGGAACGCGTGATCCCCGCCGCCACCATCGACGAGTCGCACAGCACCGGCGCGCCCGCGACGAGCGCGGCGTGCGTCTCGGCGACCACGTCATCGCTGTAGGCGACATGCTCGCCGACGTCGACCTGGCCGCAGGTGTGGATCAACCGCACGACCACGCGGGCGATGTCGTCGGGGAATCCCGAGAGGTCGGCCTCCGCGCGAATCGTCGCGAACGACTGCCGGTAGATCTCGGTGGCGTCGCGGGTGTAGTCGAGCACCCGCTCACCCTACGGGGGCGGTCTGCGCAGCACGTATCCGTCTGCGGTGGCGATCAGCACCTCGCCGTCGGCCGGGCTCCCGCAGGCCCGCTCGCATCCGACGAAGTGCCGGTGAACCGCAGCAGGCTCGTCGACCGCACGGGTCGCGTCGGCGCGGACGTCGGCCGCCGAGTGTTCGCAGCCGGGGCTGCCGGTGCACGCACTGACGTCGAGCCACGGCGAGCTGTCGTCGAAGATCAGACCCATCGGCGCGAGCACCCGCAGCGCCGCGTCCGCGACGCCCTCGTCGAGGTCGAAGACGAGCACCGAGCGCCACGGGGTGACGACGATCGGGGCGTCTATCGCTGCCAGGTATTCGGCTACCCGCGCTTGCAGCACACCCAGCGGGACAGCCGCGCCCAACGCGATGCGACCGTCGTCCTGCACGAGCCAGCCCACCGGCGGTCGACTGACGGCAGGCCAGGTCTGGCCAGGTTCAGCGGATCGGGGAAGGTCGTCGATCAAGACCGAAGCATCGGCGAGTTCAGCTATCCGCCAGGAGTTTCCGCGGACATCGGCGAATCGTCGCGCGATCGATATCAGGGTTGCCACCACGTCCGAGGGGGCGATCCGCGCCCCGGTGTCTCGGCCCGCCAGCAACAGGGCGACGGTGTCGCCGAGAGCATGGGCGCCGACATCGGCGGCCAGGCCGGAGACGTCGCCGCGGCCGTCGTCGAGGCTGAACCAGAACCGGCCGGGCAGCTCGGCGAGGGCACGTTCGGCGCAGATCGAGGCGTCCAGCAGGCCGACCCATTCCCGCACGTCGGCGCGTCCGCCGAGCCTGCCCGACAGCGGCGAGGCGACGATGTTGCGCACCCGCTCGTGCGTCGGTGAAGGGAGCAGGCCTGCGGCCGCGACGGCGTCGACGAGCGCGTCGGCGCCGTCGTCGCCGACTCCGCGGATCTGGATATTCCCTCGCGAGGTCAGCTCCATGGCGGGTGAGCCGAACCCGCTCGCGGCATGGGCGAGTGCCTCGAGCTGGCGCGGCGCGATCATCCCCCCGGGCAGTCGAACCCTGGCGAGTGCGCCGTCGGCGGCCCGGTACAACTGCAGTGCGCCCGGGCATGCGTCCTGGTCACGGGTTCGTGGCATCAGTCTCACGGTACGCGTGCGGGCCTCACGCCGACTGAGGTAGTGGACTACGCGTGCGTCACCAGAGCACCCCACTTAGTTTCGACCCATCAGAAGCCCGGGGCGCGAGAGCACGGGACATTGTGGGGTTGGAGTTGAAGAAAATGACCACGCTTGAAACCACAGTCGGCACTACGAGCGCTGACACCACGACGACGAAACCCGACAGTGCACCGGCCGAGGCGGCCGCGCAGTCGACCGACACAGCCGCGTTGATCACCGAACAGCAGGTGCTGTTCGCGTCGGCGGCGGCGCTCGCGCCTGCGCCTGCCAAGCATCTCCACGTCGCCCACGAGCTGGCCTCGGCGGTCCGCGCGATGTTCGTGCGACCCGAGAAGCCGCACGTGCGTCGGCACTACCCGCAGCGGCTCGCCTATCTGGACAGCTCTGCGATGTCGCGGGAGATGGATCGGCTCTAGCCGGCCAGCGGTACCGGCCGCACCACGTCCGAGTACTGCGACGCGTCGCCTGCGATCACCCGGCTGCGCTGCCCGTCGACGCCCACCGGGATGTCGCCGGCCAGTGTGACGCGGTTCAGCATCCGGAACTGGTCGTCGTAGTCGGACACCGCGTAGTGCTGGGTGGCCCGGTTGTCCCAGATCGCCACGTCGCCCGGCGCCCAGTTCCATCTGATCGTGTTCTCCAACTTGGTGATTCGGGCCTGCAACAGGTTGAACAGTGCTGCGGACTCGGTTGAGCCGAGGCCGACGAATCGCTTGACGAACTGGCCGAGGAGAAGCACCGGCCTGCCCGTTTCGGGGTGGATGCGGACCACCGGGTGTTCGGTTTCGTAGTAGTCGGACACGAACTCGTCGCGGTACTGACGTTCCTCGGTGGTGAAATCGCGCGGCGACGCGTAGTCGTACAGGTTGGTGTGGGTGGCCCAGAGGTTCTCGGCGAGCGCGCGCAGCGGTGCGGGCAGCTGGTCGTAGGCCGCTTCGGTCGAGGCCCATGTGGTGGTGCCGCCATAGCTCGGCAAGGTGATCGCCCGCAGCAGTGACGCTTTGGGAATGCGGTCGACGAAGGTGACGTCGGTGTGCCAGCTGTTGGCCTTGTCGAAGCGCGAGTCGATGGGCAGGAGCCGGTTTCCGCGCGACGTCACCGTGGGATGTGCGCTCGTCGGTGTGCCGAGCAGGCGGGCGAAAGCCAGCTGACCGTCGTCGTCGAGACGGTCCTGCTCGCGGAAGAAAATCACCTTGTGCTCGAGCAGCGCCGCGTTGATCTCCGCCGCGGTGGACGCGTCGAGGTCGCCGGAGAGGTCCACATCGTCGATACGGGCACCGATGACGGCGCCGAGTTTCACAACCTGCATATGCCCAAGTTGGTGTCGGCAGGCGGGCCGGACAAGGGTTCGGCGCAGTGCGAACAGAACGTAGTGTGACCGTCGTCACAGCCCTGGCCTGCGAGTTCCATCCGGCACATGTCGGTCCCTACCGACGGGTTACGTCGTACATTGCTCGCAGTTGCACGTGTGTGCAATAACGAGCGGAAGGCCCAACCATGTCCTCCTTGATCGTGTTTGCCGTTGTACTCGTCGGGCTCGTCGCCGCCACCGGCCTGCCGTACCCGCAGACGTGGCATGGCCGCTTCGGCGACTGACCGACGCTTGCGATAGGAATGGTGGGTGTCAGAGCCCACCGTCCTATTGCTGTCGACGTCCGATACGGACCTGATCACGGCTCGTTCGAGCGGGGCGGACTACCGGTGGGCCAACCCGTCGCGGCTCGTCGACGGTGAGCTCGCCGAACAACTCGACGGGGCCGATCTGGCCGTGGTGCGGATTCTCGGGGGCTACCGGTCCTGGCAGGACGGCATCGATGCCGTCATCGCCAGCGGTGTGCCGACCGTGGTGGTCAGTGGCGAGCAGGCCCCCGACGCCGACCTGATGAGCCATTCCACGGTTCCAGCAGGCGTCGCGGTGCAGGCACACGTCTACCTGGCCCAGGGCGGCATGGAGAACCTCCGGCAGCTGCACGCGTTCCTCTGCGACACCGTGCTGATGACCGGGTTCGGCTTCGCGCCACCGGCATCCATCCCGAACTGGGGTGTCCTCGATCGCGCGCAGGCCGCCGGTGACGGCCCGACCATCGCCGTGCTCTTCTATCGAGCCCAGCAGCTGGCGGGCAACACCGGCTACGTCGAGGCACTGTGCACCGCCATCGAGGCCGCGGGGGGCACGCCGTTGCCCGTGTACTGCGCCTCGCTGCGCACCGCCGAACCGGACATGCTCGACCTGCTGAAGTCCGCCGACGCGATGGTGACCACCGTGCTCGCCGCCGGTGGGGCGGTTCCCGCTGCCGTGTCGGCCGGTGGCAGTGACGACGCCTGGAACGTGGCGCATCTTGCCGCACTGGACATTCCGATACTGCAGGGGCTGTGCCTGACCAGTTCGCGGTCGCAGTGGCAGGACAATGACGACGGCCTCAGCCCGCTCGACGTCGCGACGCAGGTGGCCGTGCCCGAGTTCGACGGCCGCATCATCACAGTCCCGTTCTCGTTCAAGGAGATCGACGACGAAGGGTTGATCGCCTACGTCGCAGACGCCGAGAGATGCGCCCGGGTGGCCGGTCTCGCCGTGCGGCACGCGCGGCTGCGAGCCGTTGCGCCGCAGGACAAGAGGGTGGCGCTGGTGTTCTCCGCCTACCCGACCAAGCACGCTCGCATCGGCAACGCGGTCGGACTGGACACCCCGGCGAGTGCAGTCGTCCTGCTGCGCGCCATGCGTGACGCCGGCTATGACATCGGTGACATTCCCGGTGTCGAAGCGCAGGACGGCGACGCGTTGATCCACGCGCTGATCGAGCGCGGCGGCCAGGATCCCGACTGGCTCACCGACGTCCAGCTGGCAGGCAATCCGATCCGGTTGTCCGCGAAGGAATATCGCGACTGGTTCACCACCCTTCCCCCCGAGCTGACCGAGGCGGTCGAAGCGCACTGGGGGACCGCGCCCGGCAATCTGTTCGTCGACCGCACACGCGACGCCGACGGCGAGATCGTCGTCGCCGCCATGCAGGCGGGCAACGTCGTGCTGATGGTGCAGCCCCCGCGCGGCTTCGGCGAAAACCCGGTCGCCATCTATCACGACCCAGACCTGCCGCCGAGCCACCACTATCTGGCCGCATACCACTGGCTTGCCGCGGACGCGAGGAGCGAGGGCAGCACAGCGGGTTTCGGTGCGGACGCAGTCGTGCACCTCGGCAAGCACGGCAACCTGGAATGGCTGCCCGGTAAGACGCTCGGCATGTCGGCGGCCTGTGGGTCCGACGCCGCGTTGGGCGACCTGCCGCTGATCTATCCGTTCCTCGTCAACGATCCCGGGGAGGGCACACAGGCCAAAAGGCGCGCCCACGCCACCCTCGTCGACCATCTCATCCCGCCGATGGCGCGTGCCGAAAGCTACGGGGACATCGCACGTTTGGAGCAGCTGCTCGACGAGCACGCCAACATCGCCGCGCTGGATCCCGGCAAGCTGCCGGCGATCCGCCAGCAGATCTGGACGTTGATGCGCGCCGCGGAGATGGATCGCGACCTGGGCCTGGCCGAACGGCCGGAGGACGACTCGTTCGACGACATGCTGCTGCACGTCGACGGCTGGCTCTGCGAGATCAAGGACGTCCAGATCCGCGACGGGTTGCACATTCTCGGCCAGGCCCCGGCCGACGAGGCTCAACTGGATCTGGTGCTGGCCATCCTGCGTGCGCGACAGTTGTTCGGCGGCGACCAGACGGTGCCGGGCCTGCGACAGGCGCTCGGCCTCGCCGAGGACGGCACCGACGACCGCGCCGCCGTCGACGCGGCCGAAGCTCACGCCCGAGCGCTGATAGCCGAATTGCAGGGCGCGGGTTGGGATGCCGCCGTCGCGGACACGCTCACCGACAACCGCGACGTCGCTGCGATCCTGCGGTTCGCGGCGACTGAGGTGGTGCCGCGGCTTGCGGTCACCTCGAGGGAGATCGACGAGATCCTGCGGGCGTTGGACGGTCGGTTCATCGCGGCGGGACCGTCGGGCTCGCCGCTGCGGGGACTGGTCAACGTCCTGCCCACCGGGCGCAACTTCTACTCTGTCGACCCGAAGGCGGTGCCGTCGCGACTGGCGTGGGAGACCGGAAGCGCGATGGCGGAATCGCTTCTGGCCCGCTACCGCGAGGACAACGGCGACTGGCCCCGTTCGGTCGGGCTCTCGGTGTGGGGCACGTCGGCGATGAGAACGTCCGGCGACGACATCGCCGAAGTGCTTGCGCTGCTGGGTGTCCGGCCGATGTGGGATGACGCTTCGCGTCGCGTCGTCGACCTCGAGCCGATCGCACTGGCCGAGCTGGGCAGGCCGCGCATCGACGTCACCGTGCGCATCTCCGGCTTCTTCCGCGACGCCTTCCCGCACGTGGTCACCATGCTCGACGACGCGGTGGCCATGGTCGCCGACCTCGACGAACCGGCCGAGCAGAACTACGTGCGCGCGCATGCCGAAGCCGACATCGCCGAGCACGGAGATCGACGCCGTGCCACCACCCGGGTTTTCGGCTCCAAACCCGGCACGTACGGCGCGGGGCTGCTGCAGCTGATCGACAGCCGCAACTGGCGCGACGACGCCGACCTGGCACAGGTCTACACCGCGTGGGGCGGCTTCGCCTACGGCCGCGGCCTCGACGGGGCGCCCGCCGCCGACGACATGAACCGGCAGTACCGCCGCATCGCGGTGGCCGCCAAGAACACCGATACCCGTGAGCACGACATCGCCGACTCCGACGACTACTTCCAGTACCACGGCGGGATGGTGGCGACCGTGCGCGCGCTGACCGGTAAGGCGCCCGCCGCCTACATCGGCGACAACACGAGGCCCGAGGCCGTGCGCACCCGCACCCTGTCGGAGGAGACGACGCGGGTTTTCCGTGCCCGCGTGGTGAACCCGCGATGGATGACGGCGATGCGCAGACACGGCTACAAGGGCGCCTTCGAGATGGCCGCCACCGTCGACTACCTGTTCGGCTACGACGCCACCGCGCACGTGATGGCCGACTGGATGTACGAGCGGCTGACCCACGCCTACGTGCTCGACGACGAGAACCGCAAGTTCATGGCCGAATCGAACCCGTGGGCGCTGCACGGCATGGCGGAACGGCTGCTCGAGGCGGCGGAGCGCGGCATGTGGGCGCAGCCTGAGACCGACACCATCGACGGGCTGCGCACGGTGTTGCTGGAAACCGAAGGCGACCTCGAGGGCTGACCTGCTCCTCGCGTGCGCGGGGTTGATTCCCGCTAGGTTGGCTACGTGCCTGTCACCTTTGCCGACGTCGCGAAAAGCGAATACATCCTGCTGACCACGTTCACCAAGGACGGGCGTCCCAAGCCGACGGCGATCTGGGCGGCGCCGAGTGGCGACGGCCTCGTGGTCATCACCCAGGAGTCGTCCTGGAAGGTCAAACGCATCCGCAACACCGCGCGGGTGACGATCGCCGAATGCGACCGGGTGGGCAAACCGAGGGGGGAGGCGGTCGAGGCGGTGGCAACCATCCTCGACAAGAACGCCAACGGCGCCACTTACGACGCCATCGGCAGGCGGTACGGCCTGATCGGCAAGGGCTTCTCCTTCTTCTCCAAGCTCAAGGGCGGGATGAAGAGCAACGTTTCGATCGAGCTGAAAGCGGTGAACTGAACACCATGGCCCCGACTTTCAACGACGTCTACGGCGAGAAGTACCTGCTGCTCACCGCATTCACCAAGGACGGAAGACCGAAGCCGACGACGGTGTGGGGGGCTCCCGAGGGCGACAAGCTGCTGATCATCACCGACGACGGGTCGTGGAAGACCAAGCGGATCAACAACACGCCGCGCGTCACCATTCAGAAGGCGGGCATCTTCGGCAAGGCGAAGGGCGAACCCGTGGAGGCGGTGGCGCGCAACCTGCCCGAGTCCGAGACCCGGCGGGTCTACGACAAGATCACCAAGCGCTACTGGTGGCATGCATGGTGGTGGTTGCCGCACACGATCGTCCGCGGCGGCATAGACAAGGTGCACAGCGCGATCGAGGTCACCGCGCCGGCAGCCGGGTAGGAACCACTCGGCGCTCCGAACCGTTGGAGGAACATGGCGATGCGGCTGTTCCTGCTCTACCTGGTGGTCGAACTGGCGGTCGTCGTGGCTCTTGTCTCGACGATCGGCTTCGGCTGGACGGTGCTGGCGTTGCTCGGCACCTCCGTGCTGGGGTTTGCGCTGGCCGGCTCCCAGATCAAACGGCACATCCAGCGGCTGCGGTCCGGTCTGACCACACCGCAGGGCGCCGTCACCGACAGCGCGATGGTCGCGCTTGGCGCCGTGCTGGTGTTCGTGCCGGGAGTTGTGACGACCGTTGCCGGTCTCCTGCTGTTGATGCCGCCCACCCGCGCCGTCGCCCGGCCGGTGCTGACGGCGCTGGCTGCCCGCCGGATGCCTTTGATCACCGTGGTGTCCCGCACGCGAGGAGGACCAGAGGGCTCTGCTGCGGCAAGCACTCGGCGCCAAGCGGGACGCGGCGAGTACATCGACGGCGAAGTGATCGACGTCGTCGACAGCGATGTCGTCGACGTCGAACGCCCGGCGTTGCCGCGCCAGCCCGACTGAGTTGACCACCCTTCTCCGGGGCGGCCGGATTCACAGTCCGGCCATGCCCGACGCCACCGCGATGGCCGTCCGCGACGGCACCGTCGCCTGGCTGGGCAGCGACGAGGTCGGCCTCGCCCAGTTTCCCGACGCCGAGATCGTCGACCTCGACGGCGGCTTCGTCGCGCCTGCCTTCGTCGACAGCCACGTGCACCTCACCTCGACCGGCTTGATGCTCGCCGGGCTCGATCTGCGCGCGGCCATCTCGGCGCGGCACTGCCTGCAACTCGTCGCCGAGTTCGCGAAGGCCAACCCGGACGGGCCGATCTGGGGTCACGGTTGGGACGAGTCCGGGTGGCCGGACGGGCACCCGCCGTCTACCGAGGCTGTGGACACGATCGTCGGCGACCGAACCGCCTACCTCGCGCGCATCGATGTCCATTCGGCGGTGGCGTCGACGGCGCTGCGACGGCTCACGAAAAGCCTCGTCGAGGCGAAGGGATACCACCCGCAGCGGCCGCTGACCGCCGACGCCCATCACCTCGTTCGCGCCGCGGCCAGGCAGCGGCTCACGGTCGAACAACGTGGCCGTGCCCGCGCGACCGCCCTGGACACGGCCGCCGCCAACGGAATCGTCGCAGTCCACGAGTGCGCGGGTCCCGACATCGGAGGCCTCGACGACTGGCACGAACTACGCGAGATCGGGCACGGCGTCGAGATCGTGGGGTACTGGGGCGAGGCCGTCACCGACCGCAGGGAGGCGGAGGACCTCATCGCGCTGACCGGCGCGCGCGGCCTTGCGGGAGATCTCTTCGTCGACGGTGCCCTTGGATCCCGGACCGCCTGGCTGCACGAGCCCTACGCCGACGCGCCGGATTGCTGCGGCAACGCCTACCTCGACCATGACGCGATCACGGTCCACGTGCAGGCCTGCACGCAAGCAGGCATCCCGGCCGGCTTCCACGTCATCGGGGACGCCGCCGTCGGCGCGGTCGTCGATGCGCTCGCGCGGGTGGTCGACCTGCTCGGCGCTCAGGCGGTCGCTCGCTGCGGGCATCGGCTCGAACACCTGGAGATGGTCACCCCGCAGCAGGCGGCCCTGCTCGGCGCGTGGGGCGTCATCGCGAGCGTGCAACCCAACTTCGACGCGCTGTGGGGCGGCGGGTCCGGGATGTACGCGCAGCGCCTCGGCCGCGACCGAGGCCTGCGGCTCAACCCGCTGGCGCTGTTAGCATCCCAAGGCGTGCCACTCGCCTTCGGCTCCGATTCGCCGGTCACCAGCATGAATCCCTGGCAGACCGTGCGCGCAGCGGCCCGGCATCAGACGCCGGGCAGCGCGATATCGATGCGGGCGTCGTTCGCAGCGGCCACCCGCGGAGCCTGGCGCGCGGGCGGGATGCGAGACGGGGTCTCGGGGACGCTCGTTCCGGGCGCTCCGGCTTCGTACGCGGTGTGGGAGACAGACGAGTTGCAGGTCAGCGCGCCCCAGGACGCCGTCGCGCGGTGGTCCACCGACCCGCGTTCGCGGGTGCCCGCCCTGCCCCGGCTCGGCGCGGGCGACCCGCTGCCCAGATGCCGCCGCACCGTTCATCGAGGCGCCGTCATCCATGGCTAGGCGGATGCCGAACCGCGGGCGGCGCCGCGGGGACGACAACACCGACTCGTTTCCAGCCCTGACCGCCGGGGACGCGGTCGACGAGACCGCGGCCGATGACGCGGGCGGCGACGACGCCGCGGCGGCAGCCTCCGAGACGTCGGCCACACGCGACGCGCCGGTCAAACGGTCCGGCGATGCGGTGGTGGCCCGTCTGCCTCGTATCAGCGCCGCGATCGCGGGCGGGCTGCTGCTGTGTCTGAGCTTTCCGCCCTTTGGCTGGTGGTACCTGGCGGTCGTCGCGTTTTCGCTACTGGCGTGGGTGCTGACCCGCGACACCACCAAGCTCGTCGGCGGCCTCGGCTATGGCTTCCTGTTCGGGGCCGCCTTCTACATCCCGCTGCTGCCGTGGACCGGCGAAATGGTCGGCGTCATGCCATGGCTGGCGCTTTCGCTCGTCGAGGCGGTTTTTCCCGCACTGTTCGGGCTCTGCGCCGTCGCCGTGCGCAGGTTGACCGGCTGGCCCATCTGGTTCGCCGGCCTATGGGCAGTCTTCGAGTGGGCCAAGTCGACGATTCCGTTCGGCGGATTCCCCTGGGGTGTTGTCGGTTTCGGTCAAAGCGGCGGCCCGCTGCTGTCGCTGGCGCAGATCGGTGGGGCGCCGCTGGTGTCGTTCGCCGTGACCCTGCTCGGATTCGGGCTCGCCGCGTTGGCGATGGAGATCTTCGACTGGTGGCGAAGCGGCCGCGACCGCAGGCCGGAGTCGGCGCCGCCCGCGGTCGTGCTACCCGGCGCCTGCGTGTGCCTCGTGCTGATCGCGATCGCGGCCATTTCACCCGCGGTCCGGCATTCGGGCGCGGGCGCCGTCGACGAGCCGTCGGTCAACGTGGCCGCCGTGCAGGGCAACGTGCCGCGGCTCGGCCTTGACTTCAACGCCCAGCGCCGGGAAGTGCTCGACAACCACGTGCGCGAGACGATGCGGCTGGCCGACGATGTGCGCGCAGGGCGGGCGCCGCAGCCGCTGTTCGTCATCTGGCCGGAGAACTCGTCGGATATCGACCCGCTGGCCAACCGGGACGCCGCCGATCAGATCGCGGTCGCGGTGGACGCCAGCAAGGCGCCGATCCTGGTCGGCGGTGTCCTCGCGGCGCCGGGCTACACGCGTGACAACCCGGTGTCGACGAACTCGGTCGTCGTCTGGAATCCCGAGACCGGCCCCGGTGACCGGCACGACAAACAGATCGTCCAGCCCTTCGGCGAGTACCTGCCGTGGCGCAGCTTCTTCTCCCACTTCTCGGATTACGCGGACCGGGCCGGCTATTTCCAACCGGGCAGCGGCAACGGCATCGTGGAAGCCGCTGGCGTGCCGATCGGCGTGTCGACGTGCTGGGAGGTGATCTTCGACCGGTCGCCACGCGAGTCTGTCCTCAACGGCGCGCAGGTCCTGACGGTGCCGTCCAACAACGCCACGTTCAACGAGTCGATGAGCGTCCAGCAGCTGGCGTTCGGCAGGCTGCGCGCCGTCGAGCACAACCGCTTCGTCATCGTTGCGGGCACCACCGGGATCAGCGCCGTCATCTCGCCCGACGGCCGGGTGCTCGCTAGCACCCAATTCTTCGAGCCGGCGTACCTGGACATGGCGATCCGGCTGAAAACGCAGCTCACGCCCGCCACGCGGTGGGCTCCGTTGGTGCAGGGCCTGCTTGTCGCGGTCGGCATCGGAGCTCTCATTGCGGCGATACTGCACAATGGACGGTTCGTGCGTGGTCGTCGAAGGGTGACCGACGCCGTCGGTCACGACACACCGCCCGACGAGGGTGGCACCGAAAGAGGAACCTCATGAGCGGCCCTGGGCCAGCGGAACGCCCGAGTCAGCGCACTCTGGTCATCATTCCCACCTACAACGAGCGGGAGAACCTGCCGTTGATCGTCGGCCGGGTGCACATCGCCCTGCCCGACGTCCACATCCTCGTCGTCGACGACGGCAGCCCGGACGGGACCGGTGAGCTCGCCGCCGAACTGGCGCTCGCCGACCCGGACCGGGTGCATGTCATGCACCGTAAGACCAAGGACGGACTCGGCGCGGCCTACCTGGCGGGCTTCGCGTGGGGGCTGAGCCGCGAGTACTCGGCTCTGGTCGAGATGGACGCCGACGGCAGTCACGCACCCGAGGAGCTGCACCGGCTGCTCGATGCGATCGACGGCGGCGCCGATCTGGCGATCGGATCGCGCTACGTGCCCGGCGGCGCCATCCGTAACTGGCCGCGTCGCCGGTACGCGCTTTCCAAGACCGCCAACACCTACGCCAGGGTGTTACTCGGCGTGGATGTGCACGACATCACTGCGGGCTACCGGGCCTATCGACGCGAGGTGCTGGAGAAGATCGACCTCGGCGCCGTCGACTCGAAGGGCTACTGCTTCCAGATCGACCTGACGTGGCGGGCCATCAACAACGGCTTCACCGTCGTCGAGGTGCCGATCACCTTCACCGAACGCGAGTTGGGCGTGTCGAAGATGAGCGGATCGAATATCCGCGAGGCGATGGTCAAGGTCGCGGAGTGGGGTATCCGCGGGCGGCTGGATCGCGCCCGCGGCGTGGTGCGCTAGAAACCCGTCAGCTGCCGCGGCGGCGGGTCTTGATGATGTCGAGCCTCTCCTTGAGCAGCTCCTCGAGCTCCTCGACGGAACGACGCTCCAGCAGCATGTCCCAGTGGGTACGCGGCGGCTTCACCTTCTTCGGCTCTGGAATGTCACCCTCGATGAGAGTGCCCTCCATACCGTTGCGGCACTGCCAGGTGCCAGGGATTTCGGCGTCGTCGGCGAACGGGACGTCGAACTCCTCGCCGTTGTCGGTGCGATAGCGGGCGACCTGACGCGGCGCCAGGTCGTGGTTGCGGTCGGTCTCGTAGCTCACCGCTCCGAGCCGACTGCCTCTCAAAACCCGATCAGCCATTCGTCAACACTCCTCGAAAACTCATATTGTCCGGATCGAACAACGCAGCACACTTGCTACGAGTTCCCGACTCAGCCCTTCATGATACCGGGATATGCGTGATGTCCGGTCTACAGTCGGGTTTCGTGGAGACCTTGACCAGAACGCGCCGACGTCCCCAATCGTGCCGCTGGTGTGGTCGTGAAGTGGCCGATGCGGGTCTGGGCAGGCGGCGGCAGTACTGCAGGCAGTCCTGCCGCCAGCGCGCCTACGAGCAGCGGGCCCAGGTCAAGGGCACGGCGTTGGCCCCCGATGCGGTGGTGCTGACCGCGGATGAGGCCGCTGAGCTATCCGATCGCGTTTACCAGGTCAGGTGCGCCGCCGAGGATGTCGCAACGGCGATCGACGAAGGCGCGGAGGCCACGGAATTGCGGGAACTGTGCGACGCTCTGATGCGCGCGGCCAAGGCGGCCGACGGCTGGCGATAGGGGACCCCAGCTTGTGGCGCTTCGATCAATTCGTCCTCGACACCCAGCGCTACGAACTCCGTAACGGAGATGCGGTGGTGCGCGTCGAGCCGCAGGTGTTCGACGTCCTGACCCAACTGGTGAGCCACCACGAGCGCTGCGTCACCAAAGAAGAGTTGTTCGACGCGGTATGGGGCGGAAAGTTCGTGGGCGAGGCGGCCCTGACTAGCCGGATAAAGGCGGCGCGGCGGGCACTGGGCGACGACGGCGAATCGCAGCGCTACATCAGGACGGTGCGCGGCCGCGGATACCAGTTCGTCGGGACGGTCGTCGACGACGCGGCTGCTGCCGCGGTCCCGCCGCAACCACCGGAGGAACCGCCGCCGCCGCGACAGCACATCGCATTCTGCCGGGCCGCCGACGGGGTGCGGCTGGCCTACGCGGTGGCAGGGGACGGCCCACCGCTTGTGCGCGCCGCGAACTGGATGACCCATCTCGGCTACGACATCGAGAGCCCGGTGTGGCGACACTGGGTGCGCGACCTCTCGCTCCGGCACACCTTCATCCGCTACGACGAACGCGGCTGCGGGCTATCGGATTGGAGCGCAAACGAATTCGGCTTCGACGACTGGGTCAGCGATCTGGAGTCGGTCGTCGAGGCGCTCGGACTGGAGAGCTTTCCGCTGCTGGGCGTGTCCCAGGGCGGCGCCGTAGCGGTCGCGTACGCCGCCAGGCATCCAGACCGGGTCACCAAGCTGGTGCTGTGCAGCTCGTATGCGCGGGGTCGCGGCACCCGAGCGATCAACGAGGAGGAGAAGCGCGCCGCGGCACTCGACCTCGAGCTGGCCCGCGTCGGTTGGGGCCGCGACGACCCGGCGTTCCGGCAGGTGTTCGCTGCGCAGTTCATTCCCGACGGCACGCGCGCCGACTGGGCCGCCTTCGACCAGCTGCAGCGTCGCACCACCTCACCCGAGAACGCAGTGCGGTTCCTCCAGGAGTTCGGCCGCATCGACGTGCGCGACGAGGCGGGCCGAGTGGCGTGCCCGACGCTGATCCTGCACTCCCGTGACGACCACCGGCAGCCACTGGGCGCCGCCGAAGAGCTCGCCGCGCTCATCCCCGATTCCCGTCTTGTCGCACTCGACAGCAACAACCACCTGCTCACGGCCGACGAACCCGCGTGGCGGGTCTTCCTGGACGAAGTGCAGGCCTTTCTGGCCGAGTGAGCTGCGCACTGCCCCGCAGATCTCCACGCAATCTCCATGCATTCTTCATGTGCGGCAGCCGTCGGCGATCCATGCTGATCACATGAAAAATCACATCCGCATCCTGCTACTGGGTGTCATCGCACTCCTTGCGTTCGGCGCCCTGTCTGCCTGCTCGAGCGGCACGAAGGAAGCGACGGAGACCTCGGGGACCACGGAATCCGCGAAATCCCCCCAGGCCTCCGGAACTTCCGCCACGCCCGCTCCTGCCACCGCATCACCGTTCCCGCAGTCGGCGAAGTACATCGCCGACACCAAGTCGCCCGACGGCAAGCCGATGGTGATCGGTATCGCGGTCGACGGCACCGAGATCGCCGCATACGCCTGTAACGGCACCGACGACGAAGCGTGGTTCTTCGGCAACCAGAAGGACGGGAAGATCGACATCACGTCCCGCTTCAAGGACACGCTGCGCGCCGAGTTCGACGGCAAGGACGTCGTCGGCGACCTCACGATGAACGGCGTCGCCTTCAAGTTCAGCGCGCCCGCCGTCCCTGCGCCCGCCGGCATGTACACCGCCGTGCTCAACGGTGTGCGCGCGTCCTGGGTGGTCCGTCCGGACGGCAGCGCGACCGGCGTGCAGTTCAACGGCGGCATCAGCGGCCGCGACTTCGAACAAGCCGAGTTGCAACAGCTCAACGAGCAGCAGTTCCGCAACAGCGTGCGCAACAAGCGTCAGCTGCAGCAGGCCGAGCAGATCACGCAGCTGGCCAACCAGTCGGCGAGGTCGACGATCAACGGCACGGAGGTCACGCCGGTCGTCGTGAACGGCAACTTCCGGTTGTGATGCCGAACACAACTGCATAGCGTTCGCTCAAATGGCCCTGCCGGACTGCGCTTTTCGAAGCGCAACCGGCGGGGCCGTCGTTTCGTTTCCATCAACCAGAATTCAACCCTTCACCGGTGGCCTGGCCCCCCATAGCGTCGAGCCACCGTGAGTACACCATTCGAGCTGACCGCAGCACCGACCATCCATGGGCGGCGAACGGACCGCAAGTGGACCATCATCCGATGGGCCTCGCCGGTGGTCCTACTCGCCCTGTGGCAGCTGGGTAGCGCGATGGGCCTGATTTCCCAAGACGTTCTGCCTGCCCCCTCGTTGATCCTCGAGGCGGGCGTCGAAGTCGTCGAGAACGGCCAACTCATCGACGCGCTGCGGGTCTCGGGCCTTCGGGTGATCGAGGGACTGCTGCTCGGCGGGATTCTCGGAGTCGCGCTCGGTACCGCAGTGGGCTTATCACGCTGGTTCGAGGTGACGGTTGACCCGCCGATGCAGATGGTGCGTGCGTTGCCGCACCTGGGACTCATCCCGCTCTTCATCCTCTGGTTCGGCATCGGCGAACTGCCGAAGGTTCTGCTTGTCGCCCTCGGGGTGAGCTTTCCGCTGTACCTGAACACGTTCTCCGCCATTCGCCAGGTCGACCCGAAGCTCCTCGAAACCGCTCAGGTGCTCGGGTTCTCGTTCTGGCAACGGTTCCGGATCATCATCGTGGGAAGCGCTGCGCCGCAAGTCCTTGTCGGCTTGCGCCAGTCGCTCGCAATCGCCTGGTTGACGCTGATCGTGGCCGAGCAGATCAATGCTGACAAAGGCATCGGATTCATGATCAACAATGCGCGCGACTTCCTGCGTATCGACATCATCATCTTCGGCCTGACCGTGTACGCACTGCTCGGAATCGGCACCGACGCCGTCGTCCGGGCGCTGGAACACCGAGCCATGAGGTACCGCACATGACCTTACTCACCGACCGGCCGACCGCCCTGGCAGCCGAACTGCGCGACGTGAACAAGTGGTACGGCGAACATCACGTGCTCTCTGATGTGTCCCTTGCGATCGACAAGGGCGAGATCGTCGCGCTGATCGGGCGCAGCGATTCCGGCAAGTCGACCGTCTTGCGGGTGCTCGCCGGCCTGTCGAAGGACCACACGGGCAGCCGCACCGTGGCGGGGTCGCCGGCCATGGCCTTTCAGGAGCCGCGGCTGTTTCCATGGCGTGACGTGCGCAGCAATGTGGCCTACGGCCTGAACCGGACCAAGCTTCGCGGGGCGGAAGTGAGGGCACGGGTGGAGCGGGCGTTGGCCGACGTCGGCCTGGCCGACCGGTCGACGGTCTGGCCGTCGACGTTGTCCGGCGGTCAGGCACAACGCGTTTCGCTGGCCCGAGCGCTGGTCGCCGAACCCGAATTGTTGTTGCTGGATGAGCCGTTCGGCGCACTCGATGCGCTCACGCGACTGACGATGCGCGGTCTGCTGCTCGAGTTGTGGCGCGAACACGGATTCGGCGTGCTGCTTGTCACCCATGACGTCGACGAGGCCGTCGCGCTCGCCGACCGGGTGCTGGTTCTCGACGAGGGCCGGGTGGCCTACCCACTCACCATCGACGATCCCCGCCCGGCGGCAGGGAAGACCACCGCCGATTCGGAGCACTACCGCGCCGACTTGCTGGACAAGCTCGGCGTGCACATCTGACGAAGAACATCCCAGGAAGGATTCCCATGTCCGCATCCCGGCGGTCGTTGACGTTTCGCTTCGCCGTGCTGGCGATGCTCGTCGGCCTGACCGCAGCGTGCGTTTCGCGTGAGGACAGCTCGGGCGTCGAAGCGGCGCCCGCAACCGTGCCGCTGTCCGAATTGTCCGGTCTCACACTGCAGGTCGGCGATCAGAAGGGTGGGACTGAGGCGTTGTTGACCGCGGCGGGCGCACTCGAGAACCTGCCGTACAAGATCGCGTTCTCCACCTTCACGTCGGGACCGCCGCAGATCGAGGCGGCGACGGCGGGCAAGATCGATTTCGCCATCACCGGCAATACCCCGCCGATCTTCGGCGCCGCGTCCAACGCGAAGGTCAAGGTGGTGTCGGCATACGACGGAAGCGGCCGCGGCGATCGGATCCTGGTGCACGCCGATTCGCCGGTTCGCGCCGTGACCGACCTGCGCGGTAAGCGGATAGCCGTCGGCAAGGGCAGCTCGGCGCACGGCAACGTGCTGGCCCAGTTGAACCGTGTCGACCTCTCGCCGTCCGACGTCACGTTGGTGTTCCTGCAGCCCGCCGACGCGCTCGGGGCGTTCGCCAATCGACAGGTCGATGCGTGGGCGGTCTGGGACCCCTACACCGCCCAGGCGGAAGCCGACATCCCGGTGCGCAGCATCGCGCAGGCCACCGGCATCACCAACGGCGCGGGCTTCGGCGTCGCGTCCGACGAGGCGCTGGCCGATCCGAAACGGAACACCGCCGTCGGCGACCTGCTGGTCCGGTACGCCAAGGCGGTCCGATGGGCGAAAGACCATCCCGACGAGTGGGCGCAGAAGTATGCCTCCGACGTCGGTCTGGACCCGAAGGTCGCCGCCGCCGCACAGGGACGCAGCCTGCGGTTGCCGACCGCACTGTCCGACGAACTGGTCGGCACCGAACAGGAGCTGGCCGACCTGTTCGCCGAATCGAAGCAGATCGCGACCGCGCCGGAATTCGACGACTGGGTCGACCGGCGTTTCAGCGACGCGCTCAACCCCTTGCTGATCGACCGGTAGGAGCGATATGCCATCCGCCAAATTCTTCTGGTTCTTACCCACCAACGGTGACAGCCGCTCCATCGTCGGCGCCTCGCACGCGTCGTCGGGTCATGTGCTGCCGCCGAACTACCGGCCACCGACCCGTCGTTACCTCGCTGAGGTGGCCCGTGCCGCCGACCGGCTCGGCTACGAGGGCGTGCTGACGCCGACCGGCACATGGTGCGAGGATGCGTGGCTCACCGCGTCGGCGCTGCTTGCCGAAACAGAACGGCTGAAGTTCCTCGTCGCGTTTCGGCCAGGCCTTGTGCCGCCAACGCTGGCAGCGCAGCAAACCGCGACGTTGCAACGGTTCTCGGAGGGCAGGGTGCTGCTGAACATCGTGAGCGGCGGTGACGACGCCGAGCAGCAGCGCTTCGGTGACTGGCTGAACCACGACGAGCGCTACGACCGCACCGGTGAATTCCTGCACATCGTGAACACGCTGTGGCGCAAGGAGTCGCTCGACTACGAGGGCAGGTTCTACACGGTCTCCGACGCGCGGGTTTCCGCGCCGCCAGATCCGCTGCCGGAGATCTACTTCGGGGGGTCGTCGCCCGCCGCGCTTCCGATCGCCGCCGAGCACGTCGACGTCTACCTCACCTGGGGTGAGCCGCCGCAGGCGGCCGCCACCAAGATCGAGCGGGTACGCAAGCTCGCCGAGGAGCGCGGTCGCGCGGTGCGCTTCGGCATCCGGCTGCACACCATCAGCCGCGACACCTCGGCGGCCGCGTGGGCGGTGGCCGACGAATTACTGGCCGAGCTGTCTGGAGAGCAGATCGCCAAACAGACTGAGCTGCATGCCAAGTCGGAATCCGAAGGGCAACGGCGGATGACAGCGCTGCACGGCGGCCGCATCGACCATCTGGAGATCTACCCCAACCTGTGGGCGGGTGTCGGCCTGGTCCGCGGCGGGGCCGGTACCGCGCTGGTCGGCAGTCACGAAGAGGTCGCGAACCTGATCTACGAGTACCACTCGGTCGGGTTCGATGAGTTCATCCTGTCGGGGTACCCGCACCTCGAGGAGGCCTACTGGTTCGCCGAAGGCGTGCTGCCGCTGCTGCGCCAGAAGGGCGTCGCCTGAGACTCAACAACTGTATTTCGCGCCGATACCGGCGGGTGGGGCCACCTTCTGCAGACACCCGAAGGGAACGATGCCCGCGTCACTGAACCTGGCGGCGGACTGATTGGCGTAGTTGACGCAGTACAGCCCCGCCTCGTCTGAGCGACAGCGGTAATCGGAGAAGGCGAGCGTCTGACCGTAGGGCAACTGCGGCCCCATGCCGTTGGCGAACCGGCCGGGATCACCGTGGGCCGAACCGATTTCGATGCTGGGGCCGGCGAAGTCGACCCATCCGCCCTTCCACTGCCCGTAGACGTCGGGCGGTTGCAGCGGCGGAATGGTGAGGTCGACAAGGCATGCCAGGGCGCCGTCGAAGTTCTTCGAGTCGGTCATGCACTGCGACTTGCCCGATGGCGTGGTGAACGCGACGTCTTCGCCCAACTGCGTCACGGTGCCCTCCCGGGTCGCGGTGTGGAACTGCGCCGCGTCGGCGGTCTGGCCGGACTCGACGAACGCGATCACGTCGGCGATCTGCGCACCCGGTTCCGGCGGTTTCGGCGGGGTCGTCGCGGTGGTGGGCGTGGTCGTCGATGGTGTCGACGCTGCCGACCTCTGCGGGGCCGACAAGGCTGGGTTCGTCTGCTCGGCGTCTCTGCCTACCCCCTGTGAACAGCCCGCGACCAGCACAGACGCGGCGATGAGCACGGCAATCCGCATATCGGCCAGGCTAGCGAACCCACGTCGGGATACGGGCGAGGCGCGGCGCGGCGAGTTGATTGGATACCGTCGATTCATGCACGAACACGTTGTCCGTGTCACGACCAAGTCCGGGACCGTCGAGGGTTTCACCCGCGACGGCGTGCACCGCTGGCGGTCGATTCCGTTCGCGCAGCCGCCCACCGGCCCGCTGCGGTTCCAGGTGCCTAGGCCTGTGCAGGCGTGGCGTGGCGTTCGCCACTGCCACGCGTTCGGCAACTGCGCTCCGCAGCAGCGCATGTACACCGCGCTCGGCGTCGGCAAGTACCAGACGATGGGGGAGGACTGCCTGACGCTGAACGTCACCATTCCGAAGCGTAAGCGCGACGAGCCGATGCCCGTGATGGTCTTCATCCACGGCGGCGGCTACCTCCTCGGCAGCTCGGCGACGCCGATCTACGACGGCGCGGCATTGGCCCGCAAGGGCTGCGTGTACGTGTCGGTCAACTACCGGATCGGTGCGCTCGGATGCCTTGACCTGTCGTCACTCTCCACCCGTGAGGTGCCGATCGACGATAACCTCTTTCTGCGCGACCTCGTGATGGCGTTGCGCTGGGTGCGCGACAACATCGCGGTGTTCGGCGGGGATCCCGACAATGTGACGATCTTCGGCGAGAGTGCCGGCGCGCAGGCGGTCGCCACACTGCTGGCCGTGCCCGCCGCGAAAGGGCTGTTCGCGCGTGCCATCTCGGAGAGCCCGGCCAGCGGCATGGTGGGCACGAAAGAGGTCAGGGCACAATACGCCGAGCAGTTCGCCGCGCTGGTGCGGGGAGACGAAACAGACGCGGCCCGCGCATTGATGGCGGCCAGGCCCGCCGATCTGGTCAAGGCCCTCGACACACTGATCAAGCAATCACAAAAGAGCAAGCTCGGCGCCTTCGCGCTCGGCCCGACCACTGGCACCGACTATCTACCGCTCGACCCGTTCGAGGCCATGCGGACCGGCGCGGCCCACCCCGTACCTCTGATCATCGGCAACAACGCCCATGAGGGCAGGCTGTTCACCCGGTGGCTCAAGTTGCTGCCAACGAACGCGGCGATGATCGAGGCCCTGCTTGGCGATCTCGACGCCGAACGCCGCGACCGCATCACCTCTGCTTATCCGGGCTATCCGAACGAGGGCGCGTGCGTCCGGCTCGGCGGTGATTTCGCGTTCGGCACCGCCGCATGGCAGATCGCCGAGGCGCACAGCACCCATGCCCCGACCTACCGCTACCGCTACGACTACGCGCCGCGCGCGTTGCACCTGGCTGGGCTCGGCGCCACCCACGCGACTGAGTTGTTCGCCGTCTTCGATGTGTACCGGACAAGGTTCGGCTCGCTGCTCACGGCGGCAGCCGACGGCCGGTCTGCGCGCCGGGTCTCCGACGATGTCCAGACCCGCTGGCGTGAGTTCAGCCGCACCGGCGTGCCGGGCCCCGACTGGCCCGTCTATACACATGCAGACCGTGCGGTGATGGTCTTCGACCGCAAGTCCCGCGTCATCCACGACCCGCACGCCGAACGTCGCATCGCCTGGGAAGGCTTCACGCTCGCGACACGGTGAGCGAAACCGCCTGCGCGCGATCACCCCATGTGATTGCGTGATCGGGTGAACCATCCACTGGATCCGTTGTCGGCAGACGAGTTCGCGGCGGTGGCGGCGATCCTCGGGCGCGAACGCGGGGTGGGGGCCGGAGCCGGGGGGCCGGCGACATCAGACCCCCGAGCCGGGGGGCCGGCGACATCAGACTTGGGCTGGCGGATCGCTTCGATCGAACTCGTCGAGCCGACAAAGGCCGAACTGGCCGATCTCGAGGGCGGCGGAGTGACTCCGCCGCGCCGCGCGGAAGCGGTCTGCCTTCAGCGCGCGAACAACGCCACCTACAAGGGCGTGGTCTCGCTGGACGACGACCGGGTCGAGTCGTTCGACCACATCCCCGGTGTCCAGGCCAACTTCACCGTCGACGAGTTTCTCGAATGCGATGAGCTGGTGCGTAAGCATCCGGAGTTCATCGCGGCCCTTGCCAGGCGCGGCATCACCGACATGGACCTGGTGTTCGTCGACACCTGGACCTACGGCGATGCGGTCGCTCCGCCGGAATTCCGCGACCGGCGGATCGGCTGGTCGGACACCTGGCGCAAGGACGGGCCCGGCCAGAGCCCCTATGCCCACCCGATCAGCGGGCTGCACTGTGTCATCGACGTCAACTCGATGGAGGTGCTGCGCGTCGAGGACAACGGCGGCGTGGACGAGCCGACCGTGATGGGCGAATACGTGCCCAAACACATCCCTGAGCGAATTCGCGCTGCGTCGCGGCGCGAGCCGCTCAAGCCGCTGCACCTCACGCAGCCAGAAGGGGTGTCGTTCACGCTCGACGGCAACCTGCTGGCGTGGCAGAACTGGTCGCTGCGGATCGGGTTCAACCACCGCGAAGGGATGACGCTCCACACGATCCGCTATCGGGACGGAGACCGCAACCGCTCTGTGGCACATCGGATCTCGCTCGCGGAGATGATCGTGCCCTACCGCGACTCCTCGGAGGACCACTACCGGCGCACCGCATTCGACATCGGCGAATGGGGCCTCGGTTTCATGACGACCTCGCTGGAGCTCGGCTGCGACTGCCTTGGCGAGATCCGCTATCTGGACGCCGTGCTGCACAACAGCAAGGGCGAGCCGTACACCATCACCAATGCCATCTGCATCCACGAGGAAGACAACGCCGTGCTGTGGAAGCACGTCGACCACGATGCGGGCGCCGAGGTGCGCCGGATGCGCAGGCTGACGATCTCGTTCCACGTCACGGTCGCCAACTACGAGTATCTGGTCTACTGGCGGCTCTATCAGGACGGCAACATCGAGTGCGAGATCCGCGCCACCGGCATCATGGTGACCACACCGGTGGCGGCAGGACAGCCGCACCCGAACGGGACGCTGGTCGACGAACGCACGTATGCGCCCTTCCATCAACACTTTCTGGTGGCCCGCCTCGATATGGATGTCGACGGCGGTGACAACACCGTCTTCATGTCGGAGTCCTACGCCGAGCCGATCGGCCCCGACAATCCGTACGGCCTTTCGGTGGTGTTGCGCAACGTCGCGTTGAAGACCGAGAGCGAGGGCATGCAGGACGTCGACTTCTACACACAGCGGTCGTGGAAGGTCGTCAACACCAACGTGGTCAACGGGCTGGGTACGCATCCGTCGTACAAGCTGGTGCCCAGCGGCGCGCTGCCGATGATGTTCGACGAGAACTCACCGGTCTTCAAGCGCGCGAACGTGATCGGTCACACGCTGTGGGTGACACCCAACAGCCGAGCTGAACGTTGGCCGGCAGGAGAATTCGTCAATCAGTCCGCGAGGGACACGGGGCTCGCGGAATGGACCAAGGCCGACAGGAACATCGAGAACACCGACGTCGTGCTCTGGTACGTCTTCGGCATCCACCACATCACCCGACCCGAGGACTGGCCGGTGATGCCGGTCGACGTAGTGTCGTTCTGGCTAAAGCCGTACGGCTTCTTCGACCGGAACCCGGCCCTCGACGTCGTCGGCACCCCGCCTGACACCTGCCACACGGAGAGCACGAGTGCCGGACACTGACATCGAGCGGCCGGACGACCTGACCGCCGACTGGCTGACGGCTGCCCTCGGTGCGGGCACCGTCGCGGACTTCCGCACCGAGCGGATCGGCACCGGACAGATGAGCGAGTGCTACCGCGTCACGTTGACCTATGCCGAGGGCCAGACCGGACCGGCCTCGGTGGTGCTCAAGGTCGCCGCCACCGATCCGGCAAGTAGGCAGACGGGTCTTGCGCTGGGTCTTTACGAACGCGAGGTGCGGTTCTACACCGACATCGCGCCGCGCATCGGCGGGCCGGTCGCGCCCTGTTACAGCTCCGGATTGGACGCCGAAACGGGGGTGTTCCACCTGCTGCTCGGCGATGCCGCTCCGGCGTCGGTCGGCGATGAGATCCGCGGTGCCACAGTCGAACAGGCCATGCTGGCGATGTCCGAGCTGGGCCACGTGCACGCGCCGTTGCTTGGTCAGACGGCCATGGC
This sequence comes from Mycobacterium sp. ITM-2016-00318, assembly GCF_002968285.2. Classification (NCBI taxonomy): domain Bacteria; kingdom Bacillati; phylum Actinomycetota; class Actinomycetes; order Mycobacteriales; family Mycobacteriaceae; genus Mycobacterium; species Mycobacterium sp. ITM-2016-00318. The sequence continues at coordinate 3,119,982 of NZ_CP134400.1, read as the reverse complement.
CGACGTGGAGTGGTTGAACCGCGAATCGCCGATGAACCAGGCGCTGATCGCTGCGCTGTACGCCGGGTTCGCCGAACGCTACGCGGACCGCATCGCGCCCGCGCATCGCGAAGTGTGCGAGCGATTGGTCGCCTGCTTCGACGCGTACGTCGCCGAAGCGCCGGACCTCGTGCACGGCCTGGTGCACGGCGACTACCGGTTGGACAACATGCTGTTCGGGCAGCCGGGTGCCGACCGGCCGCTCACCGTGGTGGACTGGCAGACCGTCACCTGGGGCCCGGCGACCATGGACGTCGCCTACTTCCTCGGCTGTGCGCTACCCGACGACGTGCGGCGCGACAACTACGAAGCGCTGCTGCGTGCGTACCACGATGCGCTCGGACCCGATGCGGCGCTGAGCCTCGACGACGTTCGCGAGGGCGTGCGCCGCCAGTCCTTCTTCGGTGTGATGATGGCGATCGTCTCGTCGATGCTCGTGGAGCGCACCGAACGCGGCGATGAGATGTTCATGACCATGTTGCGACGACACAGTCAGCACGTGCTCGACACCGACGCGTTGTCGACGTTGCCTGCGGCGGCGCCTACGGTGGCGCTGCAGCCCACCGCCGACGACGAGGGAGCGCACCCGCCCGGCGCCGAACCGTTGTGGAGCGAGAGCTGGTACGCCGACTTCGTCGACGAGGTGCAGAGAATCGGCGGCTGGTTCCGGCTGGGGCTGATGCCCAACGAGAAGGTCGCATGGGTCAACGCGCTGCTGTGCGGGCCGGACATGCCGACCGTCGCGGTGAACGACTTCGAGGTCGCGTTGCCCGGCGATCCGGCCGCGGTTCGGACCGACGGTTTTGAGTTGACCCATGAGGCCACCGCGCCTTTGCAGGTCTACCGCGTTCGGCTGACGGGCAGCGGTCAGGCGTACGACGATCCGTCGGCGCTGCTGCGCGACGAGCCGGGCCGACCCGTCGAGGTGTCGCTTGATCTGCTCTGGACCACGGTCGGCATCCCGTACCAGTACCGCCTGACTCCGCGGTACGAGATTCCGTGCACGGTGTCGGGCACCGTCAGCTTCGGTGACACGGCGATCGAGGTGACTGACGTCGCCGGACAACGCGACCACTCGTGGGGTGTGCGTGACTGGTGGAGCATGGAGTGGGTGTGGAGCGCCCTGCACCTGCACGACGGAACCCATCTGCACGGTGTCGACCTGCGGATTCCCGGGGCGCCGCCGATGGGTGTCGGCTATGTCCAGCCGCCGGGTGCGCAGCTGATCGAACTCCAGTCGGTCACGGCTAGGGAAACCTTCGGTGCCGACGACCTTCCTGTCGCGACCGAGCTGACACTCGAGCCGACAGACGTCAGGGCCACGGCAGAGATCATGGGAAACGCGCCGGTACTGCTGACGTCACCCGACGGCCGCCTCAGCCGCTTCCCGCGTGCATGGGCGACGGTCAGGACCGCCGACGGCCGCACCGGGGTCGGGTGGCTGGAGTGGAACCGTAACCAACGGTGACGGCTGCCAAGTCGATTGGTCGCCGCCTACCCGCTGAAAAATCTGACATCTATGCAACGTTCGGTCCAAGACGAATGCTCTCGCCGACACCGGGTAACCCGCGTGCCATGAGCGAAAAAGAATTCAAGAAGGGCGACAAGGTCACCTGGCAGAGCCACGGCAGCACGGCCGAGGGCAAGGTCGAAAAGAAGATCACCTCGAACACCGAGGAAGCGGGCCGCAAGGTGAAAGCGTCGAAGGAGTCGCCGCAATACAAGGTGCGCAGCGACACACGCGGCGGTGACGCCGTCCACAAGCCTGATGCGTTGAAGAAGAAGTGACCGGTGTCCGACGACAACCGTCGGCTACACGAAACGTCATCTCGCGCAACGTCCGTCGGGGGACGTGAAGGACAGCGCGTGGCGGTACTCGTTGATGAACTGGGGACACGATCCCGTCAAGAGTAGGGGCTAGAGCCCGGCGCTGCCGTCGTCCAGTTCGTCTCGGCGCAGGCCCATTGGAGTGGCAGCCGGTACGTCGCCACCCGCGACGACCGTTCTCGCGATCGGCGTGAGCGCCTGAAACAACGGTTCGACCTCGGCGTCGTCGAGCCCGTCCAGTGCGCTCAGCGCCAACTCGTCGGTGGTGTCTTCGATGCGCTGCTTGAGGCCGCGTCCGGCATCCGTCAGTTCGCCGTTTGAAGTCAGCAGACCACGTTGGGCCAGCCGGTCGGAGAGATGGTGCCACTGCGCTTCGTCGTAGTCCCGGCTGCGCATGATCATCTCCTTCGGCACCCGTCCGGCCGCGGCGTGCAGAACGTTGGACTCGCGTCCGGACAGTCCCACCGACGTCAGCACCGCGACATGGCCATCGCCGCGGTGCTCGCGCAGCAGTGTGGTCGCGTGCCACAGCGCGGCCAGCGGTTCGGAGGGCCACGGCAGCGCCGCGTTGGCGGCGAAAAGAAGCCTGCCGTCGAGGGGTGCACTGCGTGCGGCCTTGGCGGCCAGGTCGGCCGCCGTTTCGACACTGTCGTCGGTCAGCCCGTAACGGCGCAGAGTCGCCACGGCGGAGACCTGCCGCGCGCGAAGCGCTGCGTCGGGTGGAGCCACTTCCCATGCCGCGGGCAGTGCCTTGGCCACCCGGGTGGCGGCGAAGTTGTAGAACGCTGCGGTGACGACTTCGTTGGGCACGATTCCCAGCGGCGCGGACCGACCCGCGAAGTACCCCATCCAGAAACCGCGGTATCCGAGACCGTCGAACGACGCCCTGCTTTCCGGCGAAAAGTACGTGACGGCATGCACCGGTTCGAACCGATCGAAAAATCGACGCGCCAGGCGCGGCTCACGGCAATGCTGCACAGTAGTGACTCCTATCAAATACCAGCAGGCTCGGTGTATTCCTCCACTGCCGTGCTGGCTGCGGCCGGAATGCTGTGCTGCGGCGCTATCCGACTGCACGGCTGCAGCGGCTCGAATGTACCCACGGTCTCCAGGCAGGCGTTGCAGGAGGACATGGCACAACGCGACGACCGGCTAGCGCGGTGAGGCCGCATCATGATCGGCTTCGGCGGTGGACTCGTCGGCGACGGCGGCGACGGCCTCGTCGATGATCGCGCGCATCGCATGCTCGGCGGCGGCCTCATCCCGGAGCCGGATCGCGCGGGCGACTTCGTCGTGCAATTCGATGGCCACCGGATTGGGTGTCGTCGGCATCATGTGGTGATGGGTCCGGCCGGTCAGGATCTCGGCTACCACGTCGTTGAGGGCCCGGAACATCTCGTTGCCGCTGGCTTCCAGCAGTGTGCGATGGAAGACCTTGTCCGCCAGAAGATAAGACTCGAGATCGCCTGCTCGCCCGTGAATGACCATGTCCGAAACCGCGGCTGCCAGGATTCGGCACTGATGTGGGTCGGCGCGGCGTGCGGCCAGTGCGGCCGCGGCGGGTTCGAAGCCCCGCCGCAACTCCGACAGCGAGACCAGAACGGCCGCGCGGTCGTCGGATTCCAGCCGCCACCGGATCACCACCGGGTCGAAGACGTTCCACCTGTCCGACGGCTGGATCGTGATTCCGACCCTGCGGCGCGACGCCACCATGCCCATCGACTCGAGCACTCGGATCGCCTCGCGGGCGACGCTGCGGGAGACCCCGTGCTCCGCGCTGACCCCCTCGAGCGTGAGCACCTGGCCCACCGGGTACCTCCCGGACGCGATTCCGGTGCCGAGTGCGGCCAGCAGATTGCGATGCAAGGCGCCGACGTTTGAGGGCGATGCCACTCATACATGCTGTCATACGTTTGCTAGTGCCTGCTAAGAACAGATCTTTTTGTTGCAGGCTTGCAATCATATGACTATTGAGGCAATCTGTGTGACGTCCGGCACAAAAGGGTAGGTGGGGTTGATGGGGTCACCGATCGTGGTGATGGGCGTTTCCGGCTCCGGTAAGTCGACCGTGGGCGCGGCGCTTGCACAGCGCATTCGCGTGCCGTTCGCCGACGCCGACGATTTCCACCCACCCGCCAACATCGCCAAGATGACCTCAGGTGAACCGCTGAACGACGACGACCGGTATCCCTGGCTCGAGGCGATCGGTGCCTGGCTCGCCGCGCGCAGCACCGACGGCGGTGTGATGAGCTGCTCGGCCTTGAAGCGCAAGTACCGCGACCAACTACGGCGCCACTGCGGTGACGTGATCTTCCTCCACCTCGCCGGATCGCCTGAGGTGATCAGCAGGCGGCAGTCCAGCCGCCCTGGCCATTTCATGCCCGCCTCGCTGCTGGCGTCGCAATTCGCCACCCTCGAGCCGCTCGCCGAGGACGAAGGTGGCGTGACAATCGACGTCGACCAGGACATCGATTCGGTTATCGAAACCTATCTGGCCCTTATGGATTCGCGCGCAACCGAACAGGAGAACACATGACCCCGGCACTCACTGTCCTTGCGGCCGATACCGAGTTGGCCGAGCCAGTTGCCGCCGGCTGGCAGCTCGTGCTCGCCGCGCTGGCGGGCATCGCGCTGATCGTCGTCCTGATCACTGTCGCCAAGCTGCATCCGTTCCTTGCGCTGATCTTCGGCGCCCTGACCGTCGGCATCGTTGCGGGGGTCAACATCGGCGACGTCCTGGAATCGTTCGCCGACGGGTTCGGCACCACGGCCGCGGGCGTCGGCGTTCTGATCGCCCTCGGCGCGATGTTCGCGAAGCTGCTGGCCGACTCCGGCGGCGCCGACGAGATAGTCGACACCATCGTCGGTCACGCGTCGCCGAGGGCATTGCCGTGGGCGATGGCGCTCGTGGGCTCGATCATCGGGCTGCCGATGTTCTTCGAGATCGGGCTGGTGCTGCTGATGCCCGTCATCTACCTGGTGGCCAAGCGTTCGCAGTTGTCGCTGATCACGGTCGGAATTCCGGCGCTGGCAGGGCTTTCGGCCATGCACGGGCTTGTGCCGCCGCACCCGGGACCGCTCACCGCGATCGACCTCCTCGGCGCGGATCTCGGTATCACGCTTGCGCTCGGCGTCGCGGTGGCGATTCCGACGGTGATCGTGGCAGGCCCGCTGTTCGGGCGACTCGCCGGAAAGTGGGTCGTCCTCGATGTGCCCGATCGGTTCGACGCCGATGACTTCGACGGCAACGGGGGAGTCGGGGCCGCGGCGGGGGAGGTGGAAGCCGACGGCACCCGTGCGGCAACGCAGACGGCCACGCGCACCGAGCGACAGCGACCCTCCTTCGGCATCACGATGTTCTCGGTGCTCCTTCCCGTAGCACTGATGATGGGCAAGGCGCTGGTCGACATCTTCATCGAAGACGAGAACAACCTTCTCCGACAGACTTTCGACATTCTCGGGCGTCCGCTGATGGCGTTGCTGATCGCCGTCATCGTCGGCATGTTCACGCTGGGTCGCGGCGCCGCGATGACCCGCGATCACATTACGAAGTGCATTGAGACATCGTTGCCGCCCGTCGCGGGCATCATCCTCATCGTCGCCGCGGGCGGCGGGTTCAAGCAGGTGCTCGTCGACACCGGTATCGGAACGAAGCTGGCGGAATGGGCCACGGCGGCCAACGTCTCGGTCATCCTGCTGGCCTGGGTGCTGGCCGTGCTGATCCGCCTCGCGACGGGTTCGGCGACGGTCGCCACGATCACCGCGTCCTCGCTGATGCTCGGACTGGTCGAGGGGATGAGCACCGGCGAGGTGTCGCTGATCGTGCTCGCCGTCGGCGCAGGCTCGCTGTTCTTCTCCCACGTCAACGACGCCGGTTTCTGGCTGGTGAAGGAGTACTTCGGGATGAGCGTGGGTCAGACCATCAAGTCGTGGTCGATCATGGAGACGGTGCTGTCGGTGACCGGGCTCATCCTGGTGCTGCTACTCGGGCTGGTGATCTGACGCTCAGCGTTTGACGACCTGGGTTCCGCCCGCGAGGTCGTCGTGCTTGCCCTGCTTGGTCGGGCTACCGCTGATGGTCACCGCGATCACGATCATCGCGACGAAGGCGAGCAGGCCGCCGACGAACGGAATGATCGGGAACAGCGTCCACAAGTTGCGGATCGCAGCCTGTTGCGCCGTCGGCTTCGGTGCGCCGCCGGGACCGTGCACACGCAGGCCGAGCACCCGCTTGCCGGGCGTCCAGCCCTGGGCGGTTTCGAACGCGACGAAGTACGCGAACATCAGCAGGCCGGTGAACAACCCGGTCACCCAGACGCTGGACAGGGTGTCGGTGAAGAAGCTGAGCAGAAAGCTGACGATACCGACGACGATGCCGTCGATGAGCCTGGCGAAGAACCGGACGACAACGCCGCCCCGCTCGAGACCGGCGGGAAACGGTGGCGGATAGCTTCTGGGATCGCTGCCGTACGTCGGATCGGTGGTCATGATCGCCAATTTACCGGCCCGACGCTTCCGCCAGGCGTACTCAGCTCAGACGACGGCGCTGCTTCTTCGCCTCGCGCTTGGTCTGCTTGGTCTGAGTCCGTGCGGTGTCGGCGAAAGTGCTTGCGCGGTCGCGGGCGGCCTCTGCCCGATCCCGGGCAGCTTCGGCGAGCTCAGGTGCGCGTTCGCGCGCCACCTCGGCCAACCCGGCGGCGCGCCCGCGCGCAGCGTCGGCGAACTCCGGTGCCCGTTCGCGCGCGACGTCGGCCAACTCGGCGGCTCGTCCCCGCGCGGCCTCGGCCAGCTCGGGTCCGCGCTCACGCGCGATCTCGGCCAGCCCGGCGGCTCGTTCGCGAGCGGCTTCGGCTATCTCGGGCGCCCGGTCGCGGGCGACGTCGGCAAGTTCGGCGCCTCGCTCTCGCGCCGCGCTCAGGCCGTGGCCCAGCTTCTCGGCGAACGCGCTGTCGGAAAGCGCTCCGCCGGAGGCGGCTCCGACAGGCAGCGCGGCGGTGACCGCCCGGGCCGCGCGACGGCCGCGCCACCCGAGCGACGGTTTGCCCTCGGTGTCGACGGCCGCGATGATCAGCCCTCCGAGCAGGCTCAGGTCGGTCATGAAGGCCCGGCGTTCGTCCGCCTTGCGTTGCGGGTCGGGTTCGTTCCAGAACATGTGGCCACCGAGACTGCCCGGTATGACAGTGAATGCCAGTGCGGCGGAGGCCAATCGCGGCATCTTGCCGGTTGCCAGCAGCAGTCCGCCGCCGATCTGCACGGCGGCATTGACCCGCGCGAAGTTCTCGGCGTCGGACGGCACCTTCGTGCCGATCGAGTCGGGTAGCTTACGCATGCCGTCGAGAGCGGGGCGGGCCGCGTCGGCGGCGGTCTTGGGGTTTCGGATTGCATCCACCCCTTGCCCGATGAAAGCCACAGAAAGGAGCGGGCGCGCGATACGTCGGATCAACATGGCCCAGGGGTTCCCAAGCGCAGCGCGTCACAAACCCTAGTAGGACCGGTCGGCTCTGCGGCGAAGTGGCAGCGGTATCAGGAACCAGAACACGATGAATGCCGCCAGCGTGGACCCCCCGGCGGTCCACCCGGCGGCAGGCCCCGCCACCGTGTCGAATATGACTGTGGCTACGCCTGCGAGGGAGAAGCCGAGAAGTACCAACCCGGCGACCGCGCACGCGTGGGACACCGACACGATTGCATCCAAACGGTGCCTGCGAAAGAGCACACGATGCATGCCGACCGGCGCGACCAGCAGAACGGTGGCGCCGAGCGAACATCCGACGGTCACCAGATACACGGTCTTCATCGTGCCGTCGAGCTGGGTGAAGCGTTGCTGGAACGGGATGGTGAGCAGGAATCCGGTGAGCAGCTGCACCCCGGTCTGGGTCACCCTGAGCTCCTGCAGCAGACTCGACCAATTCCGGTCCAGCCGTTGAGCTTCCGTTTCGTCGCGATCGGCATCCCACCGCTTGTTCGCTTCCGGATGCTCGGTGTCCACGAAGCTCATTCTGGCAGGGGAGAGGTCACCAATGGCGCGATCGGCGGTTTCAGTTCGCGGCGTAGCGCAGCAGGGCGATGCCGGACGGAAACGACTTCGGCGGCTCGACCGAGGTCAAACCTGACATCGACACGCCGTCGGGAAACAGCCTGCGGCCTCGCCCCTGCACGACGGGATAGACGAACAGTCGGTACTCGTCGACGACGCGGGCCGCGATCAGGCTGTGAGCGAGGCTGATGCTGCCCGTGAGCACGATGTCCTTGCCCGGCTGCGACTTCAACTCGCGCACCCGGTTTACCGGGTCACCGCCGACAATCGTCGAGTTCGTCCATCGCGGGTCGGTCATCGTCGCCGACACCACGTACTTGGCGACGTCGTTGAGATAGCCGGCGATGCCGGTCTGATCGTCGCTCTGCACCGGCCAGTAGCCGCGGAAGTCCTCGAACGTCTGCCGACCGAGCAGCATCGCGTCGCACTCCGCGTCCTGGTGGTGGGTCTCGGCCAGCAGCTCGTCGTCCTGCAGATGCGGGTCGAACCAGTCGTCGAGCACCTCGATCGACCCGTCGAGCGTGATGTTCTGGGTGATCACGAGTTTTCGCATACTCAAACAGACACACCCACAGTGCGGAACTCATCGCTTCTATTGCGGGTAGCTTCGCAATAATGACCCTCGTCGCCGGTGTCGACTCGTCCACGCAGTCGTGCAAGGTGCTGGTGTGCGACGCGGAGACGGGTGAGATCGTGCGATCCGGCACGGCTGCTCACCCCGACGGCACCGAAGTCGATCCGCAACGCTGGTGGGAAGCCCTTGCCGCTGCCGTCGAGAAAGCAGGCGGTCTCGACAACGTCGCCGCCGTGTCGGTGGGAGCGCAGCAGCACGGCATGGTGTGCTTGGACGAAGGCGGTGAGGTCGTTCGAGATGCGTTGCTGTGGAACGACGTTCGGTCCAGTGCCGCGGCAGCCGAACTCGTCTGCGAGCTCGGCGGAGCAGCGGAGTGGGCCAAGCGCATAGGCGTCGTTCCGGTCGCCGCCATCACCGTGAGCAAACTGCGGTGGCTCGCCGACAACGAACCCGACCACGCCGCCGCGACCGCAGCGGTATGCCTGCCGCACGACTGGCTCACCTGGCGCCTGACCGGCTCGGCCGATCTCGGCGCACTGTGCACCGACCGCAGCGACGCCAGCGGAACCGGGTATTTCTCCGCCGAGTCGAACAGCTATCAGGAGGACCTCCTGGAATTGGCGATGCGGGGGCGGCGGCCGGTGTTGCCAACGGTGCTCGACCCGCATGGCAGTGCCGGCCGAACCCCGAGCGGTGCGGTGCTCGGTCCCGGCGCAGGCGACAACGCGGGCGCCGCGCTGGGCCTGAATGCCCGACCCGGCGACTGCATCGTCTCGCTCGGCACCTCCGGCGTGGTGAGTGCCGTCGGCCATGTGGCGCCGCACGACGCCGAGGGAATCGTCGCGGGGTTCGCCGATGCGACGGGACGACAACTACCGCTGGTATGCACGCTCAACGGTGCGCCGGTGTTGGCCGCCGTAGCGGCGATGCTCGGCGTCGACTACGACGAACTCGACCGGTTGGCGTTGTCGGCGCCCCCGGGTGCGGAGGGTCTGACGTTGGTGCCCTATCTGGAGGGTGAACGGTCGCCGAATCTGCCCAACGCATCGGGGGCGTTGCAGGGGATGACGGCCCGTAACCTCGGCTCGGCCAACATCGCCCGCGCCGGAGTCGAGGGGCTGCTGTGCTCGTTGGCGTACTGCCTCGACAAGATCTCGGCACACGGGGTCGACGCCGAACGGATCATCCTGGTGGGCGGCGGCGCGCGGTCCGAGGCGGTCCGTGTCATCGCACCCTCGATCTTCGGGAAGCCGGTGCTGGTGCCGACGCCCGCGGAGTACGTGGCGCTCGGGGCGGCCCGTCAAGCGGCATGGATGCTGTCGCAATCGGATTCGCCGCCCAGTTGGTCGTTCGGTATCACGACGATGTTCACCGGCGCGCCGACCCCGGAGGTCGTCGAGGCGTATCGAACCGCCCAACCGCTGACCCTGGGGCAGATCTGAGCGCCGACAGCCCGCGAATGTGACCAATTTCGCACCATCGACGTGACGTTATTTATTGCTTCCGACGGCTTTCATAGGGCACCCTAACTTCCTTGAAGCGCGTACTTGACGATGGGAGGTGCCCATGGCCGACCTCGACTTCGCCTACGACTTGACGTTGGACGAGGCACGAAGGCGCACCGCTGTGCTCGAGGCGATCGGTGATGAATGGGACCCGGTTGCGGTCCTCGCCGAAGAGAACGAGGCCTACGAATTGCTCTATTCGAACCTCGACGATGAACAGCAACGCATCTACGACGAATTGGTCAGCGCAGGCGTGCTGCCGGAGCGGGACCGCGACCGTGTTGCCGATTGACCCGACCGCCGACCGGTCCCGCCGCGCCTGGCTGGAATGCCCGCGTTGTGAGCACGGCCGTGCCTGCGCCGACTGCCAGAGCAGCGCTAACTGCGCGACACACTGGCAGTACCTGTTGAGCAACAGGGGCACGGTGGTCCACCTGCAGTGCCCGACCTGCGCCCATCTCTGGTCGACCGAAACGCGCCGACGAACGGGCCGGCAGCGAAAGGCCGCCTGACCTGCTCAGGCGATCGGCCGCGGCCATGCAGGCCACGGCAACGGCTCACCCTTCGGCGGCCGCAGCCGGTCGAGCACGACACGCAGCGGGGGCCAGGTGGATCTGCCGCGCCGGGTCGCGGCGTAGGCGGTCAGCACCACTTTCGGGTCCGCGAGCGGCAGCACGGCGACGCCGGGATGTGTTGGCCTGCCGATCGGCAGCAGACCGACGCCGTAGCCGGCGGCGATCAGATCCTCGACCAGGTCGAGGCTGTCGATCTCGTGGGCGATCCGCGGGGTGAAGCCCGCGAGTGATGCCAGCGTACGGACCGCGTCTTCGTCCGCGGTGTTGCGCGAGTTGACGATCCACGTTCGATCGGCGAAGGCGCTGATATCGGAAGCCCCGTGCGCCGCGGACTCGGCAGGCACGGCGAGTCCCCATTCGACAGACCACAACGGGACGGTCTCCAACGCGGGACCAGGGGAGGCGGGCGCGAGGTTGTAGTCGTAGGTCAGCGCGAGGTCGAGGTCGTCGTTGGTGAGCAGTGCGAACACTTCGATGGGCTCGTACTCACTGATCACGAACTCGACCTTCGGATAATGCTCGGCGAGATCGGCGATCATCGGCAGCAGCGAGACGCGAAGTCCGGTGGCGAACCCGCCGACGCGGACGGTTCCGGCGGGTTCGGCGTCCGGATCGAGGTCGAGGCGGGCGCTGTCGACGGCAGCCAGGATCGTGACGGCATGATCGGCCAGGCGCTGTCCGGCGGGGGTCAATCGCACCCGTCTACCTTCGGGCTCGATCAGCTTGGCGCCGGTTTCCCTTGCGAGAGCGGCGATCTGCTGAGACACCGTCGATGTCGTCAGATGATGGACGTCGGCGACCGCGCGCATGGAGCCCAGTCGCGAGAGGGCCAGGAGCAGCTGCAGCCGGCGTGTGTCCATGGCTATCGCATCAGGCTGTCGGGGGAGAAGCCGTCCGCGCTCGCCTCGCGCGATGCGAACAGCCACCGGTCACCCACGGGGACGAGCACGTCGCGGTACCTGCCCCAGTGGTCGACGCCGATGTTCGTGACCGCGAGAAAGTAGCTGCTCACCTCGACACGATCGCGGGTCACCACCCCGAACCTCATGCTCGAAACATGGTGACGCACATGGGTCAAGGGGACAGGGCCTGCGGCGAAGCGACTGACCTGCCCTCCCAGTCCCGCGACGATTGCGTCCGGCCCGATCATCGGATCGCCTGCGCTGATCTTCAGTACGCCATCAGGCGCGAAGCATGCCGCGATGTCCTCGAGCCGGTTGCGGTCCGTTCCCGTGGTGTAGTCGGCCAGCGTCTGCCGGACCGACTCCCTGACCATGATCTCCCAGAGTTGCACGAACCGATTGTTCGTGATCGGTGAACGTTCTGTCCAGAGCATTCACATTTGACGGACACCGGCTTGGCCGCGCTTTAGGGTGATCGGGTGAACGTGTTGCTCGGCATCGACATGGGAACGGGGAGCACGAAGGGTGTTCTCGTGGACGCCGTCGTTGGGTCGGTATTGGCGACCGAGACCATTCCGCATTCGATGGACCTGCCGAGACCCGGCTGGGCAGAGGTGGACGCCGAGTCGGTCTGGTGGCGCGAAATCTGCGCCATCGGCACCTCGCTGATGGCCGAACTGCCCTCCGGTGGCCGCCTGACCGGAGTGTGTGTTAGTGGCGTCGGTCCGTGCCTCGTCCTCTGCGGAGACGATCTTCGCCCATTGCGCCCTGCGATCCTCTACGGCGTCGACACGCGCGCCGCCGCCGAGATCGCATCGCTGACAGCGGAGTTCGGCGAAGAGAACATTCTGCAGCAGGCCGGCGCCGCACTGTCCAGTCAGGCGGTCGGCCCGAAGCTGGAGTGGGTGTACTCCCACGAGCCCGACGTGTTCGAGCGCGCGACGGGGTGGTACGGGTCGAACTCCTTCATCGCGGCGAAGCTCACGGGTGAGTACGTGATGGATCACCACACCGCCAGCCAATGCGACCCGCTCTACGCCACGCGTGACTTCGACTGGAACCGGCAGTGGGCCAATCGGATTTGCCGTCATCTCCCGCTCCCGCGCCTGGCGTGGCCAAGCGATGTCGTCGGCAGCGTCACCGCCGAGGCTGCTTCGGCCACCGGGATTCCGGTCGGCACACCGGTTTCCGCGGGAACCGTCGATGCCTACGCAGAGGCGTTCTCGGTCGGGGTGCGGCGTCCCGGCGATCAGATGCTGATGTACGGCTCGACGATGTTTCTGGTGCAGATCATCGCCGACTACTACAGCTATCCGACGCTATGGACGACGGTGGGGGTCGAGAAAGGCAGCCTTGCCCTCGCCGCGGGCACCTCGACGGCCGGTAGCCTGATCGGCTGGCTGCAGGGGATCACCGGCGGCCCATCCTTCGACGACCTGACGAAAGAGGCGATGGAGGTGCCGCCCGGCAGCGACGGGCTCATCATGTTGCCCTATCTGGCGGGCGAGCGGACGCCGGTGTTCGACCCGCAGGCGAGGGGAGTGCTCGCCGGCCTGACGATGCGACACGGTCGCGGCCACGTGTTCCGCGCGGCCTATGAGGGGATCGCGTTCGGAATCCGGCAGATCCTGGAACTGTTCGGCGATGCGCACGCCGCGCAGCGCACGGTCGCGGTGGGCGGAGGGCTGCGCAGCCCGGTCTGGGCGCAGGCGGTCAGCGACGTCACCGGGCGCACCCAGTTGATTCCCGAGCAGGCCATCGGGGCCAGCTACGGTGACGCGTTGCTCGCCGCGATCGGGGTGGGGCTGGTGTCCCCGGACACGGATTGGGCGACAATCGCCAGGGAGATCGCACCCGACCCCGGTAAGCGCGCGCTCTATCAGGACCAGTATGAGACGTGGCGCGAGTTGTACCCGGCCACAAGGGATGTCATGCATCGGCTGAGCGCCGAGGCCAACCCACGCTAGAAACGATTGTTTTGATATGCCGAACGGTATGTCCAGATAAATTACGTGGACGCGAACGGATGGGGTGCCGTTCAATGCAGAGGTGACCGACGACCAGGCCCGCACCGGCGCCTTCATGGCAATGGGGTCGATGGCCTGCGTACAGGTGGGGCTCGCGATCGCGGTCACCCTGATCGACGAGATCGGCGTCGAGGGGGCTGCCTGGCTGCGGTTGGCCTGGGCAGGCGTTCTGATGCTGGTGATCGTCAGGCCCCGGCCTGCAGCCTTCACCAGGAAGACATTCGGAGTGTGCGTGCTGCTCGGTGTCGTCACCGCTTCGGTGACCATGTTGTTCATGGCCGCGGCGGGTCGGATCCCGCTCGGCACCGCCAGCGCGCTGGAATTCCTTGGGCCTCTGGGAGTGGCCGTCGCCAACGGCAAGGGCGGCGGTCGGGTGCTGTGGCCGGGCTTCGCCGCCGTCGGCGTGGTTCTGTTGACCCAGCCGTGGGCGGGCGCGGTCGACCCGATCGGTGTTCTGTATGCGCTGGGCGCGGCGGTGTGCTGGGCGTGCTACATCCTTCTCACCCAGCGGGTCGGCGATGAGGTCGCCGGCATCAACGGGCTGGCCGTGTCGATGCCGGTGGCCGGATTGGTGGCGACGGTGGTGGTCGGACCGGGTGTGTTCGACCGGATGACCCCCGAGATCCTGCTGATCGGGATCGGCCTCGCGATCTTGCTGCCGGTTGTGCCGTTCGCGCTGGAGATGATGGCGCTGCGCAGGCTCACCACCGCAGCGTTCGGGACGTTGATGGCATTGGAACCGGGGTTCGCGATGATCGTCGGGCTGATGATCCTGCATCAGGTGCCGGGCGCATTCGGGGTTGTCGGCATCTGTCTCGTGGTCGCTGCGGGCATCGGCGCGGCCCGCACGGGAGCGCGCGCGGCGCCACCATCGGTACCCGTCGAGGTGGGCTGAGGGCTATTCGCTTCTGCGCCGACGACCGACAAGCGCAGCGGCGGTGATGCCGAGCGCCGCGCCGATCGCGGGAGCCGACCACGAACTCGAGAAGCCCAGCACGCTGCTCAGCACTCCGACGACGAGTCCGATGATGAGAGCGACCACGATCAGGATCGCGACGATCTGCCACCACGGCCGCACTCCCGTATTCGCCACCGCGCGAGCGTAACAGCGGATCAGAGGCCGTTGGTAACTTAAACGACATGGCACGCGGTCTCTTCAACTCGCCGCTGGTCGGCATCGTCAACGGGGTGTTCGTCAGGCTGATGAACGTGCCCGGCATCGGGGCGATCGTCCGCCGGGGTCTGGTCGTGATCCGCTACACCGGTCGGCGCTCGGGTAAGACGTTCGAAACACCCGTCGGTTACCGGCGGTCGGGCGATACCGTGAAAATCAACATCGTCGGAGCAGACTCGAAGAACTGGTGGCGCAACTTCCTCGGTGACGGCGCACCGTTGACCCTGCTGAACCTCGACGGCCACGACCGAAGCGGACACGCCGTCGCCGAACGAGACGTCAACGGCCGGGTGTCGGTCACCGTTCGGCTCGAAAGCTAGCGATCGCTCAGGCCTCGAATCGCTTGCGGCGGACCAAGGTTCCGACAGCCAGCAATACCAGGCTGATCACCAGGATGGCGGTCGCCAGTACGTTGATCTGCGGCGGTACGGCGGCCTTGACGGATGCGTTCACATACAGGGGATAGGTGACCGTCGAGCCGCTCACGAAGTACGTGATGATGAAGTCGTCGAGCGACAACGCGAACGAAAGCATCGCGGCGGCGATGATTCCAGGAACGATCAGCGGCAATGTGACCTTGAAGAACGTCCGGATCGGGCTCGCGCCGAGGTCCAGCGAGGCGTCTTCGAGCGTCCAGTCGAAGCCACGAACCCGTGCGCGCACCGTCATCGCGATGAAGCTGACCTCGAATGCGATGTGGGCGATCAGGATCGTGGTGTAGCCGGCCGCCCAGCCGAAGTCGAGGAACAGCGTCAGCAGGGCCGCACCCATCACGACCTCGGGAGCGGTGAGTGGGATCACCAGGAAGGTGTCGACGGCTGTCGAGCCGCGGAATCGTTGTCGCACAAGCGCTATGGCGACCAGAGTACCGAGGACAAGAGCGATCAACGTGGATACGGCGGCGACGTTGAGGCTCAGCTTCAATGCGTCGGTCAGGGCGGGATACTTGAACGGGTCGGCCCAGTTCTTGAGGGTGAAGCCCTGCCACGAGTAGTTGAACTTGCCCTTCGGATCGTTGAACGAGAACAGGATGATCACGGAGATCGGCAGGAACAGGTACAGCAGTACAAGGCCTGCCACGATCCGCAGGATCCAGTCGCCCCACTTCGGCGTGCCCTTGATGGTTTTCGGCGGCCGGTCGATTTGCTCCGCGGCGTTGGCGACGGCGGCACCTGCCTGAGTCGTCATACCAGGTCCTCCGTACCCAGCGCCCTTGTGTAGAGCAGCACGCCGACCAGAATGATGACCATCAGCACCATGGAAAGGGCGGCGGCGGCGGGGTAGTCCTTGACCACGAGGAACTGTTTCTGAATGACATTGCCGATCATCGTCGTCTGGGTACTGCCCAGATAGTCGGCGTTGATGAAGTCGCCTACGGCGGGGATGAAGGTGAGCATGCTGCCCGCCAGTACGCCGGGCATCGCCAGCGGGAGGATCACCTTCCGGAAAGCGCGGGTGTTGCTGGAGTACAGATCCTTCGACGCCTCGAGCAGTCGCGGATCGATCTTCTCCAGGCTGACATACAGCGGCAGGATCATGAAGATGATCCAGTTGTAGGTCAGGCCGCCGATCACGGCCCAACTGGTCGACAGCAGGCGCCCCTCGTCGGGCAGCAGGCCGATCGCACCGAGCGCGCCGACCACCCAACCATCGTCGGCGAGAATCGTTTTCCAGGCGATCGTGCGGATCAGGAACGTCACGAAGAACGGCAGGATCACCAGACCAAGAATGAGGTTCTTGTAGCGGCCCGCCTTGAACGCTATGACGTAGGCGAGCGGGAATGCCAGCAGCACGCACAGCACCGTCGCGACTCCTGCGAAGGTGAACGACCGGATGATCTGGTCTTTGTACGTGCTGAACGCCTGGAGGTAGTTGCCGAA
Organism: Mycobacterium sp. ITM-2016-00318; assembly: GCF_002968285.2. Classification (NCBI taxonomy): domain Bacteria; kingdom Bacillati; phylum Actinomycetota; class Actinomycetes; order Mycobacteriales; family Mycobacteriaceae; genus Mycobacterium; species Mycobacterium sp. ITM-2016-00318. Next base: position 3,103,442 of record NZ_CP134400.1, on the reverse strand, counting down.
GTCCCACGAGAACGTCAGCGTCGGCAGATAGATCGAACCGCCCGTCGATGACAGCGAGGTGCGTGCCAACGAGACGAAGGGCACCACGAAGAAGATCCCGAGGTAAACGAGGGCGGGCAGGATCATCAGGTACGGAGCGATCTTGCTCCGTTGCCGACTGCTGCTGGCGACACCTGCCATCTATGCTCCTCGCGTCCGCAGTGCCATCGGATCAGTCTCCGGTGACTGCGGCGTACATGGTGTTGAACTCCTGGGTCTGCTCGTCGGTGAGCGGCGCCCAGGACTTCAGCCTGGCGGCGTCGGCCGCCGGCGGAACGATCAACGGGTTCTTCGCCAACGCCGGGTCGATCTTGTCCAGTTCGTCGTTCATCTCCGATAGCACGGGGACGTACTGCACGAAGGCGACCAGCTTGGCGTAGTTGGCGCGGTCGTAGATGTAGTTGATCCACTCCTCGGCAGCGGCCTGATTCTGCGTCGTGTACGGGATGGTCATCGTGTCGATGAACCAGTCACCGCCGGATTCGGGGATGATGAACTTCAGGTCGGGGTTGTCCGCCTGCAGCTGCACCACGTCGCCCGAATAGGCTTGCGCGACAGCGATGTTGCCCGCCGCCAGGTCGTCGGCGTAGTCGTTGCCGGTGAAGCGGCGGATCTGACCCTTCTCCTTCTGCTCACGCACGAGGTCGACGGCCTTCTGGACCGCTTCGGTGGTGGGATCCTCGACGGAGTTGCCCTGGGACAGCATGATCATGCCGAGCCCGTCCTGGATGTCGGAGAACAGGCTGACCCGGCCCTTGAACGCGGGATCCCACAGGTCGTCGATACCTTTGATGTCCTTTCCGGTGGCCGCCTTGTTGTAGGCGAGCCCGACCATGCCGGTCATGTAGGGAGCGGTGGTCTTGCGGCCCGCGTCGACCTTGGTGTTCAGCAGGTCCTCGCGGAGGTTCTTCTTGTTGGTCCACCGCGCTTCGCGGATCTCGTTCAGCCAGCCGAGTTGCAGGATGCGGGCGGCCATGAACTGGGTCGGCACCACCAGGTCGGCGCCGATGTCCTGCTTGCGCGACAGCGGTTCCTTGACCTTGGCGAACCACTGTTCGTTGTCGTTGAAATCTTCCTTGTAGTCGACGGTGATCTTGGTCGTGTCCTGGAAGGCGGCGACGAATCCGTCGGCCATGTAGAGCGGCCAGTTCGAGACGCGGAGGCTGCCCGATGCTGGGGCGCCGTCGTCGGGCGGAGCGGACGCCGACGGCGATTCGCCGCCGCCCGAGTCGGATCCGCACGCCGCGAGGAATGACGGGCCGAGGATGGCCGCGGCCGCCGCGGCGGCGCCACCACCCATGAAGCGGCGACGCGAGGTGCGGTTGGTGGCGAGGCGGGACAGGAGCCGGGGATCGATTTCGCTGGGCATAGCAGGTGCGCCTTTCGTGGATTCCGGGGAGAAAGGGAAGGGATCGAATGCGGAGTCGTCATTGCTCCTCGCGTGCGCATCCGCTACGAGTCGTCGAGCATCTCCTCGAGGTCCTCGGTGGTGGGAATGTCGGCGGCGGGAAGCACCAACGACGCCTCGGGTGCCCAGCTGACATGGACGCTGTCGCCGGGACGCAGCAGCGGCAAATCCTGCTCGGCCCCGACATGCGCGACGATCGTCGAGTCGTCCGGCGCGGCAAGCAGCAACCGCACGACAGGCCCCTGGAAGGTGAGGTCGGTGACCGTCGCGGGAACTCCTGCGACGTCACCGGTCGGCGCCTCCATGGACACCCGAACCCGTTCCGGCCGGATCATCAGCGTGGCTTGACCGCCGGGCTCGATGGTCGTGTCGCCCGCCCTGGACTTCAGCGAGCTGCCGAGCACCTCGACCTGGACGAACTCACCGTCGGCCCGTCCGGTCTGCTTGCCCGCCCACAGGTTCGCCTGTCCGATGAAGCTGGCCACGAAGACCGTCGACGGCCGATCGTAAATCTCGGTAGGGCTGCCGATCTGGTCCACGTTGCCTGCGTTCATGACCGCGATGCGGTCACTCATCGTCAACGCTTCCTCTTGGTCATGGGTGACGTAGACGAACGTGATGCCGACCTCGCGCTGAATCCGCTTGAGCTCGAACTGCATCACCTGGCGAAGCTTGAGGTCGAGCGCACCGAGCGGCTCGTCGAGCAGCAGCGCGCTGGGATAGTTCACCAGCGCGCGCGCCAACGCCACTCGCTGTTGTTGCCCGCCGGACAGCTGGGCCGGTTTGCGCTTGGCGAAGTCGGTGAGCCGAACGATCTCGAGCAGTTCGTCGACGCGTCGCTTGACCTCCGCCTTGTCCTTCTTCATGCTGCGCGGCCCGTACGCGACGTTGTCCCACACCGTCATGTGCGGAAACAGCGCGTAATGCTGGAACACGGTGTTGACGTTGCGCTTGTGCGGAGGCACCCGCGAAACGTCCCGGCCCTCCAACCGGATGGCGCCCTCGGTCGGGGTCTCGAAGCCGGCGATCATCCGCAGCGTGGTCGTCTTGCCGCAACCCGACGGACCGAGCATCGAGAAGAACTCGCCGGAACCTATCGCGAAGTCGGCCTCGTTGACAGCCACATAATCGGAGAAGCGCTTCGTGACGTTGTCGATCTCGATGACCGGGCTGCCCTTGGCGCGCGCGGTCCGGTCCCGTCCCGTCGTCTGGTCCGACTGGGTGGTGTGTATGTCGGTCAGGGCGGTTCCTCCCTAAAGCCCCCGTAGCTTTCGGGGTAAACAATCGCGGATTGCGTCGCCCTTCGCAAGCGATTCCGCAACGAATTTACACATTCACGATGGAATCACTCGCCGGTGCGCGGTGCAGGGGACAGATTTCGCGGGTGCGGTCGCAAACGAACAACGGCTGGCAGTCGCCAGCCGGGGAGTGCACGCGTCCTCCAGAACTGTCAGCTTAGTTTCGGGGTCGGGTCCTCGGGGGTAGGTGAACGTAATGGCGAACGTTGATGTGGCAGTGCCGACCGACCTGGCTCCGCAACAGGCTTGGAAACTGGCCTCGGATCTGCACCGCTTCGACGAGTGGTTGACCATATTCGGCGGTTGGCGCAGCGAGGTGCCGTCGGAGATCGAGGTCGGCACCTGCGTGTCCGCGTGCATCAGACTCAAGGGTGTCCGCAACATCATCCACTGGCGGGTGACCCGATACGACGAGCCGAACCTGATCGAGATGAGCGGTGCCGGTCGCGGCGGTATCAGGATCGGCTTGACGATCGAGGTCCAGCCCAGGAAGCAAGGCGCCAAGTTCCACGTTGTCGCTGACTTGTCGGGCGGTGTGCTCAGCACACCGGTGGGTCGGCTGGTGGCTCGATTCGTCAAGTCAGAGGTTGCGCAGTCCGTCACCAATCTGGCCGCGCTGCGTTAACCCCATTCGTGGTTCATGGCACGGGATTCGTAGCGTGCCTCGACGGTTTCGTTACCGCCCGCCTGGACCCGCGACAGCGCGATGAGCACCATCGCCAGCACGCCGGTCACCGCGCCCCCGACGAAGATCGCGACGAAGCTGCTCTCCAAGGGCACAGCCGGGTCGCCTCCTGTCCGTCCGAGCAGGACGGCGACCAGCGCGGCGGCGATGGAGCTGCCGATGGTGCGCGCAATGGCGTTCATGCCGGTGGCGACACCCGTTTCGCCTGCGGTGACCTCGCTGACCACCAGCGCGGGTAGCGCGCCGTAGCCGAGGCTGATGTACGCGTTGGCCAGGATGCAGGCCACGATGACCTGCCACGGGGCCGAATGCATGAACGCGATGAACAGAAAGCCGGTGATGCCGACGGCGGCAGCGACCACGAGGACCGGCCGGGCGCCGAAGCGGTCGATGAACCGGCCGCTGGCCAGGGCGACGATGAAGCCGGTGAGGGCACCGGGCAGCAGATAGATGACGCTGGCCTCCAGCACGGTCGCGCCGAAACCGTATCCCGCTGCCTCGGGGGGAATCTGGACGAACAACGTCAGCCCGAGGAACGCGAAGTACAGCCCCATGCCGACGAAGATGGTGGCCAGGTTGGTCAGCATGATCGGGCGCCGGCTCAGCATTCTCGTCGAGACCAGCGGTTGCCTGGCCCGCCGCTCCCACAGCCACCAGCCGACCGTGATGAGGACTCCAACGACCGCGCTGCCCAGCGTGCGAAGCGACGTCCAGCCCCAGGTGTTGCCCTGGGTGATGGCCAACAGCATCGCCGAAAGGCCGGCGGCCAGGCCGACGGCGCCGAGCCAGTCGATCGATCCCGTCGCACTGCGCGGGCGGGAGGGCACCACGAGGATCACGATGGCGATGACGACGACGGTGAATGCGGTGGTGAGCCAGAAGACGCGGTGGTAGTTGGCGCCGTGGTCCACCAGCAGTCCCACCACCACGAGGCCGGTGCCACCGCCGAAACCGAGAGTTCCTGAGAGCACCGACATCGCCGAGACCATCCGGCCCTCGGGCAGTTCCTCACGCAAGATCGCGACGCCGACGGGATAGAGGCCGAACGAGGCGGCCTGCAGGATCCGGCCGGCGATCAGCAGCGGCAGCGACGACGTGGTGGCGGCCAGCACCGATCCCGCCAGCACGACGCCCAGCACGATCAGCAGCACCCGCTTCTTGCTGTGCAGATCGGCGAGCCTGCCGATCAGCGGGGTGGCGGCCGCGGCGGCAAGCAGGTTCGCGGTGACCGCCCAGCTGACCCCGACGGTGGATGCGTCGAGCTGGTCGGCGATGATGCCGAGTACGGGTACCACGGCGGTCTGCAGCACGGCGACGGTCAGCACCACGATGCTCAGCCCGACGATCAGCGCCCGTGGTCGTCGAATCGGCTGATGGGAAGCTGCGGAGCGAGTCGGTTCCGCCCTGACCACTCCATGCTCCGATCGTTAGCTCATCTTTGGTTCTATCGATTATGTCTTTCATCCAGTAGCGCCACCAATCGATCATGCGGCAGGCGCGGTGACCGGTGCCCGTCCCGACCGACCATGTCGTCGTTGACGACGAGCGCGTTGAGGACCGCTTCCTCGACCGACTGCACCACCGCGGTATAGAGGTCGTCCATCCGGCCCCACGGAATGAAAGAGATGGTGCCGAATTCGTCGGCCGCCACAGGTCCGATCGGGAACGCGCTGGCCAGCCTTGGCGCGTCGGCGGTGGAGAAGGCCAGGAAGATGTCGCCGGAGAAGTGGCTGCCCGTGGTGCCGCTCCCGACCTTGTACTCGTAGCACTTCATGCCGGTCCCGCCGCCGACGGAACCTTCGGCGACGGGTCCCGGTCCGGCGGCGTCGAGTGCGGCTTCGACGTGTTCGGGTCGCACATGGCCGCCGTTGATGTCATTGAGGTAGCCGTCCCATGTTTCGCGCACACCGGTAGCAGCCACTGGGGCCAGTCGAGGATTGACCCGGTTACCCAGCGGATGACACCGGTGTGACAGACGCCGACCGAGTGCGTATTCGACAGCACCACAGGCAGATTGAACGACCCGGCCTCGTCGATCCACTTGGTGCCGGTCATCTCGCCATTGCCGTTGAGCGGACCCGGATTGCCGCGCAGGACGATGCCCAGCGCCCGCGCCTGTGGTCTGCCGTCCTCGGTATGGGTCCCGGTCTCTGCACGAATTTAGCGGTGCTGTCGGCCAACTGATCCCGTCATGATCGAATAGATCCCATGACACAAGGGGGCCAGTCATCGAGCGCGCTGACAGCGCCGACGTTCAGCGGCCGCACGCCGTCCGGCGCGGGGGATCTGTCGGTCGAAACGCACGGCATCGCGCCGATCCGGGAGGACCAGCGTTACGGCAGCCCGTGGCGACTCTTCACCGTATGGTTCGCGCCACAGGTCAATATGACCGGCGTCTTCACCGGCGCGCTGGCGATCGCGCTGGGCCTCGGATTCTGGCTCGGCCTGCTCGCCATGGTGATCGGCACGGTGCTCGGCTCACTCGTCGTGGGATATCTGTCCACATGGGGTCCCCGCACGGGCACGGCGCAGCTGCCGAACTCCCGGATGGCCTTCGGCGGTGGAGTGGTGCTTCCCGGTGTGCTGCAGTGGCTTTCGTCGAACGCATGGGATGCGCTGGTCGGGCTGTTCGGCGGGGAAGCGCTCTCCGTACTTCTCGGCATTCCGTTCTGGAGTGCGGTCCTCATCGTCCTGGCCGTACAGGGTGTGGTCGGCTTCTTCGGTTACGAGATGATTCACCGCATCCAAGCCGTGCTGACGGTGGTTCTGCTGGTCACCTTCGTCGTGTTCGCGACGAAGCTGGCCGCGGGACACCAGATCGTCACCCCTGCAAGCGTGCACGGCGCCGATCTCGCGGGCGCCTTCGTGCTGGAGGTGACCATCGCGCTGAGCCTGTCGATCTCGTGGGCGAGCTACGCGGCGGACTTCAGCAGGTACCTGCCCGCCGACTCGTCGCGGCTGCGGGTGTTCGGCTGCACGTTCGCCGGAATCGTTTCGGCGTACATCTTCGTGCAGGGGATCGGCATCGCAGCAGGCGATCTAGTATCCGAGCACACCGCCGACGGCGTCAGGTCGGTGATGGGCGGGGGCGTCCTCGGGGCGCTTGCACTGGTGATCATCGCACTCGCGTCGATCGGTTCCGGCGTCATGAACGACTACAGCGGATCGCTGGCGCTGCAGACCATCGGGGTGCGTGTGCGCAGGCCGATATCGGCGGTGGTCGTCACTGCGATCGCGTTCGCGCTGATTCTGTGGCTGCACGGCGGCGAGACGGCGTCCCGATTCGAGCACATGCTCCTACTGGTGAGCTACTGGATTCCGGCATTCGTCGCGGTGGTGGTGACCGACTGGGCGCTGCGTGTGCGTGGCCGGGTGTCGTTCAATCCCGCCGATGAACACACCGAGCGTGATGACGCGATCGCCGCTGTGGTCGCTTTCGTAGCGGCCTACGCCGCCGCCGTCCCGTTCATGAACACCTCACTGTTCACCGGCCCCGTCGCGGCGGCCTGGCACGGCGCCGATGTCGCCTACTTCGTCAACTTCGTTGTGGCGGCGGCACTTTACGGCGGCTATCGGCTTCTGCGGTCCCGCCCGGCCAACTTGGACAGGTAAAGCCAGGTCGGTCGATATCCGTGCCGTTGATACAGCCGGATGGCGTCGGTGTTGCCCGCGAGCGCGCCGAGAATCATGTCGTCGACGCCGAGTTCGTGCAGGTGCGCTTCCAGTCGCTCGAGAAGCTCCGAGCCGAGCCCGGTTCCGCGATAGGCGGGCAGCACGCTGAGCGACTCGATCTCACCGACGCGGTCGCCGGTGCGCCAGGTGTCCTCGAGCCATGAGCCGGCGACGGGCATCAGGTGCGTCAGGCCGTATCCGATCGGCTCGTCATCAACGATCGCCAACATCAGCAGGGTGTCCGACTTGGCCAGCAGTTCTTCGTAGAGCTTCCTGCGGGCCCGCCAGGTCTCGGTGTCGTCGACATAGGGCGCCATTTCCGGCATGGATTCGATGTGGCGGGATGGACGGCCACCCATAAGGATTCGACGAGGTCCAGGTCGGCTGCGCTACCTACCCGCAGCTGCCACGCCGGTGCCATCCGGTCACGCTAACGTCGCTACGGCGTTTGTGAAATCCGCGCCGGGGTTAAATAGTGATCATGCGTCCTGGCACACTTGCGAAATCGGCATCGGCTGTTTTCGTCACGGCGGCGGCCGGGAGCCTGGCCAGCCGACCCGCGGTCGACTCGAAATGGTATGCCAAGCTGCGTAAACCGTCCTTCCAGCCGCCGCGGCAGGCATTCCCGATCGTCTGGCCCATCCTCTATGCGGACATCGCCGCTGTGTCGGCCTCGACGGTAAACCAGTTCGAGGAGCAGCGTCAGCCAGAGAAGGCGAGCGCGTATCGGAAAGCCCTCGCGGTCAACCTGCTGCTAAACGGCAGCTGGTCATGGTTGTTCTTCAACCGCCGCATGCTCGGCACCTCGGCCGTCGCCGCAGCGGCGTTGACCGTGAGTAGTGCCGATCTGGCGAGGCGGGCCGCGAAGCTCAAGCCGAGCCGGGGAGTGGTGCTGACGCCTTATCCGCTGTGGTGCGCCTTCGCAACGGCACTGTCCACCCGCATCTGGATGCTGAACCGTTGATGGCCGAGAAATCTGAATCCGAGGGCGACGAAGAACGCCAGCGCCTCGCTGACCGGGTTCTCGGGCGGTTGGAAGACGCGGTCTACTGGGGGATAGCCGTCGTTCTGATCGTCGGATCAGTCGCCTTGCTGGTCGCGCAATTCAACACGATGTTGACGCTGCGCAATGCCCCCGCCAAGGCCGTCATGCTCGACATTCTCGACGGGCTGCTGCTCATCTTCATTTTCGTCGAATTGCTCTACGCCGTGCGGGCCTGCCTCCGGTCACACGAGATCGTCGCCGAGCCCTTCCTCATCGTCGGCATCCTGGCAGGCATCAAAGAGATCGTGGTGCTCTCGGTGGAAGCCGCGACGCTCCTGGAGAAGGGCCCGGCCTTCTCGCGCGCGGTCGTGGAAATCGGCGTTCTCGCCGGCGTCGTCCTGGCACTCGCTCTTTCAGCCTTCGTGCTGCGTGAGCGCCGCCGCGACACCAACGACGTCGGCGAGGACTGCGACGAGGACGAAAAGCAGCCCTCTAAGTCCTGACTTCGTGGGCGGCGAGCGCTCACTCACGTACAAATTCTGCGACCGAAACCGTACACGGCTGCGCGCTCGCGGTTATGTATGCCAGCATATATAGCGTGGTCAGCAATCCGCGGGAGCGCATGGTCGTATCCGCCGCCCTGTTGATACGCGAGCGCGGTGCCGCGGCCACCGCGATATCGAATGTTTTGAAGCACAGCGGCGCGCCGCGTGGATCGGCCTATCACTATTTCCCCGGCGGCCGTATGCAGCTGCTCGAAGAGGCGACCGATTACGCGGGCGCATACATCGCGGCCAAGATCGAGGCCGCCGAAAGCTCCGTCGAGCTGTTGGACGAGCTGATCGGGATGTACCGCCAACAGCTGGCCGCCAGCGACTACCGCGCGGGCTGCCCGATCGTCGCGGTGACGGTCGAGGCGGGCGATCCCGACAATCCTGAGCGCACAGGGAAGGTCATCGAACGCGCGGCGGCCGCGTTCGCGCTCTGGACCGAGCTGATCGGTCAGCGGTTGGTCAACGAAGGTGTCGACTCGGCGCACGCCGAAGAACTGGCGATGCTGGTGACCACATCGATCGAGGGCGCGATCGTCGTCGCCCGCGCGTCCCGAGACGTCAAACCACTCGACCTCGTCCAGCGTCAGCTCCGCGGCCTTCTCAATGCCGCGACCGCCGAAGGGAAATCCCGATGACCAACGACTGGCAGGCGACCGCCTGCATCCTGTGCGAGTGCAACTGCGGCGTCACCGTGCAACTGGAGGGGCGCACGCTCGCCAAGATCCGCGGCGACAAGGAACACCCTGCGTCGAAGGGCTACACCTGCAACAAGGCGCTGCGGCTCGACCATTATCAGAACAACCGCGCCAGGCTGACCTCCCCGATGCGACGGCGTGCCGACGGCAGCTACGAGGAGATCGACTGGGACACCGCGATTACCGAGATCGCCGAGGGGTTTACACGTATACGGGACACCTACGGCGGCGACAAGGTCTTCTATTACGGCGGCGGCGGCCAGGGAAACCACCTCGGCGGCGCTTATTCGGGGGCCTTCCTCAAAGCCATCGGCGCGCGGTACCGGTCGAACGCTCTGGCACAGGAGAAGACCGGTGAGGCCTGGGTCGACGCTCATCTGTACGGCGGGCACACACGAGGAGAATTCGAACACGCCGAGGTGTCGGTGTTCGTCGGCAAGAACCCGTGGATGTCGCAGAGCTTCCCGAGGGCCCGCACGGTGCTCAACGACATCGCCAAGGACCCCGCCCGCGCGATGATCGTCATCGATCCCGTCATCACCGACACCGCGAAGATGGCCGACATGCACCTTCGGGTGCGGCCCGGAACCGACGCGTGGTGCCTCGCGGCGATGGCTGCGGTGCTCGTAGGAGAAAACCTCTGCGACGAAAGGTTTCTGGCTGACCACGTCAATGGCACCGACGCCGTTCGGGATGCGCTTCGCGACGTGCCCGTCGGCGACTACGCGCAGCGGTGTGGCGTCGACGAAGAGTTGATCCGCGCGGCGGCGCGGCGCATCGCCGGTGCGAGCTCAGTGGCGGTTTTCGAAGACCTCGGCGTCCAGCAGGCACCCAACAGCACCCTGTGCTCCTATCTCAACAAGCTGCTGTGGATTCTCACCGGCAACTTCGCCAAACGTGGAAGCCAGCATCTGCATTCGGCATTCGCGCCCTTGTTCACCTTCGGAGGTGTCGGGCGGACGCCGGTGACCGGTGCACCGGTGATCTCGGGTCTGGTGCCGTCGAACGTTGTGCCGCGAAACATTCTGACCGACCATCCGGACCGCTTTCGGGCGATGATCGTCGAGAGCAGCAACCCGGCGCATTCGGTGGCCGACTCCGCGGCGTGCCGGGAGGCGTTCCAATCGTTGGAGTTGATGGTGGTCATCGACGTCGCGATGACGGAGACGGCCCGGCTCGCCCACTATGTGCTGCCCGCGGCGAGCCAGTTCGAGAAGCCCGAGGCGACGTTCTTCAATCTCGAGTTCCCGCACAACACCTTTCATTTCCGGCATCCGCTGATGGCGCCGCTGCCGGGCACACTGCCGGAGCCCGAGATCTGGGCCCGGCTGGTGCGGGCGCTCGATGTGGTCGACGAGGTCGACCTGAAGCCGCTGCGCGACGCCGCCGACAAGGGCCTGGACGCGTACGCGCAGGCGTTCCTGGGGGCGGTCAGCGCCAACCCGGCGATGTCGCGGGTGCTCCCGTTCATTCTCTACGAGACGCTGGGTTCGACACTGCCCGAGCATCTGAGGGGCGCTGCGGCGCTGTGGGGGCTGGCGCAGAAGACGGCTATGACCTATCCCGACGCGGTGCGGCGCGCCGGCCACGCCGACGGCAATGCCCTGTTCGAGGCGATTCTGGAAAGCCGTTCGGGCGTGACGTTCACCGCGCACGAGTACGCGGACGACTTCGCGCTGATCGCGCATCCCGATCACAAGATTGCGCTGGAGATGCGCGAAATGCTCGACGAGATCCGGGGATTGCGTGATGCCCAGTCTGCGTTGACGACGTCGGAGTTTCCCGTCGTGCTCTCGGCGGGCGAACGTCGCGCATACACCGCCAACGACATCTTCCGCGACCCGACCTGGCGTAAGCGCGACACCGACGGTGCGCTGCGGGTCAGCGTCGAGGATGCCCAGGCTCTGGGCCTGGTGGCCGGTGGACGCGCGCGCATCACCACCGCGGCGGGCAGTGCCGAGGCGAGCGTCGAGATCAGCGAGGCGATGCTGCCCGGGCACGCGTCGTTACCCAACGGGCTCGGGCTCGAGTACGTCAACGAGCAAGGCGAGGTGCAGGTGCCCGGTGTCGCTCCCAACGCGCTCACGTCGACGGAGTGGCGCGACCCCTACGCAGGCACGCCGTGGCACAAGCACGTGCCTGCCCGCATCGAGGCCGTAAAGAGCGCCGCCGCAGTGTGAATCAGTTGAGGCCCGGCCGCTTCTGCGCCGCGCCGTGCACGCCTTCGGTATACGCGGTTTCCGCGTGCTGGGCGAGATCGATCCCGGAGATCTCGTCTTCGCGCTCGATGCGGAACCCGAATGTCACGTCGATGACCTTGCCGATGAGGAACGACACGACGAACGCGAACAACGCGACCACCGGGATCGCCAGCGCCTGCTTGCCCAGCAGGGACAGTCCGCCGCCGTAGAACAGGCCCTCGACGCCACCGGACACGACTTCGGCGGCGAGGAGCCCGATCAGGAAGGTGCCGACGACCCCGCCGACGAAGTGCACACCGACGACGTCGAGCGAGTCGTCGTAGCCGGCCTTGAATTTCCAGCCGACCGCGAATGAACACACCACGCCTGCGGCCAGTCCGACGACGAATGCGCCTATCGGCGCGACGAATCCGCACGACGGTGTGATGGCGACCAGTCCAGCGACCACACCGGAGGCCGCGCCGAACGTCGTCGGCCGCCCGTCCCGAAGCCGTTCGACGAAGATCCAGCCCAGCATCCCGAGGCAGCCGGCGATCAGCGTGTTGAGGAAGACCACCGAGGCCTTGCCGTCCGCGGCGAGCGCCGAGCCCGCGTTGAAGCCGAACCAGCCGAACCACAGCAGCCCCACACCGAGCAGCACGAACGGAAGGTTGTGCGGACGCATCGCCTCGGACTTGAACCCGATCCGCGGGCCGAGCACAAGCGCCAGCGCCAGCGCGGACGCCCCGGACACGATCTCGACGACCAGGCCGCCCGCATAGTCGACAGTTCCGAACGAGGCCAGCCAGCCGTCGGGGCCCCAGACCCAGTGCGCGACGGGCGCATAGATGGCCACGGTCCAGACGGCGACGTAGATCATCCATGCCGAGAACCGGGCGCGGTCGGCGATCGCACCGCAGACCAGTGCGGCGGTGACGATCGCGAAGCCGAGTTGGAAAGTGAGGAAGAGCAGTTCGGGGATACCGGACCGGACGGTCGTCGGATCGATTCCGAGCAGGCCGAAGTGGTCGAGGTTGCCGATGAGCCCACCGCCGGCGTCCTGACCGAAGGCGAGCGAATAGCCGGCGAACAACCACGCGATCGTCACGACGGGGATGGAGATGAAGCACATCATGATGATGTTGAGCACGCCCGTCGACCGGACCATACCGCCGTAGAAGATGGCGAGACCGGGTGTCATCAACAGGACCAGTGCTGTGCAGGCGAGCACCCAGGCGGTCGCGGCCGGGTCGATCTCCATCGGCGACTCCTTCGTCTTCGGCAAAAGGCTCGCAGAATTATGACCCGTCAGGATTGGTAGCGGACGCGAACCCCGCGATGGGGCAGCAAAACGATCCCGCGTCGGACCTGACGGTCCCCGCGGTCATGTACGGCCTCGAATCGGCCGGAACTCAGCAGCGTCTGCAGGACCACGGTCAGCTCCAGGATGCTGAAGCTCGCACCGAGACAACGCTTGATGCCGCCGCCGAAGGGGATCCAGGCGTACGTCGGCGGGTTCGCGTCGAGGAAACGCTCAGGCCGGAATTCCTGTGGTCGGTCGTAGGTCGTGGCGTCGAGATTCACTTCGCCGATATGCGGAACGATTCGGGTCCCGGCCGGCACCGTGTATCCGCCGAGTTGATAGTCGCCGACTGTGTAGCGCCCGGTGAAGGGCGAGGGTGGGCGGATGCGGAGCGTTTCGTTGATCACCGCCTGCGTGTACGTGGTCGACTCGGCTGCGTCGGCCTCCGCCTGTACCTTCGCCATCGCGTCAGGGTGATGCAGCAGCAGGTCGACCATCCAGGCCAGCGTCGTCGCCGTCGTCTCATGGCCCGCGAGCACCAGCGTCACGAGATCGTCGCGAACCTCTTTGTCGCTCAGATGCTCTCCGTCCTCACCGCGGGCGGTGAGCAACAGCGACATGATGTCCGTGCGGTTCTCCAAGCCAGGGTCCTCGCGGCGGGCCGCGATCATCGGCGTCAGCAGATCGTCGATGCCCCGGTTGGCGCGGTCGAGCTTGGGCCAGCGCTTGAGTCCGCCGACCGAGTGCAGTGCGACCCGCACGATCAGCTGTTCCGACGATCCCAGGTCGAGCAGTGTCTCGAAGGGGTGCCCGAGACGGCTGCGTTCGGCGTGGTCTTCGACTCCGAACATGACGCGGACGATCACGTCGAGCGCGAGATCACGGGCTGCATGCAACATCTCGAACGGCTTGTCCGCCGGCCACGACGTCAGTGCCTCCTGCGTGCTGTCGGCGATGATGGGCCGATAGTTCTCGAGTGCCTTGCCGTGCAGCGGCGGCGTCAACAGCTTTCGTCGGCGAAGATGCTCAGGCTCCTCTTGCACGAACATCGAGCCCGTTCCGTAGATGAGCGCCGACGGGCGCACTCCCTTGCCGCCCAGGAGGACGTCGGGCTTCTCGGTGAACACCTGCTTGACCAATTGCGGGTCCTTGATGAGAACCACGGGGATGCCGGGTAGCGGGATCGACACCATTGGTCCGTACCGCGCGAAGAGTCGACGTATCAACCATTCGCCCGCGACCAGATAGCCAGCACCGCAGGCGGCGGCGACGAACGGGCGCAGCGGCGCGATCGCCCGGGGGCCCGGCGGTGGTGGTGGTCTGATCGTCGCCGTCTCGGCGGGTCGGTCGGCGGCGGTCATCTAAGGCCCTTTAGGACTTGAGCGCTTTCGCGTTGATGGCGTAGGGCCGCCTGCAAGCCGACCGATTGTCGAGACACCGGGAAGCGATGAAACGGTCTTGAAGACCTCATCGCTTGTCGCGACAAGCGACTCGAGCTGGGGTAGCAGGTGATCCATGGTCCGAATCATGGGATCAGCCAGCGCCAGGAATCGTTCGGCACGATCGATCGCTTCGTTCAGGCGTTCGGTGGCGGTCGCTATGTTCTCGAGCATATCCGGGAGTTGAGCGGCGATTTGAAGGGTTGCGGGCGGGATCCGCATCGCACCGCCGGCGATCGACTGCGCGGTCTCTGCGGCCGCTTGTGCTGCGGCCTTGACCTCTTTGGGCCCCGGCGTCTTTCGGCTGGTCATAAGGATCACTGTGCCGCACGGTTGCCTGCGCTGTCAGCCGGTTGTCGATAGGCGATCATTCCGCGGGAGAGCTTGCGCCGAACGGCGGGCCTGGCTGCACGCTACAGCGAGAACGGTCAGCAGCATTCAGCTGAGGATGGTGCCGGCGAGCACCAATTTGCCGAGCGCTCGGCCGTGGTCGCGCCGACATGAACGGCCCATCGGGAGCCAACCCATAAAATGTTTGCGCACCAACGTGTTTCACGCATACAGCCACCCTGTGGTCTATCGTCACTGTGACGTAAATAGACGCGAGACAGGGTAGCGGTGGGGAATAGAAAAGCTCGTCTGCGGTCACGTCGACTCCGACTGAGTGGTCAGCGGCAATCAACGCCATGTGCCGCGGGCCGACCGACTGCCCATTGGTTGTGGGCTATGGGCTGGCGTGGACGTTGGTGTCCAGGCGATTGGATACCGGATCGCATCCAGATGCGCGATGTCGAGTAGAGGCCCCGGCCCACATCGTTCCGTCACAGTGACGTATCCCTCTGCGGGAGTAAGCTTTTGGAGAGGACCTCAAGGGGCACCGGTACGGAGTCGGCGGCGCCCGGTCCGCAAGCGAGATATTTGCGCCCACCTCGCGGTCATCTGTGCTCACGGTGACTGTGTCGAACTCGGTGCTCAAATGCGACGATCATTCGCGGAGCAAAAGACGTGGTGCCATTTGCGGACGGAACGGGCCGCCACCGCCCTTCACCGAGGTCGAGAAAATGCCGATAAGCCACATTATGTCAACTCACGTTCGTCGCCACGCCCAAGTCGTTAAGATACCGTCGCCAAGCATGGGCATCCCCGAGGTCGAACCGACAGCACCGTCGCCATTGTTCAAGGCAGGCGCCAAGCTGATGAGCGCGGACGCCGCGCGCCGGTTCCTCAAGCGTTACGGCTGGCGCATCGACCGCGCCGTCATCAAGCTGACGAACGGTCACTTGTCGATGTCGCTGGTGCTGCCCGAGGTACTGCTCATTCACACCGGCGCCAAGACGGGCAAGCAGCACAGCACCCCGCTGACCTACTTCACCGACCGCGGCCGGGTCATCACGATCGCATCCAACTACGGCGGCGAGCGCCATCCCGCCTGGTACCACAACATCAAGGCGAATCCCCGCGTCACGCTGTCGGCGCGTGGCTACACCGGCACCTTCGTCGCCGAGGAGATGACCGGTGCTGAACGCGACGGGCTGTTCGACCTCGCGAAGCAGTTCGTTCCAAACTATGCCGACTACGAACAAATGGCCGGCCGACGGCGCATTCCGGTCGTGGCGTTCACCGAGACGACGCATAACCCCACGCCGTCCGGGTAGCACCGTAGGGTGCTCGGGAGAACTCCGGCGATGGCACTGCTGATCCTCACGGCGGCGGCGTGCGCGATGGAGGCGCCGAACGGCGGCGGTCCCACAGGCAATCACCTACTAGAGACGGCCGCCCCAGCGACGGCTCCGATGGACCCCTCGGGCGGCCGCTTACATGCGCGGCCTCGCCCGCCGACCGCCGCACCCGCCGCGCCAGGATTCCACCAGCTGACCGATGCGCTGCTCTACGTCCCCACCGGCTACCGCCCGGACACCCCGACGCCGCTGGCCGTGATGCTGCACGGCGCCGGCGGCGATGCCCGCGGAGGAATCGACCCGTTCCTGCCGCTCGCCGACGCGGCGGGCCTGCTGCTGGTGGCCGTCGAGAGCGCGGACGCGACCTGGGACGTGATTGTCGAGTCGTTCGGGACCGACGTGGCGCGAGTCGACACGGCACTGGCCCATATGTTCGACCGCTACGCGGTGGACCCCCGACATCTGGCCGTCGCGGGCTTCTCGGACGGCGCCTCGTACGCATTGTCGCTAGGGCTCACCAACGGCGACCTGTTCAGCCACGTCATTGCCTTCTCCCCCGGTTTCGCCGCTCCCGGGGAACCGGTCGGTGAGCCGGCCATCTTCATCACTCACGGTGTCGATGACCGAGTGTTGCCGATCGACCAGACCAGCCGCCGGCTGCGCCCCCGGCTCGAGCGGGCGGGTTATCCGCTGACCTACGAGGAGTTCGCGGGGGGCCACGTGGTGCCCGGCGACCGGACGCGGCGCGCGCTCGAGTGGTTCCTCGGCTAGATGACCGGAGTTGCGATCCTCGTGCGGGAGTACGCCTATGGAGCGCCCCGTGCAGCGCGTGCGTGCTTGGCTCGCCACAATGGTTACGTGGTCGAGCCGAGCAAGTGGATGCAGAAGGTCGCAGCCAATCCGGGACATTCGCATTGGTACGTCGAACGTTTCCGTTCCATGGCGCGCGCCGGGGAGGATCTGGCCGGCGAGGCTCGTCTGGTTGACGCGGTTGCGTCCCGCGGCGCCCGCATTCTGGATGCCGGTTGTGGCCCCGGCCGGTTGGGCGGACATCTCGCGGCGGCCGGTCATCACGTGGTCGGTGTCGACGTCGACCCGGTGCTGATCCAGGCGGCCGAACAGGACCACCCAGGACCCCGGTGGCTTGTCGGCGACCTCGCCGAGCTCGACCTGCCCGCGCGGGGCATCACTGAGCCGTTCGACCTCATTGTGTCGGCCGGCAACGTCATGTCGTTCCTCGCCCCGAGTACCCGCGTGCAGGTTCTGACCCGGCTCCGTGCCCACCTCGCAGCCGACGGTCGAGCGGTGATCGGCTTCGGCGCGGGTCGCGGTTACGCCTTCGGCCAGTTCCTCGACGACGCAGCAGAGGCTGGCTTCACACCGGATCTGCTGCTGTCAACCTGGGACCTGCGGCCGTTCACTGAAGACTCCGAGTTCCTCATCGCCCTGCTTCACCCGTCGTAGGTCATCTCACGCAGGGGACGCTGCCGGTGCTCATCACGGTGAGATTCGTCGGCGTCGGAGCTGCCTCACCAATGGCTGTCGCGGCCACCGTGGTCGGGCTCGGTATCTGCGTTGTGGTGGCGTCCGCTGTGGAGGCCAGCCCGTCGACGTACTCGGACGTGGGAAAGTCGGTGCCGACGGTGAGCAACACGGTGTCGGGTGCAACGGCATCGGAGGCGACGGCGCTCAGGCCTGTCTCGTCGGCCAGTGACTCGGCGGCGGATTGCGCTCCACTGCCATAGGTGATGCTGCTCGCCGCGCTCACGGAGTCGGCGGTGCCGACTGATCCTTCGATGAAGTCGTCCTTCGCCAGCGCCTTCTGGACACCGGCCGCCACCCCGTCTAGGCCGGCGGCGTTGACCACGTCGAGGGTGACGTGCTGTGCGGAGGCGCGGTCGCTCTCTGTCCTAGATTGGGCGGTGGACGGGTCTTCACCGGATAACAGCTGCTGAGTGATGGTTCGGATAGCTTCTGCGTCGACGATGTTGACGTCTTCGCCGTCCGGCAGGGTGCGGAAATCAGTGACGGGCAACGTATAGAACTCGACCGACCTATCGATCGCCGCCGACGCGAACGGAACCAGTTCTGCCAGGTCGAAGCCTGCGTCGACGGCAAGGTTCTGCTTGGCGACGTCCAGCAGGGCGTGCAGCTTGACGGGGTTCCACAACGTACCCCCGTGGCGTACTGCATTGACGACCGACGCCATGAAGGCCTGCTGTCGGCGGGTTCGATCGAGGTCGGTGAACAGAACGTCGTTGGCGTCGCGTCGTTGCCGCACGAACGACATCGCCTGCGCCGCGTCGATCTGTTGAGTGCCCGCATGAAACTCGGCGCCGGAGTAGTACTGGTCGGACGTGTCCTCGCTGAGGCACACCGTGATCGGCTCCACCACGCGCGCGATCTGAAAAAAAGCGCCCAGGGTGATCTCGACGAAGTGATCGATGGGTATCTGCAGCAGATCCTTCACCGCGTTGATCTGCGCCTTGCGGCCGGCCTCCCGCGCCATTTGTTCACGCGCCGCCATATCGGTCGACGCAGCCGACGACTGGCTGTCGTCAGTGGTCTGAGAGTCAATGACACTCTCGTACGCGAGCCGGTACGCCGCTTTGATCTTGCCCTGACAATCCGGCGTCGGGCAGTCGGGCAGTTCGACGTAGTCGTCGCGGGGAACGGAGATCGCGGTGACGGGCCCATCCCCCGCCGGTACGTGCACCACGATGAGCACGTCCGCGTCATAGCTGCCCGACGTCTCGTCGCCGGCGTGCATCGCCCCGAGAATGTCTTCGTCGAGCGGCCGGCCCTGCTGGTCGCGGCGGCTATCCAAACCGATGAGCAGGATGTTCTGCTCGGCTCCCGTTGACGGCGAGGCACCGTCCAATGCCGTCGAGGTGGTGATCCCTTCCGACACGTCGTGGTAGGTGTTCCATGCGATCGCGGCGAGAACGACTATCACGCTCACGACCAATCCCCCGAGCGCCTTGACCGAGACTCGCGACGAACGGCCGATCGACCGGCCATCGGCACGGTGTCGCCCTCCTGTGGCCGGTCGGGATTTATCTGAATCCCAGCCGCTTTGTCTCATAACAAACCGGGATTCCCCCGCGGCAACGCGTTTAAGCAGCAATGCCGCTGTACGGTTGCGACCGTGAATTTCACTCGAATGTCCTCTCTCGCGGTCGTAGCGTCTGCGGCTCCCCTGCTCATGATGCCCGCGGCATGCGGATCGGACTCGGATACGGCGGCTTCGTCGACCACCACTTCGTCCTCGATTGAAGCGAACCCGTTCTCGGTCCCCGAATCCCCCACCCCGGACAGCACGTGCCCCACTGCCGCGCCTGCGGGCGGCGGCACACCCGAATGGACAGTGCCCGGCTCCACCGGCAGTGTCGCGGTGACCGGCTCCACCGATACGGCGGCGCCACGCGTCGACGTGCAGGCTCCGTTCAGCGTGACCGAGACCCAGGTGCAGACCCTCAAGCCGGGCGACGGGCCCGTCGTCGCGGACAACGCCACGGTCCTGGTCTGCTACATGGGCGTCAACGGACGCGACGGGGCGGTGTTCGACAACAGCTAGGAGCGTGGAACCCCCGTCGACTTCTCACTCGACAGCGTCGTGAAGGGCTTCCAGAAGGCCATCGCGGGACAGAAGGTCGGATCCACGGTCGGTGTCGCGATGGCCTCAGCCGACGGGTACCCCGAAGGCGAGCCCCGAGCCGGGATTCAGCCCGGAGACTCGCTCGTCTTCGCGATCAAGATCCTCGACGCGTCGAGGTAGCCGACGCTAACGCTTCCTTCCATCGGGCGTCGCCCCGTTGGCGTTGCCTGTGCCGCCGAGTCAATACGCGTTGGCCGGCTACCGATCCCAAGATTGTCGGTCGGGAGGCTCGTTCCGGTTGTTGTTGTCAGTGCGGCTTCAGGAGCGGCCGCAAATCATCCAACCGGTCGAACAGATGCCAGACGTAGGAGGACGAGCCGTTCTCCCGATGGACATGCAGATCGGCGAGCTCGGGATCATTGCAATAGCTATCGAAGGCGTCCTTCGAGTCCCATTCGACGAGAATGAGGACGGTGCGCGGTTCGATGTCGCCGAGGACGGACTCACGGAACTGCCCGAGCGCGACGACGCGACCGCCGTGCTTGGCCACCTCTTCCGGCGATCGCTTCGAGTATGCGAGGTACTCGTCGCGGCTGGCGAGGTCGAAGAGGTTGAGCGCATAGACCGTCACCCGCGCGACAGTACCGGGCCGTTTTACGCTTTCGACCAATTGGTGATGGGACGACCTCTCGCAGCGCCGATACTTGAATGATGTCGGTGGTGGCCGAATGCGCACTCGTCAAGGCGGCGATCGAGCGGGTCAAGTCCTTGGTGTCGCCGCACGTCCCCCGACCGCGAGCGGTCACGCTCGGCGATATCGCTGTAGCGGCCGGGTCGACGGCAATGACTACCGAGATGGTCGGTGATTCTTCTGGCGCATCCATCGCTGCACACAGGAGGTTCGCGACTCGGAACGCGGCCTCGCTGAGGTTGGCTGGGCGAACCGACCATGGGCTGCAAGAACAGATGACTGTGGCGGCAGCAGCCGCCCAACGCGGTGTACTGCGGCTCGACGCAATCGCCGGTCAGACGCAAGCGACGCGGCAAGCGGGTGCAGTTGCGATCTCACCGGCGGCTCAGCGCGCCATCTTGGCCGCCCTGCGCCTGCAGCTCTCCCGTGCGAAGGGAGTCGTCGACTCGATCAGCCGGCAGAGCGCCGAACTGGCCGGGCGCATCCAAGGTCTCGACTACGAATTCCCATATGCGCCAACACCTCTGGAGCAGCCGCTTCCGCAAGGACCGATCGTCTGGTGTCTGCGGCCACGCGGGACGTTCGGTTCGTATCGATGCTCTATTCTTTATCCCGACCTCAGCGTCAGCACGTACTGGAGTCCGACCGACGACACCAACGGATCGGCATGAGACGGCCCGGTTGCTCAGGAGGTCATAGTGAACAGCCATGACGATGATGACGCGGCTCTTGAACAGCTGCAGCAGTACGCCTTTCACATGGAGCCGCAAATCACCACCCACGGCGGCGTTTGGACGGCGTTCTACCCTGGAGCGGACTGGTCGGTATCGGGCAGCACCAAGAGCGAAGCGCTCAAACGACTCGGCGACGAGTTCGCTCGGCGCCAGAATGACGGCGCCGACCCGCTCGCTTACGCCGACAGAATCTATCTCGAGCACCTGCGCGAGCCGATCGACGGCATCTATGCCGTCGACAACGAGCTGTACCGCCAGCTGATCCACGCGCCGGCAGAAGAGCGCGAACGCGTAGTCCGAGAAGCCGAACGCAGACGGCGTCTCGGACAGACCTACACGCTGGCCGACTACCGGCGTGACTCCGCCGGCTAAGACGTCGCGCTCTCTCGTGCCTTCTCGAGTTCGGCGATCAGCGCGTCGACTTCGGCGCGGCGCTCGGCGGGCACATTCAGCGAGTAGAACGTGCCGACGTTGACGATGACCTGAAGCAACTTCTCCTTTTGGCCGCCGAAAAGCTTCTTGCGTCGGCTGAACTCCTTGACCTGAGTTCCGGAGTACCTGTCCGCCGGGTTGCGGCCACGCGAGGTGTTGGTGCGCAGCTTCTCGACCCAGTTGCCGTCGACGACAATGCTTTCGCCATCTATCCCATCGATTCGGAACATCCGGTGATGGTAACGGGCCACAGCGGACAGGTCCTCGTTTCCGGTCAGCCGTTCGGGCAGCTCGTCGTCGGGAGGAACAGCGACCAGCACCACCCCGGCGGCAGCGGCGGAGTCAGGTTCGGCGGAGGCGGCGGAGGCGGAGGCGGCGCCTCGCCTTCGAAGATGTTGTGAGCCACGTTGCCCTGCCCGCTGTAGACGTACCAGTAGGTGTGGCAGACGCTTTCATCCAGACCACGGGGTAGACAGCCTTGTTGCCGGTCTCCACGGGTGGGTCGCCCGGGCACCAGGTGCACGGCCCCTCGGGGCTGTCCTCGGGGCAACCGGGCCAGGCACCCCTCTGCGGCAGCGGGGCGATCGGTCCGGCCGTGGCGGTGCCCTCGGCCAGCCCCACCCCGGCGACAGCGACGCCTACCGATAGCAGCGTCCCGGCCAGGATCCTCTTTCCCTTGTTCATGACGTAATCCTTCGCTCATGTGCCACGCCTGTGGCGTCGATGGGGTAACTGCACAGGAGGCCTATCGCTACCGATCCCAACAATCAGTCGGTGTCACCGTCGCCCGGCTCGTTCACCTTGTTCTGCCACCGCGCCTGACGCTCGCTATCGCTCTGCTCCCACCACGGCGGCGAGCCCCGCTCGCCCAGCGCGACCTTGGCCGCCTGAACACCCGCGCGGGCCGCCGATTCCCCCACTGTTCCCTTCGTGCGGCGCACCTCGCGGCGCCAAGCCATCAGGAGTTTGGTCAGCTCTTCACGTCGTTCCTCGGGTATCGCGGGGTCCGTCGCGCGCCATCGGCGGCCGTTGATGACGACGTAGTGGCCGTCATCCGCTTTGGCCGGCTCGTTCATCCCCCGCTCGCAACCGTGTCGATCGCCCGGTAGATCCGCTGCTCGCTGACCGGGCGCGGGGTACCGAGCTGCTGGGCCCACAGGCTCACCCTCAACTCCTCGATCTGCCAAGCGATGTCGCGGACGGCATTCGATTGTTGTCGCGCGCTCGGGAGTGCCCGCAGGAGTTCGTCGTAGGCATCCTCGACGGAATGCACCTGCCGCATGCGCTGCCGGTCAGCCTCGATCCCGTGGGGCAACCGGTCGAGACGTCGCTGGATGGCGGTCACATAGCGGACCAGGTCCCTCAGACGTGCTCGCCCGGTCGCTGTCACGAAGCCCGGAGACAGCAGCCGGTCCAGCTGTGCGCGGATGTCATCGATGGCGTCGGCCTGCGTGGCCGACGGTCGTTCAGGCAGCAGCAGATTCACCTCGTGCAGGGCAACGAGCACCTTCTCGACATGGCCAATGAGGTCGACGGTCACCGCGGCCAACCTGTCCGCCACGTCGTCAAGCAGCGTGGCGAACTCGCGTGCAGTCCATACCGGCCGCGACACCAGCGCATCCACCGCGGCATCGGCGCAGTCGTCGAGAAGTGTGCGCAGCGAGCCGTCCGGGTTGGTGCCGAGTGTCAAGCGGGTCCGCACATCCAACTGCCGCTCAACCGCTTTCACCGGTGACGCCACACTCAGCCGCAGCAACCGTCGAATACCGGGCCGCATCGCGCCGTCCTGCTCGGTTGATGTCGCGAACACCCGCAGGTCGACCGAGTTGCCCGCGTCGACGAACGCGGGATAGCCGCGCACCATTCGACCACCGACCGAGCGTTCGACGATCCGCGGAACTTCGACCAGATCATCGGGCCACCCGCGCAGTCCTGTGCGCTCCAGCTCGCCGCCGACCGCATCGGCGACAGCGCTTTGCGCCGTCGTCGCCAACTCCTCCTGTAGAAGGGTGAGGTCCTTGCCCCTTGCGACCTCGGCGCCGTCGGCGGACTCGACGGCGAACGTCACCCGCAGATGCGGCGGCAGCTTGCCCAGGTCGAACGCGTCAATGGGCACCAGAACACCGGAGCGACGGCGTAATTCGCGCTGCAAGCCCTCCAGCAGGGGCTCGGCGGCCGGGTCGATCCCGGCCATCACCGCGCGCACCGTATCGGGGGCGGGAACGAAGTTGCGGCGCAGGGTCTTCGGTAGTGAGCGGATGAGCTCGGTGATCAGTTCCTCGCGCAGCGCGGGCACCTGCCATGCGAATACATCACCGCCGAGACGGGCGAGAACGTCGATCGGAACATGCACCGTCACGCCGTCGTCGGCCGCACCTGGCTCGAAGCGATATGTCAGCGGCAGGGCGACATCGCCGGTCTGCCACGTGTCCGGCCGGTCGGCCCCCGCCCCGTCGTCAGTGCGTAGCAGGTCGTCGCGGGCGAAGGTGAGCAGGTTCGGTGTCTTGTGCCGCTGCTTCTTCCACCACGCGTCGAAATGCCGCGCGGACACGACATCCGCGGGCACCCGCGCGTCGTACAGCGCATAGATGTCATCGTCGGTGACCAGCAGGTCACGACGCCGGGCTCGCTCCTCCAACTCCTCGAGCTCGGCTTTCAGGCGGGTGTTGTCGCGGAAGAAGTGATGACGGGTCTGCCACTCCCCCTCGACCAGCGCGTGGCGGATGAACAGCTCGCGGGCGAGCGGCGGGTCGATCTGCCCGTAGTTCACGCGGCGGCGCGTCACGAGCGGCAAGCCGTACAGCGTCACCCGTTCGTAGGCCATCACCGCACCGCGCTGGGCGTCCCAGTGCGGCTCGCTGTGCGTGCGCTGTACCAGATGTGCGGCAACGCGTTCCACGTCCTCCGGCTGGATCCGCGCGGCGGTGCGCCCATAGAGCCTGCTGGTCTCGACCAGGTCGGCGACGACGATCCAGCGCGGTGGACGTTTCGTGAGCACCGAACCGGGCGCCAGCACGAACTTCGAGTTGCGCGCGCCGAGGAATTCGCGGCTATCGCCCTCGCGCATCCCGATGTGCGACAACAGGCCTGCGGTCACCGCGGCGTGGATGCGTGCGGCGTCGGCAGGCTCGTCCTGCTCGCGGATGCCCATGTCGCGGGCGATGCTGCGCAACTGGCCGGTGAGGTCCTGCCACTCGCGGATGCGCAGATAGTGGAGGAACTCCTCGCGGCACATCCGCCGAAATGAGCTGCCGGAGCGCTCATTTCGTTGCCCCCGCAGATAGCGCCATAGGTTGAGGTAGGACAGGAAGTCGGAGTTCTCGTCGGCGAACCGGGCGTGCTTCTGGCGGACCGCCTCCTCCTTGTCCGCGGGCCGCTCGCGCGGATCCGGGATGGCCAGCGCCGCGGCCAGCACCAGAACTTCGCGCACGCAGTTCTCCGACTCGGCCGCCACGATCATGCGGGCCAGACGCGGATCGACGGGCAACTGCGCAAGCCTGCGGCCGAGCGGGGTGAGCGCACCGTCACCGTCGAACGCGCCGAGCTCCTGCAGCAGCTGCACCCCGTCACGAACGCTGCGCCGCTCCGGCGGATCGAGAAACGGAAAGCTCTCCATATCGCCGAGCGCGAGCGCGGCCATCTGCAGGATCACCGCCGCGAGATTGGTCCGCAGGATCTCGGGGTCGGTGTAGCGCGGTCGCGTTGCGAAGTCGTCCTCGGAGTACAGTCGAATGCATACGCCGGGCGCCACCCGGCCGGAGCGGCCCGCCCGCTGTGCGGCCGACGCTTGTGAGATCGGCTCGATCGGCAGCCGCTGGACCTTCGTCCTGCGGCTGTAGCGAGAGATCCGGGCAGTGCCGGGGTCGACGACGTAGCGGATCCCCGGCACGGTCAGCGACGTCTCGGCGACGTTGGTGGCGAGTACAACCCGGCGGCCGGTGTGCGGGGCGAAGACCCGCTGCTGTTCGGCGGTCGGCAGCCGGGCGTATAGCGGCAGCACTTCGGTGTTCTTGAGATGTCGCAGAGCCTCTGCCGTGTCCCGGATCTCGCGTTCACCGGACAGGAAGACCAGGACGTCGCCGGGCGGTTCCTTCTCGAGCTCCTCGATAGCGTCGATGATCGCTTCGGTCGGGTCGCGCACCTCGGTGCGCACCACTTCGTGATCTGGATCGTCGGGGTCGTCGTCGTTGGTCGACGGAACAGTCACTTCCAATGGGCGGTAACGGATCTCGACAGGATAGGTGCGCCCCGACACCTCCACGATCGGAGCACCGCCGCTGAGTCCATTTTCGGCTCCGCCGCTGAGCCCATGTTCGGCTCCGCCGCTGAGCCCATGTTCGGCTCCGCCGAAGTGCGCCGCGAAGCGTTCCGGTTCGATGGTCGCCGACGTGACGATCACCTTCAGATCCGGTCGACGCGGTAGCAACTCGCGAAGGTATCCGAGCAGGAAGTCGATGTTGAGGCTGCGCTCGTGGGCCTCGTCGAGGATGAGGGTGTCGTACCGCAGCAGCCGGCGATCGCGCTGGATCTCGGCGAGCAGGATGCCGTCGGTCATCAACTTGACCAGCGTGCGATCGCTGACCTGATCGGTGAACCGCACGGTGTAGCCGACCGTTTCGCCGAGCGGCGTGCCCAGTTCGTCGGCGATGCGCTGGCCGACGGTGCGGGCGGCCAGCCTACGGGGCTGGGTGTGTCCGATCGTGCCGCGAATCCCGCGACCGATGTCGAGACAGATCTTGGGCAGCTGAGTCGTCTTGCCGGACCCGGTCTCCCCCGCCACCACGACCACCTGGTGCGCGCGTATCGCTTCGGCGATGTCGTCGCGCCGCTCGCTGACTGGAAGGTCCGGGTAGGTGATCGCGGGCCGGGCGGCCTCCCGTGTGGCGATGAGCGCCTCGGCAGCTGCGAGCTCTTGAGCGATCCGTGCCACTTTGTCCGGGTCCGCGCCGCGGAGGTTCTTCAGCCGCCTGCCGAGCCGCGCGGCGTCCCTGATGGTCAGACCGTCGAGTCGCTTGCGCAATTGTGCAACGGACGGTTCGGCCACTCCAAAAACGATAGGCGCTATACCCCTGCTGCCCACTCCTTGGCCTGCTCTCTGAGGCACAGGCACGCGAGATCTGCATATCGGTCGCGGTCGTGGTCGAATTGCAGCCCTCGCGCAGAACTCGTGGCGCGCTTCTAGTTCTGGCGCGGCATGAGTTCGGAGACGAACGTCTCGAGGAAGGTCTCCATGTCGCTACCTCCCGCAGGCCTGATGACGAATTTCGTCAAGCCGGCTGCGATGTAGTCGTCGAGTCGCCGGTGCAGGGTCGGCCAATCGGACGCGACGAGCTCGGCCGGATCCAGATCGGGCCTGCGTTTGCGAACGGCCGCCAGCACCGCAGCGGGTAGTTCACCGTCGCCGACTGCCAGGTTGATTCCGTAATGGTCGGGTTCGATCTCGCGGCCTGCCTCCTGCGCGGCGGCGATGATCGCTTGTCGCGCCAGGCCCGCCTCGGCGGGGGTCAGGAAACTGCCCAACCAGCCGTCGCCGAGCGTTCCGATCCGCCGGAAGGCGGCGTCCGTCGCTCCGCCGATCCAAATATCCAGCGGCGGAGCCGGTTTTGGGAGTACCTGCGCGTCCCGCACGCTGAAGTAGTCTCCCGAGAAGTCGACGTTGTCCTCCCGCAGCGCGATGCGCAGCAGTTTCAGCGACTCGTCGAAGACTGCCGCGCGCTTACCGTCGGGCACGACGAAGAGGTCGCGCTCGGCCGGTAACGCCGAACGCAGACCGAAGACCGGCAGCACCCGCTTGGGAGCGAGCGCGGCCAGCGATGCGAGCTGCTTGGCGACCAGCACCGGGTGACGGCCCGGCAGTACCGCCACCGAAGTGCCCACCTTCATCCGTGTCGTGCGCGCCAACGTGAACGCCATGCCGACGAACGGGTCCACAAGGTCCGAGTAGACGAGTTCGGAGAACCAGAGTGAGTCGACGTCGGCGGCCTCGAGGTAATCGACGACTTCGGCCAGCTGGTCGGGACCTCGATCGGCCCCCAGCCCTACTCCGAACCGGACCTTCACACGTGCCTCCTCGCCTCAGGGGTCTACTCCCATCGCAACACGGGCCGGGCGCCGTTTGTGCCTGGGCGTCGGTCTACCGCCGCGAGAGCGCGCGTCACCGTGGACCAATACCCTGTCCCCGTGGCATCAGTCCTGTCGGTCAACCTCGCACGAGTCCGCCCGAACCCCGACGCGCCGTCGAGGCGTACCGGCATCGACAAGGTGTCGACAGACGAAGCGGTCATGGTGCGGGCGCCGGGCCCCATGCGAAGTGGCCTCGCCAGCGGCCTTGTCGGCGACACGATCGGCAATCAGAAGCTGCACGGTGGCGACGATCAGGCCGTCTACGTGTATGCCCGTGAGGATCTCGATCACTGGGAGACCGAGCTCGCACGGCCGCTGAGCAATGGCATGTTCGGGGAGAATGTCACGACGTCGGGAATCGAGGTGACCGGCGCGGTGATCGGCGAACGATGGCGCATCGGGCACGACGGTCCGCTGTTGGAGGTATCCGCCCCTCGGACACCATGTCGCACG
The DNA here is from genome assembly GCF_002968285.2 of Mycobacterium sp. ITM-2016-00318. NCBI lineage: Bacteria > Bacillati > Actinomycetota > Actinomycetes > Mycobacteriales > Mycobacteriaceae > Mycobacterium > Mycobacterium sp. ITM-2016-00318. The sequence goes on along the minus strand of NZ_CP134400.1, from coordinate 3,075,474 downwards.
TTCTCGGCATTCCTCGAGATCGGCAACTGGATCAAGACCTTCACCCGCGCGGCGAAACCAGGTGCATACCTTCGGGTCATCACACCGGGAACCGTGCGCGCGGGAGATGCGATATTCATCGAATCCCGGCCCGACCACAACGTCACCATCGACCTTGTGTTCCGTGCCAGGATGTCGGATCGAAAGCTGCTTCCGCACCTGCTGCAGGCGGATGCGCTATCCGCAGAGCTCAAGGCCTACGCGCGTCGCCGCGCAGGCGCGAGCGCAACGTGACGGCCCGGCCCGCCTAGGAGACTGCTGAATTAGTGGCGTTGGGGCGGGGCGCCTCGAGCCGTCGTGCGGCGGTGTGAAGTCAGACCCGTGGGTCGACAGAAGAGGTCGCCCCGCCGAAATCGAGCGTGACACTGGATCTCGCGGTCGGCAAGGCCGGAATCCAACTGTGTTAGGCGATAGCCCAGGTAGTTCCGGTGTGAGTCAGGCCCAGTGAGATGAGGCGACGCAGGTTGAGTGCGGCGCTGCGGTGGTGCAGCCAGTGGTCGTTGCGGGTGACGCCGCGGTAGCGGACTCTGCGGTTGTTGCGGGTGAGCCAGGCGATGGAGCGTTCGACCATGGGCCGATGCTGGCGGTACTCGGCTTGCCACTCGGGGTCGCGTGCTCGACTGCGGGCTGCGCGCTGCAGCGGTTCGTACTCACTGAGGGTGAGTTTGCGTCCGTTAACCGCGGTAGTGCATTGAGACGCTAAAGGGCATGAGCGGCAACGTGTTGTGAAACCGACTCCGCCGCTGGGCGGAATCGGCAGCGTGTGGTTGGCCGGGCAGGTGACGGTGCGGGCGTCGAAATCGATGGTGAAGTCATCGGTGGTGAATCCGCCGGGTACCGGGGAGCGCAGGGGTATCGGTTTGATGATCGTGGTGTGCTTGGCCTCGGCGAGCGCAGCGCGAGTCGCACCGGTGCCGTAGGCCGAATCGCCGAGCACTCGCACCGGGCTCGGCTCGTCCTCCAGGAGGGCCAACCCGATGACGGCTTCGTGGTTGTCAGATCCGCTGGCTTTGGTCAGCGCGCAGTCGGTGATGATCCCGGTGTCGGGTTCGATCGCGAGGTGGGCTTTGAACCCGTCCTGACGGCGGTGCACCGTCTTATGGGCGTGGCGGCTGTCGGGATCCACAGTGGAGATCACCCGATCCGGGGCGACCTTCTGCGCGATACGCCAGTGCCCGTCGGTGCCATCGGAGCCCTCGACCGGTTCGACGTCCTGGCCGGCGATCAGCGCCAACAACGCCACCGCCTCAGCAGCCCGAGGATCGAGTTCGTGCTCGGGTAGATGCCCGAGCACTCGATGAGCATCACTGACCAGGCCATCTACCAATGCGTCACGGGCGGCCTTGTCGTTCCAGGCAATCGCGGGCTTGCCCGGGTCGTCGTAATCGTGAGCAGTGCAGTGCTGTTCGATCACCGCCGCGGCGGCGGGAACCTCGCGGCGGACCCGCCGGATCGCGGCGATCAACTGAGTCACGGTGTCCTGAGTAGCCACCGCATCATCGAGGACGGTGGAATCCAACGCCCGCCGCGTCTTCTTGGCCAACACGCCGGTCTCGGTGACGACGGCTTTGACCGCCTCAAAGATTCGGTTCGGCCGAGCTGAGGCCGCCAGTCGGCGCCGCCAGTAGGTCAACGTCGTGGAGTGAAACGCCGGTGCGGTGATCGGCAATCCGCAGGCCGCCTTCCACCGCAGGTCAAAGGTGACCGCGTCGACGGTCTCGTTATCCGACAGGCCGTGCAGCGCCTGCAGGGTGATCACGCTGGCCATCACCTCAGCCGGAACACTGGGCCGACCCCGCCGCGAGGGAAACAGATCGGCGAACATCTCCTCAGGAAACAACTCACTCCGATGTGCGGACAGGAACGCAAACACACTGTCGGACTTCAGAAGATGCCCGGCCACCGACTCGGCATCCAACAACTCTCGCTGATCATCAGATCGACCCAGCACCATCTAATGATCCCGAAAACCCCAGCACAAGCACCCCCGCCACGCCGCAATAATTCAGCAGTCTCCTAGCCCTCTAGCGTTGATCGCTCTTCAGCGCTCCTCCCCGTCGATCGCAGATCGGCGAGCGTGTTCTTCAAGCCGCCATCGAGCCGGATCTGTATCAGCGCTACGCCGATCATCACCGCCGACGTCACAAGGTGGACCACCGCGTCGGTGATGTTGTTGGGAAAGGCGAAGACGTAGGCGACCTGGTTCGAGAAGAACGCCCAGATGCCGGGTAGCGCCCCGCCGACAGCGGCGAGGAGAAGGTAGAGCACCGACCACGACTTGCGAAGTGCGAACACCAGTCCGGGAGCGAACAACGCCAGCCCTGCCACTGCGTGCCAGCCGTTGTAGTCCATCCCCCACACCTGTGCGGTCGGTGCGTCAGGGCCGGTTGCGAAGCTCGGCTCGATGATGAAGCCGACGATCGACTGAATGACGTGGAACGCGGCGATGATCAGCAGCGCGACTTGGGCGAAACTCCACTTCACGGGCACCTCCGGGTGCGTTTCGGTAGGGCTTATCGCGAATACTACGCTCGGTAGTAGATTCTGCCAATACCGAATTCACACGGGTGGGCACATGATGAACGCAGCAGAGGCCAAAACAGAGGTGTTGTACGTATTCTCACCCAGCGCAATTGTTTTCGCCGGGCCGCCGCTCCGTTGTGGCATGCGGTCGGCGTTTCCGGCCATCCCGCTCGGCGGCGGTGTCTTTCGGGCCGCGCGTCCGCCGTTCAACGAAGGAGGTTTCGTCAGGGTTCGTTTTGGGAACTAGCGATCAGCGGCTCGGAGAAAAGCCGAGGCAACAAACGCATACCCACCCGGGGGCTTATCAAGTCATGGGCTTCGTCGAGTTCGTTCAGGACCGTTGGCCGGTTCTGTCGTTCCTCGCCTACCAGCACATGAGCCTCGTGGTTCAGACCCTCATCCTGGCTACAGTCATCGCTCTTGCCATCGGCGTGCTGATCTATCGGTCGCCGGTCGGCGTGGCGCTCGGCAACAGCCTCACCGCCATCGGCCTGACCATCCCCTCCTATGCGCTACTCGGCGTACTGGTCGGCATCGTCGGACTCGGTGTCGTACCTTCAGTGATCCTGCTGGTGTTCTTCGGCATCTTTCCGATCCTGCGCAACGTCGTCGTCGGCCTCAACGGCGTCGACAAGACCTTGATCGAGTCGTCACGCGGGATGGGGATGAGCCGCTTCGCCACTCTCATCCGGCTCGAGTTGCCGCTGGCCTGGCCGGTCATCATGACAGGCGTGCGCATCTCGGCGCAGATGCTGATGGGCATCGCCGCCATTGCGGCGTACGCGCTCGGACCTGGCCTCGGCGGCTACATCTTCTCCGGCATCTCCCGCATGGGCGGGGCCAACGCGACCAACTCCATCGTCGCCGCGACGGTGGGCATCCTTATCCTGGCGGTCATCCTGGACACAGTCTTGAACTTCTTCACCCGCCTCACCGTCCCGAGGGGGATACGTGTCTGAATCTAAAACCACTGGCGGCGCCAGGATCCTGCTCGATGGCGTGACCAAGAAGTACGCCGCGCAATCGCAGGCGGCTGTCGACAACATCACCATGGAGATCCCGGCCGGCGAGATCGTCATGCTCGTCGGGCCTTCGGGATGCGGCAAGACCACCACCATGAAGATGATCAACCGGCTCATCGAGCCGACGAGTGGACGCATCCTCATCGGCGATGACGACGTGACCAAGCGCGATCCCGACCAGCTGCGGCGCCACATCGGCTACGTGATCCAGGGTGCGGGACTGTTCCCCCATCTGACCGTCGGCGACAACATCGCGATCGTGCCCCGCCTGCTGAAGTGGGACAAGAAGCGCATCTCTACCCGTGTCGATGAACTGCTCGAACTGGTGAGCCTCGATCCGTCGCAGTACCGCGGCCGCTACCCGCGCGAACTGTCGGGCGGCCAACAGCAGCGCATCGGAGTTGCGAGGGCTTTGGCCGCCGACCCGCCGGTGCTGTTGATGGACGAACCGTTCGGCGCGGTCGACCCCATCACCCGGCAACGGCTGCAGGACGAGTTGCTGCGGCTGCAGGACGAGTTACGCAAGACCATCGTCTTTGTCACTCACGACTTCGATGAAGCGGTCAAGCTCGGCGACCGGATCGCGATACTTCAGGCCGGCTCCAAGATCGTGCAGTACGACTCCCCCGAACGGATTCTCGCCGAACCCGCCGACGACTTCGTGCGCGGCTTCGTCGGCGCAGGCGCTGCGCTCAAACAGCTGACCCTGACCAGGGTGCGCGACGTCGATCTGCACGCGGCCGCCGTGGCGCGGGTAGGCGGCGACGCCGCGGAAGCCATTGCGGCGGCCCGCTCGCTCGACCGCGAGCATGTGATCGTGCTCGATGACCAGGACCGGCCGCAACGGTGGTTGTCGCTCACCGAACTCGAGCAGGCGAATGCGCTGGACAATGTCGCACGGGACGAGGAACTCGAGGTCGTCAACGTCGCCTCGACGCTCAATGACGCTCTCGACGTGATGCTCACCTCATCGCACGGGGTGGTGGTGGTGACCGGCAGACGCAACAGCTATCAAGGCGTCATCAGTATCGAAACGATCATGGACGCGATGAGCGACCTCCGGCGCAGCGAGCAGCCGTCAGGGGCACCCTCGTGACAGTGGTCATCACCGAAATCGAGAGCATCACAGGCGATTCCGAGTCGCGTGGCCAGGGTCGTCGGCTTGGCCTCGGCCGGTTGGTCCTTCAGCCCGTGCTCTGCATCGTGGTGGTCGTGGGTGCCCTTCTCTACGTCTACAACGCCGACGTGTCGGAGACCGAACGGCGCTCACTCGCGGTGCCGCAGTTGCTCACGTTGCTCCGCGAGCACATGACCATCAGCCTTGCGGCCACGTTGCTGACGTGTGTGGTCGCCATCCCCCTGGGAATAGCGTTGACCCGCGGGCGATTCCGCCGTTACTCGCAGCCGATCATCACCGTCGCCGGCTTCGGACAGGCCGCACCGGCGATCGGTTTGATCGCACTGGGCGCCGTGCTGTTCGGCATCGGTGAAATCGGTGCGATCATCGCGCTCACGGTCTACGGCGCACTGCCGATCGTCGCGAACACCGTCACCGGTCTCGACGGCGTCGAACCGCGGTTGGTCGAGGCCTCCCGCGGTATGGGGATGTCGGCCTGGTCCACCCTCCTCCGGATCGAGCTGCCCCTGGCACTTCCCGTGATCGTGGCCGGTGTCCGTACCGCTCTTGTCCTCATCGTCGGAACCGCAGCCCTCGCGTCGTTCACCGGTGCCGGTGGGCTCGGGCAGTTGATCACGACCGGCATCAAGCTGCAGCAGACGGTGACGCTGGTCGTCGGCGCGGTGCTCGTCGCGGCGCTTGCTCTGTTCATCGACTGGTTGGCACGGGTCGCCGAGATCGTCGCCGCGCCGAAAGGGCTGTAGCGCCATGACCACCATCCGACCTGGACGCGCGCTCACGGTGGCGAGTGTGCTGCTCGCCGGTGTACTCGTCGGCTGCGGTCTGCAGTCGGCCAGCGGCGCGATCCTCGAGGCACGGCCGGGCACGATCGGCCACTACGACTCGCTCAAGGACGTCAAGCTGACCGTCGCGGCGAAGGACTTCACCGAGCAGTTGATTCTCGGGAACATGTTCTCGACGGTGCTGTCCGCGGCGGGTGCGGACGTCACCAACCTGACCAACATCCCCGGCAGTTTCGGCGCACGACACGCGATGACAAGCGGCGAGGCCAATGTCTCGCCCGAGTACACCGGCACCGGTTGGATCAATTACCTCGGCAACGAGAACCCGGTCAAAGGCGAAGAGGCGCAGTATCTGGCGACCAAGGAAGCCGACGCCAAGAACGGACTGACCTGGCTGCCGCCCGCGCCGATGGACGACACGTACGCCTTCGCGATCCGTGAGTCAGAAGCCCAGCGGCTCGGCATCAGCAAGCTGTCCGACCTCGTGAAGCTGAACAAGGCCGACCTCACCTTCTGCATCGAAAGCGAATTCGCCAATCGCAACGACGGATTCATCCCGATGCTGAAGACGTACGGATTGAGTCGACAGCAGCTCGGGCGGGTCACCAACCTGGACACCGGCGTCATCTACACCGCCACGGCCGACGGCCAGTGCAACTTCGGTGAGGTCTTCACCACCGACGGTCGCATACCGGGCCTCAAGCTGCGCGTGCTCGAGGATGACAAGGCCTTCTTCCCGCACTACAACCTGTCCGCCGTGGTCAATTCGAAGGTCCTCGAGGAGCACCCGGAGGTGGCCGACATCTTCGCGAAGCTCAGCCCCAAGCTGACCAACGAGGTCATGCTGGAGCTCAATGCCAAGGTCGACACCGGCGGTGAAGACCCCGCGATCGTTGCGCGTGACTGGTTGGTCAAGGAAGGCTTGCTGACGTAGCCGGCGTGCCCGGCTGATCTGCGGTTTACAGTCGTCATGTGGCGCGGACCAGCCCAGCCGGAGACACCATCCAGCTAGCTGCTGAGATCGTCGGGGGCACGGTGGCCCAGCTCGAGCGTCGAATCCGGGCGCGATTCGGCGAACGCGGTCTCACCAAGGCCGTCCGCGACCTCGGCAAACTCGTCGTCATGGTGTCCGACGAAGCCGGCCAGTCGCGAGACCGCTTGCGACGCATGACGATCGGCGCGCGAATCGCGAGCGTCGCCATCGTCGGGGCCACGGTGATCGCGCTGGCGTTCAGCCTGCGTTCGGCGGTCCTCGAGGGGTTGGCCAAAACCACCGACTGGGTGCCGCTGGTCGAGAGCGCGATCAACGATCTGGTGTTCGCGGCGATCGCGGTGGTGTTTCTGTGGGCGTTCCCCGAACGACTGGAACGTCGCTCACTGCTGCGACTTCTGTATCGGCTGCGGTCGCTGGCCCACGTCATCGATATGCATCAGCTCTCGAAGGATCCCGAACAGATCAGCCCGAGCTACACCCCCACCGCCGAGAGCGTCCTGCACGGGCTCGACGCCGAGCAGTTGCACCACTACCTCACCTACTGTTCCGAGATGTTGAGCCTGACGGCCAAGACGGCGGCCCTGTGCGCCGAACACAGTACGGACGCAGTCGTGCTCGACACGATTTCCACGATCGAGACGCTGACGACCGAGCTGTCGAACAAGATCTGGCAGAAGATCTCGCTCCTGCCCCGCTGAGCGCGGTTCAGCCCAGGAAGACCGGAAGGGCGTCGGCCAGCTCGCCCAGCACTGCGGTCTCTTCGTCAGTGGCCCTGCGCCGGCCTCGCCAGGGTTATCAGCACGTCGAAGGCCTGGTCGGGCAGGTCGGCGACCGCTGCCAGGAGCGCCGCCAATTCTGAGAAAACAGGTGCACGGCCGCAAGCTAGCAGTTCGCGGGTTAGGCTGGTCGCGGTCGGGTGAAAGGTTCGGAGAGCTTAGATGGTGAATTGGAAACGCGGAGTGCTGGTTGTCGGTTCCGCTGTGGCGTTCGTCGCCGCGCCCCTGGTAGTGGCCTCACCGGCTCAAGCCGAGTGCCCGTGGGGCACGAAGCAGACCCGTTTCGAAGGCGTGTGCATCAGCGGTGCAGGTGGTGGCAGTGCGCCAATCATTCCAGTCCCACCCCCAGCAGGCGGCGGCGCGAAGATCGTCAACAACCCGAACGGCTTCGACACCGTCAACGGCGTGCCCTGCACCCCTGACCACTATGCGGTCTGCTACGGAATGGCCCAGAACGGCTGATCCCGCGGCGCTAGGCGCACCTCAGCGCGTCGAGTCCAGCCTCGGTCGTCACGGCCCCGATCAGCGCTCCGGGCCTGCCGTCAACGCGGATCGATCAGATCGCGGAATCGCGCGGACGGAAAGACGGTTGCGCCTGCGTCCCGAACGCGTTCGGCCAGTGCGTCATCCGATGTCGCCACCGTGAGGTTCTGCCGATCCTGATCCGCGTTGACAAGGCGAACGATCTCGTCATCGGCTGAGTTGGCGGCGGCCTGCGGTGCGTGCGCTATCCCGATCATCGTTGAGCCGATCGGTGGCGACGGCGGCCGTTCGAACACCACCGTCACCTGGTGGCCCGGCGAGGCCCACTGTTCGAGGTGGTCGACCAGCGTAATCATCGCCGCCCGGCGGTCCTTCCACCAGCCGTCTGGCCGACTGCCGATCACGTTCATCGCATCGACGATCCAGCGCTGTGTCATCGCGCGGGTAGCCGACCGGCGAGCTGGTCGACGGTGAGGATCCAACCGCTGTGGAAGTTGTCGAATTCTTCTGGGGGAAGCAGAGAGTGCTCGATCGACATGAGGGTCTCCTCATCGCCGACCGGTTCGAACGCGACATTGACGACGCTTTCCCGCGTCGGGTCGGACCAGTTCGAGTTGCTCCACGTGAACCGCAGCAGCCGCGGACGTTCGATGGTCATGAATTGGCCGGTGATCAGGACGCGGGTGCCCTCATCGTCGATGTCGAAGCGCACCATTCCGCCCACATGCGGTTCAACCGTGACGTCGAGCACCTGAACCGGACGAGGACACATCCACTCCCGCAACGACTCCCGGTCGAGCCACTCGTCGAACACCACATCCGGCGCGGCGGGCATGACGCGTTCGACCCGAACGGTCGCCATGTCGGTCATCGGCGGTGCCTCTTCTTGCGCAGTCGAGCCGCGAGCGCGTCCGCACGCGTCGACCAGAACTCCGACTGCTCGTTGATCCACTGCTGGGCCATCGTCAGTCCGTCCGGTTGTAGGGATAGCCAGTGTTCTCGCCCGCGTATCTCACGTCGTACCAATCCGGCCGCCTCGAGCACACCGACGTGACGCGAAACGCCGGCGAACGTCATGGGAAGCGGCGCGGCAAGGTCAGAAATGCGGGCATCGCCTGCGCGCAGTGTCTGCAACAGCCATCGGCGGGTCGGATCGGCAAGCGCGCCATACGCACGGTCCAGAACCTGATCTTCAACCATTCTGTTGACTATAGCGATCGGACATGCTGTGCTGGAGGAAAGTTGTTCAACTGGAATGTTGAACGTTTGGGTTGTCCGACGACGGGAGATTGCATGAAGACGCCTCCGATCGTGTCGGCGCAGGAGTGGGACGTTGCGCGACAGGAGATGCTGGTCAAGGAGAAGGAGCACACGAGGGCACGCGATGCGCTGGCCGCGCAACGCCGGCGGATGCCGTGGACGGCGGTGGAGAAGACCTACGAATTCGATGGCCCCGACGGCAGGGTCGGCCTGCTCGACCTGTTTCACGGGCGACGCCAATTGATTGTCTACCGCGCGTTTCTCGACCCCGGTGTGCACGGGTGGCCCGAGCACGGATGTACGGGCTGTTCGTTGATGGCCGATCACATCGGCAACCTGGGGCATCTGAACGCCCGCGACACCACCCTCGTGTACGTCTCCCGCGGTTCCCAGGCGGATCTGGCGCGCATCAAGTCGCGGATGGGCTGGAAGCACCCGTGGTACACGATCGTGCCGGGGCCGAACGGCGCGTTCGACACCGACTTCGGCGTCGAGGAATGGCACGGCACCAACGCGTTCATCCGCGAGGGCGATCGAATCTTTCGCACGTACTTCATCGACAACCGCGGCGACGAGGTGTTCGACAACACTTTCCACTTCCTCGACATGACGGCACTGGGCCGACAGGAGACCTGGGAGGACTCCCCCGACGGCTATCCGCAGACCAAACCCTACGAATGGTGGCGCTGGAACGACGATTACGAGGACAGCGACTCCTCTCCGAAGGCGTGACCGCGATGTCGAACACCGACCCGCGCGACGTCGCGCGGATCTACCAGGACTCGCGAGAACGCGTCGCCGCGTTGGTGGCACACCTCGACGACACCGAATTGAACACCGCGGTAGCGGCCTGTCCTGGCTGGTCGGTCCTGGCCGTGGTGGCCCATCTGGCCGCGGTCGCCGAGGACATCGGGCAGGGCCGGCTGACCGGCCCGCCGACCGACGAGGAGACGGCGGCCCAGGTCGCCCGATTCGACGGTGCGAATGTCGGCAAGGTGCTCGCGGCCTGGTCGGAGGCCGCTGAGCAGCTGAGTCGACTGGCCGAAACCGCCGGGTTGGCACCGCCCGTCGGTGACGTCGTCAGCCATGAGCATGACATCCGCGCAGCGATCGGTAGGCCGGGCATGCGCGACTCCGACGCCGTGCGATATTCGGCTGATCTGCTGCTGAGAAGTCTTCGGACGCCGGTTCCGCTGCGCGTGGCTGTGGAGGATGGCGAGTACCGCGCCGGTCCCGACGACGGACCCGAATTACGGCTTCGCACCACACGATTCGAGGCGTTGCGATGGCGGACCGGGCGTCGCAGCCGCGCGCAGCTCGCGGCGATGGACTGGTCGGCAGACCCGGAGCCGGTGCTCGACCAGCTCTGCATGTTCGGCCCCGCCCAGACCGATCTGGTCGAATAGCGCTTCAGGGGAAAACATGAGAAACGAGTCTCCGCACCGAGATTCCGTCCACGAGGCGCCGACGCCCGCTGTCGTCGACCGAGCGCGCTTCGAAGCCGAGATCGACAGACTGCGCGCCCGCGAGAAGGCGCACATTCGCCAAGGCGACGACATCGCCGCGGCGCGACGACGCCTGCCCATGGTCGAGGTCGATGCGGGTCTGCAGCTGACAGGGCCCGACGGACCAGTCACCTTGCTCGATGCCTTCGAGGGACGCAGGCAGCTTGTGGCGTACTACTTCATGTGGCATCCACGTAGGCCTGCGCCGGAACAGTGCGAAGGGTGCACGTGGGTGACCACCCAGGTGCAGGAGTTGGGTTATCTTCACTCCCGCGACATCACGTACGCGGTGTTCTGTCAGGGGCCCTACGACGAAAGCGCCCGATACCGCGAATTCATGGGTTGGCGCATGCCGTGGTACTCGGCGCTGCCCTCGCTCGACGCGCTGCTCGTCGGTCGCATCGCCGGCATGATGCACATCGTCAGCTATCTGCGCGACGATGATCGCGTCTTCGAGACGTACTGGACGACGAGAAGAGGTGTCGAGGCAATGGATTACAGCCTCGCGCTGATGGATCTCACCGTCTACGGACGCCAGGAACCATGGGAGGACTCCCCCGCTGGTTGGCCGCAGAAGTGGCTCGTCGACGGCTCAAACACCCGCATCGACGGCAGGCCCATCCCCCAGTGGTCGCGTTTGCAAGCCGGACGCTCCGACGACCTCCGGAGCGACCCAGAAGCAATCGGGTAGGGCATCAGCCAGGCTGGCTACGGCTCCACGACGCGGATGACCGTCTTGCCTGGTGAGCGGTGGGCGGGATCGAACGCAGCCAGCGCCTCGGTGAGGGAGAACACCGCTCCGACAACGGGTTTCAGTAGGCTGTCGCGCAGCTTCTGCTCGAGCGCCACGAGCTGATCGCGGTTGGGTTCGACGATGAAGAACACTGCGCGCCCACCGTCGGGGTGCATTCTGGGTGGCTCGGCGATCGTGACGATGGTGCGAGATGGGCGGTCCGCGCCGCATCTCGGACCTGCGAGCGCCCGGCTAGCCGGGATGCTGCTCGCCTCGGTCAGCGCGCCCCGCGAATGAGGCGGCCTGGGCGTGCCCCGGTGTCGACGCCGTCGCGGCGGGTCACGACTCCGTTGACGATCGTGGCGGAGTACCCCGACGCACCCTGAACCAAGCGCTGACCGCCTGCCGGCAGGTCGTAGGCCATTCGCGCCGGATGCAGCGTGATCGCATCCATGTCGATGACGTTGAGGTCGGCCTTCTTGCCGACCTCGACGACACCGCGGTCCGACAGACCGAACAACTGCGCGGTGTCGCGGGATTGCTTGCGCACCACATACTCCAGCGGCAGCTTGTCGCCCCGGTACCGGTCGCGCGCCCAGTGCGTCAGCAGGAACGTCGGGTAGGACGCGTCGCAGATCATGCCGCAGTGCGCGCCGCCGTCGGAAAGCCCGACCACACCCGCCGGATGCATCAGCATCTCGCGAATCGCGTCATGGTTGCCGTAGTAGTAGTTGTAGAACGGCAGCATCAACATCGAGGTCGCGTTCTCCTCGAGCATCAGGTCGTACAGGGTCGTCAACGGGTCCTCACCGCGTTCGCCGGCGATCTTTTCGACGGTGCGTTCGACGGTGGGCTCGTAATCGGGCGGATCACCGAGGGCGTAGATGCGTCCAAGCGAGTATTGAACGAGCGCGAACATGTTGTCGAACAACAACTTCGGGTCGGGCGGCAGGTCGTCCTCGGCGAGGATCGCGGCCTTGACGGCAGGTTCGGTGAGCCGCTGCGCCAACTCCGTCCGGCTGCACTCCGCCTTGAGGCGTCGGAACGTCGGACGATGCGTGAAGGCGTGGTGACCGGGAAAGCCGAACAGCATCCCGAACGGACGCGCCGCGATCTGTGGGTACAGCTCACTGCCCGCTTCGTGCGCCGCAGCCGAGATGTCCAGCTGTTCGCGCCAGAGATCGGGAGCGGCGTCGACCTGGATCATGCCGAATGAGATCGGCCGGTCGATCTCCGCGCCGAGGCGCTGCATCCACTCGAGTTCCTTCTTGGGCGCGATGATGTCCTCCCCCGCGACGCCTTGCGGCGCCAGCTCGAACACCGCCCGCCCGCCCGCGGCCATCGCCCGGCCGAGGCCGAACAGCTCGTCCTCGGCGGCATACGTGCCAGGCACCGGTTCGCCGTCGATGGCGCGATGGCCGAGCGTGCGCGATGTCGAGAAGCCGAGCGCGCCGGCCTCGATGCCCTCCTGCACGAGGCGCGCCATGGCGGCGATGTCCTCTAGGGTGGCCGGCTCGTTGCGGGCGCCCCGATCCCCCATCGCGTAAGCGCGCACCGCACCGTGGGCGATCTGACTGCCGACATCGATGGCCAGGTCGTGCTTCTCGATGACGTCGAGATATTCGGGGTAGCTCTCCCAGCCCCAGGAAATGCCCTCGGTGAGCGCGGCGCCGGGAATGTCCTCTACACCTTCCATCAACCCGATCAGCCAGTCCTCCCGGCCCGGCCGCACAGGCGCGAAGCCGACTCCGCAGTTGCCCGCGACGACGGTCGTGACGCCGTGTCCGCTCGACGGTTCCAGCAGGCTGTCCCAGCTGACCTGGCCGTCGTAATGCGTATGGATGTCCACGAAGCCCGGCGCGACGATCTTGCCTCGTGCATCGATCGTCTCTGCGGCCTCCCCTTCGAGCGCCGTGTCGCCTGCGCCGCGACGGCGGACCTCGACGATCTTGCCGTCGCTGATCCCCACGTCGGCTGCGAAGCGGTCCGCACCCGTTCCGTCGACAACGGTCCCGTTGGTGATCTTGAGATCGAACACGATTACTCCCTAGCGAGGCGGTCCGGAGGGCTACGGTGGCCAATGTAACACCGTTACAGACCGGTGGCGCCGAATAGAAGGGCCAATCGTGACGGACACCGTGCAAGCGCCCAGCCAGCGCGAGGACGCCATCGGCACTCCGCCGACGAGCCCGACGCGGGTCCCCGCTGACCGCTACCACTCCTCGGCTTTTGCGCAGCTCGAACGCGGCCGCATGTGGCCGAAGGTGTGGCAGGTCGCCTGCACCGTCGACCATGTCGCAGAACCCGGCGACTACTTCGAATACACGTGCGGTCCCTACTCGGTGCTGGTCGTCCGCGGTGACGACGGCCGGCTTCGCGCATTCCAGAACGTGTGCAGACACCGGGGCAACTCGCTGTGTTCGGGGGCGGGTTCGGAGCTGCGGGAGCTCAAGTGCGGATATCACGGGTGGACGTGGGACCTGTCCGGAGCGCTGAAGCGCGTGCCCAACCGCAAAGGCTTCGGCACGCTGCGGATGTCGGAGGTTCCGCTGTTCGCAGCCAACGTCGACACGTGGGAGCGGCTGGTCTTCGTCAACCTCGACGTCGAGGCGATGCCGCTGAACGAATGGCTCGAGGCGGTGCCGGCTGACATCGCGTGGTGCGGCCTCGGCGACTTCCGGTGCTACGCCACCATCACCGTCGAGGTCGATGCCAATTGGAAGACGATCGCCGACGGGTTCAGCGAGACCTACCACATCCAGACACTGCATCCCGAGTTGCACAGGTGCATGGACGATGTGCATGCGCCGCAAGTGATCTGGGGACGGACCGGCAAGTCCGAGCAGGTCTACGGCGTGCCGAGCCCACAGATCAAGGAACCACTCTCGGACGCCGACGTATGGGAGGCGTATGTGAGCACCCAGGGCGCGCTGATGGGGGTCGAGGAGGGCACCCCGTTTCCCGACGACCGACAGCCTGGTCAATCGGTCTCCGATGTGATCGCCGAGCGGACAAGGGAATTCGCCGCCCAACGCGGGGTCGACCTGAGCTGGACCACCACCGACCACATCATGCGGCTGCATCAGTACAACGTCTTCCCGAACATGTCGCTTCTGGCCAACGCCGATCACTTGACGGTGTTGGCCGCCCGCCCCGGGCCCGACCCGGATCACGGCGAACTGGTGATGATTCTGTGGGCCCGGATGCCACCAAGCGCGCCACGGATGAAGCCGGCCGACATGCGGATGACAGCCGGCGAGGCGCACCCCGGCCTGGTGCTGAGCCAGGACATCGCCGTGCTCGCGGGCCTGCAGCGCGGCCTGCATCAGCCCGGTTTGACGCATCTGACGCTGTCAGGCGAGGAGCGTCGCGTGATCAGCATGCACAGGAACCTCGAGGGCTATCTGGATCTGCCGGCGGCGCAGCGGATGACGGGGGGTGAGACACCATGAAGGAATCCGTCGACGCGGAAACGATCCTCGACACCGCGGCCGGCCTGATCGAGCTTCACGGTGTCGATGCCTTCAGGATGCGTAATCTCGCCGAGGAGCTCGGGGTGGCAGCGACCTCGATCTACTGGCACATCGGCGGCCGCGACAAGCTGTTCGACAGTCTCGTCGACCGGCTACTGAGCCAGATGGCCCATCTGCCCGCCGATGGCGAGACACCTGTCGATCGCATTGCCTCACTCGCCCGTTCGCAGCGGAAGGTACTCATCGAACGACAGCATCTGTTGGCGATTGCGCATGAGCGCGATCGAACACCGTTGCTGTTTCTACCGATTCAGCAGACGTTGGCTGCGCAGCTGGCCGAAGTCGGCATCACCGGAACCGATGCCGCGCTCATTCTGCGCGCGATTCAGGTCCATGTCATCTCGTCGGCCGTCATGCAGTTCTCGGCGGTTCGCGGCGCCAAGCATGACGAAGAGGACCCTTCGTTGTGGAGCGAGGACTGGCCCGACCGGTCGCTCGTGGAGGCGCTGCAGGCACCGACCGACTACGACGCCGTATTCGAATACGGCCTCAGCGCGCTTCTTGCGCCGCTGAGGAAGCGCGGCGCCGCCGGGTAGCGCCCCACAGTCCGACACCGATACCCACGACCGCGCCTCCGAGGCCGATCAACTGCTGCGATTGCTTCATCTCGGAGTGCACGCTCATCCCGCCGAGCAGGTCCGCGGCATCGGCCCCGCCCGAGGCGAGAAACCAACCGCGCGTGTTCTTCCCGCGCAGCGCCGACGACATCAGCAGTCCGCCGATCAGCGCGTCGCGGTAACCCATCGAACGCAACAGCAGGCGCGCGGTCGGGGCCGGCTCGTCGGGATCGCCCCACAGCCGGTTCGCGCGAAGCGGATCGACGAGGAACGACACTCCTGACGCGAGGCGAATACCGCCGACGACGAGCGCGGCGCGGTCCATGGGCATGGCAGCAGCTTAGGACGCCGCCGTCGCCGACTGTGCCGCACGCGTGATCGCGTCGGCCGAAAGGTCGATGTCGTCGTCGGTCGTCGCCCAGTTGGAGACCGACACCCGAAGGACGTACCGGCCGTTCCATGTGGTGCCGCCCAGCCAGCAGGTCCCGTCGCGCTGGACAGCGGCGACTGCGGCCCTGTTGGCGTCGTCGCCGCCCGGCAGAGCTACCAGCACCTGGTTGAGCACGACGTCGTTGACGACGTGCGCGCCGGGGATCGTCGCCAGCCGGTCGGCCATCCGCCGAGCCTGAGCGCAGTTGCGGTCCACCATCTCGGCCACCCCGGCCCGGCCCAGCGACCGCAGCGCCGCGTAGATCGGCACCACGCGTGCGCGCCGGGAGCTCTCGGGCACGAAGTTGGTGCTGTCGCGTTGCCCGGCGTCGGCCACCAGGTACGGGCCCGCCAGGCTCATCGCGGCGACATGGGCAGCCGGGTCGGCGACGATGGCCATCGCGCCGTCGTAGGGCACGTTCAGCCATTTATGCGCGTCCACCGCCCACGAGTCGGCGCGGTCGACGCCGGTCGTCAGGTGGCGGAGGCTGGGCGCCGCTGCCGCCCACAGCCCGAAGGCAGCGTCGACGTGAAGCCAGGCGTCATGGGCGGCACAGGCATCGGCGATGGGTTCGAAGGGATCGAACGCGCCGGTCGCCACGTTGCCCGCCTGCGCGCACACGATCGCCGGACCGGCCGAAAGAGCCAGCGCTTCTTTCAGCGCGTCGGGACGTATCCGGCCCTGATCATCGGCGGCAACCCGAACCGCCGTATTGCCGCCGAGGCCGAGTTGGCGCAGGGCGGTGTCGATCGTCGCGTGGGCCTGCTCGCCGCAGAAGAGGCGTATCTGCGGGGCGCCGATGAGCCCGTCGTCCTCGACGTTCCAGCCGGCCTTTGCGAGTACCGCGTGCCGCGCGGCGGCCAGGCATGTGGTGTTCGCGCCCTGGCCCCCTGTAACGAATCCGACGCTGGCGTGCTCGGGCAGTCCGAGCACATCGACCACCCACGCCGACGTGATCTCCTCGATCGCGGCGGCCGCAGGAGACAGGGCGTGAAACGCCGCGTTCTGGTCCCACGCCGACACCAGCCAGTCCGCGGCGAGCGCGGCGGGCAGCGCCCCGCCGATCACGAACCCGAAGTGGCGTGGGCCTGCCGTGGCCACCAGTCCGGGCTCTGCACCGGCGGCCAGCGCCGCGATGACGGTCTGCGGATCCTCGCCCTGTTGGGGCAGCGGGCCGCCGAGCACCTCGCGCACCCCCGCCGCGTCGACGCGGGCGGCCACCGGGCGATCGTCGAGACCGTCGAGGAACTCCTGTGCGTGTTGCGCGGCTACGGACAGCCCTGCGGTGCGATCGCGCATGGAAAACCCTATCTGCGGGGGCGTTACAGCCCGAACTGGTCCTCGATCACGCCGAGCCAGATCTGGGCCGCGTCGATCGCCACCTTCTCGCTGATGAACGCGTGCTGGGTGCCGGTGTAGACGTCGCGGAACGCCCGCTCGAGCCTGCTGCCTTCCCGGATCGAGCTGGTGCCCGCGACCAGATGAGCCCACTCGGCGCACTCGCGTGCCACATCGGTGGCGTACACCGCGGCCGCGCGCATGTCCGCGCGCAGCATCGGAGTCAGGTCGTCGCCCGCGGCGACCGCCGTTTCGGCGGTGGTGAACGCGTCGAGCACCAGGAGGTGTGCGGCCCGCCAGGCCGAGACGTGGTGCGCCAGACCTTTCTGGAAGGTCGGGCGGCTGGCCAGTGAGGCCATGTCACTCATCCGGAACTTAGTGGCCGCCAGCTCGGTGACGTCATCGAGCATGCTCTTGGCCACGCCGAGCGCCCACGACGCGTGTCCCGCTGCGGTGACGGACATCAGCCCCATCCGCGTGGCGGGCGAACTTCCCCGCCGCGGCGTGCGCGAGAACAGCGCGAAGGTGCGGTGCGCGGGCACGAACACGTCGGAGGCGCTGTAGTCGTAGGAGCCGGTTCCCTTGAGGCCCTGGACGAACCAGCCGTCATTGAACGCGATCTGCTCTCGCGGTACGACCGCCACCTGCATGTCGGGGATGCCCTCGGCGATCCAGCGCATCTCCCCGTCGTCCATCGGGAAAAAGCCGGCGGCGACGTACTCGGAGTGCCCGGTGCCGGAGCCGAAACTCCACGATCCACTCAACCGGTAGCCGCCGTCGACGACCGTGCCCTGACCGTTGGGGAAGAACTGACCGCCCATCGTGACCCGGTTGTCGTTGTCGGTGAACACCTCGGCGAAACCGGCGTCGGGCAGATAGGCCGCTGCGGCGAATGCGGACGGCAGGTTGGCGATGCCGACCCAACCGAATGACCCGTCCTGCCAAGCCATCTCGATCCAGGTCTCGATCATCTCGGCGAAGGACGGCTCGTCACCGCCCGCCGCGATCGGGTTGAACGCCGACATCAGCCCGCCGTTCCACATCGCCTCGACGACCGCCGGGGTGAGAGTGCGGCTGCGCTCGGATTCGGCGGCTTCTGCCGCCACCAGCTCACGCATGTCGCGTGCCAATCCGACAATCCGGCTGGGGGCTTCGGCTATCGACGTCACCCGCCTGACCCTAGCGGCGGGACCGTGTCACTAGTTCCCGAACGCGCCACTTAGATATGCGGCCCGGCACGCCCGCCGCGCCAGCTTGCCGCTCGTCGTCCGCGGGATGGCGCCCGCCGGAACGAGCCGAACGTCGGCGACGCTGAGTTCGTGTCGGCGCGACACCTCTGTGTGCACGGCCTCGACGGCGGGACCGGGGTCAGCGCGGCGGGTGCCCGAAGCCCGCTCGGCGACGATCACCAGTCGCTGGCCGTCGGCAGACGGCACGGTGAACGCGGCGACATAGCCACGGCGCACCATCGGGGAGGCGTCGGCGGTTGTGGTCTCGACGTCCTCCGGGAACAGCCGGCGGTCGTCGACGACGATGAGATCCGCGATGCGTCCGGTGACGTAGAGCTCGCCGTCGAGGTAGAAGCCCAGATCGCCGGTGCGCAACCAGGTCGCGTCGGCCGGGGCACCGGTGGCGTGGCTGTTATCGGCGGTACGGGAACGCAGGACGGCGCCGAAACTCCGCTGCGTGTCCTCGGGACGTTCCCAGTAGCCGCGACCGACGTTGTCGCCGTGCACCCAGAGCTCGCCGAGTCGGCCGTCGGGCAATTCAACGCGGTCATCGGAATCCACGACCACGCACCATTGGCTTCGGGCGATCTGACCGCATGAGACGTGTGGGGCGGCGCCAGGAGTTTCGGCGTCGACGCGCACCGCCTCACCCTTCTCCAGCCTGTCGCGGTCGAAATGGGTCACCGTCGGGGTGGCGGTCGGTGCGATGGTCGAGACGAACAGAGTCGCCTCGGCGATGCCGTAGGACGGCTTGATCGCCGTCGGCGGCAATCCGTACGGCGCGAAGGCGGTGGTGAAAGCGTCGATGGCCTTGGTGCTGACCGGTTCCGACCCGAGGATCAGTACGACATTGCTGAGGTCGACATCTTCCCCGCCGGTAGGCAAACCACGTTGCGCGGCGTATTCGCAGGCGAAGTTCGGTGCGGCCGTGACGACGCGCCCGGTTCGCGACTCGACCGACAGCGCGTGGATCCAGCGCTCGGGTCGGCGAACGAACGCCGCGGGCGACATCAACGTGGAGTGCCCGCCGTACACCGTAGGAAAGCCGATCATCGAAAGGCCCATGTCGTGGTAGAGCGGTAACCAGCTGCAGCCGTGCGTGTTTCGATCGAGCAGATCGATCGACAGAATCATCTGTGTCAGGTTGGTGCCCACCGCCCTGTGCGTGATCTCCACGCCCACCGGGTCGCGCGTCGAGCCCGATGTGTACTGCAGGTGGGAGATGTCCAAGGTGTCCAAGGGCACCGGCACCAACGCATCCCCGACCGAATCGGGGACTTCGTCGACGACGATGACATGCGGCCTCGGTTTCAATCCGATCAAGGTCAGCGCCGCCTCGACAGCCGCCGACGCTGACGACGTGGTCAGGACGACAGCGGGCCGTGAGTCGTGCAGCGTGATCGCGAGCCGTTCGGCGTGGCCCTGCATCTCGGGTGCGAACAACGGCACCGCAACGGTTCCCGCCTTGATGGCGGCGAAGAATCCGGCGACGTAGTCCAGGCCCTGCGGGGCAAGGACCGCCACCCGATCCCCTCGGGACGTGAATCGCTGGACCTCCGCGCCGATGGCGCGCATCCGCACACCGAGCTGGGCCCAGGTGAGTTCTTCGGCGTGCCCGCCCTCGGAGCGGGTGTGGTCCAGATAGCGGTACGCCACGGTATCGCCGACGTTGGCGATATTGCGTTCGATGAGTGAGATCAGGGTGATCTCCGGCGGCAACGCGATGTTGCCGTGCCCGTCGAGGACGTCCTCTATCTGCCATAGTCCCTGCTGGACTGCGGGTTCGACCCGTGCGTCGACTGCCATGCGCTCATCATAGTTTACTGTTACCACCAGTTGCACTAACCGGGCGGTGTGGTCATGGCCACTGCCATCGGCGAAGATCGGCGGGTGAGCGATCCCCGGCCAACGGTGCCCGCACTTCTCCGACGATGTGTGTCCGACTTCGGTTCGCAGACCTATGTCGTCACGCCCACCGATCGGCTGACATACCAACAGGCCGAACAGCGGTCGGCCGACGCGGCGCGCTGGTTGCTGGCTCATGGTGTCGGCAAGGGCACTCGCGTAGGTCTGTTCTTCGCCAACGGTGTCGAGTGGATCGTGTGGTGGCTGGCGGTGTCCCGCGTCGGCGCGCTGGCCGTGCCGCTGAGCACGATGTACGCCTCCGCAGAACTCGCGAAGGTGTTGCGGCTCGCCGACATCGGTGCGCTGGTCGCCCCGGCCTCCGTGCTCGACATCGACGTCGTCGAGCGGCTCGAGGCCGCCCTGCCGGAGCTGCCCGGCCAGACAGGCGCGGCGTTGTTCGTGCGGGCAGCACCCTATCTGCGACGCATCGTGCTGACCGCCGACCCCGCGTCGTGGGCGACCCCGTGGCGCGACGATCCGGATGAGGTTGCGCCGCAAGACATGTTGGCTGCCGTCGAAGAGGAGGTGTCACCCGCGGATCTGGCCGTGATGGTGCACACCTCCGGCTCCACCGCGGACCCGAAGGGCGTTCTACACACGCACGGCACCCTGGTTCGGCAGACATCGACGTGGCCCGCTGCCATCCGAACCGTGACACGTTCGACGGGCTCGGCCAGGATTCTCTGTGCAATGCCGTTTTTCTGGATCGGCGGGCTGCTTGCCGCCACGGGGGCTTTGCACGACCCCGTCACGCTGCTCATCCTGCCTCGGCTCGACGCCGAGGCGGCACTCGATCTCATCGAGCAGGAACGCGCCACCGGGATAGTCGGCTGGCCGGCTTTCACCCAGCGGCTGCGCGAGCACCCGTCATTCGCCGGTCGTGACCTCGCCAGCGCACCGATGCTCCGCGACGGTCCGCTGGACATCGCGATGACCGACGTCCCTGACGGATTCCCGGTGCACCGCACTATGTCTGAGACCGCGGGCAGCTTTGCGCACACCGAGATGAGGATCGTGAACGAGCACGGCGAACAGGTCAGCGACGGAATAATGGGTGAGCTTCTCGTCCGTGGCATCGGGGTGATGTCGGGCTACAACAAGCGCGAACGGTTCGAGACGTTCGACGCCGACGGCTGGTTTCACACCGGCGACCGTGTCTACCGCAAGCAGGGCGATCCGCGCCTGTTCTACGTCGGGCGCACAAGCGAGCTCATCAAAGCCGCCGGTGCGAACGTGTCACCGCTCGAGGTCGAGTCAGTGATCGAACAGTTCGCCGACGTCGCACAGTGCGTGGTCATCGGGATCGACGACCCGGTGCGCGGCGAGGAGGTGTGCGCGGTGGTGGTGCCTGCGCGCGACGGCATCGACATGGATTCGATCGCCGCCCGCACGCGCGAGCAGTTGTCGGCCTACAAGGTGCCGACTAGGTGGGTGCGCGCGACGAGCGATCAGATACCGACGCTGCCCAGTGGCAAGGTGAACCGAAAGGGTCTGCATGCGCTCGTCATCGGCGGCGTGCTGCACGATTAGCCCGCCGAGATTCGCTGCGAATCGGCTTCAGTAGGCCCGGGCAATGTAGGCGATCGCACCTTCATCATCGTCGGGTAGTGCTCCGCCGCCGGACTGCAGACATCGCACTGTCACGCCGGCTGCGGCGAGTTCCTGCTCCCCCGAAGACCCGACCACGCTCCACGGCACGCGTGCCACGCCGGTCTGCGCGACGTCGCGGACCTGCGCGAGTGTCGCGCAGTCGGAGACGACCGAGTCCCGTCGCTGCGTAGCCGCGCCGAGCATGTCGGTCTGGACGCGGGCGGTCAGTCTCTGTGCCTCTTCGGCGACGGCGTGCAGAGCCCGCGTGCTCTTCTCACGCGTGTCCCGGCGGTACAGGACGGCGTTGTCGGCGGCGACTTCGCGCGGGCCGATCTCGACCCGGATCGGCACGCCCTGCAGATCCCACTCCGTCGCCCGCCAACCGAAGCTCTGGTCGACATCGTCGTCGAGACGTACGCGCAGCCCGCGCCGCTCGAGTTGCCAACCAGCGTCGACGCAGCGCGGCTGACGGCGCCGTCGGCGTCCTTGATGACGAGGACGACCACTTGAATCGGCGCCACCGCCGGTGGCAGGACCAGGCCCGCGTCGTCGCCGTGGCACATGATCAG
Source organism: Mycobacterium sp. ITM-2016-00318 (assembly GCF_002968285.2). NCBI lineage: Bacteria > Bacillati > Actinomycetota > Actinomycetes > Mycobacteriales > Mycobacteriaceae > Mycobacterium > Mycobacterium sp. ITM-2016-00318. Next base: position 3,053,068 of record NZ_CP134400.1, on the reverse strand, counting down.
GCCGCCGAGCATCCGGGTTGACGATCCCCACGACGTCGTCCAGCACAGCCGCCTTGTGCCGTCGGCATCGGAGTAGGTGATGTCGAAAGCGGTACTGAATCGCTGACCGAGTTCGTGTGAGGTGCCCATCTGCAGGGCCTTCGCGTCTCTCATGATGCCCTCGCAAGTCATGGTGTTGGCGGCTCCAGCGAACCGTTCGCGTGCGGTCTTGACGCCGACATCACCGGCACGGCGAGCACATTGCGCATGAAATCCTGGTACACCTCGCGAAGTATTTTGCGGGCGTACTGTCGTGCGTCGGACTCGCTGGCGTGCGCGGTGTGGCCTTCCTGCCACAGGAACTCCGTGGTGCGCAGGAAGATTCGCGGCCGCATTTCCCATCGCACGACGTTCGCCCACTGATTGAGCAACAAAGGAAGGTCGCGATAGCTGTCGATCCACTTGGCCATGTACTCGCCGATGACGGTCTCGCTGGTCGGCCGGATGGCAAGTGGCTCGGCCAGCTCCTTGCCGCCACCGTGTGTCACGACGGCGAGCTCGGGGCTGAACCCCTCGACGTGTTCTGCCTCCCGCTCGAAGAAGCTCAACGGCATCAACAGCGGGAAGTAGGCATTGCTCGCCCCGGCGGCCTTGATCCGCTGGTCGACCTCCGCCTGCATCCGCTCCCAGATCGCGTAGCCGTGCGGGCGGATCACCATCGTGCCGCGCGCAGGCCCGTTCTCGGCGAGCTTTGCCTTGGTGAGCACTTCTTGGTACCACCGGGGAAAGTCGTCCTGCTGACTGGTCAGCACCGCCATGGGCGTGACGTTACGGAGCGAAGCCGGCGAAAGTCGCGCGATTTTCGGCCTACGGCAGGGTGGCCTCGACAAATAGACCCGTGGTGCATCGGCGCCCACCACCTGGCTGGCGACTGCGGCGGCCCGCAGCAGCGCCTCGTCCCAGAACCTTGTGCGTACGACGATCTGAATCGTCGACCGCTCACCAGCGTCGGCGATCGCCGCCTCCAGCCGGTGCCCGCCGAGCGCTCACTGCGGTACAGATTCCTGGGCCGAAACCGTACATCGGTGAGCGCTCGCGGGCGCATGACCGCATCGGCTCAGGTGATGACCCGAACGAGGTAGGGCGCCATATTGGCGGTCCGCACCGGCGAAACCGTCACCACCGGATCGCCGGCCTCCAGCATCTGGTTGTTTCCCAGGTACATCGCCACACTCTGACTTCCGTTCGGGCCGTAGAAGATCAGGTCGCCGGGCAGCGCCTGCTGCGGCAGCACCTTGCGGCCCGCGTTGTACTGCGCGCCGGACGAGCGCGGCAGCTTGACGCCCACACCGGCGTAGGAATACAGCATCAGACCCGATGCGTCGAAGCCGACGGTGCTGGCCATCGGGTCCAGCCCGACGACATGGCCTTGCCGGTCGAGGCCAAGGGCGTTGTCCGTCGGTCCGCTACCCCGGGTCGGGCCGTTGACGTCGCCGCCACCGAAGGAGAACGGGACCCCACGCTGCGCGAGGCCTCGAGCGATCACGTACTGGATCAACTGCTGGTTGCTGAGCGGTCGGGTGACGTCGGCGAGCGCCAGACCGGGCGTCGCCATCAACACGGCAACACCGACCACCAAGGCGTAGATGCGTTTCATGTCGAACTTTCTCTTCCTTCAGTTCACCGCGACCACAATGGGCGACCCGTTGGTGGACGGAAATCACCTCAGCTACTTGTACAACCTGGCGTCGCCAGGGGCCATCCGCCGCACGGCACATCCGCCAATGAGAGGCCGTAACGTGACGAAACGGTGATCGGCGTGCTTGCATAACGAGGTGAGCGAGTTCTTCCCCTACCGCTTCGACAAGCGGTTCGCGCCGATGTGGCTTGCCGCAGGCGCGTTGCCGTGGCGCGACGGCGTCACCATCACCGACGACGGCCGCTTCGTCGCCACCTTCGGTCTGCTGCGCGTCGACACGCCGGTGGGAAACATCTCCGAGACCCACGTCGCCGGTCCTTATCGATGGTGGACGGCGGTCGGTCCCCGACTCTCGTTGGCCGACGACGGTCTGACGTTCGGCACGAATCCGGCGAGCGGTTTGTGCATTCACTTCCGGGAGAAGATCAAGCGGGTCATCGGGTTCCGCGACCACTCTGCGCTCACCGTCACCGTCGCCGATCCGCAGGCACTCGGGGCGCTGCTGGACGGCGGCCGGGAATAGCGTCGCGCCCGCGTTGTTGACCGGTTGGTACAGAATTGCCGGATAGCGCAACGGAGGCGTCGACATGACCACGATCAATCTGCGGGACGACAAGATCGTCGCGCTCGTCACGGGTGCGAACCGAGGCCTGGGCAAGCGCTTCGCCACCGAACTGGTCGCGCGGGGAGCCACGGTGTACGCCGCGGCGCGACGGCCCGAGACGATCGACATTCCCGGTGTCGTGCCCGTCGCGCTGGACATCACCGACCCCGAATCGGTGCGCCGCGCCGCCGAGATCGCAGCAGATGTGAACGTCCTCGTCAACAACGCCGGTGTGTCGACGCAGTCGAACCTGCTGTCGGGCCCCGTGGACGACATCCGGCTGGAAATGGAAACCCACTACTTCGGCACGTTGCAGACTATCCGCGCCTTCGTGCCGGTGATCGAGGGCAACGGCGGCGGGGCGATCCTCGACGTCCTCTCGGTCCTCTCCTGGGTGCACGCCGCCCAGTTCGGCGCGTACTCGGCGGCCAAGGCCGCGGGTTGGGCGATGACCGACGCAGTCCGGGAGGAGCTCGCACCGCTCGGCATCCACGTGGCGGCGCTGCATGTCGGTTTCATGGACACCGACATGGCGGAGTTCGTTCCCGCCGATCAGAAGCTCGATCCGGCGGTGGTTGCCGCTCAGGCTCTCGACGGCTTGTTCGCGGGCGAGCCCGAGATCCTGGCCGATGAGCTGACGCGCACGGTGCGTTCACAGTTGTCGCGGCCTCCGCTGGTGGCCGACTACACCGAGTAGTACCTCAGGCGCAGTGGCTGCGGAATCGGCACTACGGGAGAAACGTGGGCCGTAGTGTTGATTCATGGCCATCGTCGAAACAGATGCAGCGCCCCAGACCCCGTTCGAGCAGGATGTCGCCGCGATGCAGCGGTATTTCGACAGTCCTCGCTTCGAGGGCATCATCCGCCTCTATTCGGCCCGCCAGGTAGTAGAGCAGCGCGGCACGATCGGCACTGATTACCCGGTAGCCCGCCAGGCGGCGGCAGCCTTCTACGACCGGCTGCGCGAGCTCTTCGCCCAGCACAAGAGCATCACCACCTTCGGGCCCTACTCCCCCGGCCAGGCGGTCACGATGAAGCGGATGGGCATCGAGGGCATCTATCTCGGCGGCTGGGCGACATCGGCAAAGGGGTCGACGACCGAGGATCCCGGACCCGATCTCGCAAGCTATCCGCTGAGCCAGGTTCCCGATGAGGCCGCCGGATTGGTGCGCGCGCTGCTGACCGCAGACCGCAACCAGCAGTACCTGCGCCTGCGGATGACCGACGACCAGCGCGCGGCAACCCCCGCCGTCGACTTCCGGCCGTTCATCATCGCCGACGCTGACACCGGCCATGGCGGAGACCCGCACGTGCGCAACCTGATTCGGCGGTTCGTCGAGGCGGGCGTGCCCGGCTACCACATCGAAGACCAGCGTCCCGGCACGAAGAAGTGCGGTCATCAGGGCGGCAAGGTGCTCGTCCCGTCGGACGAACAGATCAAGCGGCTCAACACCGCCCGCTTCCAGCTCGACATCATGGGTGTCGCAGGGATCATCGTCGCGCGCACCGATGCCGAGGCCGCCAACCTGATCGACAGCCGCGCCGACGAGCGCGACCAGCCGTTCCTGCTCGGTGTCACCAACCTCAGGATCCCCTCCTACAAGTCGTGCTTTCTGGCGATGGTGCGAAGCTTCTACGAGTCGGGCATCACACACCTCAACGGGCATCTGCTCTACGCCCTGCCTGAGGGCGAGTACGCGGCGGCCATCGCTTGGCTTGAGCGGCAAGGCATCTTGGCGCTCATTGCCGACGCCGTGGCGACATGGCAACAGGACGGCGACGAGGCGGTCGACGCCCTCTTCGACAAGGTCGAATCACGTTTTGTCGAGGCATGGCAGAACGATGCGGGGTTGGAGACCTACGGTGAGGCCGTCGCGGATCTTCTCGAGTTCCGTGAACGCGAGGGCGAAGCTCTCGAGATGAGCGCCGCCGATTGGCGCACGTTCGCCGCGACGGCGCCACTCTACGAGGCTCGCCAGAAGGCGCGGGAGCTGCGGGCCGACGCCGGCTGGGACTGTGAGCGGGCGAAGACTCCCGAGGGCTACTACCAGTTGCGCGGCGGCATCCCGTACGCGATCGCGAAGTCCCTTGCCGCGGCGCCATTCGCCGACATCCTGTGGATGGAGACCAAGACCGCGGACCTGGCCGACGCCAAGCAGTTCGCCGACGCCATCCACGCCGTGTATCCCGACAAGATGTTGGCGTACAACCTCTCCCCGTCGTTCAACTGGGACACCACCGGTATGAGCGATGACGAGATGCGCCGGTTTCCAGAGGAAATCGGCAAGATGGGCTTCGTCTTCAACTTCATGACCTACGGCGGCCACCAAATCGACGGCGTCGCAGCCGAAGAGTTCGCCGGGGCGCTCAAGCAGGACGGGATGCTTTCGCTGGCCCGCCTTCAGCGCAAGATGCGTCTAGTGGAGTCGCCGTACCGCACTCCGCAGACTCTGGTCGGGGGGCCGCGTAGCGACGCCGCCCTGGCAGCGTCCTCCGGCCGGACGGCCACCACGAAGTCGATGGGCGAAGGCTCAACACAGCATCAGCACCTCGTGCAGACCGAGGTACCCAAGAAGCTGCTCGAGGAGTGGCTGGCGATGTGGGGCGAGCACTACCAGCTCGGCGAGAAGCTGCGCCTCCAGTTCCGTCCGCTGCGCCCAGGTGGCGAAGTGCTCGAGCTCGGCATCTACGGCGGGGCCGGTGGCGACGACAAGCTCGCCAATGTCCTCGTCGATCCCATCAAGGACAGGAACGGGCGCAGCATTCTGACGGTGCGCGACCAGAACACGTTCGCATCGCAACTGCGGCAGAAGCGGCTGATGACGTTGATTCATCTGTGGCTGATCCACCGGTTCAAGGCCGACGCGGTGTACTACATCAAGCCGACCGAGGACAACATCTATCAGACCGAGAAGATGAAGTCGCACGGCATTTTCAGCGAGGTCAACAAGGACGTCGGTGAGGTCATCGTCGCCGAGGTGAATCAGCCGCGCATCGAGGATCTGCTGGCGCCCGACCGCGAAGCGCTGATGCGGTTGATTCGCAAGGAGGACTGAGCTACGGCGAGGTAGTGCCGTCCGTGGCCGATCCATCAGTCGTGGAGTCGGTCGTGGAGTCGGTCGTCGCCGTGCCGTCCGTGGTGGAATCGGTCGACGTCGAGCCATCCGTTCCGCTTGATGTCGTGGGGTCGGTCGAAGTGGATCCATCTGGGGTGCTCGCCACCGAGGTGTTGTCCCCCGACGTGGTCGGGTCGGTGGATATGACGTTCCCGGTTGTGGTGTCAGCGGACGCCGTCGGTTCCGTCGATGCGGTGGGCTCGCTGCTCGGCGAGGGTGGTGCGGTAGCAGTCTCCGATGGCGCGGACGACGAGGGCGCTGTCGACGCGCTCGGCGCGGCGGTGGTCGGTGCTGTGGTCGGAGCGGTCGGGGTCTGAGTCAGTGACGGCGCCAGGTTTGGCTCGACGACGGCCAGAATGCGTGTATCGAACTCGTCGAGTTTGGCCTGGATCTCCTCCGGATCCTCGGTCCCCGCCTTGATTCGGACTTCGTAGAGCCTCATCTCCCACATGATCCTCTGGAGTTCCCACTTTTGCCGCGGGGTCAACGGTTCGTCGATGGTGATGAACAGCTGCTGTGCGAGCGCGTAGGTCATGCAGTTGACGCAGTCGTAGTTGAGGGCACCGGCGAGGTTCTGCGGCACGGCCACGTTGTCGTCGGTCGGGTCGGTGTCGAGGACGATGACCACCTGATAGGCCACCGCGACCGCGCCACACGAATTGCATGACGCGTAGGCATGGGCCTCGTTGACGTTCATCGCCTCGGAGCCCTCGACGTAGACCATGGCGAGCGCGGCGTCGTACACCATCGAGTTGTCTCTGGTGTTCACCGCTAGTGCTTGGTTGTCGCCTTTCTCCGGCTTCAGCGGCTTGTCGACAGGGAAGACCCAGCCGGCCTTCGCCGAGGTCGACGGGGTGGCCACTAACCCACCGCCACCACCGGCCACGGTGACCGACCCGGCCCGGGGCACCAGGATGACTGCCAGTTGCGGCGACTCCTTCGTGGGCGGCGGGGTGCGCATATCCCAGAGGGCTTGCATGACACCGTGTTGTCCCCGCACAAGGTTGCTCGAAGCAGCAACCGGGCGTGGTGCGTCCCTGACAGTCCGGGATTCGCTCAGCGAGGAGACCTGCAAGCCGTAGAAGATGTCGCCGATCGTGCCGCGGTCCGATGCCTGGATGGGGCGATAATTCTCGTCGTTCGGCCACCACGCCCAGGCGATCGCGGTGATAACAGCGGCGCCCACGATGCCGGCGAGGATGCGCTTCACCGGCTTATCGGCGGTGGCCCGCCGCACAGTGACCACGATTTGGCGCGTGAATCGAGTCACCATGTAAAGAACGCTCGCCACCGTGATCACGACGACGGTCATCGCCAGCACACGGGCGGTCGCCTGAATCATGTCGCCGTCTGCCCAGGCGGTGGCGAGCACGTCCTGCTGCTTGTTGAGGCTGGCCCATGCGGTGCCGATCAGGCGAGGAAGCGCCACGACTGCCGTCCAAAGCGCCAGTGCGAGAAGTGGAACCACAATGACCACCCACAGCGTCACCACGATGCGTGCCCACGGCTTCAGCAACCGCGCGTGCGGGTCACCCCAGCGCCACGGCAGGATGCTCAACAGGGTGGGCTTGATCCGGCCATACAGATCGGGCACACCGGTGAGGTCGGCCAGCACGTGGTAGCCGTCGAACCGCACCAGCGGTGCAAGTTGACGCAGCATCTGGATGATCTGCGTGGCTACGACCAGCAGAAGGGCGTCGTATTGCAGCCACAACCACAGCCCGGAAATCCCCACCGCGACAATGGCATTGAAATACAAGCCGCCGAGGTCGGTCCGCAGCCGTCCTGCCTTGCCGAGTCGGTACGAGTCAGTCACATCGGTGTAGAAAGCCGGCCAGACGAGATACAGGCCGACGCCCATGGCGCCGGGCGTGGCGCCGCCGTATCTCGCCGCCGCAGCGTGCCCGAATTCGTGGAACCCGGCGCTGACCACCGTCACCGCGAACACCAGCAGCAGCAGTCCCGGTCGCTCGAAAGCGTCGTACGCGGCCGAGGCCAGACCCTTACGGAAGAACACCCACCAGCACACGACGCAGAACGCGACGAGAAGCGCCACGACCACCAGGGGCCGGAACAGGACTCTGAACGGGTCGGTGAGCCGCCGGGTCCGCTCGGCGCCGGTGACGACATAGCGGAAGCGGAGTCCCAGCAACGGATTCCGCTTCTTCAGCTCGGGTTGGCTGCCGTCCTTGTTGGCCAGTAGACCTAGGGGTCGCAGCTTCTGCTCGATGAGCTGGTGAACGTTCTCCTCGCTCACAGGACGCCCGGTCGACTCGGAAACGGCGGTGCTGAGCTCGGCCGGGGAGCGGCGACCGTCGATCTCGCGGAGGAGCGCGTAGAGCAGCGGAGTGAGCTGGATCGTCTGCCCGTCGGTGCGCCGGGCGAGAGAAGGCGGGACCCGGTAGCCCGATCCCGCCATCTCCCCGATCAGCTCAACACCGTCGGCCCGGCGCAGCTTCGCCTGCGCCGGTGCCGTGCGCTCATTACCTAGCGCCTCGATGGTCACAGCATTGCTCCCTGTGGTGTCAGCGATTCAGTGGTTAACCCCGTCAGCTACCCGAACCGCTCGATCCGTCCGAGGTACCGCCAGAGGTGCCTCCGCTGTCACCGGACGTGCTACCGCCGGCATCACCGGATGCGCTACCGCCGGCGTCACCGGTCGCAGTGCTCGCCGAAGCCGCTTCGGTTGCGGTCGACGCCGTACCAGTGGGAGCGGGTTGCGAGGTGCCCTGCGTGATCTCGGCGTCCTGTGTCGACGTAGCCAGTGAATCGCCAGTCAGCGACTGGTAGATTTCTACTTCCTGGTTCGACACCGCGCTGGCGATGGAATCCGTGGACAGGACGTTGGCGGCGACGCTGGCGCTGATCGGCGCGGCCACGTTGGCGTTGGCCGCAACTGCCCCGGCGATCGGAGCCGCCAGGTCGGTGTCGAGGTCGACGTTGACGTCCACATTGAGCAGCGGACCACTGAGCGTGGCAAGGTCGCCGACCTCAACGGTGCCGCCGTCATCAGGCGGATCCGTATCCTCGGGATCGCCGTCGGCCACATCGGACTGGTCGATGACGCTGACTTGATCGGCCGTGGCGGTTGCGGTGCCATCCAGAATCTGCGTAAGGGTGCCGTTCTGGGTGACCTGGGAGAGCGCATCGGAATTGGTCGACAACACGTTGGCACTGGCCGCGGCGTCGATCGGCGCCGCCACGTTCAGCTGGGCGGCTGCGGCAAGGTCAATGGGCGCGGCGGCGTCGATGAAGACGTCGACGTCGACATTCAGGTCGAGAATCGAGATCACTTCCTTGTCCGGAAGTGCGGTCGCGCTTTCCGCCATCAGCTCCTCGGGGGTGAGACTTTGTTGACTCATTGCTCTCTCCTGTTCATCGCACCGGCTTAACCAGCCCAGTGATAGCCGTCACTTTTCGTGTCCAGCGAGTACCCAACGATCATCAAGATCAACAGAAAATTTTCTGCCGAAAGCCTCGCTTGACGGCGCCACGCTGGCACAATGTCGCCGATCTAATTAACTTCAGCGTCGAATATTGATGGGAGTTGTCGAGGTAAGCGCTTTTCGACTGACCGGACAAAAATTTGCTGAAGGCCGCTCGGCAAGCGTGTGAGAGGGGCCGAGTATCGGGTGTCGACCCCATTTCTCGGCGCGGATGACGCACCCTCGCCGGGCTGACACGTGAGGCAACAGGCGCACGCGGCATGGTCGTGTCCCGGTTAGGCTTATCCGTATGGGGCGGGTAAATCGGCTGATGGAACGCCGCGCCCTTCGTCGGGCGGCCGATCAGGCGCTCCTCACATCGTTGGTTAGTTCGGCGTCGAGCCAAGCAGGTGGCCCCCCAGACCAAGACTTCACGTATTCCGATCCTGCTCGTGAGCAGCCTCGCCCCGCAGAAGATGTCCCCCCGATTCACGACCACGACCCGGTGACCGCGCCGATCCCCATCGTCGACGTGCCCACGCCGGTGCTACCGCAATCCGTGCCTCCGTGGGAGGACCGGGCGGCCTTTGATCCCACCGACCTCTATGACGTCGTGCCGGAGCAGGCCGCCGAACCCGAGTGGATCCATCTTTTCGACAGCCCGCTGCAACCGCCTCTGGTGTCGGCTCCGTATGTGCGACCAGAACATGACTTCGCGGCCGCCAACTATCGCGAATGGCACTGGTACCGCACGAAGCCGGCGGCTGCGGTCCTCGCGGTGGCGCTCATCGCCGCGGTGATCTGCGGCGGCTGGTTCGTCCTGCGGAGTCCAAGCACAGCGGCCGAACAGTCGCTCACCGGTGCGACCAGTGCCCCACCCGCGCCGACCAAGGCTGCCCCGGCGGTGGTGGGTGCCCCCGGACCCGAGCCGAAACCGGCTCCTCCGCCTCCGCCTCCGCCGCCCCCACCTCCTCGTCCGGCGGAGCCGACGTACTCCGCACCGCAACGTCAGTACCAGCCGAGGTACAGCGAACCGTCTCCCGCCGCGAAGCCCAGAGTTGACGTGACCCGGGCGCCGATGAGCGTCGCGCCGGTACCGAAGCCGGTGCCCGGCAGCGATTCCAACACTCCCGGCGACGCGCCGGGTGAGAAACCGCGCCGCCGCGGGTGCTTCGGTTTCTGCTGACACTTCTCACCGGGAACCCAATGCCGACAGACGCCGAACTCGCCCCGTTCCTGCTGCTCTCCATACGCGGCGAAGATGCAGCGGCGGACAACGAATACCAGGCGATGATGCGCTTCGCAGGCCTCGACGAGAGCGGTATGCACCGTATCCGCCTCACGCACCGGCCTTTGGGGCCAGTCAATCTCGACGACTGGTCCGGTGTCATTCTCGGTGGCGGACCGTACAACGTCAGCGATCCACCGGAGTCGAAGAGCGAAACGCAACAGCGCGCCGAGTCTGAGTTGCTCACACTCGTCGAGGAGATCGTCGATCGGGATTTTCCATTCCTCGGGTGCTGTTACGGCGTTGGCACGCTCGGTACGGTCATCGGTGCCACCGTCGACCGCAGCTATCCGGAACCTGTTGCCGCCGTTACGGTCACGCTCACCGAAGCGGGTCGCGAGGACCCACTGTTCGCCGAGTTGCCGGATGTGTTCGACGCGTTCGGCGGACACAAGGAGGCGGCCAGTTCCCTGCCGCCCGAGGCGGTGCGCCTCGCCTCCTCGCCGGACTGTCCCGTGCAGGCATTCCGGGTCGGCGCCAACACGTACGCAACGCAATTCCACCCCGAGTTGGACCTGGCAGGCATCCTCACCAGGATCGACGTCTACAAGAACTACGGCTACTTCGAACCCGAATCCGCTGACGCCTTGAAAGCGGCGGCACGACAACGGCATATCGAATATCCGCCCACGATCTTGCGACGGTTCGTGGGGCGCTACATCCGGCCGAGGTAACCGACCGCTACTCCGGATACTCCGGCGTCCAGTGCACTTCGGAGATGCGCGCGGCCAGCTCGTCGTCACTGCGCGGCGGAGCGACGCCCTCCGCGATCGCCCGGCGGCCAACGGCATGGGCGATGCGTATGGCGATGTCGGGAAGCTCGGACCACGCGGGCAATAGCGGCGCATCCGGATTCGACAAGGCGGGCGACGCGTCGCCGAGTGTCGCGGCCGCCACCCTCATCATCGCGTCGGTGACGCGGGTGGCCTGCGCCGCGGTCACTGCCAGCCCCATGGCGGGGAAGATGTAGACGTTGTTGCACTGTGCGATCGGGCGCTCGATTCCATTGCGTTGCAACGGCGCGAACGGCGAACCGGTGGCGATGAGCGCGCGCCCCCCGGTCCACTCGTCCAACTCGGCAGGGTGCGCCTCGGCGCGACTCGTCGGATTGGACAGCGGAAAAATGATGGGGCGCTCGGTCTTTCCGGCGAGATCGCGAACGATGTTCTCGGTGAAGGCACCCGCAGCAGTGGACAGTCCCATCAGAATCCCGACATCCACATGGTGCACGACCTCGGCGAGCTGAGCCGGGCCGGACAGTCCCCACCCTGCGACACGGTCCGCCGGCTGCGCGAAATTCTGCTGCCCCGGTGACAGATCGGTGCGGTCGTCGGTGAGCAGTCCCTGGACGTCGACCACCCAGATCCGCGCCGCGGCGTCGGCGGCGGAGAGGCCCTGGGCCATCATCTCCTGCTGCACCATGTCCAGCACACCGATGCCCGCGGACCCGGCTCCCAGCATCACCACCTGCTGTTCGCACAGCGGTCTGCCCGCGACCTTCGACGCCCCGTGCAGGGCACCGACAGTCACTGCAGCGGTGCCCTGGATATCGTCGTTGAATGTCAGCAGTTGGTCGCGGTAGCGCTCGAGGATCGGCTGCGCGTGCGCGGTCGCGAAGTCCTCCCACTGCAGCAACACATTCGGGAGCCGGTCGCGTACGTTGGCGACGAATTCATCGATGAAGGCGTAGTAGTCCTCGTCGCTGATCCGGCGGTGCCGCCAGCCGAGGTACTGCGGGTCCTCCAGCAGTTCCACGTTGTCGGTGCCGACATCCAGAACGATCGGCAAGGTGCGCGCCGGATTGATGCCACCGATGAGCGTGTACAGGGACAGCTTGCCGATCGGGATGCCCATCCCGCCGATTCCCTGATCGCCGAGGCCGAGGATGCGCTGACCGTCGGTTACGACGATCACGTCGGGATCGCGGTGAGGACGGTTGTCGATCACCTCGGCGAGCCGGTGCCGGTCGGGGTAGGAGACGAACAACCCCCTTGGGCGCCGATAGATCTCGCTGAAGCGCTCGCACGCCACACCGACGGTAGGCGTGTACACGATCGGCATGGTTTCGATCATGTTCTCGTAAAGCAGCCGATAGAACAGGGTTTCGTTGCGGTCCTGGAGGGCGCGCAGGTATATGTGCTTGTCGAGATCGTCACGGCGGGTGCAGAACTCGTGCCAGCTGTGCGCAACCTGCTGCGCGAGTGTCTTCTCTGCGGTCGGAAGCAGGCCCAGCAGCCCGTATCGGAGGCGCTCCTCGTGGGTGAACGCGGTGCCTTTGGTCGTCAGTGCGTCGAACAGCTTCGCTTGCCCCGTCAATTCGTCGGGCATGGAGATGGTTCCTTCCGCCGGTTCTCTGCGATGGATTCCACGCTAGCGGGGTGAACATGCGGGAAACGTCTGGATTCGGCGATTGCCCGCTTCCGTGCGACTAAGCCAGCGGAACGAAGCGCTTGAGTTTTCCCGTCGACTCGTGGCGCTGCAATCTGTCGACGACGCGAACGGTGATCTGCGCGCTCGCCAACCCGTGCCTGCTCAGCGCCGTGGCAACCGCGGATGCCAAGGCGTCAGCGTCGGGATCTCCCACCACGGAAACGTCGGCGCCATGCGCGGTCTGATTCACCTGATACTCGGAGACGCGGGCATCCGTGCCGAGAACATGGCGGAACACACTCGCCGGTATCGTCGCGGTGTCGTAGCGGAAGTCGTCATCGCGCCTGCCGCCGATATCGGCGACTCGTGCGAACGCGCTTCCGCACTCACATTGTCCTTCAAGCCAATTGACCTGGTCGCCGAGGTCGTAACGGATGAACGGGAAAGTGCGGTTGGCGAGGCCGGTCGCCAGCGTACGGGCGGCGGGCTCATGCGGAGCGACAGGTGCGCCGCTCTCGTCGACGCGTTCCAGAATCACCTCGTCCTCGCAGACGTGCAGGCCCTCACCTCGGGCACAGCCGACCGCCTGCACGCCGATCTCGGTCGATCCCCACAGGTTGTGCACGGGAGCATCCCACGCGTCGCGGATCGCCTGGCGGTCTTCGTCGAGGAGCGGTTCGGAGTTGGTGCTCACCCGTACCGGCCGGATGTCGAGGCGCCCCGCCACCGACGCGCGCGCAAGTTGTCCGACGACGGTGGCGTAGCCGACGAGATGCGTGGGATCGGCTGCGGCGACCGCCGCGATGGTCTCCTCGATCGGCGCGCCTGCCGCGATCACGACGGTTTCCATCCCGGGCGCCGTCGGCACGTCGAACAACGGCGTGCTTGCGTGTGGCGGCAAGCCTGCGGCCAGCACGGCGAGCCTCGTCGGTGAGCGCGGTGCGCGCCGCTCTTCGCGCGCCTGCAGACGCCACGCCAAGCACGCGATGGACACGAAGAAGTGCCAGTCCCAGACGTAGATGCCGCGCACACCGCTCGATCCGCCCGAACTGAAGACCTGCTGGTCGCTCGGTGTATACGAAAACCATTGCTGGCGAGCAAGGATGCGTTCGGCCTGACCGCGGGTGAGGTCGGAAACGGTGGCGATGTCATCCCACTCGTCCTGCGCCTCAGTCTTGGTCATCATCGGCACCCCGGCCAGATCCGCCGCCGTCACCACGGATGGATCGATGCCGCTGAGCCGCCGAGCGTGAAACGGCGACCGCTCCCTGGCGTAGGCCAGCAGAGAGCGCAACCGCTGGGTCTGGTGGTGTTCGATCTGGACTCGCGTCCAATCGATTCGGTCGACGTGATCTTCGAGGGCGGCGCTGACGGCATCGACGTGGGCGGCACGTAGGCGCTCATACGATTCCCGCGCGTCGGTCACAACAGTCCACCGAGAAGGCCACCGCCACCGTTCTCACCAGGGGGCGGTCCTTCGTTGGGGAACGGCGGACGCGATTCGGGCGCGACACTTATCGGCGCCCGAGTCGTCGGGGAATTCGAGACGCCGCCCTGCGGTCCGCGGGGCGCGGGCGTTAATGCGGGCTGCTGCACCGACGGCGGCACCTGTGGTGTGGGTATGGATTCGATCGTTCGCGGCGTGGGGTCGTCCGCGATCGTGGGCGGGAGCGGCGCAACGGTGTCAGCCTGGGAAGGCACGTTGGCCACCGACATCGGAGGCGGGGACGGCTGGACGGGAAGGTTCAGTGGGCTCTGCGGCGCGTTGGGCTCCTGAAGGAGCAGCACCGCAATCACCGCGACGACACCGAGCGTGGCGAGAACGAATGCGGCGAAAGCCATCCGAACCGGCGCCGCGGTGGGAGTTTGGCCGCCGTCGTCGGCACCCTTGGACGATGCGTCGGCGGCGTCAGGCACCGACTCTTCGACGTCGAGGGGCTCGAAGAGATAGTCGAATCGACTCGAGAGGCTGTCCTCTCTCGGCATGCCGAGATGGTACAGGCGGTGGTACAAGTTTCCCTCGATGGCCTCGTAGCCTCGGAGGAATGGACACAATCGAATATGCACCCGGCCGGCTGGCCGACGTGTTCGGTGACACGGCGAAACCAACCGTTCTGCTCTGGCACGGAATGCAGAGTAACGCTCGCGCGGCCGTGGGACCGCTCGCCGGGCTCGTCGCCGAGCGCGGGTTGTCGGTAGTTGCGGCTGATTGGGACTCCCACGTCGACGACAACGGCCGCGACGACCTGCTGCGGTCGGCGCGATTCGCCCACGATCTGTCGTCGCAAGGGGACGGCCTTGTGGTCGTGGGCTGGTCAATGGGCGGACTCGCCGCGGCGGGGCTGACGATCAACGCTGCTCGGCTGGGCATCCGAGTGAGGCACACGGTGTGTCTGGCCGGGGCCTTCATGGCGACCGATCCCATTTCTGCCGAGGTGCCTGCACGAAGCCTCTCCGGTGTCGAGGACCGGTCACCGTTCACACTTCTGCACGGCATCGGCGACGATGTCGTACCGATCGCGGCGAGCCGCGACTTCGCCGATGCGCTGTCGCGTCATGGCTGGCAGGTCGACGTCGCCGAGCTCAACGCCGATCATGCGTCGATCGCGGGTGCCGTCTACGATCCCGTCGCGGATCGCTATTTCGCCGCCGACGATCCCGAAACTCTAAGCATTGCAACCGAAGTGGCGTCCCGGATCGCAGCAGTCCTCGGCTGACAGGGTGTCACCCGGCGGCATTGGGCTTCAAGACCGGACAGATGCCGTTTTTGTCCGCCGCGAGCTCGAAGTGCCAAATCTCGTTGGCATAGATCTGACACAGCCCGAATCGCGGACCGTTGCGGATCATCCAGTTGTCGGCTTCCACCGGGCCGATGTCGACAGCCTTGCCGAGGACATGGCGTGAGGTGTCCGGTGAGTCGACGAACTGCTGGGCCGCCTCCACGCTTCCGTAGGTTCGCACGCCGTCGTCGAACAGCCGCTGCTGAAATCCCTTGGTCCGCCAGCCCGACGTGATCGCCACGTCGATGCCGTCGTCTTCGGCACTGCGGGCCGCGTTCTGAATCGCGGTGAGCAACGGCGGATCCAGCCATGCGATCACCGGGTTGGTGGCATCGAACGGCGAAACGGTCTGGCCATCGGGAAGGTAGCCGCCGATGGTGTCGGTGGCGGCGGGTCCGATCGAGAATCCTGCGTCCTCGGGGGCGGGCCCGTTCGTCAGTTGGGCCGCCGGCGCGGTCATGGCTTTGGTGCTCCCCACCTGCATCGACACCGTCGTCGGGTGCGGCGACGCGCACGCGCCGAGCAGCACAGAGAGCCCGACGCCCGCGACCGTCATCATCCGCAGCGGCATAGCGCAAAGGATATGGCAGGCTCGCGATGTGGACCTGCCGCAGCCGGACCCGCGCACCCCCCATCTGGCCGACGTCGTCCCATCGGTGCTGGCGGCGATGGGTGTGGCCGGATTCGAATCCCGGATCGAAATTGCGGGCGACATACGCGGGGCATGCGTACTCCTGATCGACGGTCTCGGGGCCGAACTGCTCGACGCCCACGCGAAGGACGCCCCGGTGATGGCGGAGTTGCGCGGTCGGACACTGCAGGCCGGCTTCCCGTCGACCACGGTGGCCGGGTTGGCCGCCGTCGGCACCGGTTGCCGGTCCGGCGAGCACGGCTTGGTCGGCATGTCGTTCCGGCTGCCCGGTGTCGGGGTGATGAACTCGCTGCGTTGGCGGCCGCACCCCCGGGGTGACGACCTTCGCGAGGAAGCACCGCCGGAACAGGTACAACCGCTACCCACCACGTTCGAGAGGGCGGCCTTGGCAGGCATCTCGGTGAGCGTCGTCTCCGGGGCGGAGTTCAGTGGCTCAGGGCTGACCCGCGCGGTGCTGCGCGGCGGACGCTACGTCGGGGTGCAGGCGCTCGGCGACCTCGGCGCGAGTGTGCGGACCGCCGTCGCCGACGGCGGATTCTGCTACGGCTACCACGGTGACGTGGACCTGCTCGGGCACCTCTACGGCCCCGGGTCGCAGGCGTGGCGGCTGCAGTTACGGGAGGTCGACCGACTGATCGAGTCGCTGGTCTCCGATCTTCCGCCCGGCGGTCTGCTGGCGGTCGTCGCAGACCACGGAATGGTGGAAACCGGTGACGACGTCGTGGACATCGATGAGTGCGCCGCACTGCTCGACGGAGTCGCGGCGATCGGTGGCGAGCCGCGGGCCCGCCACATCTATATAGAGGATGGCGCGATCGATACCGTGCTCGCGGCGTGGCGAGAGACGCTTGCCGGGCGCGCATGGGTGGCTTCGCGTGAGGAAGCGATTGCCGCGGGCTGGTTCGGCGGGCCGGTGCGCGACGACGTTCGATCGAGAATCGGCGATGTCGTAGCTGCTGCCACCGGCACAGCGACGATGGTGCGGCGAGCCGTCGAGCCGGTGGAGTCGTCGCTTGTCGGCCACCACGGCTCGCTCACGAGCGCTGAGCAGCGCATTCCCCTATTACTGGCCTACGGCTGAGGGAGCCAGGCGTACCGGTGCGTCCGTGGATGTGACGGCGGCGCGGGCGCATCGCTGTACTGGTCGGTCCACCGCGCGCGATCGTCCGCAGCGGCTCGCCGTTGATGACTCTGCAATGGGGCCGCACATATCTGGAAGACGTTGTGTATCTCCGAATTCAGCGTAGTAGGCTATCGTTCGGCCATCAAGGCACGCATCGCGTTTCGCGAAACCAATTGTGCTGCAACTATGTTCATTTATCGCACAAAGCGAAAGGGCCCACTACCTAGCTGAATTGTGAAGGCTGTCACAGAAGTTCAGCGTGTGATCACAGCTCTGTTAGTGTCCGTCGTCATGTTTGCTGTCGCTACCGCATCTCTGTTGACGCTCGTGCAGCAGCTGTCGGGAACGCCCTACATCACGGGTGGTAACTCCGCTGCCGGCACTGACTGCTCGGGCCTGGTCTCTTTCGTGAGCAATGCCGCCGCCGGCCGTCCGGTCTACAGCGACCGGTTCAACACCGGCAATATCGAAGGCGCCTTGAAGGCGCGAGGCTTCCAGTACGGAACCAAGCCCGGGGCCCTCAACGTCGGGTGGAACGGCCGTCACACCGCCGCGACGCTGCCCGACGGGACACCCGTGTCGTCCGGTGAGGGCGGCGGAGTGAAGATCGGTGGCGGGGGCGCTTACCAGACACAGTTCTACCGGCACATGTATCTCGACATCGCTCCCGCCGACACACCGCCCGCGCCCGACGCGCCGCTGCCGCCCGAGCTGCTGCCGCCACCCCCGGGAGCCCCGCTTCCGCCCGAAGGCGCCGTCATTCCGGTCGGCCTTGACGCACCGCTTCCGCCGCCGCCCGGTGCTCCCCTGCCTCCTCCCCCTGGAGCCGAGCCACCGCCGCCCGGTGCGCCGCTGCCTCCTCCAACGGGAGCCGAGCCCCCGCCACCCGGTGCGCCGCTTCCGCCGCCGTCCGGCGGCGAGCTGCCCCCGTCGCCCCTCGTCGCGTAAGCGGGCGGGCGGCTGATTCCCGACGTGTAGCTGAAATGGCGTGATGATGCTGCACGCAAAGCATTACAGCAATGCGTTTCGGTGATGCGGCTGTTGTCCACCGGTGTGGTCGCCGCCGTGGTGACCATCGTTGACAGAGGTCTCATCGATTCATCGGCGCGGTGCCCGGCAAGCCAGCACGCATTCGCGGTGCCACGGTGATGCCCACGAACACCCAAAACGCTTCGACGCGTTCATTTCTCGCGCGGAAAACAAGAACCGATGACCGAGTACGCGAGGTGCCCCGGCAGCAGAACTAGCTCGGCTTTGACTCGACGTAGAACTCGACGTTGTCGCCCTCGACCTTCGTCACCTTCATGTGGGCCGTGTATTCCTTACCCTCGGGTCCGGTGAATTTGCAGTCGAATTCGGTACCGACCTCCGCGTCCACCCCCGACGGACACGTCACGTCCTTCGGCTTGAACTTCGTTTGGCCCGACACGACGTCGACAACCGATTTCGCCGCGCCGTCCGGATCGATCTTGGAGCCGCAACCACCGAGGAGTCCAACCGACAAGACCGCCAGAAGCAGCAATGGGCGTCGCATCGACGCAGTATTGCAGATCAGTAGAAACGCGACCAGCACTCCCGAACCGGCAACAAGGCTCCGTCCGTCGGAGGATGATCGTCGGTGCGAAAGGAGTCGGTCATGCCCACAGACCTGACGCTCTACCTGAACGACCAACCGGGCGAACTCGCCCGCATCGGTGACGTTCTCGGCAGCGCCGGAGCCAATATCGCGGGGTTGTGCGCGGTGACGAGCGGCGGAGGACAGGCAGAGGTCCACATCCTCGTCGACGATGCGACCGCGGCCTTCGAAGCGTTGCAGAGCGCCGGCATCAGGATCGCCGCCGAACAGGAGGTGCTTGTGCTGACGATCGAGGACCGGCCGGGGGCGCTCGGGGAAGTCGCACACGAGCTCGGGGCGTCGCGGGTCAACCTCACGCTCGCCTACCTCGCCACCAACACCAGACTGGTTCTGGGGGCCGACAATCTCGCCGAGGCGAAAGCCGCTGTCGGCTGATTCATTTGGTGCGCGGCGATTGCTTGAGGCGTGCCTTGGCATCCCTGACGAGCTCTGCCGCATCACGGCTGGCCTGTTTCGCCTCTCCATAGGCGTCCTCTGCGGTGGCGAGGTTACGTTCGGCCTCGTCGAGGCGTTGCCGCATCTCGTCGCGTCGCAGGCGCGCCACCGCGAGATCCGTTTGCCTGTCCGATAATTGACTGTCGGCGTCGTCCTTTGTCTGCTCGGCCGCGACCAACGCCGCTTTCGCCTCCTGCACTTTGCGGGCGGATTCGGAATCGTGGTCGGGTTGGTCGCGTCGGGGCTTCGTGCGCGTCTTGTCCGACTTGGCGCCGCCCTTGCTGCTGCGCGCGGTGGTGGAGACGACGGCGCTGGCGCCGAAGTCCCCGAAGCCGGACCACTGTTCGGCCTTGGCCAGCCGGCCGAGCCGGTCGGCCCCGTCGGGGTCGGCGACCGCGGCCTGCAGCGTTCCGACAACGTCTTCGCGCAGTGTTGCCGACGGGTTGCTCACCTCCGCGCCCTCGAAAGCGGCGCGTGCGAGCTGGTCGACAAGGGACCGTTGCTCCGCGGACAACTCACGGATCGCGGCGCCATCCATCGCGGCGTGCGCAGCACGAAGCCGCTCCCTCAGATCGGTCAGCGATCCCTTGACGTCTGCATTGGTGTGCACGAGCAGGTTGACCACCCATGCCGCCGTCGTCGGCTTCCGAGCGCCCGAGATCAGCTTGGCCGCGGCGGTGTCCCCGCGCTTCTTGGCGGCAGCGGCCAGTGCGGTGCGCAACCCGGTGAACTCCTCGGGCCTGGCGCCGTACAGTCTGTCGAGCTCGTCACCGGGCATGACGCCATGATGCGCCAGAAGTCGGTAGGCCGACAGGCGACCACGGCGGACATGCGACACTCTGGGCATGGTTGTCGCAATCGATCGCCCGAAGCTCGAGGGAAACATCGCCGTCGGCGAGAACAGGCAGATCGGGTTCGCCGAGTTCGGTGCCCCTCAGGGCCGCGCCATCTTCTGGCTGCACGGCACCCCCGGCGCCCGCAGACAGATTCCCACCGAGGCGCGGGCCTATGCCGCAGAGGCGGGCATCCGGCTGATCGGCATCGACCGACCGGGGATCGGCTCGTCGACGCCGCATCAGTACGAGAACGTTCTCGCGTTCAGCGACGACCTCCGAACGATCGCCGACACGCTCGGAATCGACAAGATGGCGGTCGTCGGTCTCTCCGGCGGCGGCCCCTACACGCTGGCATGTGCTGCCGCGATGCCCGACCGCGTGGTAGCGGCAGGCGTCGTCGGAGGTGTCGCGCCGCCGTCAGGACCCGATGGTATCGACGGCGGCTTGATGGGCAACCTCGGAATACGCGTCGCCCCGCTGCTCAGGGTGGCGAAGGTGCCGATAGGGGTGGTGGCCGCCACGCTGATCCGATTCATCCGTCCGGTGGCAGGGCCGGCCGCGGATCTCTACGGCCTGGTGTCACCGCCCGCCGACCGCGCGCTGCTTGCGCGGCCCGAAATCAAGGGCATGTTCCTCGACGATCTGCTCAACGGCAGCCGTCGGCAGATGGCCGCGCCGTTCTACGACGTCGTCGCCTTCGCCCACGACTGGGGGTTCCGGCTCGACGAGGTGAAGGTCCACGTGCGCTGGTGGCACGGCGACGCGGACCACATCGTGCCCTACGCGCACGGTCAGCATGTGGTGTCGAGGCTGCCCGACGCCGAACTGTTTCCGATGCCCGGCGAAAGCCACCTCGGTGGGCTCGGGCGCGCCGAGGAGATCCTGCGCTCGATGCTCGAAGTGTGGGACACCACCGACTGACCGATGAGAGCGATCGTGCTTCTCGCCCAGAGCGCGGCGCTGGACCAGGCGGGTACGGTTCACGCGCTCGGGCTGGGCTGGACGGCCAGCTCCAACCCTGTCCCGCAGCACGCGCTGGTCATTTTCGTCGAAGTCGAGTGGGCCGAGCTGAACAAGTCATTCCCCATCCGCGCCGAGCTCGTCGACAGCGACGGTGTGCGCGTCGCCCACACCGAGCACGGCGTCATCAAGGCCAAACACAAACCCGTTCATCCCGAGGGCACACCGGTCACCATTCCGTTCACCGCGACCATCCCGCCGCTCAAACTCACCCCCGGTCAGCGGTATCAGTGGCGGGTATCCATCGACGACGAGATGCACGAGGACTGGCTCGCCGGCTTCACGGTGACCGACGACGAATAGCCGTTCACGTCAGTCTTCGAGCGCCGCAGGGTCTTTCGCGCCGAGCAGAACCCGCCTGAGCAGGTGTATCGCGACGGTCGTCGAGCGCTCCCGGATATCTGAGCGGTTCCCCGGCAGGAGAAGCGTCCTGGTCAAGGTCGGGCCGTCGGCGAGCATCACCGAGAAGCACACCGTCCCGACCGGCTTGTCCTCGGTACCACCGCCGGGGCCCGCGATACCCGTTGTCGCGACAGCAGTGTCGGCGTCGAATCGATGCAGCGCACCCCGCGCCATTGCCTCCGCCACCGGTTCGGACACCGCTCCGTGCGTCTCGATCAACGCCGTGTCGACGTCGAGCATCCCTGCCTTGGCTTCGTTGGCATAGGCCACCACCCCGCCCGCCACGTAGTCGGATGAACCCGGAACGTCCGTGAGCCGCGCCGCGACGAGTCCGGCCGTGCAGGACTCCGCCGTCGCGATACGGTGGCCCGCCAACAGGGCGGCCACCTGATCGTCGACAAGAGCACCATCTTCGGAGAAGATCTGCCGCGCATGATGTTTCCGTAGCACGTCCAGTAGACCCGCATACGCGCCTGCCGCGTCCGGTTCGTACCGCGTGACGATCTCGAGTTCACCGCGACGCAGACAGGTGGTGATCTCGAGTCGGTCGAACCCGTCGACGCGACCCTCTGCCTCGCGCAGTGTCTCCGCCAGCCCCGACTCGGGCAGGCCGAACATCCTGACCATGTCCTGCCGGTATTCGGTGCGACCCGCGATCGCCTCCTGCAGCGCGGGGGTCTGCACCGCGGTACGCCACATCGGCTGCAGTTCGCGGGGCGGTCCCGGTAACACGAGAACCGTGGGTTTCCCAGGTACCACCACGCCTGGCGCCGTGCCGACCGGATCGAGGATAGTCGCACCGGCAGGCACCATCGCCTGCTTCCGGTTGGCTGCCCGCACCGCTTCGAAATCCAAGTCGGTGTAGCGGGCCCGCAGCCGCTTGAGGATCTCGGCGATCCGCTCCTCGAGCGCATCGTCGAGAACCAGTTCGCGTCCGCAGAATTCCGCGACAACCGCAACCGTCATGTCGTCGGCGGTCGGACCGAGACCGCCGCTCGTGACGATCAGATCGACACCCTCGTCAGCGAGGAAACGAAGCTGCGCGGCAATGTCATCGGGCCGATCCCCGCAGATGGTGATGTGTGCCAGCTCGACGCCGAGTTCGAGGAGGCGGTCGGCGACCCACGGGCCGTTGCGGTCCTGGACCCGCCCGGTCAGAACCTCGGTACCGGTGACGACGATGCCTGCGCGTGCACTCACGAGCTATGCATACACGGCGACGCCTCGGCGGCCGCAGCGGCCACAGGCGGAACGTCCTTGCGGGCGCGCACACGGATGCGCGCGCCGCGATGCGGCGTCAGAATGACGTGTTTTACCTTCTGTCGCTCGGCGCTCGCCGTCGTGGTGCACAGCTCGACTCGACGCAGCACCTCCCGCAGCACGATGCGCATCTCCACCATCGCGAACGTCGCACCCAGGCAGCGCCGGTTGCCCCCGCCGAACGGCAGCCAGGTCGCCGGACCAAGTGTGGCGCCGACCATTCGGTCGGGATCGAAAACGTTCGGGTGCGGGTACTGCTCGGAATTGCTGTGCACCAGACCGATTCCCGGTGCGACCATGATGCCGCTAGGCAGTCGATAGCCCGCGAGCTCGACCGGTTCCTTCAAGATGCGGCCGACGTCGAAGACCACAGGCCGGATCCGCAGGGTCTCCTTCGCCACCGCGTCGAGGTACTCGTCGCCGGCGGGGTCGCCCGCCGCGCTCGCCTCAGCGGCGTGTACCGCCTTGGCCAGGACTGCGGGATGTCTGGTCAGCCGTTCCAATGCCCAGGACAGCCCGGTCGCCGTCGTGTCGTGGCCGGCGACGAGCAGCGTGATGAGCTGATCGCGCAGTTCGCGGTCGGTCATCGTGCCGCCGTCCTCGTCGGCGGCGCGGATCAGCATAGCGAGCGCATCGGTACGCGTAGCAAGGTTGGGATCGCTTCGCCGGTCGGCGATCTCGGCGAACAGCAGTCGATCCGCCTCGTCCATGTTGCGTCTCAGCGAACGCCACGGGCCGAGCCGCTGCAGACCCGGCTTGGCGATCGCGAGCGAGGCCCATGGCGTCACGTTGAGTAGCTTGGGCATCACCGCGCGCAGGGCGGCAAGCCGCTGCGGGTCGGATGCGCCGATGACGGTCCGCAGGATCACCTCGAGCGTGATCTCCGACATCTTCGGTGCGACAGGAACGTCGGCGTCCAGCGGCCAGGTCGCGATGTTGGCCGCTGCAATCTCCGCCATCAGCGCGGTCTGGCGGCCGACGGCGTCGCGGTGGAACGCAGGAAGCATCTGGCGCCTTCGCTCCTTGTGCACGTCGCCGTCGATCACCAGTACCGAGCCGTTACCCAGCAGGCCGGCCAGCATCATGTTCGCCTCACCGGCGTGATACACGTCGGGGCTGCCTGCGAACACCTTCTTGATCTCGGCGGGGTCGTCCAGATACACGAGAGTTCCCATGGTGGCGATGTGCATCGTGAAGACACGGCCGTAGCGCCGCCTGCACGCGGAGATGAAACGCGGCCAGTAACGGGCCATCAGTGCGGCCTGCATTGGGGCCGGTAGTCGGGGCCCGGGAGGCAGTGTGGCGTGCTCGGTGTCACCCATCAGTTGAGCATACGAGCCGCTTCGCGCGTCGAAACGAGATCAGACGGGCACGCGGCGCATCCGGTCGGATTCCGGCCAGACGTAGGGAAGATCGTCGGGGACGTCGGGAAAGTAGCGGCGGTAGTGCTCGGGATCCTTGCGCACCAACGCCGCCTGGTGGCTGCGGTGAAACGCCTCCGCCCCCAGCCAGGGCGGCAGCTCGCCGGCCGCCGATAACTCCTCCTCGGTGCGAACCGAGCGCTGCCCGAGCGTTCTGGTCAGATCGTCGACGAGGGTAGTGGCGCAGGTGTCGGCGTTGCCGATGTCGCACCAGACGCCACACACCGCAAGCCCGTATCGAACGAGCGCCTCCTCGTATTCGGCCCACATCGCCGCAGCGGGGTGATGCCGCCACCCGTAGCCCGCGACGGTCAGCGCACGCAGCACCTGAATGGTCTCGACGCGCTGCTTGCCCAGTCGCCTAGGGTCGAGCACCCGCGCCGAGTCCGTGAACCCAGGGCACGGGAGGAAGGTCTGCATCGCCTTACGAGTACCCGCACGTGAAGGTGGGCACACAAGCGCCGTGACCGTTGTGAAAACGATCGGCGTCGAAGAGGAATACCTCCTTGTCGATCCTGTCAGCCGCGCGCCGCGCTCAGCCGCCGAGGCGGTTGTCGCACGGGCCCGCACAGGTCTGGGCGACAGCGTGACGAACGAGTTCACCCAATTCCAGATCGAGGTGCATACCCGGCCCTGTGCTGACGCCGCGGCGGTGCGCGACGAACTGGTCGGCCTTCGTGCCGGCGCAGCCGAGGCGGCGGTGGCAGAAGGCGTCCGGCTCTGCGCTTCCGGAACGCCGGTGGTCGCTGGCCGGGAGCCGTGGGTGCTCGGTGACAATCCGCGCTACCGGGCCGGAGTCGCACAGTACCGGGCGATGCTCGATGACTTCGCCGTTTGTGCGCAGCACGTCCATGTTCATCTCCCCGATCGTGAGCGCGCCGTCCTGGTCGGCAATCACCTGCGGCCATGGCTGCCGCTGCTGGTGGCGCTGGGCGCCAATTCACCGTTCCATCATGGCGTGGACACCGGCTACGCGGATTGGCGCACAGTGATCAGGAGCCGATTTCCGTGCCTCGGGCCGCCGCCATACGCGGAATCGCTACGACAACACGAGGAACTCGCGGTGCGAATGGCCGAATCGGGCGCGATGCTCGACGCGCACATGCCGTTCTGGGACATTCGGCCGAACCCGCGACTGCCGACGCTGGAGATCCGCTCGATGTCCGTCGCCGCGGACGTCGACGACGCTGTCGCCATGGCCGTGTTGATCCGGGCGCTTGTGACGACGGCGGAGGCCAAAGTCGCTGCGGGAGAACCCGGTCCGCGACCACCCAGCGAACTGCTGCGCGCGGCGTACTGGCGGGCGGCCAGAGATGGCTGGTCGGGCTGCGGAGTCGATGCGCTGACCGGGCGGGTCGTCCCCGTCCCGATTCAGGCCACGCGGTTGGTCGACCACATCGGCCCTGCGCTCGATGAGCACGGTGACGTCGATGTCGTCAGAGCCTTCCTCGACCGCCTCGCGGCGGGTGGAACGGGGGCGGAGCGCCAGCGCGCATCTGCTGCCAGGCACGGCGTGCTGACCGGGGTGGTGGACGACTTGATCACTGACACGGTGCGAAGGTGATGACGAGGACGTCCCTGCGCGCGCAGCGCGACGGATCCATTGGCCGGATCGCCGTGACGCTGTGCAAGGTCGATCGGTCGTCGCTGAGCAGCAAGGTGCCTGGCTCGGCCAGGGTTGTGGTGAGCAGCGGCGTGCCCGCGAGGTCGTAGACGGTACTTTCACCGCCGACGGCGTTCTCGCGTCCGATGAGGAGCGACGTGACGAGAGTGACGCCGTCGCGGTGGCGTCCTTCCGGGGCGGGTTCACCGGCGTTGCCCGGGGCGGCCAGCACTCGGAACGGGGTGACCTTGACGCTCCATTCCGCAGCGTCGTCCAGCACGGTGGCCACTCCGCCGAGGAGCCGGATCAGTCGGTCAAGCAGAGCATCGCCGCCGAACGCTTCGGTGAGCGGTTCGAAATTGCGGTCGCGGCCGATGTAGAGCGGATTGGAGTCGTCCGGCTGGACGAACGCATCGTGTGGCAACCGCCGGGCCGAGCCGTCGGCGGGCGTGAATGCGAAGTGGCCGTACCGGCGCAGCCGCGTCGTGCCGAGTTCCGCGGCGTAGGCGTCGGGCTCCAGTTCGTCCCAATGCGACGCGAACTCGCTCCACGCCGCTGCGTCCGCGTCGAGACACCGGGAAAGCGCGGAGGCCGACATCAGGCACACCGATCCGCTGGTCAGAGGTTCGCAGGCTGTCACAGGGCACGAGTACCCGGCTACCGTAAGGTCATTCCCGTGACGGCGCCGAAATCCTTGCGTGAGCTGTTCGACCAGATCGGGCTCGAGGAGGTGCCGTCGACAGACGACTCGGTCGTCATGGAGATGCCGGTCGACGAACGGGTGACCAACACCGCGGGCGGACTGCAGGGCGGGCTGATCGCCACGATGGCCGATGTGACGGCGGGTCAACTCGCCGCACGGAGCACGCCTTTCGGTCACGCCATCGCCACCACCGATCTCTTCATCCGCTATCTGCGCCCGATCAAGGTCCGCAACGGGGCCGCCCGTGCCGTCGCGCGGATCCTGCGCACCGGAAAGCGGTCCGTGGTCATCCAGGTCGACATATATCGGGGCGACGACGGCGAACTCGGTGCCACGGCAACAGTCAACTTCGCCGCAGTCGGATAGGAGCGATCATGGATCTTTCGGGTGTGGGAGTCTGGAGCCACCAGCTGCGCTACGGCGACAAAGCCCGATCTGCCGATGCCGCGGCCGAATTGGAAGATCTCGGCTACTCGGCGTTGTGGATACCCGATGTCGGCCAGACGCCGGTGCTCGAGTCGGTGGACCACCTGCTGTCTGCGACGAAGGACATCGTGATCGCGACGGGGATCCTCAATCTCTGGATGAACGAGCCCGCCGACGTCGCCGCGTCCTACGCGTCGCTCCTCGCCGCCCACGGAGATCGGTTCCTCATGGGTATCGGCGTCAGCCACGCACCGCTGATCGACTCGACGGCGCCGGGCCGATACCGCAAACCGCTTGCGGCCACCGAGTCATTCCTGGATGCGCTTGACGCAGCGCAACCGCCGGTGCCGGTCGGCGCCAGGGCGCTCGCAGCGCTTGGACCGAAGATGCTCGAGCTCGCGGCGACGCGAACCCGGGGCGCCCACCCGTACCTGGTCACCCCCGAGTTCACCCGACACGCGCGTGAGCTCCTCGGTGACGGCCCGCTGCTATTACCCGAGCAGACCGTCATCCTGACCGAGGATGCCGCGCATGCTCGCGAGATCGGGGCTCATTGGATCAAGATGTACCTGGCGATGCCGAACTATGCGAACAACATGCTGCGGCAGGGGTTCTCGGCGGACGACGTCGCCTCGGTGAGCGACAGGCTGCTGAACGCGATCATCGCTTGGGGCGACGAGACCGCGGTGATCGGCCGCATCAACGAGCACTTGTCCGCCGGCGCCGACCACGTCTGTGTGCAGGTCCTGACATCCGACCTCAGCGAGTATCCCCTCGAGCAGTGGAGGCGTATCGCGGCCGCACTGCGGTAGCGGCGACAAGCGGCCGGATCGCTACTGAATCGGCACGACGACAGGCGCCGAGTTGTATCCGGCGACGCGCACCCAGTTGGCCTCGGTCCGATCGGTTGGCACGACGCCGTGGACCTCGACGGTTTCGCCCGGAAACACCGTCACGTAGTTGTCGCTGTACTCGATCGGCAGGATCTCGTCGCCGGCCTTCGAATTGAGGATCTCGGCGCGTTGGAAGAAGGCCACTCGCCTGGTCGGGTTGTGCAGTCGGATGGTGACCCCGTTCTCTCCTTCGGCATCGGTTCGCTGTGCGCTCACCTGCAGCGGAACGCGCGGCATCCAGTTCAGTGCGGTCATGTCGGCCCAGCTCACCTGCTTCAGTTCGAACGCCCAGTCGTTCGTCGGGTCACCGAGGTCGTCTCGCTGCTGTGACTGCCAGTAGACGTTCTCGGCGAGAACGGATCCGTCGTCGTCGACCACCTCGCAGCGGACGAAATAGACACCCGAGTTCCGGGCAACCCTCGGCAGCGTCATGGCCGCAACGCTTCCGCCAGAGGCCACGGTGAGCTTGTCGGTCAAGCGGTCCTCGCGCACGTCACCCTGTAGGTCGTACACGCGGACGCGGACCCGGAGATCGGACCGGTCGTCGGGGGTCTGGTTGACCAGCGTCACGTTGGCCTTCGAGTGATCACCGGTGGCATAGGAGTCGAAGACCGCCGAAATCGGCCGAAGGCCTTTCTTCGCCCCGTAATACGCCCCGCCCGGCCGCAGGTAGTAGTCGAAGATGTTGCCGAAGAACGACGGCCAGTGGTTGTTGAGCATCCAGTAGATGGTCATCTTGTGGCTCGCCCACCCGTTGGCGGCGAAGACCTCGAACTGGGCCCGGGTCGACTCATAGTGCGCCAGCTGGGCTTTGCGGGCGAATTCCTCTGCATCGTCGGACGGTCCGTAGCGGCGGTCGACCGCCCGCTTGATGCTTTGCAGGGCGGCATTCTTCGGGTTCGACCCGGCGTGGAAGTACCACGTGTCGTTGATCGGCCACAGCTTGTCGGGCGGGATGAAATTCTTGAGGCTCGCGAACGGCGGGATGTGTTCGTTGTCGCCCTGCTCGGCGGTCGAACCGCGGGTGGCGCCGTACCGGCCGCTGAACCAGTACCCCGGCGGGCGCCAGCTGTACGGGCCCGCCATGTGGATCCCGTCCCAGTCGCGGTCCCCCGTCGCGTCGCGTGCCAGTGAGGAGACGGTGTCGACGGTGGCATTCTGCCAGTGCGACTCATCCAACACCGCATGGTATTTCGCGAGGACATCGGGGGGCGCCTTACCGTCGCTGCCGTTGGCCCAGAGAAATACCGACGGATGGGAACGAAGCATCAGGATCTGTGACCGCAGGCTGTCGGTGGCCACTCTTCGGTCTTCGTCGTCCCACTGTGACCACTTCTCCCACTGGTTGCAGCACATCCAGCCGAACATCAACGGGATGCCGAGTTCGTCGGCCTTCTCGACGATGTGCTCACCCGGGAACTTGCCTTCCAGCCGGATCATGTTGAGGCCGAGGTCCTTGACGTAACGAAGGATCGCGTCCTCGCGGTCCGGGGAGTGCGCGAAGAGGAGGTCGGGTGTGTAGGCCGCGCCCCTGACCAACAGATCCCTGCCGTTGACGGTCAGATAGAAGTTGCCGCCCTTGCCCAGGTCGGGGAAGTCGCCGTCGGAGTCGCGGTGCTGGGTGACGGTGCGTACGCCGAAGCGAAGATCGGAGGTATCCGATACCTGTCCATACGAGGTGAACTGCAGATGCACGTCGTAGAGGTTCGGTTCGCCCAGGGTGTATGGCCACCACAGGTCGGGGTTCGCGACCGTGAGCTCGTCGAACTCGTCCGGGCTGAACGTGACTTCGCGCTGCTGGCCCGGAAGCAGCGTCACCGCCTGTTCGACGTCGATGCTCGGCTTGCCCGGCCGCGAGATCGTTCCCTTCAGCACGCCGCGGAGCTGTCGTGTCGAGTAGTTGCGCACGGACGTGTGAACGGTCAGCCGTGCGGAATCGGTGCGCGGAAGGGGCAATTCGGTGTTGACGACGGTCGGGCCGAGCGCCACGTCGCCGGAGACCTTGAGATACACCGGCTTCCAGATGCCGGCATTACGGTCCGAGACAAAGGAATTGCCGCGGTCGACGTCTTTGTCGGGGCCCCGATAACCCAGATAGTTCCAGTTGATCCAGTCCCACCAGCTGTCCGCGAGCTCCACCCCGTTGATGTCCTGCAGGGCGCGCTCGGGTGTCACCTTGATCGCGAGGGTGTTCGATTCACCAGGTCGCAGCCAGCGCCCCACGTCGAGTTCGTGGGCGTTGTGCATGCCGACGATCTGGGTGTTGCCCGCGACGAGGCGGCCGTTCAGCCATACCTCGGCGCGGTAGTTGATACCGGGAAGTTCCAGTAGGTAAGTCGAGTGGCCCGCAGGGGCCGGGAACGAGGTGCGATACCACCAGTTCTGCTTGTAGAGGTCCTGCGGCACCTCGTCGAGAAGGTTCTTCCCGTAGTAGAGGTGCGGGTAGGTGCCGTCGTCCTGCAGCGCCTCGAGGACCGTCGACGGCATCGTGCGGACGGTGTGCCAGCCCTCTTTTGTGGCATAGTCCCAGCGCGACACGGTCGCGCCGTCGGAACCCACGCGGGTGGCCGAAGCGAGCTGCCAGCCGTCAGACAGTTCGATCTTCTCGGGCGGCTGCTGAGGCGGCGCGAAGGTGGCGAACGAGCCCGCGCAGCTCAGCAGCAACAAGACGATGAGGATCGTGGAGAGGACGGTGCGGCGCCGGGTCGATATGGCCCTCTCCTATCGGTCGCTGTTGGATAAGAACCGTAGTCTCGATTCATGATGGTCGAGCCCTCGGGTCGGGTCTCCGAAATCGTCACCAGTCCGCAGGGTGCAGAGGTGGGCGCCTTCTTCGACCTGGACGGGACGCTGGTCTCGGGGTTCACCGCGACAGCGCATGCAGGCCACCGGATCCGGCGCCGACAGGCGCGGATCGGCGAGGTCCTCGGGGTGCTGGAGGCTTCGATCCGATACCGGCTCGGGCGGATGCAGTTCGAGCGGCTCATCGTGCGTGCTGCCGGCTATCTGAAGGGTGAATCACTGCGCGAACTCGACGAGCTCGGCAAGCGGCTGTTCGTCAGCCACATCGCATCCAGGGTCTACCCCCTCATGCGCGAGGTCGTCGCGGCCCACCAGGCGCGCGGCCACACCGTCGCATTGTGCTCGTCGGCGCTGACGATTCATGCCGAGCCGGTCGCTCGCGCCCTTGGCATCACCACCCTGCTGTGCAACCACTTCGAAGTCGACGGCGACGGACTGCTGACGGGCGACATCGAGAGGCCGATCATCTGGGGTGCCAGGAAAGCGGATGCGGCACAGCGGTTCTGTGAGGACAACGGCGTCGATCTGACGCGCAGCTTCTTCTATGCCGACGGTGACGAGGACGTGGCGCTGATGTCGGTGATCGGGCACCCCCGGCCGGTGAATCCGCGCGCCGGGCTGGCTGCGGCCGCGGCGGCCAATGGCTGGCCCGTCCTGCGCGTCGCGGTTGCCGGCCGAAAGGCGCGACCGGTGTGACGAGCGTCGCGGAGGGCATGATGCTCGCCTGCGGCGGCTTCCTCCTCGCGGTGCTGTGGATGGACCTGATCTTCGATAGCCAGGTCCGCGGTATCCCGGACGGACAATTACCCGCGCCGGTGCTGGCATCCATCGCGCAGTACTACCGACGCGCGACAACCACATCGCGACCGATGAGCCGTTTGATCGCCGCCGTGATGGTGATCCTGCTCGCCGCATCGGTGCTTCAGGGCGTGACCGGGGACGACCCAATTTGGCTGACCGCGGTTTCGGCTGCGCTCGCCGCGGCTCCCATCGTGCTCGCCGGTAGCAGAACGGTGCCGAATGCCGTCCGACTCGGCGGCCGGGAGGACGGCCTCGCCGATCGGTCGGGGCTCGCTCGGTCGATCTACCGGGACCACCTCGTGTGCTTCGCTGCGATCTCGGCGTTTCTCCTCCTCCGGCTCTGGGCGGTTTGGTGAAGACTCCGGCGGGCAATCCCTGAGCCGTTCAGGGGGTCACCCCCCGCAATTTCGTGGAGAAACGAGGCACAGACGATGACTGCACGACGCCTGATCCTGATCGCCGGTGCGGCCGTCCTGATCGCCGGTGTGATCGCCCTGCTCGTCCCGGTGTCCATCACCGGCAACGGCAAGTCGATCGGCTGCGGCACGGCCATCGCCGCCGATTCGTCAGAAGCGGAGGCGGCCAACGGTCAGACCGTCGCCGGCGTGCCGATCCTGAACGAGATCGTCCCGCACACCGATTACGTGGCGGAGTGCCAGCATGCGGTGTCGAGCCGCCGGTCGTGGTCCATTCCGCTTGCCGTCGTCGGCCTCCTGGTGGTTGCCGGCTCGTTTGTGGCGCCGCGATCGCGCGCTGTTTCGTAAATCACACTTCCGGGCAGTCCTACAAGCACGTCGGGATCATTCAGCCAAAAGGGGGCGCACGGTGTCGAGCGATCAGCAGCAAACAGAGCAGCAGGACAGCGACGAGCAACAAGCGCAGCAGCAGGACAGCGATCAGCAGAAAAGCGATCAGCAGGACGACCGGCCGCGCACCGAGAAGCCAGAGGTGCAAGAGGAGCACCAGGAGAAAGCCAAGGAGATGCGGAAGGAGTACGTGGAACAACGCCCCACGGTGATCATGCCGGGTAGTGGTGGCACCGTGTCGGGCACGGCCGTCAACGAGTGGCTCGACGACGACGGGAGTCCGAAGTTCGGGGACGAGTCGGAGTCAGCGGCCGACACGTCGGACGATGACGCAGAAACCGGCAGGACCGACGAAGACAAGTCATATGGCGACACGGTGGCGGATGACAAGGAAAGAAACGAGAGGATTCGGAAAGCGCACGAGGAGGCACAGGCCGACGAGGCGCAGGACGACGAGGCAGACAACGACGCGGCCAAGGGCGACGAGGCGGCCAAGGGCGACGAGGCGGCCAAGGGCGACGAGGCGGCCAAGAGCGACGAGGCGGCCAAGAGCGACGAGGCGGCCAAGAGCGACGAGGCGGCCAAGAGCGACGAGGCTAAGAAACAAGGTTAGGCGGCCGTTACGGTCTCTGCAGGCCTGCTTGAATCCCTGGTGTCGGCGCGTACTAAACTAGAACACGTTCCAGTTCGCCCCTCGCGCCAAAGGAGCTCGCATGCATACCGCCATCTGCGACGACCTCGACATCGAGTTTCCGATCTTCGCCTTCACGCACTGCCGTGACGTGGTGGTCGCGGTCAGCAAGGCCGGTGGGTTCGGCGTGCTCGGCGCGGTCGGCTTCACTCCCGAGCAGCTGGAAATAGAGCTGAACTGGATCGACGAGAACATCGGCGATCATCCCTACGGCGTCGACATCGTCATCCCGAACAAGTACGAGGGCATGGACGCGGGCGACCTGGAGCCTGAGGTGCTCAAGAAGCAGCTCAACGCGCTGGTGCCCGACGAGCACCTGGAGTTCGCCCGCAAAATCCTCGCCGACCACGGCGTCCCTGTCGAGCACAGTGACGACGACGCCCTGCAGCTTCTCGGCTGGACAGAGGCGACCGCCACGCCGCAGGTCGAAGTCGCGCTGAAGCACCCGAAGTGCACCCTGATCGCCAATGCGCTCGGGACGCCGCCCGCGGACATGATCGCCCACATTCACGCCGAGGGCCGCAAGGTCGCGGCGCTGTGCGGATCGCCGTCGCAGGCGCGCAAGCACGCCGACGCCGGTGTCGACATCATCATCGCCCAGGGCGGCGAAGCGGGCGGGCACTGCGGTGAGGTCGGCTCGATCGTGCTGTGGCCGCAGGTCGTCAAGGAGGTGGCTCCTGTTCCCGTGCTGGCTGCAGGCGGTATCGGCAGCGGTCAGCAGATCGCCGCGGCGCTCGCGCTCGGCGCCCAGGGTGCGTGGACGGGCTCGCAGTGGGTGATGGTCGAGGAGTCGGAACACACGCCGGTGCAGCACGCCGCGTACGCCAAGGCGTCCAGCCGCGACACCGTGCGCAGCCGGTCGTTCACCGGTAAGCCGGCCCGCATGCTGCGCAATGACTGGACCGAGGCGTGGGAGAATCCGGAAAACCCGAAGCCGCTCGGAATGCCGTTGCAGTACATGGTTTCCGGGATGGCCGTCGCCGCGACGCACAAGTATCCGAACGAGAGCGTCGACGTGGCGTTCAACCCTGTCGGCCAGGTTGTCGGTCAGTTCACCAAAGTGGAGAAGACCTCGGTGGTCATTGAGCGCTGGGTGCAGGAGTACCTCGAGGCGACGAACCGGCTCGACGAACTCAACGAGGCTGCCTCGGTGTGATCTAGGGCGCCGGCGGCGGAGCCTCAGGAAGCGCCGGACCCGGTGGCGGCGATGGTGATCCGGGGAGCACGGGCTCGGGCGGCGCCGCATCAGGTGGCGGCGCGAGCGGCTCACCCTGCGGGATTGCTGCCGGCGCCTGCGGACCTGCGGGCAATCCGTTCGTCGGCATGGCGTTGGCGTCCAGTGGGCGTTGCGTCAGAAGAAGCAGCGCATCGCGGCCGCTGATGTCCTGGGTCTGCACCGCGTGCCACAGGTCGCGCAGGTAGGAGGCACCGCGGCTCTGCGGAGGCTCGACCGGAACGTCGGAGGTGCCCGGCGGCAGGTTCTCCGGGCTCAGCAGGTGCGGCACCTCGGCCGGCGGCGGGGCGGGCAGCGCGGGATCGTCCGCCGCGGCCTGGGTCGAGATCGACTGCTCCTGCTCCGGTCCCGGCTGAAGCGGCGGTCCGGGCAGTGCCGGCGCGGGCAGCGCGGGGTCGGGGGGCGGGGGCAGCGCGGGGTCGGCATGCGCGATGGGCGCGGCGACCGTCAGCGCCGCGAACGCTGCGAGCATTCCGCCCGCCGCGGACAGCGTCTTGACTCTGTCGGACTTCCTCACCGATGCCCCCTCTGCTTCTCGTCACGGTGCTACTGGGGTCTTCAGTCTTGGTACTCCGATTGTTACACCTGTGCAATGTGTGACCAAGGTGTCTTTCATGAGAAATGCGGCGGAACACGTTTCACTTGCGACTTTTCGCCAAGTTCCGGAACCCCCTTCACCGTGTCCCATCTGTGGTGTAGCAATGCCTTAAGGGCACTAGACAACGTCGTAAGAGGAGTCCATCCATGCCATCTCCGAACCTCCCACCCGGGTTCGACTTCACCGACCCTGACATGTACGCCGAGCGGCTACCGGTCGAGGAACTCGCCGAGATGCGCAAGGTGGCGCCGATCTGGTGGCAGAAACAGGAGAAGGGCAATCTCGCGTTCGGTGACGACGGCTACTGGGTGGTCACCAAGCACGCAGACGTCAAGGAGGTGTCCCGCCGCAGCGACGTGTTCTCCAGCAACCGCAAGACGGCGTTGCCGCGCTACCGCGAGGACGCCGACCCCGCGTCACTGGAGGGCGGCAAGGTCGTGCTGCTCAACCAGGATGCACCGCACCACACCCACCTACGCAAGATCATCTCGCGGGCGTTCACGCCCCGCGCCATCGAGTCTCTGCGCGACGAGTTGCGCGTGCGCGCGCACAACATCGTCAAGGAGGCCGCGGCCGAGGGCTCCGGTGACTTCGTCGAGCAAGTGTCCGCCGAACTGCCGCTGCAGGCGATCGCGGGTCTGATGGGCGTACCGCAGGATGACCGCAAGAAGCTGTTCCACTGGTCGAATCAGATGGTCGGAGACCAGGACCCGGAGTACACCAGGAACGATCCGACGGCCGCGGCGGCCGAGCTGATCATGTACGGCATGCAGATGGCCGCGGATCGTGGCAAGAACCCGGGCGACGACCTCGTCACCAAGCTGGTGCAGGCCGACGTCGAAGGGCACAAGCTCACCGACGACGAGTTCGGCTTCTTCGTCATTCTCTTGGCGGTGGCCGGAAACGAAACCACTCGGAACTCGATCACGCAGGGAATGATGGCGTTCACCGAATCCCCGGACCAGTGGGAGCTTTTCAAGCGCGAGCGGCCGGCGACCGCCGCAGACGAGATCGTCCGGTGGGCGACGCCGGTCACCTCGTTTCAGCGCACCGCGCTGGAGGACACGGAGCTGGGCGGCGTCGAGATCAAGAAGGATCAGCGAGTGGTGATCTTCTACCGCTCGGCCAACTTCGACGAGGAAGTCTTCGACGACCCGTACAACTTCAACATTCTTCGAGACCCCAACCCGCACGTGGGATTCGGCGGAACCGGCGCGCACTACTGCATCGGCGCGAACCTGGCCAGGATGACGATCGACCTCATCTTCAATGCCATCGCCGATGAGATGCCCAATTTGAAGCCGATTTCGAACCCCGAGCGGCTGCGGTCGGGATGGCTCAATGGCATCAAGCACTGGCAGGTCGACTACACGGGTAAGACCGCGACCGCGACGTAGCCGTGGTGGGCTTCGGGTAGTCGATGATCGAGCGCCAGTATTCCTCGCCGATCTCCTCCCCCGATTTCAGCACCATTGCGAGCCCGGTCGCCATGGCGATACCCAGCAGGCCCAGCCAGAGGCCGGTGATGGCGATGACCGCCCACAGGATGGCGGTGATCGTCGGCCACGGCGACACCACCGCGAGGACGGGCGCGAAGAAGAAGCCGGCGCCGATGAACCACGCCGAACCCGCCCGGTCGGACATCAGCACGAAGCGGAGCCACCGCGGAATCGACGAAGGCTTCCTCGGACTGGTCGTCATGGCCGTTCTCCCTTCCGGCGACATACTCAACGGTGCCCTGCGCAAGTCACGGGCGCAATTACCTGCGAGGTAACGACTCCGCCCAACTCTCGCGTGCCAAAAACTGCTGCGTTTGTTGCGGCGAAGTGCGAGTGAGCGCCGCAACAAACGACACATATGGCGAGCGGCATGCGACGTTAACTGGACTGCCGAGCGCGTCTGGGCAACTGGTCTGACCACTTGACCTCTGGCCAGTTGTGCGCCATGGTAGAGGCATGGACCTGCAGCCGGTGAACCGTCGTTCCGTACCGGAGGACGTCTTCGATCAGATCGTCTCCGGCGTGCTCAGCGGTGAGATGCAGCCCGGCGAGTCATTGCCCAGCGAACGGCGCCTCGCCGAGGTTCTCGGTGTTTCTCGACCTGCGGTCCGGGAAGCACTCAAGCGACTGTCGGCCGCCGGCCTGGTGGAGGTGCGCCAGGGCGACGCCACCACGGTTCGCGACTTTCGCAGGCATGCCGGCCTGGATCTGCTTCCCCGGTTGCTCCTTCATGCGGGTGAACTCGATCTGTCGGTGGTGCGCAGCATTCTGGAGGCCCGACTACACAACGGACCGAAGACTGCCGAACTCGCCGCGGTGCGACGCCGGCCGGGTCTGGCTGCACTGCTGAACGAGGCCATCGAGAACCTGGAGTCGGAAACCGACCCGATCGAACGGCAGCGAAATGCGTTGACGTTCTGGGACCACGTCGTCGACGGAGCCGACTCCATCGTGTTCCGGCTGATGTACAACACTCTGCGCGCCACGTACGAACCCGCGTTGCCCGCGCTCGCCGCGGTGATGGCCGCCGAAGTCGGCCGCCCCGAGGCCTATCGGACGCTTGCCGCCGCGATTGCGGCAGGCGATCCCGGTGCCGCCAGACTTGCGGCGGTCGATCTTCTCGAACCCGCCACCGCGGCGATGCTCGCCGTCATCACCCACCTGGAGGAACAGAAGTGACGATTTTGATCACACGCCCACCGCGAAAGATTTTCACCCTGCGTGATGCCCAGCGCGAATTCCTGAAACACCCGTCGCCCTGGATGATTGGCACCGTCCTTGTCGGTGCCCTGACGGCCCGCGTCGTGGTCGGAGACTGGCAGTACACCGACGCGCTCGTCCCCTTGGTCATACTCGCGGTGTTCCCATTCTTCGAGTGGGTCGTCCACGTGTTCATCCTGCATTGGCGGCCGAAGCGAGTCGGGCGCCTGACCATCGACCCGCTGCTGGCGCGTGAGCACCGCCGCCACCACGTCGACCCACGCGACATCCCGGTCATCTTCATTCCGTGGAAGGCACTGATATGGGTGGTTGCACTCGCCGTTGCCGTTGCCCTGCTTGCCTTTCCGCGAACCGGCCTGAGTCTGACATTCTTGACGCTCTTCGGCGTGCTCGGGCTCTGCTACGAGTGGTGCCACTACCTCATTCACAGTGACTACAAGCCGAAGACCCGCTTCTACCGGGCGATCTGGCGCAACCACCGCCAGCACCATTTCAAGAACGAGCATTATTGGTTCACCGTCACCAGTTCCGGAACAGCCGACCGCATGCTGGGCACCTGTCCCGATTCGGCATCGGTCGATACGTCACCAACGGCGAAGAATCTGCACGCGCTCGAAGTCTAACCGGCCAGGATGATTACGGGCGACGTCGCCCCACCGCTGAGATCCCATATCCCAGAACAAGAACGAACAACGCGAGAAGGCCCATGTTCGCGGCGACCACAGCGATACCGACCGAGTCGGGATCCAGGAAGTAGTACGGAGCGCGGCGGCCCGCCTCATTGAGCACAAGAAGGGCGACCACCACGTACAGCGTCGGGTAGACGAGCCAGGCCAGCGGTTGCCACCAGCGCACGTTAGTGCGGCCGACGATGACCCAGTCGACGACCGCAAGAACGGGCACCACGATGTGCAACAGGATGTTGGCCGGTGTATAGCCCATGCTGTAGGTGGTCAGCAGCAGGTTCCAGAGGATTCCGGCCACGACGACATAGAGGACAACCGCCCCCCGGAGACCGCCACGCTCATGTGCGCGCGCAGAGAACAGCGTCCACGAGTAGTAAGCGGCGGCAAGCACATTGGCCTGATAGGTGAAGGTGGTCAGGCGCCAGAGCACACCGGATCGCGAGGACGTCTCGACCGCGATCAGTGCGATCACGACCGCCGCGACGATCAGGAGGCGTAGCAGTACCCGCACACGGTCATTATCCAGGCGGTGGCGGCGGGGGTGCATCTGCAGGCGGGGGCACCAGCAGTGGATCCTGCGCAGGCGGAGCCACGTCGACCGGCGCCTGGGCCGGTTCGTCCGGCCGTCCGATGCCCGAGATCCTGTCGCGAATACGTCCCAGGAATCCGCCGCTCCGCTCAGGAACCGGTGTCACCTCCGCGGGCACGAGGCCGGGCGCCGGATCCGTGACCCCAGGAGGGAGCGGCACACCGTTGGCGGCCACCGCACCCTGGGGAACGGTCCCGTCGACCGGGATGAGCGCGGGCGCGTCCTGCGGCAGCGGCTCTGAGATCGGCACGGGCTCTGTGTCATACACCGGCGGCGGCAGTTCGGCCGGCGGTGGCGGCGCTGGCAGCGCTGCCTCGACGGTCGGCGCCGGGGCGGCCGGTGCGGGCTGTGCGGCCTTGACCGCGGCGGGCTTCTCGGAATCGCTCGCCGCCGCGGGGGTCTCGGCGGGATTGGCGCTTTCGTTCCCGGTGAGCTGCATGCCGATGGCGAGCGAGCCCGACACGACGAAGGTCACCACGCCGACACCGAGCATGGCGCCGGCTGCGCCGATTCTCGGGAACAGCGACGACCTTTGTGGAACGGTCTTGACCCGACCCGAATCGTGGCCCGATTCATCGATGAAGGCGTCGGATCCGAGGGTCGAGGCGATGGCCGCACCGCGGGCGAGCGCCAGCTGCGCCTCCGCGGGGACGAACACCGGCACAGCCAGCACGTCCTCGAGATGCGGGGTGATCGCCTCGAGGTCGCTGCCGGAGCCGACCAACACCAAGGCCTCGGGTCGCCAGTCGGCCTGGGCGAAGATGGAGCTCAGCCAGCGGGCGAGGTCCTCATCGGTGGTGACGGCATGGTTTACCGCTGTCTGCACAGCCCCGTCGGCGGTGTCAACGATGAGCACGACGACGGCGTCGGGCTCGATGACGCAGACCGCGGTGCTCTCGTAGCCGATGACGTCGGCGATTCCGCGGGCCAGCGCTTCGGTGGCCTCGGGCAGCCGCACGGCCACGACGTTGTCGAACCCGGACTCCGACAGCGACTCGAGAAGCAGAGAGGCCTCGGTATCGGCGTCCGCACTCCATGTGACGCCAATGGAATGCAGTCGGTGGCCGCGCGCAGCGGCGATTGCCTCTGTGCGCATCACGGCCGCAGCCGCCTTCTCCGAAGTGTTGACCGCGCTGGCAAGGCCGCGGTCGTGAACCGCGAACTCGTCCTTGTCCATGGTGGCGCCGTCAGCTTCCTGGCCTTCGACGAGGACGAGCCCAACAGTGGTCGGCGTCATGGACAGTCCGAGGACCGCGTCCATCCGCACCCCCTCTGGAATCTAGAAATGGGCGTGGTCTTGGTCACCTATCCGGGTGAGACTACCTCGATCTCTCCGGGGGCATGCCCCCCGGCGGTCCCCTTCAGCCGGATCTACGCGGCGAGCAAATGTGCCTTCAGCTGACACCGCAGAACACTCGTCAACAGCAAATGTCGGAAAGTTGCTGATCCATTTTCATCCGGCAAGGATGTCGGCCAGCGTCGAGGCTTCCACGTTTCCGCCCGACAGGATCATCACCGTGCGACCGGGCGGCGTGCCACCGTGCCGGTATGCCGCCAACGCGACCGCCCCACTCGGCTCGCTGACCAGGTGGGCACGCAGCGCGAGCTCACGAACTGCGGCGCGGATCTCGTTCTCCGACACTGTGATCATGTCGTCGATCACCTCCCGCAGGTGCGCGAAAGTGAGCTCCGAGGGCTGTGAGCGCAGGCCGTCGGCGCTGGTGCGATTGCGATCCTCTATCGACCAGTCCACCCGTACACCGCGCTTCAGCCCCTCTGCAGTGTCGGCCGCGAGCTCGGGTTCGACCCCGAAAACCCTGGCCTTCGGGCATCTGGCCTTGATGGCGGTGCCGATGCCGGAGGCCAGGCCGCCGCCGCTGACGGGTATCAGCACGTTCTCGACGTCTGGCAGGTCATCGGCGATCTCCAGGCCGATTGTGCCCTGCCCTGCGATGACGTCGGGATGGTCGAAGGGGGGTATGAGCACGCCGCCGGTCTGCTCCAGCACTTCTGCGGCGACCTTCTCGCGTTCGCCGGCGCCGCATAGCACCACGTGGGCACCGTGGTCGCGGGTTGCCTGCACCTTGACGTCGGGAGTCTCGACCGGCATCACGATGTGGGCGGAGGTCCGGTACGCCGCTGCGGCGTAGGCGACCGCCTGTGCGTGGTTGCCGCTGGAGTACGCGACCACCCCCCGCGCGCGCTCGGAGTCCGAAAGGTTGCCGAGAGCGTTGAAGGCGCCCCGGATCTTGAAGGCACCGATCGGCTGCAGGTTCTCCGGCTTGATCCAGAGCGGCCGCGCAGGATCGGCCCACGTCGCCGGTATCAACGGGGTGCGCACGACGCTGTCGGAGATGCTGTCGGCTGCCGACTCAATGTCCTCGAGGCTGATCAGCTGCACGGCTTCAGTGTGCCTGTCACCGTCAGCCGGCGGAGTTCACCCCGAGCAGACCGCGCACCATCCGTTCGGCCATCAACTCATCGTGCGGGGCTCCTGCCAGGTGGATCGCCATGCCCTCGACGGCGGAGGTGATCGCCGCACCGAGGGTTTTGGCCGGCGGCCCGGGTGGGATCGATCCGTCCCGTCTGCCGGCGGCGACCACTGCGCCGAACCGCTTCGCTAGATCGCGGCCGATGTCGGCGACCTTGGTGCCCACCGGATGTTCTCGGCCGTCGAACTCCACCCGCAGGGCCATCATCACCCGTGCGACGTCACGTCGGCAGAACACCATGTGCCCGCGCGCGAGTGCCACCAGGATGTCGACCGGCGCCCGGCGGGCCTGCGCGGGTATCCACACTTCTCGCTCCCAGGTCTCGGCGACCCAGGTGACGACAGCGACCGCGAGTCCCTCCTTGCCGGCGAACTGGTGGTAGAGCGCGCCGCGCGTGTAACCGGCTTCGGCAGCGACCTTTTCGAGGATCACATTGCCGTATCCGTATCGCGAGAAGGCCTGTGCACCTGCTTCGAGCAGGGCGGCGCGGGTGCGCGCGCGACGCTCGGCCTGCGTTCGCGGCCTTCGGGCAGATCCCGACTTAGATACGTGCATATATGTATGTTAACGTAGGGCCGAGGAGGGTGGAGATGAAACTTCCGAGCGGCGCACACTTTTCACAGTCATGGCGTATTCACGAACTCACCCGCGATTTCCGGCTCGAGGACGTGTGGGCGCTGCCCACCCCCGGCGGTCCTGACGACTTCCCGCGGCTGATTCGGATGGTCACCTCCTTCGACGACGCGCCGCGACGGTTGTCGGCGACCGGGTTGCTTTTCGGGATCCGGAAGATCCTCGGGAACCTGTTGGGTTGGGATGAAGACGGAGACGACCCGATGCGGCCGAGCCTTCGGGAGCGGCTGCCCGAAGACCTGCGCGACTCCCCGTCGGCGGTGACACCTGCGATGGGCTCCACTCCCCTGTATCAGCTCGACGACGAGTGGGCGGCCGAGCTGATCAACCGGACTGTGCACGGCGTCATCCATCTGGGCTGGGTGCCGAGCGAAAACGGCGGCTACCGCGGCCAGATGGCGATCCTGGTGAAGCCGAACGGCCCGCTCGGCCGCGGTTACATGGCGGCGATCATGCCGTTCCGATACCTGATCGTCTACCCGCAAATGCTCAAACGGATTGGCCGGAAATGGCTTTCACAGCACGCCGATGAACCTAGCGGTGGCAGGTTCCGATTACTCGGACACCTTCGAGGTCCCGTTGACACCCGGAGACGACCGTTCGGCGAAGGAGCTCTTTCTGGCGGGCGTCGAGTCGACACCCGCCTGGGTCGGGATCGTGGTGCTCATCGCGCACCGGTGCGTGCTGCGGCTTCGACTGTCCCCGATCGGCACGCCTGACCATCTGATGGGCTGGAAGATCGTGGACGCCGACCATGACAGCATCAGGCTCGGCGCGGAGGGCCCACTCATCGAGGGCGTCCTGGTGGCGCGGCGGACCCGGTCGGCAGCGGCTCTGGAAACGTCGGTCACCTACCGGCGACCGCTCGTTGCCCGGCTTGTCTGGGCGGCCGTCGGGCCGGTCCATCGCAGGGTCGGCCCCTACCTGTTGCGGCGGGCTACGGCTTCCCGCGTCTGATCGTCGTCCCGTCGGCGTCGACCGGTGCTGCTTGACCACGCGTCGGTAAGCTGATACAAACGGTAAGTGCTCACTTACGGAACGGTTCTGGACTCGCTTGCCGACCCGACTCGGCGAGACGTCCTCGACCTGGTGCGCCGCAAGCCGTCGTCGGTGCAGGAGATCGCGGACCAACTGCCGATCAGTCGGCCTGCGGTTTCGCAGCACCTGAAGATCCTCAAGGACGCCGGAGTTGTGACATCCCACCCCGTCGGAACGCGTCGCGTGTACACGGTGACCACCGATGGCTTCGAGGTGCTCAGGCAGTGGCTCGATGTCATGTGGCGCGACGCGCTTTCTGCTTTCGCCGCATTCGCCGACAACCAGCCCAACGAATCAGGAGCAAATCAATGACCACGATCACCGATGTCCGCCGCGAGGTCACCGTAGCCGGAACGCCGCAGCGGGCGTTCGACCTCTTCACCAAACGGATGGGCGAATGGTGGCCCGCCGAGCACCATCTTGCGACGTCCCCCGTTGTGGCGATAACCGTCGAACCGCAGATCGGCGGGCGGTTGTACGACACCAGCGAGGACGGCAGCCAATCGGTGTGGGGCCAGGTCACCGAATGGGACCCGCCCGCCGGGTTCACCTTCGCGTGGATGATCAACGGGACCTGGCAGCTGGAGAGCGATGTCGAGAAGGCCTCACGTGTGACGGTGACGTTCGCCGCCGAGGATGACCGTACCCGAGTCACCGTGGTACACAAGGACTTCTGGCGGATGAGCGAAGGCGGTCAAGGCATGGCCGATGCGGTGGGCGCCGCCGATGGCTGGGGTGCGGGTCTGACGAAGTTCGCGGAGTTCGCCGGGTTGTGATCTTCGGTTCCGGTATCGCCGGAATCGGGCCTGAGCGGGCGGTACTGTCACGCCCATGGGCGATCAGCACGACCACGTGCCGCAGCGGGACTTGCCGCCGGGGATGGCCGAGCAACTCGACCTGTCCTACTCGGGCCTCGCGTCGTTCGGCCACCGGCCGTTTCTGACCGAGACCGAACAGCTGGACTCTTGGCGACCCGACGTCGCGATCGTCGGTGCACCGTTCGACATCGCCACGACGAACCGGCCCGGCGCCAGATTCGGCCCTCGTGCCATCCGCGCGACCGCCTACGAGCCGGGTACCTACCACCTCGATTACGGGCTGGAGATCTTCGACTGGCTGGAGGTCGTGGATTTCGGCGACGCGTTCTGCCCCCACGGCCAGACGGAGGTGTCGCACAACAACATCCGCGAGCGCGTCCACGCCGTGGCGTCGCGCGGGATCGTGCCGGTCATTCTCGGCGGTGACCACTCGATCACCTGGCCCGCGGCGACCGCCGTCGCCGACGTACACGGTTATGGCAACGTCGGCATCGTGCACTTCGACGCACATGCCGACACCGCCGACATCATCGATGGGAACCTCGCCAGCCACGGCACCCCGATGCGCCGGCTGATCGAGTCGGGTGCGGTACCCGGTACCCACTTCGTTCAAGTCGGTTTGCGCGGCTACTGGCCTCCGCAGGACACCTTCGAGTGGATGCTCGAACAAGGCATGACGTGGCACACCATGCAGGAGATTTGGGAGCGCGGCTTCAAGGAGGTGCTTCGCGACGCGGTCGCCGAGGCGCTGGCCAAGGCGGACAAGCTCTATGTCTCTGTCGACGTCGACGTCATGGATCCCGCGCAC
The DNA here is from genome assembly GCF_002968285.2 of Mycobacterium sp. ITM-2016-00318. Classification (NCBI taxonomy): domain Bacteria; kingdom Bacillati; phylum Actinomycetota; class Actinomycetes; order Mycobacteriales; family Mycobacteriaceae; genus Mycobacterium; species Mycobacterium sp. ITM-2016-00318. The sequence continues at coordinate 3,008,681 of NZ_CP134400.1, read as the reverse complement.
GCCCCGGGAACCGGGACACCGGAACCAGGCGGCATCACCAGCGCCGACCTCCTCCGCATGGTGCGCCAGCTCTGCTACGACCACGATGTCGTCGGCGTCGACGTCGTCGAGGTGGCCCCCGCCTACGACCACGCCGAACTCACCGTGAACGCCGCGCACCGCGTGGTCTTCGAGGCGCTCGCCGGGATGGCCGCCCGTCGCCGCGACTCGGCGGCCAACCCGACTCCGCCCGGTCCTCCTGCGTATGGACCTGCTTGACCGGTTGCGCCTGGACGTTCCCGTCGCCCAGGCCGGGATGGGCGGCGGTCTCGTAGGCCCCGAGCTCGCCGCCGCGGTCGCCGACGCGGGCGGCCTTGGCACGCTCGGCCTCGCCCCTGTCTCCGAGCTGCGAGAGTCGATAAGCCATGTGCGCGAAGTCGCGCCGGACCGGGCGGTCGCCGTCAACCTGCTCACTCCGTTTCTGCGGCGCAGCCATGTGTCGGCGTGTGTAGGCGAACGCATCGATGTGGCCGTGGTGGCGTTCGGCGGTGCCGGGAACTGGTCGACGAGCTGAGGGCGGCAGGGATTTCGTCTTCGTGATGGTGGGCACGCACGAGCAGGCCCTACGCGCGATCGGTTGGAACGCCGACGGACTCATCGCGCAGGGCGGGAGGCGGGCGGTCATCTCAGCGGGACGACCGAGGCGCTGCAGTTCCTACCGCGCGCCATCGCAGTCGCCGACGGCAGGCCGGTGTTGCTCGCGGGCGGTGTCGCCAGCGGCGCCGACACCCGAGCGGCGTTGGCCGCCGGAGCGAGCGGCGTCGTCGCGGGGACCCGTTTCCTGCTCACTACCGAGTCGCGGGCACACCCCGAGTACCAACGCCGGGTTCTGACCGCCGACAGGACGTTTTCGACGACGTTGTTCGGGCTCGGGTGGCCCGCGCCGCACCGGGTGATCCCCAATGCCGCAACAGAGCGGTGGTGTCATCCGGACGGGACGGCCAAGGCGGTCACACGGGCGATCACGCGGGGCAGCGCGATCCTGGCAAAGCTGCCTGCGACGACTGCGGCCGTAAACTGCAGAATCCGAGGCTGCCGGTGTTCTCACCGATCGCGCCGACTGCGGGCATGCCTGCGTCCACGGTCGACCGCGCGGCCTGCTACGCCGGCGAGAGTGCGCTCCGGATGACGTCGGTCACATCGGCCCGGCAAGCTGTCGCGGACCTCTCGCGGGGGGACAATGAGAATATGGCCGGAGTCCTCTTCTTCGACGGCGCGTGCGGGATGTGCACGCGGTCAAGGGACTTCCTGCTCACGTTGAACCGCACGGGCGATCTGCGGACCGAACCGCTGCAAGGCGCAGGCACCGCGGAACGACTCGGCATCGCGCCGGAGCGCCTGATGGACAGTGTGCGATGGCTGGATTCCTCAGGCCGGGTGTACGCGGGCGCGGAGGCCGTCAACGCTGCCGTCTCGGCGGCACTGGGCACCCGGCTTCCGCTACTGGTCTACCGAATTCCCGGGATGAGGCCGGCGCAGGAAGCGATCTACCGGTGGGTCGCCGAGCATCGTTACCGCTTTCCCGGCAAGACGCCCTACTGCGAATCGCATCCGGTCGCCTGCTGACGGAGTCGGTATGACTGGACCGACCGTCCGGCGCGCCGTGGCAGATGACCTCGACGCGTCGCCGACATCTATGCCCACCATGTGCGAACCGGCGTGGCGACGTTCGAAATCGAACCTCCCGATGCGCGGGAATGGCGACGACGGTTCGATACGGTGCTCGACAGCGGGCTGCCTTTCCTCGCCGCCGAACGCAACGGCGACATCGCGGGCTACGCCTATTGCGCGCAATGGAGTCGCGGCCCGCCGCTGGCTGGACACGGTGTTGTTGCAGCGGACCCTCAACCGAGGCGGTCGGTGATGTCGGTGAAGGCCGGGTTGTCATTACGGTGATCGGACGTCACACGGCATTCCCCGTAGATACGCACGGTCGCGAACGCCGGATCGTCCGGGTTCTCGTGGAAGGTCGTCGTCACGCCGTCCTTCGTCAACTTCATGCCGAAGTGTTCACCCATCGCGGGCGCCTCCTGCCAGCCGCTGGCCAGCATCGCCTCGGCGACCTCGCGGATTCGCTTGGCCGAATTCGTCTTGGGCAGCGCGAAATTGAGGTACACGGCCGCTTGGTAGGGCGGATCGTGCAGGCTCGTACACGACATGAAGATGTAGCTGCCGCTCACTCCTTTGAGCGTCGCGCTGTCGACGATCTGCCGTGCCGAGTCGACCACCTGACCCGCCGCCTGTTCGTCGGTCATCGGCGTGGCACCAGTCAGCGTCCCCGTAGGGTCGCCGTCCGGACCGGTCAACAGCAGGAAACCGGTGCCCAACGCCAACGACATGACGAACGTGGCGAGCATCAGCGCTCTCGCCGGAGAGGACCGAAGCCAACCAGGGTCCCCACCGCTCATACGAGTCAAAGTACGCCGTGGGTTGAATCCGGTGTGCGCGGTCAGGTTATGCTGTCGTTCTCATCGGCGCGGCGGTGATGGCGATCGGCGGCGTCGTCGAGATGATGTGGGGTGTGAAGGCCGAGGGCCGACGACTCGAAACACTATGCCGCAGCGCTCAATCCGCGCAACACCGATGATCTGGGTAAGCGCGCACCGCTGATGAGGTTGTTGCCGCTGCGGTTGTGGCGGAGGTTTCGGCAGCCACCCTGAGGTGTGCGGCCAGAACCGTCGTCAGCTCTTGACCAGCGTGAACTGACAGACGTCGGTGTAGCCATCGCGGAAAAGGTCGGCACAACCGGTCAGGTAGCGCATGTACCGGTCGTACACCTCCTGCGACTGAATCGCGATCGCCTCGTCCTTGTGGGCTTCCAGGGCCGCCGACCAGTTATCTAAAGTGCGGGCGTAGTGCAGCCGGAGCGGCTGGACCAGTTGGACGTCGAAACCGGCCTTGACGGCGCGCTCCTTCACCAGGTCGACCGACGGCAACCGGCCGCCGGGGAAGATTTCGTCCATGATGAACTTGAAGAACTTGAGATGGCGCATCGTGATCGGCAGTCCGCGCTCTTCGACCTCTTGCTTGCTGGCTTGCACGATCGTGTGCAGCATCATGACACCGTCGGCGGGAAGCGCGTTGTAGGCCATGGTGAAGAAGTCGTCGTAGCGGTCGAAGCCGAAATGCTCGAAGGCGCCGATCGACACGATCCGGTCCACCGGCTCTTCGAATTGCTCCCAACCCTGCAGCAACACCCGCCGTGAACGCGTGGTGTCCAGCTCGTCGAATTTCTTCTGAACATGTGCCTGCTGGTTGCGGCTCAGGGTCAACCCGATGGCATTCACGTCGTATTTTTCGATGGCACGGCGCAGGGTGGCACCCCAGCCGCAGCCGACGTCGAGCAGTGTCATGCCGGGCTGCAGTCCGAGCTTGCCGAGGGACAGATCGATCTTGGCGATCTGGGCTTCCTCGAGCGTCATGTCGTCGCGCTGGAAGTAGGCGCAGCTGTAAGTCTGCGTCGGGTCGAGGAAGAGCCGGAAGAAGTCGTCGGACAGGTCGTAGTGCGCCTGGACGTCCTCGAAGTGCGGCTCCAGGTTCGGGGTGCCTGCCGGTGTCTTTGACAAGGTAGGGCCTTTCGGCGTTTCGACGATTTTTTCCAGGCATGGTCGGCGCGGTGGTCTCGGCCGATGCTGGTTCGTAGAGGATAACGGGTGCAGCCGGCATATCCCGAAACGGGCAATTGTTGACAAGGTCAAGTAAATAGTTGACTCTGTCAACTATGCCGAGGGCGGTCGTGACGCAGATTCGAGAATTCAACCGCTTCTACACCCGCATCATTGGGCTGCTTCGGCCCAAGTTGGCCGGCTCCGCCTTCGGATTGACCGAGGCTCGGGTGTTGTTCGAGCTGGCGCACAGCGACCAGCAGGCCGTGACGGATCTGCGGCGCGACCTGGACCTGGATGCCGGGTATCTGAGCCGCATCCTGTCCAGGTTCATCGCCGACGGCCTCGTCCAACGCGAACCGTCGGCGACCGATGGGCGCCGTCACGTCGTTCGTCTGACGCCTGCGGGGCATGCCGCGTTCGTCGAGGCCGACTCGCTGCAGGCGGAAGCGATCGACCGCCTGGTCGCCAGGCTGGACGAGGACCAACGCTGTCAGCTCGGGTCGGCGATGGGCCGGATCCGCCGTGTGCTCGACGACGATCGAGACGGCGTCGGCGGCCTCGTTCTGCGGCCGCCCGCGCCGGGTGACCTCGGCTGGGTGGTTGCGCGGCACGGCGCCAGATATGCCGCCGAGCACGGTTGGGGTGCGGGATTCGAGGGGCTCGTCGCGCGCGTCGTCGCCGATTTCGTCGACCGCGGTGACAACGCGCGCGAAGGGGCGTGGATCGCCGAACTCGGCGGCGACCGCGTCGGCTCCATCTTCTGCACTGCGGCCGACGACGCCAACACCGCGCAGCTACGGCTGCTGCTCGTCGAGCCGCAGGCGCGCGGTGCGGGCGTCGGCACCCGCCTGGTCGATCAGTGCCTGGATTTCGCCCGGCGGTCCGGTTACACCCGAATCATGTTGTGGACCACCGACCTTCAAACGCAGGCCTGCAGGATTTACCAACGTGCGGGCTTCTCGCTCGACCGTTCTGAGCCGGAGACCAAATTCGGTCACGACATCGTCGGCGAGTACTGGTCGCGCGACCTCTGATCAGGCGACCGGCGCGGCGCCGAGAACGCGCTGAATATCGGTCTTCATGGCCTGCAGCTCCCCGCCCCAGTAACCCCAGCTGTGAGTTCCGCCTGACGGGAAGTTGAATACCCCGTTGCTCCCGCCCGCGCGAAGGTAGCGGGCTTGGAACTGCTTGTTGGTGTTGATCGTGAGGCCCTCAAGGAACTGCGCGGGAATCTGGGCATTTCCCAGCCCGGCGTCGAGGTCGGTCGGATTGCCGTTACCGCTGTAGACCCAGATTCGGGTGCCATTCGACACCAGCCGCGAGATCTGCAGCATCGGGTCGTTACGCTGCCACGCGCCACCGCCGTAGGGACCCCACATGTCGAGCGCGTTGAACCCGCCCGCATCGGCCATGGCTATCCCGATCAGCACCGGCCACAGTCGATCCGAGGTATTCAAAAAGCCCGAAAGCGATCCCGCATAGACGAACTGGCCCGGGTGGTAGGCCGCAAGCACCAGCGCCGCTCCCCCGGACATCGACACGCCCACCACGGCGTTGCCGGACGGGCTGACGCCCTTGTTGGCCGCGAGCCAGCCCGGCAACTCGGACGTCAGAAAGGTCTCCCACTTGTAGGTCTGCGTGGTGCCGTTGCCGACGGCGGGTCGGTACCAGTCGGTGTAGAAGCTGGACATGCCACCCACCGGCATCACCACCGCGACTCCGGAACCGTCGAACCAGCTGAACGCGCCGGTTTCGATGTCCCAGCCGCTCCGGTCGTCCCGCGCGCGCAGACCGTCGAGCAGATAGACGGCGTGGGGTCCGCCACCCTGGAACTGGACCTGGATGTCGCGGCCCATCGCCGCCGAAGGCACACTCAGTGTCTCGGGTGCCGCGGTCGCAGAGGGTGTCCCACCGAGGACGCTGATCAAGCCGGCCAGCAGAGTGGCCGCGAACGCGGCGGAAAATAAGCGGCGGAGGATTTCCATGGCGATTACTTCCCGTCGTGCGTAAATCCCCGACAAATTGGATATCGCCTACCGCGAACGCGCAGTTACATCCCTATCCATGAAGGGAGACAATCAGTTCATGACTCAACCCGACGACATTCCGGTCGACGTCGACGATGAGGAAGCCGGCCTCGACCCCTCAGAGGTCAGCGCGGCGCGCAAGTCGGATGCGAACGAGGCGGATCTGATCGAGCAGGCGACGGTCGTCCCCATCAAGGACGACGACTTCGATCGCTGAGCGCTCGACGGTCAGACTCGACGGTCCCGCTTCGGATGCCTGTCGTCGACGCCCTGCAGCAGACCGCCGTAGCCGTTCTCCCGAAGGCTCAATCGCAGCGGTCGCCCAGGCTCGTGGGATGTCAGCCACGTCTCGAGGGCGGCCCTGGTCTTCCTGACGCAGGCGTGGGACATGCCGAGTTCCCGCAGCAGCGTGCTCACGGTTTCGGGCTGTGAAAACGAGACGGTCATGGCTGTCTCCGGTCCTCTGACGTGGGCGCCCCGGTGGCGTAAATGTCTGACGCCGCTGTCAATTGAGTGTAGAGCGCGGTTGCCGGCACGGGGCGCGGATTCGAGGAACCGGTCGTTGCGTCGTCTCGGCCATTGCCGGCGTTAGCTCAGCTTGCGTTGCCCCGTGACGTCGTACTCGGACACCGACGCCGCGATGATCATCGCCGACTGGTCCCGGCCTGGACCGCTTCCCCGAAATGCTTCGACCGACACCGCAGAGTCCCATCGCTCGAAAACGTTGATTCTGGCCGGATCGAGCAGGTCGGCCGAGATCGCGAAGTCCCGACAGCCGGGTGCCGACCTGGCGAGCTGGACGACCTCTGCACAGCCGGCCAGGTAGTCATCCCGCACCTCCCGGCCGACAATGAGATGTCCCGCCACGATCACCATGTCGCTCTCCTCCACCTACTCGACGATCACGTGGAAGTCAGACCATGCGCGGTCGGGAAAGTCATCGAGGACGAACTGAAAGGAAGCGATGAAGCTGCAAGACGCCCTGGACTCGATCGTGCCCGACCCTTCGGCCGCCCGGGTCTACGGCCAGCCGTACGAGACGGCAGACGGTGTGACTGTGCTGCCGGTGGCGCGGGTGCGTGGCCGGACGCGGCCGGGCGTGCAGGACACCGATCTGCGGCTGGCCGCAAGACCGGTCGGCGTTTTCGTCATCAAGGACGGCGAAGCGACCTGGGTGCCCGCGCTCGATTCGACCCGGATCGCTTTGGTGGGAGCGCTGAAGGGTCTGATCGCGGCGACCTTCGGCACGCTGGCTATGGTTCGCCGACCGCCGTGGCCCGACTTGCACGGGACCGTTTCGATAACCAAGCCCAGGTGAACGCGGGAATCGTCAGCGCGACAAGTAACACCACCCACGGCCATGCGCCGTGCTGGTGGACCCAGCCCGCGATGGCGCCCTGGAGCCGCCCGGCCGCCGCGATCACCGGGTCGGCCGGGCTGCCGCCTGCGGTGAACAGCCTGACCTCGTAATAGCCGTAATATGCGACATACAGGCCGACCACCGTCAGCACGGCACCGCCGATTCGGTTGGCGAAGGGCAGGATTCGGCGCAGCCGGTCGACCAGAGCCGAACCCGCCAGCGCCACCGCGACGGCAAGCGCGCCGACGATGAGGGCGAAGCCTGCGGCGTAGGCGACGTAAACCGCTAGGCGCTCGGCGGCGGATCTGCCGCCGATGCCCGCGCCCGTCACCGCGAGAAACGGAGCCACAGTGCAGGACAGCGAGGCGATCGCGTACCCGACGCCGTAGCCGAACATCGAGCCGAGCCCGCGCGTAGGGGCTCGCGAAGTGCTGCGCGCCAGCCGATTCGGTTGGGCCAGAGTGAGTTCGCGTCCGGCTAGCAACCACAGTCCAGCCACCACGAGCGCGGCGCCGATGACGATCGTCACATAGGGCATGTACCGCTGGACCGTCGAGGCCAGGGAGACGGTCAGGACCCCGAAGGCGCCGAAGACGACGAGGAAGCCCAGCGTCATGGCCGCCGTCGCAGCCACGGCGCGACCGACTGCGGCAGGTGGACTCTTGGCCTCGTCGTTGTTGCCGCGCACCACCAACGCGAGGTAGGCGGGCAGCATGGCGAAGCCGCACGGGTTGAGCGCAGCCACCAGTCCGGCGGCGAACGCCAGCCCGACCAGGTCCTGCTGCACGCTCGTGGCGGCTAGCCGCGCAGCGCCGCGACCCGGTCGGCCAGTTCCTGCTGCGACATCGCCGAGGTCGGGTTGTTCACGAACGTCGATGTGCCGTCGGCCCGATAGAAGACGTATGCCGGCTGCCACGGCACGTTGTAGCGCGCCCAGATGGCGCCGTCGGCGTCATTGAGGTTGGTGAAGTTCAGGTTGTACTTCGACACGAATCCCTGCATCGCGGCGACGTCCGAACGCGCGGCGACCCCGACGAACGTCACCCCGGGGTTCGCAGCCGCAACGTTGCTCACCGACGGCCCCTCGGCGTTGCAGAACGGGCACCAGGGCGTCCAGAACCACAACACGGCCGGCTTTCCCGCGAGCGATGCACCGTTGAACGGTGCGCCGCTCAAGGTGGTGCCGGTGAACCCGATGCGATCGTCGGCGAGAGCAGCTGGCGGGCTGCTCAGCGACAGCGCAACGATCGCAGCGGCCAATGCGACGGTCAGTGACCTCGACATACGGAGTAAACGACGGAACATGAGGCTCCTCCCTGAGACCGACTACGCCGGACGCACGAATTGGGTGACACTGGTTACACGCGCTGGGTCGTTCCCTGGTTCATTGCAGCGCAAACCGAACGGGGGGTGCGTTGACCGGCCGAAATCGAATGATCAAGGCATTCGGCCTCACCGGTGCGGACGCCTGGCGGCGCCACGCCAATCCGTGGAGCGTCTACACCCGCATTCCGATCCCTCTGCTGCTGACCGCCGCGATATGGTCGCACACCTGGATCGGTTGGTGGTCGCTTCTGCCGGTGGCCGCCGTCGCGGTGTGGACGATGCTCAACCCGCGGGTGTTCCCCCCGCCGCAGGCGGTCACCAGCTGGGCGTCGAGGTCGGTACTCGGCGAGGAGTACTGGACGGCTCGCAAGGAGGCGCCGATCCCCGAGCGGCACACTGTCGCACCGTTGGTGTTGAGCGCGATGAGTGCTGCGGGCGTGCCGTTCTGGGTATGGGGCCTGATCCTGCTCGACCCGTGGATCACCGCGTTCGGCGTCGCGGTGCAGATGCTCGGCAAACTCTGGTTCCTCGATCGGATGGCGCTGCTGTACGACGAGGTCGTGACGTCTTAACGCCTCAGTTCGGCCCGCATCTGCATGAAGCGGAAGAGGCCGGGCCCACCGACGACATCCTGGTACGCATCGACGAGTCCGTCGACGAACCGTTCACGGTCGGCAGGGGGCAACCGGTCGGTCCACGCCGTTGTTCCGACCGCACACCACTGCCGAAAGGCACTGCGGGAGCCGTAATCCCATTCGCGATCGCTCACCGTGAGGTTTTCCAGCGTCAAGCCCGCTGACGACGCCAACGCACCGTAGTCGGCCGGATCGACGTGGACGAACGGCGCGGCGAATCCCTTGAAACGCTCTGCCCAGCGCGGATCGCGACAGGCTTCCATGGCCACCGTCTCCAGGCTCTTGCGCTCCCCGGCGCAGACGACCTGGATCAGCGCGCGCCCACGCGGTCTCAGGACGGCCGCGATCTGACTCAGCGCCTGCCGCTGCTCGGGCACCCAGTGCAGCGCATTGAACGACACCACGAGGTCGAAGCACTCGCCGAACGGCAGCAGCCGCGCGTCGGCCAGCACGAACCACGGACCAGAGGCCGTCGGCGCCGCCGCGGCGTGTGCGGTGGCGATCATGCGCCGCGAAGGGTCCGCGCCCGCGACGTATCCGCGAGGCACCATCCGCGCGATCGCCCGGGTCAGGTAGCCGTCCCCGCATCCGAGGTCGAGCACCCGGTCGGATGCGCCGAGGTCGAGGCCGACCTTGGCCTCCTCGATCATCGCGCGTTGAAGGCTGCTGATCTTCGCGTAGTCCTCGCCGCTCCAGTCGGCCACCCGCACAGTTAACGTGAAGGCACCACTCAAGGAGGTCGTTATGCAGGCATCGGTGACTGTTCCGATGGCGGCGCCGGCGGACGAGATGTGAAACATCGTCGCCGACGTCCGCAACACCGGGAAGTTCTCGCCGGAGGTGATGGAGGCCGAATGGCTGGACGGCGTCACCGAACCCGCGCTGGGCGCACGGTTCCGCGGACACGTGAAGCGCAATGAGATCGGACCCGTCTACTGGACGGTCTGCCGAGTGACTGCCTGCGAACCGGGCCGGGAATTCGGCTTCGAGGTGCTCGTCGGCGACAGGCCGGTGAACAACTGGCATTACCGCTTCACCCCGACTGACGGCGGCACCGACGTCACCGAGTCCTTCAGGATGACCGACAGCGCGTTCACCAAGCTCTTCGCCGTCCTCGGCGGTCAGCTGCGCACGCGCCGGAACAAGCGGGACATGCGCAAGACGTTGGAACGGATCAAGGCTGTCGTCGAGGCGAAGTGAGAACTGCCGCCCTGCACGTGGCAGGGCGGCAGTCTTCACAGCACGGTGTGCCTAGCCGACTCCGATCCCGATGATCGGGATCCACAGGCCGAACAACCAGATGCCCCACTCGCGGAAGCCGTCGTCCCATACGGGAGTGACGTCGTAGCCCCAGTAATTGAACGGCCGCGGCGGGCCGCCTGCCCACCGGTATGCCGGCGGCGGGCCCCACCCCCACGGCGGCGGACCTTGGCGGTCGTCCCACCAGTCGTGGCGGTTGTTGGCCCACCAGGGACCCTTGTCCCAATGGTCGGGACCGCCGGGACCGCGGTTGAAGTCGCCGCGGTCGAAGTCGTTCCACTCGTCGTGGTTCTGCTGGTTCTCACAGAACGGGAAGCACGGCCTGTCGATGTCGTGCCCTGGTTTGGCCGACGCCACACCCGTGCCCAGCCCCGCGGCTCCAAAGCCGAGCGCGGCGACGACCATCGCGTTGACCACTGTTCTCGCGAGTTTCATCCTCAACTCCTAGTCGGGGTGACGCGGACGTCGGAAAGTTCCCTCTATCCGACGCCTGGTGCGCCACTGTTCATTCCCGTGGCCTGCCTGACGTGGCGTAGGCGGCAAGCCATGACCCCTGCGGGTTATCGAGCGGCCCTAACTGTCCGTTACCTCGACGCGGTCACACCGCACGAAGTCGGCGGATGCGGTCATCGAGCGTGCGCGACGCCACGTCCGTTCCGTAGGCCAGGGCCTCGAATGCATGCGGACAGCCGGGGTGAAGATGGAATTCGGTGGGGACCCCGGCGTCCGACAGCCTGCGCGCATAGTCGAGGTCCTCGTCACGGAAGAGGTCCAGGTCTCCCACATCGATGTAGCTGGGAGGAAGTCCGGCGAGCGCGGCCGCGCGTGCAGGAGCCGCGTACGGTGAAACGCCGTCGTGGCCGGCCGACTGCCCGAGCAGCGCACCCCAGCCGGTGAGATTGTCGTCGTAAGTCCAAGTCAGGAGGGGCTCGATGGCCGGATCGGGGGCGGCGGTGCGGTCGTCGAGCATCGGGTAGATCAAGAGTTGCGCGGCGAGAGCCGGTCCCCCGCGGTCGCGCGCCATCAAGCACACGCCCGCTGCAAGCCCCCCGCCCGCGCTGTCGCCCATCACCGCGAGCCGGTTCGGGTCGAAGCCGAGGACATCGGCCTGCCGGGACAGCCATTCGAGCGCGGCGTAGCAGTCCTCGACCGGGGTGGGGTGCGGATGCTCGGGTGCGACGCGGTAGTCGACGACGAGCATCGGCACCGCCGACGCCGCGACATACCGCCGCGCCGCGAGGTCGTACATCTTCCCCATCTCGGCGAGGCTGAAAATCATGCCGCCACCGTGCAGGTAGAGCACCGCACTGCCCGGCTGCTCCGCCGCCGAACTGCGGTACCAGGTCGCCTCGAGCTCAGCGCCACCACTGCCGGGCACCGTGAGCGGCTTGGTGTCGACGCCGTCGATCGGCGCCGTGGTGGCGGCGATGTGGTCCATCATCCGGTGGCCGCTGACTCGCCGTGCCTCGACGTCACCGACCGGCGCTTCCTCGTTCTCTCCCAGGGCGTCCGAAAGCGCCCTCATCTTCGCTTTCACCGCAGGATCAAGGCGGAGGGTCATGGGCCGACAGTATCGTGGCGGTACGGACCATCCGCCGTCGACGAGACGTCGACCGACCGGCCGGTCGCCCCTTCGCGGGCGCGACCAGCGCACCTTGGCCCTGTTCTGATTCCGGCCCGGCACCGGCCCGCTTTTGGTAGAACGAGGTCGGCGTTTCAGCGGCGAGCCAAGGAGTGAGCGCGATGGGGTCTTCACAGGGTCGATGGTCACGCGCAGAGCTCGAGGAGGCGTTCCACAACTACGAGCGGGCCGTCGCCGAGATCGGCAAGAGCTGGGACTGGGCCAGCTATGCAGACCATTTCACCGAGGACGCCGAGTACGTCGAGCACGGCATGGGTAACAGGACCGGCCGGGAAGAGATTCGCGAATGGATCAGCTCGACCATGAACATGTTCCCCGGCAGCGAGATGCCGACCTTCCCCTGCGAGTGGTATGCGATCGACGAGGAGAAGGGTTGGGTCATCGCCAGAATCCCCAACCGGATGAAGGATCCCGGCGACGGCAGCGTCCACGAGTCGCCGGTGATCACGGTGCTCAAGTACGCAGGAGACGGTAAGTGGAGCTATGAGGAAGACGCGTACAACCCGATGAACTTCCTGGTGATGGTGCAGGAGTACGTCACTCGCAGTCATCAACTCGGCACGCTGTCCGACGACGGCCGCACCTTCGCCAAGAACATGGGCTGGGCGCTGGACTGATCCTCAGGAGAACACGAAGTCGTCGGGATCGGGTTCGCGGGTCCAGGTCCAGTAGTCGACGAGCCGCCACGGGCTCAGCGTGTGCACCTCGCCGAAGCTGTTCTTGAAATACGAGTGCTTGATCGTCGGCTGTGACCACACCATGGTGGCCATCTCGGCCTGGCTGCGTTCGTGCCAGTCCTTCGTCTTCTCGACAGTCGGCTCCATGGTCCGGTGTCCGCCTGCGATCAACATCTCCAAACACTGTGTGATGTAACGCATTTGGCACTCGGAATGGAAGATCAAGCTGCCGCCGCTGGCCAGCCAGGTGCCGGGGCCGTTCATGCAGAAGAAGTTTGGGTAGCCGGGAATCGTGATGCCCAGATAGGCCGACGGTCGCTCCCCCCAGCGTTCGCTGAGGACTTCGCCGCCCCTGCCGCGAATCGTCATGGGCCACAACAGCTTGGTGTGCTCGAACCCGGTGGCGTACACGATGACGTCGGCGGGATGCCGAGTGCCGTCTTCGGCCAGCACGGCGTTCGGCTCGATGCGGTCGACGCCTGTGCGGACGAGTTCGACGTTGTCACGAGTCAGCGTCTTGAGCCAGCTCCCGTTGTCCTGCAGCGTGCGTTTACCGGTCGCGGGATAGTCCGGCACGACCTTGGCCTGCAACTCGGGGTCATCGCCGACCTGGCTGAGAATCCAGTCCGTGAACATGATCCGGGTTACTTCGCTGATCTCGTTGATCGCCCTCTGCTGGTCGGGATAGTCCGGGTCGACGCGGGCCACGTCGAGTCCCTTGTCGCACCACGGCCAGAACAACAGGAAGCGGTACCAGCGGCCGTAGAACGGCAGATGTTTCAACGCCCACCGCACTCCGGGGCCGACCTCGTCGTGGTAACTCGGGTTGGGGAACATCCACTGCGCCGTGCGTTGAAACACGGTGAGGTGCACGACTTCTGGTGCGATCGTCGGCGCGATCTGAAAACCGCTGGCCCCCGCCCCGATCATGACGATGCGCTTGCCGGCCAGCTCAACGGAGTGATCCCAGGCGCTGGAGTGAAACGCAGGGCCCGCGAAGTCCTGGTGCCCTTCGATGGTCGGGATGTGCGCCCGATCGAGCTGGCCCACCGCGGTGATCACCGCGCGCGCAGGCAGTTCTGCCGTCTGTCCGCGGCGGTCGCGGGTGCGAACCGTCCATGCGCAGGCGTCGTCGTCCCACGACGCCTCGGTGACCTCGGTTTCCCACAGCACGTGGCGGCGGATATCGTGCTTGTCCATCACGCGCTCGAAATACGCCTGCAGTTCCGGCTGTTCGGCGAAGAAGTGTTTCCATTGATCGGTCGGCTCGAAGCTGTAGCAGTAGAAGTGGTTGGGCACGTCGACCCGCGCGCCGGGATAGGTGTTCTGGTACCAGGTGCCGCCGACGCCCGCGTTCTTCTCGACGATGGCGAAGGGGATGCCGGCTTCCTTGAGCCGGATTCCGGCCAGGAGTCCTGACTCGCCGCATCCGATGACGACGACCGGGAAGTCGTCCGCATTGCTCGCAGGCGGTACCGATCGCGCGTCGCGGCCGTCGAGTTCCATCTCCTCCAGCAGCATCGGAACGTACTCGTCGGGAACCGGCTCGCACACCAGCCACTGCATCATCTCGTGCAACAGTCCCACGCTGACCGGCTCGGGTTCCGGACAGCCGCGGTCGCGGTAGTCGGTGATGACGTCCAGTGCGATTTTGCGGACGGCGGCCTTGTCCTCCTCGGACATGTAACCCTGGACCTCGTTGAGGAAGAGCCCGGCGGGCTTGAGAGGCCCACGAATCAACTCGGCGTTCCCTGACATGTGCACCAGCGAGAGCATCAGCGTCGGAATGCTGACGTCGAGCAGGGCCTCGGCGATCTCCTGGTCCGGCGTCGTAAATGGCTGTCCGGCATGTGGGTTGCGCACGACTGAAGTGCTACCACGCGCGGATTCAGCGGCGCAGGCGATTGCGGCCTGCCGAACCTGGGTATCTGCACGCCGTGACGGATTCTGAGGAGAAGAACGGCGACTTCGGCCGCCGCCCCGACGGCGTGAGCGATGAGACGGTCGACGCGGTCGGCACAATGTCCGAAGCGGTCGAGTACGTCGAACGGGCCCGCGGCCACCTGTACTCGTTCCATCAGCTCATGGGCCGGGCCGATCTGCTGCTGGGCGAGGCCTGCGACAAACTGCGCTCTGCCGGCCACGACGAGGAGGCCGACCGGCTGGAAACCGACATGGTGGGCCGCAACGTGCTGTACGGACGATGGACCTTTCAGATCGTCGAGGAGTTCGACGACAGCTACTGGAAAGTGCTTCACGATCACGAGCGACGGATCCGCGACGACCTGCAGCACGGCGTGCGCCACGTCTTCGAGGCGGAGATGAAGGAGAGGCGGCGCACCAAGGGTCGGGCCGGCCACGAGGCCCGCCCGTAGACTTGCCCAGATGGGCATTGCGACCAGGGTGAACGGCGCCGTTCCTCCCGAGATTCCGCTGTCGGACATCGACCTCGGGTCGTGGGATTTCTGGGGCCTCGACGACGACATACGCGACGGCACCTTCGCCACCCTGCGCCGGGAGGCGCCGATCTCGTATCACGAGTCGTTCGTCGGCGAGGAGTTCACACCCGGCGCCGGGCACTGGGCATTGACGCGGCATGACGACGTCTTCTACGCCAGCCGCCATCCCGAAATCTTCAGCTCCGCGGACGGGATCACGATCGGCGATCAGACCCCCGAGCTGGCGGAGTACTTCGGGTCGATGATCGCGATGGACGATCCGCGGCACACCCGGCTGCGCAACATCGTCCGCAGCGCATTCACCCCGCGCGTGCTTGCGCTGGTCGAGGATTCGGTTCGTGACCGGGCCCGTCGGCTCGTGTCCGCGATGCGCAGGGACCATCCCGACGGTAAGGGTGAAATCGTCTCCGATCTCGCCGGTCCCCTGCCCCTGCAGATCATCTGCGACATGATGGGCATTCCCGAGCAGGACCACGAGCGAATCTTCCACTGGACCAATGTCATTCTCGGTTTCGGTGACCCCGACATCGCCACCGACTTCGACGAGTTCTATCAGGTGGCGGTGGACATCGGCGCATACGCCAAGGATCTGGCCGAGGACCGAAGGGGTACACCCGGCGACGATTTGACGACAAGCCTCGTACAGGCAGAACTGGACGGCGAGCGGCTCACCTCCGCGGAAGTCGCCTCGTTCTTCATTCTGTTGGTGGTCGCGGGGAACGAGACGACGCGTAACGCGATAAGCCATGGCGTGCTGGCGCTGAGCCGTTATCCCGAGCAGCGCGACAACTGGTGGAACGACTACGACGCGCTCGCGCCGACGGCTGTGGAGGAAATCGTGCGCTGGGCGTCGCCCGTGGCCTACATGCGACGCACGACCACGCGCGATGTCGAACTGGGCGGCGTCACAATGGCTGCGGGCGACAAGGTCACGCTCTGGTATGGATCGGCCAACCGAGACGAGACGAAGTTCGCCGATCCGTGGAGGTTCGACGTTCGCCGCCATCCGAATCCGCATGTCGGCTTCGGTGGCGGAGGCGCACACTTCTGCCTCGGCGCCAACCTCGCCCGCCGCGAGATCACCGTCGCCTTCGAAGAACTCCACCGGCAGTTGCCCGACCTCATCGCGACCGAGGAGCCGGATCGACTGCACTCCGCCTTCATCCACGGCATCAAACGGCTTCCGGTGGCGTGGACACCCCGTTAGACGGTTGACGTCGTCAGTTTCGGGCACTCCAAGGCGCGTAAGCGACGAACGCCTGACGACGGGGAGGATCATGCAAGCCGATCGCTTTCGGCAGCTGTTGAGCTCGAAGGGACCGTACGCGTCGGTGTACTTCGACGATTCGCACGATACCGAGGACGCTGCCGCCCAACTGGACATCAAGTTGCGTGAGCTGCGCAGTCAGCTGGACGAACAGGGCGCCGACGCCAGTGTGACCGAGCGCCTCGAGCGCGCGGTCAGAGGCTCGAGCCCACCGGTCGGAAAGAGTGGACGAGCCATTGTCCTTGGCAGCGACTCGGTGGTGCTCGATGAGGCGCTCGTTCGGCCCGCATCGTCACCCGTCGTCAGGGTCTCGGACCTGCCCTACGTCGTACCGATCGTCGAGTACAGCTTCCAGCGCCCGGCGTTCGCTGTGGTCGCGGTCGATCACGCGGGCGCCGACATCGAGATCCACCACGATGGGCGGGTCCGTAAGGAGACGGTCGACGGCGAAGGCTATCCGGTCCACAAGGCCTCGGGAGCCGAGACGTCGGGCTACGGCGACCCGCAACGCGCCGCGGAGAACGCCCGGGGGAAAAACGTTGCCTCGGTGGCACATCGAGTGGCGGCTCTGGTCGACGAGTTGTCACCGGAGGTGGTGTTCATCGTCGGGGAGGTGCAATCGCGCAGTGACCTCCTGACCGACCTGCCCGAACGTGTGGCCGACCGGTGTATCGAGGTCAACGCCGGCGCCAGGACGAGCATCGACGAACGCCACTTGCACCAAGCGATCTCAGATCAGATCGAGCGCAGACACTTCGCCGCGGTCGACGACGTCGCAGACCGGTTCACGGCCGAACTGGGTCGAGGTTCCGGGCTTGCGACCGAGGGGCTCGCCGGGGTCACCGCGGCCCTTCGCGGTGGCGCCGTCGAGACTCTGATCATCGGCGAGATGGGCGAAGCGACCGTCGTGGCCGGTGACGACCTGGCGACGGTATCTCCCAACGCGGACGTCCTCTCACAGCTCGGCCAGGCCCCGAGTCAGACGCTTCGCGCCGATGAGGCCCTGCCGATGGTCGCGATATCGACCGGTGCATCGCTGGTCCCAGCGGCGGCACGCATCAAGCCGGCCGACGGCGTCGGCGCCATTCTTCGGTATTCGGTGACGTGATCAGCCGCTCCGTCTGGCGACGGCGGTGCTGTCTAGGTGATCGCACAGATCGCGTGGATTGTCGAAAACGGCTTCAGCGCCGGCCTTTTCGAGCTCCGCTCGAGACACGCCGCCGCTGAGCAGGCCGATTGCGGGCACCCCGGCACGGCCACACGCGATGATGTCCCATACGGCGTCACCGACATACACGGCGTGCCCGGCATCGACACCGGCCCGATCCATCGCTATCTCGATGATCGTCGGTTCCGGCTTGGCGACATCGACGTCCTTCGATGACGTCCTCGCCGAGACCAGGTCGTCGCAGTCGAGAACGGGCAGCGACAACGCCAGCTCGTCTTCGCTCGACGAGCTCGCCAGCACGATCTGCAGGCCGAGTGAACGGATCCGCTCAAGCAGCTCATGCGCGCCGGGAAGACGCCGCATGAGAGGTGCCGCTTCCCGCATGTAACGCAGGTGCAGGTCTTTGGCATGCTGCTGCACGTCGTCGTCGGCGTCGCCGGCCAACGACTCGAGGAGCCGGGCACCGTCCATGCCGATCGACCGGTGAATTCGCCACGACTCCACCGCGACTCCGACGTCGTCAAAGGCCGTGGCCCAGGCATGCACGTGCAGATAGTTGGAGTCGACGAGGGTTCCATCGATGTCGAACAGCACTGCGGGCGGTTTGGCCATCGCCCGGGGATGCCCGCGCGGGGCCGCCCTTAAACGCCGGCTACCGGACGGTCAGTGTGCCCGTCATGGACGGGTGATATACGCAGTAGAACGGGTATTGCCCCGGCGCAGCCGGTGCGGTGAGCGTCTTGCGCTTTCCGCCGTCGACGTGAACGTCGAAGGCGCCCTCCGTTTTTGACGTTACGGAGTGCTCGACGGTGTCGTTGTTGACGATGTCGATCCGGGTTCCCGGCGCGACGGTGAGTGCTTGACCGAACGCCATGCTCGCGATCGTCAGCGTCGGGCCCGCGACAGCGCTCGAGCTCTGCTCGCCTGAGGTTGCGGTCGTGGCGTTCCCGTCTGAACTGCCCGACCCGCCGCAAGCCGTCACGACCGCCGCGATGACAGCCATCGCCGCAAGCAACGCATGAATGTTCTTCACTGTGACCCCTAACTTTCTCGACCTGTCTCCGACACGAACGGAGGGCCGATCGGTTTCAGCGGATCGGATTCCTATCATCGCATCCACTCGCGCTGTTCGACGAGGAACAGGCACAGTGTGATTGCCAGAAAGCCTGCGGGCAACCAGATGGCGTGCACACCCCAGGCTCCGGTGGCGTATGCGCCGACGAGTGCGCCGCTGGCGAACGCCAGGATCAACGTGCCGTAGACGACAAGGGGGCGGCGAGCCTCGGCGCGCTTGTCAACGAGGCTGTCGTAACCCGACTCCATGAAGCGCATCAGATTGCCGGTCGTGGCCACGGGCAGGTACGCCAGGTCGCCTATCTTGCGGAAGAGACCGATCTGGACCGCGGCGAGAAATGAGATCGGCACCGTGACGAAGTTGTGGTCCACCCAAGCGGGCACGAACCCGATGGCCGCGAGCACGACCGACTGGATGGCGATGGTCCAGCGCAGCGAGTGCGGCACCACCTGCTCGACGCGTCCGGATTTGATGTGCGATGCCAGCAGCATGCCCGCAATGAATGCCAGCAGCGGCCACATGTGGGCCAACGCCGCGGAGAACTGCCGATCGGACACATGGATCGCGGAGAAGATGACGTTGGCGGTCCGCACGTTGGCGAACACATGCCCGCGGGCGATATAGGTATGGGCGTCGAGGAAGCCGTTGGTCAGGGTCAGCAGCACGGCGAACCACAGGGTGGCCGACCGCTCGGCGTCCTCGGGGACCGCGCACCGGATCCGTCACCAGGCAAACGTAGCGGCTGGACCGAGCGGTCTCCTACCCCGCGCCTATCGCGTCGAGAATGCGGCAGTGCACACCACGGCGTCGTAGTTGGCGGCCGTTCGTCGGTTCGCGAAACCCGAATCAGTCTGGCGGGCAGCGAAATCCGCGTGACACCCCGACGGGAATCCGGTTGTCTGCGGCTGCTGATCCAGGAAGGTAGACGTCATGGCCGGCCGCCGTCGTCGACGCCGCAACGTCAGGTGTCTTAACGCCTCGTGACCAAAGGATCACCGACGCGCGACGAGGTCAGCTCAGGTAGCGGCCGAGCCAGTCCTGTACCCGCCGCCATGCGTCCTCGGCGGCTGTCGCGCTGTAGCGGTCGGCGTTGGTGTCGTTGAAGAATGCGTGGTCGGCGTCGGGCTCGGTGACGAGTTCGTGTACGAGTCCGGCCTTCTCCAACGCGGCTTTGGCGATTGGTTCCGTCTTGTTCACGCGGTCGTCGAGCGCGCCGTAGAAGCCGAGCACCGCAACGTCGGAGGACCCGGCGAAGTCCGGATTGTCAGGAGTCGGGCCGTAGAACGGCACGGCCGCCGCCAGTTCGGGCGAGCCCGCGGCGAGCAGACGCCACACCAGTCCCCCGCCCATGCAGAATCCGACGGCCGCGACCTTCTTGTCGGGCACGCGCCGCTGCAGCTCGCCGATGCCCGATTTGAGATCGCCGACGAACTGCTCATTGCCGATCTTGCCGAGCGCCGCCGTCGCCTCGGCGGGATCGGCGAAGGTGGCGCTGCCTCCCTGGGCTGACAGCAGATCGATGGCCAGGGCCGAGTAGCCGATTCCCGCGAACCGGCCGGCCACCGACCTGACCCAGTCGTTGAGGCCCTTGTTCTCATGGATGACGAGCACACCGCCGCGGGCGTTCGGTGCCTCTGCCCACGCCGCCTGTATCTCACCCTGCGGCCCCTGCCATTTGATCGGCGCCGTCGGTAAGGCCGTGCCGGACCCTGGCGCCGGCGCCTCGGCCTTGGTGGATTCGGTCGACGTCACCGCGCCGGTCGAGGTCGCCGGAGGGTCGGTGGCAGGCTTCTTGTTCTCGCCACACGCGGCGATCAAGGTCGTCGCCGCAGCGGTGCCCACCCCGAGGAGCGCCAGCCTGCGCAGAGCCTCGCGCCGGGACAACAGCCCGTCGACATGGTCGGTTGCGATTTCCTCTGCGATGTAGCGCTGTAGTGGAGTCACCTTCGCGAGTATGCGCCTGAATACCGAAGTCGGGTAGACGCTTGTGATTTCGCGCAATACTGACGGTAATGGAATCGACACCGGACGGCCGGCCTCTGCGCGGACGCGTCGCTGTGGTCGCGGGAGCGACGCGCGGTGCGGGCCGCGGTATCGCAGCCGCGCTCGGCGAGGCGGGCGCGACGGTGGTGTGCACCGGCCGCAGTTCGATCTCGGGCGCCAAGGTCTCCGATTACGACCGGCCGGAAACCATCGAGGAGACCGCCGCCCTCGTGGACGAACTGGGTGGTGAAGGCGTCGCCATCGCGGCGGATCATCTCGAGCCGGGCGAGGTGCGCGCGTTGGCGCACCGGATCCGCGGGGACTACGGCGGTATCGACATCCTCGTCAACGACATTTGGGGTGCGGAGGTGCTCAAGGGTCCACCCCCGACATGGAACAGGCCGATCTGGGAGCACGACCTCGACGACGGCCTGCGGATTCTGCGGCTGGGTGTCGACACGCACCTGATCACGTCGCACTGCCTGCACCCGCTGCTGATCGAACGGCCCGGCGGGTTGCTCGTGGAGGTGACCGACGGTACGCGCGAATACAACGAGGCGAATTTCCGCCTATCGGTGTTCTACGACCTGGCCAAAACCGCCGTGAATCGGCTGGCGTTCGCCCACGGGCACGAGTTGCAGAGCTACGGCGCCACCGCGCTGGCCGTGACGCCTGGCTGGTTGCGTTCGGAGATGATGCTCGACAACTGGGGTGTCACCGAGGCCAACTGGCGCACGGCGCTCGAACCGGACCGCCGTGACGGCTCGCCGACCGCGCCGCCGGCGTTCGTGGAGTCGGAATCTCCGCGATTCGTCGGTCGGGGTGTCGCCGCGGTCGCCGCCGACGAGGACCGCGCACGGTGGAATCAGTGTTCGGTGACCTCGGCCGAATTGGCGCGTGAATACGGCTTCACCGATATCGACGGTCGGCAACCCGACGGGTGGTCCTGAACAAATTCCAGGTCAGCGCGCCGAGGTCGTCGGGTAGACAAATTGTGGAATCTGTTCACCGTTTCCATTGACACCTCTATGTTGCGGGCTGTTCTATGGCGGGGTGACATTCGACGTGATCATTCGCAACGGGCGTTGGTTCGACGGCACAGGCGCCCCGTCGGCGATGCGGAACCTCGGCATCCGCGACGGACGTGTCGCCGCGGTGACACCTGAGGACCTCGACGAGACGGGCTGTCCGGCCGTTGTCGACGCGTCGGGCAAGTGGGTACTGCCCGGCATTCTCGACATCCACACCCATTACGACGTCGAGGTGCTCAACGGTCCATCACTGTCGGAATCGCTGCGCCACGGCGTGACCACGGTTCTGCTGGGATCCTGCTCGCTCTCGACGGTCTACGTCGACAGTGCCGATGCAGGCGACATCTTCGGCCGCGTCGAGGCCATTCCCCGCGACCACGTCATCTCCGCTGTCGAAGAACACAAGACGTGGTCGAACGGCGAGGAGTACATCCAGGCATTGGAGAACCGTCCGCTCGGACCGAACGTCGCCGCCTTCATCGGACACTCCGATATGCGGGCAGCCGTCATGGGTTTGGATCGTTCAACGCAGAAGCGGGTCCGCCCGACCAAGGCCGAACAGAAGAGCATGGAGCGCATGCTCTCCGAGGCGTTGGCGGCGGGCTTCCTCGGAATGTCCTCTCAGCAACTACTTTTCGACAAACTCGACGGCGACGTCTGCCGGTCGCGGACGCTGCCGTCGACCTATGCCAAGCCGAAGGAACTGCGCCGGTTGAAATCGATGCTCCGTCGTGCGGGCCGGGTACTGCAGTCCGGGCCAGATATTCAGAACCCCCTCAACCTGGGCTCGCAGCTCGTCCAGTCGCTCGGAATTCTGCGAAAGCCCTTGAAGACCAGCCTCTTGTCGGCCGCCGACGTGAAGTCCAACCCGTATGCGGTGCTGGGTATGGGTCCGGCGGCCCGACTGATCAACCGGCTCGGCGGCGACTTCCGGTGGCAGCACCTCCCCGTGCCGTTCGAGGTGTACGCAGACGGAATCGACCTCGTCGTCTTCGAGGAGTTCGGTGCTGGCGCGGCGGCGCTGCATCTGCGGGACGAAGTCGAACGCAAGGCGATGCTGCGCGACGAGTCCTACCGCCGCACGTTCCGCAAGCATTACGAAAGCAGGTTCGGCCTTCGGGTGTGGCAGCGCGACTTCTTCGACGCCGAGATCGTCGGCTGCCCGGACACGTCGGTGATCGGCAAGTCGTTCGGGCAGGTGGGCGTCGAGCGCGGCGGCCTGCATCCGGTCGACGCCTTCCTTGACCTGGTGCTCGAGCACGGCAGAGCGCTGCGGTGGCGCACCACGATCTCTAATCACCGGCCCGAGGTGCTGAAGAAACTGGCGCGGGATTCGGGTGTGCAGATGGGTTTCTCGGACGCGGGCGCGCATCTGCGCAACATGGCGTTCTACAACATGGGCCTGCGGCTGCTGCGCCATGTCCGCGATGCCGAGCGTGCCGGAGCGCCGTTCATGTCGGTCGAGCATGCCGTGCACCGGCTGACGGGTGAGCTCGCCGACTGGTACTGCATCGACGCAGGCCACCTCCGAATCGGGGACCGCGCGGACGTCGTCGTCATCGACCAGGAGAAGCTCGACGAGACCCTGGTCGGCTATGCCGAGGACAGCGTCGAGCAGTACGGCGGCCTGTCCCGGATGGTCAACCGCAACGACGACACCGTCTGTGCGGTATTCGTCGGTGGGCGTGCGGTTCTCCTCGACGGCTCGCTGACCGAGATCGTCGGTGCGGAGCGCACGGGCCGCTTCCTGCGGGCCGCTCAGAAAATTGCCCAGGCACACGACGACAAGGAGTTGGCCGGTGTCCGTTGAGCAGATCGTTCTCGGCATGTGGGAGGCGTTGTCGGATCGCGAATGGGACAGGTTGAAAACCTACCTGTCTGACGACTGTCTCTACGTCGACATGCCGATGCCCGCGGTATCGGCACGCGGCCCCGAGAACATCGTTACCCGCCTCAGAATCGGCCTCGACTCGCTGTCGTCGTATGTCAACCACGACGGGCTGCTACTGAGCAACGGCGCCGACGTCGTCTACGAGCATTCCGAGACCTGGGGCTGGTCCAGCGGTGAATCCGTCCGGTTGCCGTTTGTGTCTGTCCATCGCGTCGAGAACGGCAAGATCACCCTGTGGAAGGACTACTCGGACTTCAACACGCTGTTGTCCGCGGCGCCGCCGTCCTATGTGGAAAAGCTCGGCTCCGTCGATACTTCCTGGGTCTACGACGCCAGCGAACTCGTGTGATCACGTCTTCGGTTCTTTCGATCGCAAGCAGCGGCTGGCAAAGCTGCGAGATTTGCTGCGGGAGGGGGACCTTCCCCGTCCAGTTGAGCAGGGCCGGCTGACGAACCGCTAGACGCTCCAGGCCAACCGGAACTTGTCGGCCAGCTCGTTTTCGCCCAGATGTCCGTATGTCTCTTGCTCGTAACGACGCACCGCGACGGTGGCGTCGACCACCGGATCGCCGAGGATGCCGCGAAGGAGAGCCGATCCGTCGAGAACGTCGACGGCTTCGCTCTGGCTGGTCGATAACAGCGTGACACCGGCGCGCTGTTCGTCGGTCAGCGTGGACGGGTCAACGGCGGTCTCGGACGGCAGGCTTCGTTTCTGCTCGATGCCGTCGAGCGCCAACCCGAGGATCGTCGCTGACGCGAGGTACGGATTCGCCGACGGATCGATGACCTTGACTTCGACGTTCGCGCCGAGCGGATTGCTGGCGCCGCCCACGAGGAAACGCACTGCGGCCTCACGGTTTTCGGTGCCCCAGCAGACATAGGCACCCGACCAGTGGCCTGGCTGCATGCGCAGACCGGACAGAATGGAACCGCAGAGCACGCCCTCCGCTTCACGAAGGCCTGCAAGCACACCGGCGATCGCCGACTCGCCCTCCGCTGTCATGCCGCGGGCACCGGATCCATCGGAGAACAGCGCGTCACCGTTTCTGTGAAGTGAAAAATGTTGATGGGCACCCGAACCCACGCTTCCGGCGAACGGCACCGGTGAGAGGCTGACCCGCAGCCCGTACCGCCTGGCGACCCTGCCCACGATCATTCTGATCAGCATCAGCTGGTCCGCGGCCGCGGTCGGCGGCTGTGGGGTCAGCGAGATCTCGAACTGGTTCAAGCCGTATTCGGGATGGAACTGCTCGATCGACACGCCCGACCCCGTCGCGGCGTTGGTCACATCGCGCACGAAGCCCTCGTACTCGAGCACGCCGGCGAGGCCGTACTGTGCCCACACGCGGGCAGGCAGCGCAGCACCGTCGGGTCCCACCAGAAGGAATTCCATCTCGTGCCCGACCAGCGCGTCGATGCCGGCTTGGGCAAGCTCGGCTTCGATGCGGGACAGCGCCCCGCGACAGCAGTACGGATCCGGCTCACCGTCCTGGCCATAGAAAGCTCCTGGCGCCCAGGCCAATCCGTCGCCGAGGATGCGTAACGCGCTCAGGTCGATCCTGATCCGCTGATCGCCGACCACGCCGAGGCCTGCCGCGAACGCGATGCCGGTCTGGTCGATCGTGAAGACGTGCCATACGGGGCTGGCACCAAGACCCGGATCGGCGAAGGCGCCCATCTTGCGCAGCGGAATGGTCTTGGCCTGAGTCAAACCGGCTGAGTTGACGACGGTGCCGATCAGGGTGGCGACTCCGTCGGACTCGAGTTGGGCGATGGCCGCTGCGGCGAGGGGTTTGGCTGCCATGCCCGCCATTCTGCGCTGTCGCGGCGCAGACCTACAGGGTGATCTTGCAGCTTTGGCCGATGTCGAGCGTGCGCAGCATCCGGCCCATGCCCAGCCACATCGCGCAGGACAGCGCAAGGTCGGTCATCAACTCGTCGCTGAAGTGCTCGCGCGCACGCTCCCAGAACTCGTCGTCGTCACGCAGGCCGGTGTGGTCGCTGGCGAAGCGTTCCGCGAACTCCGCGGCGATTCGTTCCTGATCGCTGTAGCCGGACCACGACCGCCACACCGCGGCGTGGTCATAGAGGTCCTCGTCGACCCCTGCGGCGATGCCCTCGGAGTCGCGGGTGTTCTGGCACACCATGCATTCGTTGTCGAGTGCGATGACCATCCTGGCCAGTTCGCGGACGCGCATCGGAAGCCGGTTCTTGTGGTACACCGCGTTGACGAAGCCTGCCATGCCCGTTCCGATGTCGGGTGATTTCACCGCCCAGGCGGCGGCGTCGTCGTCGGCGAAGTCTCCGATGCGGCTCATGGGCGGAATCGTACGCCGACAGCCGAAAAAGTGGAACACGTTCTAGAAAGAGCGCTTTTGTTCCAGCTAGATCACTTCGCGGCCGCTGCAGCCGGAGCGAAGCGGTCATCTCCCCATTCACGTTGCACGAGGACGCGCAGGCCGATCCGCTCGAGCGCCTCCTCCACCTGTGCACGATCCGGTCGCCCTTCGAATGCTGACGACGCAGCGAGCTTTTCGACGATGCGGTTGGCGAGCGCCGCCGATGCACAGCCCACCTGAGCGACTCCGGCTTGGGTGAGCCAGAGTTGATCGCCGGTGCGTAGCGCGTACCCGCTTTCGGCAAGCCGGTCGAACGTCGACTCGAGGATTTCCGGCGGCACCCGCAGTCGCTCGGCGATGTCGGACAGCCGCGCTGATCCGAACACCTGGCTCTGCCTGTAGATTTGGATCAATCCCCACAACAAGGCGATATCGGATTCGCATCCGGCTTGTCCCGCGATGTTGCGCAGTCTGATCTCCGGCGAGTGGCGCATCAGTCGCCCGATCGCCACCTCGAGGATCTTGTCCGGAGACTCGTTGCTCGGCATGCCGAAGCCCTCGCCCAGATCGGTGGCCGACGCCGCTTCCATCTCGCGGAGCGGCATCTCCCTGAGGAAAAGCGAAACGATGAAGCCGACGACCGCGACGGGAACCGCGCACAGAAACACCGTGCCGAGCGACTCCGCGTAGGCGTTGACTATCGGCGCAGCCGCCTGGGCCGACAGCGCGTGCAGTGCCTGAGGCGATTCCGCCGCACGCGGTGGCGCGCCGCCTGCGGCGAGCGCAGGCCCGATCCGGCTGGCCAGAAAGTTGGCGAACAGCGAACCGAAAATGGCTGCGCCAAAGGAGCTTCCGATCGTCCGGAAGAAGGTGACACCCGACGTCGCAACACCGAGATCGTCGAAGCTGGCGGTGTTCTGCACGACGAGCACAAGCACCTGCATGCAGAGTCCGATTCCGGAGCCGAGCACGAACAGGTACGCCGACTGCTGCCATGTCGGTGTGGCGGCGTCCATCGTGGAGAGCAGCGCGAACCCGACGGCCATGATCGCGGTCCCCGCGACGGGAAAGATCTTGTACCTGCCGGTGCGCCCGACGATGTTGCCGCTGCCGATCGAGGTGATCAGCATGCCTGCCACCATCGGCAAGGTCCGCAGCCCCGAAGTCGTCGCGGAGACACCGTCGACGAACTGCATGAACGTGGGCAGGAAAGTCAGCGCTCCGAGCATGGCGAAGCCGACGATGAAGCCGAGGATGCAACACACCGTGAAGACCGGGTTGGCGAACAGCCGGATCGGCAGGATCGGCTCAGCCGCACGGGATTCCACCCAGACGAATACTGCGAGCGCCAGAGCCGACGCGGCGAACAGGCCGATGATCATCGGGGATCCCCACGCATACTCGCCGCCACCCCAACTGGTGGCAAGCGTCAGCCCCGAGGCGCCCAGCCCGACGAATAGAATGCCTGCGTAGTCGATGACGGGTTTCGTCGTTCTTGCGAGGGCGGGGATGGCCGCCGCCCCGACGAGCAGCACCACGACCGCGACCGGGATGTTGATCCAGAAGGCCCAGCGCCAAGTGAGGTGATCGGTGAAGAATCCGCCGAGCAAGGGGCCGATGACGGTGGTGACGCCGAACACGGCCCCCAGCGCGCCCTGATAGCGGCCCCGTTCCCGCATCGGGATGACCTCGCCGATGACGGCCATCGCCGTCACCATGAGCGCCCCGCCACCGATGCCCTGCAGGGCGCGGGACGCGACCAACATGGTCATCGAATCGCTCAGCCCGCAGAGCACCGATCCCGCGAGGAAGAACAACACCGACACCTGAAAGACCACTTTGCGGCCGAAGAGGTCCCCGAGCTTGCCGACGATCGCGGTGACGATCGTCGACGCCAACAGATAGCTCGTGACGACCCAGGCTTGATGGCCCGCCCCGCCGAGATCGGCGACGACCGTGGGCAGCGCGGTGGCCACGATGGTCTGGTCGAGTGCGGCGAGCAGCATGCCGAGCAGCACCGCAACGAAGATGAAGTTGCGGCGCCGGAGGCTGATGCCTGCGCTGCTGGAATCGGGGTCCGAGACAGCGGCCGTCGATGCCTGGCTCGTCATACCTGCCTTCCGTCGACAACCGTCCCGTGAGCCATATCGTTAGACAGGCTACAAAAGTTACGGATGACTTCGGCAGGGGTTACACGCGTGGCCGACGGCGAAACGCGCCGCGGTCCGATGAGCCTAGCCTGCGGTGCTACCAGGCGGCCGGGACACGCATTGAGCCAGGTAGAGCTCTTCGCCGAGCTTGTTCATCAGCTCGAGCTGAGTCTCGAGGTAGTCGATGTGGTTTTCCTCGTCGGCGAGGATCGCCTCGAAGATGTTCGCCGAGGTCGCGTCTTCCTTCTCGCGGCACATGATGATGCCCGGCCTCAACCTCGCGACCACCTCGTACTCGATGGCGAGGTCGGCCTCGAACTGCTCCTTGACCGTCTGGCCGACCCTGAGCGAGAAGAGCCGTTGGTAATTCGGCAGCCCGTCGAGAAGGAGAATGCGGTCGGTGATCGTCTCGGCATGCCGCATTTCATCAAAGGATTCGGCCCGCGTATGAGAGGCCAATTCGGTGTATCCCCAATTCTCCTGCATTTTCGCGTGCAGGAAATATTGGTTGATTGCCGTCAGTTCGCTCGTCAACTGCTCATTGAGCAATTTCAGAACGTCGGGGTCCCCTTGCATGCTGGCTCCTTGGCGCCGGTCGCGCGATCAGGTCGGTGGGCTGTGCTTCACCCTTCAATCTAGTGCACGCGGCAGCATGACCGGCACAATTTCCGCAGGCCGCGATGCGTGTTTCCTGGTTTGCGGCAACGAACTTCGGCGCCAAGGACGAAGATGAGGGTTGGCAGATGGTCTGCCTAAGCTAAGAACACCCCCGGCCTGTGGACTGGCTAGGCTTAGTAAGGTTAGACTGCGCTAACATGATTGCGAGCGCAGCGGAACGAAGGATCACGATGAGTGAGTTCAATTTGCACTCACTGATTCTCGCCTGCGATTTTCGTGTGGACGATGTCGACCGGATGTGGAATTGGCTCAAACGTCGTCGCGACAATCTGGCATCGATCGGTGCGCATCATGTAGTTCTGTACACCTCGATCTGGGAACCCGGCCGGGTGCTGGTGACGATCGGAATTCGGCATTCCAGCTCGATACGGGACATCATCGGCTCTCCCGCCGTATTCGAGTGGTTCGACATCGCCGGCCTCGATGACATTCCGCCGATCTTCGGCGGTCAGGTCGTCGAGAAGATCGATCTGGACCCGCCGTCGTCCGAAGAACACGTCGGACGCATCGTGGTCGGAGTGATGTCGTCGGTCGACGACGTCGCGTCCCTGATGGCGAAGGTGCACGAAGGACTCGACCGGTTCAAGCGCGGCGGTGTGCGCAAGATCTGGGTCTACGGCGCGCTCGACGACGGCCAGGAAGTGATGATCCTGCAGGAGATCGACAACGAGATCAGCGCGCGACAGTGGATCGACCACCCCGACGCGGCCGCGGAGTGGATGTCCAACGCCGGGCTCGGCGCCTATCCGACGCAATTCGTCGGCAAGTTCGCCCATCTCATGTCCATCGACAGCAAGAACTGACGGGGAAGATCGATGTTCGTCTGCCTCTGCACAGGAGCCACCAGCCACGTGGTGAGCGAGTGCGTCGCCAAGGGCGCCTCGACATCGAAGGAAGTGGCGGCGGCTTGTGGGGCAGGGTCCGACTGCGGACGGTGCAGGCGGACGGTGCGGGCGATCATCGAGTCGCACTTCGCGAACAACGGCGCCTCTTCAGCGGCGAGCCGCTAGTCCGGCTGGAGCGGCGAGCCGCTAGTCCGTTCTCCCCCGCTTGTCGGTGAATGCGGCAAGGGCGTCAGCGTTGGCGGCGGCGCCCATCAGCTCCGCGAAATGAGCGTTCTCGCGTTCGGTGGCCGCCCTGATCCCCGGTCGCGACGGCTCCGCGATCGTCTGCTTGACCGCGATCAGGCTCGAAATAGGCCGTGCGGCAAGGATTTCGGCGTGTCGATGAGCATCGGCCAGTAGGTCGTCGGGCGCACAGACCTTCCAGACCAAACCCATCTGCAGCGCCTCTTGGGCGGACACCCACTCCGAAGACATCAGCAGCCACGCCGCATTCTGTCTGCCGATCAACTGAGGCAACAGGTACGACGACGCGGCCTCCGGTGCGACGCCAAGGCTGGTGAATGGACACTTCAATCGTGCTTCCGATGACATGAAGACCAGGTCGGCGTACCCGAGAATGGTTGTGCCGATCCCCACTCCGAGCCCGTTGACCGCGCAGATCAACGGCTTGGGGAAGTCGGTCAACGCGTCGATCATCGACGTGAAATGGCTGCCCTTGTCGGCGAGCGATGGGTCGCTGATGCGCGACTGCATCTCCTTGAGGTCGTTGCCCGCACTGAACGCCCTGCCGCTGCCCGTCAGCAGCAGAACCGCGACCTCGGCGTCCTCGGCGGCCTCCCGGATCGCGAGTGCGGTGGCCTCGTAGAGCGCTTCGTTGAAGGCGTTGAGCGCCTCGGGGCGGTCGAGGGTGACTGTCCGTACCCGGTTGGCGTCGGTGATCGTGAGGGTCACCGCGCAAGACTAAGGCTCAGCCGTTGCTGTACACGCGAGTGGGTTCGACGAGCACCGCCGCGCGGCGCTGTTCGGCCATCGTGCGGTCGTAGGCCGCCCAATCGTCGTGGGTGCCGCCTGCCGCGGTGAACACCTCTCGCAGCAGCAACCGCAGCCCCTCGGTGTCGGAGAGCCAGGGCCGGGGATCGTCGGGCCCAACGATCTCGGCTGTGCCCTCGACGGTCGCCCACTGCCATCCGTTGCGGAACGTCGCCGCAAGCTGCGGACGGGCCCGGAGGTTCGCCAGCTTGACCCGGCCGTAGGTGACGAAAGCGAGGACCGGCCTGCCGCTTTCAGGATGAGGCAAGACCCCGGCGTTCACCAGCGACGCCTGGATGGTGTTGTCGGCGCGCAGCGTGGACACCACCGTCAGCCCGCTCTCACCCCGTGCCAGGGCCACCGCTTCGGCGAGGGTCGTCATCTGCTCACCTTTCCTTTCTGGCCGTCGAACGGACTGCGGTAGACGAACCGGCTGGTTGGCACGGTGTCGACGTTCTCGTTCGCCCCGAAGGCCGAGGTGCTCGCGATCATCCGCTGCATCCGGTCGCGCAGATCATCATCATCTGCCGCCCCGAAGAACGCGTGCAGATCGCTGACCGCTTCGATCGGGAAAAGCTCCTCCACGATCGCCGAAAGGACTGGTGCGTCCGAGGTCAGGGCGCGCACAACGGCGTTCTGTACGTAGCCGAACGTCGACTGCGTTTCGATCGCGACCGGTGTGTGGTCGATATGCCAGCGCGAGAACCACGTCTGCTCGTCGAGGTCGGCGGGTCGGCGCAGCAGCGCCACGTTGGCCAGCCCGGTTGTGCGTTGACCGGGCACAGTCTGTGGCGGTGCCAGTGGCACGGATTCCGTCACCAGATAAGCCGCGACCTCGTCGCATTCCTTTGCCAGCAGCGTGGTCGCAGCCTGTAGCTGTGGGCCGTAGGACTGCTGGGCCCACACGCTGACCAGCGCCACCACCGGCGGGTCCATCGTCGTCAGCGTCATCAACGACTCCCGCACCTCGGCATCTCGGACATTGATCGCCAAACCCGGCAGGCCGATGTCGAGCAGGTCGGCAGCCACCTTCGCGCGCAGACGTGCGCACCAGGCGTCGTCGGCGTCGACTCCCCGAAGGGTGAGGATGACTTTCTCCACTCACCGAACCTAGCGGAAACGCCTTTCCGCGCACCCGACGTGCCCGTCTGACCCGAATGCGGCCCCGGCGGGGTGAGAATGATCGGGTGCGCAAGAGTCTGGGCCTGCGAATGCACCTGCCGGACAACGGTGCCGTCGCCCGGAGCCTGCTCGGCGTGCTGGGGCTGACGACGGCTGCGCTGTTGTGGGGTCCCGCAGGCGCGGCGACGTCGACGGCCGCCGCGGGTGCCATCGCGGGTGCTATCGCACTGCAGGACAACCCCATCGGCCGGATCCCGATCGTGCTCGCCGTGTCCGTTGAGCTGGGCATCGCCGTCTTCGTGGGCGGGCTGACCTCCGGCTTCAGCATCGCTTTCGTCATCGCGATCGCGCTGTGGTGCTTCATGGCGGGCATGCAGTGGGCGGTCGGTGCGCCAGCGGGTTTGCTCGCCGGAGCGTCCGGTCTGCTGTTGGTCATCCAGCATCCGCAGCCCGCCCTTGCGGCCCTGGCATCCGCGCTCTTCGCGGTCGTCGCCGGGTTGTCTCAGGCCGCGCTGATCGCGGTGTGGCCGCCGCGGCGGTGGCAACGCGAGCGCGACGCTCTGACCAAGGTGTACCGCTCGCTGAGCGCCGACGCCCGGCTGCTGGCCGCGGAGGAGGCGGCGGCGGTCGACTCATCGCAGCTGCTGGATTGCAAGGAGGCGTTCAGCAGCAACGAGACACCGTCCGCCCGTCGTTCGCCCGCCTACCGCGACTGGCACGCGCTGCCCGAACAGATCGCCAAAACGTTGATGGCGTTTCGCGGCAAGGCCAACGGAAGCGAACAGATCGCGGATCTGCTGGCGGCGGCCGCCGATATGCTCGCCGCGATCGCCACGCAGACCCGGACGGCGCGCAGGGACGCCGAGTACGCCCTCAAGCGCGTCGACGCAGCGGTCACGACGGTGGCTGTCTCGGATTCCGCGGTCGCGCAGCGCCTTTCCCGCCAACTACGTCGCGCCGACACGCTGCGGTTCGGCCGGCGCCACGTGTCGGACTGGATGGCCGCCTTCAGGACGGCGTTCGGCATGGCCAGTCGCCACCTCAATCCGACCTCGCCGATATCGCGGCATGCCGCGCGCGTCGCGGGCGCGGCCGCCTCGGGAACCGCGATCGCGCGCTTCGCCGATGTGCCTGCGGGTTACTGGATTCCGCTGACGGTGTTGCTGGTCATGAGACCGGAGACCGCGCACACCTACACGCGGTGTGTCGGCCGCGCCGCAGGCGTCTGCGTAGGTGTCATCGTGGCCTCGGCGCTGACGCTGATTTGGCAACCGACCGGTCTGGCGGCCGCGGTTGTGGCCGTGCTGTTGCTCGGCATCACCTATGCGGTGTCGATTTTCGGCTACATCGCGGTGACGGCGGCGTTCGGCGCGACGATCGTGCTACTTCTCGACATCACCGATCCCTCGTCGCCGGTGGGCGATCTGCTGCTCGCGGTCGTCATCGGCGCCGCGCTTGCAGTCTTGTTCCATGTCGTCATTCCCGACGACGCGCTGATCCGACTCCGGCAGCGCGCAGGCGAGCTGTTGAAAACCGAAATCGACTACGCCGCTGCCGTCATCAAGGCGTTCGTGCACGACCTCGACAACCCTTCCGACACGCTCGCCGCCGCCTGGCAGCGCGCGGTCCGGGCGCGGTCCGCGTTCGAGGCCGCCACGGGAGCGACCCGTGTGGAGTCCAAGGAGCTGAGGCTCTGGCTGAGGTCCTTCCGCGCGGCGCTCAACACGGTCACCAGTTCATGCACCTCGCTGGAACACAGCCTGCCGCCCCACCCGTCGACGGCGTTGAGCCGCGAGTTCGTGCTCGCCGTCGACGACTATGTCGAGGTGCTGCGTGGCGACCCGCCGACGCCTGCCACACCGTGGAGCATCGACACGGGTGCAATGGCCA
Source organism: Mycobacterium sp. ITM-2016-00318 (assembly GCF_002968285.2). Lineage (NCBI taxonomy): Bacteria > Bacillati > Actinomycetota > Actinomycetes > Mycobacteriales > Mycobacteriaceae > Mycobacterium > Mycobacterium sp. ITM-2016-00318. The sequence goes on along the minus strand of NZ_CP134400.1, from coordinate 2,975,180 downwards.
GAGCGGACCAGCAGTTACGGGACGCCGCAGCGCACATCATCTCCGACGACGGCTCGGTGCGGGTGCTTGTGGGAGAGGTAGGCACGATCACCCGAAGCCTCGCGGGTATCGCAGGCACCGGGGCCGACGCCCGCGATGTCACGACGTCCTGAACGGGCGCGTCAGTTCTCGTCGCGGGCCCATCTGGGCGTGATGAACACGCCTTCGGCCTCCACGGTGATGCCCTCCTCGTCGGCGAGGTGGCCGACGACGTAGGTCTTCACGCCCTCGGTGCGGTCGATTCTGGCTTCGGCGTGCAGGCGGCCGAGTCGCGTGGTGCGCAGGTACCGCAGCGTGATGGTCCCCGTGAACCGGGGCATGATCCCGTCGCTGGCCGCCTCGCCCAACACGTGATCGAGTACCAAGGCCGAGATCCCGCCGTGCACGTGGCCCGGCGGTCCCTCGTAGGGCGCACCAACGAAGAAATCGGTGTATGCACCGCCGGATTCGTCGCGGTTGATTTCCAGTGGCGGGGCGATCGGATTGCGGATGCCGACGACGGGGTTGCCCCACGCCATCCGGTCGCCGCCGGTCGTGTACCGCACGCCGAACGCGCCGTCGATCTGCTTGGACCGCAGCCGCGCGGTGGCCGCATCGATCTCGGCCTTGATCGCGGCGACCTCGTCGGCGTCGGCCTCGGTCCGGATCGTCGCGTCGACCAGATCGCGGACCGACTCGGCGAGCGGCTGGTACACGGCGCGCATCCGATCGACATCCTGCGACGTCAGGTCGCCGATATGGGTGAACTCGAGCACGTCAGAACTAGAACATGTTTCTAGTCTGAAGTCGAATCGCGGCTACCGGCCGACGCGAACCCCAGCCTGGTGTGCCGGTTACCCGCCCAGCACCAGCCGATCTTGGGGCATTCCGATTGACTGACGGTGCTCCAACCCGAGGGGGCCGTCGGGTTCCGACCGTGACCGGCGTCGCACCACGCGCCACCACCGCCCGGTTGCGCACCGCCTGACGTCACGGCCGTCACACCGGAGCCCACGCGGTGTCTTAGGTTACCTAACCTTTCGTGGTCACCTGTCTATGACAGCGAGTACGGTGTAGGTATGGCAGCACGCATCAACAGCGTCGACCCGCGGGCCGAGCGCGTCCGCACCAAACTCCGTGACGCCGCGTTCGCGCTCGCGCACGAGCGTCCCGTGGACCAGCTCACGGTGGGCGACATCGTCGATCGCGCCGCGGTCAGCCGACAGGTCTTCTACCAACACTTCACCGACCGTGACGACGCGGTCGCCTATGCGGTCGCCGTCGCGTTCGCCTCGGCCACCGCACACCTCGACGGAGAGCCCCGCATCCGCATCCTTGCGCTGTTCGATTTCGCCGCAGAACACCGCACGATGTACCGCAACGTCGTGCCGAGCGCTGTCACCCTGCGTGTGGTCGCCGCCTTCCGCGCCGAGCTCGCCCCGGCATGCGAACAGATCGCCGCTGAGACGGCCGGACCAGCCGGCGACATCGCTGGCCTGACCCCCGCCTCCGTCGGCCGGTTCCTGCTCGGCGGGTTCATCGAGGTGCTGCGCTCCTGGATGGAGGACCCGAACGCGTCCGATCTGCGCGGACGGGTCATCGCCGCGCTCCACACCGTCGACGTGCTGCTGAGTTCGCCCGCGGCATCGAAGCTCTGAATCACATCCACGATCTCCGAAGGACAATCCCATGGCACGACACGCGTCACCTACCGTGACGACAAGCGCAATCCGCAACATGGTGCTCGCGATGACGGCGTTGACGATGTTCGTCGTCGCGATGATCGCCAGCTACTCCGGAGCCTTCGCCAGGCCGACATTGCACCACCTCACCGTCGCCGTAGCAGCACCCGACCAGATAGTGGACGGTTTCAGAGCGCAGGAAGTGTTGTCGGTCAACGCAGTTGGCGACGACGCGCACGCGCGGCAACAGGTTCGCGAACGCGCCGCCGACGCCGCCTTCGTCGTCTCCCTGCCGGTGAGATGAAGATCTACGTCGCAGGCGGCGGCGGGAAGAGTGTCGCGAGCGCGTCCGAGACCGTCGGTCGGGAGATTGCCGCGCAAGGCGGCTTCACCACGGCAGTGGAAGACGTCGCGCCGACGTCGGCAGCGGACCCGTCCGGCACCGTTGAGTTCTACGCCATCATCTTCATCTCGATCGGAGCCTCGCTGGGCGCCACCGTATTCGGCTATTTGATGGGCAGCGTGCACAGGCCGGCCACGATCTTCCTGCGCGCCATGACGTTGACGGCTTATTCGGCGCTGCTTGCCGGGGTGGTGACGCTCTACGTCGACGCCGTCCTCGGCGCCCTGACTGGACACACGTGGCTGGTCTTCGGCGTCCTCTGGCTCTATGCCATGGCCGTCGGTGGTGCGGTGACGGGCGCCGCAGCGGCATTGGGAACGGCCGCGTCGGCTCTGCTCACGCTCTTTCTGGTGGTCGTCGGCAACGCCGCGGCTGCGGGGCCCGTCGGCAGGCCGTTGCTGTCGCCCTTCTATTCCACCTTCACCGCGATTGTTCCGCAGGGCTCGGGCGTCTCGCTTCTGCGCAGCATCTCCTACTTCGACGGCAATGGCGCCCAGGCTCCCTTGCTGACGCTCGCAGCATGGGGGGCGGCCGGCTGTCTGCTCGCAGTCCTCGCCACCGCACGACGGGTGAATTATCGTGCCCTCTATGAGCGTTTCGCCGGGCATAGTGGAGCCGTACTACAACCTCGGCACCTATCACCGGTCGATTGACACACAATCGGCGCAGGCTCAGGTATGGGTTGACCGCGGCTTGGTGTGGGCGTACGCGTTCAACCACGACGAGGCGATCCGCTGCTTCGAGCGCGCGCTCGAACTGGATCGCGATCTCGCGATCGCGCGCTGGGGCATCGCATACTCCGTCGGCCCCAACTACAACAAGGCCTGGGAGGCCTTCGATCCCGTCGATCTGGCAGTTTCGTTGGCCCGGGCGCGGATGGAACTTCGGCTGGCGACCGACGGGCGGGCTTCCGCGGTCGAACGCGGGCTGATCGACGCGCTGGCGGCCCGGTTCCCCACCGACGACCCCGACGACACCGACGCACTGCACGCCGGACACGCGGACTACGCCGACGCCATGGTGGCGCTCGCCCAGGCATATCCCGACGACATCGACGTGCAGGCGCTCGCCGCCGACGCCCTGGTCAATGTCACGGCGTGGGCGTTGTGGGACACCAGCACAGGCGAACCCGCGGCAGGTTCGCGGGTGGTCGAGGCCAAACGCATCCTCGACGATGCGCTGGCCACGGACGTTGGCCGCGCACACCCAGGCGTGTTGCACCTCTATCTGCACACCATGGAGATGTCGGCCACCCCACAGGACGCCCTGCCCGCGGCCGATCTGCTGCGCGGTCTTGTGCCTGATGCAGGCCACCTGCAGCACATGGCCAGCCACATCGACGTGCTGTGCGGCGATTACCGGAACTCGGTGGTGTCGAACCTGACTGCCGTCGCTGCGGACCGGCTTTTCGTCGAACGCGAAGGCCCGCTGAACTTCTACTCGCTCTACCGCGCGCACAACCTCCACTTCGTCGTCTATTCGGCGATGTTCGAGGGCAACTCGGCCACCGCGCTTGCGGCCGCCGACGAACTCGCCGAACAGTTGACTCCCGAACTGCTCGCCATCGAGTCGCCGCCGATGGCGGACTGGCTGGAAGCGTTCGTGCCGTTGCGGATTCACGTACTGGTTCGATTCGGGCGCTGGGACGATCTAATCGCACACGCCATCCCCGACGACACCGATCTCTACTGCACGACCGCTGCCACCATCCACTACGGACGGGGTGTCGCGCACGCCGCCAAAGGCCGGCTTCCGCAGGCACATGCCGAGCGCGCGGCCTTCGCCGCCGCGTACGACCGCATCCCGGAGTCCCGCTATCTGTTCAACAACACCGCGCGCGACATACTCGCGGTGGCCGCGGAGATGCTTGACGGCGAAATCGCCTACCGCGAAGGGAATTTCGACGAGGCGTTCGTCCACTTGCGAAGGGCCGTCGAACTCGACGATGCGCTGCCCTACGACGAGCCGTGGGGCTGGATGCAACCCACCCGCCATGCCTACGGAGCCCTACTGCTCGAGCAGGGGCGCGTCGAGGAGGCGGCCGAGGTGTACGCCGCCGATCTCGGACTCGATCCGACGCTGAGCAGACCGTGCCAGCATCCCGGCAACGTGTGGAGCCTGCACGGCTATCACGAGTGCCTCAATCGTCTCGGCCGAACGGCCGAGGCGGGCATCATCGGCCAGCAGCTCGCGCTGGCCATGGCGCGCGCAGACGTGCCGATCGCTGCGTCGTGCGCATGCCGGCTCGAGACCGGTTAGCGCGGCGCCTCACCTACCTCCACCAGGCGGGTCACAACGCATCGGCGCGCGGGCTGCGTAAACTCACCGCCCGTGGCCCTGCACGACGACGACCTGACCCGGCTCGGCCGCTGCGTGGAGCTCGCGCAAACGGCGCTCGAAGCCGGCGACGAGCCCTTCGGCTCGATCCTGGTCGGCGCCGATGGTCGCACGCTCTTCGAAGACCACAACCACGTCGCCGGCGGCGACGCCACCCGCCATCCCGAGTTCGCGATCGCCCGCTGGGCTGCGGAGAACCTGTCGCCCGCCGAGCGCGCCGAGGCGACCGTGTACACCTCCGGCGAGCACTGCGCCATGTGTGCCGCCGCGCACGCGTGGGTCGGGCTGGGGCGCATCGTGTACGCCGCCTCGAGTGCACAGCTGACCCAGTGGCTCACCGAATGGGGAGCGCCGCCACCGCCGGTGGCGCCCGTGCCGATCACCGTAATTGCGCCGGGAGTCGTCGTCGACGGACCCGCCCCCGCTTTGGCCGACACCATGAAAGCCCTCTACGAGAAGAAGTTCCGGCCATGAGTGAACCAGCGTGGGTCGCGCACGCGATCTGGTGGCAGGTTTATCCGCTCGGCTTCGTCGGCGCGTTCCCGGCCGATACGCCGCCGCGTGCTGACCAGCACCGGATGCGGCGCATCGTCGGATGGCTCGATCAAGCCGTCGAACTGGGCGCGTCGGGTATCGCGCTCGGGCCGATCTTCGAGTCCAGAACCCACGGTTATGACACCACCGACCACCACCGGATCGACCCCAGGCTCGGTGACGACGCCGACTTCGACGAACTCGTCACCGAGGCGCACCGCCGCGGTCTGCGCGTCCTACTCGACGGTGTCTTCAACCACGTCGGGACCGACTTTCCCCGCTACCGAGACGCAGTCGCCGGCCACGACGCATCGTGGTTCCGCCGAACCGGCGGCGAGTTCAAGACATTCGAGGGCCACGGCGAGCTCATCGCGCTGAACCACGACAACCCCGACGTCGTCGACTACACCGTCGACGTGATGACGCACTGGCTCCGGCGCGGAGCCGACGGCTGGCGTCTCGACGCCGCATACGCGGTACCGGACCGGTTCTGGGCGCAGGTGCTGCCGCGCGTCCGGGAGGCGTTCGGTGACGCCTGGTTCGTCGGCGAGGTCATCCATGGTGACTACTCCGCGCATGCCCGCGACGCCGGATTCGACTCGGTCACTCAGTACGAGCTGTGGAAGGCGATCTGGAGCAGCCTGAACGACGGGAACTTCCACGAGCTCGACCACGCGCTGCAGCGACACGACGCATTTCTCGACGCCTTCGTTCCGATGACCTTCGTCGGCAACCACGACGTGACCAGAATCGCGAGCCAGCTGGAGAACACCCGGCATCTCGAGCACGCCTTGGTCATCCTGCTCACCATCGGCGGCACGCCGAGCCTGTACGCAGGCGACGAATTCGCTTATCGCGGCGTCAAAGAGGACCGTGTCGGCGGCGACGATGCCGTCCGGCCTGAATTCACCTCTCCGCTCGTCGGCGTCGACGAGCGCGGCCGCGACGTCTACCGACTGCATCAGTATCTGATCGGGCTGCGACGCAGGCATCCGTGGCTGCACACGGCGAGAACATCGGCGGAGAAGCTGACCAACACCCAGTACGTCTACCGCGTCCGCCACGACTCGGATGCGCTGTTGGTGGCGCTCAACATCGATGATGTGCCGATGTCGGTCGAGCTGGGCCAGTTCGGCCACGGCGAAGGCCGCATCGTCGCCGGCTCCGGTGCGCCACCGCAGGACGTGATCTCATCCGCCGACGTCGAGCCGCACGGCTGGTTGATCGTCGAGCGCAGCTGATTCAGCAGAGCCGCGTCAGCGTCGCGGGGTCTTCTTCGCCGCCGTAGAACTTCTCGAGTACCGCGACGAAGTCGCGGTTGTCGGCGGCGGCACGGGCGAAAAGCGTCATCGAGGACCGCAGCTTCATGTCGTCGGGCCAGCCGAAGATCTCCTCCGCCGTGCGGCCGTCGATCGCGGCAACCAGGCGGGCGCACTCCCTGAGTCGCGGGCCGAGCACATCGTGGGCAAGGTAGGCGCGGGCCTCGTCGATGGAGGAGATCGCAAACCGGACCGCTGTCGGACTCCTGCCCAAGCCGCGAAGTTGCGGAAAAACGAACCACATCCAGTGGCTTCGCTTGCGCCCGGCGCGCAGCTCGGCGAGTACGGAGTCATAGACTCCGGCCTGCGCATCCACGAAGCGCCGAAGGTCGAATGGGTCCGGTCGGTTCGTCACAACAATTTGCCCACATTCATTTCGTTTGCAAGTTTCGCGAGCTAGTCTTCGGGTTTCAATGACGATAACGAATGACTCAGATGGCCCGGCGCCCTCTGCGCCCGCGGCGAAATCCAGAAGTTTCCGCCGCCGAGTGCTGTCCCGGCTCAGCATCCAATCAAAACTGCTGGCAATGTTGCTGGTGACGAGCGTGTTATCGGCCGCCGTCGTCGGCGCGATCGGTTACCAGTCGGGGCGGTCGTCCTTGCGCGCTTCGGTTTTCGAAGGGCTCACCGAGATAAGGGCCTCACAGACGCGTCAGTTGGAGGCGCAGTTTTCCGACCTCAAGAATTCGCTCGTCATATATACCCGCGGCGCCACCACGACCGAAGCGGTCAGGGCATTCACCGGAGCTTTCGACCAGCTCAACGATTCGACGATCAGTCCAGCACAGTGGCAGTCGATAATCGACTACTACAACAACCAGTTTCAGAAAGCAGAAGAAGACCAGACCGGCGACCGTCTCGACACCGCAGCGCTGTTGCCGAGGTCGAATCCGCAGAAGTATCTCCAGGCGTATTACACCGCGCCTTTCAACGACTGGAACAAGGCGCTCGCCTTCGACGATGCGCGTGATGGCAGCCCGTGGTCGGCGGCCAACGCGCAGTACAACGACTTCTTCCGGGAAATCGTCAAACGGTTCGAGTTCGAGGATGCGTTGCTGCTCGATACCCGTGGCAACGTCGTCTACTCCGCCTACAAGGGCGTCGACCTCGGGACGAACGTCCTCACCGGTCCGTACCGGGAGGGTGAGCTCGGCGAGGCCTATGAGAAGGCGCTGTCATCCAACGCCGTCAACTACGTCGGCGTCACCGACTTCGGCGACTATCAGCCCGCCGACGAACCCACGGCGTGGTTGATGTCGCCCGTCGGGCAGGCGGGCCGGGTCGAAGGCGTGCTGGCGCTGCAGTTCCCGATCTCCAAGATCAACCGGTTGATGACCGCGGACAAGCAATGGGAATCCGCGGGCATGGGTAAGACCGGCGAGACTTTTCTGGTCGGACCAGACAACCTGATGCGCTCGGACTCGCGGAAGTTCCTAGAGGACCCGGAGCAGTTCAAGCGCGATGTGATCGAGGCGGGCACACCGCCGTCCGTTGCCGAGGAGTCCCTTTTGCAGGGCGGCACCACACTGGTCCAGCCCGTCGAGACCGAGGCGACCCGGCGCGCGCAACGCGGCCAGGAGGGCACGCTGACCGCCACCGACTACCTCGGACATGAGTCGCTTCAGGCCTACGCGCCGGTTGACCTGCCTGGGCTGAACTGGTCGGTGATCGCCAAGATCGACACGTCCGAGGCCTTCGCGCCGGTCTCCGCGTTCACCAGGACGCTGGTGCTTTCGACGGCGGTAATCATCTTCGTGGTCTGCCTGGCCGCGATGCTGCTCGCCCGGCTGTTCGTGCGGCCGATCCGCCGGCTGGAGGCAGGCGCGCAACAGATCAGCGCAGGCGACTACAAGGTGACGTTGCCGGTGCAATCCCGCGACGAGTTCGGCGATCTGACGGTGGCCTTCAACGACATGAGCCGAAACCTCGCCATCAAGGAAGACCTCATCGCCGAGCAGCGGCGCGAGAACGACCGCCTGATGCTGTCGCTGATGCCGGAGCCGCTCGTGCAGCGCTATCGCGAAGGCGAGGAGACGATCGCGCAGGACCACCAGAACGTCACCGTCGTCTACGCCGACATCGTCGGCCTCGACCAGCTCACCGCTGAGTTGAGCTCCGACGAGCTGCTGAGCATCGTCAACAAGCTGACCCGCCAATTCGACGCGGCCGCAGAAAGTCTCGGCGTCGAGCAGGTGCGGACTCTGCACAACGGTTATCTCGCCAGCTGTGGGTTGAGCGTCCCGCGACTCGACAACGTGCGTCGCACCGTCGACTTCGCCATCGAGATGCAGCGCATCGTCGACCGCTTCACCGTCGAAACAGGTAACGAACTGAGCCTGCGGGCGGGGATCGACACCGGCACTGTCACCAGTGGTCTGGTCGGACGGTCGACCCTGGCATACGACATGTGGGGTTCGGCGGTCAACGTCGCGTATCAGGTGCAGAGCGGATCTCCGCGGGCCGGGATCTACGTCACGTCGCGGGTGTATGACGTCATGCGCGATACCCGCGACTTCACCTCGGCCGGCGAAGTGAGCGGCGACGACAGCGCAGAGCCGATCTGGCGGTTGACGGAGCGCGAACCGTGACCGGCTTGTTCGACGCGCCCTGGTTCTACTGGGCAATCGGGGTCGCCGTCGGTTTTCCGATCGCACTGGTCGCACTGACAGAACTACAGAATGCGTTGCGTCGCAGAAACAGTTTCCTGGTGCGGCCAGTTCATCTTCTCCGCACCTATATCCTGCCGCTGGGCGCACTGCTGCTGCTGCTCATCGGTGCGATCCAGGTTTCCGGTGAAGCGACCCCGGTGCGCATCGTGTCGACGGTGTTCTTCGTCGTGGTGCTCGTCTTGCTGCTGTCCGGGCTGAATGCGACTGTCTTCCAGGGTGCGCCGGAGGGCACATGGCGCAAGCGCATTCCGACGATATTCCTCGATGTCGCGCGCTTTGCCCTTATCGCGGTAGGCATCGCGTTGATCTTCGCCTACATCTGGGGCGCCAACGTCGGAGGACTGTTCACGGCGCTCGGCATATCGTCGATCGTGCTCGGCCTTGCGCTGCAGAACTCGGTCGGTCAGATCATCTCCGGCCTGCTGGTGCTGTTCGAGCAACCGTTTCAAATCGGCGACTGGATCGAGACGCCGTCAGCAAAAGGGCGTGTGGTCGAGGTGAACTGGCGCGCAACACATATCGATACCGGCGGTGGGCTCCAGATCATGCCGAACTCGGTGTTGGCCGCCGCATCGTTCACCAACTTCAGCCGTCCGCCGGGCAGTCACTCGCTCGGCGTGAAGACGATATTCTCCTTGGACGACCCACCCGACGATGTATGCCGGATGTTGACCAATGTCGCAATGGCTCTGCCCCAGTTGCGCCCCGACGCGGCGCCGTCGAGTGTCGCTGCGGGCGGTCTGAACTACACCACATCCATACCGCTGCGTACACCCGCCGACGACTTCGGCGCGAAAGCCACCTTCCTGCGCTGGGTTTGGTATGCCTCCCGGCGTGCCGGACTGCACCTCGACGAGGCGGAGGACGACTTCGAGACAACGGAGCGGATGAACCGCTCGCTTGCCATCATCGCGCCCACCTTGCGGTTGAACCAGGACGATATGGAGGAGCTTCTCCCCCACGCCCGGCTCGCGCGATATGGCGCCGACGAGTACATCCAGTCCGCCGGCGAGGTGCCCACGCGGATGAACTTCATCGTCAATGGCAGGGCTCGGCTGGAGGCACCGGGAGAAGACGGGGCGGTCATCGCGGTGCGCACGCTCGAGAAAGGTGACTTCCTCGGCCAGACCACGTTGACCCGCGAGCCGGTCATCGCGTCGGCCCGCGCACTCAACGAAGTGACCGTGCTTCAACTAGAACGCGACCAGATCGAGGAACTCGTCGGCCGGAAGCCGGTGCTGCTGCAGGAAATCGGGCGTGCGATCGACGATCGACGGGCCGACGTCCGGCGCGCGATTTCGGCGGCGGCCGACTAGGGAACGCCGATGGACCGCAGAGTACCGAGGCCGCGCGAACTAGCCCCTCTGATCCAATTCAAGAAGCCGAGGTTTAACCCGACGGCACGCAGGCTCTCTGCCGCTCTGACGATCGATGATCTGCGGCGGATCGCCAAACGACGCACGCCGAAAGCCGCCTTCGACTACGCCGACGGTGCCGCAGAGGAAGAACTGTCGCTGGGGCGGGCGCGGCAGGCGTTTCGCGACATCCAGTTCCACCCGACGATTCTGCGCAATGTCGCCGACATCGACACCGGCTGGGACGTTTTCGGAGGTCGGGTCGACCAGCCGTTCGGGATCGCCCCGACGGGATTCACGCGTCTGATGCAGACCGAGGGTGAGATCGCCGGTGCACATGCGGCGGCAAGGGCGGGCATCCCCTTCTCCCTTTCGACACTGGGCACCAGATCCATCGAAGAGGTCAAGGCGGCGAACCCGAACGGTCGCAACTGGTTTCAGCTATACATGTGGAAAGACAGGGACCGTTCGATGGCGTTGGTCGAGCGTGCTGCCGCGGCCGGCTTCGACACTCTGCTCGTCACGGTGGACGTCCCGGTCGCGGGTGCCCGGCTACGGGATACGCGCAACGGCATGTCGATTCCCCCCGCACTCACCTTGCGTACGGTGCTCGACACGGTGCCCCACCCCCGTTGGTGGTTCGACCTGTTCACCACCGAACCGCTGTCGTTCGCCTCGCTCGACCGCTGGCCGGGCACCGTCGCCGAATACCTCGATTCGATGTTCGACCCGACGGTGACATTCGAGGACTTGGCCTGGATCAAGTCACAGTGGCCGAACAAACTGGTGGTCAAAGGGATTCAGACCCTCGACGACGCCAAGTCGGTTGTCGACCTCGGTGTCGACGGCATCGTGCTGTCAAATCACGGCGGCCGCCAGCTGGACAGAGCTCCCGTTCCGTTCCATCTGCTGCCCGATGTCGCTCGCGAAGTCGGCGGTGAGACCGAGATCGTCTTGGACACCGGGATCATGTCGGGCGCCGACATCGTCGCCGCCATAGCTCTCGGCGCGCGCTTCACCCTCGTCGGGCGTGCCTACCTCTACGGCCTGATGGCCGGCGGCGAGGCCGGTGTGGACCGCGCCATCGCGATCTTGTCCGACCAGGTGGCCCGCACCATGCGACTTCTCGGCGTGACAAGCCTGGCGGAGCTGACGCCGCGGCACGTCACCCGGATGTCTGGGCTCAACGGGTAGTCAGGGGCGTCGTGCCAGCTCGAGCTGTTGGTATCGGCGCCGAGTCGCAATCGTTAGCCATTCGCGATATCCCATCGCCGTGTTGGTACCCGTGTGACATATGTGACCGGTGATTCACTGACGCACACAAGCAACGGCAATTGCTTGAAAGCACGTAATTGGAAAGGTGGGTTTGTTGCCGTTATGAAGTGGATTGAGAAGATTCGAGGCAAGTGGGGACGCCGGCTGGCGGCGGGCGCCGTCGTGGCGGCAGCCCTGCCCGGTTTGGTCGGTTTCGCCGGGGGCGCGGCGACCGCAGGCGCTTTTTCTCGGCCGGGCCTACCCGTCGAGTACCTGGATGTGTTCTCCCAGTCGATGAACCGCAATATCCGGGTGCAGTTCCAGGGCGGCGGACCGCACGCGGTGTACCTGCTCGACGGCCTGCGGGCGCAGGACGACTTCAGCGGCTGGGACATCGAAACCCCGGCGTTCGAGTGGTACTACGGTTCGGGATTGTCGACCATCATGCCGGTCGGCGGCCAGTCGAGCTTCTATACCGACTGGTATCAGCCGTCGTCGGGCAACGGTCAGGACTACACGTACAAGTGGGAGACGTTCCTGACCCAGGAACTGCCCGCACATCTCGAGGCTAATCAGGGCGTCTCGCCGAACGGTAATGCCGTGGTCGGTATTTCGATGGGCGGCGCCACCGCGCTGACCTACTCGATCTACTACCCGCAGAAGTTCATTTACGCCGCGTCGCTGTCCGGCTTCCTCAACCCGTCTGAGGGTTGGTGGCCGATGCTGATCGGTCTCGCGATGAACGACGCGGGCGGCTACAACGCCGAGAGCATGTGGGGCCCGTCCTCCGATCCGGCCTGGAAGCGCAACGACCCGATGGTCAACATGAACCAGCTGGTCGCCAACAACACCAGGCTGTGGATCTATTGCGGCAACGGCACTCCCGCCGACCTCGACGCCGGAAGCAATGGCGGCAATCTGATGGCTGCTCAGTTCCTCGAAGGGTTCACGTTGCGGACGAACGAGACCTTCCGGGACACCTATGTGGCCGCAGGCGGGAAGAACGCGGTGTTCAACTTCCCCCCGAACGGGACGCACAGCTGGGGTTACTGGGGACAGCAGCTCGAGCAGATGAAGCCCGACCTCCAACAGGTGCTGGGCGCGTCACCCACCTCCGCGTAACAGCACCTCCCCTCCAGTGAGCCTGTCGCCTGCCCCGGCGGCAGGCTCACTGTTTTGCGCCGCTTATCTCCTCGAGGGTTTGTTCCCGACGGACGACCCCGCCGCCCCGCTGACGGTCACAGCCGAGTGCGCAGGGCAATGTCCTCTTCGAACTCGGACAGCATCGCGTCAGTCAACGTCGGACGGGTATCGGCGATGGCGGTCAGATAGTCGTCGGTGCGAGCGGTTTCGCCACACCGGAACTCGACCTCGCGCTCGAAGGCGCACTGAGCGCCCTTCCGTGCTGCGAATTCTATGTCGGCCGGTGTCAGCCTGATCTACCAGGTATCGGTCGACGTCGCCGACGGTGTGTTTTCCGTCATCTCCTGGGGGACGATGGCCTGCTCATCGCGGCGACGATCGTCGTCGGCCGACGGCTGGGGGCGCGCTGGGAACAAAGGAGCGCCCGCCAGGGTTGAGCGCATCAGGCTGAACTTTGGAGGACTAGATGCCTGAAGCAATCTCAGTGCCGGTGCTGTTCGTCAGCGAGCCGATCGTGCTGCCGACCATGGTGGTGCCCATCGAGCTCGACGACGCCGCCCGCGCTGCTGTAGACGCCGCGCAAGCAAGCGAGAGCGGAAAGCTGCTGATCGCGCCGCGGCTCGATGACCGCTACCCCACTTACGGCGTGCTCGCCTCGATAGTCCAGGTCGGGCGCATCCCGGGTGGCGGCGGCTCGGCCGCGGTGGTCCGGGGCGAGCGTCGCGCTCACATCGGTACCGGTACGACCGGCCCCGGCGCTGCGCTGTGGGTCGAGGTGACCGAGGTCATCGATGAGAGCCCGGCCCCCGAGTCGACTCTTGCGCTCGCCGCCGAGTACAAGAAGCTGCTGCTGGCCATGCTGCAGCGGCGCGAAGCGTGGCAGATCATCGACTTCGTCAACAAGCTGACGGACCCGTCGCAGCTGGCGGACACTGCCGGATACGCCTCGTATCTGACCGACGTGCAGAAGCGCGAGTTGCTGGAGACGCCCGACGTCGCCGAGCGGCTGCGAGCGCTGATCGACTGGACCGGTGACCATCTCGCCGAGACGGAGGTCAACGACAAGATCGCCGAGGACGTCCGCGAGGGCATGGAGAAGACGCAGAAGGAGTTCCTGCTGCGCCAGCAGCTCGCCGCGATCCGGAAGGAACTCGGCGAGGGCGAACCCGACGGATCCGACGACTATCGGGCCCGCATCGAGGCCGCCGACCTGCCCGAGAAGGTGCGCCAGGCAGCGCTTCGCGAGGTCGGCAAGCTGGAACGGTCGAGCGAGCAGAGCCCGGAGGGGGGGTGGATCCGCACCTGGCTGGACACCGTTCTGGAGCTGCCATGGAATGTCACCACCGAGGACTCGACCAATTTGACGCTCGCCAGGGAAGTCCTCGACGCCGACCATCACGGGCTGGAGGACGTCAAGGACCGCATCGTCGAGTACCTGGCGGTGCGAGCCAGGCGGGCTCAGCGCGGCATGGCCGTCGTCGGCGGCCGCGGCTCCGGCGCGGTGATGGTGCTGGCCGGGCCTCCCGGGGTCGGCAAGACCTCGCTCGGTGAGAGCGTGGCACGCGCATTGGGTCGCAAGTTCGTTCGCGTCGCCCTCGGCGGCGTGCGCGACGAGGCCGAGATCCGTGGCCACCGTCGGACGTATGTCGGTGCACTTCCAGGTCGTCTGGTGCGCGCGATCGGCGAGGCAGGTTCGATGAACCCCGTCGTGCTGCTCGACGAGATCGACAAGGTCGGCTCCGATTACCGCGGGGACCCGAGTGCGGCACTGCTCGAGGTGCTCGACCCCGCGCAGAACCACACATTCCGCGACCACTACCTTGATCTGGACCTGGACCTGTCCGACGTGGTGTTCCTCGCGACGGCCAACGTCATCGAGAACATTCCGTCGGCGCTGCTGGACCGGATGGAGCTGGTCCAGATCGACGGTTACACCGAGGACGACAAGGTCGCCATCGCCCGCGACTTCCTGCTGCCGAGGCAGCGCGAGCGGGCGGCGTTGACCGACGACGAGGTCACGGTCACCGACGCCGCGCTGCGTAAGATCGCCGCCGATTACACCCGCGAACCAGGTGTGCGCCAGTTCGAGCGGCTGCTGGCCAAGGCGCTGCGCAAGGCGACCACCAAGCTCGCCGAGAACGCGGATCCGTTGACCATCGATGAGCCGGACCTGGTTGGCTACCTTGGCCGCCCGAGGTTCACCCCGGAGTCCCAGGAACGCACGGCGGTGCCCGGCGTTGCGACCGGCCTGGCCGTCACCGGCCTCGGCGGCGACGTGCTCTACATCGAAGCCGGGTCGACCGAGGGCGAGTCGAGCCTGCAGCTGACCGGTCAGCTGGGCGATGTGATGAAGGAGTCGGCGCAGATCGCGCTGTCCTACGTCCGCTCGCACGCCGACCAGCTCGGCGTCGACCCGACGGCGTTGGACCGCAAGATCCACGTGCACGTGCCTGCGGGTGCGGTGCCCAAGGACGGTCCCTCGGCGGGTGTCACCATGGTCACCGCCCTGGTGTCGATGGCCACCGGACGTCAGGTCCGCTCCGACGTCGGAATGACCGGTGAGGTGACGCTCAACGGTCGGGTGCTGTCGATCGGCGGGATCAAGCAGAAACTGCTGGCCGCCCAACGTGCAGGCCTGTCAACGGTTTTCATCCCGCAGCGCAACGAACCCGACCTGGACGACGTCCCTGCCGAGGTGCTCGAGGTGCTCGACGTGCGGCCGATGACCGATGTCGCCGACATCGTCGCCCAGGCGTTGGAACCGGTGGAGGCGTTGGCGACCAGCGCGGCCTGACAACCACATAGCGCGAGCAGACGCAAAAGCTCCCGACACGCCGGTGTTGTCGGGACTTTTGCGTCTGTTCGCGTTGAAGCATCCGAACCCGGTCTACCGTCGTGCCATGGCGTACGACCAAGACCTCGCCGACCGCATCCGCGAACTCCTCGGCGCGGAGAAGGGAGTGGAAGAGAAGCGGATGTTCGGCGGGTTGGCGTTCTTGGTCAACGGCAACATGTCGGTGGCAGCGAGCGGCCGCGGCGGGCTGATGGTCCGGGTACCACCGGCCGAGACCGAGAAGCTGCTCGCTCGCGAGCACGTCGAACCGATGGTGATGGCAGGACGGGAGACCCGCGGATGGCTGCGGGTGTCCGGTGACGGCGTCAACACCAAACGCCAACTGCAGTCGTGGGTGGCCCGAGGCGTGGACTACGCCAAGTCGCTGCCGCCGAAGTGACGTTTCCGTTGCCGGCCTACGGGTAGCCGTATCGGGTGGCACGGTCATCGAACAAGGACCTCGTCGGTCGCCTGATGAAGGTCGCGGGCACCACCTATGCGGATGAAGCCGGCATCACGTTGCGGGACAAGCCGATGCCGCTGTTCCAGCTCCTCACGCTGTGCATGCTCGCGAGCAAGCCGATCGACGCGACGATCGCGACGAGGGCTGCGCGGGAGCTTTTCGCGGCCGGTCTGAGGTCCCCGAAGGCGGTGCTGACCGCCGATCGCCACACATTGATCACCGCGTTCGGGCGGGCGCACTACGTCCGCTACGACGAGAGCTCGGCCACCCGGCTCGCTGACATCGCCACCATGCTGAATGACGACTACGGCGGCGACCTGCGCCGGCTGGCCGCCGCCAGCAACCACGACGTCGGGGAGGCGAAGCGACTGTTAAAGCGGTTCAAAGGAATCGGAGACACCGGCGCTGAGATTTTCCTTCGCGAAATACAGGACGTGTGGACGTGGGTGCGACCACACTTCGACCAGCGCGCCGCCGACGCCGCGCGCGAAATCGGCCTGCCCGCCGACCCCGCCTCGCTGAGCGCGCTCGCGCCGCGCAGGACCGCGACGCTTGCCGCGGCGCTGGTGCGCGTCTCGCTGGACGACGACGTGCGCGCCGAACTGGTGGCGTGATCCGGATCGGGACCTCGGGGTGGTCATATGACCACTGGACCGACGTGCTGTATCCCGCCGGGATGCCGGTTGCGAAACGGCTGGCCCGCTACGTCGAGGAGTTCGACACCGTCGAACTCAACGCAAGCTTCTACCGCTGGCCCCGCGACGACGCGTTCGCCGGATGGCGGCAGCGGCTGCCTGCGGGCTTCACGATGGCGGTCAAGGCGCACCGCGGACTGACGCACTACCGCAGGCTGAAGTCGGCGGAGCCGTGGGTCGAGCGGTTCGAGCGATGCTGGACCGCACTCGGCGACCGGGCCGAAGCGCTGCTGGTCCAACTCCATCCCGGGGTGGAACGCGACGATGCGCGACTGGATCACTTCCTCGGCCTGATGCCGCAGTCGATCCCCGTGGCGATGGAGCTGCGTCATCCGACGTGGAACGACCCCGCGGTGTTCTCCTTGCTCGAGCGTCACGGCGCCGCGTACGTCGTGATGAGCGGTGCGCAATTGCCCTGTGTGCCCCGGGCCACCAGCGACCTGGTCTACGTCCGCATGCACGGCCCCGAGCCTGCCTCGCTGTACACCGGCTCCTACTCCGAGGACGACCTGCGCCGGTGGGCCGACCGCCTCGTCGCGTGGCAGCAGGAGGGCAGGCGCGTTGACGTGTACTTCAACAACGATCTCGGCGGCCACGCCGTGCGCAACGCGCGTCGGCTCAAGGAGTTGATGACCCCCGGTTGATCCGCCGAAATCGGGTTCGGGCACGCTGTTGGGTCAGAATGCGTGCCATCACTTTGACCTCTGCGGCGCTGTTGCTCGTGGCGGGTTGCTCGGGCGGAGGCGTCGTCGACACTGGCGAGTGGGCGACGTTTCCGACATCGGCGGGGCCGGTCGCGCCACAGCTTCCGCCGACCGATTCCGTGCACTTGGCCAACGCGTTCGATTTCGTCGGGTATACGCAGGATCAGGCCGCGTATTACTTCGCCACACCCAGCGGTCGCTGGCAATGTGCCATCCTCCCCCGCGACAAGGCGGGATGCCAGGCCAAGGGCGGGGGCGCACTCAGCATCGCGGGTGCGCCGGACACGGTGCGCGACGCCGAAGGCGAAGAGGTGCCGCCCAACGCGATCGTCGTCGAACCGGAGGGCGACCCGTATTTCGCCGCGTTGGCGGAGCCAGGATTCGCGCCGCCGGAGACCGCTAAGGTGTTGCCGTTCAACAGGACTCTGATCGCAGCCCTGTTCCGGTGCAACATTCAGGAGAAGACGGGGGTCTCGTGCGTGAGCGAGCAGAGCGGGAGGGGATTCACCTTCAGCTCGGATGAGTTCCGCCCGCAGTACACCGAGGTGCCGCTCGACACGCCCTAGCTCGCGTATCGGTGACCGTTATCCGGCTAGCGAAAGCGGCCATCGCCATCGCTGGGTGGTTTCAGCGTTTGCTGCCCCGGTGCGTCGAGAGAAATCTGCGTTTGGCACGCTATGGAACCAAATGCGAGCCATAACTCTGACCTTTGCGGCGCTGATAGTTCTCACGGGGTGCACAGCCGAACGTGTCGTCAACACCGGCGAGTGGGCTACAGACACCTCGTCGACCGCCGCCCAGGCCGCCCCGGCCGCGCCGCCGCTGCCGCCGACCAACCCCGCGCTGCTGGCCAATGGGCGCGACTTCGCCCAGAACACTGCTGGTCGATCGGCCTACTACTTCTCGACGCCGAGCGGTCGCTGGCAGTGCGCGATACTGCCGGGCGACATGGCGGGCTGCGGAGGCACGACCGACGCCCTTGCCATCACCGGTGCACCGGAAACCGTGCCGGACGCGGACGGTCAGCAGACACCGCCCAACGCGATCGTCGTCGGCCCACAGGGCGATGCCCGTTTCGCGGCCGTCGACGCCGCTGCGTTCGCTCCGCCGTCGCCCGCCACCGTGCTGCCGTTCAACCGGACGCTGGCCGTTGCCCGTTTCCGGTGCAACCTCCAGGAGTCGAAGGGGGTCTCGTGCCTGAGTGAGGCAAGCGGCAAGGGCTTCACGTTCAGCGCGGACGGATTCGATCTGCATTACAGCGAAGTGCCGCTCGACGCACCCTAGCGGCGCAGCGTCATTCGAGCGTGGCGGTGCCGTCGGGATGCACCGCCACCTTCGCTCGCGCGATGTCCTCGCGCACGGTCACGTCGGCTTGTCCGGCGTCGCTGATCACCGCGAGCGTCCTCGAGTCGTCGGGGGTGCGAACCGCGAGGAAGGCCTTCTGGGCGGCACCGTCGCGATCAAACGGCGTCGTCCACGCTTCGACGGTTCCGACGCCGGACCATTCGACCTCGGCGACCCTCGTCGGCTCGGCGTCGACAGTGGATTGCACGTCTTCCCAGCGGAATTGGTGCGCCGGCGGTTCCGAACCGTAGACACCGAAGCTGTGCTTGGTCAGATAGCCGCCGTTGGCTGTGATCAGGCCGAGCTGACCGGAATTGCCTGCCAACCGTTGCGCCATCGTGGCGATCGAATGCGTGACGTAGTTGTTCCATGGGCCACCTGCGAACGTGAGGCCGCCGGTGACGGTCAGCGGACGGTTTGCGTCGCTCAGCGCCAGCCCCAGTTCGGCTGCGGCGACCTGAACCGCCGACGGGAAGCACGAGTAGACGTCGATCAGGTCGATGTCGTCGACTCCTACCCCGGCGAGTTCGAGCGCCCGGCTGCCACCGATCCGTATCGCCGGTGATTCGCTGAGTTCCAGCCGCTCACCCACGGCATAGGTGTCGTGCGCGTCGGTGCCCGCGTATGGGAACACCCAGCGCTCGGTGGGAATCTGCAGTCGGTTCGCCTTCTCGGCGGAGGCCACGATGACCACCGCGCCCTGGTCGACCATGTTGTTGGAGTTCATCAGCTTGGTGTACGGCCAGCTGATCATCCGGTTGCTCTCGTTGGGCTGCCAGATGTCGTCGGCGGACAGCGCCGACCGACTCCACGCGTGCGGATTCGCCTGTGCCACTTCGCTGAACCGCGACCACAGCGCGCCGATGCGTCGGCGGTGCTCGTCGGGTGACTCGCCCGCTGCGATGCGCAACGCCTGCTCGAAGAGCGGATATACGTAGGCAGGCCGATCCAGGTTGATGCGCAGCTCCGCCGGTCCCACCATCGGCAGGTTCTCATTGGCGCCCTCGGCAAACGGCACCGATTCCGGCTCGCTAGTCCAGTCCGGCTTCACGCCGCGGTTACGCAATCGGGTTCTGGTGCGGAATGTTTCGGCGCCCGCGATCAGCACCACGTCGGCGCGGCCCGACTGGATGTCCAGACACGCCTGGTTCACCAAGGTCTGCGGGACGTTTCCGCCAACCCCCGTGTACCGGGTCGACGCGTTGTCCGCGCCGATCTGCTGTGCCAGCAACCGACCCGGGTCGCGGTAGCGCCACGACAGGATGTTGACGATGCGCACCGAGTCGACGGCCTGCAGCACCCGAGGGCACGCAGCGGCATGGGCGGCATCGGCCATCAGGCCGATGGGTTCGACTGAGGGGTTCTCCTCGAGTTGGTTGACCTGTCCGTAGCCGACGAGCACCGGCGTTCTGGGTGGTGGTGTCACGGTTGCGTCCTCGATGTGTCGGCGGAGTCGGCGGCGGTGAACAGCACGCCGTCGGCGATCAGGCGGTCGATCTCATCGGTGTCCAGGGCCAGGAGCTTCTGGCAGATCTCACGGGTGTGCTCGCCAGCCATCGGGGCGGGTCGCAGTTCGGCCCGCGGGATGTGGGCGAACAGTGCAGGGCTGGTCTCGGTTGGCATCGGGTGTTCGAACAGCGGATGAACCATGTCGGTGAACAACTTCCGGTGTACGAGGGTGGGGTCGGCGAGCACGTCGACGGCGCGGTTCATCGGTGCTGCGGGCACCCCGAGCCGCTGGAGCATGTCCGCGACCGTGGTCTTGTCCAGGCCGGCTGTCCACGCGGATACCGCAGCCATGAGGCCGGGGCGGTCGCCGGGCAGTTCGGCACCTCCCATCGCGGCGGCCAGCGCTGCGCGATCGGCGGCGGAACGCAACGAGACCACACACCATTCGTCCTCGCCTGCGCACTGGTAGACGCCGTGCAGGCCCGTGTCGTCGGCGACGGGCAGGCCGGCGGACCTTGCGGCGTCGACGACGTAGCTTATGGCGAGCTGGTTGACGGCCGCCTCGGCCTGCGAGATGTGCACGTGCGCACCGGCTCCGACGCTGTCCCGGCCGAGCAGCGACGCCAACGCCGCAACCGCGGTGAGGCGGGCGACGACGTGATCGGGAAAGACCGTGGTGGCATCGAAGAAACTGGCGGACAAGCCTCCTCGGCTTTCCTCGGATGTCCACAATTTGGAGACGCCGGTGGTGGCGCGCACCAGCGGCCCGTAGCCCATCTGAGCGCTCCACGGTCCCGTTGCGCCGAATGCACTGCTTTCGGCCAGCACGATCTGCGGGTTGCATTCCCGCAGCCGCTCGTACGAGAAGCCCAGTGAAGCAAGGGTTCCCGGCTTGAAATTGGCGAACACCGCGTCGGCATCGGCGACCAGACGGGCGAAGATCGTTGCGCCGTCGGCGCTGCGCAAATCCAGACCGAGCGCATACTCGTTGCGATGGGTCAACGCCCAGGACCTGCTCATCGCCTGCCCCGGCGGCGTTTGACGTAGACCGTCCGGGTAAGCGGCACTCTCGATCTTGATGACCTCCGCGCCGAGGTCTGCGAAAAGCCTGCCGAGTTCGCCGCCCGCGACGATGACGCCGAGATCCAGGATCCTCAGTCCGTCGAACGGGCGATTCGTCGTCACGGCGTCGGATGCGGGCGGGTGTTCGTATCGTGTTGAGCGCCATCGGGCTTCGTGCGCGTCGACGGACGGGGCCGGCCGAGTGAAGCCGACATGGCGCCCGTTGACGACGAACGGGCCGACCGGCACGGTGACGTCGACGCCTGGCGCGATTGCCGCTTCGGCCAGTGCGCCGACCGAACGGAAATGCTCAGAGTCCAACGCCTGCGCCGGGCTGAGCACAGCGGCGATGGGCACGCCCCTCGACTGACCGGCCGTCACCAGTTCGGCCATCGTCTGCGTGGCGAACAGGTCGGCCATCAACGTGTTGATCTCGCCGGATGCGGCGTAGCGGGCGGCGATCGTGTCGAACTTCGGATCGGCGAACTGCGCAGGCTCGCCCAGCCAGGCCCGCATGCCGCGCCATTGGCGCGGCGAGAGCAGACAGACGCGGACGTGACCGTCTCGACACGGAAACGTCGGGTAGATCTGTTGGTTTCGGGGTCTTCCCCGCCACAATTCGCCGGACCGCTTCAACCCGACGGCGGCTTGACCTTCCGAACCGAACGGCGGATCGAGCGCCTGCACGACCGCTTCCAACCGAGAGAAGTCGATGTAGTCGCCTGTGCCGTAACGCATTCGATGGTAGTAGGCGGTCAACGCCGCCCACGCGGCCTGCGCCGCCGCAGTGGCGGAGGCGATCCCGTCGGGTGGCAGCACCGGCCGTCCCGTTGTCGGGCCCGACCGGGACAGCGCCGTGGACAGCGCATAGAACACCGGATCTGTGCCCGTCCACCACGACCGTGGGCCTTCTGCACCGAAGTCCGTGACCGACATCGCGACAAGGTGCGGGTAGCGCCTCCACAGCTCGGCACACGGCATTCCGAAGGCTGCCGCTCGGCCGGGGCTGCCACTGTCGACCACGATGTCGGCGACCGCGGCCAACTCGACGAACAGCTCCCGATCGGCTGTGTGGCCGGGGTCGAGCGCACATGTCCGCTTGTTGGCGTTGTTCAGTGCGAAGGCGACGCTGGCCCCCGCCACGTGCGGTGGCTGCGAACGGCCCGCATTCCCGCCGGGCGATTCGACTTTGAGCACATCGGCGCCGAGGTCGGCGAACAGCCTGGTCACCGCGTCGGCCTCGCCGTCGCACAGGTCGAGCACCCGCAGTTCCGACAGCAGCACGCCCGTCAGGTTAGTGCTTAGCCCGGTGCGACCCGGGTACCACTACCTCACTTGCTGTTCACCCACCACGACGACAATGGTTTCGATGAGCACCGACACCTCCACGAACTCCCCGACCGCGCCGCGACTGTCCGACGACGAACTCGCCCTTACCGACGCATACTGGCGGGCAGCCAACTACCTGTCCGTCGGACAGATTTATCTGCTGGACAATCCGCTGCTGCGGGACGCCCTCACCCCTGAACACGTCAAGCCGCGATTGCTCGGGCACTGGGGCACCACACCCGGGCTCAACCTGATCTACGCCCACCTCAACCGGATCATCCGCAACCGCGACGCCGACGTCATCTACATCACCGGACCGGGTCACGGAGGACCCGGTCTTGTGGCCAACGCCTATCTCGAGGGCACCTACAGCGAGGTCTACTCCGGCATCGAAGAGGATATCGCCGGGCTTCGAAAGTTGTTCCGGCAGTTCTCGTTTCCCGGGGGCATACCAAGCCACGTCGCGGCCGAGACACCGGGATCAATCCATGAGGGCGGTGAGCTCGGCTATGCGCTCGTACACGCTTACGGTGCTGCCTTCGACAACCCGGACCTGGTGGTGGCCTGCGTCATCGGCGATGGTGAAGCCGAGACGGGGCCGCTGGCGACCAGCTGGCACTCCAACAAGTTCCTCAACCCCGTCACCGATGGAGCGGTCTTGCCGATCCTCCATCTCAACGGCTACAAGATCGCCAACCCCACCGTGCTCGCCCGCCTCCCACAGGAGGAGCTGGAATCGCTGCTGACCGGGTACGGCTATCGGCCGATCACGGTGGCGGGCGACGACCCGGCGAACGTGCACCAGCAGCTCGCCGTCGCGCTCGACGAGGCGTTCGACCAGATTGCCGCCGTTCAGCAGGCGGCTCGGGTCGACGGCGAGAAGGCCCGCCCGCGCTGGCCGATGATCGTGCTGCGGACACCGAAGGGGTGGACCGGCCCCCATGACGTCGACGGCAAGCAGGTCGAGGGCACGTGGCGGGCCCACCAGGTTCCGCTGTCGGAAACCAGGACCAACGAGAAGCATCTGGCGCAGCTCGAGGAATGGCTGCGCAGCTACCGGCCGGAAGAGCTGTTCGACGACGACGGCGCACTGCGTCCTGAGCTGCGCGCGCTCGCGCCGGCGGGAAACCGCCGGATGAGCGCCAACCCGCACGCCAACGGTGGCGTGCTGCTGCGCGACCTCGACCTGCCGGACTTTCGCGATTACGCCGTCGACGTCGACAGGCCCGCCGCCAAAACGGCTGAGGCGACCAGGGTGCTCGGCACTTTCCTTCGTGACGTCATCACACGAAACCCCGACAGATTCCGTCTGATGGGTCCCGACGAGACGGCGTCCAACAGGCTCAGCGCGGTGTTCGAGGCCACCGACAAAGTGTGGGTCGCCGAAGGTGAGCCCGGTGACGAGAACCTCGCGCCGAACGGCCGTGTGATGGAGGTCCTTTCAGAGCATCTGTGTCAAGGCTGGCTTGAGGGCTACCTGCTGACTGGCAGACACGGTCTCTTCAATTGCTACGAGGCGTTCGTACACATCGTCGACTCGATGCTCAACCAGCATGCGAAGTGGTTGACCAGCAGCTCGGAACTGCCGTGGCGCCGGCCGATAGCGTCTCTCAATTATCTTCTGACGTCGCATGTCTGGCGCCAGGACCACAACGGTGCGTCACATCAGGATCCAGGGTTCATCGACCACGTCGCCAACAAACGGCCCGAAGTGGTGCGGGTCTACCTTCCGCCGGATGCCAACACGCTGTTGTCGGTCGCCGACCACTGTCTGCGCAGTCGCCAGTACGTCAACGTCGTCGTCGCGGGCAAGCAGCCGGCGTTGACTTACCTGGACATGGATCAGGCGATCGCGCACTGCACAAGGGGCCTCGGCATCTGGGACTGGGCGGGCAATGCCGAAGGCGAACCCGACGTGGTGCTGGCGTGTGCGGGCGACATACCGACGCTCGAAGCACTAGCCGCCGCCGACATCCTCCGTCGTGAACTGCCCGACCTGGCGGTGCGGGTGGTCAACGTCGTCGACATCATGAGGCTGCAACCGGATAGCGAACATCCGCACGGCCTTTCGGATCGCGAGTTCGACGCACTGTTCACCGCCGACAAGCCGGTGATCTTCGCCTACCACGGCTATCCGTGGCTCATCCACCGGTTGACGTATCGGCGGGCCAACCACGCGCAGATGCACGTGCGGGGATTCAAGGAACGCGGCACCACCACCACGCCGTTCGACATGGTGATGCTCAACGACCTCGACCGGTTCCACCTCGTAATGGATGTCATCGATCGGGTCGGCGGTCTGGCGACCAAGGCCGCGTCGCTGCGACAGCGGATGGCCGACGCCCGACTCGCGGCACGACGCTATACGCGCGAACACGGCGAGGACGATCCCGCGATCTCCGACTGGACGTGGGACGCCGACTACCGCCGAGGCAGCGGCTCCGACCAGCGGCCGGTCAACGAACCGGAGTAACTCGACGTCGCAGGTAGAATCGGTGGAATGTCCGAGCAGGCCGAGGTCGCCACGCACCCCGACCCGCTGGTAGGGCAGCTATCGGCCCTCCAACATCTCCGCACCTACATCGATATCGCGGTGGTTGTCGTCGTACTGGCGATCACCAACCTCGTCGCGCACTTCACGACCTCGTGGGCCAGCATCGCGACCGTCCCCGCGGCCGCTGTGGGCCTGTTGATCCTGGTGAGGTCGCGCGGGCTCGGCTGGACCGAACTCGGCCTCGGCCGCGACCACTGGAAGTCCGGCGCGGGCTACGCGCTGGCGGCCGTGGGCGTAGTGATGACGGTCGTCGCGATCGGCGCCTTGCTGCCGTGGACCCGGCCGATGTTCATGAACAACAACTACGCGACCGTGTCGGGTGCGCTGATCGCATCGATGATCATCATCCCGCTGCAGACCGTGATTCCCGAGGAGTTGGCGTTTCGGGGTGTGCTGCACGGCGCGCTGAACCGGGCCTGGGGCTTCCGCGGCGTGGCAGCGGCGGGCTCACTGCTCTTCGGTCTCTGGCATATCGCCACCTCGCTCGGTCTCACCAGCAGCAACGTCGGGTTCACCCGCATCTTCGGCGGCGGCCTGCTCGGCACGATCGCCGGTGTGGTGCTGGCGGTGGCCGCCACCGGAGTAGCCGGCTTCGTCTTCACCTGGTTGCGGCGCCGCAGCGGCAGCCTGTTGGCGCCGATCGCCTTGCACTGGTCGCTGAACGGGCTCGGCGCGCTAGCGGCCGCGCTTGTGTGGCACCTGTCGACCTAGTTTCCGCGTTTGCGGGCGCGAAATTCGCGGTTCTTAAGTTTGTTTCCGCACGAGGACATGTCGCACCAGGTGCCGCCGTGGTTGCGGGAGCGGTCGTAGAAGGCCCAATGGCATTCGTCGTTACCGCACGCCTTGAGTCGCGTCCACGTGCCGTCGCGCTGCGCGTCACGAATGATCAGCAGCAGTTCGATCAGCCGGGCAGGCACTGAGTCGCCGCCCGCCCTCAGCCGGATTTCGCCGACTTCGGTGAGATCTGCGTGCGCAGTCTGGACGGCGGCGACCTTCCGTAGTGGCGCGAATGCGGCATCCGTCGGCGGCGGTCCGCCCGCGTTCTGCACGAGCATTGCGCGCAGACCCTCGCGGACGCCGCGCACCAGATCGAGGTCGTCGGGTCGCAGATCTGTCTGGGGAGCGAGCAGCCCGGCGGAGATCAGCCAGGGGTCGGCCTCCGTCGGGTCAGCGAGACGGTCCCGGCCTTCTGGCAGTTCGATGGTGTTGACCAGCGCCTGAACGCGGCGCAGTGGATCGGGCGCCGGTTTGGCCTCGATATCGCCGAGCCAGTGCGGAGAGGGCGACGACATGAGAGCCAGTGTAGAGCGACGTGACCGGTAAAGCCAGTTTACTAGTCATGCATGACCGGTGTAGTGTTTTTGACGGTCACTAGTTTGAAACGGTGTCGAATGGAAAGAGGGAGTGCGAACCATGAGCGAGAGCAGGCTTTCGATGGGTTTTCTCACATCGGCCCAGTTCCAGGACGCGTCGCGGCGCAACGCGATGCCTCGGGCACCGCTCAGCGCGCGCGTGAGGGCCAAGCTGTTCGCGAACAAGCTCGATCGATTGCTCGCCGTCGGCGCTCCCGCTCCGGACGGCAGCGCGCTCGCCGTGCACGCGGCCCGGCTGACGGCGGTGGCAGAGCGTGAGGCCCTTGCGCGCTCCCTGCGCCGGTCGGTCGAGAACGCGCACAATCGCAATGTCCGGCTGTCATCTGCCGTACCGCTGAACGTCCCCAACATCATCGCGGCCGAGGATCGAATCGATGAGATCACCCTGCGGCTGCACTCCCCGAGGCCCGTCACGCCGCGCGGAGTCGCGCGCCTGCGGGTGCTGCTGTCCGACGGCGTCGGGCCGATGTACCGCTACGGCCACGGCGACCTCGAGGGCCGGCTCGGCGCGGCCCTCGCCGCGCTGTAGACCGCTACAACCGCAGAACGGCTGCGCCGGAGACGCGCCCCGCACCCAGGTCGGTGAGCGCGTCATCGGCGCGGGCGAGTGGATATTCCGGCGTGGTCAGCTCGATGCGATGACTGCCCGCGAAGGCAAGGAAATCGCGGGCGTCCGCGCGGGTGTTGGACGTCACCGAGCGCACCTGGCGCTCGAGGAAGAGATGCCGGTCGTAGTCGAGCGCCGGGATGTCGCTCAGATAGATGCCCGCGATCGCCAGCGTGCCGCCGGGATCGAGGGCTTCCAACGCGGGCAACACCAGCTCGCCGACGGGCGCGAAAAGGATTGCGGCATCGAGCTTCACCGGCGGTGCCTCATCGGACCCCTGCGCCGAACTCACGCCAAGCGACAGCGCCAGCTCGCGCGCGGCCGCGCCGCGCGTCATGACGTGGACCTCGACGCCCTCGGCCAGCGCCACCTGCGCGGTGATGTGCGCGCTGCCGCCGAATCCATAGATCCCGAGCCTGCCGCGGGCCGGTGTCTCGGCCCGCCTCAGGGCGCGATAGCCGATGATCCCCGCGCACAGCAGCGGAGCCAACTCGGTGTCGGTGTACCCCGCAGGCAGCGGATGGGCGAAAGCTGCTGGCACCGTTGTGTATTCGGCATATCCACCGTCAGCGTCCCAACCGGTGTAGAGCGAATCGGGGCAGAGATTCTCCCGGCCCCGAGCGCAGAAGACGCATCGGCCGCAGGTATGCCGCAGCCATGCGACGCCCACGCGATCGCCGATGCCGAATTCGTCGCCGACATCCTCGCCGAGCGCCACGACCTCGGCCACCACTTCGTGCCCGGGGATCACGCCCGGCCGATGAACCGGCAGATCCCCTTCGGCGACATGCAGATCCGTGCGACACACCCCGCAGGCGCGTACCGCGACGAGAAGCTCGCCCGGAGCGGGCGAAGGGACGGGCACAGTCACACGCTCCAGCGGGTGGGTGGCCATCCGACCGGGATGTCTCACCCGCCACGCGGTCATCGACGTGCTTTTCATATGCGACGAACGATTTCTACCGGTCGGGAAAACGACCAGGTGTCAACGGTTAGGGGTGTTCAGCCGTCTGCGGTGTCAGTTCTTGCGCTGCACCATCCCGACGATCCAGAGCAGGATCACCGATCCGAGGACCGCGGTGAACAGCGTGAACCACCAACCGCCCCCGGCCGTGTCGAGGAAGAAGCTGAGCAGGAAGCCGCTGATCAGCGCACCGATGATGCCGATGACGATGTTCATCAGAAATCCCTGAGCCGCCGCCCTTCACGATCTTGCCTGCAATCCAACCCGCGATTGCTCCGATGATGATGTAACCGATCCAGCCGACGCTGGTCAGAGTCGTTGACCGAGCGAGCAACTCGGCCGCTGCAAGGGCATCCATCTGTGCGATCTCCTGCCTGTCGGCGCCCAACTCGGCCGCTGGGTCAACCTCCGGTATACGCCCGAAGCGTAACGATTCAATCGTCGAATCGGATACGAACAAGATCAAAGAAGCAGATGGAACGAAAGCGGCCGACCCGGGTGGGTCGGCCGCTTCGCGAACACGGTCGTGTCGTCAGCCCCCGGGCGTCATTCCCGGTGCGGTGGCCGGGTCGACCGGGACACCAACGCCGACCGGCGGGCGCCCTGGTGCATTCTCCGGCGGCGGAGGAGCACCGGCATCCGGTGGCGGAGCACCGGCATCCGCGGGCGGCACTGCGTCCGGCGGCGGTGCGGGCGGTGCCCACGGCCGGATGGAGTTGGCCAGCGCGACGGCCGCACCCTTGTCGACGGGGTTGTTGGCGGTGCCCAGCCACACCACGAACCACCGCTCGTTGCGCTGGCCGCGGGGCGTCATCGGCTGGCCCGGCGCCACGGTGGGCGTCGCGTTGCCGACCACGCCCGCCCAGATCTGGCCGGTGGGCTTGTTCGTGTCGGTGAACTTCACCTCATACGCGGAGAAGGCGCCGGGCATCGACTCGGAGCCGAGCGCCCCGCTCGCCTGATTGATCCGGGTACCGGGGAACGGCATGAAGAACTCGCCCATATCGGAAGCCAACCGGGTAGCCGCCTTGCCGTTGTCGGCCTCGGCGCCCGCGAACAGTTTCATGTCCAGCCTGCCGAGCAGAACGCTGGTGTCATTGGCGGGCTGCGGTGGGGGCTGCTGTCCGGGCTGCGGCGGGGGTGTTCCCTCGGGAGTCGCCTTGGTCAGCAGCGCCTGACCGTACGACAGCTGCGTGGCGTCGGAGACCTTCCAGCCTGCGGGCAACACGTAACTGAAGCCACCCGCGGCGTTGTCGATGCGGCCTGGCTCGGCCGCGGGACCAGGCGCAGGCGCGTTGGGATCGGCTGGCGGAGGCGGCGGTGCGTTGGGATCGGGGGGCGGAGGCGGCGGTGCGTTGGGATCGGGGGGCGGAGGCGGCGGTGCGTTGGGATCGGGGGGCGGAGGCGGCGGTGCATTCGGGTCGCCAGGAGGAGCCTGCATGAAGGTATTGCCCGAGGGCGGTGGAGGCCCGGGGGTCGGCGGGGGCTCCGGGTCGGCCTGGGCCACGGACGGCAGCGCGAGGGCCACCACCGCGGCACCGGCCACCGCGGCCATCGTCAACGACTTCGCGCGACGCTTGCGGTGTTCAGGAATGGCATCCGGCTCATGCATGCAGACGAAACTACAGTGTTGCTGCCGTGACGCAAGTGCGGGGCGGTCACAAAGTGGTTAACTGTGAGGTTGCTGGCAGAGTGAAAGCGCAAGCCAGCCCCTTGGCGATAAGTTGCTGGCACGCCGAGCGCCCCGCGCGGTCCCGCGCGGGGTTCGTTCATTTGATCGACGCGTGTGCGCCTCCCGTTACGCAACGGGGTGAACGGTGACTTCCTGCGCCTTGACCGAGAAGTGAACATTCTCCCCCGGCACAACCCGAAGTTCGGTCGCGGACTCGGCGGTGATGTCGGCGGCGAGACCGGGCCCGCCGTCGGGTTGTTCGTCGGCGCGTACGCGAAGCGCGGGCCCCTTGCTGTCCAGTTCGGCCACCACGACCTCGACGGTGTTTCGTGGGCTTCCGTGCGGCTTGTCCCGGTAGACCGAGACGGCCGACGGCGGAAAGACCGCGACGACGGCTTGTCCGACGACGACGTCGGGTGCCGGCGTGCCATGCCAGGTGGCACCCCACCTGGTGACGAGCGCACCGTCTGGTCCCGCGATGCCGCTGACGAGGTTCACGCCGGCGAATCGTGCGCCGAAACGACTTCGCGGCGCAGCCAGAACCGATGCCGCCGAGCCGGATTCGGCGATGCGGCCGGATTCGATGATCAGAACCCGATCGGCGAGGGTCAGCACGTCGATCACATCGTGGGTCACCAGGACCGCTGCTCGTCCGTCCTGTGTCAGCTTGTGGCGCAATAGCTTTCGCATGGCTGAGGCAGTCGAGACATCGAGACCGGCGAGCGGCTCATCGAGCAGCAACGCATCGGGTTCCGCCGCCAGGGCACGTGCGAGCGCGACTCGCTGGGCCTGACCGCCGGAAAGCTCTTTGGGCCTGCGGTCGGCAAGCTCGCCCGCGTCGACCTGGCTCAACCAGTGCGCCGCCGTTGCGCGGGCCTCCCGCCGGTGGCGTCTGCGATGGCCGCTGCGCGGCGCGAACGCCACGTTGGCCACGACGCTCAGGTGCGGGAACAACAGAGCTTCCTGCAGAAGCATGCCGACCCGCCGGGCATGGGTGGGCACGAAGACGCCCGTGGCAGTATCGGTCAGCGTTCGGTCGCCGAGCCGTACCACTCCCGGATCGGGTCGCACCAGACCCGCGACCGCGTGAAGCGCGGTCGATTTACCCGCACCGTTGGGGCCGAGGATCGCCAGCACTTCTCCTTCGGCGACAGAGAACTCGATGTCGACGCCGCGAGCGGGGACAACGGCGCGCACATGCATACCGGTCACGGCGCTCCTCCCGTCATCGCCGAACCAGAGCGCAGCGCCCTGGTGCCAAGGCCGAGCACCACGACAGCGGCCACCGCGACCAACAACACCGAAAGGGCGACGGCGGCGTCGGCGTCGGTCTCGCGTTGGAGGTAGATCTCCAGCGGCAGCGTCCGGGTCACCCCTTCCCGTGAGCCTGCGAACGTCAGCGTCGCTCCGAACTCCCCCAGCGAGCGGGCGAACGCGAGCACCGCTCCCGAGACAAGACCGGGCGCCAGCAGCGGAAGCGACACCCGCCACCACACCGTTGTCGGCCGCGCGCCCAGCGTCGCCGCCACGACGTCGTACTCGCGCCCGGACGTTCGCGCCGCGCCCTCGAGCGCGATGACAAGAAACGGCAGCGACACGAAGGTCTGCGCCAGCACGACCGCCGTCGTCGTGAAAGCGATCCGGACGCCCGCGGCATCGAGGTGCTGGCCGACCAGACCGAGCCGGCCGAACGCGTACAGGAGAGCGATACCGCCGACCACCGGTGGCAGCACGAGCGGCAGCAGCAGCAGCGGCCGCAGAATCTGCACCGTCCTGCCGTCGTTGCGGGCAAGCACGAGGGCCAGCGGAACACCGAACAGCACGCACAGCAGCGTGCTTGCGGTCGCCGTCCTTACGCTCAGCACGAGGGCCGCGCGGGCGGCGTCACTGGTGATCAGCGACCAGAACTGCGGCCAGTCGACCTTGGCGACGATGGCCGCGAGGGGCAGCACGACGAACAGCGCCCCGACCGCGGCCGGGAGGTAGATCCAGCGCGGCAGCGCGGGCGCGGTCGTCACCAACGAAACCCTAGGTTAGGCGGAGCATCGCAGGTCGATATCAACCTAGCCACGGATATGCGCGTCGGTTTCGCCTAATAGCTACCGTCCAGTAACATCGTCGGCGGATCGCCGCCACGACGGCGTTGATCCCGCGCTAACAGGAGGTCATGGCGATGGAGGTGCTTGTCACCGGCGGCGATACGAATCTGGGCCGCACGATCGCGGAAAGCTTTCGCGACGCGGGCCACCGAGTGGTCATCACCGGCGCCCGCCGCGAGGATCTGAAGGTGGCAGCCAAGGAACTCGACGTCGATGCGATTGTGTGCGACAACACCGACGCGGCCAGCCTCGAAGAGGCCAGGACCCTGTTCCCCCAACACCTCGACACGATTGTGAACGTGCCTGCGCCGCTGTGGGAGTCGGGCGATCCCCGCACCTTCACGCTCGCCGACCACGCCGCGGCGTGGCGCAACGCTCTCGACGCGACGATGCTCTCGACCGTGCTGACCGTCCAGGTCGTCGGCGACCATCTGCGCTCCGGTGGCTCGATCATCAGCGTCGTTCCCGAGAACCCGCGCGAAGGCAGCGCCGACGCCGCGATCAAGGCCGCGGTGTCGAACTGGACCCAGGGCCAGGCCACTCACTTCGGTACCCGGGGCATCACCGTCAACGCGGTGGCATCCGGCCGCAGCGCGCAGGAGGGCTACGCCGGCCTAGGCAGCGCAGCGCCGGTTGCCGCGGAGATCGCCAGGTTGGCGCTGTTCCTCGCGACGCCCGCCGCTCGCCACATCACCGGGGAGACGATGCACGTCAGCAACGGCGCGCTCGCTCACCCGGCCTGATATTCCCGCGTTCGCCCGAAGCTAAAGCGGGGTGACCGCCCCGCTTAGTTGTGGTTACGTGAGTGCGTGACCATAAAACTCGGACTTCAGATACCTAATTTCAGCTACGGCACCGGCGTAGCGGAGCTGTTCCCCACCGTCATCGCGCAGGCGAAGGAAGCCGAAGCGGCTGGGTTCGACTCGGTCTTCGTGATGGACCACTTCTACCAACTCCCCGGCCTCGGCACGCCCGATCAACCCATGCTGGAGGCCTACACCGCGCTGGGCGCCCTCGCCGCCGCCACCGAGCGCGTGCAGCTCGGCACGCTGGTCACCGGCAACACGTATCGCAATCCGACCCTGCTGGCCAAGGCGATCACCACGCTGGACGTCATCAGCCAGGGCCGCGCCATCCTCGGCATCGGCACCGGCTGGTTCGAGTTGGAGCACGACTCGCTGGGCTATGACTTCGGCACCTTCACCGACCGGTTCAACCGGCTGTACGAATCGCTCGAGATAATCCTGCCCATGCTCGCGGGCGAGCGCCCCACATACTCCGGCAAGTACTACCGCACCAAAGAAGCGATGGCTGAGCCCCGCTTCCGCGACCACATCCCCCTGATGATCGGCGGAAGCGGCGAGAAGAAGACGATTCCCCTGGCGGCCGAACACTTCGACCATCTCAACATCATCGCCGGCTTCCATCAGCTGGCTCACAAGGTTCGCGTCGTCAAGGAGAGCTGCGAGAAGATCGACCGCGACCCGGGCACGCTGGAGACCAGCATGCTCGTGATAGCGATCATCGACGAGACCGTCACGGCCGACCAGATCCCCGACGACTTCAAACAGCAGGCGGTGTTCGGCGGCCCCGAGCAGGTGGTGGACCAGATCAAGACCAAGGTGCTCGACGCGGGTGTCGATGGGGTCATACTCAGCCCCATCACCAGCCTGTCTGGCTACCATCCCGGGGGCATCACCGCGGTCGCGGAAAAGTTGAAGCCGCTCCTCGACGGTTGAACACGCTCTAACGTGGCAAATCTCACCTAGTCGCCCGCTTCTGCCGGGATGTGGGCAGCTACGGTAGACGCTGTACCAAACGTGAAGCCCTTCGAGGAGCGACAGCTGATGAGCCACCCCGGAGCCACCCCCTCTGACAGGCACAAGGTCGTCATCATCGGCTCGGGCTTCGGCGGGTTGACTGCCGCCAAGGCTCTCAAACGCGCCGACGTCGATATCAAGATCATCGCCAAGACGACCCACCACCTGTTCCAGCCGCTGCTGTACCAGGTGGCGACAGGCATCATCTCCTCGGGCGAGATCGCGCCGCCCACCCGCATGATCCTGCGTAAGCAGAAGAACGCGCAGGTGCTCCTCGGCGAAGCCACCCATGTCGACCTGGCCAAGAGAAACGTCCAGTCGAAACTGCTCGGGCACACCTACGTCACCCCCTACGACACGCTGATCGTCGCCGCGGGCGCCGGACAGTCCTATTTCGGCAACGACCACTTCGCCGAGTTCGCGCCGGGCATGAAGTCCATCGACGACGCGCTCGAGCTTCGTGGCCGCATCCTCGGTGCTTTCGAGCAGGCTGAGCGGTCCAGCGATCCGGTACGCCGCGAGAAGCTGCTGACCTTCACCGTGGTGGGGGCGGGTCCGACCGGCGTGGAAATGGCAGGCCAGATCGCCGAGCTCTCCGACTACACCCTCAAGGGTGCGTTCCGGCACATCGACTCCACCAAGGCGCGGGTGATCCTGCTCGACGCCGCGCCCGCCGTGCTGCCGCCGATGGGCGAGAAACTCGGCAAGAAGGCGCAGGCCCGGCTGGAGAAGATGGGTGTCGACATCCAGCTCAACGCCATGGTCACCGATGTCGACCGCAACGGCATCACGGTCAAGGATTCCGACGGCACCACTCGCCGCATCGAATGCGCAACCAAGGTGTGGTCGGCGGGCGTGTCAGCGAGCCCGCTTGGCAAACAGATCGCGAACCAGTGCGGTGGCGAGGTCGACCGGGCGGGCCGGGTCAAGGTGTTGCCGGACCTGTCGGTTCCCGGGAACCCCAACGTGTTCGTCATCGGCGACATGGCCGCGGTCGAAGGCGTCCCCGGCATGGCGCAGGGCGCGATCCAGGGCGGCAAGTACGTCGCCAACACCATCAAGGCCGAGTTGCGGGGTGCCGACCCGTTCGAGCGCGAACCGTTCGACTACTTCGACAAGGGCTCGATGGCCACGGTGTCGCGGTTCTCCGCGGTGGCCCAGATCGGCCCGCTCGAGTTCGGCGGGTTCATCGCCTGGCTGGCGTGGCTGCTGCTGCATCTGGTCTACCTCGTCGGATTCCGGCGCAAGCTCGCCACGCTGCTGTCGTGGACGGTGACCTTCCTCGGTCGCGCTCGCGGAAACCTCTACATCACCGAGCAACAGGCATACGCCCGCACCAGAATCGAGGAACTCGAGGAGATCGCGGCGGCCGTCGAAGGCGAGAAAGCGGCCAGCTGACTACCTGAGTCGGTTTCCCTGCCACGTCGTGAGGCTTCCGCCGTCGGCGAGTGCGAGCACGGTGCCCATGGCGTCGTGAGCGACGTCGGGGTAGCGGAGTTCGCTCACCGACGCCAGCGGCGCACCGATGACGTCGTGAGTCGCCGATCCCTGACCGATCTCGACCCGGTGCCGCAGCAATGGCCTGCCGCTGACGTCCGCATACAGCGCGCCCGACCAGAAACCCTGTTGCTCACCGGTTCTGCCGATCTGGATCCGTTCGCGCAGCCTGACGCGTGCCGAGTCCTCGACCGAGAGTCGCGTCGACATCGAGTGCCGGGATCCACCCGCCACCACCGTCGGCTCCGGATCGAGGTCCAAGTCCCCCGCGACTTCGAGATGCCAGTGCGCGGTCGACTCCGTGGTGCCGCGACCGGGTAGCGCGACGGTCGCGGCGGCGCTTCGTATCCGCAACCGGGCGCCGGCTTCGACGATCACCCGCATCGCGATGGTGTCGCCGCCGAGCGGTGTGGCCGCCGTGGACACCAGATGCACCGTGTCCGGCTCGGTGAGTCGTGCCGCGATACCGCCTGTGGATTCGATCGTCGGTCGCCGGTCGGGCCGCGCGACGATCAACACATCGGAGTGCACCTATATCACCTGTGCGACGCGCAGCTGATCGTGCACCCACGACGTCACGGGTCCGGCGGACGGGTCCTCGGTGAGCGAGATCAGCACCGTGGGCCGGTCGCCGCGCGCCGCCGCGGCATCCCGGCGCATCACGCCGAGATCGGCGCCGACCAGCGGTGCCAGGTCGGTCTTGTTGACCACGAGCAGGTCGGAATAGGTCACGCCGGGACCGCCCTTGCGCGGCACCTTGTCGCCGCCCGCGACATCCACTACGAAGATCTGCACGTCGATCAATCCCGACGAGAACGTCGCGGTCAGGTTGTCCCCGCCGGACTCCACCAGGATGAGGTCGAGGTCCTCGTGGACACTTGTCAGGTCCTCGATCGCGTCGAGGTTCGCCGTGATGTCGTCGCGGATGGCGGTGTGGGGACACCCGCCGGTCTGCACCGCCGCAATCCGGTCGTCGGGCAGCACTGCATGTCTGCGCAGAAAGTCGGCGTCCTCGGTGGTGTAGATGTCGTTGGTCAGCACCGCGAGCGACAGCTCGTCGCGCAGCTCGCGGCACAGCGCCGCCACCAGTGCGGTTTTACCTGACCCGACAGGACCGCCGACCCCGATGCGTAACGGCTCCCCCTCCTTCCGGATCCGCTTCGGCCGGTCGGGCTGATGACGGTGCGGCTCGCCGTCGATGAAATGCGGTGCCATGGTGAGTGTTTCGGCCCTTCAGGAAGCGAACAGCGGGCGTTCGCGGTCGCTGTGCCGCTGAGCCAGCACATCGAGCAGCGGATCGGAAAGGTCGGCGAGTTCCTTGCCCGCCAACTCGGCGGTCTGGTCGCACAACGCGGACAGTTCGAACGTCAGCGCCGCGACGTCGCCGGGATCGAGCGCGAGCAGCCGTTGGGCGGCGGTCGCCGATCCGGTCATCGTCGTGTAGACGATGGCCAGCGCGGTGTGCTGCGCCGACACACCGCTGGCCGCGCCCGCGGCGCCCGCGGCCACGGCCAGGTGCGGGGTGGCGCCGAGGCAGTCCCAGTCCTGCGCGGGCCACACCCGGCGCGCCAGCCGCAGAAGCCCCCGCCCTTGCGCGCGCGATGCCAGCCGGGCGGCGGGAGCCGGTGTGCGGGCGTCGGTTTCGCGGTCGGCCATCGCGACCGGCAGTGACCGCGCGTGCACTGCCGCTGCGATCGAGGCCGTCACGAGACCCTGAGTCGCGATCCGCCGCCGCAGAAACGCCCTCAGCGTGGCAAGGTCGACGACCACTCCGCTGGTCACCGCCTCCTCGGCGCCACCGGAATGGACGTGCCCGCCGGTGGGCAACCGGGAGTCGGCCAAGGCGAGCAGCGTCGTCAGACCGGTCATCAGAACAGGAAATACCGTTGAGCCATCGGCAGTTCGGCCGCGGGCTGTTCCTGCCAGACGTCGCCGTCGATGCGCACCGTGAATGTGTCGGGCTCCACCTCGATCCGCGGTGTGGCGTCGTTGAGCGGCATATCCGCCTTGCCGATGTCGCGGACGTTGCCGACCGGCACCAGCCGGCGGTTGACCGCAAGTCGATCGGCCAGCCTGTCCTCGATCGCCTGCGGCGACACGAAATGCACCGATGTGGCCGCGGCGGCGGAAGGCGCCGCGCCGAACATCGGCCGCGGCAGGACGGGCTGCGGTGTCGGGATGGACGCGTTGGCATCCCCCATCGCGGCCCAGGCGATCATGCCGCCCTTGACCACGGCATGCGGCCGGACTCCGAAGAAGGCCGGTTCCCAGAGCACCAGGTCGGCCAGCTTGCCCACCTCGATGGAGCCGATCTTGTTGTCCAGCCCATGCGCGACAGCCGGGCAGATGGTGTACTTCGCGACGTAGCGGCGGGCGCGGTGGTTGTCCGCGGCGCCGTCGCCTTCGAGCGCCCCGCGGCGCCGTTTCATCACGTGTGCGGTCTGCCAGGTGCGCAACACCACCTCGCCGATGCGGCCCATCGCCTGGGCGTCGCTGCCGATCATAGAGATGGCACCGATGTCGTGCAGCAGGTCTTCTGCGGCGATGGTCGACGGCCTGATCCGGCTCTCGGCGAAAGCGAGATCCTCTGGGACGCTTGGGTTGAGATGGTGGCACACCATCAACATGTCGAGGTGCTCGTCGAGGGTGTTGACGGTGTGCGGCCTGGTCGGGTTCGTCGAACTCGGCAGCACATAGGACTCGGCGGCGACCGTGATGATGTCCGGTGCATGGCCGCCGCCCGCCCCCTCGGTGTGGTACGCGTGAATCGACCTGCCACCGATGGCGCCGAGCGTGTTCTCGACGAACCCCATCTCGTTGAGGGTGTCGGTGTGGATGTTGACCTGCACTCCCGATCCGTCGGCCACTTTCAGGCAGGCGTCGATCGCTGCCGGCGTGGTGCCCCAGTCCTCGTGCAGCTTGAAACCCGCTGCGCCGCCGCGTAGTTGCTCCCACATCGCCTCTTCGCTGACCGTGTTGCCCTTGCCGAGAAGCGCGACGTTCAGCGGCCAGCCGTCGGTGGCCTCCAGCATGCGGGCCAGATGCCACGCGCCGGGTGTCACCGTGGTGGCCTTGCTGCCCTCCGCGGGACCTGTGCCGCCCGCGACGATCGTCGTGATTCCGCCGCCGAGTGCCTCTTGCATGATCTGCGGACAGATGAGGTGCACGTGGCAGTCGATGGCGCCGGCCGTCACGATCCGCCCGTTACCCGCGATGATCTCGGTCGACGGGCCGACGACAAGGTCACGGTGTACACCCGACATAGTGTCCGGGTTGCCCGCCTTGCCGATCGCGGAGATCCGGCCGTCACGAATACCGATGTCGGCCTTGATGATTCCCCAATAGTCGATGATCACCACGCCGGTGATCACCGTGTCCGGCGCGCCGTCGGCGCGGGTGGCGCGCCCCTGCCCCATCGACTCGCGCAGCACCTTGCCGCCGCCGAACACCGCCTCGTCTCCTGCCAGCCCTGGACCTCCGCTGCGGTCCTCGGTGATCTCGACGAATAGATCGGTGTCGGCCAGCCGGATCCGGTCGCCGGTGGTCGGCCCGAACAACGCGGCGTAGCGCGCCCTCGACAGTTCGGTCATGGCAGGTCCAGCGCTCCGGGCGCGTCGAGACTCAGCCCGTGCACTTCCCGCCTCCCACTCAGCGGCACCAGCGAGACATGCTGCACGACACCGGGTTCGAACCGTACGGCGGTTCCTGCGGGGATGTCGAGACGGTGGCCGTGAGCGGCGGCGCGGTCGAAGTCGAGCGCCGAATTGGCCTGCGGGAGATGGACGTGGCTGCCGACCTGGACGGGACGGTCACCGGTGTTGACCACATCCATGGCCAGCCGCGACGCGCCCGCATTGATCTCGACCTCACCGTCGCCGTACACGAATTCCCCTGGGATCATGATGCGCGATCCGCCTCCGGATTCTCGCTGCTCATGGAATCGGATGGTGGACGGTGACGAGCTTCGTGCCGTCCGGGAACGTGGCTTCTACCTGCACGTCGAGCAGCATCTCCGGCACCCCCTCCATGACGTCGTCGCGGCCGAGTACCTCGCGTCCGCTGACCATCAGCTCGGCCACGGTGCGGCCGTCGCGGGCACCTTCGAGCAGGTGGTCGGTGAGGACGGCGACGGCCTCGGGGTGGTTCAGCCGCAGGCCGCGTGCTCGCCGGCGGCGGGCAAGCTCGGCCGCGTACGAGAGCAGCAGCCTGTCCTGCTCGTGCGGGGTCAGACGCATAGCGGGGATGCTGCCACGGGTGGCGCGTGTCCGCAGCGCTCGATGCGCGCTATTCCTGAATGTTCTGCAGCCGCACCTGTCCGCGCGCCACCATGCGGCCCTCGTTGTCGGTGACCTCGATCAGCCAGAGCTGTTGGCGCCGACCGCGGTGGATCGGCGTCGACACGGCAGTCACGGTGCCCGAGGAGATCGCGCGCAGGAAGTCGGTGTTGTTGTTGACGCCGACGACGGTGCCGCCCTCTCTCTTTTCGGCGAACCAGACGGCACCCGACACGCTGGCGAGGCTCTCGATGATCGAGCAGTACACACCGCCGTGCACGATCCCCCACGGCTGCAGCAGCTTGTCGTGGATCACCAGCTCGGCGCGTCCGCCGTCGGGAGTGACGTCGATGTACTTGAGACCGAGTTCGCTGTCGAATCCCTTACCGAGATCCTCCATGGGCACAGATGACACAAGGAGTGTCTACACGGCGAAGTCCCGACGCGCCGCGTGGGCCTCGCGTTACCGTCGCTACATGGGCAAAAGTGTCAAGGACCTGGTGGCTGCCGCCAACGCCGTCGTGCCGAGGATCACGGTGGAGGAAGCGCGGCAGAAGATCTCCAACGGTGCTCTGGTCGTCGACGTGCGGGACGCCGCCGAAGTCGCGCAGAGCGGCAAGATCGCGGGCGCCGTTCACATCCCGCGCGGAATGGTGGAGTTTCGTGCCGACCCCGATACGCCGTACTACGACGAGAACTTCGCCAAGGACAGGCCCGTCGTCGTGTACTGCGCTTCGGGCGGGCGAGCGGCGTTGTCGGGCCACGCGCTCAAGGAGATGGGCTACGACGAGGTCTACAACCTCGGTGGCTTCAACGACTGGGCGGACAGCGGCGGCAAGGTCGAGAAGGCCTAGAGACGCTTGAACGCAGCGGGCGGGCCCCGCACCGATGGCACGGGACCCGCCCTGGAGGTGGACCGGGGGTCTCTGCAGCCCTCAGGACTCCTACTCGGCCCAACTGTTAGTCAGAATAGGCAAGGCTTGCCTAATTAAGCAAGCCCTTCCCCTGGCCCAGCCGAGAGCCGCCCCGTACCGGCAGCCCGAAGCTCACCAACGCGTCGAGCACGGCCTGCCCGCGGCGCATGCTCGTCAACTCGCTGGACCCGGCGAGCAGCGGAACGTGCGTCGCGGCGCCGACGACGGCCGCCCCGACGATGTGCCACATCGACGCCATCGAAATGGCGCCCCCACTGACATCGTGGATCTTTCCGAACAGCGGCTGCAGCGCCCGGTGGCTCCGATGGGCGACCCAGGTGGTCAGCGCGGCCTCGCTCGGTAGGCGAACCATCCCGTCCCTCGCGAAAGCGGCGGTCCGCTCCTCACGTGCGCTTGGGCCCACCTGCTCCTCACGTGCGCTTCCGCCTCTCTGCTCCTCACGTGCGCGGAAAAACACGTCGTCGGGCAGCGCTCGCAGTGTCGGATCGACCACACCGACCCAATCGATCACACCCTCCGAATCGACATGGACCCAGAGGTTTTCCATGCCGGTGTCCCACGCCCTGCCCTCGAGGACCAGCAGCGGGATCACGCGGCCGATGACGACATGGGCGAGGGTGGCCGCGAGCTGCTGGGCGGCGGCTACCGGGCTGTCCATCTCGAGTGCGCCCATGCTGAACATCCCGGCCAACCGGTCCGTGCTGAGCGCCTCCTTCAGGGGCCACCATCGCCGCCGAGTCAGATCGGACATCACCGCGACGCCATAGACCCGAGGGCATTCGGGATACAGCTCGCGCAGACGCCGGCTGGATTCGTGCAACGGCAGCTCCCGTGCGATCGCCATGCCCGCGATCAGCGGGTCGTCCGCCACTATAGTCATGACACCTCCCAATAACTTAGGTTAGGCTTACTATAGTCATTGGGGAGCGACGCGGCCAGAACCTGTGACCGGAGTCACAAGGACGTATGCAGAGGCCGATGAGCGGCGTGAATGCGCCATGCTGAAATCGTGAAACGGAGGTTCCGGCTTGGTTACGACGCACCGTAGTAACGCCGTAGTACCCTTAGTGAATCGCTGTTGTGGAGATGAACGAAAAATGGCCAAGTTGACGCGTCTAGGGGACCTTGAACGCGCGGTGATGGACCACCTGTGGTCAACCCGCGAGCCTCAGACTGTGCGCCAGGTCCACGAAGCCCTTTCGGCTCAGCGCGACCTGGCTTACACCACGATCATGACCGTGCTCCAGCGGCTGGCCAAGAAAAACCTCGTCGTGCAGCATCGCGACGACCGGGCCCACCGCTACGCACCGACGCACGGTCGCGACGAGCTGGTCGCGGGACTGATGGTCGACGCACTCGACCAAGCGGGCCCCGGCAGCCGGGAAGCCGCGCTTGTGCACTTCGTCGAGCGCGTCGGCGCAGGCGAGGCGGCCGCACTTCGACGTGCGCTGGCGGAGTTGGAAACCAACGCTGCGCACGCGAGGAGCAGGACAGCAGGCGAAATGCCCCCAACCAGTGGCGGTCCGGGCTCTCCCTAGGGGAGACTGACAGGGTGTCAGCCCTGGCCTTCACTCTCGTGGCGCTTCTGCTGGTCGGACCGGTTCCGGCACTGCTGGCCCGCGCGACGTGGACGATGCGGGCGCCCCGCGCCTCGATCGTGCTGTGGCAGTCCATCGCGCTGGCCGCCGTCCTTTCGGCGTTCAGCGCCGGCATCGCGATCGCGAGCCGGCTGTTCGTCCCCGGCCCGGACGGTCGACCGACCGCCACGATCACCAGCGAAATCGAGGTCCTCGGCTGGCCGTTGTGGGTCGCCTACGTCCTGGTGTTCGCGTTGACGCTGCTCATCGGCGCCAGGCTCGTGATCTCCGTCGTGCAGGTCGCGATCGCGACGCGCCGCCGCCGGGCACATCACCGGATGGTCGTCGACCTCGTCGGCAAGTCGCAGAAGTGGGCCCACGCGCGAGCCGGGGATGGGCTGCGCGTCCTCGATGTGCCTCAGCCGCTGGCCTACTGCCTGCCCGGCGTGCGCAGTCGCGTCGTGGTCAGCGAGGGCACGCTGACGACGTTGGAGGGCAGGGAGGTCACGGCGATCCTGTCCCACGAGCGCGCACACCTGCGGGCCCGCCACGATCTGGTGCTCGAGATGTTCACCGCCGTGCACGCGGCCTTCCCCCGCTTCGTCCGAAGCGCGAGCGCGCTGGACGCGGTCCGGGTGCTCATCGAGCTGCTCGCCGACGACGCCGCGGTGCGGGCGACCGGCCCCACTCCCCTGGCTCGTGCCCTTGTCGCTTGTGCCGCAGGCCGGACTCCCGCGGGCGCGCTGGCCGCCGGCGGACCGACCACGGTTCTGCGCGTGCGCCGTCTCGCCGGTCGCGGCAACAGCCTTGTGCTGGCGATGACCGCGTACCTGGCCGCCGCGGCCGTGCTCATGGTTCCCACCGTCGCGCTCGCGGTGCCGTGGCTGACCGAACTCCACCGGCTCTTCATCGCGTAGACGAATCTGTCGAAACTCTCGGTGCGACAACAAAACAACGAAAGGCTGCATTCACTTGTCTGAATCCGCTCAGTCCTCCCAGTCCTCCGGCACCGCCCAGATCGGCGTGACCGGTCTTGCCGTCATGGGGTCCAACATCGCGCGCAACTTCGCCCACCACGGCTACACCGTCGCACTGCACAACCGTTCGGTCGCCAAGACCGATGCGCTGCTCGGCGAGCACGGGTCCGAGGGCAATTTCGTGCGCAGCGAGACCATCCCGGAATTCCTTGCCGCACTGGAGAAGCCCCGCCGTGTACTGATCATGGTCAAGGCGGGCGACCCGACCGACGCCGTGATCAACGAGCTCGCCGATGCGATGGAAGAGGGCGACATCATCATCGACGGCGGCAACGCCCTGTATACCGACACCATTCGGCGCGAGAAGGCGATGCGTGAACGCGGCCTGCACTTCGTCGGGGCGGGTATCTCCGGTGGTGAGGAAGGCGCGCTGAAAGGTCCGTCGATCATGCCCGGCGGGCCCGTCGAGTCGTACAAGTCGCTCGGCCCGCTGCTCGAGGAGATCTCCGCCCACGTCGACGGTGTGCCGTGCTGCACCCATATCGGCCCCGACGGCGCAGGGCATTTCGTGAAGATGGTGCACAACGGCATCGAATACTCCGACATGCA
Organism: Mycobacterium sp. ITM-2016-00318; assembly: GCF_002968285.2. NCBI lineage: Bacteria > Bacillati > Actinomycetota > Actinomycetes > Mycobacteriales > Mycobacteriaceae > Mycobacterium > Mycobacterium sp. ITM-2016-00318. The sequence continues at coordinate 2,931,629 of NZ_CP134400.1, read as the reverse complement.
GCTCATCGGCGAGGCCTACCAGCTGCTGCGCGACGGTCTCGGCAAGACCGCCCCCGAGATCGCGGACATCTTCGCCGAGTGGAACAAGGGCGACCTCGACAGCTTCCTCATCGAGATCACCGCGGAGGTGCTGCGTCAGACCGACGCGAAGACCGGTGAGCCGTTGGTGGACGTGATCCTCGACGAGGCCGAGCAGAAGGGCACCGGTCGCTGGACGGTCAAGTCGGCGCTTGACCTGGGCGTCCCCGTCACCGGCATCGCCGAAGCCGTGTTCGCGCGCGCGCTGTCCGGATCTGTCGCCCAGCGCAAGGCCACCACTGGGTTGGCATCGGGTGGGCTCGGCGAGAAGCCCGGCGACGCAGCGCAGTTCACCGACGATGTCAGCAAGGCACTGTATGCGTCGAAGATCATCGCCTACGCGCAGGGCTTCAACCAGATCCAGGCGGGCAGCGACGAGTACGACTGGGACATCACGCCAGGTGACATGGCGACCATTTGGCGCGGCGGGTGCATCATCCGCGCGAAGTTCCTCAACCGGCTCAAGGAGGCGTTCGACGACGAGCCCGACCTCGCCACGCTGATCGTCGCTCCTTACTTCCGCGAGGCCATCGAGGCGTCGATCGACAGTTGGCGCCGCGTCGTGGTCACGGCCACCAGGCTCGGCATCCCCATCCCCGGTTTCAGCTCTGCGCTGTCCTACTACGACGCGCTGCGCACCGAGCGCCTGCCCGCCGCGCTGACGCAGGGTCTGCGTGACTTCTTCGGTGCGCACACCTACGGCCGCATCGACGACGACCATGCCAAGCGGTTCCACACGCTGTGGAGCGGCGACCGGAGTGAAGTGCCCGCCTAGTGGCGACGCGGATCTCGCACGTCGGGCTGTGCGTATCGAACATTGAGAAGTCATTGCGGTTCTACGTCGACGGACTCGGCTTCGAGGTACAGGAGCAAATCCCGTCCAAGGATGAGGTCGCTGAGCTCGCCGAAGTGACACCGCCGGTCGACATGCTCGCCCAGTTCATCGTGAAGGACCGCACGCGTCTGGAACTGCTCGCGTGGCGGCGCCCCGGCGTGCGCGGCGAGGCCTCGAGGTATCGCAATCAGATCGGGCTCACCCATCTCGCATTCCAGGTGGACGATCTTGACGAGGCCACGGCTCGTCTCGTCTCGCTGGGTGGCACCGTCATCGAGGAGACCCGGACCACCCTGGTCGACACGATCAAACTGGTTGTCGTAAAGGACCCGGACGGGACCCGCATCGAACTCGTGCAGGGAATGCCGACCTGAGCGCCCCACCAACCCCGAGACTGCGGGCAGATCGTGAAATTGCGCCGTTGCGCGGTCTCACCGCAGTTTCGGGAGAAACCTAGACTGTTCAGCGATGAGATTTCTCGACGGCCAGAAGCCACCGTATGACCTGACCTACAACGACGTGTTCATCGTTCCTGGCCGGTCGGACGTGGCATCGCGCTTCGACGTCGACCTCTCGACGTCGGACGGGTCGGGCACCACGATCCCCATCGTCGTGGCCAACATGACGGCGGTCGCCGGTCGGCGGATGGCCGAGACGGTGGCGCGTCGAGGCGGCATCGTCGTTCTCCCGCAGGACCTTCCGATCGAGGCGGTCGAGGAGACCGTCGACTTCGTCAAGAGCCGCGACCTCGTCGTCGACACCCCGGTGACGCTGGTCGGAGACGACTCGGTGTCCGATGCGACGGCGCTGATCCACAAGCGCGCCCACGGTGTGGCCGTCGTGGTTTCCGAAGGCAGGCCGATCGGGCTGGTCACCGAGGCCCACTGCCTCGGCGTCGATCGCTTCGCCCGCGTGCGCGACGTCGCGATCAGCGACTTCGTCACCGCGCCGGTGGGCACGGACCCGCGCAAGGTCTTCGACCTGCTCGAACATGCTCCGGTCGACGTCGCTGTGATGACCGACGCGCACGGCGCGCTTGCCGGCGTGCTGACCCGCACGGGCGCGATCAGGGCGGGCATCTACTCCCCCGCCGTCGACGCCCGCGGGCGGTTGCGGATCGCCGCCGCGGTGGGCATCAACGGCGATGTCGGCGCCAAGGCGCGGGCGCTTGCCGACGCCGGTGTCGACGTGCTCGTCGTCGACACCGCGCACGGGCACCAGGTCAGGATGCTCGACGCGATCAAGGCGGTGTCGTCGCTCGACCTCGGCCTTCCGCTGGCTGCGGGCAACGTGGTGTCGGCCGAGGGCACTCGCGACCTGATCAGCGCCGGGGCGTCCATCGTCAAGGTCGGCGTCGGACCCGGCGCGATGTGCACGACGAGGATGATGACAGGAGTCGGCCGACCCCAATTCTCGGCAGTAGTCGAATGCGCTTCGGCGGCAAGGCAACTCGGTGCACACGTCTGGGCGGACGGCGGAGTGCGTCATCCGCGTGACGTCGCGCTGGCCCTGGCGGCGGGCGCGGCCAACGTGATGATCGGCTCGTGGTTCGCCGGCACATACGAATCGCCGGGCGACCTGATGCGCGATCGCGAGGACCAGCCGTACAAGGAGAGCTACGGCATGGCGTCCAAACGGGCCGTCGCCGCCAGGACCGCGGGCGACAGCGCGTTCGACCGGGCGCGCAAGGCGCTGTTCGAGGAGGGGATCTCCACATCGAGGATGGGCCTCGACCCGTCGCGTGGCGGAGTGGAGGACCTGCTCGACCACATCACCTCCGGGGTCCGCAGCACGTGCACGTACGTCGGGGCCGACAACCTCGCCGAGCTGCACGAGAAGGTCGTGCTGGGGGTGCAATCGGCCGCAGGCTTCGCCGAAGGTCATCCGCTGCCGACGGGCTGGTGACCCAGGCCATCCGGTCCGACCGGCTAGCATGAGGGTTTGACCACGCCCCTCACAGAAAGGCAACTGCGTGCCGCAGGCACCCGTTGAGGCCTCGAGCTTCCGGGCCGGGGGGTCGGCCCCGGGGATGCCGGGAAAGGTGACTGAAGTCGAGTCCGACGCCGAACCCTCTTCTAGTCGGCCGGGCTCGCGGTCCGGCGACCACCTAGAGACAACGCGATGAGCCCCATCTACACCGTGCTGGCCCTGCTGGCCTTCATCGTCCTCACGATGGGGACGGCGGTGTTCGTCGCGGCGGAGTTCTCGCTGACCGCCCTTGAGCGCAGCACCGTCGACGCCAACGCCCGCACCGGCGGGCGGCGCGACCATATGGTGCAGCGCGCCCACAAGACGCTGTCTTTCCAGCTCTCCGGAGCGCAGGTCGGCATCTCGCTGACCACACTGATCACCGGCTACCTCGCCGAGCCGCTGATCGCGCGGCTGTTGGAGCCCGTGTTCGCGGCGCTGTCGTTGACCGAGAGCATCGCGGGAGGGCTGGCCCTCGGGCTTTCGCTGCTGATCGCGACCTCAGTGTCGATGGTCTTCGGCGAACTGGTCGCGCAGTACCTCGCGGTGGCCAAACCGCTGGAAACGGCCCGCATGGTGGCAGGCCCCCAGGTGCTGTTCTCGATGTTCTTCACGCCGCTGATCAGATTGACGAACGGCACCGCGAACTGGATCCTCCGCAGACTCGGCATCGAGCCCGCCGAGGAGCTGCGGTCGGCACGCTCGCCTCAGGAGCTCGGTTCACTGGTCCGCAACTCCGCGCGCCGGGGGGCACTCGACCCGACCACGGCCGCGCTGGTCGACCGGTCGCTTCAATTCGGCTCGCGAACGGCCGAGGAGCTGATGACGCCGCGCTCCAAGATCGAGGTCCTGCAGGCCGACCAGAATGTCGCCGACCTGGTGGTGATGGCCATGGAGACCGGCTACTCACGCTTCCCGATCGTGCGAGGCGACCTCGACGAGACCGTCGGCCTGGTGCACGTCAAGCAGATCTTCGACGTCGCGTCCGACGAGCGGCGGCGCACGACGCTGGCCGGGCTGGCGTCGGGGGTGCCCGTCGTTCCGTCGACCCTCGACGGCGACGATGTGATGGCGCAGGTGCGGGCCAGCTCGCTGCAGACCGTGCTGGTCGCCGACGAGTACGGCGGCACCGCGGGCATGGTGACGATGGAAGACCTGATCGAGGAGATCGTCGGCGACGTTCGTGACGAGCACGACGACGTCACACCCGACGTGTTGCGGATGAGCCGCGACAGCTGGCGCGTATCGGGGCTGTTGCGCATCGACGAAGTCGCCGAGCATGCCGGCTTCCGGGCGCCGGAAGGCGAATACGAGACCATCGGTGGCCTGGTGATGCAGGAGCTGGGGCATATTCCGAAGCCCGGTGAGGCGGTCGAGCTGACCGCGTTCGACCCCGACGGCCCCATCGACGATCCGGTGCGCTGGTTGGCCGCGGTCGTGCGGATGGACGGACGTCGCATCGACCTGCTGGAACTGACGAAGCTCGGCCGCCGCGGCGAGTCCGAAGACCCGACGGGTGAGCGCTGATGGGTGACATCTTCGGAGTGCTGCTCACCGTGCTGCTGCTCGCGGCGAACGCGTTCTTCGTCGGTGCGGAGTTCGCTTTGATCTCGGCGCGTCGCGACCGCCTCGAGGCACTCGCCGAGCAGGGCAAGCGCCGCGCGGTCACGGTGATCCGCGCGGGTCAGAACCTTTCGGTGATGCTGGCGGGTGCGCAGCTGGGCATCACCATCTGTTCGATCCTTCTCGGCCGGGTAGGCGAACCCGCGGTGGCGCACCTGCTGGAGAAACCGTTCGAACTCGTCGGCGTGCCGGATGCGCTCCTGCACACGGTGTCGTTCGTCATCGCCATCACGATCGTGGTGGTGCTGCACGTGTTGCTGGGCGAGATGGTGCCGAAGAACATCGCGATCGCCGGGCCGGAATCGGCGGCCATGCTGCTCGTTCCGCCGTATCTGGCGTGGGTCCGCATGGCCCGGCCGGTCATCGCGGTCTACGACTGGTGCGCGCACATGGCGCTTCGCACCGTCGGGATCAAGGCCAAACCCGAACTGGAGAACACGGTTTCGTCGGTCGAGCTGTCCGAGATGATCGCCGAGTCCCTGTCCGAGGGGTTGCTCGACCCCGAGGAGCACAACCGGTTGTCGCGGGCGCTGCAGATCCGCACCCGGGTCGTCGCCGATGTGGCCATACCGCTGCGCGAGGTGCATGCGGTGTCCGCGGCAGGCGACGACACCGGCCCGACGCTGCGCGCGATCCAGCAGGCGCTCGACGAAAGCGGCTACTCGCGTTTTCCGATCACCAACGGCAGCGGACGGTTCATCGGCTACATCCACATCAAGGACGTGCTCAGGCTGGTCGATGACACGGACGCGGTGATCGACCTCTCGATGATCCGGCCGCTGCCGGAGGTCGCCGCGTCCGCGCCGCTGCCCGATGCGCTCTCCCGGCTGCGCCGCAGCAACAGCCACCTCGCGCTCGTCACCGGCGACGACGGCGATGTCGCGGCGATGGTGGCTCTCGAAGACCTCGTCGAGGACCTCGTCGGCGCCATGCGGCATCGGACCCATGGCGGCTGAGGCGCTATTGCCCGAGGCCGACTGGACCGGCAGGGCGGAGGCCTATCGGCGCCGCGTCGAGGAATTCCTGAAGCCGCATCTGCGTCGCGTGCGCGCCGGAGAAGCGCATCCGGTGTGGGACTTCCTGTTTCGCTACTACAGCCTGCGGCCACGACAACTGCGTGTCTGGCATCCCGGGTTCGGCGTCGTGCTCGGCGGAGCCGCTCGACCCTACCTGGACCGCGCCGGCTACGGCCCCCACCCCGACGGGGTGACGGTGACCCTCGAGCATCTGCGCGCCCGCATCGAAACTGTCGAGTTCATTGGAAAGCTGTTGCGGGCCACCGCAAGTCGCTCCGCCCGCTTGAACTGCTTCGGTATGCACGAGTGGGCGATGGTGTACCGGTCACCGACGGTGCGCCACGGCCAGGTGCCGCTTCGGCTCGGCGCGGCGCAGACCGACGCGGTGGTGGAATCGATGCCGTTGCGCTGCACCCACTTCGATGCGTTCCGGTTCTTCACCGAGCCGGCAGCGGCGCTGAACGCGGGCAGGCCGTCGCGCCGCGACCAGGCCGGGTGGGAGCAACCGGGCTGCGTCCACGCCAACATGGACCTCTACAAGTGGTGTTACAAGCTGGGTCCGCTCGTGGAATCCGAGCTGTTGTTCGACTGCCTCAGGCTGGCCGCCGACGCCCGCGAGGTCGATATGCGGGCGAGCCCCTATGATCTCCGCGACTACGGATTCGAACCGATGGCCATCGAGACCCCGGCGGGGCGGGCCGCCTATATCCGCGCGCAGCAGGACATCGCCGGGCGGGCGGTGCCGCTGCGGGCAGCGATTGCCGGTCGGTGCGACGAATTGCTGGTGGCGGTGATGGCCGCCGCCAGGAATTAGCCCAGCTACTCGCGGGTAAACTGGATCGACGCCAGCGCGCCAAGCGGCGCCGTGTGGCCGAGGGAGGAAGAATATGACCGATCGCGTGACGGTGGGAAACCTGCGCGTCGCCCAGACGTTGTACGACTTCGTCAACAACGAGGCGCTGCCGGGTACCGAGATCGCTCCCGACACCTTCTGGTCGGGAGTCGACAAGGTCGTCGCCGATCTGACACCCAAGAACCAGGAACTTCTGGCCCATCGGGACGATCTGCAGGCTCAGATCGACAGGTGGCACCGCCATCGCGTCATCGAGCCGCTTGACCTCAAGGCCTACAAGGAGTTCCTCACCGAAATCGGCTACCTGCAGCCCGACCCCGGCGACTTCACCATCACCACCTCCGGCGTGGACGACGAGATCACCAAGACCGCAGGCCCGCAGCTCGTTGTGCCGGTGCTCAACGCACGCTTCGCGCTGAACGCCGCGAACGCGCGCTGGGGTTCCCTGTACGACGCGCTGTACGGCACCGACGTCATCTCCGAGGACGGAGGCGCCGAGAAGACCGCGGGCTATAACAAGGTCCGCGGTGACAAGGTCATCGCCTACGCACGGGATTTCCTCGACAAGGCTGCGCCGCTGGAGTCGGGTTCGTGGGCCGACATCACCGGGTTGAGCGTCGACGACGGCCGCCTGGCGCTGTCGACCGCCGACGGGTCCGGAGATGTCGACGACTCTCGCGAGCGCTCGTCGGTCGGCCTCGCCGACCCGGACAAGTTCATCGGTTACACCGGTGAGCTCGGCTCGCCATCCTGGTCGGTGCTTCTGGTCAACAACGGCCTGCACATCGAGATCCTCGTGGACCCCGAGTCCCCAGTCGGCTCGACCGACAAGGCGGGCATCAAGGACGTCGTGGTCGAGTCGGCGATCACCACGATCTTCGACTTCGAGGACTCGGTGGCCGCGGTCGACGCCGAGGACAAGGTGTTGGGTTACCGCAACTGGCTCGGGCTCAACAAGGGCGACCTGTCCGAGGACGTCAGCAAGGGCGACAAGACCTTCACCCGCGTGCTCAACTCCGATCGCACCTACAAGACCCCGGATGGCGGGGAACTCACGCTACCCGGCCGCAGCTTGCTGCTCGTCCGCAATGTCGGCCACCTGATGACCAACGACGCCATCGTCGACGCCGACGGCAACGAGGTGCCGGAAGGCATCCAGGATGCGCTGTTAACCAGCGTGATCGCCATGCACGGGTTGAAGTCCGGCGACGGCAACGGGCCGCTGATCGCCAGCCGCGCGGGTTCGATCTACATCGTCAAGCCGAAGATGCACGGCCCAGAAGAGGTGGCGTTCACCGCCGAGCTGTTCGCCCGTGTCGAGGACGTTCTCGGGCTGCCGCCCACCACGATCAAGGTCGGCATCATGGACGAGGAGCGGCGCACCACCCTCAACCTGAAGGCCTGCATCAAGGCCGCGGCCGACCGGGTGGTGTTCATCAACACCGGCTTCCTGGACCGTACCGGCGATGAGATCCACACCTCGATGGAAGCCGGTCCGATGATCCGCAAGGGTGCGATGAAGGGCACCACATGGATCAAGGCCTACGAGGACGCCAACGTCGACGCGGGTCTTGCCACCGGCTTCTCGGGCAAGGCGCAGATCGGCAAGGGCATGTGGGCGATGACCGAACTGATGGCCGACATGGTCGAGCAGAAGATCGGCCAACCGAAGGCGGGCGCCACCACCGCGTGGGTGCCGTCGCCGACGGCGGCCACCCTGCATGCCATGCACTACCACGAGGTCGACGTGTTCGAGGTGCAGAAGGGGCTCCAGGGCAAGTCCCGCACCACGATCGACGAGCTGCTGAGCATTCCGCTCGCCAAGGAGCTGGCGTGGGCGCCGGAGGAGATCCGCGAGGAAGTCGACAACAACTGCCAGTCCATCCTTGGTTATGTCGTGCGCTGGATCGACGCGGGCGTGGGGTGTTCCAAAGTGCCCGACATCCACGACGTCGCGCTGATGGAGGATCGCGCCACGCTGCGCATCTCCAGCCAGCTGCTGGCCAACTGGCTGCGCCACGGAGTCATCACCGAAGAGGACGTCAAGGCCAGCCTGCGCAGGATGGCCGCCGTGGTGGACAAGCAGAACGAAGCGGACCCGGAGTTCCGGCCGATGGCGACGGACCCCGACGCCAGCATCGCGTTTCAGGCCGCCCAGGAGCTGATCCTGTCAGGCGGCCAACAGCCGAACGGCTACACCGAGCCGATCCTGCACCGGCGCAGGAGGGAGTTCAAAGCCGCGAATCCCAACAACGCCGGCTGACCGGCATGTTTCGCGATTTGGATAGACTTCGGCGTGGCAGTGAACGGCCAGCAATGACCCGCAGACTGAGAGGGCGCAGGCGTACGAGTGGGTAGGCACAGCATTCCCGACCCCGAGGAGTCTTCAGGCGGTCCCCCGCACGGCGCCGGCGATGCGACCGAGCAGTTCGATCAGCCGTTGGTGCCGCCCTACGACCACCCGGCCTATCGGCAGTCTCCCCCGGAGCCCGGCTCCCCGCGCTACGACGAGGGCGACTACGACGAACCGACCCACCGGCAGCCGCGTTACTCCGAACCCGAGTACCCGCAGGCCGGTGAGCAGGAGTTCGACTCCGAGTACGGAGCGACCTACGACGAGGGCTACGAGTCCGAGTACCCGGAGCGTTCCGATCAGTCCGACCTGCCCGATTATCTGCAGACCGGCTATCGCGACCAGGAATCCGACGAGCCCGGATATCGGCGGCCCGCCGCCGAACGACAGGCCTACGGCGCACGGACGCCGGAGCCCAAGGCGCCGCCGCGCGCCCAGCACTCCGGTGACTGGGAGGGCGGCGAATGGACCGGCAGCCACCGCGCGATCCAAACCGGCCGCAGGGGTGTCAGCTGGGGTGTCATCGGCGCCCTTGTCGCCGTTGTCGTGGTGGTGGCGGCGTTCATCCTGTGGCGCTTCTTCGGCGACGCGCTGTCGGACCGATCGACAATCGCTTCCGCGCGATGCGTGGACGGCGAGAAATCGGTGGCCGTCATCGCCGACCCGGCGATATCCGGCGAGATCGCCACGCTTGCCAAAAAATTCAACGAAACGGCGAACCCGGTCGGCGACAGCTGCGTCGCGCTCAACGTGAAACCGGCCGAATCAGACCAGGTGATCGACGGCTTCGTCGACACATGGCCCGCGGAACTCGGTGAGCGCCCTGCGCTGTGGATCCCCGGCAGCTCGATCTCGCAGGCTCGGCTCGAGGCGGTGGCAGGCGAGGAAACCGTCGACGACAGTCGTTCGCTGGTCAGCTCGCCGGTCGTGCTGGCGATCCGACCGCAACTCAAGAGTGCTCTCGGACAGCAGAATTGGGGAACGCTGCCCGCTCTTCAGAGCAACCCGAACTCGCTGAACGCCATGAATCTGCCCGGCTGGGGGTCGCTTCGGCTCGCGCTTCCGCTGAGCGGCGACAGCGACGCGTCCTACCTCGCCGCGGAAGCGGTCGCGGCGGCGTCGGCCCCGGCGGGATCGCCGGCCAGTGCGGGCACGGGTGCAGTCAACACGCTGATGTCGGCTCAACCCAAGCTCGCCGACAACAAGTCGGCCACCGCGCTCGATGCCCTGCTCAATGCGACAGACCCCGCCGCGGCGCCGGTGCACGCCGTCGTGACAACCGAGCAGCGGTTGTTTCAGCGCGGCACGTCGCTGCCCGACGCGAAAAACGTCGTCACGTCGTGGATTCCGCCGGGTCCGACCGCCACCGCCGATTACCCGACCGTGCTTTTGAAGGGCACCTGGCTGTCACAGGAGCAGATCACCGCTGCCAGCGAATTCTCCCGGTTCCTGCGTAAGCCCGAACAACTCGGCGAGTTGGCGAAGGTGGGCTTCCGCACCGATGGCGGCGACACCCCCAAGAGCGACGTCACCAACTTCGCACCGGTTTCGGCTCCTCTTTCGGTCGGGGACTCGGCGATGCGCGCGACGCTGGCCAACGCCCTGACGGCTCCGGCAGGCAGCGTCGCGACCGGCAATCCAGCGGTCACCATCATGCTCGACCAGTCGATGAACGCCCAGGAGGGTGGCAAGTCACGGCTCGCCAATGTCATTGCGGCCCTGGACACCCAGCTGCAGTCGATGCCGCAGGCAGCTGCGGTCGGGCTGTGGACATTCGACGGCATCGAGGGCCGCAACGAGGTGCCGACGGGTCCGCTGGCCGACCCCGTCGACGGCAGGCCGCGTTCGGCCGCACTCGCTGCGACGCTGGACGAACAGACCGCATCCAGCGGCGGTGCGGTGTCGTTCACGACGTTACGGATGATCTACGACGACGCGCTCGAGAAGTTCCGCCAGGGACAGCCGAACTCGGTCCTGGTGATCACCGCGGGCCCACACACCGACCAGAGCCTGGACGGCAGCGGTCTGCAGGATTATGTGCGCCGCACCTTCGACTCGGGAAAGCCGGTCGCCATCAACGTGATCGACTTCGGCGGCGACCCCGACCGCCCGACGTGGGAGGCGGTCGCACAAGCTACCGGCGGCGCCTACCAGAACCTGTCGACGTCGGCGTCGCCTGAACTCGCGTCGGCGCTCACCAAGTTCCTCGGCTAGCGCGACGAGTCGAGCAGGCGCAGCGCACCGGCGGTGAACTCGTCCGGTACCTCGACCTGAGGGTAGTGGCCGACGCCGGGGAGTTCGATGACGTTCCGCGCGAGGTCGCAGTTGCCGGAGGCCGTCGAGCACCTCCGTGGTGGCGACCGGATCCTCCAGCCCCCACAGAAAGCTCAGCGGTTTCGGCCAATCACGCACGGCACCATGCCATCTCGACGCGTTCCGCACCCGCTCGTCGAGGTAGGAGATCAGCAGGTGCGCAATCCTGGCGCCGTCGTCGGCTGACATCAGGGCCCACTGCGCATCGGCCTCCTCCGCCGTCAGCGGATGGGCGTCGGAGAACAGTCGGGCGAAGCCGCGGGTGAACATCGCGCGGTTGGCGAATCGTGCGACAAGGGGGCCGAGTCGGCTGCGCAGAATTTTCTGGATCGGCCGCAGGCTGGCACGTTCGAGGAGCACGCTGCCGTTGGTGAGCACGGCGCGTTGCAGTTCGAAGGGCAGCGCTCCGGTCAGGTCCCTGGCGAGCAGTTCCGTCGCCACCGACGTCCCCATGTCGTGGGCGATCAACTCGACGGGCCCTTCGGCCGCATCGGCGACCACTCGCTGCACCAGATCAGCCTGTTCGAAAAGGCGGTAGCGGTGCGGCCGCGGTTTGTCCGACAGGCCGAACCCGAGGAAATCCAGCGTCAGCCAGGCGCGGCCCACCAGATGCGGCACCACCCGCCGGTAGTCGAACGAGCTGGACGGATAACCGTGCAGCAGAAGGATGGTCGGGCCGTCCCCCGCGCCGGACCGAACGAAGATCGAGCCGGCGTTCGTCTCGAGGAAGCGGCCGCCGTCCCGCCACGCGACAACGCTCGCGGGGGTCACGCTACCGACGTCATCAACTGCCGCCAGGGGCAGCGCCCACTCCGATAAGACTGCCCAACTGCCCGATCACGTCCACCGGGCTCGGAGCCGCGGGAGGTGCGGCATCCGTCTTCTGCCAGTCCTGGCATTCGCTGGACCTGAATGTCGTGTCGCCCGCCTCGATTTGGACCGTCTGCGGCTTCTTCGTCATCGCGTTGGCGACGGTCCCGTCGCCGTTTGAGCGCTTCCAGTAACAGACGCCGCCCTCGACCGGACCGGCGGACTGGTACACGCCTGGCACGATGTCGGTTCCCACCGCGTAGGTGCCGTCGCCGAAGCTGGTCTTCGGACCTGGCGGCGGTGGCGGAGGTGCGGGATCGGCATACGCCAGCGGGGTCGACGCAGACATGCCCACGATCAGCAGTACGGCCGCGGCAGCGATGCGGGACATCAGGCGAACGCCTCCACCGGTGGACATGAGCACATCAGGTTCCTGTCACCATACGCGCCGTCGATACGTCGAACCGGTGGCCACACCTTCGGCCGGAACCCCTTACCCAGCGGATATGCCGCCTGCTCGCGGCTGTAGGGATGAGACCAGTCCTCGACGACCAGGCTTTCCGCGGTGTGCGGGGCGCCCCTCAGCGGGTTGTCCTCGGCAGGCCAGGCGCCGGAGCCGACCTGGTCGATCTCGCCGCGGATGGCGATCATCGCCTCGCAGAACGCATCCACCTCCTCGATGCTCTCGCTCTCGGTCGGCTCCACCATCAGGGTGCCCGCCACAGGAAAACTCATAGTCGGCGCGTGAAAGCCGTAGTCGGCCAACCGCTTCGCGACATCGTCAACGGTCACGCCGGTCGACTTCGTGATGCCGCGGAGGTCGAGGATGCACTCGTGGGCCACCATGCCGTTCTCCCCGGTGTAGAGCACCGGGTAGTACTCGTCGAGGCGGCGGGCGATGTAGTTGGCCGACGCGATCGCGGTCAGCGATGCCGCGCGCAGCCCGTCGGCACCCATCATCCGGATGTACGCCCAGGTGATCGGCAGGATCGACGCCGACCCGTAGGGCGCCGACGACACCGTGTGATCATCGGACATTTCCTCGGCCATGGGATGGCCGGGCAGGTAGGGCTGCAGGTGCGCGCGGACGGCGACGGGTCCGACACCCGGTCCGCCGCCGCCGTGCGGGATGCAGAACGTCTTGTGCAGGTTCAAGTGGCTGACGTCGCCGCCGAACTTCCCCGGTCGCGCGAGCCCGACGAGCGCGTTGATGTTCGCGCCGTCGACGTACACCTGACCACCGACGTCGTGCACCGCCGCGCAGATCTCGGCGATGTCGTGCTCGTAGACGCCGTGGGTGGACGGATAGGTGATCATCAGGGCCGACAACCGGTCCGCGTGCTCGGTGACCTTGGCGCGCAGATCGTCGAGGTCGACGTCGCCGTTGGCCCGGCAGGCAACCACCACCACCCGCATGCCCGCCAGCGCGGCCGACGCCGCGTTGGTGCCGTGCGCACTCGACGGGATGAGACACACGTCGCGATCGGTTTCTCCGCGCTCGGCATGGTAGGCCTGGATCGCCAGCAGCCCCGCATACTCGCCCTGCGAGCCCGCGTTGGGCTGCAGCGACACCGCGTCGTAACCGGTCAGCTGCGACAGCCAGGTCTCGAGGTCGGCGATCAGCTTCCGCAGCCCAGGCGCGTCGGAATGGGGGGCGAACGGATGCTGGCGGGCGAACTCGGGCCAGGTGATCGGCTCCATCTCGGCGGCGGCGTTGAGCTTCATGGTGCACGAGCCGAGCGGAATCATGCTGCGGTCCAACGCGATGTCCTTGTCGGCCAGCGAGCGCAGGTAGCGCATCATCTCGGTCTCGGTGCGGTACCGGGTGAACGCGGGGTGGGTGAGGAACTCCGATGTCCGGGTCGCGATGTCCGGTCCGCTGAACTGGCCTGCCGGTGCGGCTCCGCTGCTGGATGTCGCCGCCGGTGCGGCTCCGCTGCTGGATGTCGCCGCCGGTGCGGCTCCGAACGCCGCGAGCACACCGGCGACATGCTCGGGCGTGTTCGCCTCGTCACACGACACGGAGACGTGATCGTCGTCGACGACCCACACGTTGATGCCGCGTGCCTTGGCGTCGTCCCTGACCTGTGCCGCCCGGCCGGGCACCCGCGCCAGCACGGTGTCGAAGAACCTGTCGTGCACCACGTCGACGCCCGCGGCGGTCAGGCCGGCCGCCAGCGCGCGGGCCCGGTCGTGCACGCGGCGGGCGATGCCGGTCAGCCCGTCGGCCCCGTGATAGCTGGCATACATCGCGGCGATCACGGCAAGCAGCACCTGCGCCGTGCAGATGTTGCTGGTCGCCTTGTCCCTTCGGATGTGTTGTTCGCGGGTCTGCAGAGACAGCCGGTAGGCCGGTGAGCCGTCGGCGTCCACCGACACCCCGACCAGCCGGCCGGGCAGCTGTCGTGCCTGCTTGCTGTGCACGGCAAGGTATCCGGCGTGCGGGCCGCCGAATCCCATTGGCACACCGAAGCGTTGGGTGCTGCCGAAGGCCACGTCCGCGCCGACCTCACCCGGCGGGATGATCAACGTCAGCGCCAGCAGGTCGGCGCCGATCGCGACCAGCGCGCCCCGCTCGTGCGCCTGACCCACCAGGTCGGTCCAGTCGACCACTTCCCCGCCGGCGCCGGGGAGCTGGGCGATGACGCCGAAGAACTCGCCGTCGGGCAGACCTTGGCGCAGGTCGGCGGTGATGATCTCGATGCCGAGCGGCTGGGCCCTTGTGGCGAGCACGGCGGCGGTCTGCCGGTACAGGTCGACATCGACGGCCAGCCGGTTCGAGGTACCGCGCACTGCCCGGTGCATCAGCGTCATCGCCTCTGCGGCGGCGGTGCCCTCGTCGAGCATCGACGCGTTGGCCACCTCGAGGCCCGTCAGGTCGGCGACCATGGTCTGGAAGTTCAGCAGCGCTTCGAGCCTGCCCTGGCTGATCTCCGGCTGATAGGGCGTATACGCGGTGTACCAGGCGGGGTTCTCGAGGATGTTGCGGCGCAACACCGGCGGGGTGAGCGTGTCGTAGTAGCCCTGTCCGATCATCGACACCGCGACGGTGTTGGCGTCGGCGAGGGCGCGCAGTTCCGCCAGTGCCTGCTCCTCGGTCGCAGCATGCGGCAGCCGGTCGAGTCCCGGCGCGACACCGTCGGCTGACAAACTGTCGAGGATGCCCGCGGGGAGTGCCTTGTCGGCGAGTTCGTCCAGCGAACCCACCCCGATGGTCTTGAGCATGACGGCGACAGCGTCCGCGTCCGGCCCGATGTGGCGGTCGGCGAAGTTCGGCTGATCGTGGGAGAACATCTCTCTCTCCTGAGGTCGGAAGCAGGAAACCCGCTAGGTTTCCTCTCCCTCAGTCGTCAACCCCGTGTGGGCGCTCCAGAGGCATTCGGGGCCCTGCGCGGTCCGGGTGCCTGAGAGTTTGACGGAGAGGTATTGCTCCTTCGGCGTCCGTGGCTGGCCGCAACGGATCTCTCCCGCACAGGGGCGATGCGCTGCCGATTCTACCGTCATCCAGTAGCGGAGCGGAGCGCAGCCGTGCTCAGCCGATCTTGCGGTCGCGGTGCTTGCGCCGGTTCGCCAGCTCGTCTTCGGGGGCGCTGATCGATTCGCCCCCGTCGGCCCGCTCGCCAGGGAAGTCGGCGATGGCCCCGGTCAGCTCCCGCATCGCGCCGGACACCGCGATGCCGAACACTCCCTGACCGCCCTGCAGCAGGTCGACGACCTCCTCGGCCGAGGTGCACTCGTAAACGGTGGTGCCGTCGGAGAACAACGTGATGTTGGCCAGATCGCGTACGCCGCGCTGGCGAAGGTGATCGACCGCGACCCGGATGTTGTGCAGTGAGATGCCGGTGTCGAGCAGACGCTTGACGATCTTGAGGACCAGAATGTCCTTGAACGAGTACAACCGCTGGCTGCCGGACCCCGCAGCGCTGCGGATCGACGGCACGACCAGTGAGGTCCTGGCCCAGTAGTCCAACTGGCGATAGGTGATGCCTGCGATCTGGCAGGCGCTCGGCCCGCGGTAGCCGACGAGCTCGTCCGGCACCGAGTCATCGGGGAAGAGTCCGGCCTGCACCGGTTCGCTGGGAGCTGTGGCGGGCGGTTGCGGTGCGCCGTCGCTCGGCGTGAGATCCAGCTGCTCCTGACGTGGCTTGTCTACCACTTGAGAATCCTCTCGCCGATCCAACTCGCGGCTGTGACCTGCACCGCGGCACGTTTGCCAAAGCCCGAGTGTGTCGAGCATACGCTCCCCGACGAACCCTGACTGCTCGTCGCGTCCATCAAAGTATGGCTGCCCCGATCCCCGTTCCGGGAAACCGGAGCCGCGTGTCGAGCCGGAACGATCAGTTGAGACGCATCCGTGATGTTGGGCACACGCGCGGGAGGAGCCTGAGAGGACGGGGTTCAGGTGGCCTTGAAGTCGTCGGGCGACACGCTGTCCAGGAACTCCTTGAACTTCTCGACCTCGTCCTCGCGAACGGCGCCGGTGGCCTCGTCGTCGTTCTCGTCGGGTATCAGCAGCCCGGCCTCGGCGAGCACGGCCTCTTCGACGTAGATCGGCACCCCGACCCGCAGCGCGATGGCCACCGAGTCCGACGGCCGCGCCGACACCTTGATGTCGCGATCGAAGATGAGATCGGCGTAGAAGGTGCCTTCCTGGAGGTCGACGATGCGCACTTCTTTGAGCGAATGGCCAAGCGCGGCAATGAGATCTCGGATCAGGTCGTGGGTCAGCGGACGAGCGGGCTCGACGCCCTGCTGCTCGAGCGCGATCGCCGCAGCCTCCGACTGGCCGATCCAGATCGGCAGATACCGGTCACCGTTGGACTCGCGCAGCAGCAGAACTGGCTGGTTCTGCGGCTGCTCCACGCGAATGCCGACCACCCGAACCTCACCCATCTGTGCCTGCCCTCCGCACGCTGAAGCCACTTACGACGAGTCTAATCCTCACCTGTCGAGAACGTCGCGGACGGCCGACTTGATCAGCGACGTGTGCAACGTGATCGCGAGCGCGGCCACCTCGCGAGCCAGGTCGTCGGCACGGTCGCGCGCACCGGCCTTACCCGCCTTGACCACCGGCCCGGCGATCTGAGCGATCAGGTCGGACTGCCGGTCGGCCGCCGAACGGAACGCGCGCAGATGGCGCGGCTCCACCCCGTAGTCGGCGAGCGCACGCGCGCACTGGGCGATCACCACGGAGTGCTCGTCGAAGAATCCGGCGGGCCCCGTCGTGATCACGCCCTCCTTGATCAATGAGGTGAGAAGCATGTCGTCGACGCCCGAACGCGACAGCAGGTCCTCGCGGCTCAGCCGCGCCTGGGTGGGCGCGACGGCGGCGTCGCTCTGGGCCGGCTCGCCCGACACCGGCACCAAACGCGGTACGCCGTAAGCGGATCCGGTCTGCGGTAGCTCGCCATCGGGCTGGGCGTCGAGTTGCGCCTTGATCACTTTCAGGGGCAGATACTGGTCGCGCTGCGCGGTCAGGATGAATCGCAGCCGAGCACAGTCGTAGGCGGTGAACCGCCGATATCCCGACGCCGACCGCTGCGGCGTGACCAGTCCCTCGGCCTCCAGGAAACGGATCTTGGAGATGGTCACGTCCGGGAAGTCTCGTCGCAGCGAGTCGAGCACCGCTCCGATCGACATCCCGGCTAGCGCGGGCGTGTCGGGGGCGGTCACTTAGGTGCCCGGGCCGCTGTCATCCGTTTTGGGGCCAGTCAGGAAGACCAGGCGGAACTTGCCGATCTGCACTTCGTCGCCGTTGGCGAGCACGGCCGAGTCGACCGGTTCTCTGTTGACGTAGGTGCCGTTGAGGCTGCCCACGTCGACGACCTGGAATTCCGCGTTCTCCAGCCGGAACTCTGCGTGGCGACGGCTCACGGTCACGTCGTCGAGGAAGATGTCGCTGTCCGGATGTCGCCCCGCCGATGTGGTGGGCTGATCCAGCAGAAAGCGCGAGCCCGCGTTGGGCCCCCGCTTGACGACGAGAAGTGCCGATCCGACCGGCAGACCCTCTACGCCCGAGACCGCCCCCTCGGCTCCTGCCGCCGGCGGCGCGTCCAACTCGTTGAGGAAGTCGGCGCGGAACACCGATGTCGTCTCAACGGTGAGATCGTCAGACGTCTGGCCTGGCCCAGAGCTCTGATCCTTGTCCGTCACCCGCTGCTCCTCACTGGCTGCTGTGGCGATATCTGGCCGGGCCCGCTGTGGGTCCCCTCTCCAGCCGTCTTTCGTCTTGCGTCGACCGTACCGCGCTGCGGTCGCCGTTGGGTCCACCCCCGCCGGATCAACGTGAAGACCGCCGGGTCAGACGGTGGAACCGATCGCTGGCACCCTAACAACATCTCACTCGGTCACCAGAGCCTGGTAGGCGTCCGCGGTCAGCAGCCCGTCTAGCTCGCTGCCCAGCGCGTCGGCGTCTGCCTGCAGCTCGACCAGCCAGCCCCCGCCGTAGGGATCGGAGTTGACCAGCTGCGGGTTGCCCTCCAGATCACCGTTGACCGCAACCACTTTCGCGGTGACCGGGGAGTAGAGGTCGGACACCGACTTCGTCGACTCCACCTCGCCGAACGACTCCCCCGCCGTGACATCGCTGCCGACGTCGGGCAGTTGGACGAACACCACGTCGCCCAGCGACGACTGGGCGAAGTCGGTGATGCCGACCTTCACCGTGTCATCTCCGACGCGCTGCACCCACTCATGCTCCGCGGTGTAGTTCAGGTCGGGCGGAATTTCGCTCACGGTGCTCCTCTTCGCATCTGGGGCTCACTTCACGGGCTGAGCGTATTGGCGGGCTTTCGGTTGCCGCAAGGCGGTGATGTCGACCCGGTCGGATTGTTGTACCACCATCGTGCCGCCGACGCGCTCAACACTGTCCATCGCGCCGCCGGGGATGTTCATCGCCGCGGCCAGCGTCGGCGGATCGCCAATCGCGACAACGGTATACGGCGGATTGAGGGTCTGGCCGTCGATCTTTAGCGCACCGGGCGCCCCGACGACCCAGGTGTCGACGCCGACCCGCACCGAGACCTTGGGATCGCCGGCGCCGCCCTGCACCTCGATCGCCTCGGCGCCTGCGTTGCGAAGCTCGTTGATCACGTCGAGCATGGTCTCCGGCGCCACCCCCGCTGCGGCATCGGCGATGGTCAGCGTCACGCCGGGTCCTGTCGCGGACACCGTGCCGATCAGGATCGAGAGCGCGGCGAGCCGGGCCCGGGCGTTCTCGATCGCCGCCTGGTCGCTGCTTCCCGACGCCTCAAGAGACGCCAGCGTTCGCTGCATGTCGGTGACCTCGGTGTTCAACGCGGCCTCCCGCTGCTGAAGGGAGTCCAGCAGCACCAGCAGATCGGCGGGTCGCGCCGTCTCCAGCGAGTCGCCCGAAACGTTCTGCCGGACCTGCGTGACGATGGCCACGCCGAGCAGCACGCACAGCAGTGCGCCGAGCGCCCCGAACACCAGCTGCGACCGTCCCCGCCGAAGCATCGCGCCAACACCCGCCAAGCCGCCGATCCGCTGCGCGGGTTCGTCGGGAGGCAGCTCGTGGCGCCCCCCCGAGCCGGCCTCGTGGGCTCCCGTGGTGTCGTGGGTGTCGCTCATGGGTCAGGCGCCGAAGAGCCTGCGGCGCAGCGCCGCGGCGTTGCCGAATATCCGGATACCGAGGACGACGATGATCGCGGTCGACAGCTGGGTACCGACGCCGAGTTGATCACCGACGTAGACGATCAGGGCGGCCACAAGGACGTTGAACACGAACGACACCACGAAGACCTTCGAGTCGAATATCCGCTCCAGATAAGCCCGGAGGCCGCCGAACACCGCATCCAGTGCGGCGACCACCGCGATCGGCAGATACGGCTCCACTAATTCGGGCACGCTGGGATGGAAGACCAGGCCGAGCACGATTCCGATGACAAGAGCGGCGATTCCGATCATCTGTCTCCGATTTCCTTGCCGAAGTTGACGTCTCGCACAGAGCCCGCGGGCACGGTCACGGAGTCGGTGGCGCTGACGGTGACCACGACGCCATAACTGGCCTCCAACAGCCGAAGCCGGTGCAGACCGGGGCTGCGGTCGAATGCATCGGCCATGGCGTGCGGTGGACCGATCGCCAGGATCTCGTAGGGGCTGGCGATCGGTTGGTTGTCTACGAGGATGCCGCCGCCCGCCTGTCGGATGGTCACGTTGGGTCCGATACGCACGCCCCCCACCGAGACCGCTTCGGCGTCGCTGGCCCACAGCGAATTCACCACCAGCTGCAGGTCGCGATCGAGGATCACCTGCCTGCTGCCCTCGACGCGTTCCTTCGACACATCGCTGAGGTCCTTCGTCACTCCTGGGTCGGTGACCGTCACCGTCAGCCCGGGGCCGGTCACGGCGGTGGCCGCGGCGGAGAAGTTGGCGACGTCGAGGCCGCCGAGCAGTTGTCTGCCGAGCGCGTCACCTTCGAGTCGGCTGCGTCGTTCGGTGTCGAGCTCTCGCGCCAGCGCATCGCGGCGGGCGGTGGCGGCGTTCGCCCTTTCCTCCGCGGACAGCACGCTGGCCGAGAGCACCTGCTGGGATTCGCGCACACCGGGCGCGGTGGCCTGGGCCTGCCCGACGGCGAACGCGAACACCGTCGCGATGGCCAGGGCCGCGAGCACCTGCCAGCTCGCGGTGGCCAGCCGACTGCGTGATCTGCCACCGTCGCGCGCGGCGGCCGCCGCGGCGTAGCCGGGGTCGAGGTGATCGGATAACAGCGATCGCAGCAGCGACGGCACCGGGATCAGCGTCGGTGCGTTCGCCTGGTGCTGACTGCGCCCGGCATCGGGGTCGTAGCCGCCCAGTGCGCGACCTCGATCCGTTGTCGCCGGCCGTGCGGCTTCGGGGTCATCCACGGGAGTGCGCCTTCGGCATCGTGCGCATCACCATCCCGACCTGAATCAGGTACAGGACGGCCGACCACAGGTAAAGCGCCAGACCCCAGATCACGAACGCCCAGCCCCACGCCAGGATCACGCGGCTCCACAAGGCATCCCACTGCCCGAGCAGGATCAGTGGGAAGCCCGACATGAGCGCGAACGTCGCGCCCTTGCCGATGTAGGTGACGGGCAACGCTGTCAGCCCGCGGGTGCGCAGCAGCGGAAGGGTGGCCGCAAGGAGTGCGTCGCGACCGATCAACGTGATGACGACCCACCAGGGCACGATCCCGGCGACGCCGAAGGCGAGCGGCACCGTGAGCATGTAGATCCGGTCGACCGCCGGATCGAGGAGTTCACCCAACCGAGACGACTGGTTGTCGACCAATCGCGCGATCTTGCCGTCGGCCCAATCGGAGAAGCCGCTGAACATCAGCACGGCAACGGCCCAGCCGTTGGCGTGGGCGACCAACAACAGGTAGAGGAAGACGGGCACCAGGACAAGGCGCAGCACCGACAGCGCGTTGGGCACCGTGACCACGCGATCGCGCACATCCCCCGCTGCGCGGTTCATGGCGTTAAACCTAGCGGAATATCCCCGGCAGGCTGAGTGCCGACATCGAGTCTTCTGCCAGCGGATTGTCGTGCACCATGTACGTCCACGTCGACGTCGGGCGGGCCAGCTTCGACAGGTCGAGGCCCTGCTCCTCCCCGAGGACGTTCGCGGTCTCGAAGGTCTGCTGGGCGGCTTCGATGGCGTCGGCGGCAAGCGAGGCGAAGGCGTCGACGGCCATCCGGTGGAACTCGTCGATCGGCTTCTGATGTCCCAGCGCGCGCAGGTGGATGCTTTCGCGGATATCGGCGAGGTAGGCCAGATGATCGGCCCAGCCACGGTCGAGGTGGTAGAGCATGATCTGCCGGCAGATCGTCTCCAGCCGCTCCTCGGTCAGGTCCTCGGCAAGTTCCCGGTAGCGGTCCGGCGACTTCTTCTCCAGCTCCTCGCGGGCAGTCGGGGTGCGTAACAAGGTGTTTCGCCGCTCGACCAGGATTGCGCGTTGCTGTGCGATGAGTTCGTTGAACTGCCACGTGTTGGCGTGCACGGCGAGCAGCCTGCCCTCGGCCACGCGCTGCGCATGGTCGAGGAAGCCGGCGGCCTTCTTGTTGACGATGAGGCCGTCCTCGTCGGTCTCGGTCGGCAGTTTGTTGAGCTTCTCCGCCTCGAGGTGCGCCCTAACGACGTCGTCCTCCCAGCTGGAGAAGAACACCGACGAACCGGGGTCGCCCTGGCGGCCGGCGCGACCGCGCAGCTGGTTGTCGAGCCGGTCGGTGCTGTGCCGGCCGGTGCCGATGACGTGCAGGCCGCCCAGTTCGGCGACTTCGTCGTGGTCTGCCTCATCGGAGCCGCCGAGCCGGATGTCGGTACCACGGCCAGCCATCTGCGTCGAAACCGTCACCGAGCCGAGCTTGCCCGCCTCGGCGATGACCCGCGCCTCTTCTTCGTCGTTCTTGGCGTTCAGCACGACGGCCGGCACACCGCTTTTCACCAGCCGCTCGTGTAGCTCCTCGGATTCGGCGACGTCGCGGGTGCCGACGAGAATCGGCTGTCTGGTCTTGTGCACCTCGGCGATGTGCTCGATGATGCCGTCGATCTTGGCGGCGGCCGTGATGTAGACGCGGTCCGTTTCGTCCTCGCGGATGTTGGGCGCATTCGGCGGTATCGGCGAGACCCCGAGCTTGTAGAACTGCCGCAGCTGCTCGCCGGCCGCCAGCGCGGTGCCTGTCATACCGCAGACCGTCGGGTACCGGCTGATCAACGCCTGCACCGTGATGGTGTCGAGCACCTCGCCGGTCTCGGTCGGCTCGATGCCCTCCTTGGCTTCGACGGCGGCCTGCAGCCCGTCGGGCCAGCGCTGCAGCTGCGCGATGCGCCCGCGGCTGGCGTTGATCAGGTGAACCGCGTCGTCGCGAACGATGTAGTGCACGTCGCGGTGCAGCAGCGCGTGCGCGTGCAGGGCGACGTTCACCTCGGTCAGCGTCGTGCCGACGTGTTCCTCGGAGTACAGGTCGGCTATGCCGAGCTTGGCCTCGATTTTCTGGGCGCCGGTCTCGGTCAGGTGCACGTTGCGGCTGTCGAGATCGGTGTCGTAGTCGACGCCTGCGATCAATTCGCCGACCAGCCGGATGATTTCGAGTTTCGGGGTTTCCCGGTGCGACGTGCCTGCAAGCACCAGCGGCACCAGCGCCTCGTCGACCAGAACGGAGTCGGCCTCGTCGATCAGCGCCACGTCCGGGTTGGGCGAGACGAGATCGTCGACGTCGGTGACGAGCTGGTCGCGCAGCACGTCGAAGCCGATCTCGTTGACCGAGGCGTAGGTGATGTCGCACTGGTAGGCGGCGCGGCGCTCGTCGGCGGTCGATTCGGCGGTGACCCAGCCGACGGTGAATCCCATTGCCTTCAGCAGCGGGCCCATCCATTCGGCGTCACGCTTGGCCAGGTAGTCGTTGATCGTGACGACGTGCACACGCCGCCCCGCCAGGGCGTACCCAGCGGCCGCGATCGCGCCGGACAGCGTCTTGCCCTCACCGGTGGCCATCTCGATGACGTCGCCGGCCAGCATCCGCAGCGCGCCGAGGAGTTGGACGTCGAACGGGCGCAACCCGGTGGTGCGCTCCGAGGCTTCGCGAGCGATCGCCAGGAACTGCGGGATGTCCTTCGACTCGGCGAGATTCTTGAGGTGCAGCAGTTGGGTGGCCTTGCGCAGCTGGTCTTCGTCGAGGTCGGCGGCCTTCTCGTCGAACTCCGCCGACGCGCTGACCTGCGCGAGAGAGCGCGCCTGATCCCTGTCGGTACTTGCTCCGAGCAGCTTCCAGAATCGGTTGCTGACACCACCTGAGGTGCGGGTCTTCGTCTTCGCCACGAGAGCTACGGTACGCGGCCACTCCCCCGCCGGCGTGCGGTCAGTGTTCCGTCGAGAACTCGACCCGCACCGAATCGGTCACCGCTTCGAATCCGATGGCCTGATAGATGCCGTTGGAGATCGGGTTGGCCAGGTCGGCGAAGAGCACCACCTCGCCGACGCGGTCGCGGCGTGCCAGCTCCGAGGCGGCGGCGGTCACCGCCGAGCCGTAGCCGCGCCCACGCGAACCGCGCGGCGTGAACACGGGGCCGATACGGGACACGCCTGCGGCGGGAGCGCGCAGCATCGCCATGCTCACCGGCGTGCCACCGTCGTCCCACAGCACGAAGCGGTCACCGGCCGCCTTCGCGCTCTCGACGAACCGCCGACCCGCGGCCCGATCGCGGTGATGGCTGAAGGTCTCGACGAAGAAGCGCTCGACCCAGTCGATCAACACCTCGAGATCGGCATCGGTGGCGTCGCGGTATCCGCCGGAAACTCCCGAAGGCCGTTGCAGAGCACCCAGCCGGTACAGCCGCTCCTCGGTCGTGACACGTCCGCGCTGCCCGGTGACCGCATGCCACGCCTCGGCGAATGGCATCGTCGCGTCGCGCGAGCCTCGAGCGCCGTTGAGTTCGGGGCGGATGCGTGCCACCTCGATCGCCAGTGCGCCGTTGGCTGCGTTCGGTATACCGTTGCACGCCAACGGATACGGCGGTGTCTGAAGCGCAGCACCCACGGGCGTGCCGTGGTCGGCGATCGTGACGAGAAGCGCGTCGTCACCCAACCTGTTGGACCGCAGCAGGGTCAGCTCGATCGTGTTGCCCACCGGGTCGCGCCGGTAGAGCGGTTCGGCGATGTCGCGGAAGTCGTCGGCGGACCGATGCAGCCGGATTTTCACACCGAACCGACGCTCAGGCGAGGTTCGAGCGGCGGGGGTACGCAATCTGCGGATCGGTCAACGTGTTCACCACCGCGGGCACTCCCGCTGCGAAGGCCCGTTCGAGTGCAGGGCGGAGTTCCGCGGGCGCCGACACCAGTTCGCCGTGTCCGCCGAGCGCCTTGACCACTTCGTCGTAGCGCGTCCCCGGCCGCAGTTCGGCAACGACGGAATACCCGTACAGCATCTCCATCGGGTGCTTCTCCAACGCCCAGATGCCGTTGTTGCCGATGACCGAGACGACGTGAACACCGTGGCGCACCAACGTGTCCCACTCCATGCCGCTGAAACCGAATGCGCCGTCGCCCTGCAGCAGGACCACCTGCCGGTCGGGCCGGGCGAGCTTGGCGGCCAGCGCGTAACCCGGACCCGAGCCGAGGCAGCCGAAGGGTCCGCTGTCCAGCCATGCGCCCGGCACGTAGCTGTCGATCACCCGCCCGGCGTACGAACCGAAGTCGCCTGCATCGATCACCACGATGGCGTCGCGGTCCAGCAGCGGCTCCAGCTCCGCATAGACCCGCATCGGGTGCAGCGGGCTGCGCTCATCGGTGAGCTCGCCGTGCTCGGCGGCCCTGCCGGCGGACTCGACGGCACGCAGATAGGCGATCCAGCTTTCGTGGTCGGCAGGCCTGCCGACGGCGAGGGCCGAGAGGGAAGCCGTCAGATCGCCGTACAGCTCGGCGGCGACCGGTCGCGGATGCGGCCGCTCCGGGACGACGCGGTCGGCGACGATCAGCTCGGTCTGCTCGCCGAACACGCCGCCGAAGCCGAGGCGGAAGTCCATCGGCACGCCGATGACCAAGGCGACATCGGCCTCTTTCAACGCTTTCGACCGGGCGCGGGAGAAGGCGAGCTCGTGATCGGCGGGTACGGTCCCTCGGGCCATGCCGTTCATCAGCGCCGGAATGCGCAGCGTTTCTGCCAGCCCGAGCAGTGCCGCCTCGGCGTGTCCCCACCACACGTTGGTGCCCGCCATGATCACCGGCCGCTTCGCCCCGGCGAGCAGACCGGCTGCCACCGTGAGTGCGTCGCCGTCGGCGGGCGCCAATTCCTCAGGCACTGTGAGCGCGCCGGGGTCGTCGCGATCGCCTGTCTCGCCGAAGACGTGATCCATCGGGAAGTCGACGAACGCCACGCCCGTCGGCTGCCCTCCTGACCCTGCGGCGGCGCGCAACGCATCGTCGATGAGTCCCCCGACCGCGTCGGCCGACTGTGCGGTCGCCGCGAAGCGGGTCAACGGAGCGACGAAGGGCACGTGATCGATCTCCTGCAGAGAACCCTGGCCCCAGCGCAGCGCCGGCGCCCGGCCGCCGAGCACGAGCAGTGGGGACTGGTTCTGCTGGGCGGCACCCATCGCGCTCATGCCGTTGGTCACGCCGGGCCCGGCGGTCAGCGCTGCCACCCCGGGCACCCGGGTCACCTTGGACCAGCCTTCGGCGGCGAAGGCCGCGGTCTGCTCGTGTCTGGTGTCGATCAGCCGGACACCCTCGGCGCGGCAGCCGTCGTAGATCGAGAACAGATGCCCACCGGAGAGGGTGAATACCGTGTCGATACCACTGGCGCGCAGCCGGCGGGCGATCAGATGTCCGGCGCCTATCTTGTTGCTCGAGGGAGCATCGGTGGTCATGGCCGCAGCATAATCTCAGCCATGGACCCACCGACGTGCTCATCGCAGACGCGAGCACATCGAGGCCTACCTCGTTGCCGCACCGAGCGCCGACGTGAGCGCATGCGTGTTACCGGTCATCCGCGACGGCGCAGGGGATTTCGCTCGGATGTATGGCGCAGGCGGGTCTGGCGTGTACGTCGTGCGGCCCGACGGCTACCTCGTTCGTGTCGTCCTTAATCGACACCGCCGCCCTGGTCGCCCATCTGCTGGGCACCTTCGGCGCAAGCGTGTCGACACCTGCGGCGGCCGGCCTGCGGTAGCTTCGCCGCAGGCCGGCTCCGGCGGAGGGAGGTGTCGCGGTGGACACCGGTACGTTCACATCCTCGATCGACTGGGGACGCGAACTTCTCACCTCGAGCGTGTGGGTGCTGGTGGCATTCGCGATCACCGCGCCGTGCCTGATCGTGACCCTTTCGCTGATCCGACGAACGACCGAGTGGGGCCGCCAGTTCTGGCGGATCACCGGTCCGTACTTCGTCGGCGGTCAGAGCCTTGTGGTGTGGGGCATGCTCGCGCTGCTGCTGGTATCGACGATCATCGCTGTTCGCCTCTCGGTCCTGCTGAGTTACTACACCAACGACGTCTTCACGTCGTTGCAGGTCGCTCTGCAGGGAATCGCCACCGGCCGAGGCGATGTCACCGACTCCGGTGTGCACGGCTTCTGGGTGACCATCGGGATCTTCCTGATCCTCGCCGTCATTCACGTCGTACTCAGCCTGGCCGACATGTACCTGATGCAGCGGTTCATCATGCGATGGCGAATATGGTTGAGTCGTAGACTGATCGATGACTGGCTCGGCGACTTCGCCTACTACCGCAGGCAATTCCTCCGTCGGGCGGGCGACAACCCCGACCAGCGGATCCAGCAGGACATCGACATCTTCACCACGGGAGTCGGCGGACAGCCGAACAACCCGGCGTACGGCTCGGGTAACACACTGTTGTTCGGTGCCGTCGGGGCAGTGCTGTCGGTGATGGCCTTCGGCGCGATCCTCTGGCGACTGTCGGGTGCCTTGACGCTCGGCGGGCTCACCCTTCCGCGCGCACTGTTCTGGATTGTCATCGCCTACGTGCTGGCGGCCACCGTCATCGCGTTCGTCATCGGCAGACCGCTGATCGAACTGAGCTTCCTCAACGAGCTCCGCAACGCAGGCTTCCGCTACGCCCTGGTGCGGGTGCGCGACGCAGGCGCCGCCATCGGGTTGTACCGCGGCGAGCACGTCGAAGGCCGGTTGCTGGGCGGCCGCCTGTCGGAGGTGATGACGAATTACGGCAACTGGCTGATGAGAATGCTGAGGCTCACCGGCTGGAATCTGACCGTGAGCCAGGCGATCAACCCGCTGCCGTACGTGGTTCAGGCGCCGCGCCTGTTCGCGGGCAGGATCTCCTTCGGTGACGTCATCCAGTCGGCGACCGCCTTCGTCACCATCCACAACGCCTTGTCGTTCTTTCGGGAGGCCTACGACGAGTTCGCGAGCTACCGCGCGGCGGCGATCCGGCTCGACGGTCTTGTCGAGGAGAACGCGCGTGCCCGGACGTTCGGCCAGGTGACGACGGCGGACACCGCCGACGGCTCGTTGACGGTGGCCGGCGTCGAGGTCCGAACCCCCGACGGTGCGAATCTCGTTCGGACGCTTGACTTGCGCCTCGAACCGGGCGACACGCTGCTGGTCAGCGGATCGTCCGGAATCGGCAAGACCGTGCTGATGCAGAGTCTCGCCGGGCTGTGGCCCTTCGTGTCGGGACGCGTTGCGCTGCCGTCGGGCAGGCAGGCCGCGATGTTCGTGCCGCAGCTGCCCTATCTACCCCTCGGCGACCTTCGCGCCGTCGCGTCCTACCCGAACGAGGAGGGCGCGATCGGTGACAGGGAGATACAGCGGGCCCTGATCAAGGTTGCTCTTCCGCAACTGGCGATCCGGCTGAACGATGTCGGAGATTGGGCGAAGGTGCTGTCGGTCGGAGAGCAGCAGCGCATCGCGTTCGCCCGCATCCTGCTCACCAAGCCCAAGGCCGCGTTTCTCGACGAGTCGACCTCAGCGCTCGACGAAGGTCTCGAGCTCACGCTCTACGAACTCCTCCGCGCGGAGCTGCCGGGCATGATTCTGGTCAGTGTGAGTCATCGCGCCACCGTTGAGCAGTTCCACGCCCGCCAACTCGCGCTCGTCGGCGATGGCGAGTGGCGGCTGGACACGCTGACCACAGGCAGTTGAGACGTCCACGGCGCTGCGCGCAGCTTGTCAGGGTATTTTGCCGGAATGGAATCGGAATCGGCCGGGTTCACCCCGACGCGGGACTGGGGCAACGAGCTGTGGGCGTCATTGTCGTGGCTGGCCCAGGCCTGGACGATCGCGGCGATCGCCACGTTGATCATCTGTGTACTGCTTGTCAGATACACGGTCTGGGGCAGGCAGTTCTGGCGCATCACCGGCGACTACTTCACCGGCGCGGACAGTGTGAGGGTCTGGTTGTGGCTGGCGGTGATTCTGCTCCTGGTCCTCATCGGTGTGCGGCTCTCCGTGCTTCTCAGCTTCCAGAGCAACGACATGTTGACCAGCTTCCAGGTCATCGAGGCGGGCCGGGAAGCGGCGGCGGCCGGTGACGAGACGATCAAGCGCTCCGGGTCGGACGGCTTCTACATGTCCATCTCGGTCTTCTCGATCCTCGCCGCCATCTTCATCGCCCGGCTCTTGCTCGACATGTTCCTGGTGCAACGCTTCTGTCTGGCTTGGCGCGCCTGGTTGACCGATCGACTCACCGGTGACTGGCTCGACGGCAAGGCCTACTACCGGGCCCGGTTCATCGACGACAAGATCGACAACCCGGACCAGCGCATTCAGTCCGACATCGACATCTTCACCGCGGGCAACGGTCCGCTGCCCAATGTGCCCTACTACTACTCTCAGAACACGCTGCTGTTCGGCGCAATCGACGCGGTCGCCTCGATGATCTCGTTCACCGCGATCCTGTGGAACCTGTCCGGACCCATGATGATCCCGATGATGGATTACGAGTTGCCGAGGGCGATGTTCTGGATCGGCATCGTCTTCGTGCTCTTCGCATCGGTCATCGCGTTCTGGATCGGCAGGCCGATCATCTGGCTGTCATTCCGCAACGAGAAGTTCAACGCGGCGTTCCGGTACGCTCTTGTGCGACTGCGCGATGCGTCAGAGGCCGTCGCGTTCTACCGGGGAGAGGCGGCCGAGCGGACCGGGCTGCGCAAGCTGTTCGCGCCGGTGGTCAGCAACTACAAGCGCTATGTGCTGCGATCGCTCGGCTTCAACGGCTGGAACTGGTCGATGAGCCAGCTCATAGTCCCGCTGCCCTACCTGCTGCAGTTCCCGCGTTTCTATAACGGCGAGATCCCGTTGGGCGCAATGACACAGTCCGCGTCAGCGTTCGGCGCGATCATGGACGGCCTCTCGTTCTTCCGCCAGGTGTACGACACCTTCGCGGGCTACCGGGCCGCCATCATCCGGCTGCACGGACTGGTCACCGCCAATGAGGAAGGTCGTGAGCTCCCGGAGATCACGACGACGCCCTGTGTCGACGGCACCGTGCAGCTGACCGACGTCGAGGTCCGCACACCCGACGCCCAGCAGCTCATCAACCCGCTGGATCTGCGCCTCGAAATCGGCGACACCATGGTTGTCACCGGCAAGTCGGGCGTCGGCAAGACGACGCTGTTGCGCAGCCTCGCCGAATTGTGGCCGTTCACCTCGGGCACACTCACGCGGCCGTGCGGACCGAACGAGACGATGTTCCTGTCCCAGCTGCCATATGTGCCGCTCGGCGACCTGCGCGCGGTCGTCAGCTATCCGAACGAGGAAGGCACGATCGACGATCGGACGTTGAGCCGCATGCTGGAAAAGGTGGCGCTGCTGCACCTGGTCCACCGTCTCGATGAGGTGCAGGACTGGGCGAAAGTGCTTTCTCCCGGTGAACAGCAGCGGATCGCATTCGCTCGAATCCTGCTGACCAAGCCGAAGGCCGCCTTCCTCGACGAGGCGACGTCGGCACTCGACGAGGGCTTGGAGTATATGCTCTACGACCTGGTGCGCACGGAATTGCCGGACACCATCCTGGTCAGCGTCAGCCACCGCAAGACCGTCGAGCAGCACCACACGCACGAGCTCGAACTGCTCGGCGGGGGCGATTGGCGGTTCGGCCGGGTCTCGGGCGAGCAAGCAGAACCCGCGCCGGTGTGACCATGGCGGGGTAGTTTCCCCGCATGGAAACCTATACGCCGTCCCTGGTTTGGGGCGACGAGCTTGTCGCGTCGGCGTTGTGGGTGGCGAAGGCATGGGTGCTCGCCGCGATTGGCGTCGTGGTCGTCTGCGCCCTGCTCGCCCGCTTCACGATCTGGGGCAGACAGTTCTGGCGAGTCACGGGTGACTACTTCACCGGACGCGACAGTGTCCCGGTGTGGGTACTGCTGGGTCTGCTGCTGCTGTTGGTGATGATCGACGTCCGCATCGTCGTCCTGTTCACCTACCAGTCGAACGACCAGTTCTCCGCGATGCAGGCAGCCTTCGAAGGTCAGGGAGACGCGAAAACTATTGCTATACAGGGCTTCTGGAAAGCAATCTTGATCCTTGCCGCATTGGTCGTGGCCAGGGTGACCCGCACCCTGCTCGACACCTATTTGATGCAGCGCTTCATCATTCGATGGCGCGTGTGGCTCACGCACCGGCTGACCGGCGACTGGTTGGACGGCGACGCCCACTATCGCGGACGGTTCATCGACCGTCCGATCGACAACGCCGACCAACGTATCCAGCAGGACATCGACATCTTCACCACCGGCACCGGCCCGGAGACGAACACGCCGACCGTGGGCACCGCTCAGACCCTGCTGTTCGGAACGATTTTCGCGATTGTGTCAGTTGTCGAGTTCACCCCGATCCTCTGGGGGTTGTCTGGACCGCTGACGCTGTTCGGCCTCACCGTACCCAAGGCGTTGTTCTGGATCGCGCTGCTGTACGTCTTCTTCACCACCGTCGTCGCGTTCTGGATCGGTCGTCCGCTGATCCGGCTGTCATTCCGCAACGAACTCACCAATGCGGCCTTTCGATATGCACTTGTCCGTGTGCGCGAGGCAGGCGAGGCCATCGGCTTTTACCGAGGCGATCGAGCCGAACGCGGCGAATTGATGACCCGCTTCTCGGCGATCATCGCCAACTACCGGGCATTCGTCCGACGCGGTATCGCCTTCCTCGGCTGGAACAGGTCGATGAACGAGATCGTCGACCCGCTACCGACCATAGTCCAGGCACCACGGCTGTTCGCCGGCGAGATCGCGTTCGGCGATGTCACCCAGTCGTCGAGCGCGTTCAATCAGCTACAGGGCTCGTTGTCGTTCTTCCGCTCGGTTTACGACGCTTTCGCCAGCTACCGTGCGGCCATCATCCGACTGCACGGCCTTGTGCTCTCCAACGAAACCGCAAGGGAGCTACCGACCTTGACGGCGCTGCCGAGCGCCGACGGATCGCTCGACCTGACCAACGTCGAGGTGCGGACGCCCACGGGCGCGCAGCTGATCGACCCGCTCGACGTCCGGCTCGATCCGGGCGAGTCCTTGGTGATCACCGGGGGTTCGGGCAGCGGCAAGACCACCCTGCTCCGCAGCCTGGCGCAGCTGTGGCCGTTCACGTCGGGCACTGTGCGGCGCCCGGAGGACGACACGATCTTCCTCTCCCAGCTGCCCTACGTTCCGCTCGGGGACCTGCGTGGGGTGATTTGCTATCCGTCCGCCGGGGGCAGATATTCCGACGAGGAGGTCCGCGCGGCGCTCGACACGGTGTCGCTCGGGCATCTGGGCAGCCGCCTCGACGAGGTGGCCGACTGGTCGAAGATCCTTTCCCCGGGTGAGCAACAACGCATCGCGTTCGCGCGCGTCCTGCTCGCCGAACCGAAGGTGGTGTTCCTCGACGAGGCGACGTCGGCGCTCGACGAGGGTCAGGAGTTCGCGCTTTATCGCGCGCTGCGTAGCCAGCTGCCCGACTGCATCGTGGTCAGCGTCAGCCATCGTCCCACGCTCGATCAGCATCACGACCGCAGGCTGGAACTGCTCGGCGACGGCGGCTGGCGGCTTGCGCCGGTCTAGCAGCGTGCCGCGTGGTTCCCGGCGCGGCGGCCGAAGAAGGAACCCTCGCCCAGCTGGGTGCCGCTGGAGTAGCCCTTGCCGTCCTGCGCGATGTTCGAGGCGCAGGCGCCCGCGGCGTACAGGCCGCCGACCACGCTGCCGTCGTCCCGCAGAACCTGCCCGTCTATCGTCACCGCCAGCCCGCCCATCGTGAAGCCCGAGTACATCGCGCGACCCAGCGACAGATCGAATGCCGCCCACGGTCCCTTTGTCTGGGGCGCAACATAATCCGGCTGTTTTCCGAAGTCGGGATCCTCCCCGTTGGCCGCATGTTCGTTGTACCGGTCGAGGGTCGAGATGAGGTGGCCCTGCGGGATGTCCAGCGCCGCCTCCATCTCCTCGACGGTCTCCCAGCCGTCGATGAACTTGATCAGCGGCATCTCGGGCATCTGCATGTGTTCCTCGTCGACGATGAGGTACGCGACCTGCTCGGGCTGCTCGAGCACGAACGCCGACGTGCGCGAGTGGTAGGAGTCCTCCGTCACGAATCGCTTGCCGTCCTTGTTGACGATGATGCCCGTCAGCAGGATCTCCGGCGGGTACGCCGCCGCGGTGATGAAGAGCTGATCCAGGTTCGTTGCGACTCCGCCGGCGGAGACCCCCATCCGGATACCGAGGCCGTCGTCGTTGGGGTTACCGAGGATGTAGGGCTCGACGACGCCGTGGTGCTTGGTGCGGCGCTTGTGTCCGAGGGCCGGCGTGTGCTCGGCGACCATCTCGGGGTTCATGGCGAACCCGCCCGCGGCGATGATGACCGCCTTTGCCTTGACCGCGCCGGTTTCGGTGAAGTGCTTCCATGCGACGCCGACCACGCGGCCTGGGTGACTGTCCTCGTCGACGACGAGGTTCGTCACGCCTGTCTCGTAACGGATCTGCACCCCGAGTTCGGCGGCGCGCTTGAGCATCAGATCGATGACCATGGCTGCGCCGCCGAGTTCACCGGGCACCGGCACCGAGTGGCCGCGAGGCGCCGGCTTGGCCTTCTCGGTGAAGGGGTACACCTTCTCGTTTCCGGTGTACGACAACCCTTCGGTGCCGGGCGGGACGACGACCTTACCGGGATAGAAGCTGCGTTCGAACTGAAAGCCCAACTCCTCCAACCAGTTGAAGTGCTCGACACTGCCTTCGCAGTACGCCCGGATCTTTTCGTGATCCGGCTCCGGCGACACCGCCACGAGGTACTTGTACATCTCCTCGGCGGTGTCCTCGTGCCCGGTGGCCCGTTGCACCGCAGTCCCGCCACCGAGATAGAAGTGCCCGCCCGCCATTGCGGTCGTGCCGCCTGCCGCGGCGGCCTTCTCGAGCACCAGCACCCGGGCGCCCGCAGCCGCCGCGCTGATCGCGGCCGCTCCGCCGGAGATGCCGAAGCCGATCACCACGACGTCGACGTCGTCGGACCAACTGGAGATGTCTGCGGCGTCCACAGTCTCCGGTATCTCAGTACTCACCGTTGCTCCTGCTTCACGTGATCGAAGAACGCCCGTATCTCGGGCGGGATGCGCGCGATCTCTATGTAGGGCACGCCGGCCGCCTGGTCGCTGACATAGGCGAACTCCATTCCGCCGGGCATGGTGCCGCGCTGCACCACCTCAGCGGATCCGATTGCGGCATCGACATCGTCGACCTCCGGCAGATGTGGTGCAGTCCAGGGCCAGCCCGATCCAGGAAC
Organism: Mycobacterium sp. ITM-2016-00318; assembly: GCF_002968285.2. Classification (NCBI taxonomy): domain Bacteria; kingdom Bacillati; phylum Actinomycetota; class Actinomycetes; order Mycobacteriales; family Mycobacteriaceae; genus Mycobacterium; species Mycobacterium sp. ITM-2016-00318. Next base: position 2,897,575 of record NZ_CP134400.1, on the reverse strand, counting down.
TCGCTGTAGACGCTGTCGCCGGTGACCGGCGAGATCAACTCGAGCTGGGTGTCGCCGGCGTAGCTGAACGAGATGTGCGCGGTGAAATCGGCTGGTTGTCCGCGATAGACGCAGGTGTCCGGGCCGAAGTGCACCTCTGGCACGCGGATCCACTTGCGAGCGCCCAACAGCGTGGTCAGCGCCCTTTCGGTGGCGTCAAGATCGGTCGTCACCCACGCGATCTGGACAGGTGTCTGGTCATGCATCGCACATGAGGATATCTCCGGTGTGCGCCGCTGGCTAGAACGTGTTCTAGTTCTCTCCCAGGTAGGCGGCGATGCACCGATCCGCGGCGTCGCGTGCCCACTCGGGATCGGCGCCGCCCGCCACGTTCGCCGCATACCACGCCTCGCCGGACTCTCGGGTGAATCGGCGGCCGTCCGCTGAGGCCATCCATTCCTGGCCCGCCGACGGTTCGACGGTCGCGCCGGTGGACAGATGAACTGAGAGGCCCACGAGCGCGCCGTCGTAACCCATCCCCACGGCGCCGGGACCGAACTGCTCCCAGTGATCGTCTACGTGCGCGACGTGTTGGAGTTCGAAGCGCGAACGTTGCGCCCCTTCGTCGAAGATCCGCACCTCGATCCAGCTGACACCGCCGCCGAACTCCCACGTTGCGGTGAATTCACGGGGCGGATCGCACGTGAGAACGGTGCCGTTGGCGTTGCCGTCGAGTTGATATCGGCCGCCGACGCGGAGGTCGCCGGTGATCGGCAGGAACCACCGCGGAATGCGTTCGATGTTCGTGCAGGCGTCCCACAGGTCGGCGGCGTCGGTGTCGTACGACTGGCTGATGGTGACGACGCGGGCCTCCCCTGCCTCCAGTGTCCGGTCGCCGACCGTGCGCCGTACGGCGCTGATCTGCTGATCGACGTCGATCATGGTGCGCTCCTTCGTCATTGTCGTTTTCCGCGGGCGATCTCGGTGGCGAGTGCGTCGAGTTTCGGCGCCCAGAAGCGGCGGAAGCCGGCCAGCCACTCGTCGACATCCCGCAGCGCCTCGCCGTTGACGGCGTACAGCCGCCGCTGCCCGTCCGGGCGGACGGAGGTGAAACCGTTGTCCCGCAAGACCTTCAAGTGCTGCGAGACCGCGGGCTGGCTGATCTCGAACTCGGCCTGGATGGCCGCGCCGACCGCGCCCGCGGTCTGCTCACCGTCGACGAGCAGTTCGAGGATGCGCCGCCGAACCGGGTCACCGAGGACGTCGAACGCGTGCACCAGCCGAGATTAAAAGCCAGGACTTATATAAGTCAAGCCTTTATTACTGTGCTCAGCGGGTGCCGGATGCAGACTGCAGGACGTCTTCGCGGGCCTGCTGGCTGACGGTCTGCCAGGACACCGCCGCCGGAAAGTTGCCCCACGTGCTGTTGAACATGCCCACGATCGCGGCGCGCCCGTCGGGGGTCACGACATACACCGGGCCGCCGGAATCGCCCTTCTGGCTGACGACGCCGTTGGTCATCGTGAACCACCCGTTGTTGACCGCCTCGATGGTTCCGCAACTCTCCCCGGTGATCACGCCGAAGTGGCAGATCGGAAGACCCGGCGCGGGCACGATGCCGGGATCGAAGAAGAGAATGCGCCCCCCGGGCAGGATGTCGTTGACGGCGGCGTCCGGCGCGATGCCGATGGCCTCCCAATCGGAGATCATGTGATCGGTGGCCACGGTCGCGCCGTCGGGGGTGTTGTCGCGGAACACCGTCAGCGCGCCGATCGGATTGTTGTCCCGGTCCACCACCGGTCCGTTGCCGCGGCAGTGACCCGCGGTGAACGCCGTGCGCGCTGCCAGGTCGACGAACCCGAGCGTGCACACGCTCGAGCCCTGGCGGATCTCCATCCCCGGGTAGACCAGCACGCCGGGTTCGGCATGTGCGGGCGCAGAGGGAATGGTCAGCGCAAAGATGGGGGCGGCCGCCGCTGCGGCCAACGAGCGCAACCACTGTCGGCGCACTGTGATCTCCGATTCGTTGGGGTCAGTGGCCCTCCACCCTACCGGCGAGGGTCCACACAGCAAGGCGGCCCGGGTCATTCGACCCGGGCCGCCTGCGTCACTTCGGCTAAGGGATGGTCAGCACCTGGCCCGGATGAATCAGGTCAGGGTTGCTGATGCCGCTGGCGCCAGCGATCTGGTGATATTTGTTGCCGTCGCCGTAGAAGCGCTCGGCGATCGCCCACAGGGTGTCGCCGGAGACCACCGTGTACGTGCGAGGAGCCGGCGGCGGTGGTGGCGGTGGTGGCGGTGGTGGTGGTGGCGGTGGTGCCGGAGCCTCGGCGGGCGGCAGCGGTTCCTCCGCCGCGGCCGGTGCCACCTCGGGCGCGGCCTCGGGCGCCGCGGCGTCCCCGATGATCGGCGGTGGCGGCGCCTCGTCGGTGTTCGTACCCGACGCCCAGGCGACGCCGTCGAATCCGTAGACGACTACGTTGCGGTCGTCCTGCAGGATCAGCCGAATGTCTCTGGCGCCCTTGGTATCCGTATGCCAGATCGGCTTGTCCGACGTGTAGAGGACAACGTTGCCGTCCTTGCACCTCGAGGCGCTCGGCGTCCTGGCCGTCGGTGCCCGTCGCCCAGACGGCCTGACCCTGCGCGGCCAGCACCAGGTTCCCGTCGTCTTGCAGGGTGAGCGTGTACGCCCCGTTCTTCGACGTCAGCGTTTGCCCTCGTTCGAGCTTCTCGCCGATGGCGAGCCTGTCAGTCACGTCCTTCACGTCCTTTCTCGAGGAAACATCCTGTCGAGGATCGACGGGGACGTCTGTTCCCCAAACCCAACGCGGCTGAGCTTACTGATCATGGTTATCGATGTGTGCGGTTCGGATCGCGCCAATCCGAACGTCGTGCAAACGCTACCTGGACACTCACGAATCGAAGCCCAGCCCGAGCGCATCGAGCGTTCGCAGCAACAGATTGCGCCGCCCCGCCGAGTGGTCGGCGCGGTCGAGCGACCATCGGGTGGCCTGGATTCCGACGCTGGCGAGCGGCTCGGGTGGGAACGGCAGCGGCCGCTTGCGCACCATTTCCAATTCGGTGCGCTCGCTCGGTCGCCCGTGGAGCAGATCGAGGCAGACATCGGCGGCGAACCGTGCCGCGCCTACGCCGAGGCCGGTGAAGCCGTTGACGTAGGCGACCCGACCGTCGCGAGCGAGTCCCCAGTGCGCACAGAACCGGGTGCTGGTGTCGATGGCGCCGGCCCAGCGATGACTGAACCGGACGTCCTCGAGTTGGGGAAAGGTCAGAAAGAAGTGCGCGGCGAGCAGCCGGTAGCTGGCAGGCCGGTCTTCGTAGGCCGGTTTGACCTTGCGGCCGAAGTGATAGACAGCGTCGTAGCCGCCCCACAAGATGCGGTTGTCGGCGGATAGCCGGTAATAGTGAAACTGGTTGCCGCAGTCCCCGATTCCCTGCCGGTTCGCCCATCCGATCCGGCCGAGCTGCTCGTCGGTGAGTGGCTCGGTGGCCAGCACGTAGTCATAGACCGGCACCGTCCGTAGCCGATTGCGCACGATCAGGCTCGGGAAGACGTTGGTGGCGAGCACAGCCTTATCGGCGGTGATCGTAGCGGTGTCCGCCCGGAACGTGATCGGCCCGCCAGAGCCGTCCATACCGGTGATGTTCGTGTGCTCGAAGATGCGCACACCCGCGTCCGCGCAGGCCCTTGCGAGTTCGAACGCGAGTTTCGCGGGGTGCACGATGGCGGTGGTGTCCGGGCTGAACAGGCCCGCCAGGTACGTCGGCGAGTCGACTTCGGCGCGGACCTTTTCCTGCCCGACGAACTGCCCTTCCCCGTCGTCGGCGGCTTCCCGCAGCCACGCCACCTGGTGGGGTTCCGTCGCTACCGAGAGCATGCCGGTGCGCTGCCAGTCGCAGTCGAGGCCCAAGGCCTGGATATCCGCCTGCATACCGTCGAGATTTTCCAGCCCCATTGCCTCGAGCGTGTCGATCTCGTTGGGCCAGCGCGCTTTCCGTTCGCGACGCCATGGGTCAGGCTCGCGTCGACGAAGCCGCCGTTACGCCCCGATGCCGCCCATCCGACGCGGTCGGCATCGACGACCACCACCTTGTGGTCCGGATTTCGTTGTGCGGCATGCAAAGCCGTCCACAGGCCGGTGTAGCCGGCGTCGACCACGAGGAGGTCGGCGGTCAGCGACCCGGACAGATTTCCATAGGACGGCCTCGGCATGTCCAGCCACATCGAACCGAAGGCACCTCCCGCGAGCGACCGGTCGACAAGATGAGGGTCGACGTGGGAATCGAACACCGTCTGCACACCGCGACACTACGGGGAGCACCCGTGCCGGCGGCGCTGAATCGGTTGCAGGCGCCGCAATGATGGATTCGTGCTGCTACTTCGCCGACTGGATGCGCAAGCACGCGGCGGACCCTCGGCACATGCCGCACGTGCTGAGCACCGCCGGTTGGCCGGAGATGCAGTGGTCACGGGTGACGGGCATGCCCGCGGACCGGTGGCGGATCAGCGTGGTCGACGGCTCGAAGATGAGCAAGTCGGAACTGAAACAGGCTGCGTCGCAATGGGTTGTCGATGCCATCGAGGGCCGCGCTCCGGCGTTCAGGCAGTCAGCGGCCGTGATCTCCTTTCGGCGAACCGCGCCAGCACTGGACCGAGGACCGCGAGGATGAAGACGTATGGCGTGGCGACCGCACCGACCGCGGCGCTCGACGCGCCGACCAAGCCGATTATGACGAGCGAGAATTCGCCGCGCGCGATGAGCGCCGTGCCAGCGCGCCACTGACCGCGTCTTGCCACGCCGTCGCGCCGAGCCGCGAACTGTCCCGTCCATATCTTGGTGGCCGCTGTGACTAGAGCCAGGACCAACGCAGCGGGCAACATCGGGACCAACGAGCCGGGAGTGACCGAAAGCCCGATTGCGACGAAAAATACCGCCGCAAACAAGTCGCGCAGCGGGGTAAGCACCTGGCGTGCACGGTCGGCCGTTTCCCCGGTGAGCGTCAGGCCGACCAAGAATGCGCCGACCGCCGCCGACGCATGAATGAATTCGGCCAGCGCGGCCACGGTCAGGGTCAGGCCGAGGACGCGCAGCATCAGCTGCTCGTCGTCTGGATGTGCGACCAGTCGGCCCAGGTGGTGGCCCCAGCGGTACGACGTCACGAACGCGGCGGTCAGCGCGGTCATGGCGATCGCGACACCGAGCAGTGCATTGAGAAGGGATCCACCGGCCGCGAGGACGGCCAGCAGCGGCAGGTAAGCGGCCATCGCGAAGTCCTCCAGAACGAGGACGGACAGCACGGCTGGACTTTCTCGGTTGCCCAGCCATCCGAGATCGTTGAGCAACCGCGCGATGACGCCAGACGATGATATGTAGGTGACGCCCGCTAGGGCGAGTATTCCGACACCGTTCAGCCCGAGCAGCCAGCCGGCGATCGCACCAGGTGTCGCGTTCAGTGCCACATCGACCCAGGCCGACGGCAGGTGCCTGCGTAGGCTGCTGGCGAACTCGGGGATCGAGAACTCCAGACCGAGCGTGAGTAGCAGCAATACCACCCCGATAGTCGCACCGGCTTGAACAAATTCGTTGGCGGCCGGAATGGGAGCCAGACCGCCCTCGCCCAGAGCCAAACCGGCGACCAGATAAAGCGGGATCGGCGACAGCGCGAATCGACGTGCGGCGGTACCCAGCACTGTCAGGACAGTGAAGATGACGCCGAGCTCGAGCAGCAGTGCCGCCGAGATCTCCATGCCTCAGCCTTGCGCGACGATGTCTCGAACTCCCGCTATGCCATCATCGGTGCCGATCACCACAAGCACATCTCCGGCACGGAGCACCACTTCTGGTCCCGGCGAGGCGACTACCTGCTCGTCTCGGACGATCGCCACGATTGAGGCGCCGGTCCGGGTGCGGGCCTTGGTGTCCCCGAGTGGCCGCTCCGCGTACGGACTCCCCGAAGCGATGTCGACTTGGCCGGCGCTCAATCCGGGCACCTCACGGGTGAGGTCGGCGAATCGCTCCGCGATGCGTGGCGCACCGAGGATCTGAGCCAGGGCCTCGGCTTCTTCTTCGATGAGCCGAAAGACCGGTCGCGCCCGGTCGGGGTCATTTTCGCTGTACAACACCACCTCGAAAGCGCCGCCGCGACGGGCGACCACACCGAGACGGTCGCCCTGGGCCAGGTCGAATTCGTATCGCAGACCGACACCGGGCAGCGTTGTCTCCGTGACATCCATACGTCCAATATGGCCGAGATGGACTACTTCGAGATGGCGATCGGCGCCGGAATATCGGGCTGCACCGACTGTCGCGGCTGCCAGCCCGGCGGGCCGAAGACGAAACCGAGCCTGTCCCGCCACCGGTGCGCGCCGCGGACGTCGCGCGCGATCGCCACGTATTCGTGGGTTTGCAGCTTCCAGATGTTGTAGGTGTCCACCTGCTTGGTGAGCCCGTAGTGCGGCCGGAACTCCTCGGGCTGAAAACTGCGGAACACCCTGTCCCAGATAATCAGGATGCCGCCGTAGTTCCTGTCCAGATAGATCTCGTCCATTCCGTGGTGCACCCGATGGTGCGACGGGGTGTTGAAGACGAATTCGATTGGCCGCCAGAGCTTGCCGATCCGCTCGGTGTGGATCCAGTACTGGTAGATCAGGTTGATCGAGAAGCTGGCGAACACCATCCACGGCGGCACGCCGAACAGCGGGAGCAGCGCCCGAAGGAAGACGTCGCCGCTGATGTTCCACTTCTGTCGCAGTGCGGTGGCGAGGTTGAAGTACTGGCTGGAGTGGTGTGCCTGATGGGTGGCCCAGAAGATCCGGACGCGGTGCGCCATCCGGTGATACCAGTAGTAGAGGAAGTCGACGCCGACGATCGCGATCACCCACGTGTACCAGGCGCCTGCGGGCAGCTGCCATGGTGCGACATAGACGAAGAGGGCCGCGTAGCCGATGAGCGCGATCCCGTTCATGATCGCGCTGGTGGCGACGGACACCAGGCCCATCCGGATGCTGGCCCACGCGTCGGGCCTTGAGTAGGCACCCGACGGCGCACGCTCGGTCTCGGTGTGCGCGAGCTTGCGCGCGGCCGCCCACTCGATGACGAGGAGGATCAGGAAGAACGGGACCGCGAATGTCACCGGGTCGTGCATCAGCGGCGGCAGCACGTGCTCCCATGCTTTAGCCAAGTCCACTTCCGACACCTCCGGGGAGATTCTAGCGAGGACGGTCGCGGCTACCTGAAGTTGAGCACCTGGGTGCCCCAGGTGGCGCGGATGTCGTGGTCGATGTCGGCGACGACGGAGTCCTGTCGATCGATCAGCAGGCTCGTCCAGTCGGGTTCCCGGTAGGGCAGCCAGTCCGGTTCACCGGGTAGGCAGGCGGGCTTGCCGCCGACCGCGAAGTTGACCCAGCGGGTGCGCATCCGGTCCGACACCGCCCTGCCGGTCTTCAGCCCGCCCAGTTTGAAGGTCGGGTCCTTGCCGCTCGAGACGAGATTGCCCCAGACGAACGGCAATTCGGTGGCGTGTGCGGCCGCGATGCGCAGCAGGCGCAGCATCGGGGTGGCGTAGTCGAAGCGGTACAGGTACACCGGCGCGACCGCGCTATGCCCCTCGGCCAGCCACACCGACGGCATCCGGAAGCCGAGGTCGCGCGCGACGCCCATGCCCCTGGCCTTGCCGCGAAGGCGGGCATAGGCGGCACGGGTGTGGTAGTCCGTCGGCAGCGCGAGGTTTGGCTGCTCGGCGGCGATCTGGTTGAACATCGCGCCGATCGCCTCGGGTGTGATCGGCATCAGCGGCGACTTCATCCACTTGAACAGCGCCGCCTCGTGTTTGTTGGTGCCGATGATCAGCGGAACCGAGTGTGACCGGCCCTCTCGCGCGAGCTTCACCGGATAGTCGGGCACCAGGTCGCCGTCGACGTTGGGCGCGAACGCCAGCGTGCCCGGGTTGTTGAGCGGCGTTTGGTAGAACACGTCGGTGGAGGCCGCGACGACCGCGTCGACTGGGAGTTCCGGAAGACGGTCGACCTCGGACTCCGAGAGGTGAAGCCGGTTCAGCACCTGGCGGGTGATCCTGCGGGCGCGGCTGATGTCGTAGACCGAGGTGGCGGGTGAGCTCTGCGCGATCGCGCCTGCGAAAAGCCCTTCTGCGGCCGGGATGGTCAGCAGCGTGGTGATGATGCCCGCGCCCGCCGATTCACCGAACAGGGTGATGCGGTCGGGATCGCCGCCGAACGCCGCGATGTTGTCGCACACCCAGTGCAGTGCCGCGAGCACGTCGCGTAGGCCGAGGTTGGAGTCGAAGCGCCGGCGCGGGCTGTCGAACTCCGAGAGGTCGAGGAACCCCAGCGCCCCGAGCCGATAGTTCAGCGTGACGACGACGACCTCGCCGTTTTCGGCCATCACCCTGCCGTCGTAGAGCGGCTGGCTCGCCGAGCCAAGGATGTAGGCGCCGCCGTGCACCCACACCATCACCGGCTTGCGGTCGCCGGCCGAAGTGTCCGAAGAAGCCCAGACGTTGAGCGTCAGACAGTCCTCGCCCTGAGGTGCGCCGAGGTCGATCGGGATCCTGGGATCGACGGGTTGAGGACAAACGAAGCCGAAGCGGGTGGCGTCGGCGACGTTCGACCACGGCTCGACGGGCTGCGGCGCCCGCCACCTGAGGTCTCCGACGGGTGGGGCCGCGTACCGGACGCCCTTCCATGCGGTCACCCGACCGTCGTCGGCGCCGCGAATGGCGCCGCCGACCGTCTCCACCAGGGTGTTGTCGTGAGTCATTCCCATAGATGTTACCGGTCGGTAGGCGTTGAAACCGCTAACCTGACAGTGAAATGGTATAGGTGATATACGACGTGTAACATTCGTATCAGAAGGACTGCTCGATGAACCCATTACGCCGCTGGACCATCGACGATTTCGAGAAGGCCGCCGGAAGCCACGACGACCCGGCCATCTACGGCGGTCCGCCCGGTGATCCCGGGCTGACCGGACCCGGCAGCATGTCGTGGGAGATCAATTCCGACATCGCCTCTGTGTCGCTGGCAGGCCTGCCTGCAATCGTGCTGGAGATCCTGCATCCCTCCGTCGTCGCGGGAGTGCAAGATCTGTCGAACTACCGCGAGGACCCGTTCCAGAGGGCGCGCGCCACCCTCGGCTACGTGCTGGCCACCACGTTCGGCAACACCACGGCGGCCACCGCGGCGATCGAACGTGTCAAGCACATCCACTCGTTCGTCAACGGCACCCGACCCGACGGCATGCCCTACCGCGCGCTCGATCCGGAACTGGTCGCCTGGGTGCACACCTGCATCCCGTGGATGATCCTTCGCACCTACGAAGCGACGAATCGGCCGCTCTCGCAACGGGAGAAGGATCGCTATCTCTGCGAACAGGCGGTGATCGGCAGAATGGGCGGCGCGGATCGCGTACCCGAGTCCGCGGCCGAGCTCGACGACTACGTCGAGTCGATGCGGCGCCGACTGTCGGTCAACGCGCAGACGCGGGAGTTCATCGACTTCCTGATGACCTCGCCGTTCTTTCCCGACCTGCCGGAAAGCATCGACCGGCAGCTGCACAGGTTCGCGATCTATGCCGGCATGAGCATCGCGCCGCGGTGGGCGCGGGAACTGATCGGCTACGACCGCCCGCCCATGCTGACGCGCGCACTGATGGGACCGGTGTTGCGCCTCGACGCACGACGGGTCCGATGGGCGTTCGGCGCACCCCGATATCTGCTGATGGCACAGGATCGCGCGGCGGGCGCATCTCGTGAGGTCGCCGCGACGTGATCGATGTACAGCTTGTCGATGTCGTCGGCGGCGCAAGCGCGGGCAGCCGGGTCGACGAAGCGTCTGACCGGACCAGCCAACGCATCCTGGACGCGGCGTTGGCTGAGGCGGCAGCCGTTGGCCTGCAACGCATCACGGTCGAGGATGTGGTGCGCCGCGCAGGGGTGTCGCGGATGACGGCGTATCGCCGCTATCCGCGCCGGGACGACCTGGTGGCGGCGCTGGCCCGCCGGGAGACCCAGCGCTTCCTCGGCGCGGTGGCCGATGCGATCGAGCGCGCCGAGGACCCGCGGGCGGGTGTGGCCGAAGCGTTCATCGCCGCGGTCGCATTCGCGCGCGAACATCCGATTCTTCGCAGGGCCTTGCACAACGAGCCTGCGCCGATCGCGGACTCCGAGGAGCTGTTGAAAATGGGCTCGGCGTTCATTGCAAACTACATCCACGGCGATGAATCCGGCATTCCGCGGCAGCAGGTGCGGTGGGTGGCCGACGTATTCGCCCGGCTGTTCTTCACCTACATATCGATGCCGCCCGGCGACCCCGACTTCGCCGACGACGCCGAACTCCGACGCTTCGCCCACGAGGTCCTGACGCCGATGGTCCAGCGCGCCACCGAACAGCTCGACTAGCTTGTGAACCGTGCGCAAATGGGTGCTGCTCGGTGCGGCGATCGTCGTCGAGGTGGCGGCCACGCTGTCTTTGCGTGCCTCGCAAGACCATTCGGCATGGCTGATCGCCGTCGTCGCGGGCTACACCGGTGCCTTCGTCCTGCTCACCCTGGTGCTGCGGGCAGGCCTGTCCATCGGTGTGGCATACGGGATCTGGGGTGCGCTGGGCACGGCGGGCACCGCCGTGCTTGCCGCCGCGATCTTCGGTGACCCGTTCACGATGCCGATCGTGGTCGGCATCGCGTTGATCATCGCCGGTGTGTTGTGCGTCGAGCTGGGGTCACGACACTCCGGTGAGGCCGCCACCTGATGTGGGCCGCGCTCACCGGGGCGATCCTCTTCGAGGTGCTCGCGACGATTGCGCTGCGAGCATCCGAGGGTTTTCGCAAGCGAACCTGGATCGTTCCCGTCGCCCTCGGCTACGTCGCGTCGTTCTGTCTGCTGTGGCTGACGCTGCGGCTCGGCATGCACGTCGGCATCGCCTACGGCGTTTGGACCGCATGCGGGGTGGCGCTGGTCGCGGTGGCGGCGAGAGTGCTCTTCCGCGAGCCCCTCACCTGGCTGATGGTCGTCGGCATCGTGCTCATCGTCGCCGGCGTGCTGACTATCGAGATGGGGGGCGCCGCGGGGTGAGCGCGATCGCGAGCAGCATCACGGCAACACCCGCCGCAGGCACCACGAGCAGGCCGACGCGAAGGCTCGTCGCGTCCGCGATCACGCCGACGACCGGTGGAGACGACACGAACCCGATCCGCATCAGCCACGTCACCGCGGTGAGCCCGGTGCCCTGGCGTAAACCGGGCAGCTGATCGGCGCCGTGCATCGCGGCGGGAACAAGGGTGGCAACGCCGAACCCGGCCGCCGCGAAGCCGGCGATGGTGCCGGGAATGCTCGGGAAAGCGAGCGCCAGACCCATCCCCGCTGCGGTGACGAGCCCGCCTGCCCTCGCGACGGCGCGCTCGCCGAACCTGTCGACCAGCCGGTCGCCGATCATCCGGCCCACGAACTGGGACGCGACCATCGCGATGTAACCGGACGCCGCGAGCGCGCCCGGAGCACCCAGTCCGTCCCGCAAATACACTGTGGCCCAAGAACTTGCGGCATCTTCTACCACCGCACCCGCGATGGCGATGAAGACCAGCGCGACTAGCGTGGCCGAGACAGCGAAGCCGGGTCGCCCCACGGTCGTCGCACCGGCCGACGGGTGGCCGTGCTCGTCGGGACCGCGAAGCAGAAACGGGTATGCGGCCAGCACCACCGCGCTGAACAGCGCGGCCGACACCGCCAGATGCGTGGTGCGGGGGATGTCCAACGCGATCGCGGCCGCGCCCATTGCGCCGCCGAGCACCGCGCCCGCTGACCACACCGCGTGCAGCGAGTTGATGATCGAGCGCCCGTAGTTGCGCTGAAGACGCAACGCGTGGGCGTTCTGCGCGACGTCGATGACAGAGTCGGCCGCGCCCGCGACGAACAGTGCCGAGGCAAGCGCGACCGCCGACGGCGCCAGCGCCGCGACGAGGATGAAGACCGCGATACCGATGCTGCTCGCCACCGCGACCCGCGAGGACCGGAACCGGCGGATGAGTGCCGCCGCCGCAGGCCCGGCCACCAGCGCGCCGCCGGAGAACGCCGCGATCGCGAGTCCGTAGTGCGCGTTGGACAGCGCGAGATCGGTCTTGATCTCGGGATATCGCGGCAACAGGTTGGCGAACAGCGCCCCGTTGGTCAAGAACAGGGCCGCGACGGCGAACCTGGCCCGCCGATTGCGCACCGCGACGCCGACGTCGTCGAGTCGTCGCTGCGCCATGGGCACCGACGGTACCGACGAGAAGCCCACCGCCGACGCGGCGGACTGGAAGGCTGAGGCGATGCGCAGCGAGTCGACCGCAGTCGATCTGTTGAGCCTGTTCCCACCGGGATCGCGCATCGACAGCGACGGCGTCCTGGTCGTCGGCGGATGCCGGCTCGACGACGTCGCCGCCGAGTTCGGTACCCCGGCGATCGTCGTCGCCGAGGACGCCTTGGTCGACCGGGCTCGCGAGTATTTAAGCGCCTTCCGCAGCCGGTGGCCGCGCAGCGATGTCGCGTTCGCGTCGAAATCGTTCCCCTGCACGGCTGTTCAGCGGGTGATGGTCGCCGAGGGCCTGCATCTCGACGTGGCGGGCGGCGGAGAGATCCTCACCGCGGTGAAGGCGGGGGCGGATCCCGGCCGACTGGTCCTGCACGGCAACGCCAAGACCGACGAAGAGCTCGAGATCGCGCTCCGCCACGGTCTGGGGCTCGTGGTCGTCGACAACTTCGACGACATCGACCGGCTGGAACGCATCGTGCCGCGCGGGCGTCGACAGCGCTGCCTGGTCCGGGTCATCCCGGGAGTCGAGGCAGCCACCCACGCTTCACAGGCGACCGGACACGCCGGGTCCAAGTTCGGCTTGCTGCCGGACGACGCCCGCGAGGCGATGGCGAGGATCGGGCGCAGCGCGCGGCTTGCGCTCGACGGCGTCCACACCCACGTCGGATCGCAGTTGCTCAACGTCGAGCAGCTGGCAGCCGCCGTCGAGCCGATCGCAAAGCTCGGCACCTTCGACACCTACGACCTCGGCGGCGGGCTCGGCGTGCGCTACACCTACGACGAGCATCCGCCCACCGTCGACGACTACGCCGAAGCGATGACGACACAGGCCCGTGCCGTGTTGCCGGAGGGCAGCCGCATCATCGTCGAGCCGGGCCGGAGCATGGTCGCCGCCAGCGCCTGCACGGTCTACCGCGTCACGACGGTCAAGCGCGGAACGGTCACCCACGTCGCTGTCGACGGCGGCATGGGCGACAACCTCGAGGTGTCGCTGACCGGCCAGCGGTTCGAGGCCGCGCTCGTCGACAGAGTCGGCGGCGCGGGTGAGACGGTCACCGTCGTCGGGCGGCACTGCGAATCCGGCGACCAACTCGTCGACGCCGTCGCGCTTCGCGACCCCGTTGTCGGGGACCTGCTCGCCCTGCCGGTTACCGGCGCTTACTGCTACACGATGTCCAACCAGTACAACGGCGCCAGGCGCGTTCCCGTGATCTTCGCGCGCGACGGCAAGGCGCGCTTGGTGGTTCGCCGCGACACATGGGATGACCTGTTGAGCCGCGATGTCGACTGACCGGCGCCCGAACCGGGCAAGATTGACCGCATGGCCGACACTCCGCCGTCGCTAGGCGAACTCGCCCACCGCTACGGCGTCGCCACCGAATACCAGGACTGGACGGGAAAACACGTCGACGTCCCCGAGGCGACCTTGGTCGCCGTGCTCGCGGCGCTCGGGGTGCAGGCGGGCACCGAGGACGAGAGATCGGCCGCGTTGGCTGCGCACGAGCGCGAGCATTGGACCCGCGCGCTGCCGCCGACCATCGTCGCCCGCGAGGACAGCGAAGCCCCGTTCTGGGTGCACGTCACCCACGGCGAGCCGGCGGGGCTGTGGATCCGGCTCGAGGACGGCAGTGTGCGCGCAGGTCTGCGTCAGCTCGAGAACCACACTCCCCCATATGATCTGGGGGACCGTCTGGTCGGAGAAGCGACCTTCGAGCTGCCCGCTGACCTGCCGTTGGGCTATCACCGCCTCTACCTCCAGGCCGGCTCGTCGGAGTCGAGCACACCGCTGATCGTCGTGCCTGCCAAACTCGAGCCACCGCCGAGACTCGGTGGCAAGCGGATTTGGGGCCTGGCCGTCCAGCTCTACAGCGTGCAATCCGAAAGATCCTGGGGCGTAGGCGATCTGACCGATCTGACCGATCTGGCTGTGTGGTCCGGCGCGAACCACGGCGCCGGATACATCCTTGTCAACCCGATGCACGCGGCCGCACCCGTTGCACCGATGCAGCCGTCGCCGTATCTGCCGACCTCGCGACGCTACGTCAACCCGCTGTATCTGCGGCCCGAGGCCATCCCCGAGTTCGCCGATGTGCAACGACGCAGCCGAATCCGGCGCAGACGGCTCGAGCTGCAGTCCGATGCCAGGCGGGCGGACCTGATCGACAGGGACGCGGCGTGGCAGGCCAAGCGTGACGTGCTGATGAGCGTCTACCGCGTCGAGCGATCCGTGGGCAGGCAGCTGGCGTATGAGGCATACCGCGCGCGCGAAGGCCGCAGCCTCGACGACTTCGCGACCTGGTGCGCGCTGGCCGAACGGCACGGCCCCGACTGGCACCGCTGGCCGAAGAAGTACACCCGCCCGTCGAGCGCCGCTGTCGCCGGCTTCGCCGCAAAGCACACCGAAACCGTCGACTTCCACCGGTGGTTGCAGTGGCAGCTCGACGACCAGCTGGCCATCGCGCAGTCGACGGCCCAGCGGGCGGGCATGGAGCTCGGCATCATGCAGGATCTCGCCGTCGGGGTGGACCCCAACGGCGCTGACGCCTGGGCGATGCAGGACGTTCTCGCACTCGGCGTCACAGCTGGCGCACCGCCGGACGAGTTCAACCAGCTCGGCCAGGACTGGTCGCAGCCGCCGTGGCGTCCCGATCAACTCGTGAGCGAGGGCTACGAACCGTTCCGGGCCATGGTCAACGCGATCCTGCGACATGCGAGCGGGGTTCGCGTCGACCACATCATCGGGCTGTTCCGGCTGTGGTGGATTCCCAGGGGCGTACCGCCGACCGAAGGCACCTATGTGCGCTACGACCACGAGGCGATGATCGGCATCCTGGCTCTTGAGGCCCATCGTGCCGAGGCGGTGGTGGTCGGCGAGGACCTCGGGACTGTCGAACCCTGGGTTCGCGACTACCTGGCCCGCCGCGGGCTGCTCGGAACGTCGATCCTGTGGTTCGAGCTCGATCGCGACGGTGACGGCAGTCCGCTGCTGGCCCAGCGCTGGCGCGAGTCGTGCCTGTCCTCGGTCACCACCCACGACCTGCCCTACCGCGGGCTACCTGGCCGGCGAACACGTGCGGCTACGGTCCGAGTTGGGCTTGTTGACCCGCCCGGTCGAAGAGGAACTCGCCGATGACCGCGCCCACCAGTCGGCATGGGTCGACCAGCTGCGGCGGGCGGGCCTGCTGGGCGAAAGGCCCGGCGTCGACGAGACCGTGCTGGCCCTATACCGGTATCTCGGTCGCACCCCGTCGCGACTCCTCGGCTTGTCGCTGGCCGACGCGGTCGGCGAGATGCGCACCCAGAACCAGCCGGGCACGACCGACGAATACCCGAACTGGCGTGTCCCCCTCGGCGGCCCGGACGGGCGTCGGCTGCTCCTCGAGGAGGTCTTCGCCGACCCCCGTGCGGCCACGCTCTGCGAGGCGCTGCGGGCGGTGGTCAACACCCAGGTGTAACGCTGGGCCGTTGTTCACCGGTTTCACATTTGTCACTGCTGCGATATGTTCGCACCGCACCGACTTAGGGAGAGGTCACGTGAAACAGCTCGTCATCCTGGGCGCAACCGCGGTAGCCGCGGGCACGATCGGCCTGCTCAGCGCGGGAACCGCCGGTGCAGACCCGGTGAACCCGAACCAGATGAACGTGATCGGCGAACCGTATTTCAAGGCCGTGAAGATCCTGCACGGAATGGGCTTGAGCACCGGTTTCGGCGGTGGGGTCGGTAGCGCCCTTCCGCAGGCACAATGCATGGTGACCAGCCAGAAGATGGCCGGCAACAACAGAATGCTGCTGAACCTGGACTGCACGAAGGAAGCCGCCGAGCAGATGGCCGAGTCGGGTGCGCTTGGCTCCGGCAGTGCGCCCGGATCCGTCGGCGGTAACACGCTGCGGCCCGAACAGGTTCCGATCGCGCCCGGCGCGGCCGCTCCGGCGCCCCCGCCGCCGCTCGGCTAACCTTCGGCGAGTTCGCGCAGGTTCTGCAGCGTTTGCGTCATGGTCCTTCCGACCTGACGCGCCGCCACCCAGTCGGCGATCACACCGAGAATTCCACCCGGCGCCTCGTAGGTCATCCGGAAAGTCACCTTCGTACGGCCGTCGGCGCAGTCGCGCAGCCGGAACCGGCCGCGCTGAGTGATGCCGGTGATACCGATCCAGGCCAGGTCGCGGGCTTCGTCGTATTCGACGACCTCGATCACCCCGCCCACAGGAACCGAGCCGATCTTCCAATGCCCGGTGTAGCGGGAGCCGACGCCGGCCGGCCCCTCGGTCATGGTGTCCCAGCGTTCGAGGTTGGCCATGAAGTCCGGATAACACGCCGGGTCGCTCACCAGTTTCCACACCGCGTCGCGGCTGGCGTCGATCTCCACTCGCCGTTGCAATCTCATCTCGTCCCCTACCCGATCACCGGGAAGCGGCGGTCGGCGGCCAGCCTGTCCACCCCACCCTGCAGGCTCGCGAGCACCTTGTCGTTGATGACGTCGTCGTCGCTGTCGGCGATGTCGGCGGCGTCGATCGGGTGCTGCACCTCGATCGCGATCTTCGTCGGCAGCGGCAGTCGCGGCACCATGTCGCTGACGGCCAGACCCCACGGCGGAGCAAGCAGGATGGGCACGCTCTTGAGCCTGGCCATCTTGTCCACCCCCAGAAGTCTCGCCAGCCACTGGCCGCGGTCGAGGAACAGCGCCGCTTCCTGGCCCCCGATGCTGGCGATCGGCACGATCGGCACCCCGGCTTCGCGCGCGAGTTTCACGTAGCCCTTGCGGCCGCCGAAGTCCACCTCATGGCGCTTCCACGAGGGCCGGAAGACCTCGTAGTCGCCGCCCGGGTACACCAGCAACGCACCGCCGGACTTCAACGCCAGCGTGGCGTTGTCGTGGTTTGCGGCCACGGTGCCGAATTTTCGCAGCGAGCCGAGCCCGGGCATCGATACGACGAGGTTGTGCGCCAGTTGGTAGAACGGCCGCTCCACGCCGAAGTACGAGCTGAACGCGAGGGTGAAGACGAAGGTGTCGGGCGGGAGATTGCCGCCGCTGTGGTTGCCGACCAGCAGCACGGGACCCTCGCTCGGGATGCGATCGAGGCCGCGGACGTCGGCGCGGAAGTACAGCGACGCCAGCAGCCACAGCCCGGGAAGCTGCTCACGGATGTAGTCGGGATCGCGCTGATCGAGATCGGCCTTCGGTACCCGCGAGCCGACCTGCTGTTTCGCCCACTCCAGAACGTCGCCCAACCCCGCCATGAATGGTCATATTGACACAGCGCAGCTATCCGAAACCTGCGTTCCCACCTACTGGTCGTAGACTCGGCCCAGCACACTGGTGGGAGGGAACCGCGATGTTGCGTCCACGCCGTTTCGAGCGCGAGGTCGATCCGGGTCCGGTCCAGATCCAGGCACGCAAGGTGCACTTCGACCTCTCGGACATTCCGCTGGAATGGATTCCCGGACACCCGGTCGCTTCCTCGATGATCAACCTGTTCAACGTCGTGCTACCCGCCGCCGAGCACTGGTTCGTCCAAGCGCTCGACGAGGCGCTGCCGATGGTGCGCGACCCCAAGCTCGCCGACGACATCCGCGGATTCAGCGGCCAGGAGGCCACTCACGCCGCGGCCCACGAAGACGTCATCTCGGAGTTCCTCGTCGGCAACGGTGTCGACACGGCGCCGATACTGGCGACAGTCGAGTACATGTTCGGAAAGGTGCTCGCACCGAAGCCTTTCCCCGACCCCCAGCGTCGACTCAGCAACCTCTGCGAACGGTTGTGGCTCATCGCGGCGATCGAGCACTACACCGCGGTGCTCGGCGATTTCGCGTTGAACTCCAGCTGGGACGAGCACGGCGCACACCCCACGATCGTCGACTTGTTCCGGTGGCACGGCAGCGAGGAAGTCGAGCATCGAAGCGTCGCCCACGACGTCGCGGTCTACTTCCACGACAGCTATCCCGACCGCATCAGGGCGATGGCGATAGCGGCGACCGCGATTCTCTACTTCTTCCAGCGGGGCACGTGGTATCTGCTCAAGTCGGATCCGGGCACCGACATCGGGTGGTGGGAGATGCAGCGCCTGCGGATGGCCGATTCCAAGCTCGGCCTTCTGCCCGAATTCCGTACGCTGTTCGGCGCCAACACACTGGCGTACTTCCGGCGCTCCTACTCACCGGAGGAGATGGGTTCCACCGCGCAGGCCGTCGCGTACCTCGCGACCTCCCCGGCGGCTCGGGCCGCGCACCTTTGATGGGCCTGCGCGAGCAGTATCGGCAGCTGCCTGCCCATCCGTTCCGCAGGCAACGCCGCGACGTCCTCGTCGGCATGGCAGGTGCAGCGATCGCGGGCATGCAGGCGGTGTCGGGAGCCATCAGAAAAGTGCGGCTACCCGACGAGGTCGATCGGACGCGCCTGCTGCGCGTGGCCGAAAGGCAGGTGGTGGCGCACGACGAGAACGTCGTCGCGCTGACCTTCGATGCGTCCGACGGCGCGCCGTTGCCGCGCTGGCATCCCGGCGCTCACATCGACGTCGCGCTGCCAAGTGGTCTGCTCCGGCAGTACTCGCTGTGCGGTGACCCGGGGGTTGTGGAGTCTTATCGCATCGCGGTGCGGTGCATTCCCGACGGCGGTGGCGGGTCGGTCGAAATGCACGGGCTGCAGATCGGTCAGACCGTCACCACCCACGGCCCGCGAAACGCCTTCCCGCTGACCGTGCCCGGTTACGGCTCCCCCACGAGGGCGTTCCGCTTCGTGGCGGGCGGCATCGGAATCACGCCAATCCTCCCGATGCTCGCCCTCGCCGAGCGCCTCGGTGTCGACTGGTCGATGGTGTACGCCGGACGCAGCCACGACAGCCTGCCGTTCGTGGACGAAGTGAACCGCTTCGGCGACAAGATCGAAGTCCGCACCGACGATGTGAACGGTGTGCCGACTGCCGCCGAACTTCTCGGCGACTGTCCGGACGGCACGACGGTCTATGCCTGCGGGCCCGCCCCGATGCTGACCGGTATCCGTGCCGCGCTGGTGGGACGCGACGACGTGGAGTTGCACTTCGAGCGCTTTGCCGCGCCACCCGTCGTCGACGGCCGGGAATTCTCGGTGTCGATCGCGACAACGGGCCAGGAGATCGTCGTCGACGCGGAGGAGACCTTGTTGAGCGCGTTGCGGCGCGCGAACGTGGCGGCCCCCTACTCCTGCCAGCAGGGCTTCTGCGGCACCTGCCGGACACGGGTGACCTCGGGTGCCGTCGACCATCGCGACACCTTGCTGACCGAACCGGAGCGCGCAGGCGGAATGATGCTCACTTGCGTCTCGCGGGCCGCCGACGGGGAGCGTCTCATACTCGATTTGTAGTGCGTCTGTACTATTCGGCCATGCCGTTAGCCGCTGGTCAGACCTTCGCGGACTACACCATCGTGCGGCTTCTGGGGTCCGGGGGCATGGGCGACGTCTACCTGGCCGACCACCCGCGTCTACCCCGGCGCGACGCGCTGAAGGTGCTGCGCAACGACGTGTGCGCCGACGACGAATACCGGAAGCGTTTCGATCGGGAAGCCGATCTCGCCGCGACACTGTGGCATCCGCACATCGTGGGCGTGCACGATCGCGGCGACGTCGACGGCCAGATCTGGATCTCGATGGACTACGTCGACGGCACGGACGCCGCCGAGGTGCTGCGAAAGCGCCATCCGAAGGGCATGCCCAAGGAGGAGGTCCTCAACATCATCACCGGCGTCGCGGAGGCGCTCGACTACGCGCATCAGCGAGGGCTGCTTCATCGCGACGTCAAACCGGCGAACATCATGCTGACCGACCCGGCGGAAGGTGAACAACGAGTTCTGCTCGGCGACTTCGGTATTGCCCGCCGAGTCGACGAATCCAACAATCTGACCGCGACGAACATGACGGTCGGCACGGTGTTCTACGCCGCGCCGGAACAGCTGATGGGCGAGGACCTCGACGGTCGCGCGGACCAGTACGCACTCGCGGCCACCGCTTTTCATCTGCTGACCGGATCGCCGCCGTTTCAACACTCGAACCCGACGGTGGTCATCAGCCAGCACCTCACCGCCGCACCGCCGGCACTGGCCGACAAGCGTCCCGAGTTGTCGGCGCTCGATCCGGTGCTTCGGAAGGCGCTCTCGAAAGATCCCAAGGACCGGTTCACCAGTTCCCTGGATTTCGCCCGTGCGCTGGCCCACCGGCTTGGGCTGGAACCGGAGGCGGACAACGACCGCACCGAGGCGTCGGTGCCGGTCCCCACCAGGCTGACGGGAGGCAGGCACGAAGCGCATCACGCGCAGCAGACGCCGACGCGCAAATACCTTCGCCCGGCGTTCATCGTGCCCGCGATTCTGGCGGCACTGCTGCTCGTCGCGATTGCTCTCGTGCTGATCCAGTTCCGTGAGATCGAGAAACTGCTCAACGACGACTACACCCCGTCGCCGACTCCACCCGCGACGTCGCCGCGCGCCGAAGCGCCGTCCGCGCCGGCACCGACCGAGGCGACGACCACGGTCACAGCGACGGCGGCGTCGGCAGCCCCGGTCGTGGGAGCCGACTGCTCGCCTCTCGGCAGCTTCGCGACCACCGCCAACGGCAACACCGTGTACTGCTCGACGCTCGAGGGCACAGGCGCGTCGATCTGGTCGACCAATCAGGGTGAGGTTCCTGCGCCGACCATCACGGTCACCACGCAGGCCACCGACGAGCCGCTGCCAGTGCAGGAGGAGACGCCGGTTCGGGTCTGTATGCAGGAGACGGGCCAGACCCGTCGCGAGTGCCGCGAAGCAATCCGCGCCGGCAACGAGGCTGGCAGCTGAGCAGCGCATGACCCTTGCCGTAGCGGACAGATTGGCGCTGGCCGATCTCGTACACCTGTACGCAGCCGCCGTGGATGATCGAAGGTTCGGTGACGTCGTGGAATTGTTCACCGAGACAGCCGAACTGCGACTACCTGACCCGCCGCGGTCGCTCGATCCGGTACGCAAGCACCGCGGCCGCGACGGCGTCCGCTCGGCGATGGCGGCAATGTCGGGCCTGGCCAGAACCGAACACGCGATCGTCGGCGAGGTCTACGCCCCTGGCGCCGATGTCGACTATGCGCTGGGGCGAATCACATGCATCGCCCATCACTTCAGCGTCGCCGACGACGCCGCCACGGATTTGATCTGGCACCTTCGTTACGACGACGAGTACGCGCGCACACGTTCCGGCTGGCGCATCCACGGTCGAGCCCTGACCATCAACGCTATTGAGAAGCGGCCGATTCGGCGTCTCCGACCGCATCAAGCAGCTGATCGAGAAGGGGCCGCTGACCCTTCAGCAGTTTCGACCGCGCCTCTGGCACCCCGAACCACCCAACCCGGTCGATCTCCGGGTACTCCCTGAGCTTGCCCGACCCCTTCGGCCACTCCAGCGTGAAGGTGTTGCTGACCGTGCCGTCCAGATCCAAGTCGCCGCGGACCGCGAACGCGGTGACAATTTTGCCGCTCGGCTGTTTCAGCGGCGGAAGGTCGATGCGCGGGCCGTCGGGCGGTTGTTTGCCCAGTTCCTCGGTGAACTCACGCTTTGCGGCCGACCAAGGGTCGTCACCCTCGATATATTCGCCCTTCGGAATGGACCAGGCGCCCTCATCCTTTTTCGCCCAGAACGGTCCGCCGGGATGTGCGATCAGCACTTCGACGGAGCCGCAGGTAACGCGGTAGAGCAGTAGTCCCGCACTAAATTTCGGCATTATGGCCAAGCCTAGTTAACGATCCGGTTAGGAAACGCTAAGGTTCTGGTGTGTTCGAATTGAATCGCCGCAACCTCATGTTCATGTCCGGCGCTGCCGCGCTGACCGCCGCCGTTTCCGCACCTCAGGCAACCGCACAACCGCTGCCTCCAGGTCAACCGGAAAATCCCGGTGCTCCGCCCCCCCAATCCAACCCCGCGCCCGTCGACTACATCTTCGCCGACGACTTCGACGGACCCGCTGGTGCAGCGCCCGACCTGGGCCGGTGGACGGTGGTGAGCTGGAACGAACCGGTGATCCCGCCGATTCTCGGCCTGTTTCGCGACGACCGCCGCAATGTGTCGCTCGACGGCAACGGCAACCTCGCGCTCCGCGCGACGCGGGAGGGCGACACCTACTACAGCGGCCGGGTCGAGACCCGGATGAAGATCGGCATCGGCCACACCTGGGAAGCCCGAATAAAGCTGAATTGCCTCGTCCCCGGCTGCTGGCCGGCCTACTGGCTGGTGAACCGCGAGCCGACACCCGACGGCCGGGGCCCGCTGCCCGACGGTGAAGTCGACATCCTCGAGTGGTACGGAAACGGCAAGTGGGCGCCTGGCACCGCGGTGCACGCTCGATCCGATGGCAGGACCTGGAAGGAGAACCGGTGGTCGGTCGACGGCAACTGGCACACCTACCGGGTCCGGTGGGACGACGCGGGCTTCCGCTTTTGGCGGGACAACCTCGACGGCGCCCCGTTCTTCACCGTGCCCGCGGAGCCGATCGATGGGGTGTGGCCGTTCAACGCGCCGGACTACCTGCTCTTCACGGTCTTCAATCTTGCGGTCGGCGGTCCCGGTGGCGGTGACCCGGCCTTCGGGCCCTTCGAGTCCCCGGAAATGCTGATCGACTACATCCGAATCTGGTAGGCCGATGAAGGGCGCGGGGGTCGCCGTCGCGGCGGGCATTCTGCTGGCCGGTGCGGCGGCGGCCCCGGCCCACGCCGCCCCTGTGACCTATGGCTCCAACGGTGTATTCGGCGTCGGCGCCGAACCGCCTGCGGGTTGGGCCACTGCGAGTATCCCGCCCGGGCGATATCGCGTCGACCAGTCCCCGAGTATGTACCCGTACCAGAGCCCGCCCGGCTTTTGGTTGCGGTGCAGCGCCTTTCCGTGCGCGGGCAACTTCCCGGGCCACATCATCGGCACCGGGGAGGCCATCCGCGACCAGCCGACGTTCGTGGACATCTCGCCTACCGATGTGGCCGTTTCACTGAACAACGTCACGCTCACGGTCGCGTAACGAACTCAGCGACAAGAGCTTTCCGCCACGGTGGCGCCTTGACCTCGGCGGGGAGTTCCGGTATAGGCGACGACTGACTACTTCCGGTCACCCTCTGTATCGTCGAAGAAGGCCCAGTGGCCGTCGTCGGCCTTGACCTCCATCCGCCATCCGAGCTCGGAGTTGTCGGCCTTCGAGTCGACGAACCAGGCATGCGCGTCGTCTGCGCTCTCGATGTCCTTCGTGTCGACGACGTCACCTTTCGGGTTCAGCACACGGTAGGTAGCCATGGGAACGGTGTTCCCACTTCGCAATCTTTCACACGTCAGTCGGCCTTCGGCAGCGGTATCCCCTCGCTGGTGGAGAACCGGGCGTCGTGCTGCGACGACAGTCCGACCGACACCACCGATCGGTCGAAGAACACATCGGTCAGATAGGCCAGCCCGACCGCCCAGCGATTCACCGCGCGCGGCATGGCGTAGAGGTGGTACATGCGGGTCACGAATTTCGCTGCATAGCCGGACAAATGGACGTTCAGCGGATTGGCGACCGCATAATGCGGGCCGAGATCAACGACCAACCCCATGTCGCTGTGCCGGTAGTCCTTTGATTGGCCGTAACCGAGGCTGGCGGCGACGTTGCGCGCCAACACCTTTCCCTGCCGTGCCGCATGCTGTGCGGTGGGCGGAGTGATCTTGCCCGGTTGCGTCAGGTCGGGCACCGCCGCGGCGTCACCGGCTGCGAACACGTCGGGATGGCCCGGCACCTGCAGGTCGGCCTGTACCTTCAGCCTGCCTCGCTCGGTGGGCAGGCCAAGGCTTTCGATCAGCGGAGCGCCGGTCACACCCGTCACCCAGGCGACGGTGTGGGTGTCGATGCGTGAGTCGTCGCTGAGAACAACGTGGTCGGGATGCACCTCCTTGAGGGTGACTCCCAGCCGCACGTCGACGCCGCGCTGCCGCAGCACGCGCTGCACCCGCTCGCCGAGTTTCTCGCCGACTTCGGGCATGACCTGCTCGGCCATGTCGAGCAGCACGAACCTCACATCGGAGGAGGCGAAGCCCAGTTGTTCGGCCGCGGTGTCGGCCAGCGCGCGCAGCTGCACGACGAGTTCGGTGCCCGAATACGAGGCGCCGACGACGACGACCGTGCGCCTAGCCCGGATGCGATCCTCGTCATCGTCGATGTTGGCCAGCTCGAGTTGGTCGAGCAGGTGATCACGAAGGTAGACCGCTTCCGCCGTTGACTTGAGACCCCGCGCGTAGTCGGCCAGTCCCGGGATGTCGAACAACCGGGTGACCGATCCCGGCGTCAGCACCAGCCGGTCCCAGGTCAGGCTGCGTGATCTCTGTTCGGGATCGGTGTAGGTGATGGTGTGTCCATCGAGGTCGACAGCGTCCACCCGGCCGCGCACCGAGCGCACACCGCGCAGGGTGTTGGCGAGCGGAATGGTGACGAAGCGCGCGTCGACCAGACCGCCCGCAACATCGGGCAACAGCGGGGTGTAGAGCATGTAGTCGACCGGCGAGATGATCGAGATGTCGACGGACGCGTTGTGCTTGCGCAAGCGGCGCGAAAGTTGGCGAGCGCATTCGAAACCGGTGAAACCGCTACCGACGATGACGACAGATGTCTTTGAACCCACCGTAGTGGGCTACCCACACTTAGGGGCTGTCCAACAAAGTGGCGAACTTCATTGCCAACCATGGCTTTCTACCGCCTGGGCGGAGCTTGCCGCGCATGATCGGCGACCACTGCGAAATCCGGCCATAGCCGAGCAACAGAAACGCGACGGGGTCTGCGGTGATCACGCAGTCCGATTTCTGCACCGCGTCCGTGACCACGGCTGTTCCCCCGTCCACCGCCAGTCGATAGTTCTTCGCACCGCGGATACGGAGTTCGAAGCTCGCCCGTGTACCGACAGCCGACCGCCGCAGATACTGAGGCGCGATCGCCAAGACACCGGGTGTGATCAACAGTGCGTCGTGCGGATCGACCTGCCACCCGATTCTCGCCGCCCGCGCGATGTCCAGCCCATGCACCACCTGCTCCCCGAGCAGCAGTGTGGTCATGGTCGGCGGCGTGATGGTCAGCCCGTTGGGCGTGGGGATGGTGGCGCGCTCATCGGCCACCGCCACCGCGGCCAGATAGCCCGCGGCCGCTTCGTCGATCAGATCGGCGAGGCGGCCAAGGTCCCGTTCCGGCACTTCCTCTAGGTGGCGGGCGTTGACTGCGGCGCTCAGTCTCGACGGTGACTGCTGTGGGCGATTCGCATGCGTCATATACCCGCCTGTGTGCCGCGTCAGCGCACGGGCATAGTCGCGTAGATCGCCGACCATGTGGGCCGCGGTCTCTGCGGCGGTCCAGGCGAGGCCGGGCACCGGAGCACCCGCGTCATCGATGCGGCGCAGGAGTTCCACGATTCGCCCCGCCGCCGTGCGCAGCGCTTCCCTCGACTGATCGTGCGCCCGACGGGTCTCCTCCACCGGGCCGGTGGTGTGAACGGAGGTTGAAGTCATAGCTCGACTATTTCACATAATGACACTATGTCAATACTCTTGTCCAAGTACTTCGACTGACAAATGAGAGCCATGCCCGGATCTTCAGAGCCATCCTCCCTGCGCGCCGAGCAGGTCGCCCAGACCAGGGGCGCACTTGTCGACGCGGGTCGCGGGCTGTTCGGCGAGAGGGGTTTTCGCGGCACGTCGGTGGAGGATCTTGCCCGTGAGGCGCGGGTGACGACGGGCGCGCTCTACCACCACTTCCCCACCAAGACAGCACTTTTCGAGGCCGTTTTCGTGCAGGCGCACAAGGAGCTGATGGCGGCATCCCTCGAGGCGGCAAGAGACGCGAAGGATGGCCTTGACGAGCTGGCGTTGGGTTTCGACGCATTTCTCAACGGCGTGCTGCAGCCCGATGTGCAGCGAATTCTGGTGCTGGATGGACCCGCTGTGCTGGGGTTGGCCCGATACACCGAATTGGACGAGAAGTACGCCCATGCGGTGATCGTGCACTCACTGGAGGAAGCGGCGGGCTGCGGGGCGATCCGCATCGACGATCCGGAGACTGCGACGCGGCTACTGCTCGGCGCCCTGACCCGGGGCGCGATGCTGATCGCAAACTCCGCCGACCCGGTGCAGACGAGACACGCGGTGGCGAAGTCGATGCGGGCGCTGTTGAACAGCTTCGCGCCATGACGCAACCGCGACCGCAGCGCCGGTGGGATCCGTTCCGGCCGCTCGACATGCTTGCGTCGTTGTGGTCGACGGCGGCTGTCGCGCCCATGAACACAGGTGCGGCAGCCGCGTACCGGACGCTGTTCATGACGCTGCGCAAGCTGGTGGTGGGGCGCGAACTGTCGGTCCGCCTCGACGAGGGTGATATCACGCTGACGGTCACCGAGTTCGACTCGAAGCTCGACGTCCGCGGGCTTGCCGCAGGCCAGCTCCCCGACGTTCGGTTGGCCGCGCGCGATATCCGTTGGGAGGACAACAGATTGGATCGTGCCACCGCGGTACTCCACAATGTCCACCTCCGGCCCGCGGCGCCGCCGGTGCTGGTGGCCGCACCCGTCGACCTGACGGTTGAGCTTCCCGCGGATGCCCTCGACGAAATGTTTCGACTGGCCGCGCCGCGGCTGGCAGGCGAGATCGGGCCGGACGGCGTCGCTCGGCTGCGGCTCGCGCGTCGGCCCGGGCTCGGTCACCTCGAGGTTGACGCGATCTTGGCGGAATCGAGTCTGTGGCTGCGGCCGCGCGGTCTGGTCCTGGGCCGTAAACGGGTTCGACTACCGGATCGGATACCCGGATACCGGGTGTCCATTCCCGAGCTGCCGCACGGGCTCACGTTGACCGACATCAGCATCGAGCCCGACAAGCTCTGCCTCTCCGGCAGGCTCGAGCAGTGGCGCATCGACGTTCCGCGCGCACGCCTGGAAGACGTCGTCAACCAGCTCAGCGTGGTGGGCCGACCTCTCAAACCTCTCAACCTCACCCGGTTCGGCCTCGGCTGACCGCCCAAGCGCGCGCAGACGGACAGCCTGGCGGCTAGATGCCGAGCAGGCCGAGCGGGATCGGAGACTGGCCTGCCCCGATCGACTCCAGCACCCGCGGGCACAGGAACGAGATGGCAAGGCTGGTGAACATGTTCGCCCCGCCCAGCGACATGCCGGTGGCGTCGGCAACCTCGGCCGCGGCGTCGGCCGCCGTCTGGCCGGGTTCGGACAGCATCGGGCAGACGGACTGGCCGACCGCGACCAGGTTCGAGGGATCCGTAGTGCCGCCGAGGCCCGCACCGGTGACCGCGTCCAGGAACGCGTCGGTGCCGGGATCGGCCTGCGCGGGGGACGCAAGCAGCGAGGCCGTCGCGGTCACTCCAGCGAACACGGTGATCAGGCGAACGGGCCTGGAAAGTCTGCGCACCTGCAGCATCGTAGAGGACCGGCCGATTAGGGGCTAACCGGCACGTCAACTACGCTGACAGGATGCCGAAATCACGTGAAGCCGGCGATGAGCTGAAGCCGCATTTCGAGGACGTCCAGGCCCATTACGACCTGTCGGACGACTTCTTCCGGCTTTTCCTCGACCCGACGCAGACCTACAGCTGCGCCTACTTCGAGCGCGACGACATGACGCTCGAGGAAGCCCAGATCGCCAAGATCGATCTGTCCCTCGGCAAGCTCGGACTGCAGCCCGGCATGACACTGCTCGACGTCGGCTGCGGTTGGGGCGCCACGATGCGGCGGGCCATCGAGCGTTACGACGTGAATGTCGTCGGGCTGACCTTGTCGGAGAATCAGGCCGCCCACGTTCAGAAGACGTTCGACGAGCTGGACAGCCCGCGCTCGAAGCGGGTGCTGCTGCAGGGCTGGGAGCAGTTCGACGAGCAGGTCGACCGGATCGTCTCCATCGGAGCGTTCGAGCACTTCGGCCACGACCGCTACCCCGCCTTCTTCAACATGGCCCACCGAGTCCTACCCGATGACGGCGTCATGCTGCTGCACACGATCGTGGGTGAACATCCCGCGCGTGCAAAGGAACTCGGAATCCCGCTGACCTTCGAGCTGGCCCGCTTCATCAAGTTCGTCATGACCGAGATCTTCCCGGGCGGCCGGCTGCCGTCGGTTCCGATGGTCGAGGAGCGCGCTGCTGAGGGCGGTTTCACCCTGACCCGTGAGCAGCGACTGGGGCCGCACTACGCCCGCACGCTCGACCTGTGGGCGGCCGCGCTCGAAGCGCACAAGGACGAGGCCATCGCGATCCAGTCCGAAGAGGTTTACGAGCGCTACATGCGTTACCTGACCGGGTGCGCGAAGCTGTTCCGCAACCGGCAGACCGACGTCGTGCAGTTCACCCTGTCGAAGTAGCGCTAGACGCCGTCCCACGCGGCGTCGAGGCGCTCGGCGACGTCGATGACCTTGGCCTTGACCGACGCCGGGCTGTCGATCTCGCCCTCCACATGTGCGGCGATGAAGCGCCGTACCTCGGCGTCGACGCCCGCCACGATGCGCAGCAGTTCGCCGCGCAGTGACTTCGACGTGATGTGGATGGTGATATCGGACGGTCGCGGCTTCTGCACGTCGAGGATGAGCAGCAGTGGTTCGGCGGCGCGTGCCACGGCGGTCAACGAGATCTCGCCGAACACCATGAACTTCGGCTTGTCGATCTTGAGGTCGATCACCATGTCGATCTCCAGCGGGATACGGATCGCGAAGGTGATCAGCTCATCGATGTTGCGGGTGACCCGAGGTTCCTGTATCCGCACCTTGGCGGTGACCTTGGCGATCTTTCCGGGTCCCTGACCCATTGGTCCCATCTCGAATTCGTCGCCCGCGATGGCTTTGATCGCGTCGCCGACACGCTCCTCTGACACCGCTATCTCGTAGAACCGGCGGCCGAATTCCTCGTAGGACACGTACTCGTAGCCATCCATAGGGCTCTACAGTCTCATGACCGCGGACCGATCGGAGGGCAGGTCAGCGCTTTTCCTGACTGCGCGCCTCCGCGCCCGTCTCCCCCGCATCGATGGAGTCGTCGTTGGAGGATTCGCCGACGTAGCTGCCGTCGTCGCCGTGCTTACCGGCTCGCGAGCCGGCGACCTTGTTGTCGTCCTGGACGTCTTCTTCGCTTTTCTCGTCGTCGCCTGGCGTCATGGATGCGTATCTACCCGCACTCCAGGGACCCAAACGCTTACCTGACCAGGCCACTACCGATAGGCTCTCGGCGAGGAAGGTGGGGACAATGATTCGCGAAGCAGTCATCGGTGTCGCACTCGCGTGCGCAGCAGTCGGAAGTGCACAGGTCGCCGCGGCCGGTCCGAACGAGGAGAACCTCTATTTCGACAAGCCCGCCCGCTATGACTCCGACGTGCCGTTCATGAACTACGAGGCGCGGCTGGCTGCCCCCTGCGACAGCTTCCAGATCAACACCTTCGGGCGCGGACCGGGTGGCGAGCCGCTGCAGTGCCACTGGATCCCCAACCAGTGGCCGCCCGTGACGACCGGCTTCTGGGTGATCTCGCCCGAGATCTTCGGTGTGCAGGAGATCGGCAGCCCGTGCCCGAGTGACCAGGCGGCCGCCCAGGCCCCCGACGGCCGTCCCCTGCTCTGCCTTGGCGACCAGGGCTGGCAGCCGGGCTTCTTCACCGGCACCGGTTTCTGGCCGACTTAATCCGCGCTAGGACGGTTCGGAGAACCGTCGCCGAATTGCGGCCATCTCGGTGTGCGCCTCGACGGCCTTGCGGACGGTCAACGCGATCAGTGGCCGCGGCGCTTCGATCCCCGATCCGCTCGGTGACGCGCGTTCCCGAGTCGGTCGGTGTGAAGGACACGGTGCCTCGCAGCCGAACCCGGGGAAATTGCCTGGCCTCGGTCGATATGTCGCCGGTGCGCGGAACCTGCAGACGGGCTACGTATGTGGCGCGCAGACGCAACGGCCCCACCGGAATGCAATCGGTGACTCGGTAGGTCTGCTCGTATCCGTCGGCCGTTTCGCTCCGGTCGACGGTTCGAACGGAGACAACGAGGGGATGCACCAGCGTGACGTTGTCGAGGTCGGCGTAGAAGGCGCGGACGTCGTCCGGCCTGCCGGGGATGTCTTCGGCGAGTGTCCGCTCGACCCTCGTGATCCACCGGCTCACCGTGCCCAATCTAACCGGTCCAGCGGCGAGAATGTCATATGCTCAATAGCGAGAATCCCGTATCCGGTAGGCTCGCTGAGCAACTGCTTAGCGGCCTGTCGCCACGGCCCATCCACGACGGATCGGAGCGTTTGCCATGACCTCATCAGATCAAGCCGTCGCAACACGGTATGCGGGAGCTCGGGTTCCCCGAGTTGAGGATTTACGCCTGCTCACCGGCCATGGGACATTCGTCGACGATGTCTCGCGGCCGGGCATGTTGCATGCCTGTTTCGTCCGCAGCCCGTTTGCCAAAGCTCGGATCAACCGCATCGACACGTCCGCGGCGCTGGCGTTGCCGGGGGTGCAGGCGGTGTTTCTTGCCGACGACCTCAACCCTGAGGTGCGAGAGGCCTGGCACGCGGTCGCAGGCAAGGACATCGCCGACACCCCGCGCCCGCCGCTGGCCGAAGGCGAGGCCAAATTCGTCGGCGATCCCGTCGCGCTTGTGATCGCCGGATCGCGGTACGTCGCCGAGGACGCCGTAGAACTGGTCGATGTCGACTACGACCCCCTGCCTGCCGTCGCGGACTTCACCAAGGCCCGCGGCGGCTCGGCCGCCGGAATACCAGTGGTGCACGAGGCTTATCCGGACAACGTCGCGGGCGGGATGGGCGGCGCGCCACCCGACGAGGAGACCTTCTCGTCGGCGGCGCACGTCGCTTCGGCGCACGTGTACCAGCAGATCCACTCGCCCGTCCCGATCGAGACGCGGGGCCTTGTCGCCGAGTGGGAGGCATCGTCGCGCGAACTGACGATGTGGGCGTCGACGCAGACCCCGCACGAACTGCGCGCGTTCGCCGCGCGGCTGCTGGGCATCCCCGCGCAGAATGTCCGGGTCATCATGCGCGACACCGGCGGTGGCTTCGGTCAGAAGGTCGTCCCGATGCGCGAAGACATGTGCGTCATGCTGGCCGCCCGTAAGGTGGGGGGCGCGCTGAAGTGGATCGAGGACCGTCGCGAGAACCTGATGTCGGCTGGCCAGGCTCGCCACGTCGACGGTGACGTGCGGATGGCGTTCGACGGCGAGGGCAACATTCTGGCCGCCGACATCGACTTCGTGCAGGACATCGGCGCGTATCCGACGCCCTATCCGGTGCTGACCACCGCGGCGATCGGCATGTTCTTCCCCGGCCCGTACCGGGTACCGAAGGCAAGCTTCAACTACAAGACGGTGTTCTCGAACACTGCGGGGCTGGCGGCGTACCGGGGCCCGTGGCAGTACGAAACCCTCACTCGCGAAATACTTCTCGACATCGCCGCGCGCAAGATGGAGATGGATCCGGTTGAGCTGCGCCGCCGCAACATCCTGCGTGGCGACGAGATGCCCTACTTCAACGCCAACGGCATGCCGTACGAACACGTCGCACCGGCGGACACCTTCGAACAGGCCGTGAAGATCCTCGACCATGAAGGCTTCCGCAAGGAACAGAAGGACGCGCTCGCCGAGGGCCGCTACATCGGGCTGGGGTTCTCGGCCTACATCGAACCCACCGGCGCGGCGACGGGACATCTCGCCACCGAGGGCGCGACGATCCGGATGGAACCCACCGGCAAGATCAACGTGTACGTCAACGGCGGATCGACCGGCAACAGCATCGAGACGACGGTGGTTCAGCTGACCGCCGATGCGCTCGGCGCCGACATCTCCGACGTCTCGACGATTCAGGGCGACACCGCTGTGACGCCGTACGGCGCAGGCACGCAGGGCAGCCGCAGCGGACCGATGACCGCGGGCGCCGTCAACGAGGCCGGCACGATCCTGCGCAACCAGATCATCGCGATGGCCGCCCATCGGCTGGAGGTCGAGGAGTCGGCCATCGAGCTGGCCAATTCGCGCGCCACTGTTCGCGATGACCCCGAGAAAAGCGTCAGCTTCGCCGACCTCGCCTATCGCTCGTACTACGAGCCGTCCGCTCTTCCGCCGGGAATGGCGGCCACGCTCGAGGCCACCGCGCGGTTCACCTCGCAGACAATGATCCACTGGGCGAACGCAACCCACGCATGCACCTGTGAGGTCGACGTCGAAACCGGACATGTCACGCTGACCCGCTACATCGTCAGCGAAGACGTCGGCCCGATGATCAACCCGAACGTCGTCGAGGGCCAGATCGCCGGCGGCACCGTTCAGGGCATCGGCGGCGCCCTGCTGGAGAACATGGTCTACGACGACGACGGCAACCCGCTCGCGTCGACCTTCGTCGACTACCTGTTGCCGACGGCCACCGAGGTGCCCGCGATCGAATACGGCCATGTCGAGATCCCCGGTCCCGGCGTCGGCGGATACAAGGGCTGCGGTGAAGGTGGCGCGATCGGGTCGACACCCGCGGTCATCAACGCCATCAACGACGCACTGGCCCCGCTGGGTGTGACGCTCACCCGGCTGCCCGCAAGCCCGGCCACCATCGTCGAGCTGATCGAACAGGCCAAAGCTGATGCAGACGCATCTGGAAAGGACCGCGCAACGTGGAGCTGAACAACGAATTCCGGGTCGCGGTGCCCGCGGCCACGACGTGGCAGGTGCTCACCGACGTCGAGCGCGTCGCCCCGTGTATCCCCGGCGCGCAACTCCTCTCGGTCGACGGCGACGACTTCACTGGCGCGGTGAAGGTGAAAGTCGGGCCGATCACGGTGTCCTACAAGGGCGATGCGTCGTTCGAGGAGAAGGACGAGGCCGCACAACGGGTGGTCATCAAGGCCAGCGGCAAGGAGACAAGGGGCAGCGGCAACGCGTCGGCTCTGGTCACCGCCGTGCTGAAGGACGAGGGCGACGCCACCATCGTTTCAATCACCACCGACCTCACGATCTCGGGCAAGGCGGCGCAGTTCGGCCGCGGTGTGCTGGCGGACGTGTCGACGAACCTGATCGGTCAGTTCGCCCGGAATCTGGAGGCCGACCTGCTCGGCGGTTCGGCGTCGAGGGCCGATGCGTCACCATCCTCGGCGGCCGCCGCAGCCTCGGTGGCGGCCGCGGCCGACGCCGGCGGCGACTCCGTCGATCTCCTGAAGGTGGTTGCGGTGCCGATGGCCAAGCGCTACGCCCCTGCGCTGGCAGCAGTCGCCGCAGGCGCGACGGTCGGATTTCTTCTCGGCAGGCGCAGGCGCAGGCACCCCGCCGCGGACCTCGCCGACGAGCTGCAGGCGGCCCTGGCCCGGCTGCTGTCATGAAAGCCGCCAAGTTCGCGTACCACCGCCCCGGCACGGTCGCCGAAGCGGCGCAGATGCTCGGGGAGTTCGGCGAGGACGCCAAGATCCTCGCAGGCGGGCAGAGCCTGGTGCCGATGCTCGCGATGCGGCTGACGTACTTCGAGAACCTGATCGACACCTCCAGGGTCGATGAACTGAAGAACATCGAAGTGCGCGGCGACGAGCTGGTGGTGGCGGCAGGAACGCCGCACTCGCTGGTCGGCATGGACGACGAGGTGGCCGATTCGGTTCCGCTACTGACGCTCTCGACGCCCTACATCGGACATTTCCAGATCCGCACACGGGGCACGCTCGGTGGCGCGATCGCACACGCCGACCCCGCCGCGGAATACGCCGCGGTCGCGCTGGCACTTGACGCCACAATCGAGGCGACGTCATCGCGTGGGCGGCGCGACATCCCGGCCGCCGATTTCTTCACCGGCCTCTGGGAGACGTCGCTGGCGTCCGACGAGATCCTGACCGCCGTGCGGTTCCCGGTGTGGGGCGGCCGGTCGGGCTTCGCGGTCGAGGAATTCGCGCGCCGCCACGGCGATTTCGCGATCGCGGGCGCCACAGTCGCCGTTGCGCTCGACGACCACGGCAGAGTGGAGCGCTGCGGCATCGGCCTGCTCGGCCTCGGTTCCACCCCGCTGCGCGGATCGGCTGCGGAGAACGCCGTCGTCGGTGAGCAGGCCGATGCGGTCACCGCCGAAGACGTCGGAAGGCTCGCGATCGCGGGCCTCTCTGAGATCCCCGCCGACCTCCAGGGGTCGGCGCAATATCGATCGCGCGTCGGGACCGCGATGGTGGCCAGGGCGTGGGCCGCCGCGGTCCGGCAAGCAGAGATGTCCGAAACGGAGGCGATCCATGCATGAGCTGCCGGTCGAGTTGACCGTCAACGGCCGCGCGCACCGGCACACCGTCGAGCCCCGCCTGACCCTCGCCGATTTCCTGCGCGAGAAGTGCGGCCTCACCGGCACCCACCTCGGCTGCGAGCACGGCGCATGCGGCGCCTGCACGGTGCTGCTCGACGGTCAGGCCGTGCGGGCCTGCTTGATCTTCGCCGTGCAGGTGGACGGCCAGGAAGTCACCACCGTCGAAGGCATCGCAGGAGAGGACGGCGAGCTGTCACCCGTGCAGTCCGCACTGCGTGACTGCCATGGACTGCAATGCGGTTTCTGCACACCGGGTTTCGTCACGTCCATCACTGCGCTGCTGCGCGACAATCCGCAGCCCACCGACGAGGAGATCCGCGAGGGGCTCTCCGGCAACTTCTGCCGGTGCACCGGTTACCAGGGCATCATCAACGCGGTGCACCGTGCGGCAGAAACCTCGTAGTCAGGCGCTCTCGGGTGCGTAGCCCAGCGTGCCCTTGATCTCCAGGTACTCCTCGAAGCCGAACTCGCTCCACTCACGTCCGTTGCCGCTGCGCTTGTAGCCGCCGAACGGCGTGTTGAGGTCGAACGCGTGGTTGATGGCGACCTGGCCCGCTCGGATCTTGCGCGCCAACGTGCGGGCGGCGTCGAGGTCGGCGGCCGAAACATAGCCCGACAGACCGTATTCCGTGTCGTTGGCGATGTCCACGGCCTGGTCGAGGTCGTCGTAGGGCAGGATGCACAGCACAGGGCCGAAGATCTCCTCGCGCGCGATCGTCATGTCATTGGTGACATCCGAGAACACGGTCGGCTTGACGTAATATCCGGTGTCGAGCCCGTCCGGCCGGTCCGGTCCGCCAGCTGCCACAGTCGCGCCCTCCTCGATGCCCTTCTTGATCAGGCCCTGCACCTTCTCGAACTGGACCTTGGACGCCACGGGACCGATCGCCCGCTTGTCCTCAGGGTCACCCACCGACACCGCTTCCGCCACACCGCGCGCGATCTCGGCGGCCTCGGCGATGCGCTCGCGCGGAACGAGCATGCGCGAGGGGGCATTACAGCTCTGGCCGGAGTTCACCATCATCGTGCTCACGCCCGCGGTGACGCTTTCGGCGAATTTCTCGTCGTCGATCACGATGTTGGGGCTCTTGCCGCCGAGTTCCTGGGTCACCCGTTTGACGGTGGCCGCCGCGTTCTTGGCGACGTCGACACCAGCGCGCGTCGACCCGGTGAACGAAACCAGATCGATGTCGGGATGGCTCGAGATCGCCGCGCCGACACCGGGCCCGTCACCGAACACCATGTTGTAGACACCGGCGGGCACGCCCGCCGCGTCCATCACCTCGGTGAAGATCTGGCCCGAGTAGGGCGCCACCTCCGACGGCTTGAGCACCATCGTGCAGCCGGTGGCCAGCGCCGGGAACACCTTGCAGGCGATCTGGTTGATGGGCCAGTTCCACGGTGTGATGAGGCCGCAGACGCCGATCGGCTCCTTGAGGATCAGCGTCGAACCGCGCTGCTCCTCGAAGTTGAAGTTCTTCAGGGCGTCGATGGCGCCCATCAGGTGACCCATCCCCATCATCACCTGCGGTCCCGCCGCCAGCGACGGCGGTGCGCCCATCTCCTCGTGCACCGCGGCGGCCAGGTCCTCGGAGCGCTTCTGGTATTCCGCGGCGATCGCCCCGAGAAGGTCGAGGCGCTCCTCGCGGGTGCTGATCGACCATGTCGCGAACGCTTTCCGCGCCGCCTTGACTGCTTTGTCGACGTCGGCCGCCGAGCCGATCGCGATCTTCCCCGACACCTGCTCGGTCGTCGGGTTGTCGACCTCGAGGGTCTTCGACTCCGTCGGGTCGACCCACTGGCCGTCGATGTAGAACTTCAAATATTCGCGCATGGGAGTCATCCTCTCCAATTTGTCCTCTTCGCGTGCGGGAAGCTACTGAGTGCCTTCTGCATACCACGTCCGGAATCGGTCGTACTTGGGCATCTCCTCGGAGTTCGCCTTCGGGTCGATGCAGACGTGCACGACGCCGACCTTTCCACTGGCGTACGCGCGGGCGATCGCCGGTCCGATCTCCTCCTCCTTCTCGACGTACTCACCGTGGCACCCGAAGCCCTCGCCGATCTTGTCCATTCGGACGTCCTTGCTCCAGTGCACGCCCGGCTGAGGCGACGGCTGGTCGAACGTCCGCTTGTAGACACCCACCTCGAGGCCCCACTGGTGGTCGACCCCCACCACGCAGACCAGCGGCAGGTTCTGCCGGGCGGCCGTCTCGAGTTCGGCGATGTGGAATAGGAACGCCGAGTCGCTGGTCAGCAGCATGACGGGCCGCTTGCCGCCCTCGGCGACCGAGGCGCCCACGGCGTACGGCAGGCCCGTGCCGAGATGACCGAAGTTCTGGTTCCAGATCACGTCACGCGGTTTGGACTGCGAGTAGGTCCAACCGAAGATCACGGTCGCACCGCCGTCGCGCACCAGAATGCCGTCCTCGAGCTCGTTGAATGCCTTGGTGGCCTCCACGACGTAGCGCGCGGGATGGATCGGGGAACGCCCGGTCGGGGCGCTCTCGGAGAGCTCCGCGAGTTCCTTCTGGTCCTGCTTGATCAGCGTCTCCAGCGTCGTGGCGGCCTTGCGGGGGGTGTCGCGAAGGGCCTCGACGAGTTGCGGCAGCACGCCGCGCAGATCGCCGACGAGTGACACGTCGAACGGACGGTTGACGCCGATGGCGGTCGGGTCCTGCTCGACGTACACCCATTTGCGGTTCGCGTCATTAGCGGCCCAGTGCTGGGTCCGGCCGTAGTGCATCGGCTCTCCGAGCTCGGTTCCCAGCGCGACGCACAGGTCGGACTCCTCGACTGCGGCGTTGGCGGCCGGCGAGAACAGGTAAGGGAACGTCCGCTCCTGCAGTCCGGGAATGAACGAGGTGCCGCCGGAGGTCTGGATCACCGGGCAGGCCATCAGATCGGCGAGCTGCTTGACGTCGGGTCCCGTCCGCGACGTGTGAACACCGTGCCCGACCAACAGGATCGGGTTCTCGGCCTCCCGGATCAGCTTCGCGGCCTCTGCCACCTCGCGCGCGCCAGCGCCCTGGTTCACGAGGCGATACCGGTGCGGCGGCAACGGCTCGGAGACGTCGAGCTCCTCGAGGATCACGTGCGACGGGTACTCGATGTAGCTGGGTCCCGGGGTGCCCGACATCGAGCGCCGGATCGCCTCGTGGATGATCTCGTCGGTCTGGTCGGCGTACTCGATCGAGCTGCTGTATTTCACCGACGGTGTGAAAAGGCCTTCCTGCTGGACGAATTGGATCCGGCCGCGCCGCACCCGACGCTCGGTGATGCGGGCGCGCTGGCCGCCGAGGAAGATCACCGGAGAGTTCTCGACCAGGGCGCACATCATCGCGCCGGAGATGTTGGCGACCCCCGGGCCGAGCGTGCCGATGCACAGCCCCGGCTTACCCGTCATGCGTGACGCCGCCTCGGCCATGAACCCTGCGCTCAGCTCGTGGTGCGGGGCGACGACCGACCAGCCGCGGGCGTCGGCTTCGGCGAACATGTGCACGAAGTTGGGGTCCGGGATACCGAACAACGTGTTGACGCCCTCGGCCTCGAAAAGGTCGAGGATGCGCTTGTAGACGGGTGTGCCCATGGTGAGACTCCTTCTAAAGGTAGCGTTTTGCGAGCTCTTGACGGTGTGCTGCAGGTGAACCGAACAACGACCGGTTGAGTGCGGCGCGTTTGAGATACACGTGAAGGCCGCTTTCCCACGTGTATCCGATGCCGCCGTGCAACTGCATGGCCTTGCCGGCGATGTCCACGGCTGCGGCGCAGGTATGTGATTTCGCCATCGCGACCGCCACGTCGGCGTCCGGCAGGCGCTCGGTGACGGCGTCGACGGCCGCCGAGACAAGTTGGCGGGAAACCGAAAGGGATGTCAACATGTCCGCGCAGGCGTGTTTTACGGCTTGGAACGAACCGATGGCACGGCCGAACTGGTGTCGCACCTTGACGTACGCGACCGTCGCGGACAGCATCGCCTCCGACAACCCGAGGCTGTCGCACGCGATGGCGACCGCGGCGCGTTCGCGAAGCCGGCGCACCTCGTCCATGGCGTCGCCGGCGAAGCGGAGAACCTCGGTCGCCTCGGAGGTCTTCGCCGACACCGTCGCCAGCCGACGGGTTCCGTCGAGCACCGGCCGGGGTGTCACGGTCGCGTCCGCGACGACGACGCCACCGTCGACCACCACGAGCAGTGTGTCGGCGTCGAGAGCATCGGGCACGAATTCCGCGTGACCGGTGAGCCGGCCGTCGTCGAGGGTGAACCCGTCGACGACGACCGCGGTACGCGCCGTTCCCGACGCGGTGGCACGCAACAGCCGATCGCGAGACTCACTGGGCTGCAACGACGTCAGCACACCGACGCCGAGGACTGCGCCGCCCAGGTAGCTGTTGGCGCTCGCCGCGCGGCCCATCTCCTCGCAGATGACGGCGACTTCGGCGAAGGTGGCGCCGGCCCCGCCGAGGTCCTCCCCCACTTCGAGCCCGGTCCAGCCGGCGTCGGCGAGAACGGCCCAATCGGCGGATCGGTCCTTGGCGAGCAGGTCGCCCGCAACGGACCGCAGCTCGCCGTGGAACTCGTCGAAGTCGTGGGCCATCAGACGGCGCTCGGCTCTCGCGGCAGTTCGAGCCCGCGCTCGGCGATGATGGTCCGCTGGATCTCGCTCGATCCACCGGGAATCGTCCATTCCCACGAGCCGATGAAATCGAGCATCCACGAACCGGATTCCCACCCGCTGCTTGCCGACTTCACCAACGTGGTGTGCGCGTGCAGCCCGCCGACCTCGGCGCCGAAATCCGTCATGCGCTGCAGAAGCTCGCTGTAGAACAGCTTCACGATGGACGCGTCGGCCGGGCCCGTGGTGCCGGCTTCGGCCTGCTCCACGAACCGCCTGCACAATCCCCGCAGACCGGTGACCTCGATGTCGAACTGCGCGAGCCGATCGGCGATCAGCGGATCCGCGGCGTCACACGAGGCCACCAGCCAGCGGAAGCCCGCGTTGCCGAGACGCTCCGCCAGCTCGAGCATCGTCATCCCGCGCTCTGCACCCAGTGTCGCCTGTGCCACCTGCCAGCCAGAGTTCTCGGCGCCGACGAGGTTGGCGGCAGGGATCGAGACATCGTTGAGAAAGACCTCGCAGAAATGCGAATCGCCGATGGCGTTGCGGATGGGCCGCACCTCGACCCCGGGGGTCCTCATGTCCAGCAGGAAGTACGAAATGCCCTTGCGCTTGGGAGCATCGGGGTCGGTGCGGGCCAGCAACAGGCACCAGTCGGCGTGCTTGCCGCCGCTGGCCCACAGTTTCTGGCCGTTGACGACGTAGTTGTCGCCGTCCCTGTGCGCCGTGGTGCGCAGGGACGCAAGGTCGCTTCCCGCCTCCGGTTCGGAGAAGCCCTGTACCCAGATTTCGCCGTCGAGGATGGCGGGCAGGTGTCGGCGCCGCTGCTCGTCGGTGCCGGCGACGATCAAAGTGGACGCGGCATGGTGGATCCCGACGAACGCAAGCACGAGACGGGGTGCGTCGTGAGCCGCCAATTCCTGGTACAACACGATCTGTTCGGCGACAGACATGCCACCGCCCCAGTCGCGCGGCCAATGCGGCACGGCGTAGCCGGCGGCATGCAGCTCAGCGAACCACCACTTCTGAAACCGGACGAATTCCTCGTCGTCGACGTCGGTTTGAGTGGCGCGCCAGTCCGGCGGGATGTGCTCGGCGCACCAGGCCCGCACGGCGGCACGGAACTCCTCGAGATCTGCCGTCACGGGTACAACCCATTCAGACCGGACCTGCCTGCGCGACGGGTCAACTCGTCGCGCGTGGCGGACAACCCGAGCGGAAGCCGGCGCAGCGGCTGGCTGTACCGCGACAACCACGACAGGGTTGTCTCGTCGCAGAACCCGACGGCGCCGTGCAGCTGGTGGCACACCCGGAAGACGATCTCGGCCGCTTCGATCGCCGACATCCGCAGCGCGAGTGCGTCGACAAGCGCTTCCGGCTTACCGGAGGCCGCGCTCCACAGCGCGTATTTGGCCAGGATGTCGAGCCCGCTGCGTTCGACTTCTGCGTCGGTCAGCTGGAACTGCACACCCTGAAACGCGGAGAGCGGCTGACCGAACTGCTTGCGCAGGCTGATGTGCGCGATGGTCAGCTCGATGGCTCTGTCGAGCATGCCGAGCAGCGTCCAGCACGGCAGCACGAGGGCCAGCGCCAGATCGCACGCTCCGTTGCGGTCGGTCTCGGTGAGTTCGAGCGGCGTGACGAACGCCGGTCCTGTGCTGCCATGGCCGACGACTGCGCTCCTGACGCCGTCCAACGTCACTGTCGTCCATTGTGTCTCGACCCCGCCGATTGCCGCCGCGGGTCGCTTCGACGTCACCACGACGAGGCCGTCGGAGTCGAGATCGGTGGGCTTGGCGAGCCGCTCGGCGACCGGATACGGCAGCGCCCAGTAGCCCGCGCTGCGGCACAGCGCCGCCGCGGCTTCCAGTCCGTCGGCATCGGTGCGGGCATCGAGTTCCCATGCACCGAGTTCGTTCAGCGCGGGGCTGACGAGGGCGTCGCGGATGTCGGGTTTGGCTTCGGCCTGCTGGACCAGTTGATCGCCACCGGCGGCTTCGAACGCCCGAAGCGCTTGCCGACCGTACTCTTTGGCGTCTTCGCCCAGATCAAGAATCATCTCGGTCATTTCGCGCCTGCCAACAGTGCACGGGACAGCAGGATGCGCTGCATCTCGATGCTGCCGGACGACACGGTCGAGGCCTGCGAGTATTTCCAGTGATCCTCGACCTCCGCCAGGAACCAGCAGCCTCCGGGATCGTCGGGTGACACCTCGGCGGCGATGTCCATCAACACTTCCGCGCTGTCCTGATCGAGCTTCGTCACCGCGATGCGGTAGGCGGCTGCGTCCCCCGGCTGTATCCGGCCGCTGTTCTGCAGCGACACAACGCGATACGCGAGAAGGCGCGCGCGACGGCAGTGGGTGAGCATTCGGATCCAGCGACCCCGCAACTCGGTGGGTAGCTCCTCCCAGCGATCGCCGAGCACGGATGGCGCCGCGGCCAGCAGCCGTTCGCATCTGGCGTAGCGCGCGATGCCGACACGTTCGAAGGACGTCACCTCCTGGACGATCGACCAACCCTGGTCAACCTCTCCCAGCACGTCGGCCCGGGTCACCCTCAGATCGTCGAAGAACACCTCGTTCAAGTGATGGGGACCCAACATGGCACGAATCGGGCGGACCTGGATTGCCGGATCGTCCATCGGGACAAGGAAGATCGTCAACCCGTGCTGCTTCTTCTCGCCCTTGTGCGTGCGGGCGAGCAGGAAGCACCACTGCGCCATGGTGGCGTAGGACGTCCAGATCTTCTGGCCGCTGATCAGCCAGCCGTCACCGTCCTGGCGGGCGGCGGTGCGCAGGGACGCCAGATCGGAGCCCGCCTCCGGTTCGGAGAAGCCCTGACACCAGATCACCTCGCCACGGGCGATCGGCGGCAGATGCTTACGCTGCTGCTCCTCTGTGCCGTGGCGCATGATGATCGGGCCGACCCAGTTGACGCCCATGTACTGCGCGCCGCGGGGCTCGTGATGGGCCCACATCTCCTCGCGCACCACGGTCTGCTCCCACACCGACGCCCCGCCACCGCCGAACTCCTCCGGCCACGACTGGCACAGCAGGTTCCGATCGGCCAGCGTCCGGCAGAACCGCTGGGCGGTTTCGAGGTCGGCCGGATCGTCGGTGAAGGCACCGAGAAAACCCTCCGGCACTTGCGTTTTGACCAGCTCGCGCAACGTGCCGCGCAATGCAGCGGCCTCGCGGCCCATGTCGAAGTCCACCGGCCTGCCTATCCCGAACCCACGGCGGGCTCGACGTCGGCGAGTCCGAGCTCGCGCAAAACGTCTTCGGTGTCCGCGCCGAGCTCACGGGTCGGACCCGCGATCCTGCCGGGAGTACGCGAGAACCACGTTGGCACACCAGGCATTCTCACCGGTCCCTGCGGCGTTTCCACGGTTTCGAACAGACCGACAGCGTTCAGATGTGGATGGTCGAACAGCGCGTCTGGGGTGTTGATCGGTGCGGCCGGGATCTCCAACTCCCGGAACAGCGCCAACCACTCGTCGGTCGTGCGCTCCAGCATCGTCTGTGCGACAAGCCCGTAAACGGTGTCGATGTCGGTCGCGCGCATCTCCAAGGTCGCGTACACCTCGGTTGCCCACGGCGGTCGCACGGCGTTGACGAACGCGTTCCAGTGCTTGTCGTTGTAGATGAGCGCGGCGATGTGGCCGTCCTTCGTGGGGTATGGCCGCCGGTTGGGCGCGACCGTGCGCGGATACACCGCCGGGCCGAGCGGCGGGTCGAACATCGCTCCGTTCGCGTGTTCGACCAGCATGAACGACGCCATCGTCTCGAACATGGCGACCTCGACCTCCTGGCCCTCGCCGGTCCGCTCGCGGTGGAACAGCGCCATGGTGGTCGCGTAGAGGGCGGTCAGGCCGCCGACCTTGTCGGCCATGATCGTGCCGACATAGTTGGCTTCGCCCGTCAGTTGTTCCTGCACGGCGGGGATTCCGCACTCGGCCTGGATGGTGTCGTCGTAGGCGGGCAGGTCGCGGTAGGGCCCGCGCCTGCCGTACCCGTAGCAGTTGGTGTAAACGATCGACGGGTTGAGCGCAGCGACGTCGTCGTAGCCGAAGCCGAGCTTGGCGATAGCCTTGGACCGCATCGAGTGAATGAACACGTCGGCGGTTTCGATCAGCGCGCGAAGCGCTGT
Organism: Mycobacterium sp. ITM-2016-00318; assembly: GCF_002968285.2. Classification (NCBI taxonomy): domain Bacteria; kingdom Bacillati; phylum Actinomycetota; class Actinomycetes; order Mycobacteriales; family Mycobacteriaceae; genus Mycobacterium; species Mycobacterium sp. ITM-2016-00318. The sequence goes on along the minus strand of NZ_CP134400.1, from coordinate 2,854,224 downwards.
CGCGCCTTCTTCGGTTCGCAGGTCCAGCACGATCGCGCGTTTGCCGCGGTTGACGTTGATGTAGACGCCGCTCATGCCGGGCGCAGGGCCCACCGAGATGTAGCGGGTGTTGTCGCCCGCGGGCGGCTCGACCTTGATCACATCGGCGCCCATGTCGGCCATGATCTGGGTGCAGTAAGGGCCCATCACCATCGCGGTGAGATCGACGACGCGAACGCCGGCCAGCGGACCGTGGCTAGCCACGGACGGCCTGAGACGCCATGCCGAAGCTGTACCGGATGTGGTCGCCGTGCCCGTCGGGTACCACAGGGAAGACGACAGGATCCGACGCATCGCGGATCGCCGCCATGTGCTCGCCGACATCGGCCATGGACCACGACGGGCGATACACCCCCGGCGTTTCCGCGACGACTGCCCGTGCCACCCGGCCTGCCAGGGCTATCAGTATTTCCCCTGTGATGGAGCAGGTTTCGTGCGAGAGCCAGCCCACGACGGGCGACACAAGCTCTGGGCCCATCGGTGGATAGGCCGACGTGTCGATGCCCTCGGCCATCCTGGTTACTGCCGCTGGCACGATGACATTGCTCTTGACGCCCTCGGCGGCACCTTCCATTGCGACGACGTTGGACAGGCCGATCACCCCCGCCTTGGCTATCGCGTAGTTGGCCACTTCGTGGTTCCCGTACAGGCCGCCGATCGACGACGTCAACACGATGCGTCCGTAGCCCGCATCGCACATCAACGGGAACGCCTGCCGCACAACGTGGAAGGCGCCCCGCAGATGGACGTCGAGCACGGCCTCGAAGTCGTCGTAGGACATTGCCTTCAACGACGCTCGGCGAACGTTGCCTGCGTTGTGGATCAGGATGTCGATCCGGCCGTAGCGGTCCAGCGCCGCGTCGACGATCGCCTCGCCGCCAACCGGCGTCGCCACCGAATCGGTGTTGGCGACGGCCTCGCCGCCGGCCGCGGCGATCTCGCGCACCACCTCTTCTGCCGGTCCGACATCGGTTCCGTCGCCGGCGAGGCTGCCGCCGGGATCGTTGACCACGACCTTCGCGCCCTGCGCGGCGAGCAGCATGGCGTACGAGCGGCCCAGTCCCCTGCCGCCGCCGGTGACGACGGCGACCCGGTCGTCGAATCGCAAGTCAGGCATTATTTTCCGAGCACGAGACCGTCGAGGTCACCCTTGGCTCGCCATTCGGTCAGCAGTTCGTCGAACGCGTAGAAACCCGGCATGTAGTAATCGCCGAGAAACGACCGGACGCCTTCGCCGAAACCGCGGCCCTCGTTGTTGTAATAGCCCGGAGTGCAGGAGAGATCGAACGCTGAGGTGTCCATCGCGACCTCCTTGATGGTGGCGCGCCACGCTTCCTGAGCCTGGATGCTCGGCTCGACGGTCGTCGCCCTCCGCTTCACCGCCTCGGCGATGATGTAGGCGATGTGCTCGGCCTGCTGCTCGAACATCGCGGTCGTGTTGGCGGAGACGCCACCCTGGATGAATCCCGTGTGGAACTGGTTGGGGAACCCGTGGCTGGTCATGCCGTGCAGCGTCTTGTAGCCGTCGCGCCAGTGGTCGAAGAGTGAGAGCCCGTCGCGGCCTTCGATGGCCTCCATCGCGTATCGCCTGCTGATCTCGGTCGAGATCTCGAAGCCGCTGGCGAAGATCACGCAATCGACTTCGTACTCGACGCCGTTGGCGACGATGCCCTTCTCGGTCAGACGCTCCACTCCCTTGCACTCCGCCACGTCGACAAGCGTGACGTTGGAGCGGTTGAACGTCGGCAGATATTCGTCACTACTGCAGGGCCGCTTGCACAAGAAGTGGTAATAGGGCTTGAGCGCCTCCGCGGTCTGCGTGTCTTCGACGATGGCTTCGACGCGCCGCCGGAGCCGCTCCATGACCTTGAACTGTTCTTCCTCGCGCATCGCCATGATCTCTTCGACGCCAAGCGAAGCCGGATCCTCGGACGCGGCGACCCGCGCGGTCAGGTTGCGGCCCAGCTCGGTCCAGAAGTCGCAGACCTGATCCTCCGCATCGAAGATCACCCCTTCGCCGAACGGTGACCAGCGATGGAAGTTGCGTTTTCGTTCCTCCTGCCAGCCAGGCGAGAGAGAGGCCGCCCATTGCGGGTCCGTCGGCTCGTTCCCGCGCATGTCCACCGACGACGGGGTGCGCTGGAACACGTACAGATGCTTCGCGTCCCGGCCGAGGTGCGGTACCAGCTGCACGCCTGTGGCGCCGGTCCCGACGAGCGCGACGCGCTTGTCAGCCAGCTTGTGCAGACTTCCGCCTGCGTCCCCACCGGTGTAGTCGTAATCCCACCGCGCCGAGTGGAAGACGTGGCCTTTGAAGTCCTTGATGCCGGGGACGCCGGGCAGTTTGGGCCGGTTGTAGGAGCCCTGGGTCATCACCACGAAGCGCGCACGGATGTCGTCGCCGCGGTTGGTGGTCAATCGCCAGCGGTTGATCTCGTCGTCCCAGACCACGGCCTGCACCTGCGTGGAGAAGATCGCGCCGTCGTACAGCCCGAAATGCTTGCCGATCCGTTTGCAGTGCTCGAAAATCTCGGCGCCGTCGGCGAATTTCTTCGACGGAACGAAGTCCAGCTCCTCCAGCAGCGGGATGTAGCAGTACGCGTCGTTGTCGCACTGGATTCCTGGGAACCGGTTCCAGTACCACACACCGCCGAAGTCGCCGCCCATCTCGATGACGTGAACGTCGTCGACACCGGCCTTCTTGAGGTAGGCCCCCGCAAGCAGGCCGGCGATGCCCCCGCCGAGGACGGCCACCTCGACGTCCTCGTTGATCGGGGTGCGGGGTGTCACGGGGATGTACGGATCGACTTCGGCGAACTCCGCGAAGTCGTCCTTGAGTTCCAGGTATTGCGCGGCACCGTCTGTCCGCAGCCGCTTTTCACGCTCGTGGGCGTACTTTTCCCGCAGCGCGTCGATGTCGATGTCATCGGGCGTCTGAGTCGGTCCGCATGTGTCGAACAAGGTCATTTGTCTCACAACTCCTGAGGTTCGCCGGTGCCCATGTACTTGGCCAGCTGGGTGTGCAGGTTGACGGTGCTGCGTTCGCGATACGGGTTGGGCTTGGTGCCGGGGAAGCCGAGCGACTTCATCCCCTGCTGCACCGCGGCCATGTTCGAGAAGTCCTGCGGCAACACCGAAAGCCAATTGGGGCTGTCCTTCGGCGTGTACTGCCATTCTGTCTGCGGCTCTTGGCCTTTCGGGTAGAGCTCGAAGACGGCAACCTCGAAGATGCACTTGTTCGGGTCGTAGCCGGGGTCGGGGCGCGCGCAGTAGCACAGCGCACTCGTCAGGCCCTGACCGATCTGAAAGTTCGGGAAGAGCTGCCATGCGGTCCCGCTCTGGCCGAGGATGTCGGCCGGGATGGTCGGCCAGATCACCCCGCGGGCCTCGTCGTCGCGGCGCGCCGAGGCGAGCCAGTGCGCAAGCACCTTGTCGGCGGGTGTGCCTTCCGGCAGTTCGTCGACGAGTCGCTTTGCGGCATTCACCAGCGTCTCGGTGGTGGTGGCGTTGGTCTGCTCCCAGGTGTACATCTGCATCTCCGCGGTGGAGACGCGCGGGTCGTCGCCCGTGCCGAGCCGGATCTTGGACTTGGTCTCGTCCATACCTTTCGGCGCGTCGTAGCCGATGTTGCTGTGCCTACCCTGCGCCTTGGCCCAGCCCTTGAACTCGCCGAACTTGTTGAACTCCGGGTGGGTGGTGAACACGTGGTAGGTCTCGTTGAAGGCCTCCATCGCCACTTTCCAGTTGCAGTCGAACTTCAGCCATTTGCGCCACTTGTAGCGCATGTTCTCCAGCCCGAACGGATCGAGGATCTTCGCTGCGGGGAACAGATAGTCGGCGAGAGGTTCGCATTCGGGGTCCATGTTGACGAAAAGCCAACCGCCCCAGGTGTCGACCTGCACCGGGGCCAAATGGGTGTTCTCGGGGGTCAGCGCGCCCTTCCAGTCGTCCTGCTCGCGGATATGGGTGCACGCACCGTCAAGGCCGTAGGTCCAGCCATGGAACCCGCAGACGAACGATCTACGTGTCTGTGCGCACGCGTTCTTTGCGCCTTCCGGGGTGTCGATCAACCGCCTGCCCCGGTGCATGCACACGTTGTGGTGCGCAGAGAAGGATGAGGACGAGTTCCCTGTTTTTGTGCGCACGACGATGATGGAGTCGTCGAGGATGTCGTAGGTGAGGTAGCTGCCCACCTCGGGGATCTCCTCGATCCGGCCCACCTGCTGCCACACCTTGCGCCACAGCTTCTCGCGCTCGGCGCGGGCATATTCGGGGGATGTGTAGGCCTCGGTGCTGATGGTCATGGGATCCGACAGGTCTTCGGCGATCTGGCCCGTCGAGTCGTCGTCGTCGGCTTCGACCTCGATCGCGGCGTCGAGGTCGGATTCGGTGTGCGTCATCACATCTCCTTGATCGCTGCCCTGAAGGACTCGTCCTTCAGGAACAACGACGTGTTGTCGGCGCCGAGGTGGGTCCACCGCAGGTTCAGTCCGCCGTCGACGAGCAGCGTCTGGCCGGTGATGTAGCTCGACAGGTCGGAGAGGAGGAACAAAATCGCCCCCGCCTGCTCCTCCGGCCTGCCGCGCCTGCCCATCGCGATGGCCTGGCGGTCTCGGTCGGGATTGTCGTCGGTATAGGTGCGCGAGGCGGCGGTTTCGGTCACGCCGGGGGCCACCGCGTTGACTCGGATGCCGTCCTGCGCCAGCTCGGCCGCCATCGTGCGGGTCATCGCCACGACCGCGGCCTTGGCGGTTCCGTAGGCGATGTGGAACGGGGCGGTGTTCATCCCGCTGATCGACGAGATGGACACGATCGATCCGGGCTTTTTCTGCGTTCGGATCTCGGCCGCTACCGCCTGACTCATGAAGAACGCGGTCTCGAGGTTCGCGGTGAACAGCGCCCGCCAGTCGTCGCGGTTCACGCGCGTGGACGGCATCCACGTCGACGGTTCGGCGCCGCCCGCGACGTTCACGAGCCCGTAGAGATCGCCGTCGGTATTGCGCACGCGGTCGAGGACGGCGGCTATCCCCTCGTCGGTGGACGCATCGGCGGCCACGGGCACTACCGAGAGCCCCCGCTCGCCCAAGGGCGCGATGTGCTGGTCGAGGTTCTCCGCCGACCGGCTCACCGCGACGACGGTCGCGCCCGCTTCCGCGGCCATGCGGGTAACGGTCGTGCCGATGCCGCCGCCCCCGGCCCCGGAGACGATCACGACGCGGCCGGCGAGTTTCAGGAGGTCGCTCATCGTGCTAATTGTCCGGACAACATACGGTGCTCTGCATATTGCAGAACACTATTCCGCAGCCATAATCCGACCGTCAAGGGCTGACGTCCCCAAAGGAACGCTATTGTCTGGACTATTCGAGCTTGATAACGTCTCCAGGCCATGAGCACGTCGCATACCGACGCCCGCTACCGGGCGCCCGCGCCGAAAGTCGCCGAAGGCTGGCGGTTCGAGCGGCTCACCGCGCCCAGTCGGCTCTTCGGCGCCAACGGCCTGCGCACCGGCCCGGACGGTCGCGTCTACATCGCCCAGGTGACAGGCAGCCAGATCAGTGCACTGGATGTCGGCACCGGCCGTCTCGAGACCGTCAGCGCCAAGGGGGGCGACATCGTCGCACCCGACGACGTGGCGTTCGGTCCCGACGGTGACCTGTACGCCACCGAGGTGATGGACGGTCGGGTGAGCGCGCTGGGCAAGGATGGCCGCAGCCGCGTGCTCCGCGCCGACCTGCCCTGCGCGAACGGCATCACTGTGCATCAGGGTCGGCTGTTCATCAACGAGTGCCGAGATGGCGGACGGCTGATGGAACTCGACCGGGCCACCGGCGCCCAGCGGATCCTCCTGGAGAACCTGCCGTCGCCCAACGCCATGGAGGTCGGGCCCGACGGGCTGCTCTACTACCCGCTGATGACCGCGAACGAGATCTGGCGCATCGACCTCGACGGCGGCGAGCCGCAGCGGGTGGCCGCGGATCTCGGCGTGCCCGACGCGGTGAAGTTCGACTCGGACGGCTACATCGTCTCCACCCAGGTCGCCAGCGGGCAGGTCCTTCGCATCGATCCGCGCAGCGGCGAACAGACCGTGCTGGCGCAGCTGAGCCCCGGTCTGGACAATCTCGCGACCGTCGACGGCCGGTTGTTCGTCTCGAACTTCACCGGCGAGATAACCGAGATAAAGCGCGGCGGCGAAACCAGGACCGTGCTGGCCGGCGGGCTGAACTGGCCACTGGACCTGACCGTTGGTGACGACGGCAGACTCTATGTCGCCGACGGCACCTACTTCTACGTGGTGACACCCGACGGCTCGCTGCAGACGGTCGGAATGTTGTTCTCCCCTGGCTATCCCGGCTTCCTGCGAGGACTGGCGCCCGCGGGTGGCGGCGAGTTCGTCGTGACCACATCGGGCGGCCAGGTCGCCCGGTACCGCCCCGCGGCGAACGAAACCGACTACTTGGCAGCAGACTTCGACCAGCTCTACGGCGTGGCGATCGGCCAGCACGGTGAGATCGTGTTCGCCGAACTGGGCACTGGAAGCGTTCACGTGTTGCGATCGGGCAGTTTCGAGACACTGGCCTCCGGCCTCGCCGATCCTGTCGGCGTCACCTTCGACGGACGAAGCGTGCTGGTCGCTGAGTCGGCGGCGGGCCGGGTGGTCAGGGTCACCGGTTCCGGTTCCGGTTCCGACGTGGTGGTCGACGGCTTGCAGAAGCCACAAGGCATCCTGGTGCGCGACGGGCAGCTCTACATCGTCGACGCGGGCTCAAAAGAGCTCGTCTCTTTCGACTTGACCAGCAAGACGCGCACCACGATCGCCGCCGGATTGCCGGTCGGCCCTCCTGCCGGCGTCGAACCGAAGCCGCTCAAGGGCATGCCCCCCTTCTCCGGCCCCCAGGGACCGTTCGCCGGGATCGCGGCGGGCCCCGACGGGTCGCTCTACGTGTCGGCCGACGGCGACGGCAGCGTCGTCGCGCTGCGCCGCAGCACCTGAGGGATGTCGCCGATGACCGAGACCTCCCCCGTGGACCACCGCTACATTCAGGTGGCTCGCGCACTGCGCAAGGACATCGTGGACGGTGTATATCCGGTTGGTTCGCAGTTGCCCACCGAATACGAACTTTCTGAACGGTTTTCGGTAAGCCGCTACACCGTGCGGGAGGCGCTGCGGCGGCTCCGCGAGGACAACCTCGTCTCGTCGCGTCCCCGTACGGGGACGCTCGTCGTACCGCGGTCGACGTCGGACGCCTACGACGTGATGTCGATCAACGATCTGGTGGCCTTCGCCACCGAGGCCCGCTTCGCGATCGACTCGATCAACATGGTCGCCTTGGACGAGGAGGTGGCCGCCCGAACCGGGCTCGGCAGCGGCGAGCAGTGGCTGGCCGTGCGCGGCTACCGGCGATCCGAAGGCGCCGAGTTCACGCTGTGCCGAACGGAGTACTACATCAACCGCGCCTTCGCCGCGGTCGGCAGGCTGCTGCAGCGCCACACCGGACCAATCTTCCCGTTGCTCGAGGACCTCTTCGGCGTGAGCATCGTCGAGGTGAAGCAGGAGATCGCCGCGGTGCTGATCGCACCGGACCTCGCTGACGAGCTCGTGACGGAGCCCGGCTCGCCCGCGCTGGAGGTGCAGCGCACCTACAAGACCTCCGATGGCGAGATAGCGCAGGTCACGGTCAACACCCACCCCGCGTCGCGGTTCCGGCACTCGATGACCATGCGGCGGGTCAGAGGTTAGCGCCGTGCCGACGCTGGCCGATTCTCTGGCCGAAGCCTCACGGATCACGCCCGGACGGGTGCTGTTGGTCGACGGCAACACCTGGATGACCTGCAAGTCGCTCTTCGCCCAGGCAAGCGCGGTCGCACAGGCCCTGATGTCGCGGATGCCTGCAGGCAGCGTCGTGTCGTTCATGCTGCCGAACTGGCACGAGGCCGCCGTCGTCTATCTGGCGGCGACGATGGCGGGTGTCGCCGTCAACCCGATCCTGCCGTCGCTGCGAGACCATGAGCTGGCGTTCATCCTCGCCGACGTCGACAGCCGAATGATATTTGTGCCGAGCGTTTTCCGGCAGCACGACTATCTCGCGATGCTCGATCGTGTAACGGCGCAGCTGGGAAACCCGCCCGAGGTCGTCGCGGTCCGTGGTGAACCCGGCCACCACACCGCCTTCCCCACACTGCTCGAAGAACGGGCGAACTCGGAGCCACCCACCGTCGATTCGTCGGCCGTACGGATGATCCTCTATACATCGGGCACCACCGGCCGCCCGAAAGGTGTTCTGCACAGCCATGATTCGATCCATGCCCTGATCTGCCAGCTCAGGGAAAACTGGCTGATCGATCCCGGCGACAAATTCCTTGTGCCATCGCCGATCGCGCACATCGGCGGCTCCATCTACGCCTTCGAGTGCCCGCTTCTGCTCGGCACGACCGCAGTGCTGATGGACCGGTGGGATCCCGACGAGGCGGTGTCGCTGATGGTTTCAGAGCGCTGCACGCACATGGCGGGTGCCACTCCGTTCCTGGAAGGCTTGCTCGCCGCGGCCGAGCGGGCCGACACCCGACTACCCGATCTCAAGGTGTTCATCTGCGGCGGGGCCTCGGTTCCACCGTCGCTGATCCGCCGGGCGACAGCGTATTTCGACCGTGCGATGGTGACGCGGGTGTACGGGTCCACGGAGGTGCCCGTCACGACCGTCGGTTCGCCGACCGATCCGGAGCACGCCGCCGACACCGACGGGCGGCCGGGTATCGCGACGGTCAAGCTCGTCGCGCGCGACGCCGCGCCCGCCGGATCGGGAGAGATCTGCGCCCGCGGCCCGCAGATGCTCGTCGGTTACCGAAACCCGGAGGACGAACGGGACGCGTTCGACGAGGAGGGCTATTTCCGCACAGGCGATCTCGCGCAGTGGGTGGACGACGATTACCTCGTGGTGACCGGCCGGGCCAAGGACATCATCATCCGCAGCGGCGAGAACATCGCGCCCAAGGAGATCGAGGACATCCTCGGCGGGCACCCCGGGATCGCCGAAATCGCAATCGTCGGGATCCCCGACTCCAGAACCGGTGAACGGGCGTGCGCCGTCATCGTGCCCACGGTGTCCCCCGCGCCCGACGTCGAGAGCATTCGGGACTTCCTTGCCGACTACGGAGTCGCCAGGTTCAAGGCGCCCGAACACGTCGTCATCGCCGAAAGCCTGCCGAAGAACGACGCGGGCAAGGTACTCAAGCATCAGATCCGGGCGGAACTGGCGAAGGTGGATTGACATGCAGGTAGCGATAGTGACCGGCGCGAGCAGCGGCATCGGGTTCGCCTGTGCGACCAAACTCGCCGCGGCGGGAATGGCCGTCGTCGGCGCGGGCCGCGACGAAGACAGGCTCGCCGGCCTGGAGAAGGAGATCGGCGATCCCGACCGGGTGGCGACCATAGCCGTCGACCTGACCGCGGACGACGCACCTGCTCGCATCGTCGACCTCGCTGTGCAGCGTTGGGGTCGCATCGACTTCCTGATCAACAATGCGGGCGTCGGCAGCCCGAAGCCGCTGCACGAAACCGATGACGACTCGCTGGACTATTTTCTGGGGTTGATGTTGCGCGCGCCGTTCCGGCTGGCGCGTGACGTGATCCCGCACATGGCGCCCGGCTCGGGAATCGTCAACATCACCTCGACCTTTGCGGTCGTCGGCGGCCTGCGTGGCGGTGCGTATTCGGCGGCGAAGGGCGGTCTGACATCCCTGACTCTGCACATCGCCTGCCAGTACGGACCGCAGGGAATCCGTTGTAACGCAGTGGCGCCGGGGGTGACGCTGACGCCGATGGTGGCCCAGCGGTTGGAGGACGACAGGTTCAAGAAGATCAACACCGAGATGACGCCGTACCCGCGACTCGGCGAAGTGAACGACATAGCCAGCACCGTGGCGTTCCTGTGCTCCGACGGCGCGAGCTTCATCAACGGGCAGACGATCGTCGTCGACGGCGGGTGGAGCTCGACGAAGTACCTCTCGGACTTCGCGCTCAACGCGGAGTGGGTCGCGCGGCAGTGAACGTCTTCGCCCTGCTCGACCAGGCCGCCGCGCGCTTCGGCGACCGGGGTGCTGTGTATCTCGGTGAGCGGCAACTGCTCTCCTGGGCCGAGCTGCGCGATCGGGCGCTGCGACTGGCCAGCTCTTTTCGCGATCTCGGGCGGGGCGCGCGCATCGCCGTCGCCAGCGAGAATCGCCCCGAGATCCTCGAGCTGATGTTCGGTGTGTGGGCGGCCGGGTGCGTCTATGTGCCGGTCAACTACAAGCTGCATCCTCGGGAGATGCGCCAGATACTCGACGATTCCGGCGCCGCACAGGTTTTCGCGTCGCCGAAGATCGCCGCCGAGCTTGCTCCCGTCTCCCCGGCGCCCGTCGAGGCCATCGCCGGCGAGGCCTACGACGCGAGATTCGGTAACGCGCAGGCGACGGCCCCGAGCACCGACCCGGCAGAGCTGGCGTGGCTCTTCTACACCAGCGGCACCACCGGTAGATCCAAGGGCGCAATGCTGTCGCACCGCAATCTGATGGCGATGACGGTGTCGCACCTCGCCGACTTCGACTCGCCCGACGAGAACTGCAGCCTGGTGCACGGCGCACCGATGTCGCACGGATCGGGCCTGTACATTCCGCCGTACGTACTACGCGCGGCCCGCCAGGTGATACCGGCGTCGGCGGCGTTCGAGCCCGACGAATTCCTCGATCTCTGCGAGCACCATCCGGGGTGCAGCGCCTTCCTCGCGCCGACGATGGTGTCGCGGCTGGTGCAGACCGGACGGTCGTGTCCGCGCAACCTGCGGACAGTGGTGTACGGCGGCGGCCCGATGTACGTGGACAGCCTCAAAAGGGCGATGGCCGCGTTCGGCCAGGTCTTCGTTCAGCTCTACGGTCAGGGCGAGGCGCCGATGACGATCACCGGCCTGCGCCGCGCCGACCACATGGATGCCGACGATGCCGTGCTCGGATCGGTCGGGTACGCCAGGTCGGGCGTCGACGTTGCGGTGCTGCGCGACGACGGCAGCCGCGCGTCAACAGGTGAGATCGGGGAGATCGTCTGCCGCGGGGACGTGGTGATGTCCGGCTATTGGAAGAATGCGGAGGCGACCGCCGCGACGCTGCAGAACGGCTGGCTGCACACCGGCGACATGGGTTCGTTCGACGAGCGCGGCTTCCTCACCCTGCGCGACCGCTCGAAGGATGTGGTGATCAGCGGCGGCAGCAACATCTATCCGCGTGAGGTGGAGGAGGCGCTACTTCAACACCCCGGGGTGGCGGAGGCCGGCGTCGTCGGCGCCAAGGACGAGGAGTGGGGCGAAGTCGTCGTCGCGTTCGTCGTCGGCGAGGTCGAACCGGCGGAGTTGGATGCGCATCTGCTCGACCGCATCGCGCGCTTCAAGCGACCAAAGCGGTACGAGTTCATCGACGAGCTGCCGAAGAACAGCTACGGCAAGGTGCTCAAACGCGAACTGCGGGAACGGCTGTCGTAGTCACGCGGCCGGCGTTGCCCCGAGAACTCGCTGCATGTCGGGCTTCATCTGCTGCAGCTGCTGGCCTGAGTAGCCCCAACTGTGAATACCGTCGGGGAAGTTGAACGTCGCGTTGTTGCCGCCCGCGGCGACATAGGCGTCGGCGAAGGCACGGTTGGAGTCGATCGCCATCCCCTCCAGGAAGCCCAGTCCGCCGATCGGCGCGTCCGGGCTCGCCAGCGCGGGGTCGGTCGGTGTGCCGTTGCCGCAGTAGACCCAGAGACGGGTGCCGTTGGCGGCCAGCCTGCCTGCCTGCACGGTCGGATCGTTGCGCGCCCAGGCCGGGTCGCCCTGCGGTCCCCACATCGCCTCGCGACTGAAGCCGCCGTTCCACATCATGGCGATACCGACCTGCCCGGGATCCGCCGAGAGATTGAGGAAACCGGACAGCGACCCGGCGTAGACGAACTGCTGCGGATGGTGGGCGGCGAGCACCAGCGCTGACGATCCGCCCATCGAGAAGCCGACGACGGCGTTTTTCGTCGTGGGCACGCTTCTGCTCGTGGCCAGATATGCGGGCAGCTCCTGGGTCAGGAATGTCTCCCACTTGTAGGTATGAGAGCCGCCGTTGCCGGCGGCGGGACCGTACCAGTCGCTGTAGAAGCTCGACTTGCCCCCGACGGGCATGACGACGGATATCCCCGAGCCCTTGTACCAGTCGAACGCCGCGGTGTTGATGTCCCAGCCGTTGAAGTCGTCGCCGGCTTCCATGCTGTCCAGCAGATACAGGGCGGGCGCGCCCTCGCCGCCGGAGAGGAACTCGACGCGAATGTCGCGGCCCATCGACGACGACGGCACGGAAAGCTGTTCGACCGGAACGCTGGAGAACGCCACCGCCGTCGGCGCGGGAAGGAAACACGTGAGCACGGCGAGGATCGCCGCCACGGTAACCCAGCGCACCGAGCCACCCCGCCCGTTCTGAACGAAGGCCATGCTGCCTCCCGCTAGCCAACCCCGGCCTAGCGGCAGATTACGGCCATGAGCGGCGGATTTGGGCGGATTCGCCAGGTCGGCCATTGCCAGTCACCGTCGGGCGGGACTTCGCGGCAAAGAATTCCGCCAAACATTTGGTCAGCCCGTGCACCAACATAAGTTATATGGACTAAGTTAAGCAGAGGCCAAGTCTACTCAGGAGAGATCGATGGGTTGGGCGGACGTCGCTGCCCCGGTGAACGGGCCGCGAGGTGTGCGGTGCTGAAAGTGCTGCGGCGCTTCTGGGTGCCCGTCCTCATCGTTGCGGTGGTTCTGCTCGGCACCTTCATGGTCGACCGGCTCCGCGGTGTCTTCGGCAAGACCGAGCTCACCCGGCCGGGCGCAGGCCTGGTCAACGACCCCGCGCCGTTCAATCCGAAGGAAGTGCGCTACGAGATCTTCGGCCAGCCCGGGGCGACGGCCACTATCAATTATCTGGATCTGGACGCTCAGCCGCAGAAGGCCCAGAACGTGACGCTGCCCTGGTCGCTGACGTTGACGACCACGGCGCCTGCCGCCAGCCCCAATATCGTCGCGCAGGGCGACGGTGACAGCATCAGCTGCCGGATCACGGTCGACGGTGAGGTGAAGGACGAGAAGACCACCGAAGGCCTCAACGCCCAGACCTTCTGCCTGGTGAAGTCGGCATGAGCGAAGCTTGCGAGCGAATCGAACGCGCAGAATGCGGGAACCGAGCCTGCGAGGTAACCGCATGACGAACACCCATGTCGGCGCTCACCCGCGCATCCCCCGGTTCATCCGGCTCTTCTCGGTGCCGATCCTGCTGGGGTGGCTGGCGCTGACGGTCTTGGTCAACGTCATCGCGCCGCAGCTGGAGAAGGTCGGCGAGGCGCACGCGGTGTCCTTGGCGCCCATCGACGCACCGTCCATGCAGGCCATGCAGCAGGTCGGCAAGACGTTCCAGGAATTCGACTCGAACAGCTCGGTGATGATCGTGCTGGAGGGCGATCAGCCGCTCGGCGACGATGCCCACAAGTACTACGACAGCCTGATCGACGAACTCGAATCCGACCAGCTGCACGTCGAGCACATCCAGGACTTCTGGGGCGACCCGCTCACCGCCGCCGGATCGCAGAGCGCCGACGGCAAGGCCGCCTACGTGCAGCTCTACCTGAGAGGTAACCAGGGCGAGAGCATCGCCAACGAGTCGGTCGCCGCCGTCCGCGACATCGTTGCGAGCAGCACGCCGCCAGCCGGGATAAAGGCCTATGTCACCGGGCCGGCCGCACTGACCAACGACCAGCACCACGCCGGCGACAAGAGCGTTCAGCTGATCACGATGATCACCATCGCGGTGATATTCGTGATGCTGCTATTCGTCTACCGGTCCATCATGACGGTGCTGCTCGTGCTCGTGATGATGTTCGTCGAGCTGGCGGTCGCCCGCGGAATCGTCGCCACCCTCGGCTATTACGAGCTCATCGGGCTGTCGACGTTCGCCGTCAACCTGCTCACCACGCTGGCGATCGCCGCAGGCACGGACTACGCCATCTTCCTCGTCGGCCGGTATCAGGAAGCGCGACAGAACGGCGAGGACCGCGAAACCGCCTTCTACACCATGTATCACGGCACCGCGCACGTGATCCTCGGCTCGGGCCTGACGATTGCCGGTGCCACCTTCTGTCTGCACTTCACGAGGCTGCCGTATTTCCAGACCTTGGGTATACCGTTGGCCGTCGGCCTGATGGTCGCGACCTTCGCAGCGCTCACGATGGCGCCGGCCCTGCTCACCATCTGCAGCTGGTTCGGGTTTTTCGATCCCAAGCGCGAGTTGCGAACCCGCGGTTGGCGCAGGATCGGCGCCGCCGTGGTGCGGTGGCCGGGCCCGATCCTGGTGTCCACCATTGCACTCTCCCTCGTCGGACTGCTCGCCCTACCCGGGTACGTGCCGAGCTACAACGACCGCGAGTTCCTGCCGGACGACATTCCCGCCAACGTCGGCTACGCGGCCGCGGACCGGCATTTCCCGCAGGCGCGGATGAACCCGGAGATGTTGCTGGTCGAGACGAACCACGATGTGCGCAACTCGGCCGACATGCTCGTCGTCGACCGAATTGCCAAGAGTGTCTTCCACCTTCCCGGTATCGGCCGCGTACAGACCATCACCCGACCACTGGGCACGCCGATCGAGCACACGTCGATCCCCTTCCAGATCAGCATGCAGGGCACCACCCAGCAGATGAACCAGGACTACATGCAGGCCCGGATGGCCGACATGCTCACCCAGGCCGCCGAGATGGACAAGACCATCGCCACGATGGAGAAGATGCAGGCTCTGACCAAGGAGATGTCGGACACCACGCACAACATGGTCGAGAAGACCAAGAACATGGCGGTCGACATCGGCGAAGTGCGGGACAACATCGCCGATTTCGATGACTTCTTCCGTCCGATCCGCAACTACTTCTACTGGGAACCGCACTGCTACAACATCCCCCTCTGCCATTCACTGCGCGCCATCTTCGACACGCTCGATGGCATCGACGTGCTGACTGACGACGTCCAGCAGCTCGTCCCGGAGTTGGAACACCTCGACTTGCTGCTGCCGCAGCTGACGGCGTTGATGCCCGAGATGATCTCCACCATGCGGACCATGAAGACGATGATGCTGACGATGTATCAGAGTCAGAAGGGCATGCAGGACCAGATGGCCGCGCTGCAGGAGAATTCGACTGCGATGGGTCAGGCGTTCGATGCGTCCAAGAACGACGACTCGTTCTATCTGCCTCCTGAGGTCTTCGACAACCCCGACTTCAAGCGCGGCATGAAGATGTTCGTCTCCCCCGACGGCAAAGCGGTCCGCTTCATCATCTCCCACGAGGGCGATCCGGCCACGCCGGAGGGTATTTCGCACATCAACAAGATCAAAGACGCGGCGTTCGAGGCCATCAAGGGCACGCCGCTGGAGGGCTCGAAGATCTACCTGGCCGGAACCGCATCCACCTACAAAGACATGCGAGAGGGCTCGAACTTCGACCTGTTGATCGCCGGAATATCGGCGTTGTGTCTGATTTTCATCATCATGCTGTTGCTCACCAGATCCGTTGTCGCGGCGGCGGTGATCGTCGGGACGGTGCTGCTGTCGTTGGGCACGTCGTTCGGTCTCTCGGTGCTGATATGGCAGTACATTCTCGGACTGCACCTGCACTGGATGATCATCGCGATGTCGGTCATCGTGCTGTTGGCCGTCGGTTCGGACTACAACCTGCTGCTGGTGTCACGGTTCAAGGAAGAAATCCACGCGGGCATCAAGACGGGCATAATCCGGTCGATGGGCGGAACGGGTTCGGTGGTGACGTCCGCGGGCCTGGTGTTCGCCTTCACGATGATGTCGATGGTGGTGAGCGATCTGCGGGTGGTCGGTCAGGTGGGCACCACCATCGGCCTTGGCCTGCTGTTCGACACCTTGGTCATCCGGTCGTTCATGACACCGTCGATCGCCGCGCTGCTCGGTCGATGGTTCTGGTGGCCTCAGCGAGTGCGGCAGCGGCCGGTCCCCGCACCGTGGCCGGAGCCGAGCGGGGAAACTGTCGGTGCGGTGTCCGGCCGGCGGCCCGGTGACGAAAACCCAACGGGCCCAATACGACCCATATAGAGATCAGAGTAGATTAGGTGATGATGAAAACGAAACGGCTCGCATCGACCGTCTTGACGGCGATCGCCCTGGTGGTGCCCGCGCTCGCGGCGGCCGCACCCGCCAACGCGGATCCGGATACCGATTTCTACAACGAGCTGCACATCTACGGCATCTACGGCGAGAAGGATTACAACGCCTGGATCGGCAAGATCGCGTGCAAGCGGTTGTGGAACAACCTGGATCACGACGCCAATGCGTCCGCCACGTTCGTCAAACGACAGTTGAACAAGAACACCACCACCGAACAGACCTATCAGTTCCTCGGTGCCGCGTACCGGACTTACTGCCCCGAGAAGCTGCCGATTCTCACACAGATGTCCGGTGCGGACGCGCCGCCACCCGAAGCCCCAGCGGGACCGCCGTTACCGGCAGAGCAGTGAAGGAGACAGAGATGTTGCGTAGAGCGAGCTTTGCGGCAGCCGCGATGAGCGCGGCCGCGCTGGTGATTCCGGCCAACGCGTCGGCGGATGCGACCGACGACTATCCGATTCCCAATCGGATACTGAAGACGACCTGCACCGTGGACCAGTACATGGCGGCGACGCGGGACACCGACCCGATCTATTACGAGCGCTACATGATCGACTATCACAACAGGCCGGTCGATGTGCAGAACGGTGCCCGCGACCGCATCTACTGGTTCTTCTCGCTGGACTACGCGGGCAGGCGGCAGTACTCGGAGGACACCGCGACCAACGTCTACTACGAGCAGATGGCGACCCGGTGGGGCAACTGGGCGAAGCTGTTCTTCAACAACAAGGGCGTCGCAGCGCATGGCACCGACGTCTGCATGAACTACCCGCCGAACGATCCGACGGTCTGGGACTGGACATGATCCTGCGCCGGGCCCTGCCTGCCGCCGCGCTCGCGGGCGGCCTCGTCGCGGGCGCTTTCGGGATCGGCGTGGCGAGCGCCGACCCGCCCCCGCCGCCCAATCCGCCGTGGGCGGCCGTCGGCGATCCGGTTCCGGACTGGGCACCGCGCAAGCCCGCGGAACGTTGGCTGGGGGAACCCGTGGTGTGGACCACCGGATGGGGTGGACGGTGGTGCATCTGGAAGAACGGACAGATCATCACGCTCTCGTCGAATCCAGTCACCAACGGCGGCTGACCGGTTCAGCGGTCGGTGGTGGCGGCGTGGCCTAGTCGTAATAGAGCACGTCGTTATAGGCGGTCCAGGCCTGCGCCTCGCAGGTCAGCAGCTGGCCCGCGGGTGTCTGGGCGGTGCCGGGCACGTTCTCGTCACAGGGTGCCCGCATGGTGCGCACGCCGAGCAGCGGGGCCACCGCCACCCACTGGTTCCTCGCGGCGCAGACGAACGTGCCGCCTGCCGCGTCGATGCCGAACGGGTAGCGGGACTTGAACTGGCAGTGGTCGGTCGGGACGATGTTGCGTTTCACGAAGGGGACGCAGTCCACGCCGTCGCAGGTTCCCGGCGCCGCGGAGGCGGTGCCCGCCGCCATCAGCGGGGCGGCGGTGATCCCGCAGGTCAGTGCGAGTATTGCCATAAATTTCATGTTCGTCCCCTCCGCTGTCAACCGGCTTCGACGGTTAGCGTACCGGGACGTCGCCGGCGCTTACGGCCTTCTCGTGCCTTTGGGCGGTCCGTCGCGCCATGGTGCGTAGCTGACGGCCGTCACGTCCAGGAGCGAACCACGGTATGACGGTGTAGCTGTCAACCTTCACCTCAGGTCAGCAACATGCGTCATGCGCGTGTTCAGGGACTTATGACACCCACGGCAAAGCCATATTCACGTCGGACGGTATTGTCGCCGCCCCGCCCACGGCAGCCGATGTCACATGTGGATGCGCATGCACGACATATGAGCATGAAGATCAAGCCCCTATGTGTGGCGGCCCGCATGAGCGGTGCCGTCGCGGCAGTGACCGCTTTCTCACCCGCCCTAGTGATCGCCCCACCGGTTGCCGGCGCCGCGCCGTGCCCGGACGTCGAGGTCGTCTTCGCCCGTGGCACCACCGAGCCACCCGGTGTGGGCGGTATCGGGCAGGCCTTCGTCGACTCCCTCCGCTCCCAAGTGGGCGGCCGGTCGGTCGGCGTCTACGCGGTCAACTACCCCGCCAGCAACGATTTCGGCAGCAGCACCCCCGCGGGCGGTGACGATATGAGTGCACACGTCCAGTCGATGGCCGCCAACTGTCCCGGCACCAGGCTGGTGCTTGGCGGGTATTCGCAAGGCGCGGCCGTCGTCGACCTGGCCACCACGCAAATGCCCGCCGACGTGTCCGACCACGTTGCGGCGGCGGCCGAGTTCGGCGCCGCCAGGAGCGCGTTCGCCGACAGCCTGTCCGCAGGGCCGCTACCGTCAGTGGGCCCGCTTTACACCGCGAAGACTATTCAGATGTGCGTGCCCAACGACCCAATCTGCTCGCAGGGCGGCCGGGATTGGCGGGCGCACGGCGCCTATGTTCAGACCGGGATGGTCAATGATGCCGCCGCCTTTGCCGCCGGCCGGGTATAGGCCGCGGAGACGGGGTACCCCCAGGCGACGAAGTGGGGAGGAAACATGAGAGCAAGCTCGTTGTTGGGGGTCGCCGGTGCAGCCGTAGCGGGATCGCTGCTGGGTGCGCCGGTGCCCGTCGCGTCGGCCGAGCCGTGTCCGGACGTCGAGGTGGTGTTCGCGCGCGGCACCGGTGAACCACCGGGTGTCGGAGGTGTGGGGCAGGCGTTCGTCGATGCGGTCCGGTCACAGGCCGCAGGAAAGTCAGTCTCCGTCTATCCCGTCAACTACGCCGCCAGCAGCGACTTCTCCAACCCGACGGCGTTCGCGCAGACCGTCATCGACGGGGTCAGGGACGCCGGTTCACACGTGCAGGCCACCGCCGCGAACTGCCCCAACACTCGGATCGTCCTCGGCGGATACTCGCAGGGGGCCGCGGTGGCGGGCTTCGTGACGTCGGCCGAGGTGCCGCAGGGTGTTCCCGCCGCCGCTGTCCCACCGCCGCTACCGCCCGACGTGGCCGACCACGTGGCCGCCGTCGCACTCTTCGGCAAGCCGTCGAATGCCTGGACCGGCCGCTACGGCGCACCGGCGATCACGGTCGGCCCCACGTACGTCGCGAAGACCACGGAACTGTGCGCGCAGGGCGACACCATCTGCGACGGCACGCCGGGTGGAGATCCGTCGTTCGCGCACGCGCTGTATCCGGTGAACGGAATGGTCGGCGACGCTGCGACATTCGCGGCGGGTCGCCTCTAGGTCACGGCAGTGCGCCGAACAGAGGGTCCGGCGCGCCTACAGCAGGATCCGGTGGTGCAGGCACGGGAGCAACGGGGCCGGGCGCGGCCACGCCATGTGCGTCCGGCAGGTGCTCGACGGGTAGCGGATCGGCAAGGTGCTCGACCGGTGGCACAAACTCCGGCGCGGCAGCCGGAACCGCTTCCGGCACAACAAAATCGGGTGTGACCGCCGCCGCGGGCGGGGGCGGCGGCAAAACCATGGGCACGACGGGCACGTCGACTGCAGGACGCTGCACGCTCTCGGCCGTCGACGGCACGGCCGGCTGCGCAGCCCTGCCCTGCGGCAGCGGAATCGAGCTGGCTGCCGAAGACAACGTGAATACGGAGACCACCGCGACGGCCGACACCATGGTGAGCGCTCGTGTGCGCATGGCGGGTCCGCCGCATTCGACGGTCGCGAAATGAGTGCATAGTCCGGTCGAGGATGCCGCCCCGCGGGCCAGCGCGATCTGCGCGTCGCCGGTCGCGACGACGGGTACGTGCAGGGCCTTGTCGAGAGGCCCCGCGAGGTTGTCGAGTTGTTGTCGAGACCCGATCAGGTACAGCGCGTCCGCCCGCGTACCGTCTGCAACGATGGCGAAGTTCAGCCATGAGATGAAGGTGGCGAGGTCGTTCGTCACCGTGGTGGTCACGCACTGGACTGCCCCGCTGCGGGTGTCGATCGTCGAGAGTGCCGCCGAATCCTGCCCGAACACGCAGATGGCGGTCTTCTCCATCGCGTTGGCGTAGCCGGTGTCCCTGCCCCACGACCGGGTCGCCTCGACCAGCGGAACGGACACGACGTCGTTGAATCCGCACTCGGTCAACGCGTCACACAGCGACGACACGTTGCCGCTGGAGGTGACGTGCACGGAGTCGACGGTGAAACCACTTGCGGTGGCGATATCGCGGACCCGGCGCGCCGTCGCGGCGGGCGCGGCGGTACTCCCATCGATGATGTCGAAGGCGTCGAAGTCCAGCGGCTCTGCTGCGGCGTCTCGTCCGTCGACCAGAACCCATCCAATACTGGTCGACGTCTTCGACAGCCCCAATATTGTTCGCACTCGCCGGGTCCCGCCCTTGTCGACATGGCCGCGTCTCGGTGTGACAGCGATCAGTCCGCAGCATAGAGCGGCTGATCGGGTGCGGCGGCGGGAACTTTCGATCGGTTACCGATCTGCGACGAGGCTGTGACCACCGGCGCAGGCACGCGCCGTCACCGCGGCAGCGAGAAAGCAGGCCAGCAGTGTGTAGCCGGTGGCATCGCCCAAGCCGTTCTTGGCGAGCATGACCACGGCCACTCCGGCGCCGCAGATCAGGATTCCTGCCGCGGTCGACCGCGTTCCGGTTGCGCCGACCGCACTGTCCCACCACGGGATCCGGCGATGTTCCAGCGGCGACAACAGGAGGAACGTCGCCGCCATCACGATCGCGAATACCACCGCCCGTAACGCGAGCAGGCCCCAGAACCCGGGTGCATCAACGTCATACGCGTCGAGGCCGACGGCATGCAGCGCGAATGTGGCGACGGCTATCGCGGGGATGTGCCACAGGTAGAGCGTCATCGCTCCCCCGTTGCCGACCGCCACGAGATGCCACACCCGCGGCCGCTGCGCCCACCGCTGAATCGGTCCCGCCGCGGCGACGAACGCGCACGACATCCAAAGGCATTGCAGCGCAAGCAGAAGTGTCGGTGGCGTGACGTTCGACATGTGTTCGGTGCCCGTCACGACCAGCGAGACCGCGTACGGGCCGAACGTCGCCAACAGGATCTGCGCCAAGAACGCACACACCGCGACCGACAAGGCCGCTCGAACGCCGATCAACCTGTGTGCGTAAGCGACACCGATCACGACCGGGATCAGCCAGACGATCAAGAAGTTGGGCAGGCCCGACAACAGCTCGCCGGTGGCGATCCGAACGGCATCCACCGCGCTCGTCAACACCAGAAGTGAGGCGACGAGGACCGTCACGGTCCGCGCCGTGCGCATCTTCGTCAGCGCCGGAACGAATGCCAGCGTCACCATATAGACCCCGAGAAACCACAGAAGGGCAACGGACTCCCGGCCTAGGCGCACCGCGGACTCCGCGCCAAGAACCGCCGATGCCACCGCAAGGCCGACAGTCCAGAAGGCCAGATACCAGAACACCGGACGGCAGAGTCGCTGTGTCCTGGCGACCAGCCACGTCCCCCACTGCGTGCCCGCGTGCCAGCCGTAGGCACCCGCCGCGCCACCCGCGAGGAAGAACAGCGGCATCACCTGAACGAGCCAGGTGAGAGGGGTGAGCGCAGGGATTTCGCCGAGCAGGTTGCCGATCCACAGACCGCTCGAGTCGATTGTGGCCAGCAGCAGTGCGCAGTGGCCGAACATCACGACGACCAGGGCGGTGAGCCGGGCGACGTCGACCGCACGGTCCCGGTCGGGTTTGGTGCTCTCGGCTACGGCGCGGGCGTCGGGCACAGAGGAACTCAACGGCATGCGTCCAGGATGCCGGGTATCCGCCTGCGGTGGCTGAGTAGGACTACGTGTCGGTCTCACGCAGCCCGAATCGGTCGTGGAGTCGGATCAGCGGTTGCGGTACCAGTGCGCGGTGAGCCGGTGGCTACCGATCCGAACAACGTCAAGATGATGACAATTCACGAACTCGGGAGTGAGTTTGCCGCGTGGGATCCGACACGAAAGTATCCTGCGTTGCGTGCGCAAGGACCTGCTCGCCAACGGCCGGGGCCGCCTGCTGGCCGTCGTGGCCTCGGTAGCGGTCTCCGCCGCCCTGCTGTATGAGCCTGCGACAACCGATGAGAAGCCGGTGGCAGGCCCCGCGAGCCCGACGTCGAGCGCGGCACAGCCCGACAAACCCGCCGCGGCTCCGGACCTGATCGCCGCCAGCGCTCCGGTCGCCAACCAGGCGGCCGGGTTCGCGCTGCCGGTCGGCATCGCACCGGAGCAGGGACTGCAGATCCACACGATCTGGGTGGCGCGGGCCATCAGCGTGATGTTCCCGGAAATCACCACCATCGGCGGGGCGCGGCAGGATCCGCTGCCCTGGCATCCCAACGGGTTGGCCATCGACGTGATGATTCCCAATCACAATTCGGACGAGGGCATCGAACTCGGCAATCAGATCGCAGGCCTCGCGTTGGCGAATGCGAAGCGCTGGGGTGTGATTCATGTCATATGGCGGCAGGGCTTCTACCCCGGCATCGGGGCGCCGAGCTGGACGGCCGACTACGGCAACGAGACTGCGAACCACTACGACCACGTGCACATCGCCACCGACGGCGGCGGCTTCCCCGGTGGCCAGGAGACCTATTTCATCGGCTCGATGAGCCCGTAGCCGGCTAGCGCCGCCATGTTTGGGTGGCAGGACGGCGGGTAACAAACGGCGAGCGGCGGGGGGAAACCGTCTCATTTCGTCGCGCTCAAACGTGGACTTCAGCCCTAGGTCTGCGGCCAAACCCGGGTTAGTGCCCGGATCGAGACAATGGAGAAAATTCATGCGTAAAACGATTGCTGTTCTCGGTATGACCGGTGCTCTCACCTTCGGAGGCGCGGGCCTCGCCCACGCCACCACCTACGAGAGCCCTGCGCCTGCCTCGACGACGACGGTGTTGGCCGCCGAGACCGAGGACGACGGTGACAACACCGGTCTGTGGGGGCTCGCCGGTCTGCTCGGCCTGCTCGGCCTGATCGGTCTGAAGCGGCGCGACGACCGGCGCGTTGCGAACACAGCGGGAACCGCAGCTCCCGGCACCCCGCGCGTCTAGCCCAAACCTGAGTCGGCCCGCCACCCCGGGGGGAGGGGGGTGGCGGGCCGACGATTGGGAGCGGTGCTCAGGGTTGCAGTTTGAGCACCGGCGCATTCTGGATGGCTGGTACTCGGATGTTGCCGACGTTCTTCTTCGGCGCGGATGTGGTGGTGATTGTTCCGCCGCTGCAGGTGACGGTCTTTCCGTCGACGATCACGGACTGACCGTCGTCGATCGGGATCGGATAGCCGTCCTTGTCGGTGTAGGTGCAGCCTGCACCGCCAGTCCCGTCAACGGGAACGGCCTGTGCGGTCGCGGGGGCGAGGGCGAGGATCGCGAAGGCGCCGAGGAGCGTCGCGGCGTACCGGAAGCGGGGCAGGTTGCGGGTGCTCGAAGTGGTCATTGGAGTTCCTCTCGGGTGGGGTGTGGGGCGCTGCGGGTGTGGAGTTGTTGAACTAAATACTCCGGGTAACGTGCAGCGTCCGTAATCGCCCACAAGCCAGAGTTCGACGCGTGCGAGGGCAAGGTTTCCTATCCGTGAGGTAAGGAGAACTGGCTTGAAAACGTCGTGATCAGCTAGTTCTCAAGGGGGTTGGCCGCGATTCTCGCGGCGCCGTTGTTGGCTACCGATTCAGCCGCCGCGCCGCCGGGCTTGCGTTGGGCCTGATCGGTGAAGCAGGCGGTGAACTCGGCGCCGAAGCCGAGCCGCGGGTAGGCAGTGACAATCTTCGCCCGCCTCTCGGGCGGGAACTCCTCTGGCCGCAGCCCGGCGACGTCCCAGCTCGTGGCGACTTGCAGGAGATGCGACTCGGGGTCGGCGGTGGCGGGCACGTCAGGGCGCATGTGCAGGACGATGATCTCTGTAGCGCGTGCCGCCCGCTCCTCCGGCCACCCGGCGGCGACGCCGAACACCCAGGCCAGGTCGCCGCCCGCCTCCTCGAAGGGGAGGCGGTGACTGTCGAACGGCTCGGTCAACGCGATGTCGTGCAGCATCGCCGACACGTAATAGAGCTCGTCGTCGAAGTCGATGCCGTGCGCTGCGGCGTACTCGACTCCCCATAGATATGAGCGGATGCAGTGGTTGAGCAATGCTGGCGTGTAGAAGCGCGTGGCGACCGACAATGCAGCCGTCGCGGCAGGTGTCTGCGGGGACATGTGAGTCATAACGCCAGGGCCGTACTCGGCATTTCACAGCTGGCTGATTCAGCCTCAGGGTCGCGAGCGTGCATTTGGCGACGGAAAAGCCGAGTGGGCGTGCCATTAACTGCACGCTCGCTGGTCGACTGTCAGAACCTCTAACGACCGCCGTTCGGCGGTGGCCGAATTCTCCGGCCCATTCGTCGCGCAGAGCTTCCCGGCGATAGTCTTTGGCGATGATTGCGGGCGAGAAGGCGCCTGACTTCACGCTGTTCGACCACTCCGGTCGGCCTCGGACCTTGTCTGCGCTCCTGTCCGAGGGACCGGTGGTCCTGTTCTTCTTCCCGTTGGCGTCCTCACCGATCTGTACAGCCCAGGCTTGCCACTTCCGCGACCTGAGCAACGAATTCGCCGCGGTCGGTGCCCACCGCGTCGGCATCAGCACCGACACCGTGGACAAACAGGCCCACTTCGCTCAACAGCGCTCGTTCGACTACCCGCTGCTCTCCGACGCCGACGGCGTGGTGTCCGAGCTGTTCGGAGTGCGCCGAGGCAGGCTCGCCAAGCTCCGGAAATTCGTCGTGACGCGGGAGGCGGCCGGGCGTCGCCGGCACTCCCGGCGCCGCGGCCTGCTGGCCCGGCTGCTGCCGGTCAGCCGGACCACCTTCGTCATCGACACCGACCGCACCGTGCTCAAGGTCGTGTCCAACGAGCTACGGGCATCGGTGCATGCCGACCAGGCCCTGCGGTTCTTGGAGAACTACAACTCGCCGCAGAGCTCGCCACACATCCGGGGAAAGCACAGCGATGACCGTCAGCAGTCGGAGGACATAGGCGACTGGTTCACAGAACCGGACGTCGCGGCCGAGCCGAGCTTGGTCGGGCCGAACACGCCTGGGGCAGGCCGTACCGACTCCGGTGTCGAAATACCTCTCGATGCCGCTGTCGAGACGGCCACCACCACGTCGAAGCCACCGCGCTGGTCGAAAAACGATGTGCGAGGCCAAGTTCTGACGTATTGCGTGCAGAGCCCGACGGTCGGAGAGCTGGCCGCGCGTCTATCCCTACCGCTCGGTGCGACGCGGTTCCTGGTCGACGACCTGCTGACAAAGGGCTATCTGCGGGTGCATACCCCCCGCGCTGAATCGATGTCGATCGACGAACGACGTGAATTGATAAGGAGGACCCTGGTCGGCCTCAGAGCGCTTTGAGGCCGGCGACCTCGTGTCAGTTGGATGCCGTCGATTGTTGTTCCATCTGCTCGCGCATGTTCTGCGCGAGGCGCGGCAAGTCAGGGTGGTTGTGCCAGTAGGTGGCCTCACCGAAAGTCATCACGACGCCTAGTTGCGGCTCGAGTTGGTATTGGGCGGTGCGACCATCGTGGGTTCCTCTCGGGATCTGGTAAGCAAAATGGTCCTTCGCGTGCACTGCGTCTGTAATCGCCCAGAAGCCAGAGTTGGCCTCGAGGAGGTAAGAATTGGCTATCCGCCAGGCAACCAAGAGCCGAGCAGAAGGAATCCTGGCGGCGCGGGGAACTCGCAGTTGCGACCGGACGTCGCCGCACAGCCCCTTCTGAACTACTCCCGCACCTGTCGCGTAACGAGACCCTTAGTGGACCGCGAATCGATGACGCACCGCGAATCGACCCGTTCACCTTGTCGTTCGTCGCCGTAGTAGACCCGGTAACCCTCAAGGACCGTCGCGCCGCCGGGCGAGTGGACGTCGGCGACGCTCTCTGTGCCGTCCGCCGTTCGGGTGACGGTGAACCATTGACCGGAGGCGGGATCTTGAATCGTGTCGCCTTCCTGGATTTCGGACAGCGGCACCTGCTCTGTTACATGCTCTGAGCTCATTAACCCCTCCGAACCGTAGGGTGATCGGCCCCAGCGATAACCTCAGCATTCTCCCGCCATCCGCCGTGGTCAATCCCCTGAGGCAGCAATACGGTTCCTGACAACAGTCCGGGTCAGCACGAGGGCCGACGATTGACGTGCACTACGGAACCAGCGTTCGACATTATTCACTCCACTACGCAAACTTTCTGGGCAGGGCTTTGCCCTGGGATCCGAAAACGCAACGGCGACAAGGGACGTGCGCCCGTCCGCAAGCTGACTCAACGCTTACCAAGACATCGAGAACGCGGCCCGGCTGGTAGATGTTGAGAGCGTCGGCAACGAACTTGGATCAACTGGCCCGTGGGGTCCAGCGTTATGCGATCATCCCCAAATCGATTAGCTACGAATCTATTTGAAGGCGAAAACATATGGCCGAGCTCGATACTGAACGACTGCACCGGTCTCCCGTCCACAAGGGATTGGGGATGAGCGTCGTCGAGTACAAGCCCGGCTTCGCAATATTGTCCATGCCGCTCTCTGAGGAAGTTCGAGGAGGCTACGAAGGCACTATTCACGGGGGGATACTCGCGACCTTCGCCGACGCTGCATGCGCCTCTTGCCTGGTCGGCTGCTACCACCTGGATTCTGAGTTCACCGTGACGACGGACATGCACGTCCGCTACTACCGACAGCCGCGCGGAGGCCCCCTCCGCGCAGAAGCAGCGATGGTCCACAACGGGCGTACCCTTCTCAGCGCCGAATGCTCGGTGCTCGACGCCGCAAACCGAGTCCTCATTCGGTCCACCGCGACCTACACGCGCATCTCCAGTCAAGGCCGCGTCGTACCCGGCGGACCGAAGTAGTCCACTCCCCACATCGGCATCGGGAACCCGCGGCGGCGCCCGCATCCTTCCGGTGATCCGTTTGACCGAGCAGCAATGAAGCTCGAAATCGAATGCCTTTGCATAAGCAACTAATCTCGAAGCGTCGTCTCAGCGTCCATCCCATCGCTGTGAGTCTGCGCACCTGCGCTTATCGCCGATCACGACGCTCGCCGAAATGCACGACCGTTTGCGGTTGATGCGCTGGGATGCGCACGCTGCCAGTCCGACGGGCAAAAACTGTCTCCCTCGTAAATTTTGGCCGATTCCATTCACGCCACTCATTACGGAGCAATACGTTCAATCGATCAGCGTGTTGTGACTAGGGAGGAAGAACATATGCTCATGCGTCGGGTTAGCGCGAAGGAGAAGGCCGTCAACAACGGCCTGGTGCGGGCCGCTTTGGTAGCAGGGGTGGCCTCGGCAGTGGCGGTGGGCTCACTGAGTGGAGTCGGACCGGCCAACGGGACGTGCATCGGCATCAGCGGCATCAACATCGGTTCGGGCTGCACGAGCACCTTCGGCAACTTCGCACTGGGACTCGGCGAAGGCACTGTCGCGACCGCCAACGGTTCCTTCCTGAACTTCGCCATCGCTGCCGGTACAAACGTCACGGCGCTTGCAGGCGATCCGACGGGCTTCAGTTTGGGCAACCTCGCCTTGAACCTGGGTAGCGGCGTAGATCCCCGGGATAACGTCGTTGCGGCAGGTGTATTCCCTGACGGGCCCCCTGGTTCGGCGGGTTCTTTCAACCTCGCGACCAATCTTGGCGGCAACGGCGGCACCGGCGATGGCACACCCATGACAATTGTGGCAACAGGCCTCGGGAGCTCCGCAATCAACGTTATTGGCAACCGGAACACCCTTACGTCAGCTGGCATTCTAAATAACACCACCAACGTGGGCCTCCCATTCGGGTTTCCGAATGCCAGTGACAGCGTACTGACTTCGATTGGCAACCTGAGTACGGCATTCAATTATCAGGGCATCTTCACCGCGGGAGATTGCGCTGTTGATTGCGGGAACTTCGTGACGGCAGTCGGCCCCGGCGCAATCGCTGGCGCGATTAACGTCGTCCAACAAATAGTCGTCCAAGCGGGCCCAGGCATCACCCTCAGGACCCCGTTCGATCCCAACACCGGCGGCAGCACGGCTACTACTCTGGCTTCGGCCAACAAGTTCGCGCCCACGACGTTGGCCGGTGGGAGCTCCAACAAGTCCGGCAATCAGCTGAGCGCGTCATCCGCGAAGAGCAGCAAGCAATTCAGTTCCTCGCTCAAGAAGCTGAGTAACGGCGTCAAGAATGCCGTCAATGGCCTGGGAAAGAAGAAGCAAACCAGTACGCCCGAGAAATCCGGTGGCGAAAACTGACATAATTTGGAGTCGCTTGAGCTAGCGGCCCGGAGTCACGCCCAACGGATAGGCCCCCTCCGAGAGGTGGCGGCCTCTCCGCGTCCGGCTATTGCTGCATCTATGGGGCGAGGGGTTCGCGAGGATCCCGATGGCAGCCGCTCCGACGACTACGGCTTGCATCGGAACAGCCCACTACAGGCCGATCGCTCGCTGTTGATGGCTCGAACCGAGGCGGTTTACCGGCGATTAGCGGATCGCTTCCCGTAACACTGACCCGCCTCGGCGCCGTTTTTCGAGCGCCGCGAATGTGCCTGCGGCGGCGGTCAGGCCACTGGCCACAAGCGCCCAGGCTCCGGTCCATCCGGCATACGGTGCGGCGCTGGCCACGATCACTGGGCCCGCGGCGCGGGTCAGGGTTGTCGAGGTCTGCAGTCTGGCACTGGCCGACGCGAATCTGTACAGCGGAACGTGGTGGGCGATCATGAGTGGTCGAAGGACGCTGCTGGTTCCGGCCGCGATACCGGACGCCAGTGCGGCAGCGAATAGCCACGCTGTCGAGGTGGACGCGAGGGTGCTGATCACGGCGATCGCCTGCAGACCTGCTGCGCCCCCTGCGAGTAGGTGCGGTTGTGCTTGGCCGATCCGGCCTGCTAGGAGGAGCCGTCCGCCAACCTTTCCGGCACCGGTCACGGCGAGCACTAATGCGGCGACTCTTGGATCGACGCCTCGGTCGATCAGCATGGTGACGACCAAAGCTGTTGCGGCGACTGCGCTTCCCTGTTCGAGCATGTACGCAATGTGCAAGCGACGCATCGGGCGGCTGGTCGCCATACTTGGCCCCGAACCCTCGTGCGGCGGAGGTGCCGAGTCGTGGTGAGCTCCGTTGTTTCGCGGTAGGTATCGCCTATGTAGCGCCGCTGTGAGTGTTCCGGCGCTGCAGCCGAGCACCGTGATGGCGACGCGCCAGCCAAAGGTTGCGACAAGGTGTTCGGTTAGCGGCACGAAGACGGTGCTCGCGAGCCCGCCGGCCACGGTGATGATGCTGATGGTGCGACGCATGTGCCGTGAATCCAGCAGGGTGAGAACGACAATCGCTGGTTCGTAGAGGGTAGCGGCCATCGCGACACCGATCAGCATCCACGCCCCATAAAGCACCGCGATTGAAGGTGCCCATGCCCACAGTATCGTGGAGATTACGGTCAGGATGGAGCCCGCAGTCATCACCGCCCGGGGTCCGAACCGAGCTAACATCGCCGCCACAGTCGGTGCAGACAGCCCAGAAACGAGAAGACCAGCCGAAAAGGCGCCGCTGACTTGAGTGAGGCTCCACCCTGACTGGCGGACCATGGCTGGTGCCACCACGGGGAAGCTGTAGTAGAGCACTCCCCAAGACGCCAGCTCAGTGATCGTCAGCGCGGCCGTTGCCCGCCGAAGTTCCGGCGGGCCCGACCGTAGGGTTTCAGCCGCAGCACGCACTGGTCACCGGCTCTGGTTGGGGTGCCGCCGGTTCCGGTGGGGGCTTGAGACCGCAGCTTGATCCGGATGACGATCCGGACGCCGGAAGGACGAGCTCCACGCGGGCGGCCGCCTCGTGATCCCCGGCGAGCTGGGCGACGACCGAGCGGGCCTGCTCGTAGCCGGTTGCCAAGAGCAGGTTGGGTGCGCGGCCGTAACTCTTGGCGCCGATCGCGTAGAACCCTTGCTCGGGATGGGCGAGCTCCGCAGCGCCGTGGGGAGGCACTGAACCACATGAGTGGACGTTGGGGTCGATCAATGGGGCCAACGCCCGAGTGCTCTCCACCCACGGGTCGAGGTCGACGCGCACCTCGCGCAGGAAACTGAAGTCGGGACGGAGTCCTGTCGCTGCGATGATCTCGTCGAACGGTCCACTCGCCTGTCCCTCCGGAGACACCAGCGTGATGCCCAACTCGTCGACGTGGATTCGTTCGGTGCGGAACCCGGTTTCGAGCCGGACCCGCCCCGAGGAAACCAAGTTGTGCGCGTCCGCGCCGAGCTTGCCCCGCTCGGGCAGTCGGGCGTCGACCTCGTTTCCGTAGACCCGTTGATCCTCGCCTCTGCGCACGATCCACGTGACCGTGGTGGCGGGATCCTGCTCGGCCAGCAGCGCCAGCTCGCGAACCGCGTGCTTGGCTGAATGCCCGCTTCCGACGACTGCCACCCGCCGGCCCGCGTAGCGGTCGCGTTCGGCGCCGAGCACATCCGGGATACCGTAGCTGATCCAATGGTGTGCCTCTTCCTCGCCAATCGCCGGTATGCCCTCGGCGCCAATGGGATTCGGGGACAACCAGGTTCCGGTCGCGTCGATGACCGCACGCACTGGAGTCCGCGTGATGCCGGCCGGATCACTCGTGGTGACGATGAACGGACGGTCTTCGCGGTCGTCGTCGCGTAGCTTGTCGACACCCTGGCGTGTGACGCCGATGACATTGTGGTTGAGACGCACATGCGGGGCGATCGCATCCGCTTGCACTAGTGGCGTCAGATACTGCTCGACGATGTCGGCTCCGGTCGGGTAGCCGCCCGGGGCCGGCGAACTCCACCCGTGGGCTTTCAGGAGGCGTTGCGCGGCGCGGTCCAAGTTGGTGCGCCACGGCGAGAACAGGCGCACATGGCCCCAGCGCTTGATGCTGGCACCAACGGAGTCGCCTGCTTCGAAGATCACGAAGGGAAGCCCTCGCTCGGACAGGTGCGCGGCCGCGGCCAGTCCGACGGGGCCGGCTCCGAGCACCGCGACAGGAAGGTCGTTTGATGATGTGGAAAACATGGTGACTCCTTTCAGCGTCATTGTTTGACGCCTGTTCTGACGTACGACGAGCCGCAGAGACGCAAGCGGAGGTGAACGTGCGTCCTTCGGCGGGTCCGGCGTCAGTACATGTGAGCTCGCCGAAGCGGGCCGACGAGCGACCAACCAGAAGGAGAACCATCATGAAGAAACAAACTCTGCTCAAACGAGCGACCGCTGCCGCACTGCTGTCGGCGACACTCGCGGCACCGGCAGTCGTCGGACTCACCGCAGCCACTGCCAGCGCCAAGCCGATTGAGAGCCCCAATTGCCAGGCCATGTTGGATTCGTTTGAAAGCAGCTTGATCGTGGCCAGGGCGGCACGGAAGCAGGGCGACATGAAGGCTTATAGGGAGTACATGACGGATGCCGGCAACGCAAAGGCGAACTACAACAGGCACTGCCTGTAGAAGCCGTTGAACCAGGCGGGTTGTCTACCTCCCGCCTGGTTCCAGGCTCGTGAGACCCGCGTGCGCGATTCATCGTCGCCGTTCAGATCGCCGGGCCCATTCCGGCCCGAGATCAAAACCATCGCTGGGAGAGAAGCATGACCAGCATCGTCGAACCAGAAATTGACCGCCGACTCAAGGCGAAGCATCGGGCGTTATGGGCGTCCGGCGACTATCCCGCCGTCGCCGCGGAGCTTATCGGGGAGCTCGGTCCGGAGCTGGTGCGCGCCTGTGAGATTCGGGTGGGAGACCGTGTCCTGGACGTCTCTGCGGGCTCGGGCAATGCCGCCATCCCGGCCCCGCCGTCGGCGGTTGTTGTTCAGGCTCAAAAGGATTGACGCTAGATGCAGCCGAAGGGACGCGGCGCAGATCTCGATTTCGGGGCTAGATGTGCTTGAGGCGCGCTTACGGAACATGACTAACCAACGACCCGTGTGAGCCGTGTGCACACGTTGGTGCAGATTCCGATCAATTGCGGAAGCATCCCGCGTCGCGGGTCAGTGTTCGCCGCACCCGCAGCCCGGTGGCGGTTCGTAGTCCATCGGGACACCGCGGCCGTCGAGAGTGAGCGCGCAGCACTGACCCAACACCTCGGCGAGGTGCCGGCGGCCGCGCTGCACGCGCGACTTCATCCCAGACACTGAGACACCCATTCGCTCGGCGGCATCGGCCTGAGTCATTCCGTCCAGCTCAACCATCGCCAAGGCATCGCGCTGCTCCGCCGGTAGCCCGTCGAGCATCGGGCGTAGGCATGCGGAGAGCTCGCGTACCGCTCCCGATTCATCCTCGTCTGCTGATACCTGAGTCGGCTCGTCCTGCAGGGTGTCCGTCAGCAGTTCGCGGCTTCTCCCCGCCCGCCGGTACTCATCGATGATCGCATTGCGCGCGATCCGGAACATCCAATTGGGGAGCCGTTCATGATCGTCGAGCGACGCTAGATTTTGGTGAATTCTTAGCAGGATCTCGCCGACGAGGTCGTCAGCCCGGTTGGGATCGGCGATCCGTCTGCGCACAAATGTCCGCAATTGCGGCAGCATCTCGCGCCACATCTGCTCAGTTGGCTGCAGCACCGCACCATGGTCCGTCTTGGCCGAGTCGGCGTTCACAACTGCCGTCCTTCCCGCACCCGTACGGGTACCCCACAGTACTGACGACCGTAGTCCCGAAACGACGCAAGGAGCCACGGAAATGCCTCCGCCATACCGAGCTGGCTGTTAGAGCTAGGACGATCGAACCTCCAAGCGGTCCAGAGGTCCTCGACGCGCCGCGCTATGTCGTCACGGGCCAGACGCATCCGTTCGATGCCGTCGATACCGCGCTCGGAGGGTTCGTCGGTATCCCAGTTCTCGAATTGCGTCCCAGGAACCGGGTCGACGTGAGCCTCGCGCCCGAGCGTGATGACGATGTCGACGTCGCGAACCAGTGTTAGATCGATGGCCTTAGGCACTTGATCGGTGATGTCAGCGCCGACCTACATCAGCGACTCGGCGGAAAGGGAGTTGATCACCTTGCCCGGTCGGGTTCCGGCGGAGTAGACGCGGACGGAGTCTCCGGCGATCTTGCGCGTCAGTCCGGCGGCCATCTGCGACTTACCGCCATCGTTGACGCAGACGAACAGCACAGACGGCGCGCGTGTGGGTTCGGGCATTACACGACGGGCGTGATGCCGAGTTTGTTGAGCCGGTCGCCGCCGCGCTCTTCGATGAGCTGCATATCTGACTTCGACATCCATCGATATTGACAAACATCGAATCAGGCCACAAGCGAACAGGTGGTGAACGTGTCACCGAAGGGCGGTGAGCGTCAGCTGGTGAGCATGGAAGTCGAAGTGCCGTCCGGGGTAGCGATACACGTCTTCCAAAGTCATGAAGTCGTCGAAGAACGGGTCCCAACCGAGCGGGTAGCGCATACCTCGAGCGAAGTCGGCATCATTCTCTCGGGCGAGCTTGCGTTGCAGTGAGGCGATGACACGGTCCAGTTTTGCGTCCATTCTGCGCCGGTTGTAGACCAGTGCCGCGGCACATGAGCCGTAGTAGTTGATGATGTGGAACGGCTTTGTGGCGGCGTCGAGGATGTTGGCAAAACAGCGGCTCACTGGATCAGGCAAGCGACTGAAGATCCGCACAAGGATTAGTAGACGTTGTACGACCATGTAGCCAAACACCATGTGGAACAGCAGTTGCTCATTGGTCCATCGTGTTCCGCAAGTTCGTCTGCCCCAATCCTCGGCTCCAGCTGCCTCCACTAGTCGGTGGAACTCGATACGTGCCCGCTCCAAGTCTGCGGTGATGCCGTCGCGATCAACCTTGCCGTGCTCATCGGTCACCCCTCGATAATGCGCCCGATGCGGCGCGCTGTGCACGGGCCGCATCAGGGATGCGCGGCCGGTTCAGCACCAGGATGACCCTGCAGCCCCCGTGGCATCGTCGGACGCGTACCTCCACATCAGACGCCAGAGGCGGTCCGATTCTCCCCCCTTGACCTGCACGAGCTTCGGTTGGTGGACCGCCAGCGCCGATGCAAGCGCCCGTCGTTGCGCAGTGTGGATCCCGAGGAGGCGACCGGCTTGCACCTAACGTGTGGGGGTCCAGCGGGACGGCGGCGAGGTCCGCCGTCGCTCGAACTGATCGATCTGACGGTGGCTCCTGCGCACAATGGGCACTGTGACACATGCGCGGCTTCAGGTTCCTGTCACGCACATCGATAGCACGTTGATTGGAGAAGTCGGGCATGAACTCTTCGAAGAGAATCGACGGCGCTGGGCGCTCGCAGCCGCGTTGGCTAGCCATCGGTAGCTTGTTCACTGTCGGTGGGGTTCTCGTCGGGCTGAACGCGCTCTTCATCCTGTTGGTCGCGTTCGGAAACATCACCGATTTTGCGACGAATCAGTCATTCGTCCAACACGTTCTCTCGATGGACACGGCGAACTTCGGTGCGCCGGTGGGCCAGGGACTCGATCCGGAGGTGATGTGGCACGCGGTCGAGTCCCGTCCGCTTCAGAATGCCGCATACATCGGGATCATTGCGTGGGAACTGCTTGCCGGCTTGGCTCTAGGGGCAGCGACCATCTTGTGGTTCGTCCGTTCCGTGCGCAGTCGGACCCGGGCACGCGCGCTGGCGACAATCGGACTGACGATGATTGTCGTGCAGTTCGTAGGCGGCTTTCTCGCCATCGGCGGCGAATGGTTTCAAATGTGGCGTTCGTCGGATTGGAATGGGTCCGAAGCCGCATTTCGCAGTGCCGTCATAGCGCTGTTCGCGCTGGTTGTCGCCCACCTCCCTGCCGCAACGGAACACGGCTCCGATGGCTTCTACGCTCATACCGGCGACGGATGACACCGTACCCCTCGAGTTCGACGACAGGACTAGCGGTGGACGTTGCGATAGAGAGCGTCACCCAGTGACTGGCGCGAGCCTGGAATGGTGGGCACCCGAACGGCCCTTAAGGACTCTGGGCTGCAACCCGACCCAAATGGAGACGGCGTCAGTTCGCTTGATCGAATCGCTGGCGTTGTCGCGCCCCATATGCCGCCGCCTTCACGGCGTCGTCATCCTCCATCCCCGAGCCGAGCGCACCGCCCAACGTGGCGACTGCAGCCACCAACCACGCCATCAACAACAAGGAGGTAAGTCCGAACGGTTTGCCGATGTTTTGAGCGACCATGTGCGGCGGAAGTGTCCACCACGCGGTCACTAGAAGCAGGATGAATAGTCCGGCGTGGAAGATAACGACACCGATCGTCAGCGTGACGACAGTCGATGCGTTGTACAACACCGAGCGTTCACGTTCATCGGCCGACTGCGGGCGTTCCCATAGTTTGTGTTCAACGATGAGCCACGCGATCAGGGCTGCGCTCGCCAAGATCGTTGCCGCGCTCAATCGCCAGGGGCCCATAGTGGCGGACAACTGCCAAATCGTCGGATATGCAAGGCTTACAGCCCCAGTGGCGAACGCTGCCATCATCACCTTCGACATACCGGTAACCAATCGCCACGGTCGATTGGCGTAAACCATGCCGGCCAGGAGGCGCAGACGTGACAGTGCTGACGGCGCGACGTAGTGAACGACGTCGTCGTCCTGTATCCGCGTCAGCCGCTTCACCGGCACGTCTTGCTTCCTCGACTGGTCCGTCACCTCGGCGACCACGGTTCGCGCCAAATTTCTCACCCGGCGATCGATGAACGCACCACCCAACCCTGGGATGGAGATCACTCCGAAGCGGTTGGGCACGCTGATGTCGGCTATCACCGGTGTCGTCCCCTGACGACGGGGCAGATCGGTGAGATAGATGACGATGTCTTCTGTCTCGCCCCCCGGTTCGACTGTGCCGACCACCTCTGAAACCTCGGTGTGCTCGTCGATGGGGTAGGCGTGACGCCGCACCGACACGTCCCACCTGTCATCTGCGGGACCGCCCGTTAGCGCGTCCGGTAGCGAATCAGACAGACGTTCGGCGATCACCGCCGGGGCACCGGGATCCGCGACTAGCAGGATTGATGAAGGCTCCCCAGGCATCCGAATCGCCTACCCGCATCCGAAACGGCCAAACGTCGCCCGTGCGATCGCCTTCCCCGACGTTCAGACTTCACGGCTCGGCTCTCGAACACCGCGTCACACGATGCGTGGACGGGACTTTCTCGGAAGTCCCATGCTTCAAAACTGAACTCGTGTTGGTCTTCATGTCGGTGCTGCAGAAGCGTAGGTTAGGCAAGGGCTGGTTACGCGATCGTCAATTGTTGGCGCGCGGCAGTCAGCGCGATCTATGGGGGCGGCATGGGTCAGGGGGAACGGGACGATGGTGGCCCGAGCCGATGACGGGTTAACGAGGCGCCCCGGCAGGCCGCCGGCGGCTATCGGGGCGCTGACGCATGAGCGTCTGGTGAAGGTTGCGCGGGAGGTCTTCAGCAAACGAGGCTACGACGGCACCACTTTGCGGGAGGTGGCCCAGCGGGCGGGCCTCTCGCGCCCGACGGTGAATTATCACTTCGAAGACAAACGCGCGATGTATCACGAGGCAATCAAGGCCACCTACACCGAGGTCGTGGTGCCCGCGATCGACCGCGCGGCGCAGGAGACCGGTCTTGCACGCCAGGTGTCGGTTCTCATAAGAACGGCCGGCGACGCGATAGCTCAGGACAGGTCTGTCGCGGCGTTTTTGTGGACCTCGGCTGCTGAGTGCCAGCGCCGCCCCGAACTACGCGATCCTGACCATTGCCCCGTGACCATCACCCGGCGGTTCTTAATCTGGGCTGTGAATGACGCGGTGGACCGCGGTGAGCTTTCCTCCTCGGCCGCTCGAGTAAATCCGTTGGTTGACACCCTCGCCGCGATGCTGGCGGGCGTGGGA
Source organism: Mycobacterium sp. ITM-2016-00318 (assembly GCF_002968285.2). Taxonomy (NCBI): domain Bacteria; kingdom Bacillati; phylum Actinomycetota; class Actinomycetes; order Mycobacteriales; family Mycobacteriaceae; genus Mycobacterium; species Mycobacterium sp. ITM-2016-00318. Next base: position 2,817,218 of record NZ_CP134400.1, on the reverse strand, counting down.
TTCTTCGCCGCCTTCGTTGGTACCCCGCAGCAGATACGTGCCGTCGTTACTGAAGTTGAGGAGTTGTTGACCGCCAAGACGTGGCCGACCGAATGACTCTTAGGCTCCCCCACACAGGCGGAGGCCCGGAGTTTCTGTCAGTGCTGGCCGATACGGTCACCACTCATAAGCAACGCAGCGCCCTGGCCCGCGACGCAGGCAACAAAAGCCGCGAGGATGGATCGTCGGCGGAGACCGACGTGTACCAGTAGTGGAGAGCGAGCGCATGCAGTGGGCCCGACGCGGATGAAACAGCCTGAGCAGCCGTCTATTTAGGGTTGCCGTTTCCCCTATTTCCGTTAACGTGCCCGTTGTTTCCGTTTGCGTTTCCGGTGCCGCCCTTTGTATCGCCTACGCGCCTGGCGCCGTCGATGTTGCCGTTGTCGTTGCCGCGCCTGACATTGCCGAAACCATTCCCATTGTCGCTGTTGCCTGAGCCTGCACCGATAAAGTTGTTAATGGTGTCCCGTAGTTCTCGTGGCATCGCTTTCTCGACCGTCCGTGTCGGCGAAGCCTGTTCCACCTCGGCAAGCACCACGACGGGCACAGGCGCGGCAGGAACAGTCGGCGCCGTCGACCGAGGAACTTCTGTCAGCCCAATCGGGGAAGGCCCGGGCGTGCTGACGCTGAAGGTTCCAGGCGCCGTCGCGGGTGTCGTCGACGACGAATTCGACGTGAAGGCAAGCACCGCCAGTGCCATCGCTCCCAAAAGGACTGCGGACCCGACAACTTCGAGCGCCCGCCTTGGTGATCGCTTGACCGAGGCCGGCGACACCGCGGTCACCGCCGGTGGGCTCTGGAGGCGTGAAATCCTCAACATCCTCGGCGATTGCGAATGAGCAAGGGCCGGAACGGGACTGACGAGCGCAATCTTTTCTCCGTTTAAAGCCCTCCGCATAGCATCGGCGCTACCGAATCGCCGGAGCGGATCTGGTGACATGGCACGCTCGATCACGTCAGCAAGTGACGGATCGATGTCTGGGCGCAGTTCCTTCACCGGCGGTGGACGGCCCTCGATGATCGCAAGCGCCAGTGGCATGATGTCCTCTTGCGGGAACGGCTTTCGACCCGTCAGCGCCTCATATCCAACGACGCCGACGGCATAGAGATCGTCATCAACGGATGCCGGCTTGCCGCTAACCCTGTCGGGACTCATGTACGCCAGCGTGCCAACGATGTGCCCAGTCGTCGTATGGACAGACGCAGCGGTCTTCACAATCCCGAAATCGGCAACTTTGACGGTGCCGGACTGCGTGAGCAGCAAGTTACCGGGCTTGATGTCACGATGCAGCATTCCCGCATCGTGCGCGACGGCGAGAGCGGCGAGCACGCTGAGCAGCGCCGCACGAGCCTGCGCCTGAGGAAGCGGTCCGAGCGCTATCTGGTCGCCGAGCGTGGTGCCCGGCAGCCGCTCCATCACGATGTACGGAGTCTCGTGGTGGTTGCCGATGTCATACACCCGGACAATGTTGGGGTGGTTGAGAGCCGCCGCCGCGCGCGCCTCGATTTGGAACCGTTGCCGGACGGCGGCTTGCGAGCTTAGACCCCGGCGAAGGAGTTTGATGGCCACGGGGCGGCTCAAGTGGGTGTCCCAGCCGTCACACACTTCGGCCGTAGCACCGAAACCCAGCACGTCGCGAACTTCGTAGCGTCCGCCAAGTAGCCCGGCGCTGTTCATGATCTTTAGGTATCCGTAATCTCAGCAGAACAAACCCTCATCAAACAATTAATTGACGACGTTGCCGTTAACTGGCTTCGGTACAGCTAATCGTCTTCAGGCGCTCGGGCGCGACCTGAATCAGATCGACGCCATGCCTGTGGCCGACCTGTAGGCGCGGGGCAACCTACGACGTTCTCGATGCAATTCCTTGGACCGCCTACGGGTGCACCTCGAACATTGGGGCGGGGGCGGCAGTGGACGGCCTGGTTGACCACTTCGGTCTAACGAACTCGTGGACCGGGGCGTTGCTGTCCAGCGCCACTCTCACGAAGATGAGGCGACGCTGATCGCTCCGGAAACCGCTTCTATCTGCTCTAACTCTCGTCGGGCTGACAGGATTTGGACCTGCGACCACTTGACCCCCAGGCTCAATAACGACGTTCGCACACATACGCGAATGTTCCGTTGCCGCAGGTAGATCACACTGACCGCACCCCCGCAAACAGTCACAAACACCGACGAAATCTGAGTCGTTGCGCTACCCGTTGCGCTACCTCAAACAATCGAAAGGAACCCCATCACATGACCATGCCCAGCTCCCTACGTGAACTCGCTGCGGTGTGCGGACAGCTCGCGATTCTGCTCGTCGAGGAGGCGAAGACGCGATCCGATCTAGTGCGCGAATTATTCCTCGGAGGGAACCAGACCGACATGTCTGCCGTCTGACGTACTCTCTCCACCTCGGCCCGTCATCCGCTCCCCTGATGGCGGGCCGAATCTCGTTTTGCCGCAGCTCAGGTCGGGTAGCCCGGCGCCTAGGTCGGTTGTGAGAAAGCCGGCTTCCGCGATGACTCAGGTTCCGCTAGTTCAGCAACATGAGCCAGCGGGAGCGTCTATGAAGTCCGGAGAACTCGTTGTTGGGCATACAACTAGCTGCGGTGAGTAGTATCAGTGCATCACCGGGTCTAGCCGGGTGGCGTCGAACATTTCCGTTGTTAGATGACCCAGGGTGCCTTCCCTCAGCGTTGCACACACACAGCGTCGGCCTGGACTCACCGGTTCGCCGTCAACGCTTCGGTTCTCGCGCTGTCAGCGGATCACACAGCCGTGAGACGTTGCCGCCGCTGGGCTCCATGCATTTCTGGTAGCGAAGCGTGGGCAACCGACGACCCGAAAGCCGACCCTCAATGCCAGACGACGACACCCTGTCCCCCACCCAAAAGTCGGCGGACCTCTCGGACCCACTGGCGCGGCTCCTAACTACAGCAGAAGCGGTCGAGGGTTTACGAGAGCTCTTTGCCGCCGAAGAACCCCTAGACGATGTCGCCCGCCGGGTCGCCGAAACTGCGCTCGCCGCGATCCCGCATGCGGACATCATCAGCATCACAGTGCTGTCGTGGCCCGAGTCGCGCACCGCGGCCTGTACCGATGAACAGGAACTCGATACCGAGCAATACGCCTCGGGCCGGGGGCCGTGTTTAGAGGCCGCATTGCAACGGACGCCGCTGCGCTCGATCATCGGCGATGAAGAACCACGGTGGCCCGAATTTGTTGAGGCCGCCCAGCGAGCAGGGATCCGCGCAAGTTTGTCGGTTCCGCTGCTGATCGACGGTTCGGATAGCGAGCAGGAAAACGTCGGCTCGCTCAACGTATACAGCCGGACTTCAACCGCATTCGATTCGTTCGACGCTGAACTGATGCGTCTGTACAGCATTGCCGCCGGCCAAGCGATCAGCAACTCCCGCCGGTGGCAGAAAGCCCGAGAGACCGTCAGCCAACTTGAAACAGCGCTGCTCTCTCGCTCCGACAATGACATGGCCAAGGGCGCACTTATTGCGTTGCATGGCTGTGATCCGCATGCGGCCTTCCACGAACTCAAGGACGACTCTCAACGGCGCAACATCAAACTGCGCGACGTTGCCCGGGAAATGCTCATCCGAATGCAAGAGAAGTCCTAGCTTCCTCCTTCGGAGGCGTCGTCCTGCTTGTCGTGCCGCCGCCTAAAGTCGCTGGCCCATAAGCACCAGCAATGCAGCGCCCTGGGCCGCCACCGCAGGAAATAATAAGTTCCGTGAAGCCGGCGACAAACCTCCTCGTAGAAGGACTGTCGGCACTCGCCGAAGCCCTTCGAGAGTTGGACGCCAATTTGGCAAAGCTCGACCGGGGGCCCGAACATCTTGAACACCGCCTGGTGGAGGTGATATCTAGTTTTCGGGGGGAGAGCGCGGGTGGTCGGCCGCTCGCGCATCCAAGGTCTTGCCGGTTCTGCCCCACGTGCCGGCGGGACCGCCCCTCTCGTCTTGTGGTCGCCTCGGGGTCTCCTAGTCGCTTCGTTCGTTGGTTCCCGAGAATTTGTGCCGCGCTGCGTCCCCGGCCTCTGCGTCGGCATCTCGGCCGGCGCGGTGCCAAGCTGCCGCAGCTTCGTGATTCGCCGCGTCGCCGCCTTCGAGAGCGGCGGCCCTAGCGTCGTGGTTGCGTGCGGCTCTATCGTGCGCTGCTGCCGCGCTGTCGTATGCTTCCGCGTTATGCTCGGCCGCTCGACGGACATCACCTTGTGTCGGGCGCTGTCCTGCGGCGAGTTGTTCGCGCCTACGGGCGATCTCTTCAACTCGCTTCCGGCGGCGCGATGTTGAGTCCATGGTCACTTTGACGCTACGCGCGGGCACCACGAGGGCGTCACGAGAGTAGCAACCCGGCGCCATCTTCACTCCGGGGTGGCGTGGCGGGCCGAAGCCTCTTTCCGGCGCGAATTTCGCACCTCTTCTGATGCTCGCCGGAGCGCCTCACTTCTCGCGCAGACTTCGGCGGACACCTGACAAAGCTCGCGCGATGGCTCCTTCACCGCTTGACTCAGTTCGAACATCGGCACGGAGCGGTCATCGAAGGAGCCGGGTCGCCCACTCACGGCGGTAGATTAACCGGTTGCTCACCGGTTATCCATGCAGACCCGATGTACTTCGGTAGTTCGTGAATGACTTGCGAGGGCAGCGGATACAGCTGTCATCGAGCTTGCCTTTCGAGACCGACATCTTGCAGCGGTCAGTGGGAGTCCCGAGCCCGTGAGCGGTAGCGGCTCGGGGCTCCCCATCGCTTCGGCATTGCGTTCCCAGACAGCGAAACCCCCCGCCAGGCGTCGGCACTGACGGGGGGGCAGCTCGCGCGAGTGGTTGTGTTACGCGCGGGGATTATTGGTGATGGTGCCGCCGCCGCGGTTGGACGGGTAGTCGGCGTCCTTGCGCCGCTTCAGGCCAACCAGACCGAGCAGACCCAGCAGGCCCGCCAAGCCCCACAGCCCGTTGTCGCCGCCGTCGTCTTCTTGCTCCTGCGCGACGGTGGTGGTCGTGGTAGCTGGCGCTTCGAGGGTTGCGGCGTTCGCGACACCTGCGCCGCCGAACAGCAACGTCAAGGTAGTGACTCCAACAACAAGTGGCTTGTGCATTTGTTCTCCTTCAGTTGTGACCGACCGATGTACGAATCGGGTCAACGGGTGGAATTGTGCGGACCAGCTGTCTCTAGTCACAGCCGAGAGGGCCGGTGATCCTCCGGCTAACCTCAGCAGCAGGCCATTAATTGACGCGAAGGCTTTTATCGAAACCACTTCGCTGTTCTAATTGAGTCACCAGCGCCGGTTTCCGCAGTTCAGTGGTGCTTGTGACTCGCAACACAAATCGTTGATTGCCTCTCAGCATGAGGTTGGGGATAACGAGGAAGGGCACGCGCGTGGTCGTGTGGGAGGCGACTGGCGAGGGATGCTCCAGGGCCTCCTAGGCGGCCGACGGGGATCATCGCTTCTGCTAAGACGCTAGCGTTGGCCCCCTCTGGCCGCCGCCCCGCCGAGCTCGGCCGACCAGTTGACCCGCGCAACTTCCTGCGCGTCATCGAGGACGCCGCCAAAACAGCGGGCGTCGAGGGTGTCGGCGTGCACACCCTTCGCCACTCGGCGGCGGTCGGGTGGCTTGAGGCCGGGGTGCACATAAAAGCGGTGGCCGACATGCTCGGGCACTCGTCCATCTCGATTACCGGCGACATCTACGGCCACACGTCCGATGACACGGCGCGGGCTGCGGTCGATGGGTGGAGCGGCGTGCTCGGGCTGTGAGCGCCAGACTCACGCCCCGGCGTAGCCCTTGGCTGGGACTACACTCTGTTCATCTAGTCAGGAAAAATTATGCCCACAATCGAGGCACACCTCCGCCGAGAGATCCACAATTACGCTGCCGAGTTACGGAAGCTGGCCTACACCGTGCCCAACGGGATGGCAGAGCACGAACTTCTCGAATTGTCGGAGTCGATGAACGTCGCCGCCGACAAGACTCCCGAGAAATACAAGCACTAGCCGACTTTTCGCGCACGGCGCGCCAACCAATGACGACTTGCGAGAAGCGCGTTGCGCTACCTGTTGCGCTACTTACCCCTGGCGGGTATGGCTTTTCGCATCTGTGGATCTCGCCGATACGGCTCTGACCTGCTGGTTCTCTTGTCGGGCTGACAGGATTTGAACCTGCGACCACTTGACCCCCAGTCAAGTGCGCTACCAAACTGCGCCACAGCCCGGTGCTGCCATATCGCATCGGCAGCAGCACGTGAGCCTACCGTAGCGCGCCGTCACAATCCCAGCCGCTTCCAGCGGGTACACCCGGCTCGTGAGCACGGATGACGACACTCCCCTGTGGCTTTTTGCCGACCAGCTCGGCCCGGCCACCCACGGTGGCGAACATTCGCACCGGGAGATACTGCTGGTCGAGGCCGCCTCGGCGCTGCGCAAGAGGCCGTATCACCGGCAAAAGCTGCACATCGTGCTCTCTGCCCTGCGCCACGCCGACCGCGACCTCGGCGACCGAGCCACCTGTTGCAGTCCGACACCTACACCGACGCGCTCGAGCGCTACGGCCGGAAAGTTCTCGTCTACGAGCCGACCTCGCATGCCGCCGAGCGGTTCGTGTACCGCGTGCGCGATCGGGGCCTGGTTGCCGACGTGTTGCCGACACCGACGTTCGCGCTACCCCGCAAGGACTTCGCCGAGTGGGCAGGCGACCGCACCCGCTTCCGCATGGAGGATTTCTACCGCGACCAACGGCGCCGCTTCGACGTCCTGATGAACGGCGCCGATCCCGTCGGCAATCGGTGGAACTACGACGAGGAGAACCGCGAGTCTCCCCCGAAGAAGCAAGCGACGCTCGCGGTGCCTAAGCCCTATCAGCCGCGCGAAGACGACATCGACGAGCAGGTGCGCCACGACCTCGACGCAATGGACCTGCCGCACGCGGTCGGCAAGGACGGCCCGCGCCTTTTCGCCGTAACCCCGACCGAGGCCCAGCGCGCACTGGGCCGCTTCATCGAACAGCGCCTCGCCACCTTCGGCCGCTACGAGGACGCGATCATGAGCCAGGACTGGGCGATGTCGCATTCACTGCTGTCGGTCCCGCTCAATCTCGGGGTTCTGCACCCGCTCGATGCCGTCGAGGCCGCCGAGCAGGCCTATCGGGAAAACGGCGCCCCCTTGGCCGCCGTCGAAGGCTTCATCCGGCAGATCCTCGGCTTGCGTGAATACATGTGCCATCTGTACTGGCACATCGGTCCCGGCTATACCCGCAACAACGAGCTCCAAGCCCGCACCGCCCTGCCAAGGTGGTGGCGCGAACTCGACGCCGACGCCGTCACCGCCGAGTGTCTGCGCCACGCGTTGATGGGCGTCCGGGACCGCGGCTGGACGCACCACATTCAGCGACTCATGGTGCTCGGCAACCACGCGTTGCAGCGCGGCTATCGGCCCGCCGAGCTCACCGAGTGGTTCGCGACGGCCTACGTCGACGGCTTCCGCTGGGTGATGCCGACCAACGTCGTGGGGATGAGTCAGCACGCCGACGGAGGGAAGTTGGCCACCAAGCCCTACGCCGCGGGCGGGGCGTACATCAACAAGATGAGCGACCACTGCGGCGACTGCGCCTACGACCCGAAGAAGCGCCTCGGCGGGGACGCGTGCCCGTTCACCGCGGGGTATTGGCAGTTCGTGCACCGCCACAAGGATCGGCTGGCCAAAAACAACCGCACGCAGCGCTCCGTGGCGTCGATGGAGCGGCTGAAGGATCTCGACGCCGTGCTCGAGCAGGAGTCGTCACGTCGGAGCTTCTAGACGGTCAGCAAGCGCCACAGGCCGATGAGGCCGACGACGACGATGAACGCGCGCAACGCATTCGGCGACAGCCGGCGTCCGTAGTGCGCACCGATCCACCCGCCGATCAACGACCCGAGCGCGATCAGGCCCGCCGCGGCCCAACTTATGCGGTCGAAGGCGACCGCGATATAGGCAATGGCGGCAACAACATTCACGATCAGCGACAGCAGGTTCTTCGCGGCGTTCATCCGCTGCATGTCTTCGGGCAGCAACGCGCCCATCACGCCCATCAGCAGAATGCCCTGCGCGGCGGTGAAGTAGCCGCCGTAGACTCCGACCGCGAACGTGCCGAGCACCAACGCCACCATCTTGCCCCGCGACACGTGCTCGGCCGATTGGCCCGCCGCCTCGGCCCGCTTCCGGGCCCAGTTCTGAATACGCGGCCCGATCACGACGAGAATCAATGCCAGGATCAACAGCACGGGAACGACTTCGGTGAAGACCTTCTCGGGCAGATGCAGAAGCAGCCAGGCGCCGGCAAGGGCGCCGACGAACGACGCAGGCATCTGCCATTTCAGCCGGTTCCACTGGCCGCGCAGCTCACGGCGGTACCCCCAGGTGCCCGAAATCCCGCCGGCGACCAACCCGATCGCATTGGACATCGTCGAGACCACCGGCGGATATCCCAGCGTCACCAGGGTGGGAAAGGTGACGAGCGTGCCCGACCCGACCAGGCTGTTGATGGCTCCTGCCGCGACGCCCGCCAACGCGATCAGGATCATGTCGATGGCGGGCACCGGACCAACCTAGCGAGAGCGCGCGCAGGGCCGACAGTCGCTCACCGAGATCTCGCTCCGCGCTTCTCGCGCACCCGTACGTTGATGCGCACGGGGCTGCCCTCGAACCCGAATGTCTCACGTAGCCGCCGCTCGAGAAACCGGCGATAGCCGGCTTCCAGGAAACCTGTGGTGAACAACACAAACGTCGGCGGCCGCGTGGTGGCCTGCGTGGCGAACAGGATCCTGGGCTGCTTGCCGCCGCGCACCGGAGGTGGCGTGGCCGCAACCACCTCCTTGAGGAACGAGTTCAGCCTGCCGGTCGGGATCCGGGCGTCCCAGGATGCCAGCGCCGTCTCCAGGGCGGGAACCAGCTTCTGCACCGCCCGTCCCGTCTTCGCCGAAATGTTGACCCTCGGCGCCCACTGAACCTGTGCGAGTTCGCGATCGATCTCGCGGCTCAGGTCGTAGCGCCGGTCCTCGTCGACGAGGTCCCATTTGTTGAACGCGAGCACCAGCGCCCGGCCCGCTTCGATGACCATCGACAGCACCCGCTGATCCTGCTCCGTCAGCGGCTGTGAGGCGTCGATCAACACGATGACCACCTCGGCGGCGTCAATCGCGCCACGGGTGCGCACCGACGCATAGAACTCGTGTCCGCTGGCCTGGCCGACCTTACGTCGCAGCCCTGCGGTATCGACGAAACGCCATGTCCTGTCGCCCAATTGAATCAGTGAGTCGACCGGGTCGACGGTTGTCCCGGCCTGGTCGTGCACGACCGCACGCTCGTCTCCGGCCAGCTGGTTCAGCAGCGAGCTCTTCCCGACGTTCGGCTTTCCGACCAGCGCGACCCGTCGCGGTCCGCCACCACGCGCCCCGACCTCCGACACCGCAGGCAACGACTCGACGACCTGATCGAGAAGATCGGCCACCCCGCGGCCGTGCATGGCACTGATCGAATGCGGCTCCCCCAGCCCGAGTGACCACAGCGCGGCGGCGTCGGCCTCGCCGCGCTCAGTGTCGACCTTGTTCGCCGCGAGGAAAACCGGCTTGCCGGAGCGCTGCAAGATCCGCGCCGCCGCCTCGTCGCCCGCGGTGGCGCCCACGAGGGCGTCGACGACGAGGATGATCGCGTCGGCGGTGCGCATCGCCACCGAAGCCTGCTCTGCGACTAGTTGCTGTAGGCCTTTCGCATCGGGTTCCCAGCCGCCGGTGTCCTGGACGAAGAACCGGCGGCCGACCCAGTTCGCGTCGTAGGAGACCCGGTCGCGGGTGACGCCGGGGATGTCCTGCACCACCGCTTCGCGGCGTCCGAGGATTCGGTTCACCAACGTGGACTTTCCGACGTTCGGCCGCCCGACCACGGCAACCACCGGCGGCGGACCGGAAAGGTCGTCCGCGCCCTCAACGTCCCCAACTTCAGAATGGCCTATCTCCCAGTCGCTTTCGTCGGCCCACGTGCCGTCCGATTCGGTCATCGCGCGGCTCCCGCGTGCTGCCGGACGAGCTCGACGAGGTGCTCGACGACCTCGGACTCCGACATATCGCTGGTGTCGACCACCAGCGCGTCGTCGGCTGCACGCAGCGGAGAGACCGCGCGGGTGGAGTCCAAGTGATCGCGCCGTTTCACGTCGGCCAGCACGGCGTCGTAGTCGTCACGTAGGCCGCTGGCGACGTTCTGCTCGTTGCGCCGCCGCGCCCGTTCCTCCGCCGAGGCGGTCAGGAAGATCTTGACGTCGGCACCGGGCAGTACGACAGTGCCGATGTCGCGCCCTTCGACCACGACGCTGTCGGGACCGGCTGCCAGTTCGCGCTGCAGACCCACAAGGCGCGCACGCACGGCGGGTACCGCCGAAACGGCGGACACTGCCCTGGTCACCGCGTCGCCGCGGATTTCGGCCGAAACATCTTCAGCGTCGAGGTAAGCGCGGTCTTCGTCCGGGTTGTAGCCGACCGAAAGCGGTACGCCTGCCGCGGCGGACTCGACGGCGGGAGTGTCGCCCAGCTCGACGCCCGCACGCAGCACAGCCAACGTCACGATCCGGTACATCGCCCCCGTGTCGAGGTATCGTGCATGCAATGCGCGCGCCAAACCCCGTGACACCGAGGACTTTCCGGTTCCAGCCGGGCCGTCGACCGCGATGACCACCGACTCGCTCACAGCCCGACCGCCTTGTAAAGGGACCCGATCTCGCTTCGGGTCAGCACCCGGATACTGCCGGGCCGCTGGTCCCCCAGCGCGACCGCTCCGATGTCAGTGCGCACAAGTTCCTGAACCGGATAGCCGACCTCCTTGAGCATGCGGCGAACGATGCGCTTGCGTCCTTCATGCAGCGTCACGCGCACCAGCGTCTTGCCCGGCACCGCGTCCACCACGGCGAAGTCGTCGACGCGCGCGGGCCCGTCGTCCAGTTCGACACCGTCGCGAAGTGTGCGCCCGAGTCCGCGCGGCACGGCGCCCACCACCGTCGCGAGATAGGTCTTGGGCACCTCGAACGAGGGATGCATCAGCCGGTGGGCCAACTCGCCGTCGTTGGTCAGCAGCATCAGGCCCTCGGTGTCGGCGTCGAGTCGTCCGACGTGAAAGAGCTTCTTGTTACCACGCACCCGGTGTTCGACCAGATCGCCGATGCATGGCCTGCCGCGGTCGTCGGACATCGTCGAGTGCATGCCGCGAGGCTTGTTCAATGCCAGATGGACCAGGGTGTCGTCGAGCATCACCCGCGCCCCGTCGACACGGATCACCGACGCGTCGGGGTCCACCCTGGTGCCCAATTCAGTGACCACCTTGCCGTCGACGTCGACGCGGCCGTCGACGATCATCCTCTCGGCCACGCGGCGTGAGGCTATTCCGGCTTGCGACAAGACTTTCTGCAGTCGCACGCCTTCCCGGTCTGCCATGTCAGTCTTTGTCCACGTCGAAGGACATCGGCTGCGCACCGCTCGAGGCCGATGTGCCGCCGAGCTTCACGAAACGCGGTTCCTCGCTGAGCGTTTCGCTCAGATCGTCGATGACATCGACGTCGGGCAGCAGCGGCGCGATATCGGGAAGGTCGCTCAACGAACTCAACCCGAGCCGTTCAAGGAACAGGTCAGTCGTCGAGAAGGTGATGGCGCCGGTGTCGCTGTCGGTGCCGGCCTCGGTGATCAACCCGCGGGCCAGCAGCGTCCGCATCACCGCATCGACGTTCACACCACGTACCGCGCTGACCCTGGCACGCGTGACGGGCTGGCGATACGCCACAACCGCCAACGTCTCCAGGGCCGCGCGGGTCAGCTTGGAACGCGAACCGTCCAGAAGCAGCCGCTCGACGTAAGGGGCGTAGAGCGACCTGGTGTACATGCGCCAGCCGCCGCCCGCCTCGCGCAGATCGATACCGCTCTGCCTTGCGGTGAGTTCCTCGGCCAGCAGCGCCAGCTTGGCCGATACCCGGTAGGCCGGCTGCTGGATGGCCGCGGCAAGTGCGTCGACGGTAACGGGTGTGTCGACCACCAAAAGCAACGCCTCGAGCACGGCACCAAGTTCGGCGTCCTCGAGTTCCGGCGACTCAGCGACGTCGATGCCGAGGTCGAGGTCGAGATCGGTGATGTCGCCGTTGACGCCCATGGCCTCGTCACCGTTCACCGGTTGCGCGCGCCCGCCGTCGGCCGGCTGGGAAAATTCGTCACTCATGATTGGGCTCTTCCACCGGCTCAGCGGCTTCGGTCTGATCGCTGGACGGCTCGTCTCCCGTCCACGAAATCTGTAGCACACCAAGCGGTTCTGTTTGGTCAAATGCTACCGCCCGGGCCCGGTAGAGCTCGAGCAGCGCCAGGAACCGGCCGACGATCAAGATCGGCTCACGGCAGTCGGCGACCAGCTCGGAGAAAGTCGCCCAATGGCCAGGCCCGCGGCGTTGCAGTTCGGCGAGCAGTCGTTCGGCCTGCTCGGGCACCGACACGATCAGCTCGTGAAGGTGTTCGGTGGCCACCGTCGGCACCGGGCGGGGGGTGAACGCGCTGGCCGCGATCTCGGCGAACAACTGCGCGTCGACACCGAGCATCACCTCGGGCAGCAGATCCTCATAACGCTGCTCGAGCGATACCGCACGGGGATAGCTGCGCAGCGCCGCGGCCTCCAGCTCGGCGAACATCTCGGCGACGTGCTTGAACGCCCGGTACTGCAACAGCCGCGCGAACAGCAGGTCGCGAACCTCCAGAAGCGCTAGGTCCTCTTCGTCGTGGATCTCGCCTGCAGGCAGCAGGCGCGCGGCCTTGAGATCCAGCAGCGTCGCCGCGATCACCAGAAACGCAGTGGTCTCATCGAGTTCGAGCTGAGGACCGATCGCCTTGGTGTAGGCGATGAATTCATCGGTCACCTGGTGCAACGCCACCTCGGTGACATCGAGACGGTGGGCGAAGATCAGCTGCAGCAGCAGGTCGAACGGGCCCTCGAAGTTGCTCAGCCGAACCTGAAAGCCCGTCTGTTGCGACTCCGCCGGCTGGGTCCGGGTGTTCACGAACCGAACCGGTCGATGACCTCGCGGGCCAACGAGCGATATGACTGCGCACCACCGGATTTCGGCGCCCAGGTGGTGATCGGTTCGCCTGCGACGCTGGTTTCGGGAAAGCGCACCGTGCGGGTGATCACAGTGTCGAACACCAGATCACCGAACCTTTCCAGGACCCTGGCCATCACCTCACGGGCGTTGACGGTGCGCGGGTCGTACCGGGTGATCAGGATGCCACTGATGCCCAGTCTGGGGTTCAACCGGTCATGCACCTTCTCGACGGTGTCGGTCAGCAGGGCCAGCCCGCGCAGCGAGAAGTACTCGCATTCGGTCGGGATGATGACGCCGTCCGAACAGGCCAACCCGTTCACGGTCAGCAGACCGAGCGACGGCTGGCAGTCGATCAGCACGTAGTCGTAGCGGTCGAGGACCGGGTGCAGAGCCCTTGCCAGCGACTGCTCGCGGCCGACCTCGTTGACCAGTTGGATTTCGGCGGCCGACAGGTCGATGTTGCTCGGCACAAGGTCCATGTTCTTCACCCGGGTGTGGATGAGGACGTTCTCGATGGACACCCTCGGCTCCACCAGCAGGCTGTGAACGGTGTGGTCGAGCTCGTAATGCGGCACGCCTAGTCCCGCCGAAAGCGCGCCCTGCGGATCGAGGTCGACGAGCAGCACCCGCCTGCCGTATTCGGCCAGGCTGGCGCCCAGGTTGATCGTCGAGGTCGTCTTTCCGACGCCACCCTTCTGGTTGCACATCGCGATGACCTTCGCGGGCCCGTGCACGCTCTTGGGTTTGGGGTCGGGAATCGTTCGCGGGGTGCGACCAGTCAGACCGGCCAGTGCGGGCGGGTCGGCTCCGCCGCCGCCCTCGCTCATACCTCGACTCCAGCGAACATCCGGGCAAGTTTAACGGGGAGAATGCCCTCATCCGGGCAGACCCGCGCAAGCCGACGGCGTCACGCGCATGATGGAAACGATCCGGCTCGCCCACACCTAGGCTGATGATCATGAACGTGAAGCGGCGATTGGCGTTTCTCCGCCCGTCTTTCCTCACCCTTGCGTTGCGGCTCCCCCGGTTCGTCAAGACCGGTCAGTTCGGCGACGGCCGGGAGTCGGCGTGTGCGGCCTACGTGGAGGCCAATGCGCGCCGCGGAGACATCGACGACGTGCTGAACACGATCGACGAGTTCGCCGTCGAGAAGTCGATGCTGGTCAATGTCGGCGACGAGAAGGGTCAACTGCTGGACGCCGCGGCCCGGCGGGCCAACCCGGACGTCGCGCTCGAACTCGGCACATACTGCGGTTACAGCGCGCTGCGCATCGCGAAGGCCGCGCCGAACGCCAAGGTATACACCGTCGAACTGTCGGCGGCCAACGCCGAAGTGGCCCGACGAATCTGGACGCACGCCGGGGTCGCCGACCGGATTACCTGCGTGGTCGGCACGATCGGTGACGGCGGGCAGACCCTCGGCGCACTCGCAGGCCGGCACGGGTTCGGCAAGGGAACGGTCGATCTGCTCTTCATCGACCACGAGAAGAGCGTCTACCTGTCCGACCTGCAGAGCATCCTCGACCAGGGCTGGCTGCACACCGGCTCGATCGTCGTCGCCGACAATGTCCGCATTCCGGGTGCACCGAAATATCGCGCCTACATGCGTGAGCAGCAGGGCAAGCTGTGGGACACCGTGGAACACAAGACGCACGTCGAGTACCAGACCTTGATCGGCGACCTGGTGCTCGAGTCGGAGTATCTCGGCGACTGACGGCTATCGCGCCCGTGGATGGGCGCCTGCCCACACCTCGCGAAGCGCGTGCACCGTGACCAGGGTGTAGATCTGCGTGGTGGTGACCGATGCGTGGCCGAGGAGTTCCTGGACGACGCGCACGTCGGCGCCGCCGTCGAGCAGATGAGTGGCGAAGGAGTGCCGCAGCGTGTGCGGTGAAACCGCGGCGGTGATGCCCGCTCGTTCAGCGGCGTCCTGCAGCACCTGCCAAGCGCTCTGGCGCGACAGCCGTCCGCCGCGGGCGTTGAGGAAGATCGCCGGTGTTCCCTTGCCGCGTCGGGCCAACTCGGGACGGCCTCGCACCAGGTAGGCGTCCAGCGCGGTGACGGCGGGGCGGCCGATCGGCACCAGCCGCTGCTTACCGCCTTTGCCGCGCAGCAGCACCGAGCGGGCGTGTGTGTCGATGTCGTCCAGGTCCAGCCCGACGGCTTCGGAGATGCGCGCGCCGGTGGAGTACAGCAGCTCGAGCAGCGCCCGGTTCCGCAGTGACAGCGGACCGTCGGCCTCGCTGTCACCGCCTGCCCCTTCGAGGAGGGCCAGCACTTCGTCGACGGTCAGGCTTTTGGGCAGCCGCCTGCTCGGTGTCGGCGGTTTCACGGCGCGGGCCACGTCGAGCTCGGTGACACCTTCTGACGCCGCGAATCGATGCAGCCCACGAACGGCGATCAATGCTCGCGCCGCCGACACTGCCGACAGCGGAGCCGCCCCGCTGTCGGGGTCGCCCCGGCGCAACGCGGCGAGGAAGTCGCTGACGTCGGTCTCGGTGACCTTGGTCAGGTCGTCGATTCCGCGCAGTGCCAGGTGTTCGGCGTAGCGCCGAAGATCCCGCCGGTAGGAGCTCAGCGTGTTCGCGGCCACGCCGCGTTCGATCGTCAGGTGGTCGAGATAGCCCTGGAGCTGGTCGTCGAGCGCCGGCCGAAAAGTCGTCATGGCTGGTCCTTCCGACCGGTGAACGCGGTCGGCCTGTCGATCCATTCGGCGTCGACGGGGCGCAGCGACTCGACATCAGCTCTAGCGGCGTGCGCAGCGAGGATCCCGCTGACCGCGATCGTGTTGACGATCTCGCCGGTCAACGCCATCGCCACCGCGTCGTCGAGCGAAAACCACCGCACCATCAGGTCTGCTTCCTCGTCGTGAGCGTCTGGCCTGCCGACGTCGGTCAGGCCGGTGGCGAGGTACACCCGGACGCCTTCGTCGCTGAACCCCGGTGAGCTGACCAGGTCGACCAGGACACGCCAGCCTCGCGCAGCCAGCCCCGCCTCTTCCGCCAACTCACGTGCGGCGGTGAGGTGAGGCGGCTCGCCGCCCATGTCCAACAGCCCGGCGGGCAGCTCCCAGAGCCGTCTGCCAACGGGGTGGAGATACTGATAGACCGTGACGATGTTGCCGTCGTCGTCCATCGCCAGAATGGCGACGGCACCGTAGTGCTCGACGACTTCTCGACGGGCGGTGTTGCCGCCGGGCATGCGCACCTCATCGGCGCGTAACGCGAAAATCTTACCTACGTAAAGGGTTTCGGAGTCGACGGTCCCGAACTCGTGTTCAGCCACGGACTTCTGATTTTTCCCGGGCGTCGTCTCCGCGCATCTGCTCGACTGCGTCCCGGCGCTCGGCGCCGTTGGCTCGCTGCTCCGGGATCTCCACCGGTAGCCGCTCGGCGGCCTTGAAGTCCAGTGCCGCCCCGATCAGCGCCACGAACAGTGGATGCGGTCGGGTCGGCCGGCTCTTCAACTCGGGATGGGCCTGCGTGCCCACCAGAAACGGGTGCACGTCGGGTGCGTACTCGACGAACTCCACCAGATGACCGTCGGGCGACGTGCCGGAGAACTTCAGCCCGCTCTCGGCGATGCGATCTCGGTAGGCGTTGTTGACTTCGTAGCGATGCCGGTGCCGTTCCGACACCTCGGTGGCGCCGTACGCCTGCGCCACAATGGAATCCGACTCCAGCACCGCCGGATAGGCGCCGAGGCGCATCGTGCCGCCGAGGTCGGCGTCTCCAGCGACAGCGTCGCGCTGGTCGGCCATCGTCGAGATGACGGGGTCGGATGTGCCCGGGTCGAACTCAGACGAGTTGGCTCCGCTGATACCGACCGAACGGGCCGCCTCGATGACGATGCACTGCAGGCCGAGGCACAGACCCAGCACGGGAAGGCCACGCTTGCGTGCGTAGTGGATCGCGCCGATCTTGCCCTCGATACCCCTGATTCCGAAGCCGCCGGGAATCAGCACCGCGTGGACGTCGTCGAGTTCCGCGGCGGCGCCGTGGTCGGTCTCGCAGTCATCGGAGGCCACCCACCGCATCTCAACCTTCGCCCGGTGCTTGAAGCCACCCGCACGCAGCGCCTCGGCGACTGAGAGGTAGGCGTCCGATAGGTCGATGTACTTGCCGACCAACGCGATTCGCACGGTCTCACGAGGTTCGTGCACCCGTTGCAGGAGATCGTTCCACTGCGTCCAGTCGACGTCGCGGAACGGCAGGTTCAGCCGGCGCACGACATACGCGTCGAGTTCTTCGCGGTGTAGCACCTTGGGTATGTCGTAGATCGACGGCGCATCCGGGGTCGAGATCACGCCGTCGATGTCGACGTCGCACATCAGCGCGATCTTGTTCTTGAGCGGCTCGGGAACATCCCGGTCACAGCGCAGGATCAACGCATCGGGGGTGATACCGATGCTGCGCAGCGCGGCGACGGAGTGCTGGGTGGGTTTGGTTTTCAGCTCACCGGACGGCGCCATGAAGGGCACCAGCGAGCAGTGCAGGAAGAAGCAGTTCTCACGGCCGACTTCGTGGCGCACCTGGCGTGCGGCCTCGAGGAACGGAAGCGACTCGATGTCGCCGACGGTGCCGCCGATCTCGGTGATCACCACGTCGGCCCGGTTACCGTCGGCGTCGGGTTCGGCCATCGCGAGGACGCGACTCTTGATCTCGTCGGTGATGTGCGGGATGACCTGGACGGTGTCGCCGAGATACTCGCCGCGGCGCTCCTTGGCAATCACCGTCGAATAGACCTGCCCGGTCGTCACATTCGCCCAACCGGGCAGGTTGCGGTCGAGAAACCGCTCGTAGTGCCCGACATCGAGGTCGGTCTCTGCACCGTCCTCTGTGACGAACACCTCGCCGTGCTGGAACGGGTTCATCGTGCCCGGATCGACGTTGAGGTACGGGTCGAGCTTCTGCATGGTGACCTGCAGGCCACGAGCGGTCAGCAACTGACCCAGACTCGACGCGGTGAGACCCTTACCAAGCGAAGAAACCACACCGCCGGTGACGAAGAGATGCTTGGTGGCGGTTTGCGGGTGCTTGCGTAAAGCTGGCAAGAGCAACCTCCGTGACGACGGGCAGGACAAGGCAATGACGATCTGGGGCCTGCCGACCCACGGAACTCCACATTAACACCGACCCCGGCAAGGCGTCGCTGACGCGCCGGGTTCGTGCGATCCCTGCGAGCTATTGCGGGATGGTCACCGATGCCGCGCCCTGCCCGATGCCGTACTGGCCGGGCCGTCCGCCGTTGATCAGGTCCTGCAGCGCCAGAACCGCGGTGATCCGCCCGGAAGCGGCGTCGACGTCGTCGACGGTGCTGACCGACGACGCGAGGGCGGCGTCGGATCGGGTCACGGCCACCGCCGCGGTGCCCGAAGCGGTGCCGTCACGGCCGGCCACGACGGTGCCCGAGCCGTGGGGTGCCAGCCCTGCGGCGAAGCGCGCGACGGTGGCTCCCCTGTTGCCCGCATCGTCGCCGAGTCCGCCGCCGGTGACGATCAGGGCCGCATCGGCCGCGCCGACGCGGTCGGTGCCGTAGATGATGAAGCCGGTGTCCCTCAAGGCGGTGAGCACGGTGTCGCGCTGCTGGTCGTCGACCGCGGCCACCTTGGGATCCCGGTTGGTCAGCAGCGCGATACCCAGCAGATCACCCGCCTGCGAACCCTGGTCCACGGATTTGGTGCTCAGCTGTGCCCCGGCGGGCACGATCGGCGAGTTCACCACCGAGAGAAGCTTCTCCGCGGAGTTGGCGTTGACGAACTCGTCGGTCAGCGCAACGGTTCCGCTCACCGTTCCGCCGGCCTGTTCCACCATTCGGGTCAACGACTCGACGTCATCGTCCGCTGCGTCCGGCGTGCGGAACAGCACCACTGCTTTGGCTGCCAGCGAGTCGCGCAGGATACGCGGCGCCATCTGCCCGTCGAATTCGCCTGCTGCGCTCAGCTTCTCGTTGAGTGCGTTCTTCTGCTCCGTCAACCCCTCGATCTGGGTCTGCAGGTCCTTCTTGTCGTCACGCAGCCCGGACAGCACCGTATTGGACAACAATCCGGAGCCCAGCGCAACGCCGATAGCGAGGGCGAGAAAGACTGCGGCCAGCGAAATCGTATGTGCGCGTAGAGAAATCACTGCAGCAGCTCCCTAGGTGACCCAGCTCTGTACCCACATCGAGAACTGGTTCCAGTAGTTCACGACCCAGTCGATCACCGCGCCGTCCGCGCGTGACACCCAGAGGGCGACGATGACGGCGACCAACATCGCCAACACCAGAAGCGCGATGGCGCCGCCGGAGACGCGACTGCGGTACAGGGTCGCCACGGCCTTCGCGTCCACCAACTTCTCGCCCACCTTGAGGCGGGTCAGGAACGTCGACGGATTGCTGTGCTGGCGCGAGCGGTCGAAGAACTCCTCGATGCTGGCGGTATGGCCTGCGGTGACGATCAGCGAGGCGCCGTGGTGGTCGGCCAGCAGCAGCGCGAGATCGGCCGCCGAGCCTGCGGCCGGAAAGGTCATCGCTCCGACGCCGAGGTCCTGAATGCGCTCCAGCCCGGCGGCGTGTCCGTCGGCGTCGGCAGGAAGCACCACCTGCGCGCCGCTGCACAGCACTTCGGCGCTGATGCGTTCCGGGTCTCCGACGATCAGCGCGGGCCGATAGCCGCCCTTGCGCAACACGTCCGCACCGGTGCCGACGCCGATGAGCACCGGTTGGTACTCCTTGATGAAGGGTTTGAGCGCCTTGAGGTCATAGGCGGCGCTGGGTTCCTCGGCCA
The DNA here is from genome assembly GCF_002968285.2 of Mycobacterium sp. ITM-2016-00318. Taxonomy (NCBI): domain Bacteria; kingdom Bacillati; phylum Actinomycetota; class Actinomycetes; order Mycobacteriales; family Mycobacteriaceae; genus Mycobacterium; species Mycobacterium sp. ITM-2016-00318. The sequence goes on along the minus strand of NZ_CP134400.1, from coordinate 2,797,321 downwards.
CGACCACGACGTGACGCCGATGAAGGTCGACGTCGATGTCCGGGATCCCGATGCCGTCGATCAGCAACGGGCTCTCGCTGCGGATGAACTCGATGGTGTTGCCCGCGAACGCCTCGAGGTGGGCGACCAAACCGCTCTTCGCCTCGTGCATGAGTTCGTGGATCTCGTGATCGGTTCGCTCGGTGCCGTGGGCGAGTCTGCGATCACCGGCATAGACGCCGCCGTCATACAACCGGACCCTGGCTCCGTCCTTCACCCGTTTGAAGACCTCGGGGCCGGTTTCGTCGATGAGCGTGACGCCGTTGTTCACCAGCACCTCGGGGCCGAGGTTCGGATATCGGCCGGAGATCGACGGAGACGCGTTGATGACGGCCGCGATCTCGGCCTCGACCAGTGCGTCGGCGGTGATGCGGTCGAGGTCCAACGCGTCGATGACCACGATGTCTCCGGGGCCGACGCGTCGCAGAAGCCGATCGATGTCGCGGTCCACGCGGGCGGTGCCGGTGATGCCCGGCCGTGGGCTGGCAGTGCGAGAGAGCAGCGCAGACATCTTCATATCCGCGATTCTGTCGGCCAACCCTCAACTTGAGGTGGAGGCGCGCCGTAACATCAGCCCCACAAGTTATATTTCGTCACACCAGCCACACATTATAAGGCCTCCGCGCGGTCCTCCTGCGCGGCTTTCAGCAGTTCGCGCGCGTGTGCCCGGCCGCTGTCGGAGTCGCCAAGCCCAGCGAGCATGCGGGCGAGTTCGGCGACCCGATCCTCGTCATCGAGCCGATGGACGCCGCTGGCTTTGTCACGTCCTGCGCTGTCGACGACGATATGGATGTCGGCGTAGGCGGCGACCTGAGGAAGGTGGGTGACGACGATGACCTGGTGGGTGCGTGCCAGCCGCGCCAGGCGCCTGCCGATCTGGACAGCTGCGCGCCCACCGACTCCGGCGTCGACTTCGTCGAAAACCATCGTCGTGCCCTCGACCGATGCGGCGAGGACCACTTCGAGCGCGAGCATGACCCGGGACAGTTCGCCACCGGAGGCGCTCTTGTTCAACGGCAGCACGTCGGTGCCCTTGTGGGCGGAGAACCCGAAGCTGACGGCATCGGCGCCGTCGGCCCCGGCATGCACCGTCGTCCCCGACGGCAGCGCCAACGGTGCCGAATCGTCTCCGCGCACGGTCAATGGCGATACAGCGACGGTGAATTCGGCGTCGGCCATCGCCAGCCCGGACAACTCGGCGGTGACCGCCTTGGCGAGGCCCTTCGCCGCCTTGGTCCGCGCCTTGCTCAGTTCCGCCGCGGCGTTGACCAATTCGGCTTCCAACTCCGAGACTCTGCGCTCCAGGACGGCGAGGGCCTCCTCGGACACGTCGAGCTGATCAAGACGATCGCGCGACTCGCGGGCCCACGCCAACACACCATCGATGTCGGCGGCATACTTTCGGGTCAACACCCTCAGCTCGCCCTGTCTGGCCAGCTTGGTCTCCAATGTGCTTGCATCATTGGGCAGTTCGCTGAGGTAGTGGCTGAGCTCGGTCGACACGTCAGCGATCACAGCCAACGCCTCCGCCAGCCGCTCCCCCAGTGCCAAGAGCGTCGTGTCATCCGTGCCGTCCAGCGCCGATTTCGCCCGTCCGACTTCGTGTGCTCCTGACACAGGATCGGCGTCGGCGGCGTCGTCGAGCGCCCCGGACAGCGCGTTGCGTGCAGTCTGGGCGGCCTCGCGGAGCGCGTCGAGTTCGGACAGCCGCCTGATGTCGTCGACGAGTGTGTCGTCTTCGCCCGGTCGCGGGTCGACCGCATCGATCTCGCCGAGCCCGAACTTCAACCGGTCGGCCTCTTGAGCCATCTCCCTTGCGCGCTGGGTTCTTTCGGCGAGATCACGTCGAGCCGCAAGCCACGACTCGCGCACCTTGCGGTACCGCCCGAGGAGCGCACCGACATCGGCGAAGCGATCCAGCGCCGCGCGCTGTTCGTCTCCACGCATGAGGCGCAACTGGTCGTTCTGCCCATGCAAGGTGAGCAGTTCGGTGGTGAACGTGCTCAGCGACTTGGCCGGCACACTGCGGCCGCCGAGGTAGGCTCGCGAGGGTCCGTCGCGACTGACCGATCGCGCGGCGATGACGCTGCCGTCTTCGTCGCGGTCCGCGCCGGAGGCGTCGAGTATCTCGTCGACAAGGGCGGCCACGCCGTCACCGAGTTCACGGGTGCTGAACCTGCCTTCGATCACGGCGCGCGCCGCACCGGACCGGATCCGTGTCGCATCTGCCCGTGCGCCGCCGAGAAGGTGCAGCCCGGTGACCACCATCGTCTTGCCGGTACCGGTTTCGCCGGTCAAGACGGTCAGTCCACGGTCGAATTCGGCCGTCGCCGTGCTGATCGCGCCCAGCGACTCGATGCGGATCTCGGAGAGCACTACTGCCCGCGCCAGCCTGTGACCGGCAGCCGGAATTTGCGCACCAGTCGGTCGGTGAACGGCGCGCTGTCCAGGCGCACCCACTTCAGCGGTGTGCCGCAGCGAGTGACCTCGACCCGCCCGCCCGCCGGCACCACCATCTCGCGTCGGCCGTCGCAGAACACCAGCGCGTCGTGGCCGGTGGCCTCGACCTCGACCGCGATGGCGGCGTCAGGGCTGGTGACCATCGGCCGGGCGAAGAGCGCATGGGCGTTGTTGGGCACCACCAGAATGGCTTCGAGATCCGGCCAGACGATCGGGCCGCCCGCGGAGAACGCCCACGCGGTGGAGCCGGTCGGGGTCGCCACGAGCACACCGTCGCACCCGAAGGCGGACACCGGACGGCCGTCGACCTCCAGCACGGCACCGAGAACGCCGAGGCGCGGACCCTTCTCGAGGCTGGCTTCGTTGAGGGCCCAGCCGCGGTTGACGATTCGGCCCTCGACACGCACCACGACGTCGAGCGTCATACGCTCCTCGACGCGGAAATCGCGGCTGACGACGTGCTCGAGGACCGTGTCGATGTTGTCGGCCTCCGCCTCGGCGAGGAATCCGATGCGACCGAGATTAACGCCCAGCACCGGGATTTCGACGTTGCGGGCGAGTTCGGCTGCGCGCAGGAACGTTCCGTCGCCGCCGAGGACGATGACCAGTTCGCAGCCCTCGGCGGCACGTTCGTCGGCGTCGACGACTTCGACGTCGACGCCGATACCGCGCGCGTCCTCGGGAGCCGGGTGCACCGCGGCGCGGTCAACCGCCTCGGCCGACAGCACCCGCAGGCCAATGCCGTTCTCGCCGAGCACTTTCTCTACTCTGCGCGCGGTTTCGGTGACTTCGTCGCGGCCGGTGTGGACCACCATGAGGATGGTGCGGTCAGATGTCATTGAGGCCCCTCGGCGACAGCGCGTTCGACAGCCTGCTCCAGCTCGACGCCGGCGAGCGGGCGCTCGGATTCGGCGCGCAGATGCAGGAAGTATTCAACGTTTCCGGACGGACCCGGCAGTGGACTGGCCGTGACGCCGACGGTATGCCAGTTGAGCTCGGCGGCGCGGTGTGCGACCGCGAGCACGGCACCTGCGCGCAGTTCGGGGTCCGACACCACCCCACCTGCGCCCACCCGGTCCTTGCCGACCTCGAACTGTGGCTTCACCATGGGAACGATATCGGCGGCGCCCGACGCGCATGCAACCAGCGCAGGCAGCACCGTCGACAGCGAGATAAAGGACAGATCGGCCACCACCCTGTCGACGGCACCGCCGATTGCATCGCGTGTCAGTGCACGGACGTTGGTGCGCTCCAGCACCGTCACGCGGTCGTCCGACCGCAGCGCCCATGCCAGCTGCCCGTACCCGACGTCCACGGCGACCACTTCGCGGGCACCGCGATCAAGCAGTACCTCGGTGAACCCGCCGGTGGAGGCGCCTGCATCCAGACAGCGCGCATTCGCCACCGAGATGTCGAAGGCGTTCAAAGCGCCGATGAGCTTGTGAGCTCCTCGGGAGACCCAGGTGCGTTCCGCCGCGTCGACCGTCAGCGCCGCGTCCAGGGAGACCGCCGTCGCCGGCTTGGCGGCGGGCATTCCGTTGATGCTGACCCGGCCGGCGCCGATCAGTTCGGCCGCCTGCTGCCGCGAGCGCGCCAACCCGCGCCGCACCAGCTCGGCGTCAACACGAGCGCGCCGCGCCATGTGGCCTCACCCGTCCGGGTTTTCCAGCGGCGCCGGTGCCTTCTCGACCGACTCCAGAGCCTGAACAAGGAGGTCGTGCGCCTCCTCGAGTCGGGCGGCGACACCGTCGATATCCACCTCGGCGGATCCGGGCCCCTCGATGTCGGGCAGTTCGGCCATCAGCGCCGCGATCCTGGCCCGGATCTCGTCAGGTTCGGTACTCATATCGAGGATCACGCTAGTCGATCAGGCGATGTGAGCAGGGACCACCGCTCCAGCGCCTTGCGGGCGATGTAGTCGCCCGCAACGATTGCGAACGGCTGCCAACTGAGGTTCGAATTCCATACCGCGTTGGCGGTGGCGCGCACGACCGTCACCGAATCCCTCGGCTCGGTGCCGGTGTTGTGAACCGTCACCGCGGATTCGCCGATCTCGACGCGCCAGGCTTTGTGCGGCCCGACTCGGAGTAGGTCCGCGCGGTCATAGAGCGAGCGAAGATCGGTGGCGATGTAGTTGGGCCGCTCGCCTGGAATAGCACGAACCGCCTCGGCGGCCGTGCTGACCCCGGTGAGGACCATCAGGCTGGGCAGTCCGGCGGCGTGAGCACCGGCGATATCGGTGTCCAGCCGGTCGCCGACCACCAGCGGGGAGCGAAAGTCGCCGCGCGACAATGCGTCTGTGAGCAGTCTCGGCCGCGGCTTGCCTGCAACCTGCGGCTCTCGATCGGTCGCGGCCTGCAGCGCGGCAACCATCGAGCCGTTTCCGGGAAGTAGGCCGCGTTCGGAAGGCAGCGTCTTGTCGACGTTGGCCGCGACCCACAGCGCGCCTCCCCTGATGGCCAGTGCCGCCTCGGCAAGGTCGGGCCATGCCGTCTCGGGCGAATGTCCCTGCACGACGGCGACGGGATCGTCGGACCATTGGCGAACGGGCTTGAGTCCGACGTTGGTGACCTCGGCTGCCAGCGACTCGGTGCCGACGACGAGCACCGCGGCGCCGGCGGGCAGACGCTCCGCAAGGAGGCTGGCCGCGCTCTGCGCGCTGGTGACGACATCGTCGGCATCAGCGGTGAAACCCATCACACGCAGATGGGCTGCGACCTCCTCCGACGCCCGTGAGGCGTTGTTGGTGACATACAGCTTGCGAGACGTTACGGCCGCGAGCGTGTCGACAGCGCCCACCGTTGCCTGATGACCGCGGAACACGGTGCCGTCGAGGTCAAGAAGGAGGCAATCATGTTCCTGGACAAGGGTTGTCACGTCAGGTGAGCTCCGTGATTCGATCTTCTGCATCGGTCACACCCTCGACGTCGGCGGCTGCGGCGTTGATGAACCACTGCAGGGCTTCTTGTCGACGGTCGAGAGCGAGCAGTGTCTCGGCGTAGGCATAGAAGAGGCGGGCGGCGGTCTGCCCGGTGCGCGTCGGGTCGAGTTGCGGGGTGGACAGGATCGCGAGGGCCTGATCGATCTGTCCGAGATCCGACCTGGCGCCGGCCACAACGATGCGCAGTTCATCGGCGTCGTCGTCGGTCAGTGCAGCGGCCTCGGGGCTGCGGGCCAACTCGACCGCCCGCTCGGGACGGCCGAGGCCCCGCTCACAGTCGGCGATCAGCGGAAGCAGCGGCGATTTGCTGCCCAGCCGGCGAGCGGCGCGCAGTTCGGCGAGCGCCTGCGCCCAGTCGCCGCAGCGATACGCGGCGATGCCGACGGCTTCGCGGACCGCGGCGATCCGGCCCGAACGCTCCCGCGCGGCGCGGGCATGCTCCAGTGCGGCCTCGGGGTCCTCGTCGAGCAGCTCACCGGCGGCCACCAGATGGCGGGCGACGAAATCAGATGTGTTGCGGTCCAACGTCGTCAGTTCTCGACGAACTTCGGGCGCAAGCTGGCGTGCCTCGATGTCGGGTGACAGCGCAGGTCCGCTTTGGTCGGCGGACGCATCCGACTTCGGTTGCGTGATCCTGGCACGGTTCGGCCCCGACGATCGTGGCGCCTGTTGACGACTATCCCGTCTCTGCGGACCGCGTGGACCGTTTCCTCCGCGAGGTTGACGACGTTCGCCACCTGCTCTGTTGTCGACCACTGAAACCTTTCGCCGTGGAACCTCGTGCAAGGATACGGCCCATTGGGGTCGGGCTCTGAATGCACACCGCCTCGGAACACGGATCAGTCAACACCTCGAACACAGACGGTGGCAGCATCCGACGGGATGCCTTGTGTGACAACGTCCGACCGCACTCTCCCACGGGGCGTGAGCGGAGGTGGTGGCATGGGATCACTGACCAAGGTGGGCTGAGGCGCCCATCATCGAGTAGTAGAAATGCCTCTGCCCCCCAACAGAATTGGGGGGCAGAGGTCTTCAAGGTGTGTTCGGCGGTGTCCTACTTTTCCACCCGGGTTGGGTAGTATCATCGGCGCTGGCAGGCTTAGCTTCCGGGTTCGGGATGGGTCCGGGCGTTTCCCTGTCGCTATTTCCGCCGTAACTTTGTTCACTTGTGGGTGAAGTTGTGTTTGGTGGTGGGGTGGGGTTGTTTGAGCTGGTGTGGTGTGTGGTTGCGGGTTTTTGGTTGTGTGTAAGTTTTCGGCCGGTTAGTGCCAGTTCCCTTTGTCCATTGCTGGGTGTGCAGGTCTGGTCTATTGATCCCGTGGTCTGCGGGGGGCCTTATCCCACTTGATGGGTGAGAAGCCTGGTCTTGGAGGGGGTTTCCCGCTTAGATGCTTTCAGCGGTTATCCTGTCCGAACGTGGCGATCCAGCGGTGCCCCTGGTGGGACAACTGGTAGACCAGAGGTTCGTCCGTCCCGGTCCTCTCGTACTAGGGACAGGTTTCCTCAAGCTTCTGACGCGCGCGGCGGATAGAGACCGAACTGTCTCACGACGTTCTAAACCCAGCTCGCGTGCCGCTTTAATGGGCGAACAGCCCAACCCTTGGGACCTGCTCCAGCCCCAGGATGCGACGAGCCGACATCGAGGTGCCAAACCATCCCGTCGATATGGACTCTTGGGGAAGATCAGCCTGTTATCCCCGGGGTACCTTTTATCCGTTGAGCGACACCCCTTCCACTCGGGGGTGCCGGATCACTAGTCCCGACTTTCGTCCCTGCTTGACGTGTCAGTCTCGCAGTCAAGCTCCCTTGTGCACTTACACTCAACACCTGATTGCCGTCCAGGTTGAGGGAACCTTTGGGCGCCTCCGTTACATTTTAGGAGGCAACCGCCCCAGTTAAACTACCCACCAGGCACTGTTCCTGAACCGGATAGACGGTTCGAGGTTAGAGGCCCAATACGGTCAGAGTGGTATTTCAACAGCGACTCCACCATCACTGGCGTGATGGCTTCATAGTCTCCCACCTATCCTACACAAACCGTATCGAGCACCAATACCAAGTTGTAGTGAAGGTCCCGGGGTCTTTTCGTCCTGCCGCGCGTAACGAGCATCTTTACTCGTAGTGCAATTTCGCCGAGTCTATGGTTGAGACAGCTGAGAAGTCGTTACGCCATTCGTGCAGGTCGGAACTTACCCGACAAGGAATTTCGCTACCTTAGGATGGTTATAGTTACCACCGCCGTTTACTGGGGCTTAAATTCTCCGCTTCACCCCGAGGGGGTTAACGGGTCCTCTTAACCTTCCAGCACCGGGCAGGCGTCAGTCCGTATACATCGTCTTGCGACTTCGCACGGACCTGTGTTTTTAGTAAACAGTCGCTTCTCACTGGTTTGTGCCACCCACTCCCGCTGCCCCGGGCAAGCCGGTTGACGGTGTGTGGGTCCCCCTTCTCCCGAAGTTACGGGGGCATTTTGCCGAGTTCCTTAACCATAGTTCACTCGTACGCCTCGGTATTCTCTACCTGACCACCTGTGTCGGTTTGGGGTACGGGCCGTGTGTGTACTCACTAGAGGCTTTTCTTGGCAGCATAGGATCACCGAATTCGCCTCACTCGGCTATGCATCACCTCTCAGGATTAGTGAACGACGGATTTGCCTATCGTTCTCCCTACAGGTTTACCCCAGTATTACCACTGACTGGTACGGCTACCTTCCTGCGTCACCCCATCGCTTGACTACTACCAGAGAAGGTTCCACGCAGCCGGTAGGTCCCGCCCCCTCGAAAGGGTTTGGTGGCCTACCTTTTGGGTGGTTAGTACCTCTGATTCGTCAGGGACGCGCACACACGGGTACGGGAATATCAACCCGTTGTCCATCGACTACGCCTGTCGGCCTCGCCTTAGGTCCCGACTCACCCTGGGCGGACTGGCCTGGCCCAGGAACCCTTGGTCTTTCGGCGGGCAAGGTTCTCACTTGCCTTATCGCTACTCATGCCTGCATTCTCACTCCCACACCCTCCACCACTCGATCACTCGGTGGCTTCACCGGATGCAGGACGCTCCCCTACCCAGCCTTGCGGCTGCCGCGGCTTCGGCGGTGTGCTTGAGCCCCGCTACATTATCGGCGCACAATCACTTGACCAGTGAGCTATTACGCACTCTTTCAAGGGTGGCTGCTTCTAAGCCAACCTCCTGGTTGTCTTTGCGACTGCACATCCTTTTCCACTTAGCACACGCTTAGGGGCCTTAGCCGGCGATCTGGGCTGTTTCCCTCTCGACGCACGGAGCTTATCCCCCGCCGTCTCACTGCCACGCTATTGACTTACCGGCATTCGGAGTTTGGCTGACGTCAGTAACCTAGTAGGGCCCATCGGCCATCCAGTAGCTCTACCTCCGGCAAGAAACACGCAACGCTGCACCTAAATGCATTTCGGGGAGAACCAGCTATCACGGAGTTTGATTGGCCTTTCACCCCTACCCACAGCTCATCCCCTCAGTCTTCAACCTAAGTGGGTTCGGGCCTCCACGACGTCTTACCGTCGCTTCACCCTGGCCATGGGTAGATCACTCCGCTTCGGGTCCAGAACACACCACTACACCCCTACCGGGGATACGCCCTATTCAGACTCGCTTTCGCTGCGGCTACCCCTCAACGGGTTAACCTCGCGACATGTCCCTGACTCGCAGGCTCATTCTTCAAAAGGCACGCCATCACCCCACCACGAGGTGGAGGGCTCTGACGGCTTGTAGGCACACGGTTTCAGGTACTCTTTCACTCCCCTCCCGGGGTACTTTTCACCATTCCCTCACGGTACTAATCCGCTATCGGTCACTGAGAAGTATTCAGGCTTACCGGGTGGTCCCGGCAGATTCACAGCAGATTCCACGGGCCCGCTGCTACTCGGGGACAGTTCCACGAAAGCCGCGATGTTTTCGGTTACGGGGCTCTCACCCTCTCCGGACAGGCCATCCCAGGCCACTTCACCTAACACCACGGTTTATCACTTTCGCCCTCATCGGCGGATGAGAGAAGAAACGCCCCACAACACCGCACACACAACCCCCGCCGGGTATCACATGCATCCGGTTTAGCCATCCTCCGCTTTCGCTCGCCACTACTCACGGAATCACAATTGTTTTCTCTTCCTACGGGTACTGAGATGTTTCACTTCCCCGCGTTACCTCCCAACTGGCTATATATTCACCAGCAGGTGACACGACATCACTCGCGCCGGGTTTCCCCATTCGGACATCCTCGGATCCACGCTCGGTTGACAGCTCCCCGAGGCATATCGCAGCCTCCCACGTCCTTCATCGGCTCTCAGTGCCAAGGCATCCACCATGCGCCCTTAAACACTTACAACACAAAAAACCAAAAATCATATGAGTTAAAAAACTCTGAAATTGCACATCAACACACAAACAACGTCTGCGTGTTAGATGCTCGCAACCACTATCCACAAATCAAACACCACACCCCACCACCAAAGCAGGGCGACAACCTAAACCCTATCCCCGGTTTCCCACCCTCGGGACGAAGAGATAGCGGGCCTGTTGCCTCAAAGCCCAATAGTGTGTCTGGTGATCCCTCACCGGCGTTCGATCACTCGAAACCCGAACCGGCTCAACGTTTGTCGTGCACCCACCGGCAACCCACTACAGGCGCCGGCACTGATATCCCAACCGCGAACCCCTCACACATGTGAGGCACGGGGGAATGAATTGGTGCTCCTTAGAAAGGAGGTGATCCAGCCGCACCTTCCGGTACGGCTACCTTGTTACGACTTCGTCCCAATCGCCGATCCCACCTTCGACGGCTCCCTCCCCAAGGGGTTAGGCCACCGGCTTCGGGTGTTACCGACTTTCATGACGTGACGGGCGGTGTGTACAAGGCCCGGGAACGTATTCACCGCAGCGTTGCTGATCTGCGATTACTAGCGACTCCGACTTCACGGGGTCGAGTTGCAGACCCCGATCCGAACTGAGACCGGCTTTAACAAGGATTCGCTCCACCTCACGGCATCGCAGCCCTTTGTACCGGCCATTGTAGCATGTGTGAAGCCCTGGACATAAGGGGCATGATGACTTGACGTCATCCCCACCTTCCTCCGAGTTGACCCCGGCAGTCTCTCACGAGTCCCCGGCATTACCCGCTGGCAACATGAGACAAGGGTTGCGCTCGTTGCGGGACTTAACCCAACATCTCACGACACGAGCTGACGACAGCCATGCACCACCTGCACACAGGCCACAAGGGAACCGACATCTCTGCCGGCGTCCTGTGCATGTCAAACCCAGGTAAGGTTCTTCGCGTTGCATCGAATTAATCCACATGCTCCGCCGCTTGTGCGGGCCCCCGTCAATTCCTTTGAGTTTTAGCCTTGCGGCCGTACTCCCCAGGCGGGGTACTTAATGCGTTAGCTACGGCACGGATCCCAAGGAAGGAAACCCACACCTAGTACCCACCGTTTACGGCGTGGACTACCAGGGTATCTAATCCTGTTCGCTCCCCACGCTTTCGCTCCTCAGCGTCAGTTACTGCCCAGAGACCCGCCTTCGCCACCGGTGTTCCTCCTGATATCTGCGCATTCCACCGCTACACCAGGAATTCCAGTCTCCCCTGCAGTACTCCAGTCTGCCCGTATCGCCCGCACGCCCACAATTGAGTTGTGAGTTTTCACGAACAACGCGACAAACCACCTACGAGCTCTTTACGCCCAGTAATTCCGGACAACGCTCGCACCCTACGTATTACCGCGGCTGCTGGCACGTAGTTGGCCGGTGCTTCTTCTACGCCTACCGTCACTTACGCTTCGTCGGCGTTGAAAGAGGTTTACAACCCGAAGGCCGTCATCCCTCACGCGGCGTCGCTGCATCAGGCTTGCGCCCATTGTGCAATATTCCCCACTGCTGCCTCCCGTAGGAGTCTGGGCCGTATCTCAGTCCCAGTGTGGCCGGACACCCTCTCAGGCCGGCTACCCGTCGTCGCCTTGGTAGGCCATCACCCCACCAACAAGCTGATAGGCCGCGGGCCCATCCCACACCGCAAAAGCTTTCCACCACACGACATGCATCGCGTAGTCCTATTCGGTATTAGACCCAGTTTCCCAGGCTTATCCCAAAGTGCAGGGCAGATCACCCACGTGTTACTCACCCGTTCGCCACTCGTGTACCCCCGAAAGGGCCTTACCGTTCGACTTGCATGTGTTAAGCACGCCGCCAGCGTTCGTCCTGAGCCAGGATCAAACTCTCCAAACAAAAACCCCTCAAACACAACGAGGCAGAATTCGAATCAGAACAATCCGATCAAAGCAACCAGTCAAAACTGGCAAAAAAACAACGTCATGCCCCCAAACGGGAAAATGCGGACACGACAAAAAACAACAAACAAAAACCACCAAACACACTATTGAGTTCTCAAACAACCCGCGCGACAAGCCCGCGGCTTTTGGCCGCGTACTCGTAGTGCGGACGGTCAGGAACCCGCCGAAGCGGGAACTTCCCTCTGGGACGCCGTCGCGCTCAGCGGCTGGACCGCGTCGCGACGACTTCAACAAGTTACGTGAGGGAAAAGTCGGAGTCAAATGGGCTGATCGGCGGTGTGTCTCAACGGTTCCGCCGGTCGTGCGCACTTCCGACACTCACTCCTTGCGTGCGCGGTCATGCGTCAGCACCGACAGATCAGTCAACGCGTTGCACCCCGGCGATATTCCGCTTGCCGCGACGCAGTACCAGCCACCGGTCGTGGAGGAAGTCCGACGGCTGCGGGGTCCAGTCCTCGCTTTCGACGCGGACGTTGTTGACGTACGCGCCTCCCTCGGCGACCGTGCGCTTGGCGGCGCCCTTGCTGTCGACCAGTCGGCTGGCCACGAGCAGGTCGGTGATGCCGTGTGGCGCATTCGGCGCTAGTTCCGCCACCTGGTTGTTGCCGGCTTCGCGAAGGGCCGCAGCCAGTGTCGGTTCGTCGAGCTGCGCAAGATCGGCCCGTCCGAACAACGCCTGACTGGCGTGTTCGACGGCCGTGCACTCCGACGCTCCGTGGACCAGCGTGGTGAGTTCCTGAGCGAGCCTGCGCTGTGCCGAGCGCTCATGAGGGCGTTCCGAAGTCGCGTGTTCGAGCTCGGCGACCTCGTCGCGCGACAGAAAGGTGAACCACTGCAGGTATGGGATCGCGTCGGCGTCGGCTGTGTTGAAGAAGTACTGATACCACGCGTAGGGACTCGTCATCTCCGGGTCGAGCCAGAGATTTCCGCCGCCGGTCGATTTCCCGAACTTGTTGCCATCGGAGTCGGTGACCAGCGGGGTGGTCAACGCGTGAACGGTCGCGGCCTGCTTCTGGCGCACGAGTCGCACCCCGGCGATGATGTTGCCCCACTGATCGGAGCCGCCGACCTGCAACGTGCAGCCATAGCGCCGGTTCAACTCAACGTAGTCGTTGGCCTGCAACAGCATGTAGCTGAACTCGGTGTAGGAGATTCCCTCGCCCTCGAGGCGTCGCCGCACGGTGTCGCGGTCGAGCATCACGTTGACGGAGAAGTACTTGCCGATATCGCGGAGAAACTCGATCGCGGCCAGCTCGCTGGTCCAGGTGAGGTTGTTCTCGACGACCGCGCCCGACGCTGTGTCATCGAAGTCGACGAAGCGCTCGAGCTGACCGCGGATGCGATCTGTCCAGTCGGCGACGGTGGACGCGGTGTTCAGCGTGCGTTCGCCGACCTCGCGGGGGTCGCCGATCATGCCGGTCGCTCCGCCCGCCAGCACGATCGGCCGGTGGCCGGCCTGCTGGAACCGGCGCAGCGTCAGCAGCGGTATGAGGTGCCCCGCATGCAGGCTCGGCGCTGTCGGGTCGAAACCCGAATAGACGGTGACGGGGCCCGCGGCCAGCTGCTGCCCGAGCGCATCCGGGTCGGTGGACTGCGCGATCAGCCCACGCCAGTCCAATTCGTCGAGGATGTTGGCCGTTCCCATGGTCCCGATCTTCCCGTATCAGTCGCTCTGGCCGGGCGCCGGTGCCCGCGGACTGCGGCGGTACAGCGACACCTCCGCCCGGCCGGCCAACCAGAACCGCCACGCCCGGTCGGCCGCCTGGCTGACGCCGACGCGAGGCCCGTCGACCGAGGCGTGCTCCTCGGACAGCTCGAGCCGCACCGGGCTGCGAGCATCGAAGAGGTCGATCCCGTTGTCATCCATCGTGATTCCCAGCGCCGAGCAGAGGTTGCCTGGGCCCCGCGCCAGCGCTGCGGGGCGCACGGATTCGCCCCGGCGATCTCGTGCAATGCCGAGTCCGGACTCGACCGCCGCGGCACGTAGCAGGACCGCCCCGGCGACTCCGTCGTAGCCGCACACGACATTGGCGCAGATGTGAATGCCGTGGCTGCGGTAGGTGTACATCCGCCCGGGCGGTCCGAACATCACCGTGTTTCGCCCGCGTCGGCCGCGGAAGGAGTGCGACGCGGCATCCGGCCACGGACCGTCGGGCGGGCCGCCGTACGCCTCGACCTCGATGATCATCGCGCTCACCCCGCGTCCGACCAACGCTGCTCCCAGTAGACGGCGGGCCGCGTCCACGGGAACGGCGGGCAGCAATTGCGCGGTCATCGTGGCGATTCTGCCTTCGCCCCTTGACACTCCGAACGCCCGGGGAGCAGTATTCACCACATGATGACTTCATCGAGTGATGAATTGTTGCAGCGGGGAGTCGAACCGGTCGTGACCATCGACCATCTCCGGGTGGTGCGTGGCAAGCGCCCGGCCATCCACGACCTGTCGGTGCAGATCGCGCGCGGCACGATCACCGGTCTGCTCGGCCCCTCAGGCTGCGGCAAGACCACATTGATGCGAAGCATCGTGGGGACGCAGATCCTCACCGGTGGCAGCGTCACGGTGCTGGGCCAACCGGCGGGCTCGGCGCCCCTGCGCAGGCGTGTCGGATACATGCCGCAGGCCCCCACGATCTACGACGACCTTCGAATCATCGACAACGTCCGGTACATCGGCGCCCTGTACGGCATGGATTCCAAGGCCGCTGACGAAGCCGTGTCCGCGGTGGGACTCGATGATCACCGAACGGCCGTGTGCGGCAATCTCTCCGGCGGCCAGCGGACACGCGTTTCGCTGGCTTGCGCGCTGGTGGCCGCTCCGGATCTGCTGGTTCTCGACGAGCCGACCGTCGGCCTCGATCCCGTGCTGCGCGTCGACCTGTGGCAGCAGTTCGATCAGTTGGCCAGGCGTGGAACGACACTGCTGGTCTCCAGCCACGTCATGGACGAGGCCGACCACTGCGGTGACCTGCTGCTGATGCGGGACGGCCACCTACTTGCCCACACCACACCACGAAAGCTACGAGAGGACACGGGATGTCAATCACTGGAGGAAGCGTTTCTGTCCGTCATCCGGCACAGCACCGCAGCCGCAGCAAGCTGAACCCGCAGAGCTACGTCGCGACCACCGGACGCATTCTTCGCCAGCTCGCGGCAGACCATCGCAGCGTGGCGATGATTCTCGTGGTACCGAGTCTCATCATCACGCTGATGTACTTCATGTTCCAGAACGCGCCCCATCGGCCGGGTACCCCGTCACCGTTCAACAACGCCTGCCTGATCATGCTCGGCGTGTTCCCCCTGATCGTCATGTTCCTCATCACGTCGATAACCATGCAGCGCGAACGGGTTTCGGGAACATTGGAGCGCATCCTGACCACACCGCTGCGCCGGCTGGATCTGCTGGCCGCCTACGGTACGGCGTTCTCGATCGCGGCGGCCGCACAAGCCACGCTGGCCTGCGTCGTGTCTTTCTGGCTCCTCGGACTGGACACCAAGGGCAGCCCGTTATTGGTGTTCGTGATCGCGATCATCAATGCGGTGCTCGGAGTCGGCCTCGGCCTTCTGTGCAGTGCATTCGCGAGGACAGAATTTCAGGCGGTGCAGTTCATGCCCCTGGTCATCGCCCCGCAGCTGCTGTTGTGCGGCATCATCGTTCCCCGCAACGTATTGCCCGATTGGCTGCAATGGGTGAGCAACGTGCTGCCCGCCAGTTACGCTCTTGAAGCGCTGCAGCAGGTCGGCGCCTACCCGGACCTGACGGCGATCGCGTTGCGGGACATCGTGGTGGTGATCGGATTCGCGGTCATCGCCCTGTGCCTGGCCGCTGCGACGCTACGACGAAGGACACCGTGAAGTCTTGACGACCAACACCGAGCGCAAACGTCCCGGGCGACCGCCCGGGACCTCGGTCACCCGTGAGCGCATTCTCGACTGCGCCCGGGAGCTGTTCGCCCGCAACGGGTTCGACAAGACGTCGATCCGCGCCATCGCCGCCGACGCCGAAGTGGATCCCGCGTTGGTACACCATTACTTCGGCACCAAGACGCAGTTGTTCGCCGCGGCGATCCACATCCCGATCGACCCGATGGCCGTGATCGGACCGCTGCGAGAAGTTCCCGTCGACCGAATCGGCCATGTGCTGCCGTCGATCCTGTTGCCGCTGTGGGATTCCGAGATGGGCAAGGGTTTCATCGCGACTTTGCGGTCGATTCTCGCAGGCAACGATGTCTCGCTCGTTCGGTCGTTCCTGCAGGATGTCATCGCCGTCGAGGTCGGCTCGCGGGTCGACAATCCGCCGGGCAGCGGACGTGTGCGCGTCCAGTTCGTGGCGTCGCAGTTGGTCGGTGTGGTGATGGCGCGCTACATCCTCGAGCTGGAACCGTTCAGATCCCTTCCCGTTGACCAGATCGCGGAAACGATCGCCCCTAACCTGCAGCGCTATCTGACCGAGGACTTGCCCGGGTTGGCCAAAGTGTGAAAACGGCTCCTGCACTTGCGTTCCGGCGGGCTGAGGGGAAGGGGAGGCGCCCGAATAGTGACGAACCGTCAGGATTTCGCGCGGCTCAGCAGCCGTTCGTGTTCGGCGTCGTCGTCGATCGCCACCGCCTCGTCGACCAGCAGCACCGGGATGCCGTCCTCGATCCGGTACGCCCGACGCAACCGAGGGTTGTAGAGATATTCGTCGTCACCGATCAACAGCAGCGGACCGCGGTCCTCGGGACAGACCAGGATGCTGCGCAGCGTGTCGTCGAGCACGAGGTGAATCAGCCGGGATGACCCATGATGGTGCCGCCCTGATCGAAGGGAGCGGGCGCTCCGCCGATGGCGAAGTTGTTGTTTCCGCCTTGGGCCTGCTGTGCGGCCGCCTGTGACTGGAGCTTGCGTTGGTAGGCGACGGTCGCCTTGAGGGCCTCCACGAGGGGCGCCTGGTTGGGCCGCTTCTCGAGCGCCTCGGTGATGGCCGTCTGGTTCGCTTTCGACGGCCGGAAGCCGAGATTTCGAAGGGTGAGCACCTCATGGACGAGATTGGAGAGCTGACCGCCGCCTGCGCCCAGGTCATAGTCCTGCTGAATGATGGCCAGCGCCTGCTCGCCCGTCATTTTCGGCGCCGCGGGAGCCTCGGTATCGGTCGTCTCATCGTCGCCTGGAGCGGCAACGGCAGTCGGCGCGCCGATGCCCGCAAAAAGTGCGCCGGCGACCATGCCGCCAGCAAGGGCACCGACCAGGCGGCGCCTACCGTTTTGCGATGTCATCCGATCCTCCAGTGCTCCTCGCGGGGGCGGTGCAACCCTAACAGTGTGTCGGACCTGCGGCACGGCCTCAGTCCGCGCCGATGATCTCGGTGCGCACCGCGGCCGTCAGTCGCTTGTACTTATTGGTATCCACGTCGAGGTACCAGGCGTTACGTGAGGGCTTTGGCACACCCATCGCACGCAGCGGGCTGATCAGCGGTCGGTACGACGCGCTGAGGGTCATTTCGGGCACCACGTGCACGATGTCGGGCGCCCCTCCGACGGGAAGTTCCGCGAGCGCCTCAGAGAGATCTCCTGCTGCAATGCTTCCGCCGGGGCGCAGAGCGAGGGCGGCCACCGCCACCCGCTGCCGGCCGATGTCGACGGCATAGGTCACCGACAGGTCCACCGCGTCGATCATGCCGAGTGCGTCGTTGACCGGCGCCGCGTAGACAGGTCCGCGTTCGGTGCGGATGACGAGGCTGCGGTTGTCCACGGCCCAGTAGTCGCCGTCCAGATCACGCCGGAACAGGTACTCGGTGGACACCAAGGTGTCGGCGGGAGCGAACACGCCGCGCTTCACCGACGCCGTCGGGTCGATGGGCCCGCGCGGATGCGCCAGCATGACGCCGACTTCGTTCGTCTCCGCTCTTCGCACGAAGCCGCGGTCGTCCTCGAGGATCAGGTCGTCCTCCGGGTCGTACGCCGCGAGTTCGACGTCGCCGCCGCCGGGAAGGGGCCTCCCCTTGCTGCCGATCTTCGCTCCGGCCACGTTGGCCAGGACCGCCTGGCCGTCGGTGGTCGCGAAGAACTCGACGACGTGGGCGGGCTCGAAGATGTCCACAACGCGTTTCCACAGGCCCGTCGGCATACCCGAGCCGATGAACAGCCGCACCGGATGGTTGCCGGTCAGCGCGAACGACGGGTCGTCGATCACATCGCGCAGCATCGCCCACGTGTAGGACACCACCGTCACGCCGTACTGGCGGATCTCCTGGATGAACCGGTCCGGCCGAAGGCCCCGCGACAGGGCTATTCGAGAACCACCGACGACCGCGCCGCCCAGGCTCACCAGCAGCCCCGACTGATGGTGCAACGGGGTAAGGCAGTAGACGGTGTCGCCGCGGCCGAGGTTGGCCGCCGATGCGGTCCCGAACGCCGACAACGCCCAGCGGAAGTTGGTGATCTGGCGAGCGAGCAACTGGCCGCCCACCGTGCTGAATGCGACGAACGCCAGGTCGCGCGCCAGGCCCGGGTTCGGCCGGTACCAGCCGGGCAGATCCACCTCGTCAGGGTCGATCCGCTCCATGTCCACGACGTCGGCGTCATCGGGCACGTGCAGTTCCCGCGACTCGCCGCCGCCGAGCACGAGCACCCTCGTCGAGAGGCCGCGGGCAGCGTCGAGATTGCTCGGGTCAGCGATGACGTCGGACACCGCGCCAAGCCGCACGACGGTTGCCAGATCGGCGTCGGAAGGCATCAGCACGGCGACCGCGCCGAGACGCGACAGGGCGGCGATCGCCACCAGCGCACTCGGCCGGGTCTCCATCAGCACACCGACATGCGCGCCCTGTCGAACGCCGACCTCGATCAGGCCGCGCACCACGTTGTTGACGCGGCGATCAACCGCCTCGTAGGTGTGCACGCGCCCGTCGAACAGCAGGGCCTCGCCGTTGGGCACATCCCGCGCCTGCTCGCTCATGATGCGGCCGAGTGAGATGCGGGTGTGGTCATTGATCTGGCCGAGCCTGGCCAGCCTGGGCAGGGTGCGGACCGTCTCGACTGCCAGTGCGCGCGCCGACTTGTTGGCGGCGACGACCGCCTCGGCGGCAGATCTGGCGATGGTGAACGCCATCTCGCCGGCGGCGGTGGCGCCGTGGGCGATTCGCGATGCCAGCGGTACACCGCTTTCGTTCGGCTCCGACGGCTGGAGCGCCATCGGCACGACGCCTTCGGGCAGATCCGCGTCACCGTCGATCGACTTGACCCACTGGGCCACCGTCGGCCACGTCTGAGTGGCCGCCTTCGATCCGACGACGAGGCCGAAATGGCCTGCGCGGATGAGGAATTCATATACGTCAGCCTGCGGCGCAGCGCGTTTGATGCCGCGCACCGAAGCGGGCTGGCCGATGTCGTCGACCTCGCCGACCACCGCCAGCACCGGGCAGTTGATGTCGCTGAGCGTCACAAGGTCCCCGTGGATGGAGAACCCGCCGGTCATCATCCGGTTGTGCGCGATGAACTGCTTGAGCAGTTCGGCGATCGCGGGGCCCGACCACGCGATCCAGCCCTCGGATGCCAGGAATCGTCGCTGTTGCTCCCGCGGCAACAGCGCTTCGCGATCGTGCAGCTGCCGCAGGAAGTCCAAACGCGACTGCGCGGTCTTGATCGGGTCGAGCATCTGGAAGCCGGTGCGCGCGAGCCAGCTGGGAATGTCGATCCGGCTGAACACGTGGTCGGCCATGAAGTCGGCGGCACCGGCCGCCAGCCCGGCGGGAAGGTTCATCGGCAGCGCGGCGAGCGTGTCCACCGGCGAGCCGAACGCGACGATGCTCGCGAGATCTTTCGATCGGCGGAACGCCGCGGTCTGGTAGCAGAACATCCCGCCCTGCGAGTAGCCGGCCAGATGAACGTCGCGCTCGGTCGTCTCCTTGACGGTGTCGATGGCCTCACTCAGCGCGACGACGTGGTCGGCCAGATTGCGCTGCATGCCGCCCTCGACCTTGTCGGGTTCACCGAAGTCGATCACCCACGGGTCGATGCCCGCGGCGTGCAGGATGCCGACCGCACCCTCGTCGCGGGTGACGTCCCACATGTCGGCCGACATCATCATGGGGTGGACCATCAGCACCGGGGGGCCCGGCGGTTTGGAGCCAGGCCGGGTATCCGGCGGGAAGTAGCGCCGCAGCCGGTACATCGGCACGCTTTCCACGACCTGGAACGGCGACGGCACGGCACCGGTCTCGAGGCCGCCGTACCGCAGCACTTCCAGACCGTTCTGCGCGGTGGCCACCAACCGGCCCACTGGCCTGGTTATCGCACCAAGGTCCACCACCGGCGGTTCCCCTTTTGTCACAGATGTCCCCCGATTGCCGAGGTCATCATGGCACAGAGCCTGCGGCGTCCTCGGCGAGATGCCCTACCTATCATCGGCGGCTGATGGCCAACTTGATCAACGTCGAACGCGCGACGGTCGGCTACGGCACCCGGACACTGCTCGACGGCGTCAGCCTCGGCGTCGACGAGGGCGACGCCGTTGGCGTGGTCGGGCGCAACGGAGACGGCAAATCCACGCTGCTCGGAGTGCTGACCGGCACCCGCGAGCCCGATTCTGGTCGGGTCACCCACACGTCGGGCTTATCGGTGGGTTACCTGCGGCAAAGTGACGACTTCGCAGCCGGAGCCACGATTCGCGAGGTCGTCCTGAGCGAGCGAAGCGACGGGAAATCAGAAGTCGGCGGCAGGCCGGACCACATCTGGGCCGCCGAACCCGACACCCGCGCAGTCGTCGAGCACCTGCTTGCGGCGGTGGACCTCGACACCGACGTCGCCGACCTCAGCGGCGGTGAGCGACGCCGGGTCGCGCTCGCCGCCGTCCTCATCGCCGGACACGACGTGCTGGTGCTCGACGAGCCGACCAACCACCTCGACGTCGAAGTGATCGGCTGGCTTGCGCAGCACCTGTCGGGTCGGCGGTCGCAGGCCCTGGTGGTCGTCAGCCACGACCGCTGGTTCCTCGATGCGGTCACCGCCAAGACGTGGGAGGTGCACGACGGCGCGGTCGACGCCTACGACGGCGGATACGCCGCCTATGTGCTTGCTCGCGCCGAGCGGATGCGACTGGCCGCCGGTACCGAGGCCAGACGCAGGAACCTGATGCGCAAGGAGTTGGCGTGGCTGCGCCGCGGACCGCCCGCAAGGACGTCGAAGCCGAAGTTCCGGATCCAAGCTGCCAACGAACTCATCGCCAACGAGCCGCCACCGCGTGATTCGCTTGTGCTGCAGCGCTTTGCGACCACGAGGCTCGGCAAGGACGTCTTCGACCTGCACCGGCTGCGCCTCGAGGTCGGTGACCGCGTCATCCTCGACAAGGTCGACTGGTCCATCGGGCCTGGTGAGCGAATCGGGCTAGTCGGGGTCAACGGCACCGGCAAAACGTCGGTGCTGCGGCTGCTCGCCGGTGACCTGGCGCCCGCGGCGGGCACGATCAAACGCGGCACCACGCTGCAGATCGGCTACCTGAGCCAGGTACTGGTCGAGCTGACAGGCGCAGAACGGGTGATCGATGCAGTTGAACACCACCGGCGAATCAGCCAATTGGCGGCTGGACGCGAGATCAGCGCCGACACCCTGCTAAAGGATTTCGGTTTCGTCGGAGACAAGCTGACCGCCCGAATCGGCGAGCTGTCCGGCGGCGAGAGGCGCCGCTTGCAGTTTCTGCGCATCCTCCTCGACGAGCCCAATGTGCTGCTGCTCGACGAACCGACCAACGACCTCGACATCGACACGTTGACCGTCATCGAGGACTACCTCGACGACTGGCCCGGCACGCTGATCGTGGTCACTCACGACCGGTACTTCCTGGAACGCGTCACCGACGTCACCTACGCGCTGACCGGTTCAGGGCGCTGCGACCTGCTGCCCGGCGGCGTCGAGCAATACCTCGACGAGCGCGTCGCCGCCGAACCCGAATCGCCCCAACCCGAGCCGCAGCGCACTGAGACGGCATCGGCGCGCGCGCGGCGCACAAGCAAGGAGATGGCGCGCATCGAAGGGCAGCTCGCCAAGTTGGACGAACAGATCGCCGCGATGCATCACGCGATGGCCGAGACCGCCGCCGATCATGTCCGGCTCGGTGAGCTCAACGCCGAGCTCAACCAGCTGCTGGCGAGAAAGGATTCGCTCGAGGAGGCGTGGCTGCGCGCCGCCGACGAATAGATCACTGCTTACGATGTTGCTGTGCGCTACGTGCTTCGGCCCTTCGCAATGTGGTGGCACTATTTCCCACAACTCGCCGCGCTCTACCTCCTCGGCTGGTTCGGGCGCAAGGGCGCCATCGAACTCGCCGCGTATGTCGGCTGGGACAACGACGTCTGGGCGTCGCTGATCATGCCGTTCGCCGGGTTGGCCCGGCTCGGCTCGTACGGCGCGATGTTCCTGGTGCTGCGCTCGGCGATACCCGTCCTGGCCGCACTGCCCCGACGGTCGGCGCGCAGTGTCGACGTCTTCGCCAACATCATCGTGCCGTTCTTCGCGATCTATCTGGCGTGGAAACTGTTCGCCGAAGATTGGCTGGAATTCGAGACCGCGGCGCTGGACTATCGGGTCGCCGACTCGATGACGACCGCGTTGACAACTGGCCAGTCCAGTGGCGGACTACACCCCGACGAACTGCCGATCAGCGGCGTCACGTGGGCGATCATCGCCGCTGCCCTTGTCGCGCGCTACGTGCTCAGCAGATTCAAGGACAGCTTGCCGCGTTGGGTGATCGGGATACGGGTGTACGTCGATGCGCTCTGGGTCTTCCTCACGCTCAGCTTCGCGGCCACTCAGGGAGCGACCTTCGTGCTCGATCCGATGGGCTGGATCGGTGAGCGACGAATCATCGTGTGGGCAGATTCCATTCGCGCCGAGCTCTTCTCATATTTCACGCCGCTCGAAATACTGTGGGACGCCGCGATGGCAGTGCTGCGCACCGCGTTCGGCGGTGCGACGATCCCCTTGCTGTGGCTCGCCGTGGCCGGCATCGTCTACGGCGTCTCCATGCCTGACTGGCGGGACGTCGCGCGCCGCGTCGTCGGCGACCGCGCCGACATCGTCTTCGAACGCGCGGATGCCGGCCGGAGAAGATTGAGCCAGAGAGGCTGGCGCGTCGACAATGACGTCGGCACGAGATTCGCCGGATGGGCACGCGCAAGGATGGGCAACTACTCGAACATCGTCGACTCTGCGCGGTTGATTCTGCATGGCGGCGCGCTCGCGATAACGCTGTATATATGTGGCTATCTCGCGCTGGCATGGCTCGACATGGCGGGCGCTTTCTACCGCCCCGAGGTCAGCATCGGTTACCTCTTCCGTTCCATCGCATGGCTTTTCGGCCCGCACCCGATCACGTTCTGGAACGGCTTCGCCGACACCATCGCGTTGGTCTCGCACGTGATCGTCGAGCCGCTGCGGGTGTGTCTGATTGCGGCGACCGTGGCGTACTGCCTCGAGCAGGTTGGCGCCAAGGACGACTCCACTACAAAAGCAGCCGCACCGTGATCCGGCCGTCGAACTGCACGATGTCCATCGCGGTCGGCACGGCATCCTGGGGCAGCAGGAACGTGAACTGAAGCAGCCCGATCCGACTGCACAGGCTCGTCACGCCGTCACCTTCGGGTGCCGTGAACCCGCCGACGCCTTGGCTTTTCCATCGGCGCTTCCCGTCGGTGATGACACCGTTGCAGACCACTTTCTGCGGGGGCGGCCCGGTCCGCTCGACGGTGACGACCCTCAACACGGTGCCTGCGGGTAGCGCCGGGCCGTAGCTGCGCGGACTGCGGTTCAGGTACTTCGTCGCATCGATCTTCCACGTGTACCCATCCGCTTCGCCGCTCTGCCCCCTGGGCACAACGCCTCCGGGAACGACGGTGTGGCGATAGGTCGCCCACGAGTCGCTCAGACCGGTGAATATGGCCACCGCGATGGACACCAACGCGGCGACCGCTCCGATCACGTTGCGCACCCACAACTTCGACAACCGGGCCCTCACGATGCGGAACTTTCCGGCTTCCGCAGTGTCACTTCGTCGACCCGGTCGAAATGCGAGCCTTGCGTGGGGATCCCGATGTTCAGACGTGAATCGAGCCGGCCGTCGCCGACCCAGAGCAGAAGCGTCAACGGGTCCGACGACTCCGGCGCGACGAGCGCGGCGGCGACGTCGAACACCCAGGAACCTCGCAGTGTTATCCCCGGACTGATCTCGCCGAACACAGTGTCGGTGAAGAACACATCGGACGGCGTATAGGCGTTGGGCCCGACGACCAGCTGGCTGTGGGCCGGCTCGGTGCTGACTGTGCCCTCCAGCGCGATATCGACCACCACCCAGACACCTGCGGGCTTGACGGAGTTGACTTCCCGGGCGACGCGAACTTCGGTCACGGTGGCCGTGACGCCCCGACCCCTCGTGGAGGTGCCCGCATCGCCGCAGACCTCGAAGGGACCGAGCACGTCGGTCGGTGTCGGCAGGTTCTGCCACAACACGGCGGCTACCGCTACGGTGACGACCACCCCGGCAGCGGCCAGCGCCCGTCGCGCGTCGGGCATGCGTAGCTTCACGACGGCCCCTGCACGGGCACGACGACCTGCCCGTAGTTGTCGGTGTCGATCCACTCCTTGCCGCCGTAGGTGACCTTCAGCTGTGTGTAGGTCTTCTTCCAGACGCGAATGGTGACCGAAGCAAGGGACTGCGCGACGGCATCGGGAACCTGCCAGGCGAAGACCAACTGCTCGGTGAGCCCAGGGCCGAGGTTCTGAATGGCCGAACCGTCGCGAAACCGGAAGGCGCCGAAGAAATCCTTCGCGGGCACATCGCGCAGATCAAGTTGATCGCGGAGTCGCCCCGGCACGGTGCCGTCGTTGCGCAGTGTGGTGAGTACACCCAGGTACTTCATCCCCGGCTTCGGAGACCCGTAGGTTCCCTTCAGCTCGTCGACCACTCTCGCGCGCTCGATCGTGACGGTGTATTCGCCGTCGTTGAACTCCTCACCGGGTTTGAACGGCGTGACCTGTTTGTTGACGGTATCGAGGCCGCCGAAGGCCGCTGTGGCGACGAGCACGAGAAGAAGCGCCACCCGCCTGGTCTGCGAAGCGGTCAAGCGAGCGAACCATTGACTCCATCGGCTGGTCCGCTCGACGGGTGCGGGTGGCTGGCCCTCCATGTTGCTGACTTTAGTGGCTACCGAAGACGCCGCGGTGCACTAGCCTTTGTGTCTGATGCAGGAGGTCATCGACAGAGGCCGTTGCACCGCAGCCCATCCGGTGCCGCTGCTGTTCGTCCATGGTGGCTGGCACGCTGCGTGGTGCTGGGACGAACACTTCCTGAACTTCTTCGCTGAGAACGGGTTTCAGGCCGTAGCCGTCAGCCTTCGCGGGCACGGCAGGAGCCCGGCCTCCCAGCGCCTGCGGACCTACTCGATCGCCGACTACGTCGACGATGTGAATGCCGCCGCTGCTCTACTCGACAGCGAGCCCATCTTTGTCGGGCACTCGATGGGCGGATTCGTCGTGCAGAAGCTCCTGGAGAGCCACCACGCACCGGCGGGCGTGCTGATGGCCTCGGCACCGCCACAGGGCACTTTCCGTGCCTCGCTGCGCCTCATTGCACGCCACCCGTGGGCGGGGCTGCTGAAGCCGAGCACGATCGGCACCACCCTTGACGTGGTCGGCACTCCCGTTCTGGTCCGCGACCACCTCTTCTGTTCGCACACGCCCGAAGAGATCGTCGTCGATTGCGCGGCACGACTGCAGCCCGAGAGCGGACGCGCGATGCGCGAGATGAGCTTTGGCGATCTGCCACAGCCGGAATTGATCAGCACGCCGATGTTGGTGCTCGGCGCCGCCGACGACGGAGCGTTGACGCAGGAAGAGGTCCGGGCGACGGCGCGCGCTCACGGCACCGACGCCCAGTTCTTCTCCGACATGGGCCACGACATGATGCTCGAGCCGGGATGGCAGGCGGTCGCCGAGCGGATGATCCAGTGGCTCGGCCACCGTGGCCTATAGGCGCGCGCGGAGAGTTTCGGCGGTGTTGCGAACGACGCCGAGTTGTTTGGCCACCTGAATCGGCGCGGTGCCGCCGCGGGCATCGCGAGAGTTCACCGAACCAGCCACGGTGAGCACCTCGCGCACGTCGCCGTTGAGCTCCGGATGGATAGCGGTCAGCTCGGCGTCCTCGAGGACTTCGAGCCCGACTCCCCTTGCTTCGGCGGCCCGCACCGCCGCGCCGGCCGCCTCGTGCGCGGTCCGGAACGGCACTCCCCTGCGCACCAACCACTCGGCGATATCGGTGGCGAGCGTGTAACCCAGCGGGGCCAATTCCGCCATCCGGTCGACATCGAAGCGCAACGTTCCGACGAGGCCGGCCATAGCGGGCAGCAACAGCTCGAGCTGGGCCACCGAGTCGAATACCGGCTCCTTGTCCTCTTGAAGATCGCGATTGTATGCCAACGGCTGCGCCTTGAGCGTCGCCAACAAGCCCGTGAGGTTGCCGATCAGCCTGCCCGCCTTGCCCCGCGCAAGCTCGGCAATGTCGGGATTCTTCTTCTGCGGCATGATGGAACTGCCGGTCGACCACGAGTCGTGCAGTGTCACATAGCCGAACTCAGTCGTGCTCCACAGGATGATGTCCTCGGCCAAGCGAGACAGATCGACGCCGATCATCGTGAAAACAAACGCCGCCTCCGCAGCGAAATCGCGTGCGGCGGTGGCGTCGACCGAATTGTCCGCGGCGGCCGCGAATCCGAGTTCTTCGGCGATGGCGTCCGGGTCGAGCCCCAGTGACGAGCCCGCAAGCGCGCCGGCGCCGTAGGGCGACACCGCCGCGCGCGCGTCGAAGTCGATCAGCCGGTCGACGTCGCGTAGCAGCGGATGTGCGTGCGCGAGTAGGTGATGGGCAAGCAGGATCGGCTGGGCCGACTGCAGATGGGTCTTGCCGGGCATGATCGCCGTCGGATGCGCCGCGGCCTGTGTCGCCAGCGCTGACACCACGTCAAGCGCACCATCGGCGATCCTGCGGACCGCATCACGCAACCACAGCCGAAAGAGCGTGGCCACTTGGTCATTTCGCGATCGGCCCGCCCGCAGCCGCCCACCGAGATCGTCGCCGACACGGTCGATCAGCCCACGTTCCAGCGCGCCGTGCACGTCCTCATCGGTGACGATCGGCAGAAAGCTGCCGTCGGCCACATCTTCGCCGAGGCTGTCCAGTCCCGCGAGCAGACCATCGCGCTGCTCCTCGCTCAGCAACCCGGCACGGAACAGCACACGGGTGTGCGCCTTCGACGCCCTGATGTCGTAGGGCGCGAGCACCCAGTCGAAGTGCGTGGACTTGCTCAGTGCAGCAAGCGCATCCGACGGGCCGTCGGTGAACCGCCCGCCCCACAGCGACCCCTCGTTAGTGCTCACCCAGGTCCCTTCGCGCGGCGATCTTCGAGGACAGTCCGTGCACGTGCACGAAGCCCTTCGCCGAGGACTGGTCGAAGGTGTCGCCCTCGTCGTAGGTGGCCAGGTTGAAGTCGTAAAGGGATTCGGGGCTGCGCCTGCCGTTGACGGCGATGTGCCCACCGTGCAACACCATCCGGATCTCGCCGGTCACATGTTCCTGAGTATCGGCCACAAACGCTTCCAGCGCCCGCTTCAGCGGCGAATACCAGAGGCCGTCGTAGACGAGCTCACCCCATCGCTGGTCGGTCTGGCGCTTGAAGCGGCCCAACTCCCGCTCGAGCGTGACGTGTTCGAGTTCGGTGTGGGCAGTGACCAAGACCATCGCCCCCGGCGCCTCGTAGATCTCGCGGCTCTTGATGCCGACCAGCCGGTCTTCGACGACGTCGAGCCGGCCGACGCCTTGTTCGCCCGCGCGGCGATTGAGTTCCTCGATGGCCTGCAGCACGGTCACGCGCCTGCCGTCGATCGAAACCGGCACGCCCTTCTCGAATCCGACGATCACCTCATCCGGCGAGCTCCAGTTGACGGTCGGATCCTCGGTGTAGTCGTACACGTCCTTGGTCGGCGCGTTCCACAGGTGCTCGAGGAAACCGGTCTCCACCGCTCGGCCCCATACGTTCTGGTCGACGGAGAACGGCGAGCGCTTCGTGACGTTGATCGGAATCGCGTTCTCCTCGGCGAAGGCGATCGCCTTCTCCCGCGTCCACGCGTAGTCGCGGACCGGCGCCAGTACTTCCAGATCCGGTGCCAGTGAACCGAATCCGACCTCGAACCGGACCTGGTCGTTGCCCTTGCCCGTGCAGCCGTGTGCGACGATGCCGCCTTCGTACTCGCGCGCGGCCGATACGAGGTGTTTGACGATGAGCGGGCGGCTGAGCGCGGACACCAGCGGGTAGCGATCCATGTAGAGCGCGTTGGACTTGATGGCGGGCAGACAGTACTCGTCGGCGAACTCGTCGCGCGCGTCGATGACTACGGCCTCAACGGCACCGCAGTCGAGCGCTCGCTGTCGCACGACCTCCATATCCTCGCCGCCCTGGCCGAGGTCGATCGCGACGGCGACGACCTCGCGGCCGGTCTCCTTGCCGATCCAGCTGATCGCCACCGAGGTGTCCAGACCGCCTGAATACGCCAGGATGACGCGTTCGGACATGTAATCAATCTCCTTTGTTGACAGGCCTATCGAAGGTTCTCGATAGTGGCGGCCAGTTCGGCGCCGGTCATCGGCTCGCGGGCCACCACGAAAAGGGTGTCGTCGCCGGCGATCGTGCCGACGACATAGGGCAGCGCGGCACGATCGATCGCGCTGGCCAGATACTGGGCCGCTCCCGGCGGTGTGCGCAACACGGCGAGGTTCCCGCTGGCGTCGGTCGACGTCAACAGGTCGCTCAGGAGCCGCGTCAACCGCTCGGTTCCGCCCGAGACGCCGCGCACCGGGCTACCGTCCTCGGGCACGACGTAGACGCCGACGCCGCCGTCGGCGGCCCGCAGCTTGACTGCGCCCAGTTCCTCCAGATCGCGCGACAGCGTCGCCTGGGTCACCTCGATGCCCTCGGCGGCGAGCATCGCGGCCAGTTCGGTCTGGCTGCGAACCGGGTTCGACGACAGGATCGCGACGATGCGTGCCTGCCTACCCGCCCTCGTGGTGCTGATCTCCGGAGCTCTGCCTGCGGTCATGACGCCTCCAGCAGCCATGCCAGCAGCGCTTTCTGCGCGTGCAACCGGTTCTCGGCCTCGTCCCACACTGCGCTGTGTGCGCCGTCGATGACGTCGTCGGTGATCTCATAGCCGCGGTGTGCGGGGAGACAATGCAGCACAACGGCTTCCGAGTCAGCCAGGCCAAGCAGCTCGGCGTTGACCTGGAACGGCTTGAACGGTGAGATCCGGTCCAGCCCGTCGTTTTCCTGACCCATCGAGGTCCAGGTGTCTGTGACCAGCACGTCGGCGCCCGCCGCGGCTGTCGCGGCATCACCGCAGACCGTCACCGATGCGCCGGTCAGCTGACCTCGCTGCTCGGCGGCGGCCACGAACTCCTTACTCGGTTCGAATCCGCGCGGCGCGGCGATGGTGACGTCGATGCCCGCCGTCACGCCGCCGATCATCAGCGAGTGCGCCATGTTGTTGGCGCCGTCGCCGAAGTAGCACAGCCGCAGGCCCTTCAGCGCGCCCTTGCGCTCGGCCAGCGTTTGAAGGTCGGCCAGCACCTGGCAGGGATGGAACTCGTCGGAGAGCGCATTGACGATCGGCACTGTCGCGCCGGCTGCCATCGCGGTGAGTCGGTCCTGCCCGAACGTGCGCCACACAATCGCTTCGACGTAGCGCGACAGCACCTTTCCGGTGTCTTCGAGCGTCTCCTCCCGACCGAGCTGCGTGCTGCGCCCGTCGACGACCACGGCGTGTCCGCCCAGCTGCGCTATGCCCACCTCGAACGAGAACCTGGTCCTCGTGGAGTTCTTGTCGAAGATGACCGCGACACCGCGCGGTCCCTCGAGCGGACGCCGCGAGAAGGGGTCGCTCTTCATGTGAGCGGCCAGCGCCAGCACCTCGGCCTGCTCGTCAGGCGACAGGTCGTCGTCCCGCAGGAAGTGCCGGGGCATCACGACACCGCCTTGTCCAGGACGCCCGGCAGCGCAGTGAGAAATTCGGCGATCTGCGCCTCGGTGATGACCAGCGGCGGCGCCAACCGGATCAATTGCGGCGCAGCGGCGTTGACAAGGAACCCGGCCTCGCGGGCCGCGGCCTCCACGACCTTGGCCTCGGGAGCGGTCAACGCAATTCCGCACAGCAGACCGCGACCGCGCACGTGGTCGACGAGCGGGTGGCGCAGCGCCTCGACGCCGTGGTGCAGCGTCTTGCCGAGGACATCTGACCGCGACACCAGATCCTCGTCGGCCAACACCCGCAACACCGCGAGCGCCGCGGCTGCGCAGATCGGGTTGCCGCCGAACGTGCTGCCGTGCATCCCCGGTGTCAACAGCTCGCCTGCGGGCCCCACTGCGAGGCAGGCGCCGATCGGCAGACCACCGCCGAGTCCCTTGGCCAGGGTGACGATGTCGGGGGTGATGCCGGCATGCTGATGGGCGAAGAACGTTCCGGTACGCCCCATTCCGGTCTGTACCTCGTCCATGACCAGCAATGCGCCCCTGGTCGTCGACAGCTCGCGAGCAGCCACCAGATAGCCTTCGGGCGGAACGACAACACCCGCCTCGCCCATGATCGGCTCGAGGAAGACGGCCGCGGTCTCGTCGTCGACGGCTTCGGCCAGCGCGGCCACATCGCCGTACGGCACATGCACGATGTCACCGGGTAGCGGCGCGAACGGCTCCTGCTTCGCGGGTTGGCCGGTCAGCGCGAGGGAACCCATTGTCCGGCCGTGGAATGCGCCCTGTGCGGCGATGATTTTCGTGCGACCCGTCAGCCGGGTGATCTTGAACGCGACCTCGTTCGCTTCGGTGCCGGAATTGCAGAGGAAGACCCGCGCCTCGGCGCCGAGCAGGCCGACGAGCGCCTCGGCGAGCGCGACCCCCGGCTCGGTCACATAGAAGTTCGAAGTGTGGCCGAGCGTGTTCATCTGGGCGGTGACCGCGTCGATGACCGCCGGATGACGGTGGCCGAGGACGTTCACCGCGATGCCGCCGAGGAGGTCGATGTACGACTTGCCGTCGACATCGGTGACGACCGCTCCGTCTCCGGTGGCCAGCGCGACGGCTGGGGTGCCGTAGTTGTTCATCATGACGCGATCCCAGCGCTGTTGCAGGTTCATGCGGGGACCACCTTCGTTCCAGCGCCCTCGTCGGTGAACAACTCCACCAACACGCAGTGCTCGACGCGGCCGTCGATGACGTGTGCGCTGGGCACCCCGCCCGATACGGCTCGCATGCAGGCTTCGATCTTCGGCACCATGCCCGCCTCCAGGGTCGGCAGTAGTTGTGTCAGTGCGGCGACGTCGATCTCGCTCACCAGCGAGTCACGGTCGGGCCAGCTGGTGTAGAGGCCTTCGACGTCGGTGAGCATCAGCAACTTCTCGGCGCCGAGCGCCTCGGCCAGCGCGGCCGCAGCGGTGTCGGCGTTGATGTTGTGCACGACGCCGTCAGCATCCGGCGCGATCG
This sequence comes from Mycobacterium sp. ITM-2016-00318, assembly GCF_002968285.2. NCBI lineage: Bacteria > Bacillati > Actinomycetota > Actinomycetes > Mycobacteriales > Mycobacteriaceae > Mycobacterium > Mycobacterium sp. ITM-2016-00318. The sequence continues at coordinate 2,766,015 of NZ_CP134400.1, read as the reverse complement.
TCGAGACCACTGGAATGCGTCCGGCGGCAATCAGATCCAGAACGGCAGCCGTGTTCACCTGCTCCACGTCGCCGACCAGACCGATATCGGTGTCGACCCCGTCGACAGTGACGCTTCGGCGCACCGCGGTGAACAGATGCGCGTCCTCGCCGGTAATACCGACGGCGTAGGGCCCGTGCATGTTGATCAGGTTCACCAGCTGGCGGCCCACCTGGCCGAACAGCACCATTCTCGCCACGTCCAGCACCTCGGGGGTGGTGACGCGGAAGCCGCCCTTGAAATCGCCCGAGATCCCGAGACGTTTCAACATCGCGGTGATCTGCGGGCCGCCCCCGTGCACCACGACGGGATGAATACCGCAGTTGCGCAGGAAGACCATATCGGCCGCGAACGCCTGGCGCAGCGCGTCATCGGTCATCGCATTGCCGCCGTACTTGACCACAACCACCTTGTGGTGCAACGCCTTCAGCCACGGTAGCGCGGCGGCGAGCACGTCGGCCTTGGTCTGCGTCGGTGTCGTCATGAGCTGTACGCCGAGTTCTCTTCGACGTACGCGTGCGACAGGTCGGTGGTTCGGATGTCGGCTGTCCCGTCGCCGACGCCGAGGTCGATCGTCACCTCGATATCGGCGCCGGACAGGTCGACATCGCGCGCGCCCGGCGCTCCGACACCGTCCACACACACAGGGGAAGCGTTGAAGGACACGCTGATCCGCTCGGGATCCAACCGGACGGGAGCCATTCCGACGGCGGCCAGCACACGACCCCAGTTCGGGTCGGAGCCGAACAGGGCGGTCTTGACGAGGCTGTCGCGTGCGACGACGCGTGCCGCGGTGAGTGCCTCGGCCTCATCCGCCGCCCCGACGACGGTGACGATGACCCGCTTGGTGACACCTTCGGCGTCGCCCTGCAACTGTGCGCACAGGTCGTCGCACACCTTCAGAAGTGCCTCGTCGAGATCGTCCTGAGTCGGCGCGATCGCGCTTGCGCCAGAAGCGAGTACGAGAACGGTGTCGTTGGTCGAGCAGCTGCCGTCCACATCGAGTCGGTCGAAGGTCAGCGCGCTGGCCCGGCGCAACGCGTGATCCAGTGCGGCGGCGTCGGCGACCGCGTCGGTGGTGAGGACGCAGAGCATGGTCGCCAGCGACGGGGCCAGCATGCCCGCCCCCTTGGCCATTCCGCCGACGGTCCAATTGCCCGGATGATGCAGCGCAACCTGTTTGGGAACCTTGTCGGTGGTCATGACGGCTCTGGCAGCCTCCTCGCCACCGGTGAGCCCACCCGCCATCTCGTGCACGATGTCGGTGACACCGGCGAGCACCTTGTCCATCGGCAGCCGATCACCGATCAGACCGGTGGAACACACGGCGACCTCGATCGCGCCGGTGTCGGTGCCCCAGTCGGACAGGGCGGTGGCGACGGCCTCCGCGGTGGCGTGACTGTCCTGGAATCCGCCCGGTCCGGTGCACGCGTTCGCCCCGCCGGAGTTCAGGATCACCGCGCGCAGCCGACCGGTGGTCAGCACCTGCTGGGTCCACAGCACCGGCGCGGCCTTCACCTTGTTGCGGGTGAACACGCCCGCGGCAGCGTAATCCGGGCCCTCGTTGAACACCAGCGCCAAGTCCAGTGCGCCGGAGGCCTTGATGCCCGCGGCGATGCCGGTGGCGCGGAAGCCTTCGGGGGCCGTGACGCCCTGCGTCCGCATCAGCCTGGTGGTACCGGCTGCGGTACCCGTCACGGTGCCACCCCCACGATCGACAGTCCTTCGGTCTCCGGCCAGCCGATGGCGAGGTTCATCGACTGGACCGCTGCCCCACCGGTGCCCTTGACGAGGTTGTCGATTGCTGCGATCGCGATGAACACCCCGGCGTCGTCGTCGACGGCGACCGCGAGTTGGGCGGCGTTGCTACCGATCACCGCACCGGTCTTGGGCAGTCGACCTTCCGGCAGGAGATGCACGAAAGGTTCGGCGTCGTAGGCTTTCTCGTAGGCGGCGCGCAGTTGGGACAGCGGTGCGTCCGTCCGGGCCGTGCACGTTGCGAGGATGCCTCTCGACGTCGGTATCAGGACCGGGGTGAACGACACCGTCACGTCTCTGTCGGTCACCGCGCGCAGACCCTGGGCGATCTCCGGTGTGTGCCTGTGCTTGCCGCCGATGTTGTAGGCGCGCGCGGAACCGATGACCTCGGCTCCGAGCAGATCCGTCTTCGCGGCACGCCCCGCACCGGAGGTGCCGCTGACGGCGACGACGGTCACGGCGGGGTCCACCAGATCCTCGGCGACCGCAGGCATCAACGCGAGCAGCGCCGCCGTCGGGTAACAGCCGGGAACGGCGATGCGAGTGGCGCCGCGCAGTCGATCGCGTGCCCCTGGCAGTTCCGGCAGGCCGTAGGGCCAGCTGCCCGCATGGGTCGACCCGTAGAACCGCTCCCACGCCGCCGGGTCGGTGAGCCGGAAATCGGCGCCGCAGTCGACGATCACGGTGTCGGCGCTCAGCTCCTCGGCGAGCGTCGCGGAGTGGCCGTGCGGCAACGCGAGGAACACGACGTCGTGCCCGTCGAGCACATCGGCATCGGTGGGCTCCAGCACTCGGGCACCCAGCGGCAGGAGGTGTGGGTGGTGTTCGGCCAGCGTGGTGCCCGTGCTGGCGGCCGCCGTGAGTGCCCCGATCGTGAGCCGTCCGTCGGCGTACGCGGGATGGCCGAGGAGCAACCGCAATATCTCGCCGCCGGCGTATCCGCTGGCACCGGCAACAGCCACAGAAGTCATGCAGTGAATTCTGCATGTTTATGCAGAGCACTGCAAACTAACTCTACGTGGCGCTTGCCAGTCTGTTAGCTGCACAGATCTTTGCGACGGGAAGCGCCTGCGTTGTCAAGCTGACGTTTCTCCGCTTCATCTGCGATTATGCCGCATACTCCGAGGTATGGGTGTTGGGGGCAGAGCGGTTATCGATCTGACCGGCTCGTTTACCAGTGAACTGCACGATCTTCTCCGCGAGGCGGCCCGTCAGGGCCCCTTAGCCGTGGATGAAATGACCGGCGCCACCATTGTGCTGCGTCAGGACGACTGCGAAAGGCTCGCCCACGATCAGCGACTTTCCGGGATCGGGCTGTCATTGTTCGACATGATGGGCATCGCCGACGGAGCCCTTCGCGACTGGTACGGCGGGTTGATGTTCACGACGGAGGGCGACTACCACCGTCGCATTCGGTCGCTCGTCTCGCGGGCGTTCACGCCGCGGTCCGTCGAGGCGCTTCGGGGCCAGGCCGCACAGATGGCCGCCACCGCGGTCTCTTCCGTCCAGGAAGGCGGCGACCTGGTGGCGGCATGTTCGGCGTTGGCAACCCGGCTGATCTGTCGCCTTCTCGGCGTGCCCGACGAAGATGTCGAGGTTTTCCGGCAGTGGGCCGAGGATCTGAGCCCGGTGTTCTACGTCATGACACCCGACCAGATAGCGGACGCGACGCGCGCAATCACAGAACTACAAACCTATGTCGACGGACTGACGGCTCGACGCGAGGAGAGCCCGGGAAGCGATCTCGTGACCGCCCTGCATGCAGCCGAGACGGACGGTGAGCGCCTGACTCACACCGAAACGGTCAACATGATCGCGAATCTGCTTGTCGCCGGTCATGATACGGCCGGCAGTCAGATTCCGTGCAGCACGTTGGTGGCACTGCAGAACCTCGAACACCTCACGGGAGTGCATTGCGACGACGCTCGGCTGTCAAGTGCGACTGCCGAGACGATGCGCATGGAGCCAAGCATCCCGATAATTCCCCGCACTGCGACGGAACCCATAGGCCTGCACGGCGCCACCATCCCGGCCGGCTCGATGGTGTTTTTGTGCATCGCTGCTGCGTGTCGGGACGAGACAGCGTGGCTCGAACCGAATCGCTTCGATCCCGAGCGCTTCACCAGACCTGAACAAGGGCGGCTGCTGAATTTCGGCGCGGGCACGCATTACTGCCTTGGTACGGCAGTGGCCAAGATCGCGGTGGAAGAATCCTTGCGCGCTGTTCTCGCCGCCGATCCGCCGTTGCGCCTGAGCGAGGATCCGGCCGACATACCATGGCGGCAGGTGCTCGGCCGCAGCCCGGTCCGACTGTTGGTGAGCCCGAACTAGGCTCGGCCGAGCGCGCCGAGGCGTTGCGCGACACAATGGTCTTTGACCCTGCCCCACCCCCATGCTCGGAGACTTGCACGTGCCCGACTCGCCCGCGCCGGTGACAGACCGGGTCGGAGTCGTCGGTGGCGGAATCCTCGGGGCGGCGGTCGCGCGCGAGATTCTTAGCCGCCGCCCCGACGCCGAGGTGACCCTGTTCGAGAAAGAGGATCGCCTCGCGTCGCATCAGACCGGGCGCAACAGCGGCGTGGTGCACGCCGGCCTGTATTACGAGCCGGGCTCCAACAAGGCGGTGCTCTGTCGTCGCGGTGTCGGGCTCCTCGAGCAGTTCTGCGCCGAGCGCGACATCCCGCGGATCGCGTGCGGCAAGGTTCTGGTCGCCCTCGACGACGTCGAACGCGCACGGCTTGACAACATCTTGGAGCGGGCGCTGGCCAACGGCGTACCGGGCGTCCGCATCATCGGACCAGAGGAGTTACACGAGCTGGAGCCGCATGTGCGGGGTGTCGCCGCGCTGCACTCCCCCTCCACCTCGATCGTGAACTTCGCCGAGGTGACGCGGGCGCTCGCCGCCGACGCGGCCGCTGCGGGCGCCAAGGTCCTTCTCGGACACGAGGTCGTTGGGTTGCGCGCATCGAGCACCGAAGTGGTGGTAACGGTCCGCGGCGCAAGCGGTGGCGCCGAAGCGACGTTCGACCGGGTCATCGTCTGCGGTGGCCTGCAGAGCGATCGGCTTGCCGAGCTTGCAGGCGACGACCCCGATCCGGTGATCATGCCCTTCCGCGGCGAGTACTACGCGCTCAAGCCGGAGCGGCGCAACCTGGTCAACGGACTCGTCTATCCGGTGCCCGATGCGCGCTACCCGTTTCTCGGTGTGCACGTCACCCCGCGCGTCGACGGGGAGGTTCTCATCGGACCCAACGCCGTGCTCGCGTTGGCTCGCGAGGGCTACACCTGGGGCACGATCTCGGTTCCGGACATGGCCGAAGTGGCTCGCACACCGGCATTCTGGCGGTTCGCGCGCCGCCATTGGCGGACGGGAATCACCGAGATGCGCGGATCGCTGAGCAAGCGACGGTTCATCGCCGCCGCCCGCGCGTACGTTCCTGAACTCGACGACGACGACGTCGTTCCCGGCGTGGCGGGCATCCGCGCCCAGGCGCTCGATTCCGATGGCGGTCTCGTCGATGACTTCCGGATCAGCATCCGCGACCGTATCGTGCTGCTTCGCAACGCCCCGTCCCCTGCGGCCACGTCTTCGCTCGCCATCGCCGAGCACATCGTCACAACGACGGAAAAGCAATAGAAGAAGGCAGGTAGCTCCGTGACTCGGCCTCTCTCGGAGGGACTTTGGGGCGTCCTCGCCACCCCCTTCGATGACGATCTCGCGGTGGACCTCGAGTCGCTGCGTTCCGAAGTGGCCTCGTTCGCCGCCGACGGTGCGGGCGGCCTCGTTGCGCTCGGCGTCTTCGGTGAGGCCGCGTCGCTGAACCCTGACGAGGCCAACAGCGTCGCGCAGACCGTCGCGTCATCGACCGACCTTCCATTCGTGCTCGGCTTGTCCGAACGTGATCCAGACGCTGTCGTCGGGCAGGCACAGCGACTGCTCGGCGCGGTGTCCCGCCCACCGGTCGCCTTGATGGCGCAGATCGCTGACCCGGATCCGGCGGCCGCGGCCGACTCGCTCGGCGACTGAACGAAGCGACCGGTGTCGGCATCCTCATCCAGGACTACCCGGTCGTGTCGGGCGTCAACGTCAGCGACGATGAGGTCGTCGAGATCGTGGCGGCCTGCCAGTTCGCAGTCGGCGTGAAATCGGAGACGCCACCGACGTCCGTCGCCGTGGCGCACCTGGCGTCGAAGCTCGACGTGCCCGTCTTCGGCGGTCTCGGGGGCGTCGGACTGCTCGACGAGTTGGCTGCCGGATCAGCCGGTGCGATGACGGGTTTCAGCCATCCGGCTGCGCTGGCGGCCGTGCTGCGCGCACATCGCGACGGTGGCTTCGATGCGGCCCGAGACGCGTGGGCGCCGTGGTTACCGCTGGCCAACTTCGAGGGGCAGCTGCGGGGTAGGCCTTTCGATTCGCAAGGAACTGCTTCGACGACGCGGTGTCATCGCCACCGGCCGGGTCCGCCCGCCCGCGCTGAAGCTGCCGGAACAACTGATCCCGCTTTTGGAGAAACATCTTGCGACCCTGCCCGCCATCACCGCCACCCACTGAAGGAGCCGTGCCATGGATCTCGGCATCACCGGACGTACCGCACTCGTACTCGGCGCAGGCGGCGGTCTCGGTAGCGCGATCGCAGTGCGCCTCGCCGAAGAGGGCGCCAACGTCGCGGCGGCAGGACGCACTGCCGACAAAATCGCCGAGACCGTGAAGCGGGTCCAGAGCGCAGGTGCGAAGGCGCTGCCGCTCACCTGGGACCTTGGCGACATCGATTCCATCGACGGGCATGTGTCCAAAATCGAGAACTCCCTTGGGCCGGTGGACATTCTGGTCAACAACACCGGCGGTCCGCCGCCGACGCCTGCCGCGGGTCAGGACGCCGCCACCTGGCGCGCGAGCTTCGAGCAGATGATCCTCTCGGTCATCGTGATCACCGACAGGGTGCTGCCCGGTATGCGCGAGCGCGCCTGGGGCCGCATCCTCACCTCGACGTCGGGTGGCGCGCTCAGCCCCATCCCAACCTCGCGATCTCCAACACCCTGCGCGCCAGCCTGCACACATGGTCGAAGACGCTCGCCGATGAGGTGGGCCGCGACGGTGTGACCGCCAACATCATCGTGCCCGGCCGAATCGCCACCGCCCGCACGCAATTCTCGATGAACGCAGAGCGGATCGGGAAGGTAAGAGCACCGACGACGTGATGGCCGCCAGTGCGGCGACGATGGCGCTCGGTCGCTACGGGCGTCCCGACGAGTACGCCGATGTCGCCGCCTTCCTCTGCAGCGAGCGGGCATCGTACGTGACGGGCTCGGTGATCCGGGTGGACGGCGGACAGCTCAAGAGCGTCGTCTAGGCCGGCATGCGCCTTCGAACGCTCACGGCCGACGGCGCGGCATGTGTCGCACTGCCCGACGGCAGGCTCGCCCGTGTCGATCGCATTCTCGGCGGCGCGCCAAACCATCTTCTCGGCCTGCTGGAGGCGGGGTCGCTGGACCGGCTCGCCGACGCGGTCGCTGCCGGTGTCGCCGACGCTGCCTGCGTGGATCCCGATTCACCTGTCGCCGCGCCGTGGACACGGCCACACAAGATCCTCGGCATCGGCCTGAACTACGGCGCGCACGCAGGAGACCTCGGCGAGCAGGCTCCGCGCACATCGCCCGCCTCGTTCATCAAGGGCGACCACACCATCGTCGGACCGGATGAGCCGACCGTGGTTCCGCAGGGGATCGGTCGCGTCACGGCGGAGACGGAACTGGGCCTCGTCATCGGCCGGACCTGCTATCAGGTCGGAGTCGAAGAAGCGATGTCCTACGTCGCGGGTGTCGTGCCCGTCCTCGACCAGACCGCCGAGGCGATCCTGCTGGAGAACCCGCGCTATCTCACCCGCGTGAAGAACTACCCGACCTTCTTCTCCTTTGGGCCCGATCTGATCACGCTCGACGAGGTGCTTTCGGTAGGACCGCTGCAGGCACTGCGGGTCGCGACCGTGGACAACGGCACGGTGCATCGTGAGGACACCGTCGCGGGCATGACCTTCTCCCCCGCGGAGCTGCTCAGCTTCCACAGTCACGTCATGCCGTTCTATCCCGGCGACATACTGTCCACGGGAACGCCGGGCGCGGTGCCCATTGTGGCGGGCGATATCGTGCGCTGCGAACTGGGCGACGGCTTCGCATCGCTGACCAACCCCGTGCAGTAGCGATTTCGGCGCGTTGGCGTGCGCTGAGCGTCGGTCAGCGCGCCGAAATCGCAATCTCAGCGGCGCTGCTCGGCTCCGACCCGGTGCGCGGCGTTCGCGACCGCGGCGTCACGGGCGGCGCTGGCCTCGTCTTCGGTCAGCGTCCGGTCCGCTGCCCGGAAACGGAGTGCGAAGGCCAGTGACTTGCGGCCCTCGCCGATCTGCGGACCGGTGTACACGTCGAACAGCCGAACGTCTTCCAGCAGCTCCCCCGCGCCTTCGCGCACCGCGTCGACGACGCTCTGCGCGGCCACGTCGTCACCGACGATGAGCGCAATGTCCTGGAACACCGCCGGAAACGGGGACACCGCGGGTGCCGGCAGTGTCTCGGTGAGCGGAATGGCGTCGAGGTTCACCTCGACCGCGCACGTGCCCTTCGGCAGCCCTGACCGTTCGATCACCGCAGGATGCAGTTGGCCCGCATGGCCGACGACTGTGTCGCCGACGAGCACTTCGGCACATCGGCCGGGATGCCAGGGCAGATACTGCGCGGGGCGCAGAGTCAACTCGATGCCCGCAGCGCGGCCGATGATCCGCACGGCCTCGAACGCATCGGTGGCGTGGACGGGGCGGCCTGGCCCCCACGGACCTGCCGGTTCCCGCAGGCCGGTGAGCACGAGGCCGACGTGTTCGGGTTGATTCGGCAGCGACGCGTCGAGGGTCGCGATCTCGGCATCGGTCGGCCTGCGGTCGGTCGGGATCAATTCGACCGCGCGCGTCTGCGAGGTCGGCTCGACCACCTGCTCGATCGCGAACAGTGCCGCGTCGACAGCGCCTCGGGAAACGTTGCGGGACAGCGATTCCAGCAGTCCCGGCAGCAGTGTGGTGGCCAATTCCGGGCGGTCGGCCTCGAGGGGGTTGAGCACGGTGCACGCGGTCCGACGCGGATCGTCGCGCGGCAGTCCCCACTGATCGAATACACCCGCGGGTAGGAACGGCGTCGGGAGGATCTCGACATATCCGTTGAGCGCCAGTGACTTACCGACCGCGCGACGACGCTTCTGCACCGGCGTCAGGCCGCGTCCGGCAGGCGCCTGCGGAAGCACGGAGGGAATGCGTTCAAGGCCCTCCAGCCGCAGCACCTCCTCGACCAGGTCAGCGGGCTGCTTGAGGTCGGGTCGCCAACTCGGCGGTGTGGCGGTGACCAGCGAGCCTTCGACGGCCACCTTCGCGCCGATCTGGGTGAGCCTGCGCTGGGTGGTGCCCTCGGGATAGTCGATCCCTGCGGTGCGGTCGGGCAGATCGGCCGGCATGCCGACCGGAGGGGGTGACCAGTTGGCGCGCGGCGGCTCGCCGCGCCAGTCGGTCAGCTTGGGTTCGGCTGTGCCGCCTGCGATCTCGGCCAGCAGCGCCGAGCATCTGTCCAGGGCGGCGACTGAGACAGCCGGGTCGACGCCACGCTCGTAGCGGCGCGCGGCCTCGCTGGGCAGATGCAGCCGCCGCAGTGTTCGCGACACCGCGGCCGGATCCCAGACGGCGGCCTCGAGAAGCACATCGGTGGTGGTGCCGCGCACCTCGGTGGTGCCCGCGCCCATCACGCCGCCGATGGCAGCGGTGGCGACGTCGTCGACGATGAGGACGTCAGCGCTGTCCAGCTTGCGTTCGATGTCGTCGAGGGTGACCACGGTCTCCCCCGGCTCGGCGAAGCGGACGCGGAAGCCTCTGGTGATCAGGCTGCGGTCATGCGCGTGCATCGGGTGGCCGAGCTCGAGCATCACATAGTTCGTCACGTCGACCGCAGGTGAGATCGCCCGGATCCCGCTGAGCAACAGCCGCCTCTGCAACCACCACGGCGAAACCGCGGCCGGATCGATTCCGGTGACCGGGCGAAGCCCGAAGCGCAGCACGCCGGTTCCTGGGTCGATCGACACCGGCAGTGCCTCGCCGTCGACGGGTAACGGCGCGACGTCGGCGGGATCGACGTAGTCCAGGTCGTAGGCGTTGGCGATCTCGCGGGCCATCCCGCGGACCGAGAGGCAGTAGCCGCGGTCGGGAGTGATCGCGAGGTGGAACACGGTGTCGTCGAGGCCGAGCACGTCGGCGGCGGGCGTGCCCGGCTCGGCCGTGCCAGGCGGCAACACGAGGATGCCGGAATGGTCGGTGCCGAGGTTCAGCTCGGCCGTCGAGCAGATCATGCCGTCGGACGCGCGGCCGTACGTCTTTCGCGCGGTGATGGTGAAGTCGCCGGGCAGCGTGGTGCCGGGCAGAGCCACGACGACCAGATCACCGACAGCGAAATTGGTTGCACCGCAAACGATGTCGCGAGGCTGCGCCTCGCCGACGGCAACTTTGGCCGCACGTATCGGCTTCTTGAACTCGGTGAGCTCATCGATCTCGAGCACACGGCCGACCGTCAGCGGGCCGCTGACGGGACCGACCGGAATGATGTCTTCGACCTCGTGGCCGATGCGGATCAGCGTCTGCTCGAGTTCGTCAGCGGGAACGTCCCAGCCGGGAGCGCCAGCCTGGACGACGGCCCGCAGCCAGCTGTAGGGAAGTCGCATCAGGCGCCAACCCCGAACGGCAGGGAGAACCGGACGTCACCCTCGACCATGTCGCGCATATCGGGGATGCCGTTGCGGAATTGCAGCGTGCGCTCCAACCCCATCCCGAACGCGAAGCCCGAATACACCTCTGGGTCGATACCACAGGCGCGCAACACATTCGGGTTGACCATGCCGCAGCCGCCCCACTCGACGTAGCCTGGGCCGCCCTTCTTGTTCTCGAACCAGACGTCGACTTCTGCGGACGGCTCGGTGAACGGGAAGAAGTGCGGCCGGAAGCGGGTGCGGCCCAGCGGTCCGAACTCAGACCGGGCGAAGGCGTCCAGCGTGCCGCGCAGATGGGCCATGGTCAGCCCCTTGTCGACGGCGAGGCCCTCGACCTGGTGAAAGACCGGAGTGTGGGTGGCGTCCAACTCGTCGGTGCGGAACGTGCGGCCGATCGAGATGATGTACACGGGCAGCTCGCGTTCGAGCAGGGCGCGGATCTGCACCGGTGAGGTGTGCGTGCGCAGCACCTGGCGCGAGCCGTCCGGTGCGACGTAGAAGGTGTCCTGCTCGCTGCGGGCCGGATGGTCCGGCGGGAAGTTGAGCGCGTCGAAGTTGAACTGCTCGGTCTCGACCTCGGGCCCTTCGGCCAGCTCCCAGCCCATCGCGACGAACGTGTCGGCGATGTGCTCGGCGAGGATCGTGATCGGATGACGGGCGCCGATCGGTTGGCGTGTCGACGGCAGCGTCACGTCGATGCTCTCGGCGACCAGCACCGCGGCGTCCCGCTCGGCTCGCAGCACCTCCAGGCGCTCGTCGTAGCTGCGCTGCGCCTGTGCCCGCACGACGTTCACCCGCTTGCCTGCGTCGGCGCGGTCGGCTTTGGGCAGCGAACCCAGCGCCTGGCGGGCGAGCGCAAGCGGCGATCGGTCGCCCAGATGTTCGGTCTTTGCCCGCGCGAGGGCGTCGAGGTCGCCGGCTTGGTCAAAGGCATGGCGGGCCGCACCGACCAGCTTGGCCAGTGCTTCCTCCGACAGGTCTATGGGCTGATCAGCCACCCGGCGATCATAGGTGATCCCCAGATGAGAGCGGCGTCACGCGACACCGGGTGACAGCGCGCAGGCCGCCCCGACCGGTTGCGGCGCATTCGCGCGAGTCCGTCGCCGTCCGACCGCGAGCTCGGCGAAAACGGCGCCGGACGCACCGACGAACCCGGCGACGATCAGCGCCGAGCCGCCATCGGCCATCAGCGCGGTCGTGACAGCGGTCAGGGTCGCCGCGTAAGCAACGGTGACGCGGATCCGGGCCAGCGCCCGCAGCACACGAAACAACATCTCCCGACCACTATGCGTTGGTGAGGTCGCCGTTCTCCTCGTCGTCGCCTGGCAACTCTCTGCGAGTTTTGACGCGGTACATGGCCAGATCCGTAGGCACGCCGTCCTGTCTGGGTGAGAAGACCTGCTTGCGTATGCGCTTGGCGGACAGGCCGAGCGCCTCGAAATCCTCGGCGGGAATGCGGTCCATCGTCGCCTGCGACACGATCAGGCCACCGCGTGCGGCGCGTTCCATCACCCGGGCGGCGATGTTGACGTCGACGCCGAGCCAGTCCGAGCCGATGCGCTGCGGCCTGCCGGTGTGCACTCCGGCGCGCATCCGTGGCGTGTAGCCCTCCACCTCAACATCTCTCACGGCATCGAGGCTGTTGCGAACCGCGCGGACGGCGGTGGCGGGGTCGGCGAACACCGCCATGGTGCCGTCGCCCATTCTCTTGACGATGTGCCCGCCGGCTTCCAGCAGAGGCGGTTCCACGACCTGCGCGACCCGGCGCAGCAGCTTCAGCGTGGCATCGTCGCCCGCCTTCAACGCCCAGGCCGAGAACCCGACGAGATCGGTGAAGGCCAGCGTCACCTCACGGTTGGCGGGCTTGCCTGAAACCCGTTCTGTCAGTGCCTGCCAGACCTGCAGTCCGGCCAGGCTCACCTCCCGCGATGCGACGTCGCGTTCGAGTAGCCGGTCAGCGGCGCGGGCGGCGGCGCTCGGCCCGCCAACACCTGCGGCGGACAACGGATCGCCGAAATCGGGGTCCCCTGGCAGGGAACGACGTGCACGCCGCAGGAACCCGACGATGCCAGGGTTGTGGTTGGTGTTCCGCAGCCATCCCCGCGGTCCCGATGACGTGCCGGACCGTTCTTCGAACGATTCGACATTCATTGCGCAAGGTTAAATGCCGCACTTTCGGCGGGCAAACACGCTCGCGACGCGCCCCGAAATCGTGGACAACGTGCGTTGTCAAGCTTATCTTGAATTTGTGACGGCCAGTTCGACGACGAGGCGTTCCCACCCGGCCGACCCGCTCGGACCGGACTCCTTGACCTGGAAATACTTCGGGGACCTTCGCACCGGAATGATGGGCGTCTGGATCGGGGCGCTGCAGAACATGTATCCAGAACTCGGCGCAGCGGTCGAGGAACACTCGATCCTGCTGCGCGAGCCGTTGCAGCGCGTGGCGCGCTCGGTGTACCCGATCATGGGCGTTGTCTACGACGGCGAACGGGCGGCCAGGACGGGTCAACAGGTCAAGGGCTTCCATTCGACCATCAAGGGCGTCGACTCCGAAGGGCGGCGCTACCACGCCCTCAACCCCGAAACGTTCTATTGGGCGCACGCCACCTTCTTCATGCTGGTCATCAAGACCGCCGAGTACTTCTGCGGCGGCCTCACCGAGGCCGACAAGCGGCAACTCTTCGATGAGCACGTGCAGTGGTACGCCCAGTACGGCATGAGCATGCGACCAGTGCCCAAGTCGTGGGAGGAGTTCTGCGAGTACTGGGACCGGGTGTGCAGCGACGAACTGGAGATCAACCGCGCCACCCTCGACATCTTCTCGATCAAGATCCCCAAGCCGTGGTTCGTGCTGATGCCGACCCCGGTGTGGGACCAGATCTTCAAGCCGATGGTGGCCGGCCAGCGCTGGATCGCTGCGGGCTTGTTCGACCCGGTGGTGCGCGAGAAGGCAGGCATGCGGTGGACCCCGGGCGACGAGGTGCTTCTGCGGCTGTTCGGGAAGCTGGTCGAGATGGCGTTCGTCGTCGTGCCCGACGAGATCCGACTGCACCCACGTGCTCTGGCCGCCTACCGGCGCGCGTCTGGCCGGATACCCGACGACGCGCCGTTGGTGGAGGCACCCGCATTCATGGCGCCGCCCCGCGACCGAAGGGACCTGCCGATGCACTACGTCCCGCGCCGCAAGAGCCTGCTCGATCGCGCCGGCTCGCTGGTGCACACCACGTTCTCGCTTGCAGGGCTACGCCCCGCACGTGGCCGTAGCACGGCGGCCTGAAATTCGTATGCTCCTCGCGTCCGCATAGGCTCGGTCGCATGCTGGAGTGGTCTGACGTAGACATCGCCGTGCGCGACGCAGTGCGCGAGTTCATCGACAAAGAGGTTCGGCCCCATGTCGACGCGCTGGAAAGCGGTGAGATGGAGCCCTACCCCATCATCCGCAAGCTGTTCGCCACCTTCGGGATCGATGCGCTGGCGAAGGAATCGTTGGAGAAGCGACTGGCCCGGATGCGCGAGGGCACCGAAAAATCCAGCGGCGGCGGGTCGGGCGGAATGTTCGGCGGCGACGGCGGCTCGGCGGGCATGGGCTTCGTCGTCGTCAGCGAACTGTGCCGGGTCTGCATGGGTGTGGTGACCGGCATGGGCGTCAGCCTCGGTCTGACGGTGCCGACCATCGCGGGCCGCGGCACGCTCGCGCAGCAGGAACGGTGGCTGCCGGGCCTGGTCACCTACGAGAAGGTCGGCGCATGGGCGATCACCGAGCCCGACTCCGGCTCGGACGCCTTCGGCGGCATGAAGTCGTATGTGACCCGCGACGGCGCGGATTACATCCTCAACGGGCAGAAGACATTCATCACCAACGGGCCCGACGCCGACGTGGTCGTGGTGTACGCCAAGCTCGACGAGGGCGACGGAGCTGACAAGCGCGACCGCAAGGTCTTGACGTTCGTACTCGATCGCGGGATGGAGGGCTTCGTCCAGTCGAAGCCCTTCCGCAAGATGGGTATTCACAGTTCACGCACCGGAGAGCTGTTCTTCAACAACGTCCGTCTCGGCCGGGACCGGCTGCTGGGCGAGACCGAGGACAACTCCGCCGGCGACGGCCGGGCCAGCGCGCGGTCGAACTTCTCCGCCGAGCGGATCGGCGTCGCCGCAATGGCTCTCGGCGTCATCGAAGAGTGTTTGCGGCTATGCGTGGACTACGCCAAGAGCCGCACCTTGTGGGGCCAGGAGATCGGCCAGTTCCAGTTGATCCAACTCAAGCTCGCCAATATGGAAGTGGCCCGAATGAACGTCCGCAACATGCTCTTCCGGGTCATCGAAGCCGCACAGACCGGAGCGGAGATCTCACTGCCTGAGGCATCGGCGATCAAGTGGTACTGCTCGCAGGCGGCGACCGATGTCGCGATGGACGCGGTGCAGCTGTTCGGCGGCAACGGCTACATGACGGAGTACCGCGTCGAGCAGCTGGCCCGCGACGCCAAATCGCTGATGATTTACGCGGGGAGCAACGAAGTACAGATCACGCATGTGGCGCGGGGCCTGCTCAGCGACTAAGCGGTCAGGCCCGCATCACGGCGGCGCGACAGCGCAGCGACTTCGTCGTGCAGTGTCCGCACCCGCGCAATGATCCGGTGTCGGGTCGCCCGCGACATCGTTCCAGGGCGGTAATTCCCGCGGCTGATCCGGATTGCGCGTGCGCGCGCCGTCTCCCAACGCAGTGCGTCCGAAACGGCCTTCGAAGGCCGTCCGATCGGCCGGAAGCCGTGATAAGCCAACGCGTCGACCAGTTCCTCGACCGTCGCGGGTCCATGGTCGAACAGATACGCGGTAAGCAGGTAACGAAGGTCGGTGCCGCTCACCGTCAGCAGTTGGCTCACCGTCAGACCATGACACGCCGGTCTGACATCGAGCGGCTGTCGCTCCGTTGTCGCTCAAGAGTCGCTGGGCGACGGCGACTGTGCGGCTGCGGACGCGTTCGCGGCGGGTCGCGGGCGAAACCGCACACTCGACGACTCAGCGATTAGTTGAGGCGGTGTGCTCGCGCGCTCTGGTACAGGCAGATGGCCGCGGCCGCCGCCACGTTGAGGCTCTCGGCGCCGCCCGCCATCGGGATCCGGACGCGTGCGGCCGCCATCGCCGCCAAGTCCGCGGGCAGGCCGTGGGCTTCGGGGCCGAACAACCATGCCGTCGGCCCTGTCAGGTCGGCGTCGTCCAGGCTCGTGTCGCCGTCGAGGCTGGTCGCCAGAACGCGCAGTCCGGCGTCACAGAGCGCGGAAACCGCTCCCCCGGCGTCGGTTTCGGTCACCACAGGGATTGCGAAGATGCTGCCCGCCGAGGCGCGCAGGCACTTTCCGTTGTAGGGGTCGACGCTGTGGCCCGCGAGTACGACGGCGTCGGCGCCCATCGCGTCGGCGATTCGAATCACGGTGCCCGCATTGCCGGGCTCCGAGATGTCGGCCGCAACGGCGATCAGATCGGGTGAAGCGCCAAGCACATCGGAGAGGCTTGTCGCGGGCACTTCACATACCGCAACCAGGCCCACCGGAGTCACCGTGTCCGAGAGAGCTTTTGCGGCGCGGTCGGTGACGAGGTGCACCGGCGCATCACCGAGCATCGGCGCGAATCGGGTCAACGCGGCCTCGGTGACGAAGATTTCGATGACGAGCCCACGCCGCAACGCGGCCTCGACGAGGTTGGGCCCCTCGGTGAGGAAGCGTGCGGCGCGGCGACGACCGGTGTGGCGGTGCAGCTTGATCGCTGCCGCCACCCGGTCGGAGCGCTCGGTGAGTGTCAGGCAGCCTCGCCGGACGGGGCGTTCACATCCTCGGGCAGCGCGCCCGTGGCGACGTCCACCAGCGCGGTGAACGCGGTCGGATCGCTGACGGCGAGCTCGGCGAGGATCTTGCGATCCACCTCGACGCCCGCGGCCTTCAGGCCCTGGATCAGCCGGTTGTAGGTGATGTCGTTGGCGCGGGCCGCGGCGTTGATCCGGGAGATCCACAGCTTGCGGAACTCGCCCTTACGGGCACGGCGGTCACGGTACGCATAGTTCAGAGAATGCAGCTGCTGCTCTTTGGCTTTGCGATACAGCCGGGACCGCTGCCCGCGGTAGCCCTTCGAGGCCTTGAGTACTGTCCGCCGCTTCTTCTGGGCGTTGACTGCGCGCTTCACGCGTGCCATGGGGGTGTTCCTTGTCGTTGAGGTCTAACAGGTCAGTGGGGCGCGAAAGCTAGCCGTTGAGCAGCTTGTTGACGCGCTTCTTGTC
Organism: Mycobacterium sp. ITM-2016-00318; assembly: GCF_002968285.2. Lineage (NCBI taxonomy): Bacteria > Bacillati > Actinomycetota > Actinomycetes > Mycobacteriales > Mycobacteriaceae > Mycobacterium > Mycobacterium sp. ITM-2016-00318. Next base: position 2,749,162 of record NZ_CP134400.1, on the reverse strand, counting down.
GTTGGCCGACACCTCGGTGCGCCCCTCGAGGCGGCGGGTGCGCTTGCTCGACTTGTACTCGAGCAGGTGCCTACGGTTGGCCTTCTCGCGGACGATCTTTCCGGTGCCGGTGCGCCGGAACCGCTTTGACGCTCCGCTGTGGGTCTTCGCCTTGGGCATGTGTCCTCAGTTCTATGTTGTTTCGGTCGGTGTCGCTGGGGGCTCGGCCGGCGCAGCGCCGGCGCGCTGGGCGGCGGGTGCATCGGCGTCGTGCGCCGCCTTGGCGCGAGTCTTCGCGCCGCGATGCGGGGCCAGCACCATCGTCATATTGCGCCCGTCCTGCTTGGCCGACGTCTCGACGAAACCGTAATCGGCGACGTCGGCGCCCAGCCGCTGCAGGAGTCGGTAGCCGAGCTCGGGTCTCGACTGCTCGCGTCCGCGGAACATGATCGTCACCTTGACCTTCGACCCGGCTTCCAGGAAGCGGATGACGTGACCCTTCTTGGTCTCGTAATCGTGGGGGTCGATCTTGGGACGCAGCTTCTGTTCCTTGACGACGGTCTGCTGCTGGTTCTTGCGAGACTCGCGTGCCTTCTGAGCCGCCTCGTATTTGTACTTGCCGTAGTCCATGATCTTGCAAACCGGCGGTTTGGCGTCTGGGGCTACTTCTACGAGATCGAGATCGGCATCGACGGCGACGCGGAGAGCGTCTTCGATACGCACGATTCCTACCTGCTCGCCACCCGGTCCGATGAGGCGGACTTCAGGTACTCGAATGCGTTCGTTGACACGGGTCTCAGTGCTGATGGGGCCTCCTATGTTGTCCTCTTCGAGGAAACCCAGCTCCTTCAGCACTGCCGTCAAAACGACAGAAGCCCTGCTCGAAGCAGGGCCCAAAGCCGACCAGGACAGGCACTAGGTGCCTGTGACCGGACCACTGCACCGATATGGTCAGTGGTGGGAGTTGGGACTCCACTTGCTGTCCCTGACATGTGCCGGGACGGTCGCGCGTGCCAGTCTAGCAGGCATGACCGAGGTTCCTGACATTCGCGAGCTGGCCGACATTCCCGCCGTCGAGGTGATCACAAGGGCGGCGGTGATGTTGATGAGCGCCGCGGCGGAGAAACTCGGCCTCTCGTCGGAGGACCCCGATGACAGCCCCAAGCGCGACCTCGACGAGGCGCGCAGGCTGATCACCGCACTGGCCGGCCTGGTCTCGGCATCGGCGGAGTACCTCGGCCCGCATGCAGGCCCGGTGCGCGACGGATTGAAGAGCCTGCAACTGGCATTCCGCGAGTCCAGCGCCGCTCCCGACGACCCCGGCCAGGGTCCCGGCGAGAAATACACCGGCCCGGTCTGGTAACGCCTGCTTCTGATGCCTCCCGCGTCGCGTCACACCCATTTCTGCGGATGAGCGAATATCCTCGCGGCCTATGACCCTCACTAGCCCGCCGCTGGTCCGACCCAGATCCCACTATTCCTGGGTGCCGGCGGCCGCAGGCTGGACGGTCGGCGTCATCGCCACGCTGTCACTTCTGGCGAGCGTCTCACCGGGCATCCGATGGCTCATCAAGGAACCTCGCGAGTTCGTCAACGACTACATCTTCAACTTCCCCGACACGAGTTTCGCGTGGGCCTTCGTGCTGGCGCTGCTGGCCGCTGCGCTGGCGGCCCGCAAACGCCTCGCCTGGTTGATCCTCGTCCTCTACATGGCCGCGTCGATCGTCTGGAACGTCTACGACATCGTCGCAAGGGGCGAGACGTGGATGCAGGAGACCGGCGAGATGATCGGCCTCGCCTTCCATATCGCGGCGGTCGTCTTCCTGATCCTAGCCCGCAAGGAGTTCTGGGCGAAGGTGCGCCGCGGTGCGCTGTTCAAGGCGGCGCTCACGCTGATCGCCGGGCTGGCGATCGGAATTTTGGTGGGCTGGGGTCTGCTCGAACTCTTTCCCGGCTCGCTGGAGCGCGACTACCGGCTGGCCTACGCCGTCAACCGCGTCGCAGCCTTCGCAGGCGTCGACTCCAACGCCTTCGACGGCCAGCACCCGCACGTGCTCGTCAACGCAGTTCTCGGCTTGTTCGGCGCTCTGGCGCTGATGGCCGCCGCGATCGTGCTGTTCCGGTCGCAGCGCTCCGAGAATGCACTCACCGGCGAGGACGAATCGGCGATCCGCGGGCTGCTCAAGCTGTACGGGAAGAACGACTCGCTCGGCTACTTCGCGACGAGACGGGACAAGGCTGCGGTGTTCGCGCCGAACGGACGAGCGGCGATCACCTACCGCGTCGAGGTCGGAGTATGCCTCGCCAGCGGCGACCCGGTCGGCGATCCGAAGTCGTGGCCGCAGGCGATCGAGGCGTGGCTGCGACTGTGCCAGGAGTACGGCTGGGCGCCGGGCGTGATGGGCGCCAGCTCGGCTGCGGCGCAATCGTTTCGCGAAGCAGGACTCAACGCGCTGCAACTCGGCGACGAGGCGATCCTGCACCCCGACGGTTTCCGGCTGTCGGGCCCCGACATGCGCGCGGTCCGCCAGGCCGTGACTCGCGCGCGCCGTGGCGGGCTCACGGTGCGAATGCGGCGACACCGCGACATCTCCCCCGACGAGATGGCCGCCGTCGTGAAACGGGCCGACGCCTGGCGCGACACCGAGAGCGAGCGCGGCTTCTCGATGGCGCTGGGCAGGCTCGGCGATCCGGCCGACGGCGACTGCCTGCTGATCGAGGCGCTGCAGCACGAGACCGTTGTCGCGATGCTGTCGCTGGTGCCGTGGGGCAACAACGGTGTCTCGCTCGACTTGATGCGACGGTCACCGCAATCACCAAACGGCACAATCGAATTCATGGTCACCGAGCTGCTGCAGCAGGCAGAGGGCATCGGCGTCAGCCGGGTCTCGCTCAACTTCGCGATGTTCCGGTCGGCGTTCGAGCACGGCGCGCAGCTCGGCGCAGGTCCGGTCGCGCGGCTGTGGCGGGGGCTGCTGGTTTTCTTCTCCCGCTGGTGGCAGCTGGAGACGCTGTACCGCTCGAACATGAAGTACAAGCCCGAATGGGTGCCGCGCTACGCCTGCTATGAGGACGCCCGGCTGGTCCCGCGGGTCGGCGTCGCATCGGTGATCGCAGAAGGCTTTCTGGTTCTTCCGTTTTCACGCCGCAACGAACAACACACCGGACAGCACATTGCCGCTCCGCAGCGCCTCGTCGCCACGGGTCTGCTGCATCACGACGGCAGCGCGCCCGACCTGGCCGGACTGCGGGCCGACCTGCCGGAGAACGGCGACGCGCCCCGGCTGCCCGAACAGGTGCGCGTCCGGATGGCCAAGCTCAAGGATTTGCAAGCCAGTGGCGTGGACGCCTATCCCGTCGGACAGGCACCGAGTCACACGGTCGACCAGGCGATCGAGACCGCCGACGGCACCGGGTTGACCGTGGCGGGCCGGGTGCTCCGAATTCGCGACTACGGCGGTGTGCTGTTCGCGCAGCTGCGCGACTGGTCAGGTGAAGTTCAACTGCTGCTTGACAACTCGGAACTGAATAGCGGGACCACCGCGGACTTCACCGGTGCGATCGACCTCGGCGACCTTATCGAGGTGACCGGCGCGATGGGCAACAGCCGGTCGGGCATCCGGTCGTTGATCGTTGGCAGCTGGCGGCTGATCGGCAAGTGCCTGCGCCCACTCCCCGACAAGTGGAAGGGCCTGACCGACCAGGAAGCCCGGGTACGCGCCCGCTACGTCGACCTGGCGATCAACAGCGAAGCCCGTGAACTCATCCGAGCGCGCAGCGGCGTGCTGCACGCCATCCGCGAAACATTGGTCGGAAAGGGGTTTCTCGAGGTCGAGACCCCGATACTGCAGCAGATTCACGGTGGCGCCAACGCACGCCCGTTCCTCACCCACATCAACGCCTACGATCTCGATCTCTATCTGCGCATCGCACCGGAGCTGTACCTCAAGCGGTTGTGCGTCGGCGGCGTCGAAAGAGTCTTCGAACTCGGCCGCGCGTTCCGCAACGAAGGCGTTGACTTCAGCCACAATCCCGAATTCACGCTGCTGGAGGCGTATCAGGCACACGCCGACTACAACGTGTGGATCGACGGCTGCCGTGAACTGATCCAGAACGCCGCGCTCGCCGCCAACGGTGAACACGTTTTTCTGAGGCCCGGCGACGACGGCACGCTCGAAAAGATTGACATTTCCGGTCAATGGACGGTCAAGACGGTGCACGGCGCCGTGTCCGAGGCGCTCGGCGAGGAGATCGGGCCGGAAACCGACCTGATTACCTTGCGCAGGCTGTGCGACGCCGCCGACATCCCGTACCTCAACCACTGGGACGCCGGCGCGGTCGTCCTCGAGCTCTATGAGCGCCTGGTCGAGGACCGAACCGAGGAGCCGACGTTCTACAAGGACTTCCCGACGTCGGTGTCGCCGCTGACCCGGCCGCACCGCAGCATTCCCGGGGTCGCCGAGCGCTGGGATCTCGTGGCGTGGGGAGTCGAGCTGGGCACCGCCTACAGCGAACTCACCGACCCGGTCGAACAGCGCAGGCGCCTGCAGGAGCAGTCGCTGCTTGCGGCGGGCGGCGATCCGGAGGCGATGGAGCTCGACGAGGATTTCCTGCAGGCCATGGAGTATGCGATGCCGCCGACCGGCGGACTGGGCATGGGTGTGGACCGGGTGGTCATGTTGATCACCGGCCGCAGCATCCGTGAGACGCTGCCTTTTCCACTGGCCAAACCCCGGTAGTAGCCGACTCACAGTCGGCCGGGCAGACACGACTGGCCGTTCGCCTCGCACGCATTCGCCGCCGCCCTGCCCAGGCTGGCCGGCCAGATCGGAACACCCGATGTGCCGCCCACCCCGCTCCCGCCCACGCCGGTCAGCCCCCTCGTTCGAACAGACAGCCGCGAGTAGGTGGCGCTAGTACTGTTCCGCCGCGGCAAGCGCGTTCTCAACCGGATCGTGGTAACCGGTCGGTTCGTGCAACTGCCATACCCCGGGGACGCCCTTCAAGTTGTGTGCGCCCCGATCCTCGAAGGTGATTCCGGAGCCGTAGACCAGGTCTTTCACGGTGTTCGACACGAGCACTTCCTTTGCACAGGCCTTTGCTGCGATCCGGGCCGCGATGTGAACCGCAATACCGCCGATGTCATCGCCTCGACGTATGCACTCACCTGTGTGCAGACCGCCACGAATATCGAGACCGATCTGTGGCATGCGCTCGGAGAGTGCCGTCGCGCAGAGGACAGCTCTGGTTGGACCGTCGAAGGTCGCAAGCAGACCATCGCCTGTCTGCTTGACGAAACGGCCCTGATAGGAAGCGATTTCGACGCGTGCTATCTCGTCATGGCGTTGAAGTAGTTCGCGCCAGCGGTGATCACCTAGCTCGGCCGCGCGTCGGGTGGATTCGACGATGTCGGTGAACAGCACCGTGGCCAGTACCCGATCCGGCAGATGTTGGTGACGCTGGCCGGTGAGAAACTCCTCGATTTCGCCGGTGATCGACTTGTAGTCGCCATACCACGGAATGTGGTCGATCCCCTCAAGCTCGACCAGGCGAGCCCCTGAGATCCTCGCGGCCAACGCCCGCCCGAGTTCGACGGGAATCATGTCGTCTTTGCGATGTAGAACCAGAGTCGGAACTCGCACGTTGGCATATACATCCGCCATGTCGAGCTGGCGCAGGACCGCCTGCCAGGTGATCAGTGCCATCTTGGGGCTCATCGCGGCACGCTCGAAAGCCGCCATCCTCCGACGCTCCTCGGCGTCGCCCTTCTTGCTGGGCGCCGCCCAATCAATCGTCAGGCCCTCGCCCCAGTGTTCGACTGTCGATCGAAGTTTGGCGATCAATTCGAAAGCCCGCACTTGTGTCGACATGTCCAGATTGTCCGGGGTTCCGCCAGCACCGGTTCCATAAAGGACAAGGGCGCTGACTCGCTCAGGAAAGGACGCGGTGAACAACGTGCTGATGAGGCCGCCCTCGGAAAACCCGAACAGGGCCGGTCGTTCGCAGCCGGCCGCGTCGATCACTGCGCGCAAGTCGTCGGCCCGGTTCTCCACCGTCGGTACACCGTCAACGGGATCCGACAGACCGGTACCGGGCTTGTCGTAGACAACCACACGAGCGAACGAAGCGAGTTCCTCGATGAACCCTCGCCACGATGCGTCGTCCCATTGCTTGTCGATATGGGATATCCAGCCGGGCACGATCACAAGGTCGATGGGTTCATCTCCGATGACCTGGTAGGCGATCTTGCCTGTGGGGCCTGTTGCGTAGTGCGTATCCGGCATCCGCGCCATGACCGCAGTGTCCCACCGCCGGATCCGACCAGCGGTGGTTCCGACAAAGCTGAACCACATTCCGAGTACTGTGACTTCATGTCCGGCGATCCGACCGCTGACGAGCCAACGCCCGAGCCGGAAGAAGCCACCTCCGAAGCGCTCGAGCCTCCACCACCCGCCCCGCCGCCCGCGGAGGCCGCCGATACCGGGTACACGCCTGACGGGATTCCGACCTTCGAATCGGTCCGCGAGAAGATCGAGACGCGGTACGGAACTGCGATCGGCGCGACCGAACTCGCTGCCGAAACTCCAGAGGGCCGCTCAGTGGAAGAGCAGTACGAGGAGCGTCAACGCGCGGCAGCGGAACGGCTGGAACAGATCCGCAAATCGATGCGCTCAGACGACGAGAAGTCCTAATAATCCGATTCGGCGGCCAGTATCTCGGCGAGAAAGGCATCGCCGGCAGGAGCAGCCAAGCGGACCCGCGCGAAGTCGCGAACCCGGCCGCGCGTCTGCGCCGATTCATCGACGTCGACACCGACCGTCAGCCTGGGAAACTGCCAATCGTGGTTCCAGGCCGCTGATTCCGTCACCGGTTGCTGCTGCGCGTCGAGCAGCGGGAAGCGGGCGTGCCCGCGGTAATCGAGGACACCCTCGCCGCGCAGATCGCCTGCTCGCAGCCGCGCGGCGATACCCGCGGGTGAGCCGGACCCCAACAACTCCACCGCGACAACGGCATCGACACCGGGTGCCGCCGCCTCGACGTGCCAGTCGACCGTGTTCTCCGCGGCGTCGAATATCGCAGGCGGAACGCCCGCCCACGCCACCGAGGTGGTCCCTCGCGCAATGGCTTCGGTGGCTCGCCGATCCCGATCGGCGCCCGCCGCGAGGGCGTAATCGTCGCGCTGCGGTGCAGTGGCGACCGGCTCGGCGAGGACGATGCCGACGTCGTCGGTCAGCTCGCTCGCGGAACGCACCAAGTCGACGACGCGCGGATCCCCCACCCTGACAAGTTCATTCAAGGCTGCCGAATGGCCAGCGAGAAGCCCAGCCATGTCCGAGTCGAAGGTGTCATCGCCGAAGAAGTCCTGCGCACCCGATGTCAGGAGCGCGATCTCGGCGTCGAGCAGGGCGCCGTTGAGGGCAGCGATACCGTCGCGATGGCTGGCAGGCCACCAGCGCCGCATCCAGTGACCGAGTGCCAACCGCCGCAGCTGGTCCACCGATCCGGGCAGCACGGCGACGCCGTTCACGTCGATCGTCTGGGCATTGTCGGGTAGGCGTCCGTTCATCGCTGCCGCGACCGCGCTGTGGCCGGATTCGCCGAGCAGGCGCCACAGCCAGTCGGCGCGGGACACGTCAGTGAACGTGATGGTCGGAGCAACCGCAGCGTCGTCGATCGTCCACGACAGCACGGCGCCGCTGACTTCCAGCACCGCGACAAGCGGAGTCGGTGTCGACTGCGGGCCGGTGCTCCACAAACCGGATTCGGCGACGAGTTTCATCCGGCCTCCTGCAACATCGCCTTGATCCGCTGACGGTGGTCGAGGCTCACCGATCGTGCAACCCCCTCGAGCAGCGACCGAACGTCGTCGACGTCGGCGCACGGCTCCTGCCAGACGTCGCGGCCGTGCAGTCGGGCCCACAACCGACTCAGATACGGACGCGCGAACTCGGAGAGATCGTCGTTCACCTGCTGTTGGCGGGGGTGAATCGGGCCGCCCTCCACCAGATACCGGCGCGCATGCATGACGTAGGCCTCTTTGCGCAGCCGCGCCTGAATCAGGCAGGACAGCTGATAGCGCGGCACCGCGTCGGTCAGTGGCGCGAGATCGACCGCGATCTCGATTCCGGCTATCAGCGTGGCCTGATTGTCCTCGGCAAGCAGCCCCCATGGCGCGCAGGACCTGTCGACCTCTTCCGCGCACAGCAGTGGGACGTCAGGCAATTCATCGCGATCGAGGGCGCGCCGCAGCGTGCCACGAACGCGGTCGACGACCGAACGATTCAGCGGCCGGTCAGAGGCTGATCCACCTACGACCGCCGGAGGTTGTTGCGGCTCAACCGAACTCAACCCAAGCGATACGATCGACCACGGTAGGTCTGCTTTCGCATCATGAGCCTTTGCGCCGAGGTTGTACGGCGTTGCGTCGGCGATCAGCGCCGACCACACCCGTTGCCGTGCCACTTTCTCGGAATGGCCCTGCGCCGACCCCAGCACCGTGGACAGCCCCGCGAGGAACGGGCCGGTGATCTCGCCGCCTGCCCGCACGTCTCGCCAGCTGTGTCGAAGCTGCTCTGACAGTTTCGCGACGACCTGCTCGTCTGCGACGAAGCGGTTGAGCACCTCGACACCGGTGCGATCACGGTCGGCGTGAATGTCACGCAGCACCGCTGCCGCTTCGTCATCGGCGCCTGACGGCGACCCTTTGGTAACGGCGAGTTCGAAGCAGACGGGAAAGTACAGTTCCTGCGCGTTGCCAGCCGTGATGCGCAGCCTGCGGCGTTCACGCTTGAGCACCTCGAACCACGCTGCTGCGTCCCGCAGCGCGGCCGCGTTGCCGACGATCAGTTCGTGCATCGCCGATGCCACGACGGCGTCGACGAACGGCGCCGAGTACTGCGTATTCGAGCGCAACCGCAGCACAAGGGGGTCGATGATCCGCTTGACGCTCCTGCGCAACGGACCGCCGTCGTCACCGCTGAGCACCTCGACGCCCTGGCCGATCGCCCGCCAGGCTGCGTCGATCACGGCTTGACGCGGCCGCGCCACCGCGATCGCCGTGCCTGCTGCAGCACCCGTGGTCATTCCTAGAGGATAGGAGCGGGGGTGAATATCACCTAGCCGGAAAGTTGGGTTCGGTAGCCGAGCCGCCGGCCGAACCTAGATGCATGCCTCATGCGATGTTGCCCACCGTGCTTGCCGTTATCGGAGTCGGCATCTCCACGACCCTTCTTCTCACCCGTTCCCGCGCATCGGCGAAACACCCCGCTACCGCCACCGGCGTCGGCGTCGGCGTCGGCGTCGTATCCACGATCACTGACGCGGCCACGATCGAGGTCGAGAGCGTGACGGGGCTGCGATTCGCCGGCCGGCTCCGAGACGACACCATCACCTCGACGCTGCGTCCCGGCGCCGTCCTGCTCGTCGCTTTCGACCCCGCTGCCCGAGAACGCCTTTCGCTGGCCGACGACATGATGGCGGTCCGTGCCGCCTTCGATCAGATGCTCGTCGACAAGGGACTGCTCACCGGCCACCAGCTGGGGCTGATCCGGCACGGAATCCGCTCCCACAGCGTCATCACCGGTATGCGTGCAACCGGTGAACGCCTGGAGGACTACCGCGAGGTCGAGCTCGACCTGATGGTTCGCAGGCCGGGCGGCGGTCAGTTCGCCGTCCACGAAACCGCCTTGATACCAGCGTCTTCGATGACGAAGGTCGCACCGGGCAGTGTCATCGACACGTTTTTCCGGCCGGAGGACGAGACCGAGGTCGCGGTGTCTGTGCCGCCCGCCTGACCGTCACCGGGCCCCGCCGACGGCGAATGTGACCAGCGCGGCCCAATACAGCGGGCTCGCGGTCACATCCCCATCGCGCCACCTCCGCATCTGCGCGCGTTGCCAACGGTTGACTGCGCCACCCGCGTCGGGGTTTTCGTGGGCGGTGTCGACCGCCACGATCGCATCGGCCATCGGATCAGCGCTGAAGTCAACGGAATCCGGGGCGAAGTGCCGGTAGCCGGCGGCAGTGGGAAGCGACCACAGCGTGGCCGTCACCAGCTGCGCACCGCCCAGAATGAAGGCGGCGACAAGCCCCGTCGCCTCGTCGAACTGATAGTCGCCACCAGACGCGCACGCCAGGAGCGCGACTCGAGGCGGAAACGGCAGCCGGGCCGACATCAGATCCGCCGCTGTCAGTGGCCGCTCGTCTGCGAGGTGCAGCGCCGCGCGGTCCGCATGGCCCACATCGCCGTCCGCGGCAGTCGCATGTCCCACATAGAGCAGTCTGCTCGGTGAGAGCGCGAGCTGGCCGGCCAGCCACCCCCGGCCTGCATCACTGCGCCGGAACAACTCGACAGCGGTTGCCACCCCGGGCAGTACGGCTCGACGCTTCATCAACTCGCCGAAATGGCGCGCCAACGGCGTCTCCGGCGACGGTCGGCCCAGAACCGATCCCAGCGGGGAATCGGGCCGCTGTCCGGGCACGCGCGGATCGAGCACCAGCAGCGGCGGTTCGTCCTTCCTGGTCTGCCAGTCGACGGCATACCGCGACGCGTTCACGATGTTGGGCGGTGCAGCCATCAGCACATCGACGAGTTCGATGAGCCGGAAACCGTCGTCGCCTGGCATCGCCAAGGCGGACCACGGCACCCTTGCCAGCCGCGCGCTGGGCGAGATGAACAGAGCCGCGCGAGGCGATGCGGCGCAATCGTTCAGCAGCTGCCATGCGGCTGCCGCGATGAGTTGAGAGCCCAGCAGGCGCGCGATCTCCGACTCGCCGCCCTGTGACGCGAAAGGCCCTGTGGCGATGGCGCGTTCGACGGCCTCGCGTTGGGTTTCGGCGCCGTGCGGGTCCGGTAGCGCCCGCGCCAGCTGCTCCAACGCTGTGACCAGCGTCGGCTCATCGACCACCCAGGTGACCGTGCGCGACGGTGCACCGAGGACGCGAAGGCTGGCGTAGGTGGCGACGCCGACGTCGGCGAACCGTAGGACCAAGGTCTGCCCCGGAGCGCCGCTCACGGCCACGTCGACCAAGCGACCTCTCCCGAGGTGATCTCACGGCCGTACCGCTGCTGCGCCAACTGGCGGTAACGGCTCATGATCGGTGGCATATCGGGATCCATGCGCAGCGGCGGCAGTGGTCCGAGCCGGGTCAGCCCTCCGGTGAGCGAGGCCGCCGGCGAACCCGCGGCAACCAGCGCGTACTCGTCATCTGCCTCTACGGGTACCGCTGCGGTGGCCGCGCCCATCCAGTCGACGGCGACGCTGTCGGTCGGTTCGGTGCTGAAAGCACCGCGCGCGCAGTGGTACTCGACGAGCTCGCTGAGCAGACCGGTGTTACCCCACTCGTAGGCCACGGCGAAGGCGCCCGCGAGAATCCGCGCCGACACCAGAGTGGCCCACCGCATTCGGGCATCGGCGTCGACGATCGCGTGCCGTACCGAGTCCACCGCGAGCGCTGCGGGCACCTTCAGCTCGGCGGCCTGCTCGAGTTTGCGTGCGGCATCAGCGGGCTCGGCCAGCGCCTGCGCGCGCAGGATGCTGCCGATGTGGTCGTCGAGCCTGGCGTACTGCAGCCAGCTGTGGCGCGGCCACGAGTCTAGGAGTTCCCTTGCCTGCGCGGCTTTCTCGGTCGCCGCATCGAAGCGGTTCCGCAATATGTCGACCCAACTGCGCTGCAGCAGGATCCGGTGGATGTGCAGCGGCTTCTCCACCTCGCGCCAATGCCTCTCGGCGTAGCCGAAACGCTCGTCGGCATCGTCGAGCTTGTTCAACGACATGGCGATCAGGCCGAAGTACAGCCAGCTTCTGGACACGTCGTGGGCACGATAGCCCTCGGCGATGGCGGGATACGCCTCGTGAACCAGGGTCTGGGTCTGCCCGACGTCGCCCGACGCCCACGCGGCAGTTCCGCGCTCGAGTTGCGTTCTCGCCTTCGCCAACGCCCAGCCCCGGGATTCCGCTCGCGCGCCTGCTCTGCGCAGCCACGGCTCCGCTTCGGACAACCTGCCGGTCTCGATGCAGAACCTGCCGTAGCCGGTGGCGCCCGCAACGAGCAGATGGTCGTCGGACTCGCTGCCCGCGCCGGGTCGATCGATCGCCTCGATCACTCTCTCCCACAACGGAACCGATTGAACATGGAGATCGTCGTCGCACAGCGCGCCCGCACAGAGAATCTGCGCGTACGTGATCAGGAATCGGTGCTCGTCGGCCAGGTCGGGGTGCGCCCCGCCCGATTCGTCGTTGCACAGGACGAACAGGGCGAGTTCCGCTCCCTCGTGGTCACCGTGGGCGGCGGCCGCGAGCCCAGTCCGTAAGAACTGGGCGCGGCGCGTATACCGACACACCATGCGGTCGATCTCGGTGTCCGACATCGTCACCCGCGCGGCCGCTTGGGGATCGGTGCCCGCCCCAATCGATCGGTAGACGGCAAGGCAGTCGTCGATGCGGCGAATACACTCCTCGGTGCCGTCGTAGGCGGTGCGGACGAGGTAGAGCTCACCGAGCAGGGCGAAGAGTTCGAGAAGGATGTCGTCCCGCTCGCCGTCCTCGATGTCCTCGCCCAAAGAGATCAGCAGATCCTTCGCCGTCTCTTCCTGTGCGGCGAAGATCAAGCTGCGAGCCCGCTGGAGCTCTGCAGTGCTCATGGCGCAATCTTAGGAAGCGGCGGGCGCGCAATGCACGCCCGCCGCTCCGCTGATTCCGGTTATTTGCAGGTCACCGTGACGGTGAACGGCTTGGTGATCATGCCGGCCATCGGATTCTTCATGTCGGCGCCGGTGGCTTCACCCTTGATGGTGTAAGTGTCGCCATCCACCTTGACCTCGGCCGAGCCCGATTTCATGCCGCCCATGTTGCTGACGGCGAGGGCGTTGCCGTCCACCACCATGCCCAACGACTCCACGGTCGGCGTGTCGGCGTCGGTCATCACGATGCCAAGTCCCTGCTGACCGCCGATCGCACTACTGGCGACGGTGATCTTGCCGGCCTGCTTCACGCAGGTCACGGAATTCTTGTCCAGCCCTGCGAGATCGCCCCCGTCAACCTTGACGTCGGTGGCTCCGCCCGCGCCGGCCTGGGTTCCTGCGGCGGCCGCGGTCGGCTCCGACCCACCCTTGTCGTTCGAGCAACCCACCATCAGCGCGGCGCCTGCGAGCAGTCCCAGCGCGCCAACGACAACTCGGTTCATCGTCGTAGTCCCTTCGTTCGTGCGCCGCCGTGTCGGCGGCGTCGTGACGTAGTCAAGACGGGCCGGATCCCTACCGATCCCAAACTTCGTCGGGCCGCGTGGGTACGGTGTCCAACCGATGCGGTCTTTCTCTGACGCCGAGCGGCGGGCCCGGCTGGCGCGGCGGCAGTTTCTGGCTGCACCCGCCACCGAGCTTGACGACGTGGTCAGCGACCTGGTGGGTTTGCATGCCACCGACCCAGCCACCCCGTACCTGTCGCTGTGGGCCCGGCTGCCGGGCTTCGCGGTGCCGGACCTGGACGCCGCGCTATACGAGCGCCGCAGCGCCGTCAAGCACCTCGCGATGCGGCGCACGCTGTGGGTGGTCGGCGCCGCCTACCTACCGCACGTTCAGGCGGCCGCCAGCGACCGGGTCGCCGAAAACGAACGCCGGAGGCTCATCGCCGATGCGCAGAAGGCCGGTATCGCCGGCGACGGTGAGCGGTGGTTGGAGAGCGCGTGTCAGGCGGTGTTGCGGCACCTCGCCGAGAACGGCCCGACCAGCGCCAAAGAGTTGCGCGCGGCACTCCACGAGCTGGCGGGCACCTACGATCCGGCACCCGGAAAGCTTTGGGGCGGAAACACTCCGCTTTCGCCGCGAGTGCTCACCGTGCTGAGTGCCCGCGGCGAGATCGTCCGCGGCCCCAATGAAGGGACGTGGACGACATCGCGGCCCCGCTGGGCGGCCGCCGCGGACTGGCTCGCCGAGCGTCGTGATGACATCACGCTGGAAGCGGCACGTGCACAACTGGTCTCGAGATATTTGCGCACCTTCGGACCGGCCACCGTCACCGACATCAAGTGGTGGTTCGGCAACACGTTGACGTGGGCGCGGCAAGCTCTGCGCGATATCGACGCGGTTGAGGTGGATCTGGGCGGAACGCCGGGCTTCGCGCTACCCGACGATCTCGATGAGGAACCCGCACCTGACCCCTGGGGCGCGCTGCTGCCCGGCCTCGACCCGACGACCATGGGATGGTTCGACCGAGGCTGGTATCTCGGTGAGCACCGCAGCCACGTGTTCGACACGAACGGCAACGCCGGGCCCACAGCCTGGTGGAACGGGATGGTGGTCGGTGGCTGGGTGCAGGACGCCGACGGACGCGTCGAATTGAGACTGCTCGACGATGTCGGGCGAGACGGCCGCGCGGCACTGACACACCAGGCTGATGCGCTGACCGACTGGCTCGACGGGGTGCGGATCAGCCCGCGCTTCCCTTCACCGCTGTCGAGGGCGACGATGAGCTGATGACCGGCACCGTGATTCGCCAGGCAACGCCGATCGACGCCGATGCTTGTGCACGCGCCATGTACGCCGCCTTCGAGTCGCTCGCCGCCCACCACGCGTTTCCCATCGAGCCCCAGTCACCGGAATTCACGGCCATGATGATGGAGTCGATGCTGGGAACCGACGGCATCTTCGGCATGGTGGCCGAGCGAGACGGCGGTGTCGTCGGGAGCGCCTTCCAAGACGAGCGCGGCCAAATCATCGGCATCGGTCCGGTCAGCGTCCACCCTTCCGTCCAGGGCGGCGTCGGCAGGGAGTTGATGCAACGCCTTCTCCAGCGCTCCGCCCAGCGCGACGCCCGCGGTGTTCGCCTCGTCCAGACCGCTTACAACTACCGGTCGTTTTCTCTATATGCCAAGCTGGGGTTCGCCGTTCGTGAACCGCTGTCGGTGTTCCAGGGCGACATGAGGACTCCAGGCAGGACGGAGGGCGACGTCCGCACCGCCACCCCTAACGACGTGGGAAGCTGCGACGAGTTATGTCGGCGAGTACACGGCCACGATCGTCACGGCGAGTTGACTGAGTGGATCGGCGCCGGCACCGCACGAGTCGTCGAACGTGGCGGCGCGATCAGCGGATACGCGACCGGCTACGGCTATCTATTCCACGCGGTCGGTGAGACCGACGGGGACATAATCGCTCTGCTGGGTGCGGCCGAAACCATCGTCGGCCTTGGTTTTCTGGTGCCGTCACGCAACACCGCGCTGATGAGGTGGTGCCTGAACGCGGGATTGCAGTTGGTGCAGCAGTCGACGCTGATGAGCATCGGCGCCTACACCGATCCGCGTGGGGCGTGGCTGCCGTCTGTCGGCTATTAGGCGGTCTACGGTGCGCCGCGTGCGACGACGACGGGCATCGACGTCGCCGACTTGGTCTGCAGGATGGTGTGAACCACCTCGACAAGGTCCTCGACGGGCATGAGCTGCCCCGGCATGCAACCGCGCGAGATCCACTGTGGATAGAACTCCCCGGCGAGCTCCCGGTCCCAGCCGGTACTGAAGCCCGTCGCCGAATCGCCGTCGCCGCCCGCGCACTCGCCGACGATGAGGCTCGTGAACCCGACGCCCGGGTGCTCGGCGCGCCAGGCCTCGATCAGCCGTTCCAGGGCAGCCTTGCTGACGCCGTATGCGGCAAGCCCCGGCCACGGTGGTCCGTAGGTGCCTGCGTCCGACGACAGGTACACCACCTTGCCCGCCGACTCCGTCAGGAACGGAATGGCCGCCGCCGTCGCGATGGCGGCGCCCGTGACGTTGGTGGCGAACACGCGGCTCCACGTTTCGGCGTCCGTGTCCACAAGGCGCACGACCGACCCGATCGCCGGGGTGTAGACGATGTTGTCGATGCCGCCGAGGGCGTCGGCTGCTTCTCTGATGGCCGAGCGCACCGACGCCTCGTCGGTCACGTCGCATTCGACGGCGACTGCGTCCGCGCCTGCCTCCGCGGCCGCCTTCTCGATGCGTTCACGTCGACGGGCGAGCAGCGCCACTCGATGGCCACGCTCGGCCAGCCCGACCCCAATGCAGCGCCCGAGCCCGCTCGATGCGCCGATCACCACCGTTTTCACATGGTCTCCCTACTGTGTCGTGCGGTAATGGCATTCTCAGATAGGGAGAATATAACTTACGCGCTGACCTTCCTGCGACGCCTCGTCGAGGTGGTCTTGGCAGGTACCGCGTCCAGCACCTCGGAGAGGAATTTGCCGGTGTAGCTTTCCGTGACTGCGGCGACCTCCTCTGGCGAACCCTCGGCGACGACGATTCCGCCTCCCGATCCGCCCTCGGGGCCGAGGTCGATGATCCAGTCGGACGTCTTGATGACGTCGAGATTGTGTTCGATGACGATGACCGTATTGCCCTTGTCGACGAGCCCGTTGAGCACGTCGAGCAGCTTGCGGATGTCCTCGAAATGCAGGCCGGTGGTCGGCTCGTCGAGGATGTAGACCGTCCGACCCGTCGAACGCTTCTGCAGCTCTGCCGCGAGCTTGACGCGCTGCGCCTCACCGCCCGAAAGCGTCGGCGCAGGCTGGCCCAGCCGCACGTAGCCCAGCCCCACGTCGACCAGCGTCTTGAGATACCGGTGTATCGAGCTGATCGGAGCGAAGAACTCGGCCGCGTCCTCGATCGACAGGTCGAGCACCTCCGAGACGGTCTTGCCCTTGTAGTGCACTTCGAGGGTTTCCCTGTTGTACCTGGCGCCGTTGCACACCTCGCACGGCACGTACACATCGGGGAGGAAATTCATCTCGATCTTGATCGTGCCGTCGCCAGAGCACGCCTCGCACCGGCCGCCCTTGACGTTGAACGAGAACCGGCCCGGCTGGTAACCGCGCACCTTGGCCTCCGTGGTGGCGGCGAACAGCGAGCGGATCTTGTCGAAGACGCCGGTGTAGGTCGCCGGGTTGGACCGCGGCGTACGACCGATCGGCGATTGGTCGACCCTGACCAACTTGTCGACATGGTCCAGACCGTTGACGCGGGTGTGCCGGCCAGGAACGTTGCGGGCGCCGTTGAGCTTGTTGGCCAGCACCGCTGCGAGGATGTCGTTGACCAGAGTCGACTTGCCGGATCCCGACACTCCGGTGACCGACGTCAGCACGCCGAGCGGGAACGACACGTCGAGCTCGCGCAGGTTGTGCTCCCTTGCACCGACCACGGTGAGCTGTCGTTTACGGTCGATGGGCCGCCGCATGGCAGGTACTTCGATGTTTTCTCGGCCGGAAAGATAAGCGCCGGTGAGGGATTCGCGATTGCTCAGGAGTTCCTGATACGGACCACTGTGCACGATTCGACCGCCGTGCTCCCCGGCGAGCGGGCCGATGTCGACCACCCAGTCCGCATGTGCGATGGTGTCGAGGTCGTGCTCGACGACGATCAGCGTGTTGCCGAGGTTCTTCAGCCGCAGCAGGGTCTCGATCAGCCTGCGGTTATCACGCTGATGCAGGCCGATGGACGGCTCGTCGAGGACGTAGAGAACACCGACGAGGCCCGACCCGATCTGCGTCGCGAGCCGAATACGTTGCGCCTCACCACCGGACAGCGTCGCAGCCGCGCGTGACAACGACAGATACTCCAGACCGACGTCGAGCAGGAAGCCGAGTCTCGACTGGATCTCCTTGAGCACCTGGCCTGCGATCGCCGACTCGCGCGTCCCGAGCGTCAGCGAGTTCAGGAAGTCCGCGGCATCGGCGATCGAGAGCTCTGCCACCTCGGCGATCGACTTGCGGCCGTAGGTGCCCGCCGACAGCGTCACGGCCAGGATCTCGGGCTTCAACCGGGTGCCGTCGCATTCCGGGCACGGAACATCGCGCATGAAACCCTCGTAGCGCTCCTTCATCTGCTCGGAGTCGGTCTGCTCCATCCGGCGCTGAAGGAACGCCATCACGCCCTCGAAATCGGCGTAGTACGAACGGGTTCGGCCGTAGCGATTCCTGTAGCGCACATGAACCTGCTCGTCGCAACCCTCGAGAATCGCCTTGCGGGCCCTGGCAGGCAGCTTCTTCCATGGGGTGTCGACGTCGAAGCCGATCTGGTCGCCCAGACCCGACAGCATGCGGGTGAAGTAATCGGCTGTCTGGCCCATCGACCACGGCGCCACGGCCCCTTCGGCCAGGGTGAGATCCGGATCCGGGATCACGAGGTCGGGGTCGACCTCCTTGCGGATACCCAGACCGGTGCACTCGGGGCAGGCGCCGTAGGGCGAGTTGAAGGAGAACGACCGCGGTTCCAGGTCGTCGACGGCGAGCGGATGCCCGTTGGGACAGGCCAGCTTCTCGGAGAAGCGCTGCTCCCGGTGCGGATGGTCGTCCTCGCGGTCGACGAACTCCAACACGACGATGCCGTCGGCGAGGTTGAGTGCCGTCTCCACCGAGTCGGTCAGCCGCTGCTTGGCCGACGCCTTGACGGTCAGGCGGTCGACGACGACTTCGATGTCGTGTTTCTCCTGCTTCTTCAGTGTGGGCGGCTCGGTCAGCGGATACACCACGCCGTCGACCCGAACCCTGCTGTAGCCCTGGGAGTTCAGCTTGTCGAAGAGGTCGACGAACTCGCCCTTTCGGGTCCGCACCACCGGGGCGAGCACCTGGAACCGCAGGCCCTCGTCCATGGCCAGCACCTGATCGACGATCTGCTGGGGGGTCTGCCTGGCGATGCGCTCCCCGCATACCGGGCAGTGCGGCGTCCCGGCGCGCGCGTACAGCAGACGCAGATAGTCGTAGACCTCGGTGATGGTGCCGACCGTCGACCGCGGGTTCCGGTTGGTGGACTTCTGGTCGATCGACACCGCGGGCGACAGGCCCTCGATGAAGTCGACGTCGGGCTTGTCCATCTGGCCGAGGAACTGTCGGGCGTACGCCGAGAGGGATTCGACATACCGCCGCTGGCCCTCGGCAAAGATCGTGTCGAACGCGAGCGAGGACTTGCCCGACCCGGACAGTCCGGTGAAGACGATCAGCGCATCGCGAGGTAGATCGAGGTCGATGCTTCGCAGGTTGTGCTCCCGCGCACCCTTGACAACCAGGCGGTCAGACACCCGTTAAACCTCCCGAAGACATAGTTGATCCCCATGCTATGTGCCGCCACCGACAACTCCTGAGTCAAGTCCTAGCCGAGGCCGATACGGTGAGCACCATGACAGTCGTCGACGACAACTACACCGGTCACGTCGAGCCCAGATGCGCCGCTCGCCGCACGATCGACGGCGCGTCGATCGTCAAGGTCTCGGTGGGCAAGATGGACAACAACGCCTACCTGATCACGTGTTCCCGGACCGGCGAAACGCTACTCATCGACGCCGCGAACGACGCCGAGATCCTGCTCGAGCTGATCGAGCGGTACGCGCCCAAGCTGTCGCTCATCGTCACCAGCCACCAGCACTGGGACCACATCCAGGCGTTGGACGCCGTGGCGAAGGCCACCGGCGCGCCCACCGCGGCTCACGAACTCGACTCAGAGCCGCTCCCGGTGAAGCCGGTCCGGTTCCTGGCCCACGGCGACACGATCAAGATCGGCGAGCTGTCCTTCGCCGTCATCCACCTGCGGGGCCACACACCGGGCTCGGTCGCGCTGGCCCTCGAAGGGGCGGATGACGCGACCCACCTGTTCACCGGCGACTGCCTGTTTCCCGGCGGGGTCGGCAAGACATGGCAGGAGGGCGATTTCGAGAAGCTTCTCGGCGATGTCAGCGACCGCGTCTTCGACGTCTACGGCGACTCGACGGTTGTCTACCCGGGTCACGGCGACGACACCACACTGGGCGCCGAGCGGCCGCACCTCGCCGAATGGAGAGAGCGCGGTTGGTGATGGCCGCCGA
Source organism: Mycobacterium sp. ITM-2016-00318 (assembly GCF_002968285.2). Lineage (NCBI taxonomy): Bacteria > Bacillati > Actinomycetota > Actinomycetes > Mycobacteriales > Mycobacteriaceae > Mycobacterium > Mycobacterium sp. ITM-2016-00318. The sequence goes on along the minus strand of NZ_CP134400.1, from coordinate 2,729,364 downwards.
CAA